>NZ_JACXIZ010000023.1 GCF_014705605.1 Paenibacillus sabuli
TCCGGCGGCGTGGGGCCGAGCGGCGTGGCGACCACTTCTTCGGAATTCGCCGTGTTCCCGTCGCGATTCATCAGGCTCACTTGAAAGGTGTACGCTGTGCCGTTGTGCAACCCTTGCACCGTCGCCTCGTACGTAGCGCCCGTGACCGTGATTGCCGGAGCATCGCCATAGCTGCCGTGCGCAGTCTTCACATACACGCTGTAGGCGACGGTATCCGGCGCGCCGTTCCAGGTCAACGTCACCTGCTCGTCTCCCGCCGATGCTGCGAGCCCGATCGGCAGGATATCGTCTGCATAATTCCAGTTCCATTTCGCGACCAGCACGGTGTCCGCCGTGACGACATCACGGTCGAATTCCCACGCCCTCGCCAATTCCGGCGACGTGTACCAGCCGGCGAAGGTATAATTCGCTTTTTGCGGCGCAGGTACGGGCAGGCCGGCCCGCTCGCCGCAAGGAACCGTCCGGTCCGGCACCGCCGTGCCTCCGCTGCTGTCGAAGGTGACGCGGCAGAGGGGCAGCTTGAATTCACGAATGACCTGTTCGGAATTGCCATTGCTATAAGCCGCGTATGCCGTTCCTCGAACGACGCGCAGTTGCGGCTCGTCAGCGCGCCCGCCCGCCGTCGTCCATTCGTCTCCCACGACCTCCCAGCCACCGTCATCCAATCGCGCCACAGCCGTCTTCTTGGTGTGATCGGGCTGCTCATAGGCATACAGCAAGTACGGCCCCCCGTTATAGACTTCGACGGCCAATTGCTCCGGTGTCCCGTCCACCTCGACCGGGGCGAGCGCGTGCCAGCTCCCCTCTGCGAACGACAGGGCCTGGATGGCGTGATCATTCGAAATATAGGCCAGATAAGGACGGCCTCCCTCGACGACAAGGTCGAAGCTCAGGCTTCCGCCAACTGTACCCAGAGCGGCGCCGGGGCCGCCAACATCCACCCATTCCCCGGCCTCGTCCCACCGCTTGACGCGAATCGAATGATCCGCTTCAATCAGGGCGCCGTAGATCCGGTCGCCGTCCATCCGCATGATGGAGGCCACAGAAGCGCTATCGGCCAGCAAGCCCGCCGCTTCCTGCCAGGCTCCCGTCTCGTCGCCGACATACTTCAATACCTTGGACGTGAACCCCGCTGCGAAATCAAAATACCACGCGTACACGTAAGGCGTCCCATCCTCCACATGCAGATCGAAGCTGAGCAGCGTGCCGCTCATTACTTCCTGTCCGCCGACAGCCGTCCATGCCTCGTCTGCCGCATCATATTTCATGAGGGTCAAGATCCCCGGAAAACCGAGATCTCCGAAGAGCACATAGGGCGTGCCGCCGTCGACCTGCAGTTGTACCGGGAGGCCGCCCGTCTCGGCGAATCCGCGCGGGCCCACATCGGACCAGCCATCCCCTTCTATATATTGCCGGACTGAGATCCGACCGCCATGGACCTCCGCCGCGTAGAGCGCGCCGCTGCCCGCATCGATGGCAGAATTCGTTGCAGGCGATTGGCCGACGCCGAGCACATGCCATTGATTCATCGCCAATTGCGCCCGGTCGATTTGCCACTTCGCCTCAAGCACCATATCCTCTTCGATGGGAGTGGCACTCAGGTCAAACGACGCGCCGTTGGCCGCATTCGTCCATCCTGCCAGCGTGTAGCCGCTCCGTGCCTGAATGTCCGGCTGCTCGGCGGCAAAGCCGCATTTCACGGCCTCTTCCACGGGCAATCGGTCATCCTTGAAATGAAAGGAAACGGAACACGAGGCAAAGGGCATCGCCGGAGCGGAGAGCGCCGAGGGCTCGCTCTTCTTGCCGGCCGCGTTAACCGCGACGACGGCAAACCGATACTCGCGAATGTTGTCCAGATCGGTGACGGTGATCGGGCTGCCACTCCCCGTGACCGTCGTCTCCCCCGGGTAGACCGTGAGCTCATAGTGGTCGATCGGGCTGCCTCCATCGTCCTCGGGGGCGTCAAATGTGACCGTTGCCTCTCCGTTACCCGGCTCCACCTTGACGATGGCCGGCGCGTCCGGCTTGGTCACGGGGGTCTCGGACACCTCGGTAGCGTAGTCGCTCTCCGCTTCGTCGTTCACCGCTTTGACCGCGAAATAATAGGCGACGCCATTGGTCAGTCCTTCCACCCTGCCGGCAGTGTCCGTTACGATGATTGGCTCAGTGTCGTAGCTCCCGGCTTCCGTCCCGACGTAGAGTGCATAGCGGGACGCCGCGTCGACCGAACCCCACTCGAGCTCCACATATCCGTCCTCGCTGCCGACGATCCGCATATTCCCGGGGGCGGGCAGCTTCCATGACGCCCGCAGCGTCGTATCGGCTGCGAGCGGCTGCCGAAAGTCGTAGGGCGCCCCGCCCTCAAGAAGCCATTCACTGAATAGGTAATGCGTGCGCACCGGATCGGCCGGACGGGGGAGCGGCTCCCCGCACGGGAACGCCCGTGCCGTATCCGCCCGCTCGTCTGCGTATTGCAACGTCGCCTCGCACCACGTATAGGCGTACTGCTTCGTTTCAACTTCCTGGTGGCCATTATAGTAGACGAGGAGCGGATTCCCCTCATGAACCCGGATAGCGTAGCTGCCGGCGCGACCCGACTCGGGCCGAATCGGATCGCCGACCGGATACCAGGCGCCGTTGATGTATTTCTTGACGATCAAGGTGTAGTAGCTATCCGGGCCTGTGGAATAGACCAGATACGGCGACCCGCTGTCGACATAGACGGAGAGGGCGTACGTATAGCGGTCGTCGGCTGCAGGCAGCCGTTCCCATGCCTCCGCACCCGTCCCTCTCCACACCTCGATGCCGGCGGAGGACGGGTAGGCGACATACGGGAGGCCGGCCTCCAGGGATAAGGACACCGAGCCGCCGGAGACCGCCGCGGGGAACGCCGACGTGTCCAGCACGTGCCAGCCGGCCGCTTCCTCCCACTTGACGAGGCGGACCTTGCGCCCTTCCGTATCGATATACGCGACGTACAGGCTGCCCTGATGCAGCTTCATGGCCAGACTACCGGCGCGCGCGCCCTCCAGCAACGCCGGGGCGCCGACAGGCGCCCAGCCGGTCTCCTCGTCATAGACCTGGATGACCGGGAGTCCGCTCTCCAGATAAGCGACATAGGGCACGCCCCCATCTACGGCGAGGGCGCTCCCCGTTATGGCGCCCGTCGACCATCCTTCCGTGCCGACCGGCTGCCAGTTGCCTCCCTCCAGCTTCTTGACGGTCAGCTTGTCCCCTGCGCTCTGATCCGCATAGGCGATATACGGGGTGCCCTCATCTACGGCGAGGGAAGGAGCGTACGCATTCAGCTCAGCGATCTTCCCCTCGCCGATGACCGTCCATCCCGTGCCCTCGACATATTTCCGGACACCGGCATCACCGCCGGGGCTATTGCGGTAGGCCACATACAAGTCGTTCCCGTCGGCGACGAGCTGCGGTTGGAAGCCGGCGAATCGGTTGCCCAGCGGCGCCCATTCGTCTGGACCTGGGGCGTATGTCGGTCTGGCGCTCACCGTACCGGACGGTTCGCTCTCCACGTTGTCGGCTGAAGCGGCGACGGCGAAATAATAGAGCTCGTCGTTGGTCAGCTTCGTGATCAGATAATGGGTCTGGGTAGCGCTCACTGTGAGCTGGCCGATATAGCTGGCCGTCACATCGGCGTCGGTCCCGTAATAGATCGTATACGCCTCCGCTCCATCCACCGCCGGCCAAGACAGATCGACGAATCGGTTGCCCGCCGCCTTGATCTGCACATCGCCCGGCGCGTCCGGCCTGATTGATTGAACGGCGGACGTCAAGGCGTACCCCTCCGCCCGGACGGTGATCGCATGCTTGCCCGGAGGCAGCAGCTCCGGCCGAATGATCGTCAAGCGGCCGGGCGCGATCGTATAATCAACATCTGGCGTCAGCGCCTCGCCATCGATTCGGACACTGCCGATGGCACTTCGCCAGGCGGGATCGTCCGCGAACGTGATGACCGCCGTGCTTCCCGCCGCCTTCGGCCCGGCCGCAGACAGGATCGGCGAAGGCAGGTACAGCGAAGCCTCGCGAATCTTTTTCACATTGGCATAGAACGTCCAATCCGGCTCCCAGAATTCCGCATACAGCACATAGAGGTCGCCGTGATCGAATTGCAGCCCGTAATTGGTAAGCGTCTCTCCCGCACGGGTGGGCAGGATCGCGCTGCCCACCTGCATCCAGTGCTCGCCGTCGAATTTTTGGACGAGCAAGCGATGATTCGCGCCGTCGTCCTCATAATAGATGTCCGATTCGAAGTACGACAAATAGGGGACACCGTTCTCCACCACGAGACGAGGGCGAAACACGTCTTCGATCGGGTCGGCGGCGTTGGACCACTCGCCATCCTGAAACTTCATGATCACGACGTCAGCAAGCTGATTCTCGTACGTCACATATGGTATATTTTTGTAGACAACCATCGATAAATGATGCATATTCCGGATCTTTGGCAGCGTCCCGCTGTCCCCGCGCAATTCCGCCCATCCTGCGCCCGGGTTGCTTTCGTCGAATCTCCATACCTTCACGGTTCGGTTCGACGGACGGCCGTCCATCTCCACATACGCCAAATAAACGAAGTGGCCATCGGCTTGGAGGACGATGTCGCCTAATTCGCGGGATTCGCTTGCGACATAATCGCGGATCACGGAGGCACCCCCGGCTTCCTCCCAGTCGCCGGTTCCCTCCTCGTATTTCATGACCATGGGCAGATAACGATCGGCGCCGACTTGCTCCATATATGCGGCATACAGCGTATCACTGCCCGATGCGACCAGCGACATATTCGCTGCTCTGTCGTCCGAGAATCCGGCAGATCCGACGGTCTCCCATTGGTCCGTCGTTTCGTTGTACCTTTTGACCAGGACGCGATTCCCCGATTGTTGATCGCTGAAGATCACATAGGGCTCCCCTTGGTCGACATACATCCTGGGGTTATATCCATTGTAGACGGAAATGTGTCCCCCGTTCTGCCCCACCGCCTCCCACTCCCCGCTTGCCGCATTGAATGTCTTCACGGCGATCTGGGCCTGCTCATTGCGATAGGCGACATACACCGCGCCTTCGTACGTGTATGCGGAGGCATTTACAGAGATCTCGAATCGCTCGCCCAGTTGCTCCCAATCTGCAACCGGCTCCGCTCTCACAACGGAAATGGACATCCCGGCGACGACCAGCACGCCGATGAGTAGACTTGTGACGAATGAACGCAAAGCCAATTCCCTCCCCTACGTACCCGAATCTCTTACTGTAACCCATTCATCCAGGCTTTGTACGATTATAAGCTCCCGCACTGAAAAATGACTGAACAACCGTGCGGAGGCTTTGGAGGGACGATTCCATCGATCGGTTGGAGTTGCCGTGATTCATCGGCGGCGGCGCCTTTCGGAGATGGCAGAGTAAGCGGGCGAGTGCAGGAAGAGAGGTGCGGCCCGTTGCGGGGCGGCCCCGGCCGGGTACAGGGCGGCGCTACGCCGAGTGGCGGCACGCTGGTGGTGGCGGCTGGTTGGCGGCACGCTGGTGGTGGCACGCTGGTGGTGGCACGCTGGTGGGTGGCACGCTGGTGGTGGCTCTAATGGACACCAGCGACGCTTAGCGGCCATTTCCGCCGCCTACACGTCTCATCATCCCCGCTAAGCGTCGCTGGTGACCGTTACACGTAGAAGGGAGCCAAAAAACGGCGCTAAGCGTCTCCCTTGTCCATTACAGCTGACTTTCGCCCACATCGTGGCGCTAACGGGGGCAGGCCGTACGGATCAGCGCTTACTGGTGAAGCAAGCATAGTTGCAGCTCCCGTGATCCAGCGGCGGCGCCTTTAAGTAGCCGTCAGAGCGCCAAGAAAGGCCCTCCCGCATGTGGGAAAGGCCTTTCTATGTTCGACTACGCCTCGACTCCCGCTTCGATCAGCTTCCAGACGGCTTCGAATTCCGCTTGGAAGTCCATGCGCAGCCAATTATCCGCATAAGCCGGCGCAGAAAAATAAGAGAACGCCATCAAGATGGCGACCAGGCGCCCGCCGTCCGCGATGCCGCTGGCCGCCTTCAAGCTGGCCACCAAATCGTTGATGTGCCGTGCCAGTACGGCCGGATTTCGATCGATATAGGCGGTGTATAGTTTAAACATTTCAGGCTCGCGCACATAAGCGTCATATTTCGATTGACTTAGCACCCACAACCAGTCGTGCACAATGTCCTTTTTGGACGTATAGTGCATCGTGTCGAATGGGAAAAGCCGCGCCAGTTCGTGATCCAGCCAGGACAAGGCCAGCTCGGTCCACAGCTCTTCCTTGCCCGAAAAATATTTGTATATCGCTGCATGCGTCGTCCCCAACTTAGCGCCGACTTTTGACAGATTGACCTTCTCCATCCCTTGCTCCACAACCATACGATGCGCGGTTTCCATAATGCGCGCTCTGCTTAATGTTTTCATGGTTTTATTATAGCGATTCATGCATTGGGTTACAACTATTGACTTTTGTAACTCGCCAATGTATGCTTAAGCCGTTCTCAAGTTACAATTTCTAAAAAACGTAACCCCCATAAGGAGCGTGGATGTAATGAACCTTTCCAATCGCACCGTCGTCGTGACCGGCGGCACTTCCGGGATTGGCCTTGCTTTTGCCTTAAAGCTGCTGGAGCTCGGCAATCAAGTCATCGTCATCGGACGGAGCCAAGCCACCCTCAATCAGATTACAACGAAGCATAAAGGGCTGATCGGGCTGCAAGGCGACGTCTCCGATGTGCGCGCCGTGCGCGAAATGGCCGCCTTCCTCCGTGAACGTTACCCGGAGGTGTCGATCCTGTTCAACTCCGCCGGCATTATGCGCGCATTCAACTGGATGGACGATAACCTCGATATGGAGCAGGCTACCGAAGAGGTCGCCACGAACCTAAACGGCACGATCTGGATGACGAAAGCGCTGCTCCCGCAATTGGCCCGGCAAAGCGAAGCCATGATCGTAACCGTGAGCTCCGGTCTTTCCTACGTCACGTCACCCATTCACCCGGTGTACTCGGCGACCAAGGCAGGCGTGCATATGTATACCGATGCGCTGCGCATCCAGCTCAAGAAAGCGGGGACCAACATTCACGTCATGGAGCTCGTCCCGCCGCTCGTTGCGGAAACCAATCTTCAATCGGACGCCCAAAGCGGCGGCGGCATTCCAAATATGAGCCTGGTTACGCTTGTCAAGCATGGGATCCAAGGCATGGCGCGCAACAAAAAACGGGTCGTGCCGGGCATGTCCAAATTTTTGCGAGTGGCAGGAAAATACTTCCCGGATGCCCTCTCGAATGCGATGGCGCGGGGCTGAAGGGCGCGTGATGAGGCTCATGCGCTCGGCATGGAGACGGTTATCGAAGGAAGCAATGGAAGCGCATGGGCTGAGCCCATGCGCAAGCAGGCAGCACGCGCGGGAGGTCATGGAAGATCATGCATGTGGCGGCATGGATACGACTACCTTTCCTTTCGCTCGCCCGCCTTCGAGATAGTCCAGGGCCTGCGGGGCTTCCGCAAACGTAAACACCCGATCAATCACAGGAACGATACGCCCTTTTTCGATGAGCGCCTTGATCGCCTGCAGTTGCGCCCCGTCGGGCCTCATAAACAAGAAATGGTAGCGCGTCCGCGTCTTTTTCTCAAGTGCGGTCAGCCGACGGCTGACCAGCGATAAGAGAAAGGTCTTCGACGGTCCCAAGCCCGCTTCCTTTCCGAAGCGGGCATTTGGCGTGCCGGAGACCGACACGATCTGGCCGCCCGGCTTCAATATCTGAAAGGATTTTCCCAACACTTCCCCGCCTAACGTGTCCAACACGGCATCATATCCCTCTAGCTGCTCCGCAAAATCCTCTTCTCTATAGTTGATGATGCGATCCGCTCCCAATGCGTTCACCAGATCGTAGCCCTTTTCGCTGGCTGTAGTCGCGACATAAGCCCCCATCGTTTTGGCCAGCTGAATCGCAAACGTGCCTACGCCTCCGGAACCCGCATGAATGAGAATCTTTTGGTCTTTTTGCAGGTGAACAATATCATGGAAGGCTTGATAAACGGTCAACCCGACCAGGGGGATCGATGCAGCCTCATCAAAGCTAAGATTCGTCGGCTTTAGCGCAAGGTCATCCGAATGAACCGCGATATATTCCGCCAACGTTCCGATTCTGTTTTTTCGCGGTCTTCCGTACACCTCATCTCCAGGCTTGAATAGATCGACCTTGGCTCCCACCTTGACCACAACGCCGGAAAAATCATTCCCCAAAATTAAGGGCATCCGATACTTTAACAGCAGCTTTAATTTCCCCTCCTTTATTTTATAATCGATGGGATTCAGACTTGCAGCGCGAATGTCCACCAATACCTCGTGTTCACCGGGGACTGGCATCGGACGCTCGTTTAACACCAAGGGGACATGTTTTCCATATTTCTCAATGACCATCGCTTTCATCGGGGGCACCTCATTTTGATTATTTGTTTATTCGTTTAATCTTATGAACCAATTATTCAAAAAAAGAAAGTTTAAGTTGGCTATTGATGATCAGGATTGGCTGCACTGTGCTTCAATCGTTGCAATCAACCCCTTTAGTTCGTCCAGCGGTTTTCGGATCGTCAGCATATAATAATTCTCGACATTCTTTTTGGTATACGCCACAAAGCCTGCCTGTCTTAACACTTTCAAATGATGCGAGACCGCAGGTCTGGACAATTGGATATGCTCGGCGATCGTATTCACATTAAGTCCCGCCTTATGCTGGGCAAGCAACAGAATAATGGCATGACGGTTTTCGTCCTTCAATGCATCCAATAACGGAACATACTTCTTGAATTGTTGGTCCATTTGCTCATATTCTTGGCTCATATCTATAATCTCCATCTTTCGTTTGTTCGTTTAATCATTTAAACATATGGATGGGCTGGGTGTCAATGCGGGCGAGGGCGCAAGAAGCCTGCGCTCCCGCCGTTACAAAACGCGATTGTTCGTTTAGATGGGCTCAAACTTGGCCCAAAAGCTTATTCGCGCTCAATAAGTTGCACGCCTTCCGGCAAAGACTCGCGATCGACTGTAAACTCGTAATCGTCGAAAGAACGGACGATATCAGTCGTTTTATTAGCTTTCACTAGGCTTTGCAACCGGTGGGCAGGCGCGTTTCCTAACTTGGAGGAGTGCTCAAATACAAAAAGCTTACGCACCGCCATTTGACCTCGGGTAGCGGAGCGATCATGCTCGAACATGTTGACCAGCGCTTCGAGCAGCGTCTCATAATCTCCATTCGTGAATCCGGTTTTATCCGCCAAGTAAGCCGAGATGTATCCATCCATGCGATAAAGACCGTACGGCACGACATGCTTGCGGCCCATTTCCCGTCCCTTTTCCGTCCCTTCCTGCGTGACGGCCTGCCTAGTGATGGTGACCTCTTGCGAGAAAATCGGATCGAGACTACGCGCAAACGTAAATTGAACCGGGCCGCGGACCTGACCTGTGTTGACCTTCGTTGTCATGACGGCACCGAATGTACGAATATCGTAAAAGTTGGTGCACATCCATTTGGTTAGGCGTGAAGCCTCTTCGTTATCTTTCGGTTTCAATTCTTTTTTATCCGCATCGCCAGGTCGCAACGCTTGGTAAGCTTTGCGATGCTGCTCATTGAGGACACCGCCTTCAGTCACATAAATGTTGAAGCCTTCCTCGCCGCCGCGCGTCAGTTCAATGAAGTTGCGCACTTTTCGCTTCAAGCAGACATCTGTCACGATGCCGTTGCCGGTTTCCGGGTCGATCCGCGGCATATTGCCGGCATCCGGGTCGCCGTTCGGATTGCCGTTAATGACATCAAAAAACAAGGAGAATTCGACACGCTTGGAGAGCAGTTCGGTGCTACCGGCTTGACCGAGAAATTCTTTTTCCATTGTCGACATTGTTCATCTCGCCTTTCGGAATTGGATTTTATTCTTCGGATTCTTCCGCGTTCAACGCTCCTGCAGCTTCCTGTTTGGCTTCGGTTGCCGCTTTAATCTGAGCGATATAGGCTTGCTTCTGATGGTAGTAGCCTAGAATAAATATGCCCTGTTGATGCACATCAAGACGAACGGGGAAGCCGTTTACTTGCTGCATAATTCCGGCTATTTCACGATCGCGCAATTCGCCGTAGCGAGCTTTGCTCATATGATGCTGCGCCAGCTTAATCAGGATCGGAAACACAGCGCCGGGGTTAGAGGATGCAGAGCTGAAGTAGCGGTCTTTGATGGTAGCGTTCAGCTTTCCGGAAGCGGCTTCTTGCTGAGCCTTCTCCAGCACGGCAAACAATTGACCGAGGCGATAAGCAGGATTCTGGTTTTCGTTCGTATCCAGGCTCAACGGCATTTCCTCCTTGGAATCGGTGTGAAATCGGTTGTAGCGATTTAAATAGGCTTTCAGAATAGAGACACGCAAATGTGTAATCAATCCGTCCGCCCGTATCCGGTTAATGATCATCAGAAAGATCGAGCGTGGATAGACGGTTCCTTGCAGAACGCCGCGCAGCAGTTCCCCGCCAAGTCGCTTGGGAGGTTCTTCCCCGACCTTCTTGCCATCCGCCCCGACGCGCATCGTTTCGGCCACAATTCGATCAATGGACGGGTTTTCTCGGTAGCCGCTGGTCTGCGCGGGTAACGCCATGTCATAAGCATGCAGGGCGAGCTTTCGAACCAGGTCCCCAAAGCTGCCCTGCCAAAAGAAGCGCACGGCGATTCGAGCGTTGTTCGGGGATAGTCCCAGAATATAGAAAGGAGTATCACCGAAAGGAATATCTTGATTGGGAATTGAATTCGGATTCAGTTGTCTGCCCTGACGTACACGGTCAAGCAAATCACCAAGCAGTGCTGTCGTCCTTGTGTCTTCTTGAGGCGTCGAGGTAGACTGAAAAACCTGTTGAACAAACGGACTGGTCGATTCCTCCGCGGACCTGGTGGCTGCCCAGAAGACGACCGTCATATCGCCGATCAGCTTGCGATTGGTGTCCGAAGCCAACAAATGATTCAGTGCAGTCGTATAGCTGAACACCGCCGCCTTGCTGACAGGCGAGTTGTAGCTCTGTTCCTTGTCATAGGAGTCCGCCGAGCGAAAGTTGAACGAGACAAGAGAAGCCCCTGCCGATTGCGCGCCGCGCACGCCTTTAATTTTGTCGTGCGTTCTGGCGATCGATACGTCCGCATCACCCGTGAGCAAGCACTGACCGTCGAATTCGGAAGCGGTGTTCGACTGTTCGCGATATTGAATCCAGGCTGATCGAACAGCAGGGGATTCATGAATGGGAACCATATCAAATGCAAAAATCACATTTGTATCAATGCCTTTATCCAAATCCTCCATGTACGGTTGAAGCAGCGGGTGGTCGCGTACGAGCGCGAGGTCCCACTGTTCGTAAAACAATAACAGCGCGCGCGCCGCTTCGTCGTCCACATCCGCTAGTACGTCCAGGGCCAGCGCTTTGGCCGCCTCGTATTTCTTGCGAGCGTCCGCACGCTTTTTAAGCGTTGCGGCTTCATTAGACATAACCGGATAATGTCCGAGCGCGTATTCCGCCTTGTCCGACACAAAGTAAGGGACAACGCCGCTGGAGCGACTAGACTGCTCCGGGACAATGAATCTTACCGGTTGCTTTCTTTTGCCGGATTCGTCGCGAATATCTCTGAAGGATTGCAAATTGCCATCTACCGTCAGATCGCACACATAGGTGACTTTCCCCAAGCTGAAATAAAGAGGGCTCACTTCAGAATCGGGGTCGGCTAGCAAATCGTGGTACCGCTGATGGAGCGCTTGAATTATCATCGCTCGTCACACCCCTTCGGCAAACGGCGGGACACGAACAATGCCCTGGCGCATTTCGGCACGGAAAAATTTCGGGGTCATGTTGTTCATAAAATCGATGTCGTGGAGCATCCAGCCCAAGTCCTTGTCCGGCTTGTCCGAATAGAAACTGACGGGCATTTCCTCATCGGGTTCGATTAACTTGAAGTGAGCGGCAAATTCGCGGCAGCCCAGATAAGGACGATGAAAGCACTGGCCCTGGCGGGCGCGGCGCAAAAAGATGTTGTAATGCTTCTCGGGGGAATCCTCGCTTCCGGCGGCAGCCGTCATATCAAAGTGCGCCTCAATGAGGTAGGCGGGGGCTTTTAACATGAGTGTAGCACGTTGTTGCCGCTCCTCGGTCACGACCTGGGCGAGCGTGGCCGTCTTTCCATTCATCGCGTTTTTGATGGCCGATGTCGAAATCTTATTCTCGATCTCGTTGCGCCGCACGTTCTCGAAGCGAATTTCATTCAAGACGTGAATACGACCCACCACCCACCGAATTGCGGGCTTCCAGTGGATTGCTTCCAGCAGACCTCGCGCTGCCGATGGCGTCATGACATCGTAGCTCACCCGCTCCACTTTCATCTCAGGCCGGGTGAAACAGGCGTAATCGCCGCAAACGTGAAGTTTAATTCCGTAACCCACTGCACTTCCCCTCCTTATCGATATTCTCGAAACGAAAAAGCGGAACTGTGGTATACTTGTAAGAGCATCAAAGGGGAGAAGAGAAGTGTTGGTGCACCTCTCTTCTGAAGTTCTCTAAGCTGTGTGTGATTGATGGTAAGCAACACAGGCCAACCTCTTTTCTAAATCGAGGTTGGCCTGTGCTTGTATGAACCGTAGGAAACGTACGAAAGCAACGAAAGAATGAATGAGCCGAATACAAGCATGAGGTAGAGAGTTTGGAAGATGTTCATAGTTTACCCCTTCCTTTCTTATAATTTTTTTCCTATATTTTTTACTTCATCGCAAGTTTACCAGAATCAAACTATGCAAGTCAATTGATAATTGTAATTTTAAAAGATAGAATAAAACTACTGAAGTTAGGTATACAAAATAGATTGTTAACTACTGAACCCATCTTAAATAAAAATGACACTTCCCTCGATGAAAGTGTCATTTTTACAAGAATAGATTGCAACCTACTGTTTCAACCCACAACCCCGAAGGGCGACTAGAACATCCTCTATTTTACGGACTGGCGAATCGTAACGTCAAGTGACCAATTACTCATCCTCAGCAAGCGTTTTTGAGAACGGACGAACCCCTAAGTCTTTTAGATACCATTGATCGGGGTGCTTGAGCGCAAAAACCCCTTCCCGAATTTCATCCACCAGGCCGGCTTTGCAAAAAGCTTTAAATTCATCAGGATCCAATTGTACAACATAAGGCTGAAGGCTGCGCAGAATGCCGAACACTCGATCCGTCTGTCGCAGTCGCTCCAATTGCTGCAGGGCATACGCGTCATATCCGATAACGACAGGCTTGGTCGTTTTATCCACGAGCCGGAACAATCGTGCGACGGTTTCAAACGGAAACTCCAGATACGCGGCTTTATCATTCAACTTCGCCATAATCTGATGCTTGTCCGTTTTGTCTTCGGATGATCGTCCCAATGACTGGTACTGATAGACCTTGGCAAAGTATGCTTGAATGGCCGCGGAAGAAAAGGAATCTTCCCCATACGTTCCAATCACTTCTTTGGCAATATCCGCACTTGTGCGCAGCCAGCTATTGGGGTTCGGCGTCGACCGTTCAAACACATAGACAAAGGACTCGTCAATTGATCCTTCCCCGTTGCGATTGCACCGCCCGGCAGCTTGCACGATGGAGTCCAGCCCGGCCAGTTCGCGATAAACAACGGGAAAATCGATATCAACCCCGCATTCGATTAATTGGGTGCTGATCAGAACACAAGGCAGCTTGCAGAAAAGCCGCCTCCGAATTCTTCTCAGTCGATGCTCCCGATGCTTGGCACACATTCGCGCGCTAAGATGAAAGACGACTGTGGGATCGCCGATGCGCTCCAGCGTCTTCTCATACAGTTCCCTTGCCGACTGACGGGTATTAACAACGCACATTGCCTGACGGTGCCCGGCCAGACGGTTCACTAGCGCGTCATCATCCTGGCGGCCGAGCATTAGCGGGCGCACACGCTGGAAGCACTCGAAGCGGCCGGGTGACACATCGCCTATCAGTTCCTGGATGGGCAGAGGAGAAGCTACGCTTGACCGAGTTTGATTTCCGGAACCTGCAAACAGTGATGACAAGTTCGGCTGGGTTGCTGTGGAGAACACAATCGTACTCCCATAATTTCTAGCTAATTCCTCGAGCGCATACAGCGACGGCTTGAAAAATTGTCCGTTCATCATCTGGGCCTCATCCAGCACGATGACGCTGTTAGCCAAATTGTGAAGCTTTCGACAGCGTGAACGCGTATTGCCAAACAACGATTCAAAAAACTGCACATTCGTCGTAACCACGACAGGAAGATCCCAATTTTCAGTTGCGAGCGCAAGCTTTTTCTTTATTTTTCGGGTTTCGTCCATCTGCTCCCAGTCGTCATCGGACGATTCGTGCCGGATGTTGGAATGATGCTCCAGCACTTGATCGGCGCCCAGTATATCACGGTAAATTTTTGCGTTCTGTTCGATAATGCTTGTATACGGAATGACGAAAATAATGCGGCGCAACTTCCAATGAACAGCGTGGGCGAGAGAAAAGCCGAGAGAAATCAGCGTTTTGCCGCTACCCGTCGGCAAGGTGAGCGTATACAGCCCTTGTTCGCCTTCGGCGCGGGCCATACACGCCTTCAGCAGCTCTGATCGAACGGTATCGATTCTCTTTTCAGGGGCTGCAAAATTATCGGAAATGTGGCCTTCAAACCGTTCCAACAAAAGCGACATGGAAGCCGCCCGCCCCCTAAGCTCGGCGCGGGCTCGGTTGGCATATCTCTCCGCATCCAAGGAGTCGGCATCAATGACGCACGAGAACAGCATGCGAATAAACATGGAAAGCGTCATGCCTGCATGAAATCCAGGGACTAAGGGAAGCGGCATCGGGTCGCCAGCGGCCCGGGGCATGTGCTGTTCCAACGCTGCTCGGTAAGAAGGAAGTCCCTCTTTGACAAGCCTTCTGGCCAGCACCCGCTCGTTCGCAGAGCCTGCGGTTCCAAAATCAACTAATCCGGCATGATGACCGGCAATGACATAAGCCGCAATGTGCGCGATCGAGTCGCCTCCCCATTGCTTGTGTACATATTGGGCGCCGGCGGTGGAATGATCAACCCGAACGGGAGAGCCGTTCAGTCTCTGTTGGAACGCTTCCGAGAATTTCCCCGCATCGTGCAGTCGCCCTGCGAGCTCCCCCCACTTCTCGGCTTTGAAGTGCGCTGCAAATTCGGCGGCCCTTTTACCGACTTCAAGCAAGTGCGAGTTTAGCAATTGCCACTGATTCTTGTCTGCTGACTCGGCTCGATGTGCGTAATAGGCGGTATATAGGGTTTGCCCGTCCGCTTCGATTTCATGGTGCAGCTCGGCGTTGTCCAGGTTTTCCATATTGACAATATCCAGCTTGTACAATCCCGCCGCATCCCTTAATTGAGTGTGAATGGACAATGGGATATCCTTGCCGTACAGCGCCAGATCAATATCAGAATTGTCCCGATGATCGCCGCGCGCCCGCGACCCGAACAACACGACACGTTCCAGAGCAGCCTCGTCTAAAAATACAGCGTAGAGTCGCTTGAAAACTGATTCAGGTAGCTGCGACATCACGGTTTTCCCCTGTTTTCATCGAGAGGTTCAACATGTTCCTGGATTACCTTTGTTATGGCATGCTGGAGCCTCTGCAATTCCGGGTAATACTCCTTACAAATTGCTGCATATACGGCTTGAGCTGTCCGTTCTTTATACGTATGTGTCGTTAAGTTGCGATCCTCAATCATGGCCTCCCAATGCTTGGGGTTTTCAATCCACCCTGAAGCAAATGCCTCGGAAAAAATCTCGCGCGGATGTCTCAACTCGACACCTTGAAAAGATAATACAGATTTTAAAACTTTCCAGGCCGTTTCATACGTATACTCAAATCGTTGAATGGTAGCATCCCTGACATATTCATTGAAATTACGTTCACCGATTGCTTTGGACAAGGAATGCAGAGCCTCTGAAAACTGCTTTTCGTTATAACGCAGCCTTTTTAGCTTCTCAATGGGAAACGTCATGCCTGCTCAACCCCCCATTCCAACATAAACCCATTTATTTTATGAGTATATCACATTCGGTGATCGCATAGCGGTCCGCCGCGCTATTCAATAATGCCTGCGAACAGCAGCTCGAAGTGGGTGCCCTTGCAATTCGGCCCGACGCCATGTACGAGCTCCAGCTCGAAGCGATGCTCGCCCGGCGGCAGCTCGTCCGTCGCCAGATCCATACGCGGGTACCCCTTCTCCGGACACCACACGCTGCGGTCGCGGGCCGAGTCCATCCATGCGCCGCCGTCGATGCGGTAGCGATATTCGGCGGCGTATTGGCCGAAGATGGAGGCCAGCGTCACGCCCCGGCCGGTGAAGGAGAAGGCGAGACGAGCCCCTGGAGACGAGCTGAACAGCGCTTGATCGAGAGAGGCAATATCTCTCCGGCGTCTGATGCTCCAGGGTCCCGTGCAGGCCATATCCGCGAAGTCCACGGTCCGTACCCGCTCCCAATTGCCCGGGCTAACGGGAGGCGGCAACAGCCGCGCGGGCGCGCAATCGACGCCTCCCTCCGAACGGCCCGGCGCTGCAGGAGCGGCGTCGCGCGAGGCCGCACGGGCCCCGCCTTCGCCGGCTCCCGCCGGAGCCGGCGCGGGGAGCCGGGCGCGCTCAGCCTCCAGGAAGGCCGTCACGCTCTGTGCATAGCTCCAACTGCCCCGCTCCCGCGGATGAAGCCCGTCCGGCAGCCAGCCTTCCCAGCTCATCCAGCCCTGCTTCACCTCGCGCAGCGCATGCAGTCCCATCCACACCGAGCCCAGCTGGTAATGCGCTGCCAATTGCTCGAATTCGGCGACGGAGGGCGGCATCCGCTCGGCCATCATATCCGCATGCATCTCCTGCCGGAAGGTGTAGACGCAGACGATGTCGGCGTCAGTGGTCCGCAGGAGGTGCCGAATCAATCCCTCGCGCGTCCGCAGTCGCTTCTCAGCGGGCTCTGCGTGATCGTTGACCGCATATTCCAGGATGATCAGATCGCAATCTCGTTCCACAATATCGCGCTGCGCGCGAAATCTCGCCAGCTCGCTGCCGGTCGACCCGATTGCGGCGTTCTCGACGACGATCTGCGCTGCGGGGTAGGCATTCATGAGCCAGGCCACGACCGGCTCCGACCAATTGTGCGGCGCGGGCGCCGTGATGGAGCCGCCCAGCAGGCCGATCCGCAAGTGACCTGCGGCTAATCGTTCGAACGTCCGCGCCAGCGGCGTCCGATGGTGATGAATCTGAAGCGTCATCGAAGCATGACCTCTTTTCAATCATTTCTCATATTAAGTCGGGCCGTCTCGGATGCATCTCGTATTCACGCGCATTCCACAACTGCGTCAGCCCCAGTTGCTTCAGCAGTTGCTTGCCCTCCAGCATCGGATCGCCGGCATGCCTCAGCCACGCATCGAGCTTGGCCGCTAAACGACTTGCGCACCTGCCGCATGCGCGCATCCCTGATCAAATTATGCTGCTGGTACGGGTCTTCCCAATTATCGTACAGCAACCAATCGGTGCCGTCCACCTTGCGGGCATACGTATATCGCGCGGTGCGCACGCCCCGCCATTCCGGAATGCGCTGCTGCCGCGATTCGTCCGCCTGCAGCATGTCCATGATCAGGACGCTGTCGGGGCCGTGCCACCCTGCATCGCGCAGCGAGGGCAAGATATCCCTCCCCTGCGGCGGCAAGCAGCGTCGGGGCCATATCTACGGTCCCGACCAGTTGCTCGCGCGTCTGAGCGGCGGCCGCCCGCGCCGGCCAGCGCAGCAGCAGCGGAATCGAGATCGATTCCTCCCACGGCTGCTGCTTCTTCATGTACCCTTGCGATCCCAGCGTGTCCCCGTGGTCGGAGGTGAAGATCAGCAGCGTATTATCGCGCAGGCCGAGCGCGTCCAGCCTGGCCGTCAAGCGACCGAGCTGATCGTCCAGCGCCGTGATCGCCGCATAGTAATGCAGCAGCGCATCCAGCAGCTCCAGCTTGACTGCCATGCCGTTGTCGGCGGCGGACGCCTTCACATTCGGGCGTAGAGCAATCGGCTTGTCCTTGTACAGGTCCTTGTACGCCTGAGGCACCATCGGATACGGATCATGCGGCGGCCCCCAGGACAGGAACAGGCAGCAGCAGCCCGACGCCTACGCCGATCAGGATCGGCGCCGACAACATCGTGAACACCAGCGTCTTGGCTGCAATCACCCGGCCAAAAAATTGGCTCGTGGGCACGACTGCCAGCGCCGTCCATTTGGCGGAATTCGATGACGTGATCGCGAAGGAATAGCTCCGGTCGTCGATGCGAGCGTCAAAAACGCCCGTCCGGCCCTGCTCTTCCATCGCCGCGACCGCATCTGCCGCGCTGATCGAACCATCCGAATTTTTGGAGGCCAGCACGTTGCCGGTTTGATCCAACAGATACACATTGCCCGTGTAATCGCCCATCAGGGTATTCAGCAAATTGTGAAAAAACGGAAACCTTGTAGTGGAGCCCAGAACCTTCGCTGAAAAATTTCAAAATTATTTATTACAAATGATGGAGAACTATTCCTGATCCAGGTCTCGGCTCGGCCTATAGGACCGACATGAGTTGGCAGCTTTTCAGCGTTACTTATGATGCGGTTCACCGCGCTGTCTATAACGGAAAGTACTAGGGCCATCCTTATCCGGATTGCCCTTTCTTTGGTCTCGCTTTACTCGGCTATCGTTGCCCGCTTATTCAACGCATTCCTTAGCGTTGTTTGCTGAGTTTCTTAAGTTATTCCTGTCATGTCAGATCCTTGGAGATGTTAACGGGTTTATGAGCGCAGGTAACAAAATTCCATCGATTAGCCCCGTAAAGAGACTCGTGTCAAACGGTTTGTGCTCAATGAGCCCGTAATAGGAAGCCATTGACGTAATAACCTGGCAAGCCATATCAATGTCTGCATGAGCAGAAATTTCACCGCGGTTAACAGCCCGGTGCATGAGCTCGCGATTTGCAGCGATCCATGGCTCAAACACTCCCGATATTCCCGTTTCAGCAAATTCCGGTTGCTGCAAATAGGAGCCCAGACCCGCGAGAACTCGAAATTTGCGTTCTTCCTCCTCGATCGATTGCGGCTTCAATAGTGTAAGCAGATCGCCGCGCAAGGTCCCAGAATCAGGCAAGGAGTCGAGCTCAAGATGATTTCTACTCATCCAGGTCAAGGCTTCTCGGACTAACTCCGACTTGGAGGACCACCGGCGGTACACGGTCGCCTTTCCAGCTTTCGCTCGGGACGCGACCATGTCCATTGTCATGCCATCGAAACCCACTTCAGCGAGTATGGCGATGGCCGCCTCAAGGATTATCGAATCCCGCGTGTGATCTCGCTTGCGGCCCAACTTTCGCGCAGGTTCCAATACTTCGTCGGGCACTTGAGAGCCGGAGGATGTTGTTTTCTTCGTATCATTCATGATTTATCTCCAATTATAATGAACTTGTTGGTTTCGGAACTTGACAGTTCCGTAAGTTGAATGCTTTAATTTAATTATCCCACATTTAACAGGGACTTTAAAGGAGGTTGTCATTATGGCTACAATTCTCATAACAGGCGGACACAGCGGAATCGGTCTCGAATGCTCCAAACAACTCGCCTCAGATTATCAGCATAATCTAGTTCTAGCAGGACGTAACTTGGAGCGAATGGAACCAGTTGCTCGCGAACTTCGTGCAACCTACGGTGTAAAGGTAAGTATTATTAAAATAGATACCTCCTCCCTGGACTCAGTAAGATCAGCCGCTGCGCAATGCCGCACTATGCTTAACAATGGAGAGATTGATTCCCTTCAGGCGATCATTTGTAATGCCGGAGTACGGCTCAACGGGCCCGTCTCCTACACCAGTGACGGTTACGAGGAGACATTTGCAGCCAACTATTTAGGACATTTTCTACTGGTCGAATTGTTGTTGGACAGCATGGCGAATCATGGTCGCATTGTATTCACAGTAAGTGGAACGCATGATCCTGATACGGCAGACGGTAGAATGATGGGCGTTGCTTCAGAACATAACGCAATGGATTTAGCTAACATGGGTAAATATGGAAAAAAATTAGTTTCTTCTGGTAAGCTTTATGCAACTTCAAAGCTATGTATGATACTTCATGCCTATGAGTTGGACCGTCGGCTAAAAAAATCTGGCAGTTCGATCGCTTCTATCGCGTATGACCCCGGTGCTACTCCGGGAACCGGATTCCTCAGAGAGATGCCAAAGCCCGTGCAGTGGCTAGCTGACAGATCATTTATGAATTGGATTTTCAAGCGCATCGGTATTACAATTGGGAGCGTAGACTTTTCAGGAAAGGCTCTTGCTAAGATTTCTGCTGATCCTGCTTATGCCAATGGATCAGGGAAGTATTTTCAATCAAATGACGGCAGCTTAATCGAAAGACGTTCTTCTACATTATCATATGATAAAAAACGAGCACTACAATTATGGAATGACACAAAAATGCTCGTCCATTTGGAACCAAATGAGGAGCCTATTCTACTCCGTTGACGCTACGACGGAGTAGAAATTACCTAAGCTAGGGAAAAGAAACGATTCTTCTTTCAAATCTAATTGAGACAGAACTGGTCCCTCTCCAGCAAGTACGGCAGACTCTCGCCCAGTTTCAAAGCCTACTCGAAGAAGCACCTCCCGAAACGCAGAAGACGCTTCTTCAGTCCACATGAATATTGTGTCGCCGCTCAGTTTCCCTGTCGGGAATCGGGCGTTTTTTTCTTGCCAAGGATGACGGTATGAGGGACAATGAATGGCGTGTGCAGCCGAAGGCTGTACCGCCATTCATTGTCCAAGGAGCTGCGAAAGCGACCAAATAAAAAAGGAAGACGTTATGGGTTGCAGCCCCGTCTTCCTTTCCCCAGCTTTCGCTTAAATCAAGCTTAATGAAAAAGAAGTGCATTGTAAAGCCCCTATCTGTTGCTGTGGGGGAATTAGCAGCGGAGAGCGTCTCCGTCAGCTTAGAGAATGATCGTTTCCAGCGCCATGGCGGGCTTATTCGTTTACATGAGATGACGATTCGAGTAGGCAAGGGAGGCTACCGCTGTCCCTGCTGCAGCGAAGTTGTTTCAGCATGCAGGACCGCATCCCAGCAACCATCCTTACCTTCCTGGCATCAAGATCTAACACACTACCTGGCGCTTGTCAGCACGCACGGAATACCGGAGGAAGACCGTCCCAAGCAATGTCCGAAGTGCTGTCAGAGCAAGCGGAAACCTCACCGCCACAGTCATTATGAGCGACTTGTGTTGACCGTTACGTGCGCAGAGAAGATCTGCGTCTTCCGGTTTCGTTGCCCAGATTGCGGATATGTTCATTCCGTCATCCCCGCCTTCCTTCAGCCGTATATGCTTCAGGAGGATCTAGCCGGTGCGGCTCATCAAGGCGCAACCGTAGAACAGGTCGCAGAGCAGGCCCAAGCTTTGCCTTGCGGCGGCATCGACGAACGCACCCTTGCCAGCCTGATTCGAGGCTGGAACCAGCGGCTTGCGCAGCTCGAATCCGGTTTGTGGGCGTGGATGCTCGCCCGGGCACCCCATCTCACACTGCCACGTGCGCCATCCCTTTGGAGCACCTTGCAATCCGCATGGCGGATGATTCGAGAGAAGCTGCCGCGCATGGAGGACAGTCTTAAAAAGGCGATTCTGGAGCATGGCGTTCCTTCTCAATTCTACTGTGATAACGGCTCTGCGTTCTCATCCCATCATCTGGTGCGCATCTGCGGGAAGCTTGGGATTCAGCTTTCGCACAGTACCGTTCGGCGCCCTGCTGGTCGCGGTAAAATTGAACGTTGGTTCCGTTTTATTGATACCAGTTTCAATCCGGAAGCTTACGCCATGATTGAACAAGGGCGGCTAATGACACTCGCCGAGCTTAACGCCGCACTTGCTGCATGGCTCGATGGTTACTACCCTATCCGGGAGCATGGCTCCACCAAGCAGTCACCAAAAACGCGACTAGCCTCTAGCAAACGGGAAATGCGTCGCAAAACGCTAGCGGAACTGACAGAGATCTTCCTATGGGAAGAGCAACGAACCGCCGACAAAACCGGATGTGTGAGTCTGGATGGCAACAGTTATGAGGTCGATCTTGAGCTATGCAGAAAGCGTGTGCTGCTTCGCTATGATCCCTTCGATCTAACCAACATTCAGGTCTGGTATGAAGACAAAAGGTACGCCGATGCGACCGTCGTCGATTTAGCCCGTCCCTATGATCGCCGAGTAAAGCCTGAACGAGCTGATCCGCTCGTCGTGGAACCGGACGGACAAGTGGCTTTTCTGGAATTGGCAGAACAGAAGCGACAAGCAGAGTGGGCAAGTGAGCCTGTCTCTTATGCCACGTCGAAAGGGGATGATGCGGAGTGAATGCGGTCACGCAAGCCTCTCTCACGCCGCAACGGCCCTTTAGCAAAGAACTCGATCCGACGCTGTGTTATGCGTTCAGCGGGCATAAGGAAGCATCCGCCCGGTTGGACTTGATGATTAAGCACCGGACACTCGGCGTACTAACGGGCGAGGTAGGCGGAGGCAAGTCCACCTTGATTCGTCGATTATTTGCTTCACTTGATCCGATGACGTACTTGCCAATCTATCTGTGCTGCGCCAATTTAAAACCGCGCGAGTTTTATGCTGGACTGCTTGAAGCTGTTGGTGTAGAGCCGGTTTACACGGTAGCCAAGGCGCGGAAACTTTGGCAAGAGGTCGTACGCAGCCGATCTGCGCCGGGAGAAAAAACGTTGGTGGTTATTATTGATGAGGCACAGAGCGAAGCAATGCTGCTGGAATTGCGATTTGCATTGAACTACAACATGGACTCTGCAGCTTTGTTTCCACTCATTCTTGTCGGTCAATCGGAGTTGCGCAAGCTGCTGCGACTCAAAAAATATGAAGCAACGCTTCAGCGGGTAGGGATGCAATACCATCTAGGCGGTATGAGCAGGGATGAAACGAGTTCCTATATTCGTCACCACATGACGGTCAGCCAGACGGAGAAGCCTGTTTTTGCCGAAAGCGCACTTGGCCGCATCTTCGCTGCAAGCCAGGGTCTGCCGCGTGTTGTGAACCAAATTTGCACGCAAATCCTGCTCGATGCCGCCGCCCGAAATCTCGAGGTTATTGAAGAAAGTGATGTCGTTCGTGTGCTTGCGGACATGGACCGGCAGCGAGGCCTTACGAATTAATCCCCGTCATCCCCAATATGCACATGAATTGGCGTATGCCCTCTCTTATTCACAGAGATTGGCATGCGCCTCGTCTATTGAATGACGTTACACTTCTCGCCTGTCTGACGGATTGGCGTTACATTTCTACCGTCATTGTCGGTAAGATTCACGCCGTCATTTTACGTGAGCGGCAACAGAATGGGATCCGCTGGCGCGACACGTCTGGATCTTCTGAGATGGGTGTCTATCCTTGCGGATACCTCTTCAACATCAAAGGGCTTTGTAATGTAATCATCCGCTCCCATGCGTAAAATGGAAACCTTCGTATGCGGCTCCCCTTTGGCCGATAGAATGATAACGGGTAGCTGACGGTCCGGCCCGAGTTTACGTAGAATTTCTTCGCCATTCAGACCGGGAAGCATCAGATCGAGCAATACCATACTCCACTTCTGCTGCTCTTCAGCTAAATACAACAACGCTTCCGTTCCGGAATAGGCGGGTTGTGGTTCATATCCACTAGTGGTTAAAACTTCGCACAGTAGTTGATTAATTTCATTATCATCTTCCACGACCAATATTTTTATTCGTTCATCCATATCATTCACTCCCTCTCTATCCAGATCTTTCATTCATTCTACTCCTGATCAAGGTCTCGTCTCGGCCTGTATGGCCGATTCCAGAGTAATATTCGATTTTTTCGTAATTATCGGTTTAATATTCGGAAATATCGTATATAATAATAAAATAAAAGAGAATTTTTCGAATTAGTGGCCTTGGAGGTGCTATCATGCTAGTGATGTTTCGTTGTAAAAACTTCTCTTCGTTTCGTGACGAGGTCGTTTTAGATATGCGCGCCACTTCATATACCCAACACCCTTCACACATTATAAAGCATGATTCAGTAAACTTGTTGAAAACATTAGCGATTTATGGAGCTAACGCGAGCGGTAAATCAAACCTAATCAGTGCGATGCACTGGTACGAGCGGATCATTTTCAGCCATCTATTTCAAGGAAGTCAATCTGAACACATGAATGAAGAATCAGACTCAAGAAAAATTACATCAATTCAACCTTTCTTGCTAAGCGAATCGAATGATTCCTGTATCGAGTTAGAAATGGTTTTCCTTCATCAAAATAATTTATTTCAATATGGTTTCTCCATACAAGAATCACTCATCTTATCAGAATGGCTTACGGTGAATAATGCCAATGTTTTTGACCGGGATGATAAGGGAATTTCTTTTGGGAAAAAATACGAGGCTCAATTAAAAAGCTTCAAAAAATATCGGGAAGATCGCCTTTTTCTTTCCGTACTTGATTACTTTGCAACGGATGAGATGAAAGAAACAGTCGACTGCTTC
This sequence comes from Paenibacillus sabuli, assembly GCF_014705605.1. GTDB lineage: Bacteria > Bacillota > Bacilli > Paenibacillales > Paenibacillaceae > Paenibacillus_D > Paenibacillus_D sabuli. The sequence goes on from NZ_JACXIZ010000023.1 coordinate 24,609, forward strand.
AAAGACTATTTTCGCAACAGATTTCATGTTCACTTCGAATTGATTCTCGAATCGAGTATCAAAGGCACAATAGATTCATGGTTACACTCCAAGCGTCTTGTTCAAGATGACATGTTCCGATCCAAGGTAGCTGAATATATAAGAAAAATCGATGTAGGAATTGACGATATAAAAATTGAAAAAGAGTGGGTCTTAAATAAGAAAACCGGACAAAAAGAACAAGAACTTTTAATCAAAACGATACATGCTGTCTATAATGAAGCAGGCATTAAGGTAGGCAGCAAAGCTTTTGACCTTCCTCAAGAGTCATCTGGGACATTGCGGTTCCTTTCGTTCATACAAGAAATATTAACACTAATCGAAAAAGGGGGGGTCTTTGTCATTGATGAATTGTCGGCCAGACTCCACCCGTTGCTTACAAAATTCATTGTTGACCTATTTCAATCAGATAAGAACCAAAACCAAGCGCAACTAATCTTTACGACTCATGATACATCTATCTTGAATAAAGACCAATTCCGTCGAGATGAAATTCTGTTTGTGGACAAGAATAAGTTCGGCGCCTCCACGATTTATTCTCTAGCTGACTTGAAAACGGTCCGGCAAGATGCAACTTATAACAAGGACTATTTCAGTGGAAAATACGGAGCAATTCCGATTTTCCAATCAGCAGAGAATGGAAATGGTGGTGACTGACATCGCCCGGTTAAATCCCTTCGTTCCAAGACAAACCGAAACTCGTCCGAGCAACTTGGGTAAGGTGCTTCTTATTTGCGAAGGCCCAACCGAGGTTCTATATTTTGAACATTTTGCTGAAATCATTCGCAAGAATCAAAATAAGTTTGCACATCTAGATATAGAATCCATCCCGGCAGAAGGTAACGCCCAAAGAGTATTGAATTTCGCTGAGGCGTTTTTGCAAGAGGAGACCAATCTTCGTAAGTATGCATTATACGAAAAGCACCTTGTTTTTGATTGCGATGCTCCAACTGATATTGAGCGTGTTATCATTGATATGCTCGCATCAACTAATAATTATACATTGTCTTTAACGAATCTGTTATTCGAAACCTGGTTACTTATGCATTTTGAGCATGTCGAACCCATCTATACAGATACAAAAACAAAAGTTGGGAATCGGCTGGAGGCTGCATTAGGTAAAGCGTATACAAAAGCTGACTCTGGTCTTATCCGGCAGATCATTGGAAATGGCGATAACTTAAGAAATGCAATTTCGCATGCATACGCTCTTGAAGAACGTTACAAGAGTCTAAATCTTAGTTTGGAAAAGGACATCCGGCAAATGAATCCTTTCACAACGGTTCATTCTCTTATGGAAAGAATATTATATGAGATGGAGAGGTCAGAAACATAGTGGTCGTTGTCGTACTTCAACCTATATCTATGAAGGGGAATTATCAAAGGCACCTTGATAAGGTGCCTTTGTTATGAAAAAATAGTGGAGAGTTAGAACGTATTCTCGACCTAAAGCCCGGAGCCGCAATGGAGCAAAGCATCTCCCGTCTCCACCCTCTTGCGACTATGATCCATGGCAAGCAGCTTGTGCTCTACTCCATGCGGCATGAATCTGTTGTTCCTCGAAATGATGCGCAACCGCAAATTGAAGCAATGCTTCTATAGAAGCGGGGATATCGATTGGAGGAATATCCGCCATGATTTGATTCAGGGCCGACGTATCATATTCGTAACATGGTCCTGTAAGATAAGGGCTAAAGATACTTCCGACTGACCTATAGTAGATTTTCTCAAGACCTTTCAGGTCAATCGGCTTCTTATCGACAAATGCATAATTTGTAAATCCAACCGCATCCAATATACGGGATAAATACTCCGCATGATGTATGGATTGGGTCTGGACAATGTTTAATTGACTCCGGTTTGTGCGACTCAATCTCAAGCAAGCTTTTGCTACATAATCAACCGGAACGATATTCATCCCCGAGCTCGGGTTGATATGAATTCTGATCCCGTCTCCCGTATTTTTCTCTTTCATCATCCAGAAGAAACGTCCCCATCCGTAGATCACATCAAATTTAGAAGTATAATATAGAGGTGCGGTTAGCAAGCGGCCAACGACAACACTCGGCCTCGCAATTTGAATCGCCATCTGCTTCTTGGCCCCATACGCTTGAATCATCGTTTCAATAGCCGCTTTAGATTGTTCGTACGGATTGCGATAGACATCGGATGGAGAGCGAAGAACATGATCATCAATTAATCCTGTTCGAATACCCGATGAGAACGCCGTACTGATAAACATAAACCTGCAGTCATAGCTTTGCAGGGCATGCAGAAACGACTGTGTCCCTAAAAAATTATGGTGAAACACATCTTGTTCTGCTGCTTGACCCACATGCAAATTTACACTTCCGGCACTATGAAACACTTGGAGTCGAACACGGTCTGGAATATGCTTCTTTAACATCTTTGCCAAGTCACGGTCTCGAATATCGCCCTCTATGATCTGTATATAATCCATGGCATGGCTCACAGATCCCTGTTGCAAAAAATCAGGAGTCCATGCATTTTGCAACAAACCACGGATAAATGCCGCTCCATCTCTGCCATCTTGCCTGCGAATAAGCAAATAGATTTTGCCCTGCTTATGCCCTTTTATGTATTCGGGTAGTTGTTCGTACAATAGATGCTGACCAATGAATCCTGTACTTCCTGTAATTAAAACATTCTGTTCCATTGTATTCTCCGATCTGGCCAGACTGTCCCTCTTCTTTTACGAGAACGCGACCCGCGCCTATTCCGTAAGGAATCGATCTGCTTCCAAGCAAGTATACCCGACAAATGTCGAGATCTTATGCAGATCTTCCTCTTTTTTTGTGTGAACTTCTTCAAGAATCTGCTTGATCACGGTATACTTTTAGGTAAACGGTGGATTCTCGCGCGTGGAAGCAGACTAACTTGAAATGATGTGATTGGAATGGAACCGAAATTGTTGCTTGTGGAAGACGAACCGGACATGCTTGAGGAGATGCAAACCTATCTGCAACGTGAGGGGTTCCAGGTGTTGACCGCCTGTACCGGCACGGAAGCGCTCACGATTGCCAAGTCTGAACGGCCTGATCTCATCTTGCTTGATTGGATGCTCCCAGAGAAAAGCGGCATCGACGTATGCCGCGAAATCAGACAATCCTCGAATTGCGGGATTATTATGGTGACGGCCCGATCGGATGAATCGGATAAAATCGTCGGTCTGGAAATCGGCGCGGACGATTATTTGACGAAACCGTTCAGCCTGCGCGAGCTCGCTACGCGCATCCGGGCTTTACTTCGCCGTTTGCGCGGACCTGAAGACCGGTCGCTGTTCTTGGAACGAGACAACCTGATCATTTCCGAGGCCAAATGTCAGGTATTCAAGGACGGCCAAGAGATCCAACTGACACCGACAGAATTCAAAATCTTGTACACATTGGCTACGCATCCCGGAATGGTATTCAGCCGCCTGCAATTATTAAATACTGCGCTTCAGGACGAATATATGGGCTACGAAAGAACGATGGATTCTCATATCCGGAATCTTCGCCGTAAGCTGGGCGACGATCCGGCGAGTCCTCGTTATATTCAAACAGTCTACGGCTTCGGTTACCGATTCGGTGAACAATCATGACACCCACGGTACGCCAAAAAATATTTATCTACATGGGACTGCTCGTTTGTATGATCGGCGGTGCCTATGTCTTATATAATCAGGTTTACTTGGCGTTTTTGTTCGATCAATTTCGCAAGGAAGAAATCAGTGCACCTTTTCTGAATGCCCTGCCCGAGGAACAAATCGAGATCTTGAAAATTTACGTGATGGACAAGATGAAGCTGTATTGGTTTGGGAAATGGGGCTTTTTTGTAGCTACCTGCCTATTTTTCAGTTTATGGATCTCGGGGGTACTGACGCGTCCGCTTCGAAAACTGATTGCCGCTATCGAACGCGTTGCACAAGGAGATCTGGAGGTGAGCGTTCCTGTACAAACAAAAGACGATTATGGAAAAGTGATTCAGACATTCAACGAGATGACGCTTCGCCTGCGGGAAGCTGAGGAGGACCGCAGACGATTGGTGGCCGATGTCGCTCACGAGTTTCGCACGCCGCTGTCCATTATGCAGCTTAAACTGGAAAATTATCAGCAGGCCGGTCATCATGTCCCGCCGGAAATGCTTCGGATTCACGATGAAGTGATCCGATTGAGCCTGCTTGTCGATGATCTTCATGTCTTGTCACTTGCAGAAGCGGGCCGGTTATCACTCGATCGCAAACCGCTCGATCTGACGGCACACCTTGAACGAATCGTGGACGACGTGAAATTCGAAGCGGAAGAAAACAAATTGGACCTTCGTCTCTCTACGACTTCAAGTCCGGTGACCGTAATGGCCGATGCCAGACGGATTACGCAGGTATTCATCAATTTGTTGACGAATGCAATCCGCTACACGCCGGAAGGGGGAAAGATTTCAGTTGTCATTCAAGACAAGGTCATAGATCGGAATGCAGTCTATACATGTGTCTCCGTGATCGACACCGGCATCGGGATTCCGGCCGAAGAGCTGGCTCACCTATTCGATCGTTTTTATCGCGTGGAAAAAGCCCGTTCACGGCATACAGGCGGAACGGGGCTCGGCTTATCGATCGTTCATCATTTTGTCAGAGCCCACGGCGGGTTCATCCGCGTCGTTAGCGAGCCTGGTCAAGGTACGACATTTACGGTTTATTTGCCTATTAATAATGACATTTAACATAAAGACTCTTTCTGAGATCAATCATTTCAACCTCTGATGCTCAGCAAAAAACCAAGTGCTAAACAGGCACTTGGTTTTGACTGCACGGGTATAGGAAACGCATCACAAAGCAGCGTCAGGCTCGACAGCGTCTTACAAAGCTGCCAGATCGTTAGCGAGCAGCTTGCCCCCGATTCCCGTGTTGACGACGGTTGCGACGGAGTCTACTCCGGCCAGTGCTAAAGCGCCTTTAGCACCGGTGAGTCGCAGGGGACACAACAAATTGGGCAGCCAGGACACCGTCTCATTTGCGATCTCCAGACCGGGTTTATCTTTGTTGGGAAGAGCCACCAGATAACGTATGGCCAGCCCCGCATCCACGATGGAGAGCACCCAGAAAAATCCGGTAATGGCTTGATCTCTTCGCTTCATTCGCTGCATGTTTTTGGGATCCATCGCTGAGCCGAAGGATACAAACAGTGAATCCACTATCAAAACAGCTCCCCGATAGTAGTGCAAAATACGCTCGGAGCGCGCTAGCTCACGATTATCTTTGTCAGCCTCAGTAGGCGCGGCGATCTCACTCGTGATAAAGTTGGCCTGCCAACTGAATATGCTGAGCAGCATGCTCACGGCTTCCATCCCGAAGCTGCCGCTTTTTTCAAGTGAATCATCGGCCTTTTCAGAGACGGCATCTAATCCGGCATTGATGAAACCGTTAATCGCACCTGCTACCAGCACAACAATCCCCCATGAGCGAATCTCGCTTTCGCGCGACGGATCGGGATCATGCTCGGGATCAGGCACGTTCCCGGCATCATCCGACAGTCGCTTGACAGTTGACTTAGCTAATTCCGGCGCTTCCAATCCTGCTGCTACTTGACCCGAGAAATCAGGCGTTGACCTCCCCTTAAACGGTCGTTGGTTAAAGGCAAGCTTGGATACGAGGGTGACCGGAATCGCAAGCAGCAAGCCCGATAGATTCAGCAGCGTCAGCTTCCCGGCGCCGATCCGCTCGAACAGCTTCGAAATAAACGGAATCTTAATCTCGCGGGTAAGCAAATCTTGAAAGAGATTAACCATTTCCTTCACAACATCCAAAAAGCCGAGTGCCATATCCTCGACCAGATCCAAAGCCTGGATGACGACATCTCTGACGGCTTGAATCATACCGGCCAGTGCCTGCTGCGGCTTGAGCGGATTTGCAATGATATCCTCTATACTGCCCTTCACTCCTTCAAATGCCCGCAGCAGAATGTCCTCTTTGTCTGCAGCCCCTTGAGTGAAGGTCGAGAAGTATTGGCTTAACGGTGAACCTCCGCCCGTATTCATCCCCATAGCCGGTACCGGGCTGGCGCCTGATTGTCGAGCGTTGCCAAGCAGCTTGGAGAGAAACCACTCGGCGGCTTCTGGAAGCTCAAACTGAGAAGATTGTGCCTCTGAAGGATCACCACCCAGTGTCCGGACCAGGATGTTCATATTTTCTTCCACGGTATGTTGCAAGTTGTCTACGAAGTCTGAGACGGGCTTTTTCGCATCTTCAGCCAGTTGGACGGCGAAATCAAAGCTTGCGTTCACGGAGCTTACCAGATACCTGTGTGTATGCAGAATATCGCCCCAGTTGAACAGGAACTGTAAGAACGCAATGAATTGTTTGATGCTCGTCACGACCTTCTCGACAATCGCCTCAACAAACTCCGCAACCTTTTGAGCCGTATCCACGATAAATTCAATCAGGCCCTCAGCGGTCTGGACAATGAGGTGAAAGCCGTTTTTGGCAGCCCCAATCACAACCGACACGGCTTTTTTGACCGCATCTTTGATCCGTGAAAACAAACGTCTGCGGGAGCGTGCAAGCGCTTGATCTTGCGTCGTTGCCTGACTTTTAGCAGCCTGACTCAGCAACCGTGTAAATGCATCCGGGCTGATCTCTTCCTCGCTGATCCGAGATGCAGCTAAGGACGAGCCGGGAGTGAAAGCTCTCGCAGTATTCGACTTATTCGTGTTGCCGTCCGCCTCAAACTTGAGCATCCATGGATTGCTGATGGCATCACTGGAAACTACCCGGTTGGCCGACTGCATGCCGCTGTTCCCGCTTCTAATGCTGCGAGGCGCCTCATCGACATAGGTTACATTAGCAAGCACCTTCTTGATCGTGCTTTGCACGCTGGCTACATCTGCCTGACTATGCGCCTGACGATCCACGATGAGGTCGCCATTCGCATCCGTCGCATTCCACAGCGCATCGTCTTCCAGCTCAGCAAGCTGCCGATGAACCTCTCGATTCGGGAAAATGACAACCCGCTCATTTTCGGCCATCGCGCTGGTGCGGATCTTTAATCCGGGGGTGTCGATGCCCTCGGCTTCGGAGGTAATCATCATGCGATCCATTTCATTAGGCTTCAGCGTTACAAATCGTTCCTCGTCTATGACATAGGTGGTTCCCTCTACTTCAATTTGAACCAGATCGGTTGCTGAAATCTCCACCTCGCCAGCGCCAGATGAAAACTTGAGGATCGTTCGATAGGCCGAAAACTCCTCAAGCTCGTCGCCCGCCATTCGATAGTCCTGACTTAACTTGGATGTATAGGAGGTCAACACCGTCTCGGGTGCGAGGGTTCTAAAGATTTTGACAGCGGAGATCACATCATTCCCGATCTGCGATTCCTTGAGGTCTTGAGCGTGTTCGACGATATCCTCCATTTCCTTCTCTCGATTGGCTTCCTTGACTTTGAAGTCTTCATTGGCAAATAAGGTCACGCCCGTATCGGGTCCCAATCGAATGGACGACACTTGATTATCCAGACCCGGGAAGTCTTGAAAGCTCGTAAAACTGCCTGGAAGATTGGGTGCACCGTCAGACAATATCCACGTTTTCCCTCTATAGGCCCGGTGCTCATAGAAGGCCGCTTCCCCTGCCGACAGGGTTCCGACTTGCCCTTCATGATCAGCTATTTTGACGACATTGGCGAACAATGCGCGCTCTTCTTGCTGCTCGGTCCAGCTGAACGTGTGGTCTGCGCTGAGTCTCAGCCAGTTCGTATGCGCCTCATTGCCAATAAAGAACCGCGCATGGTCCTCGTCCGAATAATGGGCAAAGAGAAAAGCGGGCGCTGCCCCCGGCGTTATGACAAAATCCGCGTTTTCCTCATCGGAGCCCGGGATGAGTTGCGGCTTCTCATGCCGTGGATTGAAGTGGAAGCGGAATAGCTCGCTCGCGGATGGACGGGGCGCTGTTGTGAGGGAGGATTGGCCCAGGCTCAAGTACTGGCCGTTCGGCGCTTGGATGATCCACTTCCCTGTAAAAGGCTGCTCTGCTGCCGACCAAATGCGGATCGATCTTGGGAAGTCAGCCAGCTTCGAGAACCTGATTTCCGAGAGATCCGCATATAGCTTCTGAGCCACGCCGCCATAATTAGCTTGTGTATAGAGTGTGGCACCTGTAAGGGGGCCGAGCCTTAGCCTTTGAAAATTTGGCGACAAGCGAGTCAAATCTTCTGCATCATGCGAGAGCATAACGGCTGCATCATCAGTGGCGACAAGCTCAATGTCCCCTGCACGCAAGCGCCGGTTCACCGGCGTCACCAAGCTTTGCACCTGTGCGGCATCCAGAGCGGTGTGGTAGATGCGAAGATCCTCGTATTGCGCGACCGCAGCGCCCCTCTTCCAATCGCCCAACCTCAGATTTATGCCATTGTTAATAGCAGCCACACCTGTTGGCGATGACCCTTCCGCCGCCAGCTCCCCATCGATGTAGATCTTTAGCGTTTGCCCTTCTCTCACGACGGCTATATGATGCCATTTTTTTTGCTGGAGCACTTGAAGGTCGTTCGTTTTAGCAATTGCGTAATTTTTCGCTTTATGATCTTCATCGACTTCGAACAGTATTTTTGCTTTTTGCTGCCTCACTGAGAACCAATTACCATGCCCGCCCACCGATCGATTGCCGATGATGTCAAGATCATCCTCGCCATGGCGGTCCATATACTTCATGCCAAAAGCCACTGTAAAATCGTCAATCCCGAACTGACCGACCACGTTTCCAAAATCAATAAGCGAATCATTGCCGCGTATGGTGATGGCATGCCCTATGCGGCCATGTCCGTCCCTTGAGACGCGCTGAACCTTTCCTTTGCTCCCATTGATCCGGTCTGTCACGACGGACCCATCTCTTTCATCAAATTGCCAGTGATAATCAGGCTGATTGATCATAAGTTCCCTCCTTCACAGTTCCCGTCAGGAAAGTATGGCGTGCTTTTGCCAGGGTACTCCTTTCGTCTCCCTCATCCAGTTTAATCCACAAATGTCGAGATCTTATGCAGATCTTCCTCTTTTTGCGAGGACATCTTCAAGCTCCTGTTCACGATTCATATGTAAGCACCAAAAGGAGTCCGCTTCAACTGAAAAAGAGACCACTCTTCGGCAGAGTGATCTCCATATGCTGATGTGGTCTCCATGCTCGCTAGATCCGTTCAGACTTTTGCAAAAGCCTTTGTATGATGAGCGCGACCTCGGCCCTTGTGATCGAGGCTTTCGGCGCCAACCGGGAATCACTGCGTCCCGATACGATGCCAGCCTCCACATTGGCGGCGATGCTTGCAACAGCCCACTCGGACGCTTCCCTTCCATCCTCGAATGCATGCAAAGCTTCTCTCGCAGCTTGCTCTGTTTGCACAGGAGCCAGGCCCGTGATGCCCATCGCCTTGCTAATCATGACCATCGCTTCTTCGCGCGTAATGGTTGCATTCGGACGGAAAGTACCGTCTTGATAACCAGAAATCAGATCATGGCTGTAGGCGGTATAAACCGCATCATGGTACCATTTTTCAGCATGAACATCTGTAAAAGGTGCACTTCCGCTCTCTACTTTAAGACCTAATCCTCTTACAACAATCGCTGCGAATTCAGCACGGGTAATCTCCCGATCGGGTTCAAACCTGTCCTCGCCAACCCCGCTGATGATCATTCGGGAGCCCATATTGTTTACAGCAGCCATTGCCCAGTGGCCGGTTACATCTTCGAATGCTACCGGGCTCCAGACGACGGCGTACGTACTATTGGTCAAGCTGTTGATTTGAGCATAGTACGTCCCTTCGACTTCAACAATTTTTGTCGGTACATGGCGAACGTTTCCGTCCGGATCAACCACCACACCCGTGGTGACTCGGCTCGCATCCACACCTTCCGGCAGAGCCAGCGTCCGCTCCACATAGGCGTTAAAGGTCGTTACTTCCTCTGTACGATCGCCGTATTTCGCCTGCACGGAAAAGCTCATCGGCGGTACGACCAGCATTAGGCCGCCAGCGTTCGCAGCATCCTCAACAACTTGCACAGTTTCTTTCTGCGGCTCTTCGATCATAATGTTGATCTTAATATCTTCCAGTGCCAGATTGCTGCCAAAGCGTTCGGAAATCGAATCAATATTGATTTGCCCGGCCGGAAGGGTGTAAGAAGCCTTGTCCGTGCGAAGTTCAACAACAGCTTCCTGCGCTTCCATGGCTTTCACCATGCGACCAGTGAGCTCGCCGATCGTTACTTCACTGCCGGTGTTAACGGGCACGATGATCGTCGCCCCTTTTCCTTCAGCTTCCAGTCTTTCTGCCAGCAGCGTTTCGTCCACTGCGACGGTGGTCACTTCCCGGTCATTGACGCGATCGGTCAAGGCTTTGCCTATCTGGACCCTGCTCCCGTTTATCCAGATGTCCACTTCTTCGGATTCAGGCTCATTCGGAGTTGGAGAGACAGGCCCCTCGCCGCCATACACCGGTGTAAGTTTCGCCCGGTTCACGGTCAAGCTATACGCTTGTTCCGTGCCATCCGCGGCCTTCACCGTGAGTACAAAGGCATTCTTGCCCACCGCTACCTCAAGCTCCGCTGTGGCGCCACCTTGATCGTCCAAGGCTAGCAGCTCTCCATCCAGCTCGACAACGGAACCCGGATGAGAAACCGTCAGCGACAAGTTGATCTGGTCAATGGCGCTGGAGACTCTGACCGTGTACGCAAGCTTTTGAGAGTCAAACGCGGGTGCAAGCGCACCTGGGTCAACGTCCAGCGCTTGCAAGGAAGCGTCGTTGGACAGCACTTGAACTGTTCGACTCACTTCCTCTGCCGCATTGCCGGATGCATCCGACACCCGATAGACCAGGGTGTACTCGCCCGGCGCTGCGGTATCGACCGTCCCGTCAACCGTGATGTCGCCGCTGAGGTCGCCGTCAAACGTATCGCTCGCTACGGCACCTGCATCAACATAACTGCTGCCCTGCGAAATTGTGACCAGTTGGTCGCCATTCAACGTCAATGTCGGCGCTGTAGTGTCCACCACATGCACAGTGCGGGTAACTTCGGCGGCCGGATTGCCCGTGCTGTCGCTCACGTTATAGCGCAGTACATAGGTTCCGAGCTCATCCGTATAGACCGCGCCGGTGACGGTAATCGCAGCCGTCAGGTCCTGATCGCGTTGGTCCGCAGCAATCGCACCTGCATCGGTATAAGGTGTAGCGGCTTCATGATTCAGTTCCTCTTGTCCGATCAGCGTGATGACGGGTTCGCTCTTGTAGATGGTATCCACCACATAGCTTGTCGTCGTTGACATGTTGCCTGCTGCATCGATCGCGCGGGCATACACACTCAAGTTGGTCGCCACCTCGAAAGGCGCGCTGTACAGCTGCCAGCTTCCGTCGCCCAGCTTGTAGGAAGCGGTGGCCGCATCTTCTGGATAGCTGATGGTGACCGTCACATTCTGATTGGTCGGCTGCGCCGGGTCAATGCTGATCTCTGGCGCCGCCGGCGCCGTCTTATCCAACGTCACGCTGCTGCCATCGGTCGTGGTCGTCACTTGTACACCGACAGTGCCCACCGTATCTTCGAAATCTGCGGTAAATGCCACAGCGCCTTCTTCGTCACTCTCCTGCAACGTGTAAGTTGCCGACCACGTGGTCGCGTCGCTGTCGCCTTTGTCGCTCACCGTAGCCACGTTGCCCGCAATGGTCACTGCAGGTTCAATCACAGCCTTGCTGGTCGTGATGTCCAACGTGATCGTGTCGCCGACCTTGGCACGCGAAGCATCTGCATTGCTCGAGCGTATGCTCACCACGCTGGCCTCCGGTTTACGCACCGGCGTTACAGGAGACGACGCGGCTGATGCCAGACTGTCGCCCGCCGCATTCGTTGCGATGACCTCAAAGGTATAGGCTGTCCCGTTCGTTAAGCCTGTTACCGTAATCGGCGATGCTTCGCCAGTGGCTTGCAAACCCGTTTGTTCGACACCATCCACGTATGCACGGACAGTATAGCCTGTAATTGCGGAGTCCCCAGAATATGCGGGTGCGGTGAAATTGACAATCGCTTGCGCATCTCCAGCTTCCGCACTTGCACTTGTGGGTGATGCCGGCCATGTTGTCTTCGCATACAGCTCGCCACCTACGGGCGCGGACAACTGATCTGTCCATTCCTCCGTCACCGCTGCATCTGAGTACCACCCGTCAAAACCGGTATAATTCTGCTTGAAGACATCGTTCTTCAATGTCGGCATCCCTTCAAAGGTGACGCGTTCTAATCGATTTTGTAAAAAGGCCGACATCCCAACACTTTGTACGCTATGTGGAATGGTCACGTGCGTCAGTTGGTTGCCAAAAAATGCGGAATCGCCTATCTCTTCTACCCCTTCCTCCATTGTCAAACGCTCCAGCCCTTCCATGTCTTTGTACACTGTAAAGGCGTAGTTCCCGATGGAAGTGACCGTGCCCGGGATGGTCAAGCTTGTGAGCTTATTCCCTGAGAATGCATAATCGCCTATGGACGTCACACCTTCTCCGAGCGTCACACTGGTCACGTTCCCATTGAAATTAAAAGCATTGGCTTCAATTTGGGTGCCTAGTTCATCATTGCCCTCAATATTCACACTTGTGAGTGTCATATTCTGCGCAAAAGCCTGAGTGCCCACCTTGATCACACTTTCCGGGATCGTGATGCTTGTCAAGCTATTCATCATAAAGGCATGCCCCTCGATCGTTTGTACGCCCTCCTCTAACGTCACACTGGTGAGCAAATTACCCTGAAAGGCATAAGACGAGATTACCTTGACATTTCCCGGAATCGTCACGCTCGTCAATTGGTTGCCAGCGAAGGCCATACTTCCGATGGCCACGACTTCCTTCGGAATCGTGACGCTAGTCAAATTACCCATAAAAAAAGCTTGTGCTCCAATTTCGGATACCGTCTTGTCATCAATGGTGCCCGGAATTTCGAGCTCGGTTTCGGTTCCGTTATATCCCGTAATCTTCAAGGTTCCGTCCTCTTTCTCGGACGTTTCGAATAGTGGACCTGGTCCTGCCTGAGCAACTGGCATCCACGGCGTCGATGCCCCTCCTGTCGAAATTAAAGCAACAATAATGAGCATGCTTAATCCGATGGAAGACAGTTTCCCCCATTTTCTAAACATTTTGAACATGAATTCACGCTCCTGTTGTTTTTTGTCCTCTTCTTTTTTCCTGTAATGAGTATCCTATCAAACGAGCCTTACATTTTTCTTACTTTGTCCCCAAACCAAAAACAGCCGGCTTCATGCATATTCATGCATAAACCGACTATTTAAATTCAGGAAATCTTATTTCAGCTTTAGCGCGCTATAATCGTCTTCGTGCAGCAAAGGCTTCACAGCCTGAGCAAGCTTTCTCAGCTTGTTCGCCGCCTGATGCGCTACATAATAGCCGGCAGCGGCATTGACCAGTTCAACATAGTGCAGATAATACCTCTCCCTGACTGAGAGACACCACAAATAATCTTTTCCTTTCAGCAATTCGCCCTGATATAATGCGATCGCATGCTCCAGCGTTTCGATCGTACGCTCCTGCGCGGTCAACCCCTTCTTCACCAGACGATCGAACTCCAGCACATCACAGTACACATTGGGGAGTTCGATGTGATACATGCTGTTTTTTCGCTTAATCTCCAGTTGGATGCCGGCATTTCGCAACGTTTGCTTCAATCTGAAGATCATCGTGTATAAATTTTGCTGCGATTTTTCAATGGACGATTCTTCCCACAGCACATCAATAATGCTCCATTTGCTTATTCCGGTCTCACGATGAAGCAGCAGCAGCGCCAGCAGCTCTTCAATTTTGGGCGTCAAAAAATTTAGCGTGCTCCCATCGATCCGCAAGTGCAGATTACCGAACAAATATATCTCTCCACCTGCTTTGCTGGCATTGTCTGTCTCTTTCTTTCTCTCGACCCCTTTCTTTTGACACACTCTTTCCAGAATTTCATTCACAGACTGCAAATCCACCGGCTTCAGAATATAATGAATTGCATTCAATTCGAAGGCTCGAATCGCATATTGTTCATATGCGGTTACAAACACAATGGACAGATCGTTCCCTGGATGGTGCTCGATCAGCTTCGTCGCCAATTCAATCCCGTTCATCTCCGGCATATCCACATCCAGAAAGACCACATCCGCACGCAAGCCAGGAATCTCCTCCAGCGCCTGCTCCGGGTCGGTGAAAGCCGCCAGCACCTGCATCTCTGCGCTTTCACGAATAATCTTCTGCAGTAAATTCAACACGAGAATTTCATCATCCACTAACACGGCCTTAATCAAGGTTTACACCTCCCTGTCAGCGCTCACGGGCACCGTAAAGTACACGCTTGTCCCGCGCTCAGTTGTATCGAAATGCAGCTTCACATGACAGAAATTTTTTAATCGCGTATAAATATTGGTGAGACTGACGCCATTTCCATTGCCATTTCCACTGTCCCGCTCCGGTTCCAACACGAGCCGGAATGTGGCATAGCCCTTCGGAGCATAGGTATGCCCTGCCTGATCGCGCATCCAGTGCCAAATGAAGGACGCCTTGGTCCACTGGATCGGACGATTTATCCATTGTGTTTATGTAATAATAGACCAGCACAACCAGCGTCAATAGAATTCCCACTAGGAAAAAAGATTTTTGTTTGATTTCGATCGCCCGTCCCTTATCTACATTCTGCACACCTTTCTCTATCGTAGGTGACAATAAGTAGCAAGGCAATACCTGAGATTGAGATAACTTCGCACATCCACAAGCTCCGCCTAATAATGAGAATCTCCAATGTAAGGATGGCGCTGATTGCTTTCATTCGCATAAGAATCCTCTTAGTCGCCTATCCTTGCTGCAAATTATAGCAAATTCCCCTTACATTTTTCTTACATTGCTGGTGGCTGAAGAACTCGCCGAATCTCACTAACCTAACTTAACAACTGAAGCTCCTTTGCCTTGTTGATTGCCTGGATTCGTCTGTTAAGCTTGCCATAGATGTTGTTCGCATGCGTCTTGACTGTTCCTTCCGTGATCGACAGACGCGAGGCAATCTGCTTGTTGGACAATCCTTCGGCGATGAAACGAACAATCTCAAGCTCACGACTCGTCAAGGCTTCAACAATGTCCGTTGCGGCATTGGACGCATCCTGCGCATTCTGCGTATTCTGGCATTCGCTATAGGCGATTCCGTCCCGCTGAACCGAATCCCGAATGGACAGGCATAGAATGGAACGCGGTCGCCGTTGCTGTATATAAGAATCGTTTGAAAAGATGCTCTGCTGCGCCTCTCCCAAAATGACAGGCTCTTTCGTGCGATAAACAAATTGAAAGACCGCTTGAGAAAAAGAACTATTCTGATCTGGAGATTTCGCCCGCTTAGGTTTTTGGCTCAATTCATGACTCAGTTCATGATTCATTTCGAGTGCTGCTGTGATGATGAACCGGCCATTGCTTTCGAGCAAAATAGCCCCTCTCTCAGCACCGGTCGTATAAAGACCCAGCTGCAGGAATCGCTCTGACAAGGGTTGATCGGACCGATGGGCCGTTTGCTGCAGCAGCTCGCTATCCCGGTTCTTCCGCATTGAGCCAGTAAATGCCTGGAGGGCTGTCCTCCAACTGTGTTGTCGGGTCGGCTTCCTGCTAACTCCGCCCTTCCGCAATGGCAAACGCTGCGAATGCCGGAGCGCTCTGCTGCAAGCACTTCGCTTTTCCCGTTGCACCCCACTTGACATACGCCTCGCAGGCCTCCCGAAGATAGCGTTCATACAGATGCGAGTCCTCCAGCCTGGCATTTACGAACGCAGCCGACTCATGTCAATACCAAATGAAAATTCCTCAAAATAATCAGTTGAAAATTCCCCATCAGGATCAAGATGCCTCCCTGGGGGCCGACTTCCATGAAAATTTCAGCTATTCCATTTCATGTGCCTGGGGATCCGGCTTGAAGAATCTCGCCTTTTTTCTTTTCTTTTACGCGGTAACTCTCACCCTTAATTTTGACGGTTGTGGAGTGATGCAGGAGGCGATCTAGGATAGCTGTAGCCAGGACGGAATCGCCGAATATATCCCCCCACGAACCGTAGGATTTGTTGGAGGTCAGAATAATAGAGCCGCTCTCATAACGCTCGGAGACAATTTGGAAGAAAAAATGTGCAGCCGGCTCTTCCATCTTGCGGTAGCCGATCTCGTCAATGATTAGCAAGCTAGGCTTACTGAGCGCCTTCATTTTCTGCTTTATGGTCTGGTTCACGTAGGCTTGCTGAAGCATCTGTACCAGATCATGTGCAGTGATGAAATAGACGGTATACCGGTGCTTAATGGCCTCAATAGCAAGCGCGACCGCCAGATGCGCGCCTGCAAGCTCGGCATGACGGTGAATTTCTATACCGTCGCCGAACTCGTGACGCGTCTTGCCGAGGCGAAGCGGGTGGAACCTTGGAGCGTCTGATGAGCGAGATCCAGCGCTGTCAGTTGCTTGTCCTGGATGAGTGGGGCTACATCCCCGTCGACAAGGTAAGGTCGCAGCTCTTGTTCCGTGTCATTGCCGACAGCTACGAAAGCCGCAGCCTCGTGATTACGACGAACCTGGAGTTCTCCAAATGGGGCGCCATATTCACCGACGACCAGATGGCCGCCGCGATGATTGATCGGCTGGTGCACCACGGCCATCTGCTCGTTTTTGAAGGCGAAATTTACAGAATAAAGCATGCGCTTATGAAGGAACGCTGAGAAAATTACCCCTGACGATGATGGGTAAAAATGCACGATTTTTCTGGGTACTTTTGCTTGACGAAATACACGGATCATGCAAGAGCAGGGCCTGGTCTCCACGTATACCATCGCCCAGTTTAAGCCCCACAAAACGGCATGTAATGAGGCGAAAACGGCGAATGAATTAGATCGTGAGTTTGATCAGGCGGAAGCTAAGCGCTTCGGGGTCAGCGATCTAACGTATGTAAAGGCAGGGAACCGGTGGCACTACGTTTGCGTCCTCATTGACCTGTTTAATCGAGAAATCATTGGCCATAGTGCAGGTCCAAATAAGGACGCTGCTCTGGTTTCGCGCGCCTTTTCTACGGTAGAAGGCGATCTGAGCCGGATCCAATGGTTCCAAACGGACCGTGGGGTAAGTTTAAAAAGCAAACGATGGACGAGCTCCTCGATACCTTCGAAATCGGTCGATCGTTAAGCGCGAAGGGTTGTCCTTATGACAATGTTGTGGCTGAAGGAAACTACAAGGTAATGAAAACAGAGTTCATCCATAAGATGAAGTTCCAAAATCTTCATCATCTGCAGTTGGAACTATACGACTACGTCAACTGGTTTAACAAGCATCGAGTTCATGGATCATTAGGATACATGACGCCTGTTCAGTACCGCCAAGCAGCCCTTAAAAAGCTGTTTGATTTAATGTTGACAATCCATACCGAAGCTTTATATTTTGAGCATTTTCCAAATTAGGGAGCAAGATTGAACAAATCGAATTTATAATAATTTCCCTCGGCTAGAAGACTTGCTCTTTCCAAAACATTCATTGAAGAGTTGTAACTTCTCTCGAATGACTTCCTTTCATTTTCACTAAGTGATTCTATATAACTTGGCGTAAAGAATACATTTTCAGTATTCTCAATAACAAGATAATTTAAATATTTTGTAAGTTTCCGGTCGTCCAGGGCATCCAAAGAATTGAAATAATTTTGATATGTCTCCGAATCAATATTCAAATACGAAATTAATATGTTTGTAGTTCCCTTTAGTGTAGGATATATATTTAGAAATATTGAAGGCATTCTGTCACTTTTTGTACTGAAGGTGTCATTTATGAGTTTTCCATCAATATCGTATCGGACAGTAAACGACGAACATGCTGCAAACTTTACTCCAAATTGAAGTTCCCGGTAAATAGTTCTCAATCCTGTATACTCACCGTTTTGAAAACCTTGTTTAAATATTTCATATTCAATTTGATGATCATTTACATCTGACACTGCTACACGATACATATATACAGATTGCGGGTCGAGCATAATTCTAGGCCTTTGTGTAAACATCCGTTTAACATTTTCTAATTGTCTTAGTTTTTTGTGCATTTCAACTGCAAGTGCTCTGAAAGCAAATAAAAAGTTTTGCTGAGTATCACCAGTATAATCGAAAAGTTCAATTTGTTTAAATAATTCTGTATCATGAAAATCACAAAAACCAAAAAAGGTGCTTGCATCGTTTTTTCCAATTTTCTTAATAACTGAAGTAGGCCCAGAATCAACTATCTCTGGTTTGAAATAATATAAATGCCCACTCTCACAAATGACATTTAATATTCTATTGTTTTGTAATGAATGGGCGTTTTTTATCGGGCCACTACATAGGTTATTGTCAAATCCAAAGCATGTTCTGAAGTCAGTACCCGCATAAAATTCACGGATCAAGTGATTTACCCTGCCCAGGCTAAACCCTTTAGCCATTGGAGCTGAAGTATCTTTTTTTGCTTTTTGATAGCAACAGAACTTAAACTTCTTCTCCGAATGGCATGGACAAGGTTCATACGGATCAATAGTTAGATTTCGATTCGTTCCTGTATAGATTATAATTTATCCCCTCCAAAGACAAAGTAATTATTTAAATTATATTTACTCATTACAAAAAATGTATAGAAATATCCCTATCATTCATTGCATTGTTACTGGATTAATATAGGAGTACTTTCACGCGAATATTTTTCAAAATCAGTACCATTCTCTTTAATGCGCATCATTGGATTTTGGAATATTCTCGATTCTGATTGATTTTGTATAAATTTAACAATCTAATTTCTTAAAATGCAACAAAAATAAGGAGTACGAGTTTAATTTAAGCTATTACAGTCGTTATCAAATTCTCTTCACACTCAACACCAAACTTTTCAATTACCAACCTTATTAATGTTTTTACATCATCACATATCTCCTCCTCAATCATTTCCTTCACTATTGCATGTTTGCTTACTCCAAACACCTTTTCTATTGAATGTTGGTTAGTGCAAATGATTTCTTTCCCCCTAGCCTCATAAATTGGGGATGGGACATCACTCATAGTAAAATTATTAAACAAAGCTAAACCATGATATTGTTGAAAATGCTGCATTATATCACCTACCGGCTTTTGTACTAGTCTAGATATGGCTTGTGGACAAAATAAGTAGTTTTCAATGTACCTTCTTCTCCATTTTACAAAATATAAGTCCGGTATAACCGTTTGCGATTTATCAATGAGAGTAATATCAACCGTATTATAACTTTCATCATCCCTGTCTCTTAAGCTAATTCCAACAAGATCTGGAATCTCTTTTTTCAATTCTAGAAATAAATGCTTTCTTTCCTTCGCTGAGTATGTCGTTTCCCAAATAACTGTATTCTCAAACAATGAAAAACCAAGTCTCTCACTCCAAGAATTTATAAAGGTTGCATCACTTTGGTTTTCAACAAAGAATACCTTTTTATATTTTTGGAGTTGATTTAGCTTTGGAGAATATTCACTTCCCAAACCTTCTAGCAACCCAATCTTCTGTTGATCCTCTGTCAAATATTCTGCTCCGCTCTTTTTTATACCTAGTATTGATTCTGCTTTAGAATTTCTAATAATTTCAGTAGAATGCGTAGCTATGAGTACTTGTTTGTTTTGTTTTGCCGCAATTCTTTGAAGGCGGTTTAATAAAGTTAGTTGCAGACTACTGTGGAGATGCGCGTCAGGCTCATCTAAAACAATAACGTCGATTGTGCTGTCCAATACGAGGCTATAGACACTTAGCCATTGTAAAAAACCGCTACCTTCAACCATAATGTCCCTCTTATTATAATTTGAATGCTTAGTAAACCTATTATTTTTAAATTCCCCCTTAAATTGATTCACTCTAATATAGTTGTGGTATAGTTCATTAAATGGTTGCACTTCGATTTCGCAGCTAAAAATCTCGTGGAGAGTATGCATTAATAATTCCCATGGATCAGTATTTCTAAGATTTGATAGATCACTTGATAAGATTTTTGATTTGGTTCCTTTTAAGCTTACCCGTTTCCTTTGATTTTCCAAATGCATATCTAACAACATATTTCTTAAAACCGACCCGGCTAGTCCCTTTCCGATTTGCTTACTCCTATCAGCTCTTGATAACCTCGTCTCTCTTTCCACAATCCCTCCAAATGTAGGCAAATATGCAACTACAGGTATTTTATCTGAATTGATAATATTTGTAGCCGTTGTTTTAACAAACAACCTATCATTGGCTAGAGATAGTCCGAATTCTAAATAGCACTCCGATGCATCTGATCTATCCCAATAACAACAAATTCTTAAAGTATATCCATCTAAATCAGTTGTTTCTTTTTGAGTCTTAAGGTTTGTCCACAAATGTTTTAAACTTGGGACCGCAAGTGGTAGGAAATCATCAACTGACAAACCCACTCCCTGACTATTACTTCCAGGTAATAAACTAGCCTTACTCTTTTCAAGCATAATAATGGTTTTACAAAACTCCCACACTGCTAGTGCCTGCAAAATAGTCGATTTCCCTGAGTTATTAGCTCCTGCGACAATAGAAATACCAGATATGTTTAAATCGTATGTTTTATTCTTCATTTTTTTAAACTTCTGTAATTTAATTTTTTTTATCATATCGTTGCCCTCCTAAGCATAACAAAATTTTTCGCCGTCACTTATGATTCGGTTCTTCGTATCATCGCCAAGGCGAAATCTCCGTATACCGCATTTCACCTAATTGTGATATGTACCTACGTACCATAAATGCGGTGAAAGCAACTCGCAAAAATTATAATAGTACTAAATATATCGTTTGCCCACTATACGCTCAAACCTCTTAATAATCTTGTATGCACTGCTTTTAATAAAATCTATTTTATTATTTAAAAGTGGTAATATATATTCTGTAAGTCGCTGTTCGTTACAAGCTTTAGATAATAGCTCTTCTAATTTATACTGATGAAATTGTGGAACTCCTTTTATTACTAAATCAGTTAACCAACGCATTGTTACTTCTTCAATATCACTGCTGTTAATTGGAGAAATACTTACTATTCCTTTTAAGAGGAACCTATGCTTGTACTCCTTATCGTTGAAACGATGTAATATGTAATCCTTTTCGGAATGAAAGCAGTTATGCCCAATAAATTTTTCTAATGATAATCTCTCGGTCCAATAATCAAATCCTAAGCCGCAATACTCTTCCCATATTTTAAACAAAATAACGAAAGAATCGTGATTAACGGGATACTTTTGATCCTTATATTCATTATTTACGATAGTGTGCAATATTACGGATCGAACATCCGCATCACAGATTGTTAATTTATTTATTAAATAATCAACTATAGGGTAATTCTCATTTAAATTATTTAATGCATTAGATAAACAATCTATCCAATAAGAATTATAATTATTTATTTTCTCCTCTAGAATCTTAAATGCTTTATCAGGATCAATTAATGAAACAATATTACACAAATTAATCTGTTCTATATCATTTCTAGAACTGTCTAATTTATCGAGTGCGACTTGTGCAATTTCAACATCTTCAAGATCATATATGTAGTTTGCAGCGGTTGCCCCAACTGAGTCTTCACATAGCAATTCAAAGAGACACTCAATCAAATTTTTGTAATTAATTGGTTTGTAATTTTCGTCCCTAAATCCATAGATTATTTTCTGTTTAACTTTCGTAAAGTCACTTCTCATGAGGTTCAACAATTCATTTTTCGCTCTTTCTGTTTTGATATTACTTAATATTTCAACAGCAAATATGATTTCCTTCTCATTTTCGGAATCTATAAGTTCAGCTAATCTCTTATATAAATCATCTGAATCAAAAGCACCTATAACTTCAGCAATATTACTTAATATTATTGCATCTTCTTCTATATCCAGTTTCATTGCTTCGTCAAATAAAGTGTCGAACATACTTGGTATAGCCAATATTTTCAAAGCTTTATCGTATCCATTTGACCTCCATGCTCTGTCAGTTAATAAACCCCTTAAGGATCTATCAAAAGAATCAAGTACTCCGCACCGAGCTAATACCATGGAAGCTGAAACTGATAGTTGCTCTACCTCATTGTTTTGCATCTTTAATAATTCTTCCTTCTCTCCGAATTCCCCTATATACTCTAATGAATTTGCTAATGTTTCTATTTCTGCCTTGCTAATAGAGGGGGTTTGTATTCTTTCATTGAGAATCCGGAATAATTGGGATCCAATTTCCCCCTCCTTTATTGCTGCACTTTGGAAAGCAATTACTGCAAATAAAATATCAGTATTTGCAATTTTCCTTAATACCGATCTTGCCTTTTCTTTCTCTAATAGCCCTACAAACAAAACTAGGGTTTCATTCCATTTAAGATTTTTTATTTTTTCTTCAATAACAAAAGGATCATTATTAAAATGTTCCAAAAGACTAAACGCCGCTAAAAACTCTGTAATGGTTTGGTGAAAGAAGGAGATACCTCCCTCAACATCGGTAACCATAATTCCAGATTTAATACTATTTTGTAATACAATTTCGGAAATTTCATTGGTACAACCATAATTTTGGAATTTCAATAACAATTCATTAGTTTCGATAGTTTGTATCCCTTTATCCACTAAGTCATAAGCTAGATTAGCGAAAACTTGATGAATGACACTAATATCAATATTAGTATGGTGAATTATCTGTTTTTCTGCCAATTGCAAATAATACTCTAGTAGAGTTTTTATGTCACCAACTTGTTTTTTATCTTGGTCTAATTGTATATAAAGACTAAGAAACAAGGGATTTAGAAGTATATTCTTCATTTTTGGAGGTAGATTATTGCTGTTATCGTTGAAATTCTCAGAAAGAATCACATCTAATTGAAAATAATTAAGTGGCTGTACCTCATAAACCGGATAATCAAGGAATTGGATGTAATTCATTGATCTTGAAGTTACAACAAATCGATTTTTGGAGTACATATTTGTCAACCACTGCAAATTATTATATAAAATTCTTGGTTCATTTTCGATAAGATGCCTAGGAGCTTCATTCACAGCATCGAATATAACAGTAAACCATCCTTTCTCTAATGCATCATCTACATCAATAGTTGAAGGTAACCTGTTCTCTATCATTTTTCTTAAGTCACCTTTGTATTCCTTCATTGACAAAAGCACAGGAATTGAGTGCTTTAAATCAAGTTCATCAATATTGTTACATGTGCGTAATTTATTCAAATATAATTTGGCTACCGAATAAGTATATCTTTGGACTGAATTTGTCTTACCTGTTCCCGGTGAACCAATAACAACGAGATTACCATTTGAATTCAAAACCTCGTTTATAGGAACGTTAGATTTAATGAGATGTTCCTTGTTGCTCTTTCCTTTATAAAGATCATATCTTTGTTTTACACTTATATTAATAACTGATTCATTCGATCTACTTAGAAAAATCTGACAAAGTGATTCAAAATATCTATTAAGAGAAGCTTTTAATGACTCAGTTTCGTCATAAACATCTTCACGGTACTCTGTTAAAATATTTTTGAGCATTAATAATAATCTTTCATGACTCCGTATTTTAATATTACCTTCCTTAATTTTCTCTGCTGTTTCATATGTAATAATATTTATACCATATTCTCTTTTCCAATATTCCGCTTCCAATTCCCCTATATCAGCCATTATTGCAAAATGTTCCCGCTCTGCTCCATGGAAAGTAGAGCTTATCTCATCTTTTAATATTTGAAAATCAGGATCTCTCAAACCAAAACCTAAATAAATTATT
Source organism: Paenibacillus sabuli (assembly GCF_014705605.1). Taxonomy (GTDB): domain Bacteria; phylum Bacillota; class Bacilli; order Paenibacillales; family Paenibacillaceae; genus Paenibacillus_D; species Paenibacillus_D sabuli. Next base: position 48,441 of record NZ_JACXIZ010000023.1, read on the forward strand.
GGTCTGGAAGCAAAAAGAAACTTCAATGTCTCAATTGTCGACCTATTTTCATTTACCAATCTTCTATAGCCTTCTTTAGATAGAACTATTGTTTTCGCACTATTTATACTACCATGTATTTTAAAAATAAACTTAGCGGCTCCGGACTTCTGAAGCTTCGCTTGTTCTGCAGGCTGATCATTATTCACCACAGCTAATTTTGATTTTCTCTTTGTATAGAAGATATCTTCGATAAGTTCATCATAATTAGTTGTAATAAAGCAAGTCGGACCTAAGTCAATTATTAATTCGTGTATATTGTGAGGTCCTGGATTTGACTTTATAAACGTATTTTCAATAAAATCACTTAAATCGGCGTCTCTCATTTTTGATGCACATAAACTTGCCGCAGTCAAAAGATCTCCTTTGTTTATCATTCCTTGTATTTCAACTCGATGTTTTTCTGATAGGCCACGATGTACCAGGAAATCTATCATCAGTTTAAGAAGACCTTCCCAGTGCGGTAACCCGGACCACATAGATATACCCGAACCAATGAATAAAACACTTTCAGGAGATTTTATAGCTTCTAAAAAATTCTTAGGGTAGTTCACTTCGGTTCCCACCTTTTTATATTCTCTCGCAACAATACATTCTAAAATACATTTTAATATTACCATAATGTGGGTGGTCTAGAAGACAATCATAACCATTTATCAATTATGTTTGGTTTCTAGCTATATTTCGCCCTACTTATGATACGGTTCCCCCCGATTAATCTTCACCGCCCGGTACACCTGCTCCACCAGTACGAGCCGCATGAGCTGGTGGGGCAGCGTCATACGGCCGAAGCTAAGGCGCTGCTGGGCGCGCTGCAGCACGGCGGGCGCGAGGCCCGTCGAGCCGCCAATGACAAGCGTCACATGGCTGCGGCCATATGTCGCGAGCTTGTCCAGCTCGCTGGCCAGCTCCTCGCTCGACCAGAGCGCGCCGTCCACCGCCAGCGTGATGACATGCGCGTCCGGCTTGATCTGCGCCAGCAGGCGCTCGCCCTCGCGATCGCGTACCTGCGCCTCCTCGGCCGCGCTCATCGTCTCGGGGGCGCGCTCGTCCGCGACCTCCGTCAGCGTTAGCTTCACGTACGGCCCGAGCCGCTTGGCATACTCCGCGATCCCCTGTACGAGGTATTTTTCCTTCAGCTTCCCGACCGCCGCGATTTGGATATGCATGCGTTTGTTCCTCCTATTTTACCATAATATTCTACCTATCGACAGCCAATCCTATCAATAACCGCCTGGATAGCGGCTTGAATCTTAGTGTTTTCTAACCGCATTCTAATCGTTTTTTTCGTTTCGCGACCGTCCCGGCGGTTAATTACAGGGCAGGAAGACCAAACAACGCGCTTCACCGAGAGGGGATGGAAAGCCATGAACCAAGCAAGCAACAAACGCAAGTGGCTGACGTCGCTGATGACTGCAATGATGAGTCTCGCGCTCGTGTTGGCCCTGGCGGCCTGCGGCGGCGGCAACGATATGAATAACGCGGGCACGACGACGCCGGACAACGGCACGACCGCACCAGCCAACGACGGCATGACGACGCCGACCGATCCCGGCATGGACGCACCCGCCGATGGCGGCATGACGCCCGCACCCTAACGTCAGCTAACTTCTATTACTACTACTTCTAAAATCCGAAAGGGATGGTGAACGACCATGAAGACGAAAACGACGAATCGCAAACGGGTAACGACGATTACAACCGCATTGATGAGCTTCGTACTCGTGATGGGCCTGGCGGCCTGCGGGGGCGCCAATGACGACAATAACGGCATGAACAACAACATGACGCCGGATAACGGCACGACCGCACCGACCAATGACGGCATGACGACGCCGACCGATCCTGGCACGGACGCCCCGGCCGATGGCGGCATGACGCCCGCGCCTTAATACGAGGCATATGAATGGCTATGCGGCAACCGTAGGATGAGCACATCACCGTGCACGTACCTTTCGCGTACCATGCGCGCACCAGACTTGGAATCTAGCCCTTATACGAGCATCACACTACAACTTCTCACGAAGAAAGGATGATTTCCCATGCAAGGCAAACGCAAATGGCTGACGAAAGTGTCGACAGGTGTCATGAGTCTCGCGCTCGTCTTCGCGCTGGCCGCGTGCGGCGGCGCCAATGACGGTACCGGCACGACCAACGATACGACCTTGCCGGATAACGGCACGACCGCTCCGCCGACGGACGGCGGCACGACGACGCCGACCGATCCCGGCATGGGCGCACCCGCCGATGGCGGCATGACGCCTGCCCCTTAATCGAAGCGACGCCGCGCGGCAGGATTGCAGTCACTGAGATGCGGCTGCATCTGCAAACGCGCAATCGACCAAAAAGGAGCGCATCCGATCGCGGACGCGCTCCTTTTTCGTGTTCCCTTCGCGACCGATACCCGGTCCGCAACGGCCGCCGGCCTCACACCACCAGATAGGTGGCAGGGGCCTCGCAGCGCTCGCAGCGCGGCGGCGGGTCCCAATTGGCGAAGTGGGTCTCCTTGAGATCGACGACGTCGGGGGCGTCCTCGTACTCGTCGACAAACATCTCCAGTGCAATCTCTACATGCGCCTTGCATACACAATACATATCGTTCTAAGCCATCTCCGTCCCAAATAGTATCCGCAATCGATTGCCATTCGCAATTGTCATTGTTCGTCTGTCATCTCCGCCAGCACGAACGAGGTCTGCTCCAGCTCGTCGCCGCGGTAGAAGGTCACGTCGATGCGGTCGCCGATCGCCTTGTGGGCGTACAGGTACTTGCGCAGCTCCCGCGTGCTGCCGATCTTCTGCTCGTCGAGCTGGACGATGATGTCGTTGAACTTCAGCCCCGCCTTGTTCGCCGGGCCGACCGTCTCCAGCACGATGACGCCGCGCTTGATGTCCTCCGGCAGCGTCAGCGCCTCTTCCTCGGCCGCCGTGTCGTCGCCGCTCTCCTCGCCGTACGCCTCCATGAACGCCTGCTGCTCGATGTATTGCTCCACATCCAGCGTGTACACGCCCAGGTACGGGCGCAGTACCTTGCCGTGCGCGATCAGGCTCTCCATCACCGGCTCGGCGATGTGCATCGGGATGGCGAAGCCGAGCCCCTCCACGCCGTAGTCCGCGACCTTCATGCTGTTGATGCCGATCAGACGGCCGCTCAGGTCGACCAGCGCGCCGCCGCTGTTGCCCTGATTGATCGAGGCGTCGATCTGGATGACCTCCTGCTCCCAATCGTACACCCCGTCCTGATTGAGCGAGACCGGGATGACGCGGCGCGTCTTGCTGACGATGCCCATCGTGATCGACTCGCCCAGTCCGAGCGGATTGCCGATCGCGATCACCGTCTCCGCGTCCTGGATCTGGGTCGAATCGCCGAGCTCGGCGGCCACGTCGATGCCCTTGCCGTCGATCTCCAGCACCGCCAGGTCGCTGATCATGTCCTTGCCGATGACGGTCGCCTCGCGCACCTCGCCGGTGGCGAGCACGGCCTTGACCTTGACCGCATTCTCGACGACGTGATAGTTCGTCACGATACGGGCCTTGCCGCCGGTCAGCTCGAAGATCACGCCCGAGCCCATGCCGACCTCGGCCAGCTCGCCCTCCTCGGCGGGATCCGCTTCGCCGTCCCCGTCCTCCTCGGACCGCGCTTCGCCCTCGGACTCGCCGCCCTCCCAGTCGAAGGCGTCCATGCCATAGCTGAGCATCTGTTCATTGATAATGCTGACCACCGCCGGGCGGATCTTGGCCGCCGCCTGGATCGGCCGCTCGTACGGATCTGCGGATGCGGCCAGCGGCAGCTGCGGCGTGCGGTCGCCCTGGGCGCCCCCGCCGAACAGCCAGCCGAAGAGCAGCACCGCGACGAGCGCGCTCACGAGCGACGACACGAAGGCGAGGCGCAGCGGCGACCACCCGCCGGATCGCGCGCCGCCTCGGAATCGGTCGCGCTGCGGCGCGCGGGCGCGCTTGGATACTTTGGTCGAATAAAAATCGTCGTCAAACAAGCTCATGGCCTCTCGCTCCTCCCGGATTGCACGGGCAACGCTCTCTATTAATTTTGTGACATGCCGTAGGCATGTTTTGCACCCAGACTACCTACACTAAGTATATCCGATCTCGCACGCGGTCTACCATCCGACCGTGGGCCTGTCGCTGTCTCTCATGAAGGAGGAATCGCAGATGTCTACGTCTCCCCCCGCCCATCCGTGGGCGCAAGTCGAGCGCATCGCCGCGCTCGCCGACCGGCGCGACGCAGGGTACCGCCGGCTCACCGAGCTGCAGGCCGCACTGGAGCTGCTCCGCGAGCATCGCACGCTCACGCCCGAGGCGATCGACAGCCGCGCCGCGCAGCTCGACTGCGCGCTGGAGCGGGCTATCGCCGCCGCACCTCGTCCCACGGGGTCGCCCGATCATGATGCGTGTCTCTGAGCGCGAATTCGTCGCGCTTGAAGAAGAAGCCGCGGCTCTCTAGTATGTTATTCACCGTCATCCGCGCCAAGTCCTGCAAATTGTGGTCCAGGCTCAGGTGCGCCAGATACACCCGCTGCAGCCGGTCGGTGACGAGCTCGCTCAGCGCATCGCCGGCCGCCTCGTTGGACAGATGGCCGAGATCGCTGAGGATGCGCCGCTTGATGTTCCACGGATAGCGGCCCATCCGCAGCAGCTCCGGATCGTGATTGGACTCGAGCACCATCACGTCCGAATCCATCACTTGCTGCTTGACCTTGTCGCTCATGTAGCCGAGATCGGTGACGAGGCTCAGCTTGGCCTCGCCGCTATAGAAGCAATAGCCGACCGGCTCCGCCGCGTCGTGCGAGATCGCGTACGACTGCACCCGCATCCGGCCGAGCGTACCGCCGAATTCGGCGGCGCCGCCCGTCGGCAGGATATGCCGCTGCTGCGGGTCGAGCTTGCCCAGATGCTTGTGCATGCTCTCCCAGGTCGCCTCGTTGGCGTAGACCGGCAGCTCGTACTTGCGCGCGAAGGCGCCGAGCCCCTTGATATGATCCGAATGCTCGTGTGTGATCAGCACCGCGTCGAGCTGGCTGCCCTCGACTTCCCGTTCCTTCATCAATCCCTCGAGCTTGCGCGCGCTCAGTCCGGCGTCGACGAGCACCGTCGCATCCTCCGTCTGGACGAGCGTCGCGTTGCCTGTCGAGCCGCTGGCCAGTACTGTGAATCGCAATCCCATACGTTATTGCCTTCCCTCTCCCATCGGGTCTTGTTCGGTGTCGCCGCTGGTCGGCTCGGTCTCCGTCGAGACCTCCGCGCTGACGCCGTGCACGTAGTACGGCAGCGGCTCGTCCTGCAGCAGCACGCGCCAGGACGGCGCCGAATACTGATCCTCGGAGTCGAACATCTGGCCGTGGTAGCCAAGCCGGATCTCCTGGATCACCGTGCCGGGCTGCAGCGTATTCTCGATCAGCAGCTGCAGCGCCTCGGAGGCGGACAGCACCTGCTGCGGCATCGCGCCGTCCGGCTGCACCTGCTCGACCCGGTCCTGGCTGTAGGCGATGATCTGCTGATCCTGAATGTACAGCCGCAGCTCGACGTCGAACATCGGCAGCCCGTCCGCCATCCAGTACAGGACGAAGACGTCCGTCGTGCTGATCTCCGGGTCGTACGCGTAATGGTCCAACTCGGGGATGATGTCCCCCAGCCCGTCCCGCAGCTCATCCTCGGAGAAGATGATCCGGCTCTCCACCGGCGTCTCCAGCTCCACGCGCTCCGGCTCGCCCGGCGTCGTCGTGAAGCGATACTCCAGATTGCTCAGCTCCGGGGCCTTGTCCGGCACGTTGCCGAGCAGGAGGATGTCCTTCTGCTGCATCAGCTCCAGCGTCTGCTGCGACAGCTCGCCGCCGGTGTCGAGGCGGTCGCGCAGATCGGTCCATAGCTGGTAGCCGAGCACGATATTGAGCACCAAAAACGAAATGATCAGCACGCTCTTCGCGCGGCTCCAATCCATCGCTCCACCTCCTCCGCCGGCTGTCCTGCGGCTCCTCGCCGTGCTGCTGCGCCGTCAGCTATGCCCCGTCGCGCTCATCCTGGCTCGCAGGGGCGTCGGCGCCGCCACTGCCTGCGCTGGGCGCATCTGCACTTGTTCACGCATCGGCCGCCGCGCTGCCGGATGCGTCGACGCCGCCACTATTGCTACGCACCGCTGTTCGCATCCGCAGGCGTGCCGTCCGCACCGTCTGCGGCCTCGCGGCCAGCGGAATCGTCCGCGCCTTCCGCATTCGCGCCACCCGACGCCGCGCTGTCCGCATCCGCGCCGGATGCCCCGTCAGCCGCATCGTCCGCACCGCCCGTGCCGCTGGCGTCGCCTGTCTCCCCGCCCTCGGCATCGACGCCTGACGCCTCGTCCGGCCCATCGGCGCTCGCTCCATCCTGCGCCCCGTCCTGCGCGCCGCCGCCCGCCTCGTCCTGCTCGCCGCCAGTCGGCAGCTTGTCCGCGCCGGCGGCCTGAGCGGGCTCGACCTCCATGCCCGCCGGCAGCGCCGAGGCGAGCGTCTCCTGCGTGCCGTCGCGCAGCCGCACCGCCCAGACCGGCGTCAAGCGCACGCGCATGTCTCCCGCCTGCGAGGTCCGCAGCGCCGGATAGAGCGCCTCGACCTCGAAGCGGCGCTCATACTGCGCCAGCCGGCCGGCGAGCTCGTCGCCGCCGGGCAAGTAGCGCACCGTATGCTCGGCCGCGCCGCCGCTCAGCGTGACGAGCGAGCGCTCGTAGTCCGTCACCACGCCCTGCTGCACCGTCAGCCGCATCGCGCCGATCCGGAAGAGCGGCGCCGAGAGCAGCGGACGCGACAGGTAATATTGCTGGAACAGCACGCTCCGGCCGTACTCGGTGCTCCCTGCGAGCACGAGGCGATGCAGGCCGTCCCAGCCGCCGTGCGAATTGACGAAGCTGACGGCGGTATACGCGCTGTCGCTCGGCTGCGTCGCGCTGTCGGTCACAGCGACCGGATTGGTGAAGCGCACCCACCGGCCGTCCTGCTCCACCTGCAGCCCGCGCTTGCTGTCGGTGTAGATCTGCGTGCCGCTGCGGTCCTTGAACGACTTGGTCGCGCCCGCGTCGAAGTTCAGATTGCGCAGCAGCTGATCCGGCGTGTACATGTCGTATGTCGCGGTCGCCTCCATCGCTTCCAGCGGCTGCTCCGGCAGGTACAGATTGCCGTCCGTCGTCCGGTACATCGGCTGCCGCGCGCCGAAGCTGATGTACTCGTGGATGTCGCTGACGGTGATGTCCGCGCGCCGCGACTCATACACCGTCTGACCGTCGGCGCTGAACAGATAGACGCGGATCTGATCGAGCTCCGCGATCCGATAGATCCAGATGCGGGCGATCCGCTCCTCCATCAGCAGCATGTCCTCCTCGAGCCGCAGCACCTTGCGCAGCAGCTCCGGCGGCACCCCGTAGCCGAAGCGCAGCTCGATGCCGCCGTAGCGGCTGCGCACCTGCTCCCAGTCCTGCGCCTGGCCGCCGATCCGCTGGAAGCCGCGGAATTCGCGGCTCTGCAGCTTTTCCCAGATCTGATTGTACGCGACCGTGTCCGGATACAGCACCGTGTGCCGGTCGCCGCCGAAGTGCAGCACCATGTTCTCGGGGAAGAGCAGGTTCTCGATCCGCTCCTCCGGACCCATCTTCTCCGTCGGCACATAGCTCATCTCCGACGATTCACGCGCGCCCAGAGACGGGAAGCTGTACGCCAGGAAGTAGCTCTGCAGCAGACTCAGCGCGACCAGCAGCGCGAGCGCGCCCGTCTTCGCCTTCTCCATCATCAGGCGCCATCTCCTTCCTGCAGCGCGGGGAGCGTGAAGGTGACCGTCGTCCCCTCGTTCCACTCCGACTCCAGCGTCACCGTGCCGCCGTGGGCCTTGATTATTTCCCGGGCAATCGACAATCCTAGACCCGTTCCGCCCATATTCCGCGAGCGCGCCTTGTCGACGCGGTAGAATCGCTCGAAGATCCGGTTGAGATCCTTCTGCGGAATCCCGATCCCCGTATCCTGCACCGCGATCGCCACCGAGGCCGGGTCGGGCCGGCGCGCGCGGATCGCGATCCGGCCGCCGTCCATCGTGTACTTGATCGCGTTGGAGACGAGGTTGTCCAGCACCTGATCGATCTGATCGCGGTCGAGCCGGATCGGCGGCAGATCCGGCTCCGCCTCGACGGTGGCGCGGATCGCCTTCTGCCGCAATTGGAAGGAGAAGCGGTCCGCCACCTCTTCCAGCATCTCCTGAATATTGGTCGCCTGACGCCGCACCGCCGACTGGCTCGAGTCGAGCCGCGACAGATGCAGCAGATCGGTGACGAGCCGGATCATCCGCTCCGTCTCGTTGCGGATGACGCCGACGAAGCGCTCGCCCAGCTCGCGCTCCTGCATCGCGCCGTCCTCCAGCGCCTCGGCGTAGCTCTTGATCGTCGTCAGCGGCGTGCGCAGCTCATGCGAGACATTGGCGACGAATTCGCGCCGCGACTGCTCCAGCTTCTCCTGCTCGGTGACGTCCTGCAGCACCGCGATCGTGCCGGCCGTCGTCTTGTCCCGCCGCGAGATCGGCGTGAACGTGACGCGGATGATGCCGCCCTCCCCCTCCGTCTGCTCCAGCGTATCGGTGCGGATCAGCGCCGCATGCTCGAAGCCGCGCAGCAGCTCCTCGATGCGCTGCGGCTCGAGCCGCACCAGCTCGGCGAGCGGCAGCCCTTCGCCCTGCTTGACGCCGAGCATCTCGCGTGCCCGCCGATTGGTGACGATGACGACGCCGCGCTCGTCGGCGGCGACGACGCCGTCGCTCATATTGGAGAGGATCGAGGCCAGCTTCTCCTTCTCCTCCTCATTGACCGAGAGCGCTTCCTGCAGCCGCTGCGTCATGTTGTTGAACGCCTCGCTGAGCTGGCCGATCTCGTCCTCGCCGTGCACCGGCACCTTGCGGTCGAAGCGCCCCTCCGCGACCGCCGTCGCCTGCCGGGTCAGCACCTTGATCGGCGACGTGATCGTGTGCGACAGCAGCACGCCCAGCACCGCTGTCAGCCCGAGCGCGAGCAGCATCCCGGTGACGAAGATGCGGTTGACGCGATTGATCGTCTCGTACACCTCGTACATCGAGGCGACGATGTAGACCGCCCCGACGACCTTGCCCTGGTAGAAGGCCGGCCGCGCGATCACCTTCTTGCGCACGTTGTCGTCGTCGATGATGTCCTCTTCATTATCGCGGAAGCCCTGCAGCGCCCGGTTCACGGCGAGCGTCGTGTTCTTGCGCCCGACGTACGACTGCTGCGACTGCACCGACGTCATCAGCACCTTGCCGCTGGCGTCGAGCACCTGGATCTCCGCCTCGTTGATGCTGAACAGCGCGTTCACCTTGCTGCGCAGGTCCTGGATCGTCTGCTCGTAGGTGACGTCCGTATTCTGCGCCGCCGGCGAGAGCGTCTGCTCGACGATATTGGCCAGCATGTTCGCCTGGTCGTTGAGATTCTTGGAGAAGGAATCCGACACCGACGTCTTCATCGTCGTGATGAAGTACACCCCGATCAGCTGCATCGCGATCAGGATCAGCAGCACGTAGATGATGATCAGCTTGACCTGGATCGTGCGGAAGATCCGGATCCCCTTCATCCCGTGCCGAGCCCGCCGGTCTTCGGATTGCGCATCATGTAGCCGAGGCCGCGCCGGGTCAGAATGTATTCCGGGCGGCTCGGATCGTCCTCGATCTTCTCCCGCAGCCGCCGGATCGTCACGTCCACCGTCCGCACATCGCCGAAGTACTCGAAGCCCCACACCGCCTGGAGCAGATGCTCGCGCGTCATCACCTTGCCGCTGTTGCGCGCCAGGTAATGGACGAGCTCGTATTCACGGTGCGTCAGGTCCAGCGGCTCGCTGTCCTTGTACACCACATACATATCCGTATCGATGAATAGATTGAAGATGCGCAGCCCCTGCTGCCCGCCGTCCGCGCCGGGATCGCCCCCGGCCATCAGCTCGGCCGTGCGCTGCTGGCGGCGCAGATGCGCCTTCACCCGCGCGAGCAGCTCGCGCGTGCTGAACGGCTTGGTCACATAGTCGTCCGCGCCCAGCTCCAGGCCCAGCACCTTGTCCAGCTCGGTGTCCTTGGCCGTGAGCATGATGATCGGAATCTGCAGACGCGCGCGCACCTCGCGGCACACGTCCATGCCGTCCTTGACCGGCAGCATCAGGTCGAGCAGGATCAGGTCCGGTTTTTCCGCGAACGCCAGCTCCACCGCCGCGCCCCCGTCGAAGGCGCAGATCACCTCATGCCCTTCCTTCTCCAGGTTGAACTTGATAATATCCGCAATCGGCTGCTCGTCGTCCACAACCAGAATTTTCCCGCCCATCCTTTTCACCGCCTGCCTTTGTCCAAAGTATAGAACGTATATGATTTCGCTATCCTTATCTAACTTGCTCTCCCTCTATCTTACCATACCCGGGCAGTACCTTTACAATGAAAGTTGGGACTTGACGCGGTGAATTTTTCCTCATCCCAGGACGCGCGAACGCCCACGCGATCGGTGCCGGCTGATAACCGGTCGATTGCGTGGGTTGCTCAACACCCATATTATTTTGTCAAACCAATGCATAGACGCTAACGGTTGCCACAGCCGCTATTTCGACCATTCCGGCCCTTTTTCAACTTTAGCGGTTGCCACAGCGCTTATTTCGTCAAATTCGGCCAAAATCACTCAAAATCGGCCAAATAAGCGCTTTTGCAACCATTAGAATTTTTTCTGCCCCATCAGCGCCTTATTAAGCTCGCTCACAACCGTCCCTCGTATTTAAGAGGGTTGCTCACGAATGCTCACGCATTCGCAGGATTTCGAGATTTTGCACAAGTCGCACCTTGGC
>NZ_JACXIZ010000024.1 GCF_014705605.1 Paenibacillus sabuli
GGCAAGCGACGCAGCGGCCGAGGACGGAGGCGCGGCACCGCCCTTCGGGCACGCAAGGGGCGCCGCGCTGCGGGCAAGGGGCGCCGAAGCCGCACCGGAGCCCGCAGACAGGTGCTGCGACGCGGTCTGCCGCGCGAGCGCAAGCGCGCTGCGTAAAATACTGACCTGTGGAAGGTGACCTCTGATTATGAACGTGCTGACGATCCTTGGAACGCGCCCTGAAATCATTCGGCTCAGCCTCATCATCCGCAAGCTCGATCAGCTGGCGCACCGCCACGTGCTGGTGCATACCGGCCAAAATTTCACGACCACGCTCAGCCGCATTTTCTTCGACGAGCTGGGCGTAAGGCTGCCCGATTATTCGGCTAAAGGAAGAGAACAAACGCTGGGCAAGCAGCTGGCGGCGATGATGCGCCACATCGAACCGATTCTCGAGCGGGAGCGGCCCGACAAGGTGCTCGTGCTCGGGGATACGAACAGTGCGCTCAGCGCCGTGCTCGCGGAGCGCATGGGCATCCCCGTCGTGCATATGGAGGCGGGCAACCGCTGCTTCGATCTGGCTGTGCCGGAGGAGAAGAATCGGCGCGTCATCGACGCGATCTCGAGCATCAATATGCCCTACACGCGGCAGAGCAAGGAAAACCTGCTGCGCGAGGGTGTGCCGGTGCATCGGATCGTCGTCTCCGGCAATCCGATCTACGAGGTGCTGGAGCACTTCAAGCCGGCGATTGCGGCCAGCCCCATCCTGCGGCGGCTGCGGCTGCAGCCCAAGGATTATCTGCTGGTCACGATCCATCGGGCGGAGAATGTCGACCGCCCGGCACATCTGCGCGAGATTCTGGAGGGCTTGAATCTGACGGCGGCGCGCTTCGGACTGCGGCTGATCTGCAGCACGCACCCGCGCACCCGCTCCAAGCTCGCCGCTATGGGGATCGAAATGCATCCGCTCGTCGAATTCCACGAGCCGTTCGGGTTTTTCGACTTCGTGAAGCTGGAGGGTGAGGCGCGCTGCGTGCTGACCGACAGCGGCACGGTCCAGGAGGAATGCTGCTTGCTGCGCGTCCCGACGGTGACGGTGCGCCATACGACCGAGCGCCCGGAGACAGTCGATTGCGGCAGCAACATTGTCACCGGCGTTGCGGCGCGGCGCATTGCCGACGGCGTGGCGCTCATGACGGCGACGGCCGCCGATTGGTCCTGGCCGGAAGGCTATGCGGTGCCGGACGTGTCCGATCGCGTGGTACGATATTTGTTAGGGGGAAACGCGCATGTTTAGGAACAAGACGATACTGGTGACGGGCGGCACCGGCTCCTGGGGCAACGAGCTCGTGAAGCAGCTGCTTCCCCAACAGCCGAAAAAAATCATTGTCTTCTCGCGAAACGAGTCCTCCCAGGTGGCCATGAAGCGCTCGTTCGAGAACCACCGCCTCACCTTCTGCATCGGCGATATCCGTGATAAGGAGGCGTTGATCGACGCTTGCCGCGGGGTTGACTTTGTCTTCCATCTGGCGGCGCTCAAGCATGTGCCGGTGTGCGAGGACCAGCCGCTGGAGGCGCTCAAGACGAACGTCATCGGCACGCAAAACGTCATCGACGCCGCCATCGTGAATCGGGTGCGCAAGGTGGTCTATATCTCGACCGACAAGGCCGCCAATCCGTCCAACTTCTACGGTATGACCAAAGCGATCGGCGAGAAGCTGATCGTCTACGCCAATCTGCAAAGCGAATGGACCAAATTCGTCTGCGTGCGCGGCGGCAATGTGCTCGGAACGAACGGCAGCGTCATTCACTTGTTCATGAAGCAGATTCAGGAAGACAATCACGTCGGCATCACCGATCTGTCGATGACCCGCTTTTTCCTGACCATGGAGGAGGCGGTGGCACTGCTGCTGCAGGCGACGGAGGAAGGACGCGGCGGCGAAACGATCGTCATGCCGATGCCGACCTGCAAGATCGTCGATCTGGCGCAGGTACTGGTAGAGGCGCTGGGCAAAACAAATGTGGCGTTCAAGGAGCTGGGCGTCCGTCCCGGCGAAAAAATACACGAGATCCTGCTCTCCGACTATGAGAGTCAATATGCGGTCATGTACGAAAATCGCTACATTGTCATTCTGCCGCCGACGGAGATCCCGGGCCTGAAGGCGGCCTATGCCGGCTGTCCGTCCGTCCCGATGACCCGCTATTGCTCCAGCGAGTCGCTGATGACCAAGGCGGAGATCCGGCAGCTGCTCGTCAAGGGAGGCTTCCTCTCATGAAGCTGCTCGTACTCGGCGGCAACGGGATGGCGGGCCATGTGCTCGTGCGTTACCTCCGGACGCGTACGGCGCACCGCGTGCTGTGGACCTCGCGCGATCCGCACGATCGAGACGCTCTGCAACTGGACGTCGCCGATCCGGAGCGTGTGCTGCATCTGCTGGATGCGGCGGCGCCGGACGTGGTCGTCAATACGGTCGGCGTGCTGAATGCGGCGGCGGCGGACGATCCGCCGCAGGCGTATCGGATCAACGGGCTACTGCCTCACTTGCTGCGCGAGCGTATGAGTCGCAGCGGCGGCAAGGTCGTGCATATCAGCACGGACTGCGTATTCTCCGGGCAGCGCGGCGGGTATGCCGAGCACGACGATCCGGACGGCACGTCGGTCTATGCCCGCTCCAAGGCGCTGGGCGAAAGCCACGATAGCCGCCACCTGACGATCCGCACCTCGATCATCGGCCCCGAGATTCGTCCGGAGGGGATCGGCCTGATGCGCTGGTTCATGGCGCAGCGAGGGGAAGTGCGTGGTTATACACAGGTGATGTGGAACGGCGTCACGACGCTGGAGCTGGCCCAGGCCGTTCATCGCTATCTCGAGGCCGGCCTGGGCGGACTCGTCCACCTGACGGCGCCCGAAACGCTCAGCAAGCATGAGCTGCTGCAAAAAATGGCACATATCTGGAAGCGGGGCGAGGTGCGGCTGGTGCCGGATGACGAGGTGCGACTGGATCGCACCCTTGTCAATACGCGCCGCGACCTGCCGTATGCCGCTCCGGGCTACGACGAGATGCTGGAGGCGCTGCATACCTGGATGACCGCACCATGAGCGGGCGGCGTCCGGTCGTGCTGATTACCGGAGCGGCTGGCTTCGTGGGCCGTCATGCGTGTGCTTGGTTCGCGGCGCAAGGCTACGAGGTAGCCGCCCTTGTGCGCCGTGCAGGCAGCGCGCCGCAGGGGACGAGCGAGCTGCGCGGCGATCTGGACGACCCGCTCGCAGTGCGCGCGCTCGTCCGCGCAGCGCGGCCCGATTACGCGCTGCATCTGGCCGGCGCCAATGCGGTGCGGCGGTCGTGGGAGGAGCCGCTCGCCTATTTTCGGACGAATCTGATGGGCACGCTTCACCTGCTGGATGCGGTGCGCAGGAGCGGCCGCGCCTGCCGGGTGCTGGTCGTCGGTTCGCTGCTCGATGCGCCATCGGGGGATCCCGGCGCCGCGGCGCATCCGTACAGCCTCAGCAAGACGGTCCAGGCCGGCGTGTCGCTGGCCTGGGGCGGCTTGTTTGAGCAGGAGGTGCTGCTCGCGCAGCCCTCCAATCTGATCGGGCCGGGCGAGTCGGCCGGAATATGCGCGCTACTGGCCCGTTATGCCGCGGGACTGGAGCGGGGCGAGGCGCTGCCGCCGTTTCGGCTTTCCTCGCGCGGCGAGCCCCGCGACTATCTGGACGTGCGCGATGCGGTACGCGCGTGTGCGCGTTTGTTGCGAGAGGGACGTCCCGGTCTGGCTTATCCGATAGGGAGCGGCGCGATGCGCTCGCTCGGCGAGGTCTGCGACACGGTGGAGCGGCTCGCAAGGGTCCCGCTGCCGATCCGGATTACCGGCACCACTAGCCAGACACAGCCGGCGCGCCGCCCCGATCTGACACAGCTGCGCGCGCTGGGCTGGCGCCCGGAGATCCCGTTTGAACGATCCATTGCAGATACGCTTGAATATGCGCGTCGTGTCGTCTGAAGATAGCCGAACCAAGGAAGGGGGTGAATATCGGTGCTGCCTCTTGTTACGATTGTGATTCCGTTCTATAACTGCCCGTATGTGCAGCTAGCGATCGAGAGCGCCCTGGCGCAGACCTATCCCCATGTGGAGATCATCGTCGTGGACGACGGCTCGTGGAAGTACCGGCATCTGCTGCTGCCGTACAGCGATCGGGTGCGCATCATACGCAAGGGCAACGGCGGCACCGCGAGCGCGCTGAACGCCGGCATTCGCAGGGCGAATGGCGAGTATATCGCCTGGCTGAGCTCGGACGATCGATTCTATGCGGATAAGCTGGCCCGCCAGATGGGTTTCATGCTGACGCACGGCGCGAATGTTTCCTTCACCGATTACGATCTCGTCGATGGACATAATCGGATTACTCGCATTTCGGCCTCGCCCAAGTTCGGCACGGTCACGGCGTTCTATCGCTACTTGCTCAGCGGATGCCCGATCAACGGCTGTACGGTCATCCTCTCGAAGCGGCTGCTCGGGCAGGCCGGTCTCTTCAACGAACGCCTGCCGTTCACCCATGATTACGACCTGTGGCTGCGGATCATCCTGCAGCGCGAGGATTTTTACTTCCTGAATCATCGCACCGTCCAGTACCGCAAGCATGGCGGCGCCGGAAGCGTCAAGCATCAGTTCCGCATTCAGAAAGAGGCTCGCTTGACGCAGCGGCGCTATGCCTCGCGGCTGGAAGCGCTGATTGCGTCGCTCGAAAAGGAGGGGATTAGGTGAAGTTTACGTTTCCGATCTTGACGTTGTGCAAGGGAGGCGCGCAGCGCATGCTCGCCGAGATCGTCAACGGCTTGACGCAGAGAGGGCACGAGGTAGTCGTATTGATGCCGCTGGGCGGCGTCGTCGAATATCCGTTGCACGCGCGCCTCGTCTCCATCCGTCGCCACGAGCTGCGGGCGTCGGATTATCCGGTGGCGGATTACATCATCTCGAATTACTATCTGACTGTACCGTCCGCCAAAATCGCGAGTGCCCAAAAAAAAGGCAAGCATATTCGGCTAAGCCTGTGCTATGAGCCCGTCTTCCTGGCGGACAATCACATCTCGCTGCCCACCTACCATATGACCGACAAGCTGCTCGTGCTCTCGAGCTGGCAGCAGCAGTTGTTGCAGCTCTTGCACGGCATCCAGCCGCGCATTGTGCAGGTCGGCATTCGACCGATATTCCGCAATCTGAATATCCGAATCGGACGCAGGCGGCTGGTAATCGGGGCGATCGTGCGGATGCCGGAGGGCTTCGCGAGCCATCGCGATCAGCATTATCTCCTGGCGCAGCTGGAGCGCATTCGACAACTGTTCGCGCATGTCGATATTCATCTCATTACGCCGCCGGGCGAGCTGGCGGCCTCTCCGCAGCTTCAGCGTATTCAAGCGGAAGGAAAATTTCGCCTGTTCACGCCTGCGGGCGACGAAGAGCTGTGCCACTGCTACAATCATGCCGATATTTTCGTGACCTCTTCCTTTATTGAAACGGCGAATCTCCCCGGACTGGAGGCGATGCGCTGCGGATGCGCCTTGGTCGCGACGTATGCGGGAGGCAACACCGATTATGCCCGGCATATGCAAAATTGCCTGATGTCGTATCGGCATCAACATCTGCTGTTCTCCCAATTGGCGCTGCTCATCCGCAACACCGAGCTGCGGCACAGACTTGCCAGAGAAGGGGAGCGCGAGGCTGCCAAGTGGACATGGGAGCGCAGCCTGGCCCAGTTCGAGCAGGCCGTGCGTCAGCTGTAGTCGAAGACTGGAGAGGGGGGTTCGTATGAAGGGGGCTACCCTATGGTTCACGGGGCTGTCCGGCGCGGGCAAGACGACCGTCAGCCGGCTCGTGGCCCAAAAGCTCAGGGCGCGCGGCGGCGTTGCATTCGAAGTGCTGGACGGCGACGAGCTGCGCGCGCATGTCACTGCCGGAGCCGGCTTCGCGCGTGCGGACCGCGGATTGAATGTCCGCATTGCGGCTTACTTGGCCGGCATGCTTAATCGGCACGGCGTGCTCGTGCTGGCCTCATTTATCTCACCCTATCGCGCAGACCGCGACGCGTGCCGGCAAAGCATCTCGCAATTCGTCGAGATCTATGTGCGCTGCTCGCTGGACGTTTGTATTCGGCGTGACGTCAAGGGGCTGTATCGCAAGGCGCTGGATGGCAGCCTGCAGGCCTTCACCGGCATCTCCGATCCGTACGAGGCGCCGCTTGCGCCGGAGCTGGTGCTGGATACCGAGCGTGAGAGCGTCGAAGAGAGTGCGGACAAGGTCATTGCATATTTGGAGCAGCGCGGATACGTGTAACGGAAAAAAGTGAAAATGAACGATAAAATACGGGCTGCGGCGCCGATGGCGCCACAGCCCGTATTTGGCTTGCAAGTCGCCGGGAATACGGCTTGCTACCAGTTGAGATTTCGCTCGTATCCGAGCTGAATGAGGCGCAAGCCGGCGACGCGCTTGAAGGCGGCTTTTACCTCGGGGTCAAACGCGCTGCGCCAGTCGCCGATCTGACCGGAACGGAATGTCAGCGAGCGGCGCGGGTCGATGTTTTGCTCCATTCGATTCAGCCATTCTGCCTGGACATGCGGCTCGAGCCGGTTGTTTGTCCAATAATCGAGCACGGCGGAGAGGGTCTGGCGCCGGGACTGCGGCGAGCGGACGAGCTGCTCGTATGCGATGCGCAGCGTATGCTGCTCCCACGCCCAGCCGAGGAACGGGTCGAGCCACTGGCCGAAGTTGGGATAATTGTACCGTCCGTTCTTGACGCCGTTGATTATGGCGAGGTAGCGTTGCTTCGGCGTTTTGAGTTCCTGGCGCAGATGGTGCACGAGCGGATGATACGGATACTTGTACACAATAAAATGCACGTACGACACGACGATATCACGCGGGTCGCGAATGACAAACACCTGCTTGATGCCGAGCGTCCCCAACATGCTGCGCCATTCCGGCGAATAGTAGACGTGGCCGGTTGCAAATTGGCCCGGGGGCAGCTGCGCCAGCCGCGCATAGTTGGCTGCGTCGTCCTTGCGGTAGCCCTCGTAAAATTCATTTTTGGCTTCGGTCGAAATGTTCGGGATGCCGGTTAGCGCTTGCTTCATCAAGTGTGTGCCGCTCTTCGGTATAGAATTCAGCAGCAGCGGAGGAAGCGTCTGCATGTTCTCACCCCCTTTATCATACTGTATGAAAGCTTGGCCGTTCTCGCTTATGCGCATGCCGCGCGCCGGGAGGCAGCGCGCGCCGCTTTTTTTCGAATGTCTCGAAAAAAACTTACAGGGACGTATTCAAACCAAGCTCCGCCAGCATATTCATGAAGCGATGCGCGTACAAACGGGGGGAGAACTGCGACATGGCCCGTATTTCCGCATTGTCCCGAATACGCTTGCGCAGCTCTGCTCGGATCAACAGCTCGCGCGCTTCGCGTACTGCACCCATCAGATCGTCCTGCGCGAACAGCTTGCCGGTCTCATTGTGGGTAATGAAGCAGCGGACCCCGTCCGAATCGGAGGCCGCCACCGGACAACGGCAGCTCATCGCTTCGAGCACCGCATAACCGAATCCTTCCATTACGGAGGTGGAGCAGAGGAAGCCGCCCGAATCGCCGATGCGAGAGTAGTAATGGGCCATGCGCTCATGCGGAATATTGGCGTGTCGCACGAGCCGGGCATCCAGACGGAGCTGCTTGACACGAGCGTTAAAGTCGGCCTTCTCAAGCGATATCGTGTCGTCTTCGAACAGCCATATGTCAAGATTCTTGACAGTGGTCGTCAGGCAGGAGGCGATATTCAAAAACATGCGCCAGTTTTTATTCGGTTCGATGCGTCCGACCCATGCCATGATTGGCGCAGGCTGCGTTTTACCAGGGCGATAGGTGAATCGCTCGGTATCCAGACAGTTGTCGAAGCAAAAATGCTTTTTGGCCGGGTAGATCTCCCGAAACAGTGAAATCAAATGCCGCGTGTTCGGGTAAAGCAATCCGTTGGCATGAGCGGAAATAGCGGGTCGGGCTCTGAGCAAGTATTCCCGGGCGACGTTGTAGCCACCCAATCCCTGCGCTTCGTAAATCAGCAGCTTGGCATAGCCGAGCTCTCTTAAGCGGGGGAGCATGGCATGGTGGGAGGAGACGATGATGGCGTCGTAGTTTTCCCGGGTCAGCAAAGTGCGAATGCCGGCATCGGCATTGGTCACGTAGGTGGGGATTTTCTGGATGTTTTGCAGGCCGGTTCCGCTTTGCAGATAGAGCTGATGGCAGTGGACGCCGCGTACCTGAAGCGCTTTGCAGCGCTCTCGATTCAGGGTCTCCATCCCGCCGCTCGGGACGTAATAGATGAACAAGAGCTTCACAGTCTCACCTCTTCCGAACTGGATTACGATACCGTATGCGAAAGCAAGGCGATTTGCTTGTTCGTTCGCCGTGCGCGCGGGCGGCAGCAGCTCGAATTGCAGTGCAAATGTGCGGCGCGCAGCGAGGCGGTCGTCCAGACCATTTGCAAAAACGGTCATAGACTGGTCATAGGAAATTCAGTTCAAGGAGGCTTCGGGCATGGAAGAAAAGGTGTCGGTACTGATTCCGTTCTATAACGACCCGTATGTCGGGGAAGCCATCGCAAGCGCAGTGGCTCAGACCTGGAGCAACAAGGAGATCATTGTCATTGATGACGGCTCGGAGCATGCGCTTGACAAGCTGGACCCTTGGCGGGGCAGCGTACACGTAGTACAAAAGCCGAACGGCGGCACGGCAAGCGCGCTAAATGCAGGATTGGCTGTGGCGACCGGTGCGTACGTGGCCTGGCTGAGCTCCGACGACCGGTTTCATCCCGCGAAGTTGCAAAACCAGGTTCGTTTTATGCAGGCCTGCGGCGCTTCAATCAGCTTTACCGATTACAGCATCATCAACGTTGACGGCGAACAGCTCCATTCGACGGCAACGCCGCGCTTCCACAGCCAGGCGCATCTGCATGAATTTCTTTTGGAGGGCAATCCGGTCAACGGTTGTACGGTCGTCTGTCGCAGGGAGCTGTTCGATCGCATTGGCGCTTTTGATACTCAACTGCCCTATACGCATGACTACGATATGTGGCTGCGCGCGCTCATCTCGGGCTACGCGCTGCACTATCTGCACGAGCCGCTGACGGCCTACCGGCATCATCCGGGCATGGGGTCGATCCGCCATCGCGCCGATGCCGAGTTGGAGACAAAGGCGACGATGGCGCGCCACCGGACGAGGCTGCTGCTGCGTCTGGGCGCTTAGCCGGGCTCAGCGCACAGACTCGAGTGTCCAGCGCAGCACGACGGCGGCCTCTGTCAGACCCCCGCCGAAGCCGTACAGCAGCAGGGTATGGCCGGGTCGTACGCGCCCGTCGCGGACCCCTGCGTCCAGCGCCAGCGGAATCGAGGCGGCGGAGGTATTGCCGCAGTATTCGGCGCTGGTCAGCGTCCGCTCCGGCGATAGGCCGGAGCGCTCGCAGATCGCTTCGATCATGCGCAGATTGGCGCTGTGCGGCACGAACCAGTCGATATCGGCCTCGGACAAGCCCGTGCGGCCGAGCAGTTGGCCGATTCCCTTCGGCACCCGGGTCAGCGCCCATTTGTATACCTCGCGGCCTTCCTGGACGATGCAGCCGCTGGGCGTGACCGGAAGCCCGGCGATTGCGGGCGCCAGCGCCGAGCGATAGAGCAGGTGCGCTCCGGCGCCCTCGCTGCGTGCGAGCGTGCCGAGCATCGCCCCGGGAGATCCGGCCTCCATCAGGACGGCGCCTGCTCCGTCGCCGAACAGGATGCACGTCGTGCGGTCGGTGTAATCGGTAATTTTGGACAAGGTCTCGGCGCCGATGACAAGGATTTTGCGGTGCAGACCCGCAGCGATCAGACCGGAGGCGAGCTGGATGCCGGACTCGAAGCCGGCGCAGGCGGCCTGAAGGTCGGCGGCGCCGCAGCCCTGAATGCCGAATTCGCCCTGGACACGGGCGGCCATGCTCGGAAATACCGTATCCGGCGTGGAGGTGGCGACGAGGATATGTTCAACCTCCTCCAACGCCCCGGGATAGCGAGCGAGCAGGTCGCGCACCGCGCCGAAGCACAGATCGCTGCAATATTCATCCACCGCTGCAATCCGGCGTTCCCGGATACCGGTGCGCTTGATGATCCATTCGTCGCTGGTGTCGACGATGCGGCTCAGCTCATCATTGGTCAGAATGCGAGACGGCACATACGTGCCAATAGCAGTGATGCGGACATCGAGCGGTTGCGGTGCGTCTGTATGCACAGGGATCCCTCCAATTTGGGTATGGGCATCAGTAATAATATCAAGCAATAGTATAAAGTGATGGTATCAGGTATTAGTATCAGGTACTAATTGAAGTTTATAGCAACCGTTTGCGGGTGTCAATGGCCTCTTTTCGTGAGTGTCAATGGCTCCCTTTTCTCTGTTGCAAAGTAAGAGGCACATTCTGGGATAGTAGATTCGATGCCGGGGTACAGAGGGTGGAAATAATGGACAGAAGAAGGGTTTTGGTCGGGACCGGGCCGCCCGCCGTACCAGCACAACATGGCGGCAGGAGCAAAGGGCGTGCGGAGCAACGACGACTGCGAGGATGCCGTACGTGTCTATCGGAGATGCCTGGTTCATGCCGGGACAAGCTCGACATCATTGAAATCGGGTATCCGCAGGTGCTGGCCAATCTGCTGAGCAGTCCGGGCGACGACCTCTCGCCGCTGACCGGACGGGAGTTGGTAAGCCGGCACGTCAACAAGCTGTGGATGATGGCCGGGAATTGGGAAAACGGCGGACGCGGGGTGGAAAACAACTTTAGCCCGCAATCCGCGATCGCGTGTCGCGGGCGCTCGTGTCTGCGCGGACTGGCCGACGCCCATTACGTTCCTCGGCTGGGAGGTCGGCGACAACATTCGAACTGGCGGCACGCTCCCCGCCACAGGCGACATGGTCGGACAAGCGCTGCGGGACCACGGCTCTGCCGCAGGCCGAAGCTCATGGGATCCGATGCTGGTCCTGCTGGCCTGTCTGGGAGACGAGACGGAGGCCGGCTATCGCATCGTCGCAGGGAAGGCAAGCGTGGACCCGCACACGGGCGAGAATGCCTTTGCAGAGGAGCCGGGCGGCCTGCCTCTGTGCCGGCGCAGACCATGGGTTGATATGCCCCTTGGACGGGGCTTAGTCATCAGAATTACGCCTCGCGATCTGGCAGTGGGAGCCAGCGCAGCACGTCCTGGATGCTGGCGTCCCAATAGCTCCATTCATGCGCTCCCGGTCCCTCTTCGTAAGTCAGCGCAATGCCGAGCTCGGACGCGCGGGTGCGAAAGAGCTGGTTGTCCGCATACAGATAATCCTCGGTGCCGCAGCACTGATAGAGTCTGGGCAACTGCACGCCCTCCTCCGCTCTGCGCGCAAGCAGGGCCATCAGGTCGTCCTCCGAACCGGCGACCGAGCGCTCGCCGAAGATGAGCCGGTGATCGGCTGGAAATACCTCTTGCAGACGGGGCCCTGCAACGTTCAGCGCTCCGGACAAGGAGGCTGCCGCGGCGAACTTGTCCGGCTGGCGCAAGGCCCATTTCATCGCGCCGTATCCGCCCATGGAGAGGCCGGCCACATAACGGCGCGCGGGATCGGTCGCGATGCGGAGCATGGCAGAGGCAACCTGGGGCAGCTCCTCGCTCAGGAATGTCCAGTACCGGCCGCCGTACGCCATATCGGTATAGAAGCTGCGGTGGACCTGAGGCATGACGACCGCGAGCCCGAGCTCTTCCGCATAACGCTCGATCGAGGTGCGTCGCAGCCAGATGGTGTGGTTGTCGGACAAGCCGTGCAGCAAAAACAGTACAGGCGCGCCTGCGTTGTCGTCGCGACCTTCTTGATCGGCTGCCGGCTGAGGGACGATCGCCGTAAACTCCGTCTGAAATTCAAGCACATGCGAATAGAAGGCGCATTGCAATAAAGCCATCGTAATTACCTCCTTAATTAAACAAGCACTTGCATTGTACCATATTCTGTTGCATAAGTTCGCGAGCCTTGAAGCACCCTAGAAAACGAATCACACGAAATGTTGGAAAGGGTGGCTACGAAATGAAAAAACAGAAGCTGGTCTTGCTGTGCCTGCTCGCAACGCTGCTGTCGGTCGGTGCGCTCGGATGTGCGGCCGAAACGCAAGGCGGAGAAGGCAACAAGAATATCACAAACAACAGCGTGAAGAAGGATGCGAACGGCAACACGGTCATCGACAAGCGCTTCGCCGACGACAAGCGCAACGAAATGAACCGGATCGACGGCCGTCCGCAAAACGGTAACAACGTCGTCGGTACCCACGAGAACTATCGCATTGATATGGATGAAAAAGTCGCCGATCAAATTGCGGCCATGCCGGATGTCGACGGGGCATACGTCATGATGGGCGACCGAAATGCATACGTGGCTGTGATGATGAAGGAGAAAACAGGCGGCATGAAAAGCATGAGCAAATCCGATACGAGCGCTTCGGAGGATCAACTGGCGATGAACGATCGTCTGAAAAGCCGCATCGCCGGCCAAGTGAAAAAGCTGAAGCCTTCGATTGAAAATGTATACGTCTCTGCCAATCCGGAATTCGTGGACCGCATGACTGGCTACATGGACGAGGCGCGCGCCGGACATCCGGTTCAAGGGCTGCTCACGGAATTCAATGCTATGGCGGAGCGCATTTTTCCGCAAAATTTCGAGCGTTAAAGCGATGAGCGCACCTTGACGAATAGGGTAATATTTGGTATAAAAAAGAGAACGTTTGTTCTCTTTTTTATACTTTTTTTTGTTTACTCTTATTTTTGGAATGGGGGCAAGATATGCGTTTGGAGAAGCAAGTTCACATGTATAGCGTCGATACAGGCGCGTTTTTTTCGGAAGAAGAGGCGCGACTGCAGCGCCGGGTGACCAAAAACAAGCGCTTCAAAGCTGCGCTGGAGAAACGCCGCGAGGATCCGGAGCGTATCGCCGGCTCCGCAAGGCGCGCCGGGGAGCGCATCAAAAAGGCGACCGCGCTGCTAAAGCAAACTCTGGACAAGGGGAGCGGCGTTCGTGCGCTTCGCCCCGAACAACTGACGCCGCGTCATGTCGTCTCGTTATTTGAATCGACGCTCACGCGCACGCTGCAATTGGAGATTGATGCGCTGACTACGGATCTACTCATCGTGCAGACGTATTACTACGCTGTTTTGAGAGATTTGGTTTTTCACGGCTTTGACTATCTCGGCGAACATTATGTTTGCTTCACGGCCAGCGCCGGGCAGATTCGCACCAAAAAAACAATGTTTATTAAAGAAGCGCTGCTGAAGCGGCATCGGGCGGCTTTGATGTGCGGGCTGACAGTGGAGGACATCAATGCGCAAGGCGGTGTAAATGTCAATAAATATTTAGCCTATCTGGCGCTATGCAACAGCGCCACCGATCGGTGGGCGGACTTTGATATTGACCGGGCGATCGTCGTCGACGATTTTGAGACCGCAGTCGAAGCCACGGTCGACGCCATTGACGAAGGGACTTATAAGGTGACGCGAGAGCGGCGGCGTATTTCAATTAATCATACCGACGGCTGCGGCATGATCCTGCCCGGCTGCGCCGCAACGAGCCGGATGGTGCGTATGCCGTGGATCAAGGGACTGCTGGTGCCTTTCGCGTTCGACCGTTTCCTTCAGAATCATCCTCAGGCCGATTCTAAAGTAAAGGATATTTACGGGAGAACCTACGATCTGATTGCGGATCGAATCGAGATCGTATTTACGCGCAGCCAGTTCAAAATGTGGCCATTCTACCCCTCTTGGGACGCCTACAAGCAAGCCTTCAAGCGCTACGGCTGCCAAGCCGCAATTGGCAACGAAGAGGAAGAGGCCGGGCGCGATGCACATTTTAATTATCAGATGCTGCAGACGCTGGACGGTCTCGGGGAAGAGGAGCTGCGCCAAATGTGCGCCGCCACCAATACAAGAATTCGCCAAATCGGGAGCAGTCGCGAAACGATGCTGCGCGTGCTGGGCGCCGACCGTCATCGCGCCCGCAAGAACTACTACCAGCAGGCACTCACGATCTATCCCGAGCTGCTGGCGGACACCTACAGCCGCGAGGTGCTGAAGCAGGTGAAACGGGGGCTCGTGAAGCGGGCATGGGGCGGGAAAATTCGCATTGACGGCAAGCACACCTTCATTTGTCCCGATCTGTACGCCTTCTGCGAGCGTCTGCTGCTCGGGATCGAAGCGCCGCGCGGGCTGCTCGCGGACGGCGAAGTGTCCTGCAGTCTGTATCCCGACAAGCCCAAGCTGGACTGCTTGCGCAGCCCACATCTATACCGCGAGCATGCGGTGCGTCGCAATGTGGTCGATCAGGAGAAGAAGCGCTGGTTCATCACCCGGGGGCTGTACACCAGCTGCCACGATTCGATCAGCCTGCTGCTCATGTTCGATGCGGACGGCGATAAGAGCCTCGTCTGTGCGGAAGAGACCTTGATCCGGGCTGCCGAGCGGCAGATGCAGGATATCGTCCCGCTGCACTACCCGATGGGCAAGGCCCAGCCGTCCAGGCTGGAGCCCAAAACGATCTACGAAGGTCTGATTGCCGCGTATTCAGGCGGGAATATCGGCAAAATCAGCAACGACATAACAAAAATATGGAACAGTGCCGCGCCGGATCTCGACGTCATCAAATGGCTGTGCATGGAAAATAACTTCACCATTGATTATGCGAAGACGTTGTACAAGCCGGTTCGTCCGCCACGGATCGATGAACGGGTCAAAGCCTGCACGAGGGCACGGCCGCCGCACTTTTTTGTGTATGCCAAGGACAAGCGCGAGCAAGAGGTGGAGCCGGCCGGGGATCGCATTGTGGATCGGCTGCGCCGCACGATCGTCAATGCGAGACTCAATTTCAGCGCCGCCAATTTGGGGACATTTGATTATCGTCTGCTCAAGTACAAGCCGTCCGCCCCTGCCCGAGTCGATCCGCGGGTCGTCGACCGCTATGCCGAGCTCGACCGGCACAAGCGCTTCATGACAATGGAGCCGCTCGAGCAGGACAGCAGCGGCGATCACCTCTATGTGTACAAAGAGATTCGCCGCCAGTTGCTGGAGGTACAGCCGGATCTGGACATCGTGACGGACATGCTCGTGGATCATTTGTACAAGCATCAAAACAGCAGCTTCAAAACGACGCTCTGGTCCAGCTTTGGCGATGTGCTGGTACGCAACCTGCAGCGCAACGTCAAGCAAAAACTGACCGAAGGTTACATGGCTTGCATCGTATGCGGCAAACGCACGCCGCATACAAGCAACAATAAACGGCACTGCACGGCCTGCGCAGCTGAGGCGCGTCGGCGATATAAGGCGGAGAAAGCGAGGCAGTACCGGGCAGAACAAGCCAAGAAACGCATGGGAGATGCGTAGACAGGTTGAAAAGTGGGGAGATGCTTGTGCAGCAACGATTTGGAGAAGATTGAAATATTAATTTACAGAACATTTGTTCCGGTTTAAAGTAAATAATATTTACTACAAACGATTTTTACGTAATTCTACTAAATGTTGTTTAAGGGAACGCATCGTTCGTCGTCACTGGCGGATGATACGGATCAAATAAGGGGGAGCGGAACATGAACAAACAGGAAATGATCGGGGAGTTGGCCGCGCGAACAGGCTTGTCTAAGCGACATGCGGGGGCCTTTCTCGATTCGTATCAATCGCTTATCCTGGAGACTTTGAAAAAAGGCGAGAAAATCAAGCTCGTTCATTTCGGAACCTACGAGCCTGCGCAGCGCGCCGCCCGGCATCGGCACAATCCGCAGGCGCCTTCGCAAAAGGTACTCGTACCGGCCCATACCGTGCCGATCTTCAAATTCGCGAAATCGGTCAAATCGCGATTCAAGCAGTAGGGCTCAAGCGCCAACGAGGAGGTGATCGCCATGGCAACTGCAATGTAACCGCAAGCTCGGCAGAGGTGTGCGCGGCAAGTCCGATTCAGACGCCGGGACATGTGCTGTCCGGCAGCAACGACGCTCAAGGCGAAGCTTAGGCGAAATTTTAATAAAGGGCGGGGAGCCTGCGATGGAAATCAATCGCCTTTCACTGTTTTTAGGTCGCCCTCATAGACATGGTTCCGATATTCAGCTTCATTCTCCGACCATCGCGCAGATTGCGGAGGTAGGCGAGACGACTTATTACGTATACTTGACGCTGGCCTCATTCGATAAGGAGAAAATCTTGCTGCGGCTATTCCAGCTCCCAGGCGAGGACTATGCTCGTCTGGACGACGTCGCGGATTACGAGGTGCTGACCGGGCATCCGGCCATCCGGGGCCATCTGTGCACGGCGCTGTCGTTTTTTGCGCGGGAGGCGGTCGATTTCGATCCGGTCAAACGCTCGTTCACGGTGCGAGATCGGCCGCTGGCGACAGCGGACAACTACTCCAAGGTCGCGGCCCTGATCGCCACGCTGTGCGGGGTGGAGCAGCCGAGCGCCGCACCGAAGCTTAAAAACGCCCGTGCGCGCGAGCTGTTCGACAAATTGGCGCGGCTGCGTGAGACGCGCGGCAAAACGGCGGGCGATACACTGGAGCTTAAGGATTTGCTCTCCATTTTATGCGCAATGAACGGCAACGGCATCGACGTTTTTAATGTCGCGGAGCTGACGATCTATCAGGTGTATGAGCACTTCGAGCGGTTGAAGCTGAAGGAATCGCACAACCGGGTATTGCCTGTATGGGCGAACGGTCATCTGCGCGAGCACGACAAGCTGCCGGAGTGGATCAGTCGCACAAAGCTATAACAAAAATTTGAACAAGTACAGGGAGGAAAACAATATGGCAATGGATTTGGGACGTTACGGCTCGAGGGAAGTATTGAAGCTCCAAATGTTCGACGCGACGACGGAGAAGCCGCTGATGTACTTCGATTATGCCAACACGGTGTCGCAGGCATGGGCCGCGACGCGTGTCTATGCGAATGGTGCGGGCGCTCGCCGGATGGCGTGGGACGGCGACAAGCAGGAGACGCTGACGGTGGAAACGCAGGTGTTCACGATGCAGCATCTGGCACTCTTGGCGGGCGAGGAGATCAAAAGCGGCGCGGCCAACATCTACCGCTCCGAAATCCTCACGGTCATCGATGGGGGCAGCGGCGCCAAAACGGTGCAGCTGTCGAAGCCGGCGATCGGCGGCGCGGAAGCGGTAAGCGTGTTCGCGTATGTGAACGGCGTGCTGGCCGAGCCGCAGGACATCGAGACCGTGACGGGCTCGGATGTGGAGCTGGCGACCTCTGCAACCGTCGCGATCGGCGACGAGGTCGAGGTATACTACCAGTTCCAATCCGCGGCCTCGCATACGCTGCAATTCACAGCCAAGGGCTTCCCGAAATATGTCAAGCTCGTCGGCGACACGTTGTATCAGGACGAGGTGTCGGGCGAGGCGGTGGCCGCGCAGATTACCTACTACAAGGCGAAGCTGCAGCCGAACTTCACGCTTGCGATGAGCTCGAGCGGCGACCCGGCCTCGGTATCGCTCGTCTTCGATCTGTTCGCCCACAAGCTGGACGGCGTCGATGTGACGAGCGAGCTCGTGTTGTACGAAGAATAAAAAGGCCCGGCGTGCAAACGGAGCCGCCTGTGCCGAGGGCCAGTGTGCGCCGAGAGGGAGAGTGCACGGCTACAAGGGCTGTAAGCAGGGCGAGGGCTGTTGAACGGCTATGAAGGCTCAGTGCAAGGCGAAGGCTAGTGCGCCGCTTTCCGGTAAGTGGCACAGCACGTGCCGCTCGCTGGATCGGCGTCTGCCGGCAGCTGACACGGGGCGGCTTAGCGAAGGTGGGAACTGTAACGGTCACCAGCGGCGCTTAGCGCCGAAATTGGACACCTGTGCGGTTGTAACGGTCACCAGCGACGCTTAGCGGGCGTTTGCACTCCTCAGAAGGAGCAAAATCCTCGCTAAGCGTTCTCCTGGTCCGTTACACGTTGAAGAGAGCCAAAAAACTGCGCTAAGCGGCGCTCATGTCCATTTGAGACGGATCCATTACTGGAGGACCGCATGGATTAGTCTTCGGCGCGAAAGTTCACACAATCAGGAGGGAATGGACGAATGACAAAAACGCAAAAAAATCTGACGCTCGGCTATATTGAACGCCGGAACGATAGCGAATATCGTGAACACAGGCGGCTGAACCTGAATGACGAGGTTAAGCTCGATATCGCCCGGCGGTTCAAGCCGTCGGTTCGCGACGACGTCGTCGCGGACTACCTGGCGGCTATTCAAGACGCTGCGCAGCGCGGGCTGCCGCTCAGCGAGCGCGGGCTGCTGGCTGTGGCTGCGGCGCTGATCATCAAGCATTTCACTTCGCTGCGCACCAATGCGACCGGTTATGCCGAGCTGGCGACACTGCTGGCGAAGCTGCAGGACAGCGGATATCTGGAGCCGATTCTGGCGGCTTTTGATCCTGAGGAGCTGGAGCAGATGAACCGGCAGATTCAACGGGCGAACGAGCTGCTGACCGAGGAGCTGGAAAAGGCGGTCGCCTATCGGAGAGACGAAGGCGGTACAAGGACCGCGCAAACAGCAGGCGCTGAAGACGACGCGACGGACGTCCAGAACGCCAAAAGGAAGGTGCGCAGATGAAGCTGTACGGATATGAGCTGGAGCCGTTCATGGAATTCCTCTATGGCCTGAAGCTGATGGATCGTCAAAGCCGGATGCGCACACGTCTCTTGCGGTTGCTCGGCGAACGCCAGCATGAGCTGCAGCAGGATTACGCGGATCTGCTCGGGCACTATGCGGACAAGGACGCGGACGGCCGCATCCTGGAGGTCGAGACGGAGGACGGCGGCAAGGGCTGCCGCCTGCAGGATCCGGCGGCCTTTGAACAGGCGTACCGCGAGCTGCTGGAGGAGGAGCTGGTGATCGATGCGAGCGCCGAGCGGCTGGCGATGCTGGAGAGCGTGCGCGACGCGGTGCTCGGCTGCGGCATCGCCTTCGAAGGAGCGGCGGCCGTGCAGTACGACCGCTGGGCGGAGATTGTGGAGCAACTGGCAGACGCTTGCGATCAATAGCGAACGAGCTGACAGCTGGCGATCAGATGTCAGCTGATTTGGTATTGATGGAATGGATGGAGGGAAAGGAGCGGAGGATACGATGCCCAGGCGCGACCAACAGACACTTTACATTAGCGTAGATATGGACCAAGCGGACTCGGTTGTCCGTATTAACGAGAGCATTAAGCAACTGGAGCGCTCCGGCGCGCTGGAATTGCTGGCGCTCAGGGGCGTAATCGGACCGGAGCGGGTCAAGGTGGAGGCGCGTGATCCGCTGGAGGTGCTGCTGCCGCAATCCGGCAAGGTGTCGTCCGGCGCGGCGGCGGCTGGAGGTCTGATTGCTGGAGGCCGCGCTGCAGGCGGGGGGGAATTGGCGCAGCCTGCAAGCGGCACGTCGATCGATCTGTCCGCGATTGTCGGGAAGTTGCCGGGCCAGCTCGCCGACGGCATCGACCGGCTGAAGGCGATGAGCCAGGCCGCCGCCGAGGTCGGAGTGGAAATGCAGGAGGTCGGCGAGGTCGAGCTGCGTCAATGGGACACGAGCAGCCTGATCGCAGCGGGCGCGGCGCTGCAGGACATCGAGGCTGCGAGTCCGGAAGCGACGCTGCGGGGCATCGCTGCGGCGATTCGCGCGATGGCGGCGGAAAGCGCGGCCGGCACGAGCTGGCTGATGCAGCTCAGCCAGACGAATCGGGAGCTGTCCGCCTCGCTGACGGAGGTCGCGGCACAGCTGCGGGAGTCGCAGCGCGAGACGGAAGGCTTCAATGGCGAGTGGCTGGCGATCGTGACCAATGCCGTCACGGTTATTGCGGCAGTCGACGGCATGTCCCAGGCCATGCGGACTGCCCGTGCCGGCACGATCGCATTTAGCACCGCGCTGCGCGGACTCGTCGCCTCGACCGGGATCGGCCTGGCGATCGCAGGCGTAAGCGTCGCAGCCGAGCTGCTATGGAACGCCTTTGCCAAATCAAAGGATAAGGTAGACGAGACGGCAGAATCGTTGCAAATGCTGAATGAGACGACTGCCAGCGCGCAGCGCTTGGACGAGCTGACGCAGACCTACCAAACGCTAGCCAGCGCCGCGTCGTTGACAACGGAGCAAAAGCTCGAGCTCTCGCGCGTAGAGTCGGAGCTGCAGGCGAAGTATGGCCTTTCTTTGCAGAGTTTGAACGACGAGACGGGCGCTTACGAAAAAAATGCAGCGATGCTGGAAGAGAAAAACCGGCAGATGCAAGAAGAACTGCGTTTGCAGCGCGAAAAGCAATATTATGCGTTTGCCGCCGACGAGACGGATACGCGGGAAGACATTGCCTCGCAGTCCAAAAAAGCCGAGAAAGCGAGAAAAGATTTTGAAGAAGCGCAGGCCGCCCTTGACGAACTGGAGCGCAAGGCCAAGACAGGCGAAACTGCGATCATTGACTTTGATGACTGGCACTTTGAAATCGATACGAGCAACGGGCAATCCTTACAGCATATGCGCGAACAGCTTGCGGATTACTGGAGCTATACGCAAAAAGAATTCGAAGAAGGCAGCTCCAAGCTGGAAGCTTCCATTGCATACGCCTCCGAAAGCATCAACGGCAGGTTTCAAAATTATGTGAGCGAGATGGAGGACGGGGGAGCCGAGCTCGAACCGGTCACACGAAAGCTGTTTGAAGTGCTGGCCATGGCAGATGCGCGCGACAATCTTGGTATTGATCGCTCGCAGTTAAGCGAAGTCTTTGAAATCCTGAACGATGCCAAAATCGATTCGTTGGAGGATGCAGAGGCGGCATTAAAGCGTTTGCCGGTACAACTCTCGCTTACTGCCGACGAGGTTCAGGTGTTAAAACATGCATTCGCGAATTTAAAGGCAGACGAAGACGCCCAAAAAACCGTAGATGCATTTGCCGCTCTGCAGGAAGAAAGCAACGCCTTCATCTCCGAAGTGGACGAGCTTGGGGCGGCCTACCGCAAACTGCAAAATGGCGAACAATTATCGTTGGAGACGATGCTGAAGCTGATCGATCAACATCCGCTTTTCGCAAAATATTTGGCGGAAAATAACGGCATCATCAGGGATAAGGGTGAATTGCTCGAAACGATCGCAAATATTGAACGATTAAACTTGCTTAAAACGAAACAGAATCTGCTTGATGAAAATAAGGCAACGCTCGAAGCTTTGAATGCCAAGCGAGATCTGTATCGGCAATTCTACGAAAAAATGCCTAATTTCGTACAAGAAAAGCTTAATCTAATGGGCATCGACGGGCTGACAGATGAAGAGCAGAAGGAAAGAGATAGGCTCATCGCACAAAATGAAGCGCTTGAAGCTCAAGTTGCTGCTTTAAAAAAACCGATTGTATTTACAATTGGGAGCGGAGGCAGCACAGGCGGAGGCTCGAATGGCGGTGGGGGCGGAAGCGACCCCGAACGGGACCATATCGATCCAACCGAGGCGCGTATCCGAGCGATCAACGAAGCGGCGCAAGAACAGCGCATCGCTAACGAAGTGCATGCAAGACTGCTGGAAAAAGCTCGGTCTGAAAAGGAATATGCCGAGGCGATTAACCAGACGACGAAGCAAGTTGCCGGGCAAACGAAGGAGATTGACTTGCTCGGAAAAGCCAACGCCAGGTTGGAAGCGGAACGAAACAGCGCCTTGCAAAATAGCGGGTACAGCATCGCTCAAATGGAGAGCTGGTTCGACAGTCAAGGGGAAGAGACGGAGACGTATCTGGCCTTGTACAACCGCCTTGGACCCGAAGCGCAAAAAAATCTCGGCGGCCTGCTGGACAAACTAAAGCTCTATAACGAGGCAATCGCCGACAACCGGGAAGCGCAGCAAGCGCTGGCGGAAGAAATCATCGAAAGCGCCGGAGCAATTGAAGAAGCCTATCGAGATATGCGCGAGGCGCTGAGCGAGCAGGGTGCTTCCCAGCGGGATAAGCTGAATCGTCAGGTCGGGTATATGGGCGAAATCGATACGGCTGAAGAGGCCGGCAAAAAGGCGCGGTATGCGGAAGCGATCGGACATTCGTTGCGCGCAGAGCAAAATCAATATTTTCGAATGATGAAGGAGATGCGTGCCGAACTGGGCAAGGCGGATCTGTCGGAGGCATTGCGTCAGAGCTATGAGCGTGCATACAAGGCGGCGGCGGACGCCTACAATGTCATAAATGCAGAGATTATCGACCAAGCCTATTCCCTCGGAAGGCTGCAGGGCGAAGCGTCCGCTATCGGCTTCCAAGAAGCCTACGACGAGAACGTCCGCGCCCGCTCGGAGCTCGGGCTGACGCCGCAAGATCGGGAGCAAGATCTGCTGCTCTCCAATGCGATAAGCCATGACACGGAAGCGGCGATTACGAAAACGAAGCGCGTCATCACCGAGCTGGAGCGAAAAAAGACGCTGGACAACGACGCCGTAGAAGCTGCTCGTGTGGACGCCAAGCTAAGCGAAGAACGAAACAACCTGGAAGCGCTGGAAGCGCGCTTGCTGGCCGAAACCAATCGCGCGATCGAGCAGAAGCATAAGGGAATGGAAGAAGTCGACCATCAGTTGGACATGTCCATCGCCAGGCAGGCGCTGCACGAAAAAGGAACAGCGGCCTACAATCAGGAGGCCGGGCGTCAGCTCGAGCTGTATGCCGAGCAAAAACGGATGCTGCAGGAGATGGTCTGGTGGGCGGAGATGATGCTGACCCGGCAGAATCTGACGAACGAGCAGCGCGAGGCCTATACGGCGGTGCTGCAGTCCAATCGCAAGGCGATCCTGGATGTGGATCGCTCGATGCAGGGCACCGTCCGGACGCTGGAGGACACCAGCAACGCCTGGAAAAAGAATGTGGCCGACTCGGCCAAAGAAGCGATGACGCTGCTGGAGGACTACTACCGGCGCCAGGGCGAGCTGGCCCGGGAAGCCCTGGATGAGGAACTGGATGCGTATCGCCAGTGGGTGGGCGCCAGGCGCAAGCTGCTGGATCGTACGAGCGAGCAGGAGGACTTCCACAAGCAACGCGAGCGATTGCAAGCGGACGAGTTGGAGCTGCAGCAGAAGATCGACGCGCGCATGCTCGACGACAGCTGGCAGGGCAAGGCCGAGCGCGAGCAATTGGAAAAAGAGCTGGCAGCCAAAAAAGAGGAGCTGGCGGAGCTGGAGCTGCAGCGCAATCGGCAGCTGCGTCGGGACAATTACGACGATCTGCTGGAAGCCAAGGAAAAGGAAGTGGAAGCGGAAAAGGCGGCCGCCGAACAAAAGTGGCAGCAGGACCTGGAGCGCGATGTCTACTATAGCGGATTGAAGGAAGCGCTGCTGCAAAACAATGCCGACCGAATGGCTGGAATCTTGCAGCAATTCTCAGTCCATGTGCAGGGGTATATGGATCAGGTCGGGCAGAGCATCGATGCCAATCTGATCGCGAAGCTCAAGCTCGTGGAAGACCTGCAGGGCTTCGGGGGATCGATCGAGCAATTGCTGCGCGAGAAGCCGGCCGACTATGAGCTGCCGGCAGAGAACCCGAAGGCCGTGGACATCTGGGGCGTGCCCTTGCGAGGGGAGGATGCCTCGGAGGTGCAAGCGGATTACGCCAGGTACCTGCGCAACAAGCAGGAGGCGGAAGCGCTCGGAAATGCCAAGCATCCGCGCTTTCAGTCGCTTAAAGCCGAGAACGACAGCCTGCGCGCGAAATACAACTTCCCGGATCTGGACTATCAATCGATGCTGGAGCTCGGGTTGTACGGAATGGGTGAAGCCGGTGTGCCGACAGCAGCCGGAGCAAGCGGCGTCTGGAGCCAGTTGAAAGACAAGCCTATCGAAATTGGAAGCCAGCTGGTCTCGTCGCTAATCAGCGCTGTGACGGCTCAGTTCCGTCTTCCCGAGCTGCAGCGGGCCGAGCCTGGCGCGACGAACTATTACCTTAGCGCACCAGTTACGCTATCGGACGGACGGGAATCCGATGCGGTGCGTTTCGTGAATACCATTTTCGATACGATTAAACGAAAGGAACACTAGCGCAGGCTGATCGTTAAAGAGAAAGGAGGAAATCGAATGTCGATGCATGGCAGCTTGCATTTTACATTCAACGGGGAATCCAGCCGTCAATACGGCGTCGTGCTCGCGACGATCGGCGGGGGCCTGTTATCCGAGCCGTTTTTGCCGAATACGTCGCTGCTGGAGGAGCGCATTCGAGGGCGGCATCACGTCTATCCGACGGGGACCGCCTACGATCCATTGGAATTTACGCTCTCTCTGGCCTTTGAGGAGGAAGCGAGCCCCGAACGCTTGCGCCGTCTGGCGGCCTGGCTCCGTTCGAGCCGCTACGCCCCGCTTGTTTTTGAGGACAAGCCGACGCATGTGTACTGGTGCCAGCCGGTCAAGGATGCTGCTTTTCAGCACAACGGCAGGGGGAGCGGCTATGTCACGGTATCGTTTCGCTGCAATGCGCCTTGGGCGTTTACACCGGTCTACACACAGGCCAGACAGTTTGCGGACAATACGGTGCAAGGGACGGACTACGTGTTTGAGAACAACGGCGATGCGGCGGTATTTCCGATCATGGCGGTTCATCTCCTCGAAGGCAGCGGGTTCAAGCTGGTGAATACGTCCAACAAGGGTGAATATTTCGAGCTGCAGGACCTTGCGCCGGATGAGAAGCTGGTGATCGATCATGAGACCAAGGATATTCGGAGCGATCTGCCGCAGGTATATCGCTACCGCAATCGTACGGCGGGCAGTCGTTTTATGCGCATGCTGCCCGGTGCCAATCATCTTAAAATCTACGGGCACATCCAATTGACGATGACGTGTCAAGCGCCGTTGCTTGGATAGGAGGGGCAACCAATATGATGGACGATTCGATCGAACCGTTGAAGCCGGAGCTTGTGCTCTGCAAGCCGGACCGTACGGAAATCGCGATTCTCGAGGAAGCGTATCAGATCAAGCATCACGCCAAACTGGGCAGCATCACGCTGCTGTCGTTCAGTCTGCCGCTGCGCCGGCTGGTCCGTCAGCAGTGGAAGGTCAACGACCATATCGGTCTGCTGCGAGAGCGTCAGCTGGTCAAGTTTCAGTCAGGAAGCTTCACAGAATACGCCATTATCCAAAAAATCATTACGCGCCAC
Source organism: Paenibacillus sabuli (assembly GCF_014705605.1). Classification (GTDB taxonomy): domain Bacteria; phylum Bacillota; class Bacilli; order Paenibacillales; family Paenibacillaceae; genus Paenibacillus_D; species Paenibacillus_D sabuli. Next base: position 25,141 of record NZ_JACXIZ010000024.1, read on the forward strand.
GACGATGCAGCCGACGCCGTAGAGGTGGAGTGCTCGGGCCTGCCGATTCAATTGGCGGACCGGCACATCTCGCAGTATGCGGCGACCAGTGTGAATGCGCTGCAGCTGCTCTCGGACGTCCTGTCGGATACGTCCTGGAGTCCGGGGAGCATCGACGGCGTCTTCAACGTGCGCTATCGCAGCTTTGAGCATTCCGGATCGGTAGCGGACGCCATCGGCGGGATTGCGGAGACATTCGGCGCGCTGCCGATATACGACACGCTGCACAAGCAGGTGCATCTGTACGACCCCGAGACCTACGGGCAGAACAAGGGGCTCTACGTATCGCGGGACAAGCTGCTCAAAAATGTCGTCCATGAATCCAGCGCGCAGGAGCAGTACACGCGCCTGCGCGTGCGGGGCAAGGACGGTCTGGGCATCTCGGGCGTGAGCAGCACCGGCTCGCCATACCTGGAGAATTATGCGTATGGCTACGCGGCGATGAGCGACAATCTCGTTCAAGCGCTGCAAGCTTATGAAGCGTTCAAGCAGGCAAAGGAGAACGAATTCGCTGAACTGCTGGAGGAGCTGGGCGAGCAGCGTGCGGCGCTGACTGTCGCAAGAGGCGAATGGTCCGATCTGAAAAGCGAGCTGGATCTCATCCTGGACACGCTCGACGGGCACAACTCGAGAAACGAGGAGACGCAGGCTGAGCAAGCGCGGCAGCAAAAGCAAGCCAAGGAGCAGGCGCTTGCGACGAAAAGCGATGCGCTGGCGCAAATGGAGGCGGCGATCGCGGCTGTGCAAGGCGAGATCGCGGATTTGCACGAGCTGCTGGCGATCGAGAACCATCTGAGCGCGAACGAGCTGCTGGAGCTGGACGAATTTATTTACGAAACGGAATACGCGAACGATTATATTTCCGATCCGGTGGAGCTGCGGGAGGCCGCGCAGGCTTTTTTTGAGACGCTGCTCGTCCCGAAGCTCGTCGTGTCCATCGAGCTGGTCAACCTGCTGGAGCTGGTAGAGATGCAGGAGCACCCGGACGTGCACAAGATCGTGCTTGGCGACCGCATTACTATTGCATATGAGGAATCGGGCATCGAAGTGACCGCTCGCATGGTGGAGATCCGGACGGATTACGAGCAGGGCACGATCAGCCTGACCATCAGCAATATCGAGCAAGCCCCGACGGACGGCGAGCAGTGGTTGAAGCAGCTGAATACGTCGATAGGCAGCGCCCGCACCTTCGCGATGCGCAAGTATGCCTACGACAATACGGTCGAGCGGACCGACGAGGTGTCGCAGCTGCTGGCGAATACGTGGTCTGCGATTGACCGGGAGATAGAGGGCGGGCTCAACAACAGCATCTCGATCAGTCGACGCGGCATCATCACGACGGACACCGAGGACCCGAAGCGCATGACCATTGTGCAAAATTCGGTCATCGGCCTGTCCAAAAACGGCGGAGAGAACTGGCAAACCGCGCTCACCCCCGACGGCGTCGTCGGGCAGTCGATCTATGGTCAGATCATTGCGGGCAATGACCTGACCATTACGAACCAGGGCAGCACGTTCCGCGTCAGCGAAAACGGCGTGGAAATCGCCGGGGCCGCGCTGACGATCGGCGGAGGGCTGCCCGAGAGCGAGCTGAACGTCGGCGTCGCGGGCAAGCTGAACAATGCTGTGCAGAAAGGGCAGCTCTACAACGGGGTGCAGATCGATACGGCGAATGGGCTGGTGATTACGAGGAATGACAATCGATTCAGAGCAATCTTAAATGCTACTGAAGGCTTGCGCTTACAAGCCAGATCTGGCTCGGTCTGGCTCGATCGAATCAGTGCGGACGAGAATGGTAATTTGAAGATGACCGGTGAAATCAATGCTACGTCTGGTTCTTTTAGCGGAAACATAACGGCAAGCGGCACCATTACCGGCGGCACCTTTAATGGTGTCGAGTTTAAAAACGGTTCGATTGTGGGCAGTTCCATTAATGTTGGCAACGGCGCGTTTACGGTTAGTACTGGTGGCAATGTTGTCATTAAAAACGGAAGTATTCGTTGGAGTACGATTGATGATGCGCCCGTCAGTCAATGGCAGAATCCGAGCTATATCAAGAGTACGTATATTGATAGCACCACGATTCAGGCCCCTTCAATCTCTGGCGGGTATATTACAGGTGGAACGATTGTAGGTGGTAGTTTGGTAGGCAATCATATTAAAACAACTGGACAGTCTAGTCGAGTGGAATTATCTCAGCAGGGTTTTGAATCCTATTACTATAGCATAAAGCGAATTTCAATTGAGGGGGACCAAGATGTTTTAGGAAGTTATCAAACGCTTTGCTTTTATGGACAAGACGAATCTTTGACCGGAACTGTAAATGCAGGTGGAAATCAGTTGAACAGAAGCTTTAATCTATCTAGTACTGATAAAATTAGCATTTCAGGATTAGGAATTTATCTTTACGCATCAATGGTCAATTTTAATAGCGTCGACTCTATAAGTGGTTTAAAAATTTCACATATCGGCGCTTTGCAGGAAAAGCTAACCAACATTGAAAATGATATTAATGATTTACAAGAAAGCTTGATTGATTTGGAATCAACAGTTTCTTCTAAAGCCTCAATCAATCACTATCATGAAGTAACAACAAAAGATCACAATCATGGAAATTCGAATAATGCTACGAGTGGAGGAAGGACATACGAAACAACTACTCCCATGGAGTAATACACTTTTCACATCTCGTTTTTAGTAATATAATATTTCTAAAAGTTGAGGTGTGGTTTTATTGAAGCAATTTATCTTAGGACTTGTGCTTGGTGCAATTTTGTTTACAGCATTCTCTGTCTCGGCAGAAGAAATCAAGTCGCTTGTGGGAAAGAAAATTCAAGGAGAAGTTCGTGTAGAATTTCAAAACCAATATCTTATGAATGATGGTATCGTAATTAATGGTGTGTCTTACCTCCCGATACGAGAATTGTCTGAAATACTGAACTTCTCTATTACTTATCGAAACAAAACTGTAACGATAAACAAAGCCGAGGGTGATGTTATGGAAGAACCAGGATTTAATTCCGCAAGTTCCGATATGGTCGATTTAGTAATTGATTCAAAGCGAAGAGAACTTAATGCATTAAAAAGCGAGCTTCAGTCCAAAGAATATCTTATTCAGCAGAGTATTAAAGATAGTGATTTGATACTGCAAATGCACGAAGGTCCGATTGAAATCCAGCATTTTAAAGACACCCAAAGATATTTTGAAGAGATGGCGGAAATTGAGCAACTTGAAACTGAAATTGCGACACTTGAACAGGAAATAAAAGATTTAGAAGAACAAAAAGAAGAATTTTAGATGGTACATTCGACTTAGAATGGATATGGAAATTAATAATTTAATCAACAGAACGTTAAAAAAAAGGGTGCACCTACTTGCATCCTTTTTTTGGTTGAAAACAAGCTCAACGCCATCGATTAACCACGAAAGGAGTTCATACGATGATCTATCCTCAAGACCCTTTGATTTACGAGCGCCGCAGCGGGCAGGCGGGCGACGAATTCGTCGAAGTCATCGAATCGCACAAGGTCATTCACGCACGAATGCTGCTTGCCGAGCTGCCGGATCGAGGCCGGCGTGTCCGGATCGACGGGCTCAACGAAATCGAACATGCCGATGACGGAATCGGGCCGAACGAGTATGTCGTCAACTACTTGGTCGGCCTGATTCATGTCCACCCGTCTCGGGAGGGCGCTATTCTGCCGTGCCGTTACTATGGCACCGGCATCGCGTACATGCCGGCCTCCCGGATCTGGACCAAGCGCAGCAACGGCGAGGTCGTCGAGACGCTGCAGCATATCCTGGATCAGGGCGAGGAGGCGCTGGAGGCGCTGCTCCGGCTGAACGACACGATCGCAGCGGCCGAAGCCGCGACCGCGTCGGCCCATGAAGCCGCGGATGACGCCAACGCCGCGGCTGCGACCGCCAATGCGACGAACGAGGCCGTCCAGCAAGCCGAGCAAGTGCGAGCCGCCAAGGAGACGCAGCGCCAGAGCGCCGAGACGCAGCGCCAGGCCGAGGAGTCGCAGCGACAAGCGGCGGAAGCGGACCGCATCGACACGGAATCCGCACGGCAAAGCGCGGAGCTGGCTCGCGAGACGGCAGAATCGGCGCGCGCATCCGGCGAGACGCAGCGAATCGGCCAAGAGTCGGAGCGGCTCGACGCGGAAGCGCAGCGTGAATCGCAGGAAAGCGAGCGCCAATCGGCAGAAACGTTGCGCGCCGCAGCCGAAGCGGAGCGGGAGCTGGCCGAGCTGTTGCGCGATGCGCAAGAGGCCGCGCGGGTGACTGAGGAAGCGGAGCGCGCCCAGGAGGAAGCGGCTCGCGATGCGGCGGAAGGCGCCAGAGCGAGTGCGGAGGTTCAGCGCAGCCATGCGGAAGGCACCCGCGTCTCGGCCGAATCGGACCGGGCCGCAGCGGAGCAGCTACGAAGCGACGCGGAGGCTGCGAGAGCGCAGGCGGAGCTGACGCGTGAGGCGCAAGAGCAGGTGCGCCAGAGCGACACGGCAGACGCGCTCGCCGCTGCCGAGGCGTTGCGGGATAGCTGGCGGTACCTGGAGGACTACGACCACGAGACCGCGTATGCCGTCAACAATACAGTGGCTTACAATGGCTCGACGTACATTTGCATACAAGACAGCACCGGACACGCGCCAACCGATACGCAGTATTGGCGGCTGCTGGCACGCAAAGGCAGCGACGGGCTCGGCACGGTCACGACGTTGACCTCGGCGAACGGGGATGTCCTGATCGATGCGGCCGATCCGGCGCAGCCGGACTTGTCCGTGAATGCCGGCGCGGGCGCCAATCGGCTCGTACGACGAGACGGCGAGGGACGCATCCCCGACCTGCTCGATGTGTATGCGCAATTGCACCGCAACCGCAGGTATGCCGCGATGACGGACGTCCTCGCAGACCTCACGCTGCGAGCGGGGGATGTCGTCCAGACGGAAGGCTATGATGCACCCGGAGATGGCGGCGCGGCGCTTTACGCAGTGGAAGAGGAAGCCCGGGAGTGGTCGATTCCGCACACCGCAGGTCTTTACTTGAACTGCCGCGAGACGGCGAGCATCAACTACCGCATGTTCGGCGCGCCGCTTAATGGCGCTGACGACGATCTGCCGGCTATGGCGCTCGCGCACGCCTACGGCAACGCGAACCGCGTGCTGCTCAGGCAATCGTTCGGCACGATCTACAAGACCTCGCAGACCGGTGTGACCGTGCGCTACGATGTGGATCTCAACGGAGCAGAGGTCCGCATTACTAATGACAACTTCTGGGCGTGGTACGATATCGCCAACGACGATAGCATTGTCTACACCTATGTGCATGACGTCGACCGTTCGTACCTCAAGAAGGACACCTCCTACTTCCCGATGACCGACAATTCGCTGCCTCGCAACGTCGTGCTGAAGCTGGTCGACGGCAATACGTGGACGACCCGCTATGACGCGGGCGACGTGTACGAGCAATTCCGGGAAGAATTGATGGTGCATCATCAGGAGGGGCTGTGCACAGGACCGCTGATTCACGGCTACGAGGGCCCGGATACGAATCTGACCAACTTTGACTACACGAGAATGAACAAGCATCGGCTGACGTTCCGCGGCTGCCGGATCCGGGTCGAGACGACGCCGAATATTACGATGGGCTTCATCAAGTGCCGCCGGCACAACACGCACCTGACCGGCTTCACGATCGATCCGCTCAACAATTCGCTTGCCAACGTCTCGTTCAAAGGCTCGATCATCACCGCATACGATTGCTACGATCTGGAAGTATCCAAGATCAACGGCAGCAATATCGCGGGCAAACCGATCAACGGGACGAGCTCGTCGGGCTATGTCGTGCGCTTCGTCACCTGCCTGCGCGTCACGATGCGGGATTGCAACCTGAACGGCTACTGGGGGGCAACGGCGGCGACCGGCATCAAGGAATGGACCGTGGACAATTGTGTCATGAACCGGATCGACGTGCACGATTATTTCCGCGATCTGACGATCTCCAATTCGACCCTGTACGACTGGGGCGTCAATGTCGGCTACGGCGTCGGCGCGCTGACGATCCGCGATACGAATTTTGTGTTCTACGAGGAGCCGGATATAGGCGGGCGCACGATCGTCAGTCTGAATCATAGCTACGGCCTCCTGTTCGCCGGCTCGATCGCGATTGATCGCGTCACGGTGATCAAGGCCGACTTCGATGTGTCTGTGGTGCGCTGCTCGTACGTGCTTGGCGAGAATACCCCGCGGCCCGAGCTGCGGCTGCCCGATCTGAGCGTACACAACCTCGTCGTCCAGGACAATGCGCCTTCCTCCTCCAAGCTGGCCGTGTGGCGGTTCACGGGACAGACGATCAGCTCCACGACCGGGACGAAGATCAGGCTGCCGGATTACGTGGATCTGGAGCGCATTCGATACGTCCGTCAGGACGGAACCGGCGGCAGCGTTCATCTTTTGGCGAACCAGACAGACGGGCTCATGTACAGTGACCAGGTGGTAGCGGCCATTAGCGGCCATCTTGTCGACTTTGCTGACGATCCGCTTATGGCCAGTGTTCAGACGGGCGGTGAAGATCACAATCCGCTCAGCTCCGGGACGTTTGTGTTTCGCTATCACGCGGTGTGGACGGACAAGAGCAGGGCGGCGGTGTGGGACAAGATCGAGACGGCGGTCGAAGGGGCCAAGGCTGACGGCGTTAACAAAATCGCGCTGTACGGCAGCGGCGGGCAGCTCGATCCGAACACAACTACAGCGCCGTATATTCTGACCCAGCATGCCAACGCCCCGGGAGGCGGCGGCAGCTTTTATCATATTCGGACCTACTTCTACCACTCCGAGACCGGGAATCGCTCCCAGAGCGCGCAATCGTACAGCGGGAGCAACCGGATGTTCATCCGCTATTGCAATGCTGAGACGTGGTCGGACTGGACCGAGCTGCTCAGTCAGCAAGGCGGCACCTTGACCGGACCACTCGAGGTGCAGAGCGGGGGCAACGCATTGACCTTGAAATCGGCGTCGGGCTCCGACCATGTCTATATGAACTTCTACGCGCGCGACGCCGCGCCGCAGACGCGGTCCGGTTATATCGGGTATTCGAACACCGGCGGTGAGCATCTGCATATTCGCAATCAGATCGCCGGCGGCGATGTGCGCATCGATACGAGCAGCGGGAAGGTGTATGCGAACGGTCAGGAATTGTGGCATGCCGGCAATGACGGACAAGGCAGCGGGCTGGATGCCGATACCGTGCGCGGCAGCGCGCCTTCGACGTCGGCTAGCGGGAACACGATTGTGCAGCGGACAAGCGCGGGGAATGTGTATGTCCAGGATGTATACGCCGATGACGTGATATCCGATGGAGACATAAGAGTCAAAGGCGGTGATGTATATGTGCAAGACAACGGAAGCGGCGGGAAAGTATGGTTCCAGTCAAGCGATGGAAGTGCAAACGAAGGGATCTTGTATTACAGTCCTGACACTGACGAAATGCGCTTGCGGCTCTACAATGCCTCAAATAGTACCCAATCCCAGCTCACCTTAAAATCAGATCGCGTGGAGGCCAGCCGCGATCTGTATGTCGGATCCAGCAAGGTGCTGCATGCCGGCAACACGCCTCAAACGCGAATCAGCAGCGGCGCCTTCCAATATTATGACGGGGGGTGGAAAAACGTGGGAGGCATCAAACATGTGCAACGGGGAACGGCGTCCATCGCCTATTATATGACGTTAAATGTGTCAATCTCCACCGTAAACAAAGACAAAGCCTTTGTGAATCTGGTCAATTACGGCGGCGGACGAACCGAAGCGGAAATCTATGCAGAATTGACTTCGTCCACCAATCTTCAAATTGTCAACCAGGTAAACGCAGGCAGCGGATATCTGGTCGCCTGGGAAGTCGTAGAATTCTACTGATCGAAAGGAGAAGCCAAATGTATACGTATGCACAGCTAGACGAAGCCCATGTCGTCGTCGCGGTGTCGCGGCTGTCCGGCGAAGTCACGGCAGCCCATATGGTGTTGCTGGCTGAGGGAGACGATGTGCAGCCGCGAGATATTCGCAATCCGGACGGCACATGGACCCGGCCGGAGCCGCCGGTGGTGCCGCCGATCCCTTCTACCGCGGAGAGACTTGAGCAGCTGGAGCAGGAAAATCTTAGCCTGATGGAGGCGATGGCGGAGCTGTACGAGCTGCTGCTCGCCAATGAAGGAGGCGGGGCGGCATGACCGCTATGGTGCTTATCTATGTGAAGCTGATTCAAGCGGGACGGCGAACGCTGACGTCGGTGCCGCCCGCCTTGCAGGCCGATGTGGAGCAGCTGCTGCAGGCGGAGCAGGAACAGGAGTGAATGAAAAAGGCGGCCGGCTCGGAAACTTGACTCGATGCACAATACGAAAAGCCGGGCCTTGTGCCTGGCTTTTTACTTTTACGAAGCGAGGAGAACGAGACATGTGGACAGGATGGATGTGGCGGTCAAGGCCGCAATGGGGCTCATAACAGCGATGGTGTCGCTGTTCACCGGCTTGTTCGGGATGATGTTCACGGTGCTGCTCGGCTTGATGGCGATTGATCTGCTGACCGGTGTGCTGGCCGGCGCGTATACCGAGGGCCTCAGCAGCAGCCGCGGCTACAGAGGACTATTCAAAAAGCTGTATACGATGCTGCTGATCGGCTCGGTGTTCCTGATCGAACTGGCGGTGCTGCAAAGTCACGGCATCATTACCGATGGCATCTCGGGCGCGTTCTGCCTGATGGAATTCGTCTCGATCCTCGAGAACGGCGGGCGCCTCGGCGTCCCGCTGCCTGAGCAACTGAAAAAGCTGGTGGCGCTGCTCAAAAACAAGGTGGAAGAAAAGGTGGAGGAAAAGCTGAAAATGGAAGAGAAAACAAGGTCGGAAGAAACAACATGGACAGAAGAAAAATGACGAACAGAAAAGAATCCGGAGAAAAAAAGGGGGAGCTGCAATGAGCTACTGTATAGCCATCGACGACGGCCACGGCATGGCTACGGCGGGGAAGCGAACCCCCGTCCTGCCAGCCGGGATGACTGGCGAGACGGGCGGCTTCATGCACGAGAATGAATTCAACCGTCGTGTTGCGGCACTGCTGAAGGAGCAGCTGGAGGCAGCGGGCTTGCGGACGATGCTGGTGGCGCCGACGGATGCGGACACGCCGCTCGCCGCGCGCACAGCGGCGGCCAATCGGGCGAGGGCGGACCTGTATGTGTCGATCCATGCGAATGCGATCGGCAGCGACGCCTGGAATCATACGCGCGGCATCGAGACCTACCATCATCCGTCCAGCGCGGAGGGGCGGCGGGCGGCTACCTGCATGCACCGCGCGCTCGTCAGTCGGACGCGTCAGACGGATCGCGGCGTGAAGACGGCCAATTTTTACGTGCTGCGCTACACGGCCATGCCGGCCGTGCTGGTGGAGTGCGGCTTCATGACGAATGTGAATGATGCGGAATTGCTGCTCAGCGAGACGTATCGCCGGACCTGCGCGGAGGCGCTAGCCGCTGGCATCCGCAGCTATTTCGGGGTCGCGGCGGATACCGACGATGAGGACCAGCCGGCTGCCGCCGAGCCAGCGGCGGACCACGAGCAAGCGAGGGGAGGCGATGAGGTGCAGGAGATCACGATCGATCTGATTGATACGCGACTAGGCGCCAAGCGAGCGATCAAGGGGCTGCTGAAGGACGATACGGCGTATGTCGAGCTGCGCACGCTGGCGGCGTACCTCGGCGCGGGGGTCGGCTGGGACAACGCCGCCAAGCGGGCGACCGTCGTCAAATCGTAACTGCGTCCGGCGTGCACCAACGTGCTTCGCCCGGTCCTTGCGCATCAAAAAACCTTTCAGCAGGCGCTGAAAGGTTTATCAAGAAGAGAGCGTCAGATTTGTAATTCCCCGAGCTTGATCAGCTCGACGACTGCTTGCGAACGGCCTTTGACGTTGAGTTTCTGCATCACGTTGGAGATGTGGTTCCGGACGGTTTTTTCGCTGATGAACAGCTGCTGCGCGATATCTCTGGTCGTTTTATCCTGCACGAGCAGTTCAAAGACCTCGCGTTCCCGATGCGTCAACAAAAACTTGCTATTATGCTCGCTACCCTTCAAAGTGTGTCACCCCTCCTTGCTCGGGTTTTTATGGTTGTCAACAAGGTTAAGGGATACAGTCAACTTATAGTATGAGGAGGCGGGACATAAGGTGCGATACGCTGGAAATTTGGGCACTGGCAAGGCGAAGCAAGCCGCGCTGCCAGACAGGGAGAGCCCCGCCCCGTTTTGTCCAACGTATACCGTGGCACGAAACGGACTCGGCATCCAAAGGAAGTGTTCTTTGGTTTGTTCCACGTGAGCTAACGGTTGTGAGCGAGGCTAATGAAGCGAATATTGAGCCATTTTAATTCTAATGGTTGTGAGCGTGCTTATTTAGCCCATTTACCCCACTTACCGTTATTTTGATCGTTTTTGGTAAAATAAGCGCTGTGGCAACCGTTAAGATGAGAACGCCGTACTTTTAGGCCGATTAGCCGCTGTCACAACCGTTAAATTCTAAAGTAGCTCGCAAAGTCGCAGTCTTGAAAGCAAGCTTGAACTAGAGCCAGCCTACGATACAAACGTAGGACAAGGGGCTCTATTTCGCGGAACGAAGCTAATTCGGCATTCAAAAAGCGCCTCGCCGTTTCGCCTTGAACTAGAGCCGGTCCTATGATTTGCCTCATAGTAGAAAATGCAGGGCGACGACGGCCACGGACGCTTGGAACAGCACGTCCAGCCAGTCGCGATTCGATTGATTGCCGAGGCGGATCAATGCAACCACCGAGCGGATGACGATCACGACGAGCGCAATCTGAACGAGCACATACGGCATGCGGCTTCCTCCTTCAAAAAACGGGGCTCCCACATCGTATGTGAGCGCCGCCCAGAAGGTGTAAATCTAGGACCGGCTGCGCTTGCGATAATCGCGCGGCGAGTCGCCGGTCATGCGCTTGAACAGGCGGTTGAAGTGGGGCATGTCCTGGTAGCCGACGGCTGCGGCGATCTCGCCGATGCTGCGATGCGTCTGCACGAGCAGGCGGCAAGCCTCGTCGATGCGCACAGTCTGGACGTATTGGCGCAGCGTCATGCCGGTCTGGCGCGTGAACAAGCGGTGGAATTGCCGCGCGCCGACCCCGAGCCGGGCAGCCAGATCGGAGAGGCGCACCGGCTCCCTGGCATGCGCATGCAGATGATGCAGCACCTCGGCCATGCCGGCCTCGACCGCGGCCGAAGCCGGCTGCGCATCCGCTTGGTCCTGCGCGTCCTCGCGCAGCAGATACAGGAGCAGCAGCATGACTGTGCTGTACAAGGCCGCAGTTCGGCCCGGGCGGCGCGCCATGTATTCATAGTGCAGCTGCTGGAACAGGCTGTGGAACTCGCCGTGGCGGTCCCGGTACTGGCGATGGGCCGTGCTCTGCGCCAGCCCGCGCAGCGCATCGCCGCCGGGAAAGGCCGCGAGAAAATGGTCCAGCGCGTCGACGCCGATCACACAATTGTAGACGACCAGCGGCACGGAGGCAGTCGCGGACGACGGTCGAAACACATGCGTCACCCCGCGCGGCAGCAGGAAAATATCGCCGCGCGCGACGGCGATGCCGGTCTCTCCGACGTAGTGGTAACCCTTGCCTTCCCCTACATAGCAGATCTCCAAAAATTCATGCGCATGCTGCCTCAGATCGAACGATTCGATGGCCCGGTTCACATAGATGGGCAGCTCCTCCGACATGAAGTCCCGGCTGCGATACAGATGCACATGCGGACGCATCGTCACACGCCGCACCTCCCTCCAAATGAATAAGTCTACTATACCATGCATAAATGTCAGAATCGCCCCATTTTTTTGGGAGCCGTTCGGCTTAAGATGAAAGGGAAAACGAACGCGATTCGAATCCCGGTACAAGGCGGGGGAATGGCCAAGGAGGATACAGGCAATGACATTAACTGTGAAAGCCCTTACGTGTGATTATCGCAGCGAGCTGCTCGGTACCGATGCGAGCACGCCCAAGCTGAGCTGGAAGCTGGAGTCGGACCGGCGCGGGACGATGCAGGGGGCCTACCGGATCCGCGTGACGCGGGCAGACGATCCCTCGGCGGCTGGACCGCTGTGGGACAGCGGGAAGGTGACGTCCTCCCAGTCGCTGCATATCCCGTACGCGGGGCCGCCGCTGGAGCCGCGCACCAGGTATGCCTATGAGGTGAAGGCGTGGGACGAGCAAGGCGAGGAATCTCCGTGGAGCGCGTCGCAGTGGTGGGAGACCGCCCTGCTGGGCGAGCCGTGGCGAGCCGTCTGGATCACGCCGGACCCGGAGCGGATCGATCCGCAAGGCGAGCCGGCCTTCCTGCTGCGACGGGGATTCGAGCTCAAAGGGCCGGTGTGGCGCGCGCGCTTGTATGCGACGGCCGCAGGCGTCTACGAGGCGTATGTGAACGGCCGGCGCGTCGGCGAGGAGTGGATGTCGCCGGGCTGGACCAGCTATAACAAGCGCCACCAGTATCAGACCTACGAGGTCACCGACCTGCTGGTCAGCGGTCCCAATGCGCTCGGGCTGCAGCTGGCGGACGGCTGGTACAAGGGCAATCTGGCCTGGCAGGACAATCGCAATCTGTACGGCGACCGGCGAGCCGCGCTCCTGCAGCTGCACGTGGAGCATGCGGACGGCTCGGAGACCGTGATCGTCTCCGACGAGCAATGGAAGAGCGAGACCGGACCGATCCAGTACGCGGAGATCTATCACGGCGAGACATACGACGCCCGGCTGGAGCGTCCGGGCTGGAGCGAGGCCGGCTATGACGACAGCGCCTGGTGCGGGACGGAGCGCCTGGATCTCCCGTATGATCCGCTCACGGCACAGGAGAACTGGGCGACCCGCATCACCGAGCGTCTCCGGCCAATCGAGCTGCTGCGCACGCCGTCCGGAGAGACGGTGCTGGACATGGGCCAGAATATGGTCGGACGCATCCGCATGCGGGTGAATGCGCCCGCGGGCACGCGCATCCGTCTGCAGCATGCGGAGGTGCTGGACCGGGAGGGTAACTTCTATATCGGCAATCTGCGCAAGGCGCGCCAGACGGTGGAATATATCGCGCGCGGCAGCGAGCAGGGCGAACCGGAGTCGTATGCCCCGTATTTCACATTCCAGGGCTTCCGCTACGTCAAGGTCGAGGGCTACCCAGGGCAGGAGCGCGGCGCGGATGTGCCGCTGGACGCCTTCATCGGCGAGGTCATGCACTCCGACATGCCGCCGACCGGCGAGTTCGAATGCTCGCATCCGCTGGTCAATCAGCTGCAGCGCAACATCGTCTGGGGCCAGCGCGGCAACTTCCTCGACGTGCCGACGGACTGTCCGCAGCGCGACGAGCGGCTCGGCTGGACGGGCGATGCGCAGGTGTTCATCCGGACGGCGGTCTTCAACTACCAGATCGGGCCGTTCTTCACCAAGTGGCTGCGCGACCTGCGCGCCGATCAGCTGCCGGACGGGGGCGTGCCGCATGTCATTCCGAGCGTCATCAAGGGGCATTCCTCGGCGGCATGGGGCGACGCGGCCACGATCTGTCCGTGGGAGATGTACCGCGCCTATGGCGACACCTCCCTGCTGGAGGAGCAGTACGACAGCATGCGGGCCTGGGTCGCCTACATGCGGGCGCAGGGTGAATCGGAGACGCTGTGGAATACCGGCTCCCACTTCGGCGATTGGCTCGGCCTCGATGCCAAGGAGAACAGCTACGTCGGCGCTACGCCGCGGGATCTGATCGCGACGGCGTTCTACGCGCATTCCGCCCGTCTGGTGCGCGACGCGGCCGTCGTCCTCTGCAAGGCCGAGGACGTGCGGACCTACGGCGAACTGCACCACCGCGTCGTTGCCGCCTTTCGCAACGAATTCGTCACGCCGAGCGGTCGGCTGGCCGCGCCGACGCAGACCGCGCATGTGCTGGCCCTGATGTTCGAGCTGGTCGAAGGCGAGGGGCGGACACGCGTCGCCCGCGAGCTCAATGCGCTCGTCGAGGCGAACAAGGACCACCTGACGACCGGCTTCGTCGGCACGCCGTATCTCTGCCTCGTCCTGTCGGCGCATGGCTATCATGCGACGGCGGAGAAGCTGCTGCTGCAGGAGTCTTACCCCTCTTGGCTGTATTCGGTCGTCAAGGGCGCGACCACGATCTGGGAGCATTGGGACGGCATCAAGGAGGACGGCACGTTCTGGAGCGATGCGATGAACTCGTACAATCATTATGCATACGGGGCGATCGGCGACTGGATGTACCGGATACTGGCCGGACTCGACATGGACGACGAAGCGGCCGAGCCGGCATGGCGCAGACTGCGCATCGCGCCGCGGCTGGGCGAGGGCGCACTGACGCATGCCCGTGCGTCGCTGGAGACGCCGTATGGCCGCGCAGTCTCGGCTTGGCGGATCGAGGAGGGCCGGGTGCAGCTCTCGGCGGAAGTGCCGCCGAATGCGACGGCCCGCATCCTGCTGCCGGACGCCCGTCTGGAGGATGTGCGCGAGAGCGGCGCGCCGCTGGCCGAGACGTCCGGTGTGACGGCCGTCGAGCAGACGGCGGAAGGCGTACTGATCGACGCGGGCTCGGGCGCGTACCGATTCGAGTATCTGCGTGCGATATCCGGAGGCGTCGATTAGGGAAGGGGCGCTGTCTAGCCGTCGCCGTAGTTGCAGCCGCCAAGCAGGTCTTCGTCCCGCGCCCGCTCAGCGGCTGCGATACTGCGTCGGCGTGCAGCCGAAGTGGCGCTTGAACATTGTAATGAAGTAGCTGAGGCTGCCAAAGCCGACATCGAGCGCGATCTCGGTCAGCTTGCGGTCGGTGGCGCGCATCATCGAAGCGGCCTGCTGCATCCGGTATTGATTCAGGTAATCAATCGGATTGCGGCGGGTCATTTCTTTGAAAAAGCGGCAAAAGTACGCCTCGCTCATCGAGACCGAAGCGGCCAGATCGCGCAGTCGCAGCGGCTGACCGTAATGCGTGTGCATGTACTGCAGCACCGTCTTGAGCCGGTCGGTCTTGTACTGATCGGGCTGCACGCCGCGCTGTGCGGAAGGCTCCCCGGCAGCAGCCCACAGCTCGGCGAGCAGCAGATAGAGCAGCCCCTTGACCTGCAGCTCGTAGCCCGGCGCCTGCCTCTCGCCGATGGCGCACAGCTCGCCGATCAGCGCGGTAGGGCGCGACGTCGTGTGCGGGGCGCCGAGCCGGACGGGCAACCGGCTGTCCGGCTCGGCCAGCGGCTGCACGTAGCGGTCCTGGATCGCGTCATACGTGCGGCTGTACAGGAATTCGGGGTGGAACACGAGCGCCTCGAACGCGCAGCCCCGCACGCCGTCCGTCCACCCGCAGTGCAGCTCTCCCGCGCCGATGAACAGCGCTTGCCCCTCCTCCAGCTCATAATCGGTGATCCCCACGCGAAAATGGCCGCCGCCCGACGTGACCTGCAGCAGCTCCAACTCGTCGTGCCAATGCAGATCCAGCAGCGGCTCGTCCGGCGCGATGTCCATCCGATACACGCTCACCGGATAACGCGAATCCCCGTGCATGCGATTTTCCTTCAGCATCGTCCGATTCATCGTGCGAACCTCCAAGATGTCAAAATTGTGATAGCAAATAGCAAAATTGAGAAAGAATTTTGAGGTTATGGTCAATATTATTATAGTATAGTAACCGCATTCATTCCAACAGGCCACGAGGAGGAGCACCCGATGAAATTTAGCGACGGATATTGGCAGCTGCGCGAGGGCGTAAGCTTGAACGGGGCAATCGAGGTAAGAGACAGCCGGGTAGAGGCGGACAAGGTGACGGCCTATACCGCCGTGCGGACGGTGCAGCGCAAGGGCGACACGCTCAATTCAGGCCTGCTGCAGGCCGAATTCAGCGCGCCGCGCGAGGACGTTATCCGCGTGCGCTGGACGCGTCATGCCGGTGGGGCGGAGCGCGGCCCGGCATTCGGCATTGCCGAGGAGAGCGGGCCCGTCTCGACCGCGCAGGCGGACGACGAGCTCGTACTGCAGAGCGGCAAGCTGCGGGCGCGCATGTCCGCCTCCGGCAGCTGGGGCGTCCGCTTCGACTACGACGGACGGCATCTCACAGGCAGCCGTGCGCGCGGCGCAGGGCATCTGAGCACGCCGGAGGGCGGCTTTTTCCGCGAGCAGCTCGAGCTCGGCGTCGGCGAGCAGATCTACGGACTGGGCGAGCGCTTCACCCCGTTCGTGAAGAACGGCCAGAGCGTCGACGTCTGGAACGAGGACGGCGGCACGAGCAGCGAGCAGGCGTACAAAAACGTGCCCTTCTATCTCTCGAGCGAGGGCTATGGCGTGTTCGTCAATCATCCGGAGCGCGTCTCCTTCGAGATCGCCTCGGAGGTCGTCTCGCGCGTCCAATTCAGCGTGCCGGGCGAAGGTCTGGAGTACTTCATCGTCGGCGGCGCGACGCTGAAGGAGGTGCTGCGCAACTACACGGCGCTCACCGGCAAGCCGGCGCTGCCGCCGGCCTGGTCGTTCGGCCTGTGGCTGACGACATCGTTCACGACCGATTATGACGAGGCCACGGTCAACCGCTTCATCGACGGCATGTTCGAGCGCAATCTGCCGCTGCATGTGTTCCACTTCGACTGCTACTGGATGAAGGAATACCAGTGGTGCGACTTCGAGTGGGATCCGGCGGTCTTCCCCGACCCGGTGGGCATGCTGAGCCGGCTCAAGGCGCGCGGGCTCAAGATCTGCGTCTGGATCAACTCGTACATCGCCCAGAAGTCGCCGCTGTTCCGCGAAGGTATGGAGAAGGGCTATCTCGTCAAGCGGCCGAGCGGCGATGTCTGGCAGTGGGACATGTGGCAGGCGGGCATGGGCCTCGTCGACTTCACCAATCCGGAGGCGACCGAGTGGTACAAGTCGAAGCTGCGCCGGCTCGTTGACATGGGCGTCGATTCGTTCAAGACCGACTTCGGCGAGCGCATTCCGACGGATGTCGTCTACCACGACGGCTCCGATCCGCACAAGATGCACAACTATTACACGTACCTGTACAACAAGGCGGTCTTCGAGGTGCTCGAGGAAAAGCTCGGACGCGGCGAGGCGATGCTGTTCGCACGCTCGGCGACGGCCGGGGGCCAGCAGTTCCCCGTACATTGGGGCGGCGACTGCTCGGCGACCTACGATTCGATGGCCGAATCGCTGCGCGGGGGGCTCTCGCTCGGCTTGTCCGGCTTCGGCTTCTGGAGCCATGACATCAGCGGCTTCGAGAGCACGGCGCCGCCGGATATCTACAAGCGCTGGGTCGCCTTCGGCCTGCTGTCGTCGCATAGCCGCCTGCATGGCAACAGCTCGTACCGCGTGCCGTGGCTGTTCGACGAGGAAGCGGTCGACGTGCTGCGCCACTTCACGCAGCTCAAGAGCCGTCTGATGCCGTACCTGTACAGCGCGGCGGCGGAGTCGGCGGAATGGGGCGTGCCGATGATGCGGGCGATGGTGCTGGAATTCCCCGAGGATCCGACCTGCCATCCGCTCGACCTGCAGTACATGCTCGGCGGACGGCTGCTGGTGGCGCCGATCTTCCGCACCGACGGCGAGGTGCGCTACTACGTGCCGGCGGGACGCTGGACGCGTCTGCTAAGCGGCGAGGTCGTCGAGGGCGGGCGCTGGCACCGCGAGCGCCACGACTACATGAGCCTGCCGCTGCTGGTGGCGCCGGGCAGTCTGATCGCGCTGGGCGCGGAGGATCAGCGCCCGGACTATGACTATGCCGACGGCGTGGCGCTGCATCTGTTCGAGCTGGCGGACGGCGCTGAGGCGAAGACGGTCGTCTGCGATACCGCCGGAGCGGCACAGCTCACGGTACGCACCGCGCGACGCGGCGATCGGATCGAGGTGGCGCACGAGGGAGCCGGCAAGCCGTGGACGCTCGTGCTGCGCGGCATCGCCGAGGTCGCCGGCGTCGAGGGCGGTACGGCGCAGAGCGGCGAGCACGGTGCCGTGATCGTGCCGAGCAGCGGCGCGACGCTCATGATCCGATTGTAGCGCGATTGGGCATGCTCGCAGCGCGGCGCGGCGAGCCTTCGAGTTGCTGGTAAGCGGCCGTCTTTGACCATCGCGTCGAAGGCGGCTTTCTTTGATTGGATATGTAAATAGAGGTAGAAAAAGCAGCTTCCAAAAAAAGGTTGCGGACTTTGGCGAGTGGAGCTAGACTGAAGAAAATGCGCCTTGGGCGCTGCGTCCTGCGTCGCAGTGCGCGCAGCCAGTCCCGTCAATGCCCGTCAGCATGGCCTGCCCTGCACGCGGCTGCCCTGCACACTTCTGCACTGCTCGCTTTTGTACTGCTCGCCCTTGGCCCCGCAACGAGGGCCTAGGCCTTGCGACGGCGGCCGATTCCACGGCACGGAGAGGAGATTGACGCCAAATGAAAGCGCTATTCCGAATGGCGAATCAGATGAAGCTGCGGACGAAGCTGATCTTCTCCTTCGTGATCGTCGTCTTCGCGCCGGTGCTGGTCGTCGGCGTGCTGCTGGGCGAGGAGCTGCAGAGCATGGCGCTCGACAATGCGGCCGAGCAGACGCGCACGAATGTCGAGCGCGTCCGGCAGCGCACGCTCGAGGTGCTGCACGTCTCCCGCGACATCGCCTATCGGCTGGCCAACGACGAGCGTATGGCGCAGGTGGCCAGCGAGCGCTATACGACGACGTATGCGGTCGTAGAGGCGTATCGCAGCTACCGCGATATTGAGCAGTACATCCGGCTGTACAAGGAGATCGCCAACATTCGCTTGTACATGGACAATCCGACGCTGCTCAACAACTGGGAGTTCCTGCAGCCGACCCGGGAGATCGTGCGGGCCGGGTGGTACGAGCAGGCGCTGCAAGGCCCAAATGACGCGGTCACCTGGCAGTATCTGCAGGATGAGCGCGACGGTCAATTTTATTTGAGCCTGGTGCGCAAGGTGCACTTCCTCGACAGCGCGCAGAGCGCCGTGCTCGTCGTCAATGCCAATATGGACTTGCTTGGCCAGATTCTGCGTCAGGAGTCGTTCGATACGATGCTCGTGGACGAAGCGGGGGCGATCGTCGCGTCCAACAAGCCCGAGCAAGTCGGCCGCACCCTCCGCGAGCTGGAGCTGATCGAGGCGGACGATGCGCTGGGCAGCGGCGTCCATCAGGCCGCCATCGGCGGCACGCCGTATCAGATTCGCGTCGCGCCGCTCGCGCCGGATGCGAGTCTGGGCGGGCTGCGCATCGTGTCGATCTTCGCCATTGATGCCATCACCGGCGACATCACGCGGACCAACGGACTCGCGCTGGCGGTCATCGGCGCCGCGCTGCTGGCGGCTACGGTCATGATCGTCACCGTCTCCAATCTCGTCACCAAGCGGATGCGCCATCTCAGCAAGCATATCAACCGCGTCGCCACCGGCAATCTCAACACGGTCGTCGTCATGGACGGCAAGGACGAGATTGCGCAGCTCTCGCGGCAATTCAATGCGATGGTGGCGAGCATCCACGAGCTGGTCGACGCGGTCGGCGAGTCCAATCGGCAGAAGCGCGAGCTGGAGGCGAAGCAGAGCGAGATTCGATTCAAGATGATGGCTAGTCAGATCAATCCGCACTTCCTGTTCAATGCGCTCGAATCGATCCGCATGAAGGCCCACATGCGGGGCGAGCGCGAGATCGCACGCATCGTGCGGCTGCTGGGCAAGCTGATCCGGCGCAATCTGGAGGCGGACGAGCGCATGACGACCGTCGGGGCCGAGCTCGATCTGGTGCGCAGCTACCTGCAGATTCAGAACTTCCGCTACAACGACCGGCTGCTGTTCCGGCTGATCGCGGCACCGGAGACGATGGGGCTGCCGATCCCGCCGCTCGTCATCCAGCCGCTCGTGGAGAATGCCGTCATCCACGGGCTGGAGAACGACGAGCAAGGGGCGCGGATCGAGGTCCATGTGCGAGCCGACGCGACCGGCCTGAGCGTGCTCGTCGTCGACGACGGCGCCGGTATGGACGCAGACCGGCTCCACCGGCTGCGCTGGGCGCTGCGTCAGCCGGAGGAACGGGAGCCGGGCGGACGGATCGGGCTGCGCAATGTCGACCAGCGGCTCAAGATGACCTACGGCGAGCCGAGCGGCCTCCGCGTGCATAGCGCGCCGGGTCGCGGGACGCGCGTACGATTTCGAATTCCGACAGGGGGGATGAGACGTGTATAAGGTCATGATCGTCGACGACGAGCCGCTCATTCGCGAGGGCCTGCGATCGATTGTCGACTGGGAGCAGCTCGGCTATCGTGTGGCGGCGACCGCGGACAACGGCAACCGGGCGCTGGAGCTGTACGATCGGCATGCGCCCGATCTGATGATCGTCGACATTCGCATGCCGGGGATGAACGGGCTGGAGCTGATCGGACGCATCCGCAAGCTCGACCCGCAGGTGCAGCTGATGATCCTGAGCGGCCACGCCGAGTTCGCCTATGCGCAGAAGGCGATCGCACATCGTACCTGCGGCTACCTGCTGAAGCCGATCGACGAGGATGAGCTCGCGCTCATGCTGAAGCGGCTGCGGCGCGAGCTGGACGGCCGGGCGCGGCCCGATTCGTATCGAGAAGACGCCGGTCAGGCGCAGCTCGATCTACACCGAGGCGAAGCCTTCCGGGCGCGGCCGGAGCTACATGGCAGAGACGCATTCACATCGTATGCGCCGGAGGGCGCGCCGCCTCCTGCACCGCAGCTGAGCATCGACTCGCCGATCACGGCGGCTGACGGGCTGCCGGAGGCGAGGAGGCCGGAGGGGCGCGAGCTGATCGCCCGGGTCAAGGCGCGGATCGAGCGTGAGTATCGGGACAATCTGCGGCTGGAGACGCTGGCGGCGGACTTCCACTACTCCAGCTCGCATCTGGGACGGTTGTTTCGCAAGGAGACCGGCGATTACTTCAATACCTACCTCGACAAGGTGCGAATCGAACAGGCGAAGCGGCTGCTCAAGCACGGCTGGAAGGTGTACGAGGTGGCGGAGCGGGTCGGTTACCCGAACGTCGATTATTTCCATGGCAAGTTCCGCAAATATGTCGGCATTCCGCCCGGCGAGTTCCGCAAGGAAGAATAGGCATGCATTTGGCGCCCCCGTCCTCGGATTTTGGGGGTGTTTTTGTCTGATTATGAAGGTAATAGATGCCGAATCTACCCGGTATTGCCGAAGACCGGAGCGTAGTACGATGAAGATGTCGCAAGCGAACAGAAAGAAAAAGGAGGGGGCGCATTGAAATCGGATACAGCGCCGTACGGGGCGCCGACATCCGCCGCGCGCGCAGGACGATTCTGGCGCAATGCGGCACGCAGCAAGTACCTGTACGCCATGTCGCTGCCGTTTGTGGCATGGGTGTTCGTGTTTAATTATTTGCCCCTGTGGGGCTGGACGATGGCGTTCCAGAATTTCCGTCCAGGACGCGGCCTTTTCGATCAGGAGTGGGCCGGTCTGACGCATTTTCGCATGCTGCTGCAGGACGATATGTTCTACCTCGTGCTGCGCAATACGCTGGCGATGAGCCTGATGGGCCTGATCGCCGGCTTCACGGTGCCGATTGTATTCGCCGTGCTGCTCAACGAGGTGCGCAATATCGTCTTCAAGCGCTTCGTGCAAACGGTTTCGTACTTGCCGCACTTCGTCTCCTGGGTCGTCGTGGCCGGTCTCGTCACGAAGATGCTGTCCACCCAGAACGGCATCGTCAACGACGTCCTGCTATGGACGGGCCTCATCCACGAGCCGGTGCAATTCATGGCCAAGGGCGAATGGTTCTGGGGCATCGTCACCGCAGCCGACGTGTGGAAGGAGACCGGCTGGAACACGATCATCTATCTCGCTGCGATCGCCGGCATCGGGCCCGAGCTGTACGAGGCGGCGCGTGTCGACGGCGCCAGCCGGGTGCGTCAGATCTGGCACATCACGCTGCCGGGCATCCGGACGACGATTATCATCTTGCTCATCATGTCGATCGGTCATCTGATCAGCATCGGCTTCGAGAAGCAGTTCCTGCTCGGCAACAATCTGGTGCGCGAATATTCCCAAGTGCTGGATTTGTATGCGCTTAACTACGGGCTTGGCATGGGGCGGTTCTCGTTCGGCACGGCGATCAACATGTTCAACTCGCTCGTCAGCGTCATCCTGCTGCTCGTCGCCAACGGCTTGTTCAAACGCTTCACCAACGAAAGCATCATGTAAAGGAGGGCGGCATCCGTGTCCACGCAAGCTTCGCTGTCTCGCAGACCGCCCGGCGACCGGGTATTCGACCTCTTCGTCACCGTTGCCATGCTCTTCGTCACGGTGGTGACGCTCTATCCGTTCCTGAATGTGCTGGCGATTTCGTTCAACGATTCGACCGACAGCGTACGCGGCGGACTGACCGTCTATCCACGCGAGTTCACGCTGGAGAATTACAAGGTCATTTTTGCTTATGAGACGCTGGTGACGGGCTTCCGCAATTCGGTGCTGCGCACCGTGATCGGCACGGTCATCGGCATCGCCAGCGCTTCGATGCTCGCCTTTGCGCTGAGCCGCAGAGACTTTCAGGGCCGCCGCTTCATCTCGTTCTATCTGGCGCTCACGATGTACGTATCGGGCGGCTTGATTCCGATCTACATCCTGATCCGCGACCTGGGCCTGCTCAATACGTTCGCGGTCTATATCTTGCCGGGCGTCGTGACGGCCTTCAATGTCTTCGTCATCCGCTCCTTCATGGACGGACTGCCCGAGGCGCTGCAGGAGTCGGCCAAGCTGGACGGCGCCAACGATTTCGTCATCTTCTGGAGGATCATCCTGCCGCTGTGCAAGCCCGCGCTGGCGACGATCGCGCTCTTCCTGGCGGTCGGGCAGTGGAACTCGTGGTTCGACACGTATCTGTATAATGCCTCCAAGGAGGCGCTGACAACGCTGCAGTACGAGCTCATGAAGGTGCTGCAGAGCACCGACCGCGGCATGTCCGACTATCGCGGGCAGAACATGAACGAGGTGATGAATCAGGTCTCGCCGGAGTCGGTGAAGATGGCGATCACGATGGTCGTGACCGTGCCGATCCTGGCCGTCTACCCGTTCCTGCAGAAGTACTTCGTGAAGGGCATGACGCTCGGCGCAGTCAAAAGTTAACAGCGGTATCAGCAGGGGAGCCTGTTCATACGATAGCCAGCCATTCGCTTCATTATCACAATCACCACCTGAGGGGGATACGCGCATGCGTAACAAAAAATGGATCCAGCCGGCCGTAGCCGTCGTGCTGCTGACCGGTCTGCTGGCCGGCTGCAGCGGCGGCAACGGCGGCAACGACAACGCCGGCAATGCCGCATCGAACGGCAGTGCGAACAACGGCGACACGGCGAATAACGGGGGCGCAAACAGCGGCGAGGCGGGCGGCGACGAGCTCGAGCCGATCACGCTGACATTCTACGGCTCGGACTCCAGTCCGAACTGGCAAAAGATGCAGGATGCCGCCGGACGCGCCATCACCGCCGCTACGGGCGTCACGCTCGATGCCGAATTCGCGGTAGGCGACTCGACGCAAAAAATCGCCCTGATCGCCGCCAGCGGCGAATATCCCGATCTGATCAGCCCCAAGGGCGAGCTGAGCAAACTCGTCGACGCCGGGGCGATGCTCGATCTGACCGACTTGATCGAAGAGCACGCGCCGAATATCAAAAAACTGTTCGGCGATCAAATGAGCCGGCTGCGCTACAGCACGGACGACCCGTCGATCTACGTCATCCCGACCTATGCCGAGGTCGGCGGCGGGCTGCTCGACGCCGGCGGCGGCTTCGGCTTGCAGCACCGGGTGGTGAAGGAGCTGGGCTATCCCGAGATCCGGACGGTCGAGGACTTCGAGAATGCAATCCGCATGTATCTGGAGAAGCACCCGGTCGACGAGAACGGCAATCCGAATATCGGCCTGACGCTCGACTCGGACGACTGGCGCACGTACATCACCGTGACGAATCCGGCGTTCTTCACGACCGGCGCTCCGGATGACGGCGAGTACCACATCGACATCGACACGCTCGAGGTGACGTACCATTTCCGCCGCGACGTGGAGAAGGAATACTTCCGCTGGCTCAATCACATGAATGCGGAGGGGCTGCTGGACAAGGAGAGCTTCGTGCAGAAGACCGACCAGTACAAGGCCAAGATCGCCTCCGGCCGCGTGCTCGGCCTGATCGACCAGGGCTGGGGATACGCCGACGGCGAGAATGCGCTCAAGACCGAGGGCAAGATGGACTATACCTACGGGCATTATCCGGTCACGCTCAGAGAAGAATTCAAGGAAACGTCGTTCTGGCCGACGGGCTTCAGCCCGGGATGGGGCGTAGGCATCACGACCGGCGCCGAGGACCCGGTGCGCGCGATCCAATTCCTCGACTTCCTCGCCTCTGACGAAGGCCAGATCCTGGACAACTGGGGCGTGGAAGGCGAACAATACGTGATCGAGGACGGGAAGCGCGTCGTGCCGCAAGAAGTGCAGGAGTTCGCCAAGAACGATCCGACCGGCTTCCAGAAGGAGAGCGGCATCGGATTCTATCACAACATGGGCGGCCACTACGGCGACGGCGTGAAGGATGAGACGGACAATTATTACACCAAGAACTTCCCCGAGCAGATCGTCGAGGGCTACACCGATGCCGAGAAGGAGACGCTCGCCGCGTATGATGCGACGGTGTGGAAGGATCTGTTCCCGTCGGAGAAGGAATTCCCGGTGCGTCCGTGGGGCGCGGCGTGGAACATTACCGTGCCGGCGACGAGCGAGACCAATATCCTGGCTGAGAAGATGAAGGAGATCACCTGGAAACGGGTGCCGGAGGCGATCCTCGCCGATCCGGCCGACTTCGACCGCATCTGGGACGCCTACATGGCCGATCTGGAGAAGGCCGGCGTCGAGCGCATGGAGGACGGCTACGAGGCGCTCGTCAAGGAGCGCGTGGAGCTGTGGTCGGACTAATGGCTCGCTGCGCTTGATCGTATGGTGCACTGGTCCGAAAAGTAGGGTGAAAAAGTAGGGCCGCCGTGCCCGAAATGCGTTCCGAAGGGCCGCCTGTTGCATTTGCGCAGGCGGCCCTTCGGTGTGTTATGATGTGGGAAACAGGCGGCAAAGGGCGGTGAGCATCGTGGACGTGAAAATCGTGCTGTTCGACGGCGTATGCAACTTCTGCAATAGCAGCGTGCAATTCGTGCTGAAGCGCGACCCCGAGGGGCGCTTTCGCTACGCGCCGCTGCAGAGCGAGCCGGGCGCGCGCCTGCTGCGGGAGCACGGCATCTCCGGCATCGACAGCTTCGTGCTGATCGAGGGCGGTCGCGCCTATGTCAAGTCCGAAGCCGCGCTGCGAGTATGCCGCAGTCTGCCCGGCCTCTGGAAGCTGCTGGCGCTGCTGCGGATCGTGCCGCGTCCGCTGCGCGACGCCGTCTACGACGCGATCGCCCGCCGCCGCGACCGCTGGTTCGGCGCCCGCGCCTCCTGCATGCTGCCGACGCCGGAGCAGCGCGGCCGGTTCCTGGAGGGGGCGGACCGCATGGCGGATCGAATGGAGGCTCGCATAGCGGCTCGCCCGGTCTCCTCCGCCGCGGCGCGCGCTGCGGAGACTGGCAGCGGCGACGCTAGGAGGGGCGGCTAGCCGTTGATGATCTCGCCGCCGTTGACGCGGACGCCCTCGGCGGCCTTGTTGACGGCCAGCGAGCGCGTGAAGGCGACGATGGCGCCTTTGGTCGACGAATAGTCGAGCAGATTGGCGCTGCCGCGGTAGGCCGTCACCGACGTCGTATTGATGATCGAAGCGCCCTGCTGCAGATGCGGCAGGGCCGCTTTGGCGAGATGGAACATGCCGAATACGTTGGTCTGAAAGGTGCGCACGAGCTGCTCGGCGCTGATGTCCTCGAGCTTGTCCTGCGGATGCTGCTCCGCCGCGTTGTTGACGACGATGTCGAGCCCGCCTAAGGCGGCTACGGTGTCCTGAACGACCTTGCCGCAGAATGCTTCGTCGCCGATGTCGCCGGCGATCAGCAGGCAGCGCGGCCCGTTCGGCGCACTGGCCTGTGCGCCGCTCTGCTCGACGAGTCGCTTCGTCTCGGCGGCGGCGTCGTGCTCGTCCAGGTAGACGATGGCTACGCTGGCACCTTCCTTGGCGTAGGCGATTGCTACGGCGCGGCCGATGCCGCTGTCGCCGCCGGTGATGATCGCCCTCATGCTGCCATCGTGATGCACTGGGCCCACCCTCGCGCCGCCCACACGAAGGCCCCGCCCTCACCCTCGCGCCGTCCCTTGCGCTGCCTGCGCCCCGCCCGCGCCCGCCTCCCGGCGCCATCACGCCGCCAGCACCGCCACGCAACGCAAAGCCTTGGCGGCGTTATGGGTTCAGAACATGCTCCATTCATGTGCCTGCGACAAGCGTTCGAGCAGATGGACGCCGGCCGTGCTGTTGCCTTTGCGGTTGAGGGCGGGCCCGATCACCCCGATGCCGTAGCGGCCGGGCACGAGCGCGAGGATGCCGCCGGCGACGCCGCTCTTGGCGGGGATGCCGGCCTGGATCGCGAACTCGCCGGAGGCGTTGTACATGCCGCAAGAGCTCATGAACGTCTTGGCAATCTGCACGTAGCGCCGCGGCACGAGCTGGGCGCCGCTGTCCGGGTCGATGCCGCCCGAGGCGAGCACGAGCGCCATCCGCGCCAGGTCCGCGCAGGTCGCTTCGATGGCGCAATGGCGGAAGTAGACATCCAGCAGCTCCTCGACGTCGGTGCTCGGGTCGAGCACGTCGTTGTCCATCAGGAAATACGCCAGCGAGCGATTGCGATGGGCCGTGCGTTTCTCCGAGAGATAGACGCTTTCGTTGCACGTCAGATCCGAGCCGCCTGCCAGCGTGCGAAAAAACGCGGCGATGCGCGCGCTCTTGGCCTCGGGCGTATCGCCGTGAATCAGAGCAGTGACCGCGATGGCGCCGGCGTTGATGAGCGGATTGAACGGCTTGCCGGGCTCGACGAGCTCGAGCTTCAGCATGGAATTGAAATCGTCGCCGCTCGGCTCCATGCCGACGCGGGCGAATACGCCGTCTTCGCCGTTGTCCATCAAGGCGAGCAGCAGCGTGAACACCTTGGAGATGCTCTGCATGGTGAACGAGAGCCCGCAGTCGCCGCTGCTGACCGTGCGGCCCTCCAGATCGCAGATCGTGATGCCCAGCGCTTCGGCCGGGGCGCTGGCCAGCTCGGGGATGTATCGGGGCACGGCGCCGAAGGCCGCATGCCGGCGGCTGGCCTGCACGAGCTCGTCGAGCTGTTCTTCGATGATTTGCCATTGCGATTTCATAGACATCTTCCTTCCTTGGACAGCGATATGGCCTTATTTTACGCTTTTGCGCCGCGCGCTTCCACTTCGGCAGAGGACGCGCGCAGCGAATTATGGTATGATAAAGAAACTTGCAAGAACCGGATCGGGGCTTAGGAGGAATCAATGGGAAAATTTTTGCTGTTTCCGTTGTTATGGTGGATATTCGGCAATCCGTTCATCGCGATCATCGTGCTGCTGGTCATCCTGTACATCATCGACCGCCGCTATATCGGGCTCTCGCCCAGCCTGCTGCGCCCGCTGCGGCGCCGCCGGCAGCTGGCCCGGCTGAAGCAGCAGATCCTGCTCAATGCAAGCGACGTGAGCGCGCGTCTGGACGCGGCGCGGCTGCTGATCGAGCGCAAGCGATACCGCGAGGCGCAGGTCTATATGGACGAGATCGGCGAAGCGATGGCGCATTCGGCGGAGTATTGGGACGATCTCGGGACCGTGCAGCTGCACACCGGCCGTCCGCAAGAAGGCGAGGCATCGATTCGGCGCGCGCTGGCGCTCAATCCGCGCGTCAAGTACGGTCGGCCTTACCTGAGGCTGGCGGCGCACTATGCGAAGCAGGACCCGGATCGGGCGCTGGCGGCGCTGGACGAATTCCGGGAGATCCAGTCGTCCTCGTGCGAGGCCTACTACCGGATGGGCGAGCTGTACCGGCAGCTCGGACGCCGCGAGGAGGCGGCGCGCGCCTACGACGAAGCGGTCGAGCTGTATCGCGCGCTGCCCAAGTACAAGCGGCGCCAGGAACGGAGATGGGCGCTGCGCAGCCGCTTGCGCAAGCTGGCGTGAAGCGCCCGCGAATCAACATCAGGGAGAGATGCATAGATGATCCGCTATCGCACCCTGGCTGCGCTTGGCGCGGCCGTCCTTGTGCTGCTCGGGCTCAACAATGCATGGACGTACGCGATTGCGAGCCGCGCGCTGGAGCAGGGGCGGTCGCATGAGCTAGGCGCGGTCGCCCGGCAGCTGGAGCTGTCGATCGAACAAGCGCGCCAAGGCGCCGAGAAGCATCAGGATATGATCGGCCGGCAGCTGCGCACTGCGGCGATCGCGGCGCAATATGCGCTCGATCCCGACATCGAGATGGTGACCAACGAGCAGCTCGTGGAGCTCAGCGCCAAGCTAGGCGTGCTGCATATCACGCTGCTCAAGCGGACCAAGGACGATATCGTGCTGTACCGCTCGTCCGATCCGAAGCAGCTCGGCGTCAGCACCAAATCTTGGGACCCGTGGCACGACGCATTCGTGCAATTGTTCGAACGGCGCGAGGTCACGATCGACTGGGGGCAGTCGCTGCCCAATTTTTGGACCGGCCCGTTCGAACTGGCGACCTCCGACACGAGCAAGGTGCGGAAGTGGGGCTACTACTACGACGGCTCGACCAACTACATCATCGATCCGTACGTGAGCTATGATATTCAGGCCGAGTACGAGGCGCTGACCGGCGTCGACCGCATCATCGAGCAGACGATCGCCGGGCACGAGGGGCTGCGCGAGATCGCCGTCCTCAATCCGGCCACCTTCGAGAGCGGCGAAGTGATGACGCGCACCGAAGCGGGCGAAGAGCTGGGGCATATCACGACGCAGCCTGTGATCTACGGCAGCTATACGTATACGAGCGCATTCGACGCGGAGCTGGTGCGCACGGTCTATACGGAAGGCGAGCCGGCCGAGGCGAGCATCGACGTCGGCGGCGAGAAGCTCCGCAAGACCTTCATCCCCGTCTCGATCGATCCTGTGGCCAGCATGGTTGACGCCGCGGGACAGCCGATCGACCGCTATATCCTGGCGCTTGTCACCGAGGAGGAGGCTGCCGCAGGCGGGCTCGGCGCGTGGTATGCGCTCGCCACCGCGGTGGTCGCGGCCCTTGCCGGCACCGCCGTTTATCTGGCTTTTCGCCAGCGTGCGTAACACAGCGGTACAAAAGGAAAGCCGCCGTACACCACACCAGGACAGCTTTGAAGGCTGTCCTCTTTTGCGTTCGGCCACTCCGGCCGGCTGGTGCGCTTCTCCCTTTCGGCAGCCGATTATTTGGCTTGCGGCTTCGGACTTGGCGTTCATGCCCCGGGATTGATATAATAATAAGATGCCTCAAAATGAACGGAGTGGGTCAAGGTGGATACGCCGATTCGATTGGCCGACGAGCGGTTGGTCTATTTGGAGGAGCAGATGGCCGTGCATCTGCCTCGCCATATTATATCGCGCGGATGGGAGTATTACCGGGCTCGCAAGGTGCTGACCTTCGAGGTCGTCGACGACCGCACCGTATATGGTGCGGTGGACGGCAGCAAGGTGTACGGGGTAGTGCTGGATGCGGACCATTATCCGTACAGCCGCTGCTCCTGTCCCTACGAAGGCTACTGCAAGCACATGGCGGCCGTATTTTTCGCCTATGCGGCAAATGCGGGCGAGGACGCGGAGACGATCTATCTGCGTGCGACCGGCGACGTGACGCCCGCACCGCCGGCGCCGGCCGCGAGCGATCCGAACCGTCCGGATCGGGCAGACGGACCGGAGGCGTGGCGAGCCTGGTTCGAGGCGGCCTTCGGCGCGGCCTGGAAGCAATGCCGCCAGTCGGTGCATCCGATGTCTGCGGTGCTTACGGAGCTCAAGGGCACGGCGCGGGATTGGGAGAAGCGGCGGCAGCGGCTGCACTGGCTGCATGCGATCGAATTTGTGCTCGAGCAGGTGGAATTGGCTTACGCAGCGACCGACCCGTATAGCCGTTACTATTATGAAATGTCGTTTACCCGCACGGTCGATCCCTGGATTCTGCAATTCAACGAATTGGCCGTCGAGGTTGATTCCCGGGTGCTTCCTGCGGACGACGAGGCATGGGTCGAGGCGCTGCTGGCGGCGCTGCGGCGGCGGGCGCTGCTGAGCGGTCCTTCGCTGCTGCGGTGGGATCTGCTCTATCATGTGCTGTGGGAGCGTCTGGCCGGACAGGACGAGTGGCGGATCCGCGAGCAGGCGGAGCTGGAGCGGGCAGCGGTCGGCGCGGAGCGAGGAAGCAAGGGATATACCTTCGTGCAGGCCGCTCTGGCCGCGCTCGACGTGGCCGCGCAGCGGGACGAAGCGGCGGTCGCGCGCCTGGCCGATGCCGATTTCGACCGTTGCACCGAGCTGGTTTACGGCTTTGCCGAGCAGCGGCTCGAGGTGCGGGACTGGCCGCGCTTCGGGCTGTGGATGGATTATTTGCACGAGCAGCTCGCGGCCTGCCGCAACGCGGTCATCCTGCGGCCGTATTTTCAGCTCTGCCGCAAGGCCGACCTGCGCGAGCCGGGCGAGACCGACTGGTGCGCCCGGATGGTGCATTTCCTGCCGGTTGCCTATCAGGAGCTGGCGGCGCATTGGCTGGAGACGAGACAGTATCGGGAGTGGGCTGATCTCCAGATGTACGTGGGCGTGCGGCCAGACGAGCTGGATGTGCAGGAGCTGCGGGCCGTGAGCCGAGCCGCGGGCGAGGTGCTGATCCCGCTCTATCATCAGGCGGTCGACGAGGCGATCCACGCGCGCAATCGTCAAGGCTACCGCACCGCGGCCAAGCTGCTCAAGCGTCTGGAGAAGCTGTACCGGGCGCACGGCGCGGCGGAGCGCTGGGAGCGGTATGTGGACGCGCTGGCGCAGCGCTACGCGCGGCTGCGGGCGCTGCAGGAAGAGCTGTGGAAGGGGAAGGTGCTGCAATGAAGGAAGCGGAAGCTGCCGCGGCGCAGCGGCTGGAGGGCGGCTGGCTCGCGGGCGAAGGCGTATGGCTGCATGCGCCGCAGTGGAACGGGCCGATCCAGCGGCTCAAGCATGTGCTCTTCGCTTGGCATAGCGGCTCCTGGTACGGCGCCGAGGTCGAGGAGCATGCGATCGGCGGTCAGAGCGGGCT
The DNA here is from genome assembly GCF_014705605.1 of Paenibacillus sabuli. Classification (GTDB taxonomy): domain Bacteria; phylum Bacillota; class Bacilli; order Paenibacillales; family Paenibacillaceae; genus Paenibacillus_D; species Paenibacillus_D sabuli. The sequence continues at coordinate 56,430 of NZ_JACXIZ010000024.1, forward strand.
CTTGCTGACGCCGCTGCTGGCGGCCGATTATCTGGCCGATCCGGCCTCGTCGCTGCTGCTGCGCGCCGAGTGGTCGCCGCAGCTCCGGCAGTTGTGCGAGGCGGCGCGCTTGATCCGGGAGGCGCTCGTCGCCGGCGCTTTTGCACCGAGCATGGCGGGCTGGTCGCGCCGGGCGGGCCGCTGGCAGCTGCATCTGGAGGACGCCGCCGGCGCGCGCTACCGGCAATGGCAAGCGGCGGCGGCCGAGAGCGGGCTGGAGCCGGCCTTGGCCGAGCAGTGGCTCGCGCTGGCGGTCGAGGAGGCGCTCGGACGGAGCCTCGAGGGCGAGCGCGCGCAGCGGCGCGTGGCGGCGCTGCCGGCTGCCGGCCGCGGAGCGCAGAGCTACCGCGACGAGGAGGACTGGTGGGTCGCGCTCGGCTGGAAGCGCGACGAGACGCCGTTCCGGGTCATGCTCCAGCTGCTGGAGCCGGAGGAGGCGCAGGGCTGGCGTCTGCGGGTCGTGCTGCAGGACAGAGAGGCGCCGGACCGACTGTATGCGCTGCGCGAAGCGGGCGGCAGCTGGGAGGCGGAGGAGCCGCTGCCCAAAAGCTGGACACGCGATGTCGCCGCGCGAATGGCCAAGGAAGGCCGCAAGTGGCAGCAGGCGCTGGCGAGCGAGCCGGAGCTGCTGCAAGACGACGGCCTGCCCCGCGAGCAGCTCGAGGAGCGGCAGGCGTGGACCTTCCTCGAGCGCGGCAGCCGGTTGCTGCTCGAGGCCGGCTGCTCGATCCTGCTGCCGGGTTGGTGGGAGGCGGCGCGCCGGCGCAAGCTGCGGCTCAAGGCCAAGGTCAAGTCGTCGGTCGGCTCCGCCGAAGCCCCGGTTTTCGGCCTGGATGCGATCATCCAGTTCGACTGGAAGCTGGCGATCGGCGACCTCGATCTGAGCGAGGCGCAATTCCGGGATATGGTCGAGCGCGATCAACGTCTGGCGCGCTTCGGCAATGAATGGGTCCATCTCGATCCGCGCGACCTGGAGCGGCTGCGCGAGTGGATGCAGCGCCGTCGGAGCGGGGGCGAGCTGACGCTCGGCGAGGTGATGGAGCTGCATCTGCGCGGCGCGGCGTCGCAGGAAGAAGACTTGGATCCGGATGCGCAGCAGCGCATCGCCGCCGAGGTCGAGCTCAACAGTCACCTGCGCAGTTGGCTCGACCAGTTGCAATCGTTGAATGAGCTGCCGCTCGTGGACGCGCCGCAGACGCTGCGCGGCGAGCTGCGGCCGTACCAGCTCGAGGGTGTCTCGTGGCTCGCCTTTCTGCGCCGCTTCGGCCTCGGGGGATGCCTGGCCGACGATATGGGACTGGGCAAGACGGTGCAATTCACCGCCTACCTGCTGCATGTCATCGGCCAGCGCGAGTCGGAGGAGCCCGCTTCGCCGTCGCTGCTGATCTGCCCGACCTCGGTCATCGGCAACTGGGAGAAGGAGCTGCAGCGCTTCGCCCCTACGCTGCGGGTCATGGTGCACTACGGCCCGCGGCGCACGCGCGGCGAGGACTTCGCAGAGGAGGCACGCCAGGCGGATCTGGTCATCACCTCGTACGCGCTCGCACCGCTCGACGAAGAGGAGCTCGGCGGGATGCGATGGGACGCGCTCTGCCTGGACGAGGCGCAGAACATCAAGAATGTGTACACCAAGCAGTCGGCGGCGGTGCGCAAGCTGCGCGCCCGTCACCGCATCGCGCTCACCGGGACGCCGATGGAGAATCGGCTCACCGAGCTGTGGTCGATCCACGACTTCATGAATCCGGGCTATCTGGGCTCGCTGCCCGAATTCCGGCGCGAGGTCGTGCAGCCGATCGAGCGCTTGCGCGACGACCAGACGATCGCCAGGCTGCGCAAGTGGGTCGAGCCGTTCATGCTGCGGCGCGTCAAGCAGGACCCGGCGATCCGGCTGTCGCTGCCGGATAAGCAGGAGGCCCGCGTCTATGTGTCGCTGACCGCCGAGCAAGGCTCGCTCTACGAATCGACGGTCGCGGGGCTGATGGAGCAGCTCGATACGCTGTCGCCGCTGCGGCGGCGCGGCCTGATCCTGGCCACGCTGACGCGGCTCAAGCAGCTCTGCGACCATCCGGCGCTGATGCGCAAGGAACCGGCCGGCGCGGCGTCGCAATGGTCGGAGGCGCGCTCCAACAAGCTCTCGCGGCTGCTTGAGATGGTGGAGGAGATTGCCCAGCGCGGCGAGCGCTGCCTGATCTTCACCCAGTTCGTCGGCATGGGCCGGACGCTGCAGCGCCGGCTTGCCGAGCAGCTCGGGATCCCGGTCCCTTACCTGCACGGCGGCGTGCCCAAGGCCGATCGCGATACGATGATCGAGGCGTTCCAGGATCCCGATCAGCCGGCCTGCGCGTTTGTGCTGTCGCTCAAGGCCGGCGGCACCGGGCTCAATCTGACCGCGGCCAATCATGTCTTCCACTACGACCGCTGGTGGAATCCGGCCGTGGAGAATCAGGCGACCGACCGCGCCTTCCGCATCGGCCAGACCCGCGACGTGCAGGTGCACAAGTTCGTCACCCTGGGGACGCTGGAGGAGAAGATTGACGAGATGATCGCCGGCAAGCAGTCGCTGAGCGAGCAGGTCGTCGGCCGGTCGGAGAACTGGATTACCGAGCTCTCGCGCGACGAGCTGAGCGAGCTCTTCACCCTGCGCCGCAGCTGGGCAGATCGCTAAGGCGTGTATTACAGAATAATTGGATGCGTGGATGCGATTGAAACCGATCCTATCCGTCCCTCTACCATTCGCCAACGAACCTAACGGTTGCCACAGGGCTTATGTTCGTAAAATCAATAGAAAAAGGCATAATTTGAGCAAATAAGCGCCGTGGCAACCGCTAGCCTGGGAATTGCCTGAAATGGATCGAAATAAGCGCGCTGGCAACCGTTAGTCCTTAATGATCGGTAGTCCCGTAGCGATCGGTAGCCCAGTAGTAATCTCTAGCCCACAGGATGGAAAAGGTTCAGAGGAAGGGAGAACTGACAGCCATGTCCGAGCAGGAGCAACAACCGTCAGCCGCGTCGTCAGCCCCAACGTCAGCCGCGCAGCCGCCGGGCCGCCGCCCGTTGGCGGCGGCCTCCGCATCCCGGCAATCCGGCGCTGGTGCACTCCGGCAATCCGGGGCAGGAGCGTCCCGCGAGACGCACGGCCGGACGGATGCCGAGCGGCAGGCGGACGCGTCCCGACAGACGCATGTGGAGACGCATCCCGAGCCGCAGGCGGGCGCGCCGGCAGATCAGGCGCCGGCGGAGGGCGCCTCGGCCCCGGAGTGGGAGGCGCTGTACCGCGCGGTGCGCGAGGCGGTGCTGGAGCTGCGCCCGGGGCCTGGTACCCCGGGCGAATGACGCGCGGGGGCCAGGCAAGACAGAAGGCCAGGTGAACAGGCCGGCGTGTCCGAAAATGCGGTCGAGCATAAGCAAACGCGCTTCGGACCCCGCGGCCCTCGACACCGCGCCGGCACGCCCGGTCAGCGCACGAAGCTGGCGTAGGTCAGATCGTGCAGGATATAAGCGAGGAAGAAGATGACGCAAGGCTGCTCGAAGCGGCGCTGGATCATCGTCAGCTGCTCGTAGTACGTCTTGGCATAGTGCGGGTTGTTGCGCATTTCCAGGTTGGCCTTGATCAGCGCGTCCAGCTTGTCCGTGACGTCGACGAGGTCGCCCTCGTACGTGCCGTCCTTGGCGACCATATAGCCTTCCATGTCCGTGCGCAGCGCCTCCGGGAGCCGGTGGACGATGCGCAGGGCGAGCTCATGCTCGTACGCTTCGAACGCCTGCTTGACCGCGGGCTGCGAGTGCTTGAAGGTGCCCTTCACGTCCCCGCTCAGCGACTCGCTGACGTCGTGCAGGATCGCCTTGCTCAGCAGGCGATCGACGTCGAGCCCTTCGCGGCCGAAGCGCTCGCGCTCGAGCAGGCCGTTGAACAGCGCCAGCGCCGCCACGCGGAACGAATGGGTGGCGTCGTTGTCGGGGACGAGGTTGAAATTGCCGTTCCAGCGCTCGATGTTGTCCAGATTGAGCAGATGGCCGCAAAATTCGAACACGCCCTCGCGCTTGTCGTATTCCTCGGCCAGCCAGGCGATCGCCGGCAGCGGGCAGCCGCGCATCTCCTCGCGCAGCTGCTCGTAGCGGCGATGAAAATAGGGATTCGTGTCGTGCATCGACTCGCGGTGACAGAACATCATCGCGTCGAACGAATCGATCGCGTCCACCAGCCGTCCGGTCGGGGAAGCGTCCTCGGCCTGCTCGATGTAGACGCGAAAAAACGGCCTTACCGAATTCGACAAATAGGTGACCAGACGCGTATTGACGTCGCGCTCGAAGGCGCGGATATGATCGCTCACGCGCGCGTCTTTTTTGGTGACGTGCTTGATCGAGCCGGTCTCGGTCTCGTTGAGATCGTGCAGCAGCGCCTTGGCGGTCAGCTCGAGCCGGTCGAGCGGCTGCTGCAGCACCCGCTCGTGGATGAGGCCGACGAGCACGGCCAGCGCGGCGCACCGGAAGCTGTGGCTGGCGGCGCTGTCGCGATAGCGCGGCGCGTGCTCGCTCCAGCGCGGCACGTATTGCATCTGGATGATCGTTTTGGTGAATTGTCCGTTGTTCATGTCCGCAATCTCCTCCTTACGCCGCGCGCATGCAGGTGCGCAGGACGGGTTCTATGCTATTATATAGGCAATGCGATTCATAATAAAATCATAGCAGAGAGGAAGCATAACGCGATGCAGCAATTCGAAGAAAGTGTATACCGGTTAATCGTCGAAACGTCGACCAATCTGCCCGGCGACGTCCGTCAGACCATCAAGGCGGCGCGGGCCTCGGAGGATGCGGCGACGCGCGCCGGCCTGTCGCTGTCGACCATCGGGCGCAACATCGAGATGGCGGAGTGCAACGTCTCGCCGATCTGTCAGGATACGGGCATGCCGACCTTCGTCGTGCATACGCCGGTCGGCGCCAACCAGCTCATCATGAAAGACCAGATACGTGCCGCAATCGCGCGGGCCACCAAGGACGGCAAGCTGCGCACCAATTCGGTCGATTCGCTCACCGGCGCCAACAGCGGCGACAATCTCGGTCCCGGCACGCCGGTCATCCACTTCGAGCAATGGGACAAGCCGGACATCGACATCCGGCTCATCCTCAAGGGCGGCGGCTGCGAGAACAAAAACATTCAATACAGCCTGCCGGCCGAGCTGGAAGGACTGGGCAAGGCCGGACGCGACCTCGACGGCATCCGAAAATGCATCCTCCATGCGGTCTATCAGGCGCAGGGGCAGGGCTGCAGCGCCGGCTTCATCGGCGTCGGCATCGGCGGCGACCGCACGACCGGCTATGAGCTCGCCAAGCAGCAGCTCTTCCGCCGCGTCGACGACGTCAATCCGCACGAGGACTTGCGCAAGCTGGAGGACTACGTCATGGACAAGGCGAACCGGCTCGGCATCGGCACGATGGGCTTCGGCGGCGAGGTGACGCTGCTCGGCTGCAAGATCGGCGTCATGAACCGGCTGCCGGCGAGCTTTTTCGTCTCGGTCGCCTACAATTGCTGGGCGTATCGCCGCCAGGGCGTGCTGCTGAACGCGCAGACGGGCGATCTGAAGGCGTGGCTCTATCCCGAGGGCACCGAGGTGTCGATGGCCGAGGAGCAGGGCGCGGCCGCCGCTGCCGATGCGCAGCAGAGCGAGCGCCGCGAGGTGCGGCTGACGATGCCGCTGACCGAGGAGCAGGTGCGCGACCTGCGCGTCGGCGACATCGTCATCCTGAGCGGGGAGATGCATACCGGCCGCGACGCCTTGCACAAGCATCTGATGGACCACGATTCGCCTGTTGACCTGAATGGCGCGGTCATCTATCACTGCGGCCCGGTCATGATGAAGGACGGCGACACCTGGCAGGTGAAGGCGGCGGGTCCGACGACGAGCATCCGCGAGGAGCCGTATCAAGGCGATATTCTCAAGAAATTCGGCATTCGCGCCGTCATCGGCAAGGGCGGCATGGGCGCCAAGACGCTGGCCGCGCTGCAGGAGCACGGCGCCGTCTACCTCAACGCCATCGGCGGAGCGGCGCAGTATTACGCAGAGTGCTTCACCCATGTCAACAGCGTCGATTTTATGGAATTCGGCATTCCCGAAGCGATGTGGCATCTGCAGACCCGGGACTTCGCGGCCATCGTGACGATGGATGCGCACGGCAACAGCCTGCATGCCGAGGTGGAGCGCGATTCCAAGGCGAAGCTGGCGCAATTCAAGGACCCGGTCTTCGCGTAGCATGCGCGAGCTGGGACTGGCCTTCAACCGGCGCTTCGAGCAGTGGATGTTCCTGATCATCCCCGCCGTGCTCGTGCTCGGCTTCGTGCTGCACCGGCCGCTCGTGCGGCTCGTAGATGCGGTGCCGTACCTGTTCGCCTTCGTCACTCTGACGATGGCGCTCGACTGCGGACTCAAGCAGCTCCGCCAGGTCGTAGCCCGTCCGCTGCCGATGCTGTGGACGCTGGTGCTCGCCCATATCGTCCTGCCGCTGGCGGCCTACGGCCTCGGCGCCGCCATCTTCGGCGCCGATTCGCCGTATGTCGTCGGCTTCGTTCTGTTCACGATCATCCCGCTCGGCGTCTCCTCCGTCATCTGGGTCGGGCTCTCCGGGGGCAGCGTGCCGCTCATGCTGGCGCTCGTCGTGCTGGACTCGGCGCTCAGTCCGCTCGTGGTGCCGGCCGGCATCCATCTGCTGTTCGGCACCGGGGTGGAGGTCGACACGTCGCGCATCATGTCCGATCTGGTGCTGATCGTCGTCGCTCCGACCGCGCTCGGTGTTCTTCTCCATCAGGCGAGCCGCGGCCGCATCGCCGGCGCGGTCAAGCCGGTGGCGGCGCCGATCTCCAAGCTGTGCTTCGCCTCGGTCGTAGCGCTCAATGCGGCGGCGATTGCGCCGTATGTGGAGGAGCTGCGCAGCGACATGCTGCGGCTCGTGCCGGTCGTGCTCGTGCTGGTCGGGCTCTGCTACGCGGTCGGGATGGCGGGGGTGTGGCGCTCGAGGAGCCGCGAGCTGACCGTGACGATCTCGTACGCGGCCGGCATGCGCAACATCTCGCTCGGCATCGTGCTGGCGCTTGGCTATTTCAGTCCGCTCACCGCCGTGCCGGTCGTGCTCGGCATTTTGATCCAGCAGCCGGCGGCGACGCTGCATCATTACATTTTACGAAAACTTAACATTTCGAGGTCTGGCAAAATGACATCGGGGCAGGTACGATAACCTTATGAACAGCTTCCGTGTACGCTTGACGCTAATTTTTGTCGGGTTGATCGGCTTGTCGGTGCTGACGGCCGGTCTGTTTATGGCCAAGACGTTTCGCGATAATCATCTGGATGCGCTGCAGGACAGCATGGTGCGCGAGATGAACATTATCCTGTCGACGATCCAGTGGCGCACCGGTCAGCCGGAGCAATTGTTCGATTATTATACCGAGCGGGCAGACCGGCTCCGGGCGATCACCGGCGAGCGCGTGACGTTCGTGCGCGGCGACGGCGTCGTGCTCGGGGATTCGGACCATGCCCCCGAGACGATGGAGAATCACGCGCTGCGCGAGGAGATCGTCGAAGCCAAGCGGTCGGGGATCGGCCGGGCGATCCGGCGCAGCGAGACGACGAGCGAGAACTTGATGTACGTCGCGATCCCGCTCGACCCCGCCAGCGCCGATTCGGCCGTGCTGCGGGTGGCGATGAGCCTCAGCGAGGTCGATGCGAGCATTCGCCGACTGTGGGCGGTGCTGATCGGCGGACTGCTCGTGCTGTTCGCGGTGGCGGCGCTCGTCAGCTATCAGATCGCGCGCGGCCTGACGCGACCGCTGGAGCAGATCTCGCGCGTGGCCAAGCGGATCAAAAACATGGACTACCAGGCGCGGGTCCCGGTCATCAAGTCGGACGAGGTCGGCGAGCTCGGCCAATCGATCAATGCGATGGCGGACAGTCTGCAGCAGCAGATGCAGCGCATCCGGCAGAACGAGAATCAACTGGAGAGCGTGCTGGACAACATGATCAACGGCATCGTCATGATCGACCGCAGCGGCGTCGTCGTGCTCATGAACCGCCGCGCCGAAGAGGTGCTCGGCATCGCCGCGCGCGAGCTGGAGGGCCGCCACTACGGCGAGGCCAAGCAGCAGTACGAGCTGGCGCAGCTGATCGAGGAAGGGCTCGCCTCGCGGGAGCACATCCGCGACGAGATGACACTCTATTATCCGGAGGAGCGCCTGCTGGAGCTCAACCTGGTGCCGATCTTCCACGGCAAGGACGACTTCGGCGGCGTGCTGCTCGTGCTGCAGGACGTGTCGGCGATCCGCCGCCTGGAGCGGATGCGCAGCGAGTTCGTCGCCAATGTGTCGCATGAGCTGAAGACGCCGGTCGCGGCGGTCAAGGGCTTCGCCGAGACGCTGCTGGGCGGAGCGGTCGACGATCCCGAGCACGCGCGCGCCTTCCTGCAGATCATCTACGACGAGAGCGACCGTCTCAATCGCCTCATCGGCGATATTCTCGAGCTGTCCAAGGTCGAGTCGCGGCGCGTGCCGCTGCAGTTCTCGCCGATCGAGCTGTCGACGTTCGTCGCGCGCACGGTGGAGCTGGTGGCACCCGAGGCCGCGCGCAAGGGCATCGCGCTCTCGGTGGAGGCCTCGCCGGGGCTCTACGTCGAAGCGGACGAGGATCGGCTGCGGCAGATTCTGATGAACTTGCTAACCAACGGCATCAATTACACGCCCGAGGGCGGCAAGGTGTCGATTACGGCGGAGCCGCTCTGGACCGGCGGTCGCGCGGCAGAGGAAGGCGACGACTACGAGCAGATCCGCATCCGCATCACCGATACCGGGATCGGCATACCGAAGAAGGACCTGCCGCGCATCTTCGAGCGCTTCTACCGCGTCGACAAGGCGCGCTCGCGCAGCTCCGGCGGGACGGGTCTGGGCCTGTCGATCGTCAAGCATCTCGTCGAGCTGCACAAGGGCACGATCGCGGTCGAGAGCGAGGTCGGGGTCGGCTCGACCTTCATCCTCGAGCTGCCGGTGCTGCACTAGCCGCGCGGCAGCGACGCATTGGCTGGAGGATGGCGCTTCGTGGTACAATAGGGGGAGCGCACAGGAGTCGTAATCACGCGATCCAGCAAGAATCGCGAGTCTGGGGGTTCACATGTCGCAAAAGGTGCTCGTCATAGAGGATGAACCGACGCTGGCTCGCCTGCTGTCGTACAATCTGACGCAGGAAGGGTACGAGGTCAAGGTCGTCGACCACGGGGCCGAGGGCTTGCAGACGGCGCTGGGACAAGCATTCGAACTGATCGTGCTCGATATTATGCTGCCCGGTATGAACGGATTTGAAATTCTGACGAAGCTGCGCCAGAGCGGCGTCCGCACGCCGGTCATCATCTTGACCGCGCGCAATGCGGAGGAGGAGGTCGTCCAGGGACTCAAGCACGGCGCGGACGACTATATCACCAAGCCGTTCGGCGTGGCCGAGCTGCTGGCCCGGGTCTCTGCAGTGCTGCGGCGCTCGCAGTCGGAGGAGGCGCGCGAGGCGGACCAGCCGGATAAGGTCATCACCGCCGGGGTGCTCTCGATCTATCCGGAGAAGTACGAGGTCGTGCTGGCCGGCGAGACCGTGCCGCTGCGTCCCAAGGAATTCGAGGTGCTGCTCTACCTCGTGCAGCGTCCGGGCGTCGTCATCACGCGCGACGATCTGATGAACGTCGTCTGGGGCTTCGATTACATCGGCGGTCAACGTACCGTCGATGTGCACGTCAGCTCGCTGCGCAAAAAACTCGAGCTCGGTCAGCAATCGGTGCAGATCGAATCGATCCGCGGCGTCGGCTACAAGCTGGTCATGCCTAAAAGACTCGGTTCCCAGCTTTAAGGGATCCGAGTTTTTTTAATTACCGCTCGCCTGAGCAGATCCAGGACACGGACCGGCGGCCGGCGCAGGTCGAAATACTGCAAACGACCCGCGCACTCGACACCCGGCTCCGAAATGCCGCGCCTCTCGAGCATTCGGTTCGCGCGCTCCGGCGTGCCTCCCGATTGCGGCGCAAGAAGACGATCCGCGGGGTTTCGTCATCTGCAACGGACAGAAATGTCCGTAAGGTGCGGGGAAAACGGGTCGATCGTGTGACGGCCGCCGAAGGACGATCCGAGTCGGGCTCGTCTTGGTGCGGGCCAGCGTCGGCAACGGCCGGGCCTAAGCCCGCACCCGCGTCAGCCGCAGCGCGATATACTCGCGTCCCGGCAGGTCCACGCGGACCGAGCCATGGAGCAGGCCTTCTACCGGACGGATCGTCATCGCCCACGTATCAATCACTTCGGCTTTGAAATAGACGCCCTCCGGCAGCTCCAGGACGCGGTACGCCGGCCGGTGAATGCCGAAATACTGCAAATAATAAACGCCCTCGACACCTAGCGTCGGCACATCGTTCACCTCGGGAATGCGTCTCGCGCTCTCAGGCGCCTCCTCCAGAATGCGACGCAGGAAGGCGATGCGCGCCGGACTCTCTCCGTGCAGTACCCCGCCCTTGGCCCACCAGATCACGTCGTGCTCGTGCACGAACGTCTCGCCATGCGTGCAGTAGCCGCCGCGGGCCACCACATCCCAAAAACGGCGAGTCATCTCTTGCCCTGTAATATTGCCCCAGCGCTGCGGCAGGTTCCCCTCGTAGCAGCATTCGTCGACGACGATCGGCTTGCCGTAGGCGGTGTGCCAGATCGGCGGCAGCGTCACGTCCCAATGCTGTGCGCTCATATGCGTAATGGCGGGATGATTGTGGTCGAACAGCTTGACGCTGGCATGATCGTACATCTTGGTGCCGTTGTGTATGGAGCGCAGCCGACCGTACGGATCGGACGCGGCGGTTATTTCGAGCAAGCGCTCCCAATCTTGAATGGATTTCCCCTTGACGAAGTCGTATTCGTTGGCGAGCGCCCACCACACGTTGCGGAAGGCGGCGAGCCTGGCGATCACATAGCGCAGATAGCGGGCATCCGTCTCGGCGCCGAGTGCGTCGAAGCCCCAGCGCCCCTTGTCGTAGGGATGAAAAAGAATGAGGTCTGCTTCAATGCCGAGCGCCTCCAGGTCGGCAACGCGCCTCTCGAGCTTGGCAAAAAAGCGCGGGTCAAAGCGCTCGAGATCGAAGCCGCCGCCTTGGCGGGCAGCAAACGGAAAGTGGTCCGGATCGGCGGAATTAAAGGCGTAATGCTTCGGGAACACGCACATGCGCACTTTGTTGAACGGCGACTGCGCCAGCGTCTCCAGCGTCTGTGTCTGCAGCGCTTCGTCGACATGGATCCAGGCATAGCAGGTCGTCCCGAACGGATAGTACGGCGTGCCGTCGGCATAGGCGAACTGCGCGGCGCAGCTGACGCCGACCGGACCGCGATTGCCGCCGGTCGGCGGCAAGCAATTGAAATATCCAGTAGCGCTCAGCTCGGGGACGCTGCCGCTTATCGTATACGACCATTCGCCCTCTCGGTCCGGCATGAAGCGGACCCGGTATATGCCGTCCCCGTCATAAAAACCGGGCGCCTTGACGACATGCTCGCCGCAGCGAAATTCGCCTTGCAGCGACTGATCTACATAAGGATTACCGCCAGTTGGTCCGCTGAGCGCAAGCTCAAAGCGTCCCCATCGCTCCACATTTTGAAGATTGACCATAAGAAAATGTCCTCCTAACTAAAAAAAAGTAAAAAAATTGTGATAGAGAACTAAATTACAAACATTTTTTACTTTAATTAAATATAAATTTAGTTGAAACGCTCTCATTAGTCAATGCTGTTCGCAATGGATAAGAAGCACGGGATTCAAAAATTGGGGAAGCGACAAGCGTTGCGGCTGGCGACGGGGGCTTGCTATAATCGGCTTGAGCCGATCTGCGGCAAGCAACGGAAGGAAGTGAGCGGATGCAGCGTATTCTGCTGTGCGAGGACGATCCCAAGCTCGCGGCGCTGCTGTGCGCCTGGATCGAAAAATACGGCTATGAAGCAACGGCGGTGACGGATTTCGACGATGTGACGGGCGCCTTCCGAATGCATCGCCCGCATCTGGTGCTGCTCGACGTCAATCTACCGCGCTTCGACGGCTTCTATTGGTGCCGCCAGCTGCGGACGATGACGACCTGCCCGATCCTGTTCATCTCGGCCCGAGCCGGCGAGATGGATCAGGTCATGGCGCTGGAATACGGCGGCGACGATTACATCACCAAGCCATTCCATTACGAGGTGGTCATGGCCAAGATTCGCAGCCATCTGCGGCGTGTCTACGGCGAGTATGCGGCCGACAAGACGGAGCGCGTCGTGCGGCTGGACGAGCTGGCCCTCTACCCGGAGCGCATGGAGCTGCAGCTGGCTGGCCAAGCAGCTGCGCTGACGAAGAAGGAGGCCGAGCTGCTGGAGCTGCTGGTGACGCAGTCGCCGCGCGTCGTCTCGCGCGATACGCTGCTGGAGCGGCTGTGGGACGACCAGCACTTCGTCGATGAAAATACGCTCAATGTGAATATCGCGCGCGTGCGCAAAAAGCTCCAGGAGCTGGGCGCGGACAATGCGATCGAGACGGTGCGGGGCGCCGGGTACCGTCTGCTGGCGACCTGGTCCGCCAAGGAGGCGCCGTGAAGCTGTTTTGGCGCGAGCATCTGCCCTTGATTGGCTTGCAACTGCTCACGCTCGCGACGCTGGTGCTGATTTTTTGGCTGGACGGCTACCGCAATGCGATGACTGTGCTGTACGCGGTTTTTTTGGGACTGGTACTGCTCTCCGGCTATTTGACATACCGCTATATCACGCGGCGCGCGCTGTACCGCAGGCTGAGCGAGCCGCTGCCGACGCTGGACGCCTCCGTGCTGACGCACGGCCGCGCCCCGCTGGCCGAAGCGATGGATCGGCTGCTGCGCACGCAGTACGATCATTACCAGGAGCGGCTGATCCGCTGGGAGAAGCGCCAGCAGGAGCATCTGACCTTCATGAATCAGTGGGTGCATCAGATGAAGACGCCGCTCTCGGTCATTCATCTGACCGTGCAAGAGCACGAGGGGGACGGCTATGCCAGCATCGCCGAGGAGGCGGAGCGGATCGAGCGGGGGCTGGAGACCGTCCTCTATGCCGCTCGGCTGGAGGCGTTCGAGCAGGACTTTCAGGTCGAGTCGCTGCCGCTGCGCACGATTGTCGAGCGCGCCATCCACGAGCATAAGCGGCTGTTCATTCGCAGCCGGGTCTATCCCGAGGTGCAGGTGCCCGGGGAGGTGCGCGTCGAGACCGACGCGAAGTGGCTGCTGTTCGTGCTGGGCCAGCTGACGAGCAACGCCGTCAAGTATTCCGCGGGCACCGAGACCCGGGTGGTGTATGCCGCAGCGCGAGAGCCCGACGCGATCGTACTCGAGGTGCGCGACCGCGGCGTGGGCATCCCCCAGCGCGACCTGCGACGCGTGCTTCAGCCCTTTTATACAGGGGACAACGGGCGCACGCATCGCGAATCGACGGGAATGGGCCTGTATCTGGCGGCGCAGATCTGCGAGCGTCTGGGCCACCGCATCGAGCTGCGCTCCGAGGTCGGCGTCGGCACGACCGTGCGGCTCCATTTTTTGTCCTCGGCGAACCTTACAGCGATGTAAGGCGTGTGAAAGGCAGCGCGATAGAAGCTTCCTTGCCGTCCAGGGTACACTGGGAGCATAACGGAAGCGAGGCCGGCCGGACCACTGCCAGTGGACAGCGGCGACGGGCTTCGCCTCGGCGATAGAAGGGAGCCGATTCACTATGGAACTGCTGCGCATCAAGCAGCTGAGCAAGGTATATGGCGGCAAGCTGGCCTACCGCGCGCTCACCGACATTTCGCTGTCGATCGAAAAAGGCGAGTTCGTCGGCATCATGGGGCCGTCGGGGAGCGGCAAGACGACGCTGCTGCAGCTCGTGGCCACCATCGATTCGCCCACGACGGGCGAGATTCTGATCAACGGCAGCAATCCGCATTTGCTCGGCAAAAACAAGCTGGCCCGTTTTCGCCGGCGCGAGCTGGGCTTTGTTTTTCAGGACTTCAATCTGCTGAATACGCTGACCGTGCTGGAAAATATCGTGCTGCCGCTCACGCTCGACGGCGAGCGCGCCGACGTGATGACGAAGAAGGCGGAGGCCATCGCGGAAAAGCTCGGCATCGCCGAAGTGCTGAACAAGCGCACCTACGAAATTTCGGGCGGCCAAGCGCAGCGCGCGGCGATCGCGCGTGCGATCATTCACGAGCCGAGTCTGCTCTGCGCGGACGAGCCCACGGGCAATCTGGACTCGAAGTCGGCGCGGGCCGTGATGGAGCTGCTGGCGCGTCTCAATGCCGAGGAAGCCGCCACGATGATGCTCGTGACGCACGATGCGCTCGCCGCGAGCTATTGCCAGCGCGTCATCTTCATCAAGGACGGGGAGCTGTTCAACGAGCTGCATCGCGGCGAATCGCGGCAGGCGTTCTTCCAGAGCATCATTGACGTGCTCTCGCTGATGGGAGGGGGCGCCCATGACCTTTCGTCGATTCGCGTTTAACAATGTGATGCGCAACAAGCGCATGTATGCCGCCTATTTCCTGAGCAGCGCCTTCGCGGTCATGGTGTTTTTTGTGTATGCGATCTTTGCCTTTCATCCGGCGCTGGGCGGCGACGCGCTGCGCAGCGAGGTGGCCACCGGCCTTCACTTTGCGGAGGGCATCATCTATGTGTTCTCCTTCTTCTTCGTGCTGTACTCGATGAGCGCGTTCCTCAAGCGGCGCAAAAAAGAATTCGGCTTGCTCATGCTGCACGGCATGACGAGCCTGCAGCTTCGCATGATGGTCTTCCTGGAGAACGTCATTATCGGCGTGCTGGCGACGTTGGCCGGCATCGGCCTCGGCTTGATCGGAGCGAAGGGGATTCTGCTGGGGGCCGAGAATATGCTGGGTCTGGAGGAGACGCTGGCCTTCTATCTTCCGGTGTATGCCATCGGCTTGACGCTGGCCGCCTTTGTCGTGCTGTTCGTCGTCATCTCGCTGTTGACGGTGGTCATCCTCCGCAGCAGCCGGCTGATCGACCTGCTCAAGGGCGGCTCGCGGCCGCGGCCCGAACCGCGCGCTTCGAAGCTGCTCTCCGTACTGGCCGCATTGCTGCTGATGGTCGGCTACAGCGTGGCGCTGAGCGTCAAGGGAATGGCGGTCGTGGCGGCATTGATTCCGGTGACGCTGGTCGTCATCGTCGGCACCTACTTCCTGTTCACGCAGCTCAGTGTATTTCTGATCGGCGCGGCGAAGCGCAATCGTCCTTTTTTTTGGCGACGCACCAATCTGCTGCTGTTCTCCGATCTGGCCTACCGGATGAAGGACAATGCACGGACTTTCTTCATGGTGGCGATCGTGTCGACCGTCGCCTTCTCCGCGATCGGCACGCTGGTCGGGTTCAAGGCGATGTTCACCGGCCAACTGGTCGAGAGCAATCCGTTCGCGTACAGCCTGCGGGTCTACGAAGGGGAAGATCCGACGGGCCGGCAGGTGGCCCGGCAGTTGGACTATATGCAAGAGGTGCTAGAGAGGGAAGGCATCGCCTATGACCGCTACGCGATCGCGCTGCCGAGCTTCAATACCGAGCAAGGACAGCTTACCGTCGTGCGCGCCTCCGACTACAATGCGATGGCTCGGGCGGCGGGTCAGACGCAGGTGGAGCCGGAGGGAGACAACGTGGCGGTCGTTCTGCCGGTGAGCGATACGATGCAGGAGATCAGGGCGCCGAGGTCGTCCTTTACGCTGGAGGACGGCAGCCGCCTGCAGGTGCAGCGTGTCGTCACGTCCAGCGCGGTCTCCTATTTCGAGGCGTATGCGGTCGCGGCCGACGATTGGACGGGCTGGTCGCGCGAGCCGATCCGGACGCAGTACTACTATGTGTATGATACACCTGAGCACCGCGGGAGCGCGGCCGCAGGTGCGGCCATGCGCGCTTATTGGGAGGAGCACAGCGACGGCGACACCTATCTGTTCGCGCAGGCGTACCAGCTCCAGCAGATGAATCAGGGCTACGGCGCAGTGCTGTTCGTCGGCCTGTTCATCGGTGCGGTCTTCTTCGTGGCCTCGGGCAGTTTTTTGTACTTTCGCTTGTACACCGATCTGGACGAGGACAAAGCCAAATTCACCGCTATCCGCAAGCTCGGTCTGGAGGACCGCGAGCTGTCCCGCGTCCTGACCTGGCAGCTGGTGCTACTCTTCTTCCTGCCGATCGGGGTGGCGCTCGTCCACGGGGCAGTGGCGCTCACTTCGCTGCAACGAATGTTCAATTACTCGCTCGTTCGCGAATCCGCGCTCGTGCTGGGCGCCTTCTTCCTGGTGCAGACGCTCTACTTCGTGCTCATCCGCTGGCGTTATATCCGGCAGGTGCGCGAGGAGATGCGCGCCTGAGTGCGAGTGGGAGTCGTGCGAGTGGAAGTCCGGCTCGGACGCAGAGCGGCGACTTGGGCGGCATTGCGAATGCCCCGTAATCCCCTTCCCCCATCGGGAAGGGGATTTTTGAGTTTGTGCATTTTATAAGTTGCGCGCACCGGAATGCGATCGGAATCGGCCCCGGCGACGAAATAAGCGCAAATTGCGAGGTTACAGGGACGGAATTGGCTCCGGCGATGAAATAAGCGCAAATTGCGAGGTTACAGGGACGGAATCGGCCCCGGCGACGAAATAAGCGCAAATTGCGAGGTTACAGGGACGGAATCGGCCCCGGCGACGAAATAAGCGCAAATTGCGAGGTTACAGGGACGGAATCGGCTCCGGCGACGAAATAAGCGCAAATTGTGAGGTTACAGGGGCGGAATCGGCCCCGGCGACGAAATAAGCGCAAATTGTGAGGTTACAGGGACGGAATCGGCTCCGGCGACGAAATAAGCCAGTGAACGCGACTCCCTGCGCGCTTCCCTACACAGGTGCTTTCCGATTGCATCCACCACTACATATCACCACTGCATGACGACTTCATCACCATTGTATCCACTACTGGATTAGCTTCTCTATCCCCAGCAACTTGAACATTTTTTTAAAAAATTCAGCACTCTCCCAACTAAATTTAACTAAAAATCTGGATTTACGGTTTTAATGCATTGACAGAACAATTTGAGCAATGATAGCATAGCAATTAAGGAACTAAACTTTATATAAACTAATATTTAATTTTAGTATTTTTTTACCGAAATCCATTTGGTGTTGGACAAACCAAGAGCAAAAAAAGCGAGGCATAAAAAGGAGAGTGAACAAATGAAAAAGATGAAGCTCGGCTACGCGCCCACCCGCCGGTTCGTCTTCAGTGCGGAGGACGCGCACCGCTACAAGGTGACCATCCGGGAGAAGCTCGACAGCTTCGGACTCGATATGGACATCGTCGATCTGGAGGGCATCAACGACGAAGGTCTGCTGTTCGGAGACAACATCGACGCCGACAAAATCATCGAGCGCTTCCGCCAGGAACAGGTGGACGCCGTGTTTTTCCCGCATTGCAACTTCGGTACCGAGGACACGGTCGCCCGTGTCGGCAAGGCGCTCGGCAAGCCGGTGCTGCTGTGGGGACCGCGCGACGAGGCGCCGCTCGAGGACGGCACGCGGCTGCGCGATACGCAGTGCGGGCTCTTTGCGACCGGCAAGGTGCTGCGGCGCTTTAACGTTCCGTTCACCTATGTGCCGAATACGCGCGTCGACGATCCGGTTTTTGAACGCGGTTTCACGAACTTCGCAGCCGCCGCCAACGTCGTGCGCCAGTTCCGCAGCCTGCGCATCCTGCAGATCGGGCCGCGCCCGGCTTCGTTCTGGACGATGATCTGCAACGAGGGCGAGCTGCTGGAGCGCTTCGGCATCGAGGTGCACCCGATCACCCTCGTCGATATTCAGCGGACGTCGGCGCGCGTGGCCAAGACGGGCGGCTCGGAGCTGGCAGCGGCGGTGGACTGGATCAAGGCGAAGCTGGATTGGTCGGAGGTGACCGAGGAGGACGTGATTCGCATTGCCTCGCTCAAGGTCGCGATGCGGCAATATGCCGAGCAGACCGGCAGCGGCGCGGTTGCGATCCAGTGCTGGTCGTCGCTGCAGGATGCGATGGGCATCATGCCGTGTCTGGCCAATGCGATCCTCACCGACGAGCAGATCCCGGTCACCTGCGAGACCGACATCCACGGCGCGATTACCTCGGTGATGGTGCAGGCGGCGACGATGAATACCGCCCCGACGTTTTTTGCGGATCTGACGATTCGTCATCCCGACAATCCCAACGGCGAGCTGCTGTTCCACTGCGGCAACTTCCCGGTCTCGCTCAGTGTGGAGGAGCGCCCCAAGCTGCGCAAGCACTTCCTGTTCGCGGACCACGCGCCGGGCACGCACGAGGGCGAGATTCGCGGCGGCGGCATGACGCTGGCTCGCTTCGACGGCGATCATGGCGAGTACCAGCTGTTCCTGGGCCGCGCCAACGGGATCAAGGGGCCGTATACGCGCGGCTCGTATGTCTGGGTCGAGGTGAACGACTGGCCGCTCTGGGAGGAGAAGCTCGTCAAGGGGCCGTATGTGCATCATTCGGTCGGCATTCATGCCAATGCAATTCCGGCGTTGTACGAGGCGTGCAGCTACATTCCCGGCTTGACGCCGGACCCGGTCGATCCGACCGCAAGCGAAATTCAGGCCTGGCTGCGCGGCGCCGGTCTGTAACTGAGGAGGAGCCATGGAAATAGCAGAACTGAAAGCAAAGGCGGCGCAGATCCGGATGGACCTGCTGACGATGATTCATCGCGCCAAGACCGGCCATACCGGCGGCTCGCTTAGCAATACGGATATTCTCACGGCCTTATATTATGAAATCATGCGCATCGATCCGCAGCGGCCGGACTGGGCGGCGCGCGACCGCTTCGTCGCCAGCAAGGGCCACTCGGTCGAGTCGCTGTGGTGCGTCCTGGCGGATCGCGGCTTTTTTCCAAAGGCGGAGCTGGAGACGTTCAGCCAATTCGGCACCCGGCTGATCGGCCATCCGAACAACAAGGTGCCCGGCATCGAGATGAATACCGGCGCGCTCGGTCACGGCCTGGCGATCGCGGTCGGCATGGCGCTGGCGGCGCACCGCGGCGGCGAGGACTACCGCGTCTATTGTCTGATGGGCGACGGCGAGCAGGCCGAGGGCTCGGTGTGGGAGGCGGCGATGGCGGGCGCGCACTATGGGCTGGACCGGCTCGTCGGCATCATCGACCGCAACCGGCTGCAGATCAGCGGCTCGACCGAGGACGTGATGGGGCTGGAGCCGCTGGAGGCGAAGTGGTCGGCATTCGGCTGGCACGTCGTGCAGATCGATGGCAACGATATGGATGCGCTGTTGCAGGCGCTGCGCGAGGCGCCGCAGGCGGCAGGGCGGCCGACGCTGGTGCTCGCCGACACCGTCAAGGGCAAGGGCGTATCGTTCGCAGAGAATCAGGCCAAGTGGCATCATCATGTGCCGAGTGACGAGCAGCTGGCGCAGGCGCTGGAGGAGCTGCGTGCGGAGCAGGCGCGACATATGCAGAAGACGGGAGGAGGAGCGCGATGAATACGATTGCCAATCGGCAGGTCATCTGCGAGACGCTGGTGGAGATGGCTGAGGCGGACCGCAGCATTATGGTGCTGGCGAGCGACTCGCGGGGCTCGGCGGCGATGGCGCCGTTTGCCGAGGCGTATCCGCAGCAGTTCGTCGAGGTTGGCATTGCGGAGCAGAATATCGTCGGCATCGCCGCCGGGCTGGCGCACAGCGGTCGCAAGCCGTTCGTCGCATCGCCGGCGTGCTTCCTCAGCATGCGCGCGATCGAACAGGTCAAGGTCGACGTCGCGTACTCGGCGACCAATGTGAAGCTGATCGGGATCAGCGGCGGCGTCAGCTACGGCGCGCTCGGCATGTCGCATCATTCCGTGCAGGATCTGGCGGTGACGCGGGCCATCCCCGGCCTGACGGTGCTGCTGCCGGCGGATCGCCACGAGACGAGGCGGATGACCGAGGCGCTGGTCGGGCATGAAGGCGGCGTCTATATGCGGATCGGCCGCAATCCGGTCGCTGACGTCTACTCGTCGGCCGATTACGACTTCGAGATCGGCAAGGCGGTGACGATGCGGGACGGCGGCGACATGACGATCATTGCCGCCGGCGAGACGGTCCGTCCCGCGCTGGACGCGGCGGAGCTGCTGCAGGCTGCAGGCGTCGGCTGCCGGGTGCTCAACATGCACACGATCAAGCCGCTGGACGAGGCCGCAGTGCTGCGCGCGGCGCGCGAGACCGGGGCGATCGTCACGGTCGAGGAGCACAGCGTGCACGGCGGTCTTGGCGCGGCAGTGGCTGAGACTGTCGTGCAGCACCAGCCGGTGCCGATGCGCATCGTCGGCATTCCCGACGAGCCGGCCATTGCAGGCAAGACCGCGGAGGTGTTTGCGCATTACGGGCTCGCCGCGGAGCAGCTCAAGCAGACTGCACTGGCGCTGCTCGGCGCCCGATCCGCCCGATGAGCGCAGCCTACCTCGCCGTCGTCGACCAGAGCACATCGGGCACCAAGGCGCTGATCGTCGGCCGGGACGGCCGGGTCGTGGCGCGCGCTTCGGCAACGCATCGCCAGTACGATCCGCAGCCGGGCTGGGTCGAGCACGATCCGCTGGAGATCTATGCCAATGTGAAGCGCGCGCTGCGCGAAGCGATGAGCCGGGCCGGTCTGGCGTCGACACAGCTGGCTGCGCTCTCGATTACGAACCAGCGCGAGACCGCCGTCATGTGGGACAGCGCCACGGGCCGGCCGCTCTGTCCGGCGATCGTGTGGCAGTGCCGGCGTACGGCGGACCGCTGCGCCGAGCTGGCGGCCGCCGGTCACGCCGAGGCGGTGCGCGCGTCGACGGGGCTGATGCTCGATCCGTATTTCTCGGCGACGAAGTGGGGGTGGATGCTGGAGCAGGTTCCGCAGGCGGCGGAGCTGCTGGTTGCGGGGCGTCTGCGGCTCGGCACGGTCGATAGCTGGCTCGTCTGGCAGATGTCGGCCGGCCGGATGCATGCGACCGATTATACCAATGCGAGCCGCACCTCGCTGTTCAATATTCATACGCTGCAGTGGGACGAGGCGATGTGCGAGCTGTTCGGCGTGCCGCTCGCCGCGCTGCCCGAGGTGCGCGACTCGGACGGGGAGTACGGCATGACCGCGGACCCGGAGCTGTTCGACACCCCGGTGCCGATCCGCGGTGTGATCGGGGACTCGCAGGGCGCGCTGCTCGGCCATCTGTGCCTGGAGCCGGGTATGGCCAAGGCGACGTACGGGACCGGCACGTCGGTGCTGATGACGACCGGCGAGCGGCCGGCCGCGCAGTCCGGAGGCGGTCTCGTGCAGGCGCTCGCCTGGAGCCGCGGCGGCCGCGTCACCTATGCGCTGGAGGCGGTCATTCGCACGACCGGCGATACGATGCGCTGGGTGCGCGACGAGCTCGGCTTGTTCCGCGACTTCGAGGAGCTGGAGCGGCTGCTGGCGGGGATAGAGGACAATGAGGGCGTCTATCTCGTGCCGGCCTTCGTCGGGATGGGCGCGCCGTACTGGGACCCCTACGCGCGCGCGGCGATCAGCGGACTGAGCCGGACGAGCGGCCGCGCCCACATCGCGCTGGCTGCGCTGGAGAGCACGGCTTATCAGGTACACGATGCGATCCGGCTGCTGCAAGGCGAGTCGGGCACGCCGCTGCTCGAGCTGCGCGCCGATGGCGGGGCGACACCCAACGCGCGGCTGATGCAAGTACAGGCCGATCTGCTGAATCGCCCGGTCGCGCGCGCCGAGATTGCCGAGCTGTCGGCGCTGGGGGCGGCTTATCTCGGCGGACTGGCGTCGGGGCTGTGGTCGGACACGGAGGAGCTGGCGGCCTTGCAAAAGCCGTACACCCGATTCGCGCCGGCGATGGAGGCGGGTCTGCGCGCGCGCAAGCTCGGCGGCTGGGTGGACGCTGTGGCCGCGGTGGTAGGCCGCTCCTCCGGGGCGCCGCGTGGCGGGAGCGTGCCGTCGCAAGGTACCGCATCGTGGAGCGGGGCGACCGGGCTAATGGACACCAGCGACGCTTAGCGCCTCGATCCTGAGCATTTTCGTCGAGTAGGAGCTTCTAAGCGTCGCTCCTGACCGTTACAGCTGGCGAGACGTGCAAATTAGGCGCTAAGCTCCTCCTGTGTCCGTCAGAGCTGGTAAATGGAACGAAACGGACTCGACCGTATAGGGTCGAGTCCGTTGTAGCTTGAATCATATAATGGCCGAAATACACGTACGGCATGTTCGCTTGCTGCGCTTGATCCGTGCGCGTCACGCGCGAACCATGTCGTCCTTGTACCACGCGGCCGGGATAATCTCGCGCTCGGCTTCCAGCAGCTCGCGGATGATCTGGTCGGCGTCGGCAATCGAATTGACGAGCGGGTCGGTCATCATGGCGCGGCGCAGCTTGCCGTAATCCTGCTCGACCACAGCCTCGGCGGTCAGCTCATGCGTGTCGAGGATGAGCTCCTGCATGCCGCGCAGGCCGCGCGGCATTTCGCCGACGGGCAGCGGCTTGATGCCGTCCATCGACACCTCGCAGCGCATTTCGAGGAAGGCGTCGTCGTTCATGTTCGAGACGGCGCCGCCGTTCGTCGTGTTGATGAAGAACGTCTTGCCGAGGCCGCCGACCATGCTCTCGATGATGTCGGTGGCGTGATCGGGTCCGTACATCGTCATGTAGTCGCCGATTGGCACCTGGCCGCTCACGAAGCCGTCGACTTCCTTCCACATCTGGGCGTGCCGCTCGTAGCGCGCTTCGGTCTCCCAGATCGCCAGCGCCGGGATTTTCTCCTCGAGCTTGCCGAGCCCTTGCCAGTAGCGCACGTATTCCTTGGTATGGGCGACGCAGGTCGGCACGTAGCCGAACACCTCGTAGAGCTGATAGCCGATAGCGGCATTATGCAGCGCCTTGGCGCCCTTGTCCCCGCCGTCGGTGGCGCGCTCGGCCTCGTCGCGCAGCGACTGGGCAATCGCGGGCGCCACATCGCGCCCCTCGTACTCGGCCTTGAGCAGCCAGGTGAAGTGGTTGACGCCCGAGATGCGGAAGTCGAAGGCGCGGTCGATCGCGTCGGTGTAGTCCGCCTTGCTGCCGATCAGTCCGGCGCGCACGGCATAGTTCTGCTTCACATGCGGCATGTGCAGGCCGTCGCACAGCGCGAAGCTGCGCAGCTTCGGCGCGTAGCGCGAGAGTGCGATGCCGCCGATCGCGGACGGATTGATATAGTTGATAACCCACGCCTGCGGACACAGCGACTCGATGTCGCGCGCGCAGTCCATGATGACCGGCAGCTCGCGCATCGCGCGGAAGATCCCGCCCGGCCCGATCGTGTCGCCGGAGCACATGCGGATGCCGTATTTCTCCGAGACGGCGCAATCGATGCCGCGATACTTGACCGTGTCGCGGGCGAAGCTGAGTACGACGAAGTCCGCGCCGGGCAGGACGTCGCGCCGATCGGTGGAGCCTTCGATCTTGAGCGCGACTCCGGCGTGCGAGGCGACCATCCTGGCCATCTTGACCAGCTTCGCGAGCTTGTTCTCGTCGGTGTCGACCAGCGCGAGCGTGCCTGTGTTGAGGTGTGCGGAGTGCACCATCTGCCAGATCGATTGCCGGCCGAAGAACAGGCTCCCCGCGCCGAGCACGACCACTTTCGGGCCTTTTTTGTTTGCCTGTTCCGTAGGGGTTGCTGTCATGTTCATCATCCTCCTGAAAGGGTTGTCGTAGCGATAGTGGAAACGAATACACTCTCATCCTACCAGCTTGAGCCAGAGGCGCACATAGGTCGCAGTATGAGAAGCATGTCATATCGTAAGATTGAATTATTCGATTCCTTGAGGCACAATATAGATAATTATAGTGGAATGTCGATTCGTAACAGGAAGGAGGGCGCGTATGCGCGGTGTGGAACTGTTCGATGCGCTGGCGGAACAGCTCTCGGTGCGGATTCGGTCGTGCAACGATCACGAGCATGGCGGAGACTGGATCGAGAGCAAGCAGCACAGCGACTACGATCTGTGGATCGTTGAGCGCGGCGAGGTGCGAATCCGCACCGGCAGTCGCGAGCAGCGGGCTTTTCCGGGCGATGCGGTGTTGTTCTATCCGGAGCTGGCGTATCGGGCTACGACCGGAACCGACGGCTGCCGGTTCGTCTATTCGCACTTCGACCTCGGCCTCGGAGAGCAGCAGCAGATGCTGCAGCAGTACCCGCTCGCCGGCATCGTGCCCGGCCGCCTGATTCGGGAGGAGACGGCGTTGTTCCTGGGGACATTCGGCGGCTACAAGCGTCGCGAGCCACTCTCGGAGATGAAGCTGCGGGGCGCTTTTTTGCTCCTGCTGGCGGGCATCATCGGCCGCTTCGGGGACGGCAGCTACGAGGGGGCCTTCGAGCTGTCGCCGGCGCATCCGGGCCGATCGGCCGGCGTGGCGCAACTGCAGCCCGTTTTTGAGCACATTCATGCCAATCTGCATCGCGCGCAGCGTACCGCGGAGCTGGCCGGCGTGGCGGGCATGTCGGAGAAGTATTTCATTACCTACTTCCGTCAGGCGCTCGGCACCACTCCGATGCAGTACGTGTATCATCTGAAAATGCACCGCGCACGCGATCTGATCTACCAGCGCCGCTGGTCGGTCAAGGAGATCGCCGCGAAGCTCGGGTACCCCGACCCGTACAGCTTCTCCAAAGCGTTTAAAAAATTTTACAACAAACCGCCCTCTCGGTTTTTGTGAAGTGACAGGCAGAGTAGAATTCGGTATACTTATTATAAAGGGCACGGTTGCGGCCGAGTTATCGCCAAAGGGGGGACAGCGCATATGCATACGTATTGCACGTCAAGGCTCGGGAAAATCGTAGTGTTTGCGTTGCTGATCTTAACCCTGATGGTGCCGTTCTACTCCGTCAACCACGAGCTCCCTTACGTTGAGAAGCCGCAGCTTTCCGTGCAGTCCGACAATGATTTTACGGTCGGCGCGCGCACCGTCATGCTGGCTGTCGGTCATTTGCCGAGTATGGTCGTGGCCCCGGTATCCGTTTTTCCGCCCCCGGATTTATTATTCGTGTTTTTCATCTTCGCCGCGCTGCTTAGCGCATACATTCCTGTTCAACTCAAACGACTCTTTCTGATGCCCATTAAATTCACTTCGCATTTCGTGGCCTAGAACCGCGTATTAATCCGCGTCTAGCCGACGTTTATTCCGTATGCCGCTTTTGGCCGACGAAGAAGCGCCATACTGCCGCCTTCCGGAATAACATTGGCTGCCGCGGTTCATAAATGGACGCAGCGAAGGAAAAGATGACATCAGGGAGGACAATTTCAATATGGACATTCGCGAATCCGATCTGCCGGGCATCGGCAGAAAATATCAGATTGAAACGCGCGGCGGCGACAAGCTGGTCATTGTCATTCATGACGACGGCCGCCGTGAAATGTATCACTTCGACTACGACGACCTGGATGACAGCGTCTCGATGATCTCAATGGAGGATGATGAGGCGAGGCAGGTCGCCGCCATCGTCGGCGGCATGACTTTCAAGCCGAAGGCGCTGGAAACGATCGAAATTGCGCTCGACGATCTAACAATTGAGTGGTTTAAAATCGATTCGAGCGCCAAATGCATCGGACAATCAATAGGCGGCTGCAGTATTCGCCAGAGAACGGGCGCCACGATCATTGCAGTAGTGGAGAAGGAAGCCAAGCATATCAATCCCGGTCCGGATTACGTCTTTAAGCCCGAAACCACCCTTATCGTAGCGGGCGAACGCAAGCATTTAAAGGCGTTAAAGCATATTTTGCAGAACGGGAGTGAGTAAGCCATGGATCATTTAGTGCTCGAAGTCGGCTTGGCGATCTTGCTCCTGGCACTTGTGGGCTTGCTTTCGGCCAAGCTGCGTTTTTCCGTCATTCCGTTCTACATTCTGATTGGCATGGCTGTCGGACCGCATGCGCCCAAGCTTGGCGTATTCGATTTTCGCTTCATCGAAAGCGGGCCGTTTATTGAATTTCTGGGAAGAATCGGTGTTTTATTTTTGCTCTTCTATCTGGGACTTGAATTTTCGGTGGGAAGGCTGATCAAGTCCGGACGGTCGATTGCGGTCGGCGGCACGATTTACATTGCGATCAACTTTACGCTGGGGCTCGCCTATGGCTTCCTGACGGGCTTTCCGCTCAATGAAGTGCTGATCATGGCCGGCATCACGACCATCTCCTCCAGTGCAATCGTCGCCAAGGTGCTGATCGACCTGAAGCGCACGGCCAATCCCGAGACCGAGATGATCCTCGGCATTATTATGTTCGAGGACGTGTTCCTCGCCGTCTACATCTCCATCCTCTCGGGGCTGGTGCTCAGCGGCGCGACCTCGCTCGGCGGCGTTCTGCTTTCGGCCTTGTACGCGCTCGGCTTCATGCTACTGTTCCTGATTATCGGCCGCAGAGTCGTTCCCTTGCTGAACAAGGCGCTCAATATTCGGTCCAACGAGTTATTTCTGCTGGTCATCTTCGGCTTTTTGTTCCTCGTGGCCGGCTTTTCCGAGACGATTCACGTGGCCGAGGCAATAGGCGCGCTGCTCGTCGGGCTCGTGCTGGCGGAGACCGAGCACATGAAGCGAATTG
The DNA here is from genome assembly GCF_014705605.1 of Paenibacillus sabuli. Taxonomy (GTDB): domain Bacteria; phylum Bacillota; class Bacilli; order Paenibacillales; family Paenibacillaceae; genus Paenibacillus_D; species Paenibacillus_D sabuli. Next base: position 83,089 of record NZ_JACXIZ010000024.1, read on the forward strand.
AGCATCTGATCCTGCCGTTCCGGGATTTCTTCGGCGCCTTGTTTTTCTTCAGCTTCGGCTTGACCATCGTGCCCTCGGAGCTGGGCGGTGCGGTGTGGTTGTCGCTCGGCGCCGTCGTCATTACGCTGATCGGCAATTTTGCGGCAGGCATGCTGGCCGGCCGGGCAGCCGGACTGTCGGCCAAGGCCTCCTCGAATATCGGGCTCACGATCGTCTCGCGCGGCGAGTTCTCGATCATCATGGCCAATCTGGGCAAGGCGGGCGGACTGCTCGCCATCATTCAGCCCTTCGCCGCGCTGTACGTGCTCATCCTGGCGATCCTCGGACCGCTGCTTACGAAGGAATCCAAGCATGTGTTCAACGCCTTGAACAAAGTATTCAAGCTGGATCGACGCGACCGCCGCAAGCGCCGGCAGCCGGTCCCATCGGACAATTCCTGATTTCACGGCGGGCGCTGCGCGCGCGGCGTCAAAAGGCACCGAAAGGAGGGGCGCAGGTGATGCGCATACTGACCGTTAAGCGCGGAGAGCTGAAGCAAGCGGGGCGGGATGAGCTCAAAAAACCCGAAACCGGCGGTACGGCGCGCACTTTGGTCGTGCTGCTCGGGTCGCTCATGGCGGCCATCGGTCTGGAGCTGTTCCTCTTGCCCAATCAACTGATTGCGGGCGGCGTCGCGGGCGTCTCGATTTTATTTTCCCATATGACGGAGATGCGCCTTGGCCTCTTTTTATTTCTGCTGAACCTGCCGTTTGTCTTCTGGGGCGCGGCCTCGCTCGTCCGCGCGTTCTCGGCGCTGGCGGCATCCGGTCTGCTGCTGTTCTCCGTCACAGCGCTGCTGCTGCACTCGGTCCCGCCGCTGGTCGTCCATCCGCTGCTGGCCTCCGTGCTCGGCGGCACGCTGATGGGGACCGGGATCGGTATCGTCATTCGGTACGGCGGGTATTTGGACGGTACGATCGGCGTGCCCCGGCGTCCCGACGGGACGCCGCTGCGCAGCGGCCGCTGGATGATGCTGTTCAACTGCGCGGTGCTGCTGCTCGCCGGCTTCCTGTTCGGGGTCGATCAGGCGCTATATTCCATTATTGCCTATTATCTGGCTTATCGCTGCGTACAGGCCGCTGCCAATGGGTTTGTGCGCACCAAAACCATTTGGGTTATCAGTGACAAGTATGATATGCTAGTGCAAGTGCTAAGCGCTCGGCTGCAACGCCGGCCGACGATCCTGCGCGGGTCCGACGCTGCGACCGGGGAGCCGTTGCAAGTGATCGTCTGTATTGTCGCCCGCCGCGAAGAACGACTCGTGCGGGAATTGGTCACCGGAGCGGACCGTCAAGCATGGATCGGAGCTGCTCCCAAATATGGATCTCGCGGGCGCATTCCACGTTAATTTTTATCCTACTTGGGAGGGGCAGGCTTTGAATATTCGTGAAACGGATTTACCGGGAATCGGCCGAAAGTATTTGCTGGACACGCGGGGAGGCGATCGTCTTGTCGTCGTGATCCACGATGACGGACGGCGCGAAATGTTCCATTTCGCCTATGACGATCCCGATGAGAGCGTATCAATGATCTCGATGGACGACGACGAAGCCCGCACGATCGCCAGCATTGTCGGCGGTATGACGTACAAGCCGAAGGCGCTGGAGACGATCGAGGTGGCGCTCGACGACCTGACCATCGAATGGTATAAAATCGAGGTGAATTTCCGTTGCGTCGGTCATACGATCGGCGAGATGGACATTCGGCAAAAAACCGGCGCGACCTTATTGGCCGTCGTCGAGGATGAATTCAAGCAAATCAACCCGGGGCCGGAATACCGCTTCAAGCCGGATTCGACCCTGGTGGTGGCGGGCGAGCGGCAGCATCTCAAGCAGCTCAAAAAGCTGCTGCAGGCCGGCACCCTGGACGACTAGACGGAAAAGCACACAGACCCGCATCTCACTATGGGATGCGGGTCTGTCGTGCCGTCGCGCCCCGATGTCGTGCCGTCGCTGCCCGATGTCGGGACGCAACGGCACCAGATTGCGGCGGACAAATAAAATCGTATATGGGGAGTGGAAAAGCATGAATGAAAACCAGCGTGCAGCAACGGCGGGACCGGCGACGATGCAGGCGGCCGTCCTGACGGCGCCGACCCGGATCGAAATCCAGGCGCGCCCGGTGCCCGAGGCGACGGGACGCGACGTGCTCGTCAAGGTTATGGCCGTCGGCATCTGCGGCTCGGATATTCACTATTATGAGCACGGTCGGATCGGTCCGTATGTCGTGAAGGGACCGATCATACTCGGTCACGAATGTGCCGGCGTCGTCGTCGCGGTCGGCGAGCAGGTGAGGACGCTGCAGCCCGGCGACCGCGTGGCGGTCGAGCCCGGCGTGACGTGCGGCTACTGCGCATTTTGCAAGGAAGGGCGCTACAACCTCTGTCCGGAGGTGCAATTCCTGGCGACGCCGCCGTACGACGGCGCCTTCGTGCAATACATCAAGCATCGCGAAGACTTCCTGTATCGCATCCCGGATACGATGTCGTACGAGACGGCGGCGCTGTGCGAGCCGTTCTCCGTCGGCGTGCACGCGGTGCGCCGGGCCCGTCTGCAGCCCGGGGAGACGGTAGCGATTATCGGCATGGGGCCGGTCGGCCTGATGGCGGTCGTCGCGGCGCGCGCCTTTGGCGCCGGGCGGATCGTCGTCAGCGACCGCGAGCCGCTGCGTCTGGAGGCGGCGCTGCGGCTCGGAGCGGATGCGGCGGTGGACGCGTCTGCCGCCGATGGACTTGCGCAGCTCCGGGGCGGGGCCGACGGCAGCGGTGTCCATGTCGCGCTGGAGACGGCCGGGCATCCCGCCGCACTGCAGACGGCGCTTGGCAGTCTGCGCCGCGGCGGACGCCTGGCGATCGTCGGCCTGCCGCCGCAGGACGAGATTCCGCTCAACGTGCCGTTCATCGCCGACAACGAAGCGGACATTTACGGCGTGTTCCGATACGCCAACACGTACCCGCAGGGCCTGGCGCTGCTGGCTGCGGGCCTGGCGGATACGGACGGCGTCATGATCACGGACCGCTATCCGCTCGAGCAGGCGCAGCAAGCGATGGAGCGCGCCCGCACCAACAAGTCGGGCTCGCTCAAGGTCGTTGTTTATCCGAACGGACCCGTCTGAACAACCGAGCCCTTCGGATGCGGCGAGCAGGTGCGGGAGTCGGGGCGCTGTCAAGCAGCGAATCGTGTGGCGAGCAGGTATGGGAGTAGAGTCGCCGTCATGCGGCGAATCGTGTGGGCGTCCGGTCGTTTTGGCAAAGAACAGGGGAGCGGGTTTAGGCTTGAATCGGCTCTAATGGACAAGGGAGCCGCTTAGCGCCATTTTTTGGCTTCCTTTGGCGCGTAACGGACAAGAGCGCCGCTTAGCGGGATTCATGGCTCTCTAAAGTGGCTCAATCTCCTGCTAAGCGTCGCTGATGACCGTTACAGTCGGGCTCGCGTCGAATTTGGGCGCTAAGCGTCTCTGGTGTCCGTTACAGCTACTGCCTTCTAGGTTTCATAATTTTGTGACATCTGCCCGGCATTTCGCCTTGCGAAGCAGCCGGGTTTTGTCTATTCTAGTAGGAGAAGCGTCTAGGGAGGCAAGTCATGCAAAAAACGCGTAATTTTACACCGGCCATCGCCGTATTTTCCATTATATTGATCGGGATTATCGCACTGTTGTTCTTTTTGCCCGGGCACGACGGGGAGCTTGGCTTTGACGTCACGATTTTTCCACTGCTCAACGCCATTTTTAACTTGTTCACTTTCAGCTTTCTGGTGATTGCGTTGCTGGCGGTCAAGCGCCGCAACATTCCGCTGCATCGCAACTTCATTATGGCCGCGTTTGTGTCGACGTTTTTCTTTCTTGTCTCCTACGTTACGTATCACTACCTGACGGAGCCGACGCTGTTCGGCGGGCCTGACTGGCTGCGCTATATTTATTATTTCGTGCTGATCTCGCATGTGATGATGGCGATCGTCAATGTCCCGCTGGCGCTGATCTCAATCGCGCACGGCTTCAATATGAAGATCGAGAAGCATCGTCGAATCGCCCGGTGGACGATGCCGGTCTGGCTGTACGTCAGCAGCACGGGCGTCATCGTGTACCTGTTGATTAGCCCGTATTATTAAGGAATCGCATGATGCAGGCATGAGCGCTGCATGCAAGGCGAGACTGGCCACGTCTTCTTTTGAAGGCGTGGCTTTTTCGCTCTATTGCGGTGTCGCCGACCAGCCTCGGACGCGATAACGTTACTTTTTCGCTCTATTGCCGACTCGGCTCGTCCTCCTCCGTCTCGAAGCGTCGACGCAGGCGGGCCGGTCCCAGCGGCTAGCTGCGCCGTCGGATGTCGGAGGGAGCGGCGTGGTTGTAGCGCTTGTAAGCGCGGCTGAAGTAAGAAAGATCGCCAAAGCCGGTCGCCAGCGCGATCTCGGTAATGCTCAGGTCGCTGTTGCGCAGCAGATGGTCCGCCTCCAGCAGGCGGGTACGGGTGATGTAGTCCGACACGGTGCGCCCGGTAAGCTCCTTGAACAGCCGGCTGAAGTGATAGCGGCTCAGTCCCGCGAGTCCCGCCAGCGTCTCGATGGAGATCGTGTCGGCATAGTGCGCCTCGATATGGCCAAAGACCGGCGCAAAGCGCTCCAGATTGCGGAGCCGCTGCCGCGACTGCGATTCGGTCAGCCACGTCGCGACATAGCCGCGCAGCAACTGCGCGAACAGGCGGTACAGCAAGGACTTGACGGACAGCTCATAGCCGTACGGTCGATCCTGCAGCTCGCGCGCCAGTGCCGTCACCGTCTCGTGCAGCGCCTCGTCCGCGGCGATATGGTTGCGGAACAGGATCTGATTGTGTGCGACCGGGGCCAGGTACTTGGTCTGCGCGGCATCGAGGCTGCGGCTCTGGAGCAGCTCGAGATCGACGATCAGCACCTCATAGCGCAGGTCCTCGGACAGACAGACGCCGTGATGCAGATCGTTGCTGTTGATGGCGACGATATCGCCTGCGCGGACGTGGCAGGGCTTCGAATTGCACTCGATGCGCGCCTCGCCGGTGACGAAGCGCAGCAGCTCGAAGTGCCGGTGCCAGTGCGGCGGGAATAAGGTAACGCCTTGACCGCTGAACCGGGTATGGTGGAGCTTCACGGGAAACTGCGGGTCGGGCATGCTCATCTCCTCGCGCAGCGAGACGGGCTGGCGCGTCATGGAATTCACCTCAATATCGCATAATCGTACAAATTGTCAGCACACGCATACAAGGAATCGCGCGCGATACATACTATAATACAATAGAAACGTGTCAAAGTGTGAGCAAGGGAGGAAAAGCAAAATGAAATTGGGCGTAAGCACATATAGCCTGTACAAGGCCATCGCTGCCGGCGAGCTGTCGCCGGTGCAGGTCGTCGAGGAAATCGCCGCAATGGGCGGCGAGCACGTAGAGGTGGTGCCGATCGGCTTCTCGCTGACGGAGCGGCCCGAGCTGATCGGTCAGATTCGCGACAAGGCGCAGGAGCTGGGACTGGAGGTCTCGAATTACGCGATCGGCGCGAACTTCTACACCGAGACGGAGGAGGCGCGGCAGCAGGAGATCGAGCGCGTCAAGGGCGAGGTCGAGATTGCCAGGCAGCTGGGCGTGAAGCTGATGCGCCACGATGTCGCAAGCGCGCCCGATACGTCGATCCAGGCATTCAACGCGCGGCTGGACAAGCTGGCCGACGCTTGCCGCCAAGTCGCGGACTATGCCGCCGAGGCGGGCATTACGACGAGCGTGGAGAACCACGGCTACTTCGTGCAGGCGAGCGACCGCGTGCAGGCGCTTGTAGCGGCGACGGATCGCGCGAACTTCAAGACGACGCTCGATATCGGCAACTTCATGGTCGTCGACGAAGATTCGGTGGCGGCCGTCAAGAAGAACATCGGCATCGCCTCCATGGTGCATATCAAGGACTTCTATCTGCGTCCGGGCAGCCGCGGGCTCGGCGAGGGCTGGTTCAAGACGGCCAGCGGCAACGCGCTGCGCGGCGCCATCGCCGGCCATGGAGATATCGATATGCACGAGGTGCTGCGTACGATCAAGCACGCGGGATACGACGGCTATCTCTCGATCGAATTCGAGGGCATGGAGGAATGCAAGCTCGGCGCGCGTCTGGCGCTGGAGAACGTGAAGCGGATCTGGGACGAGGTGTGATTTTACATTTCGCTTACACTGCGATGTGCTGCCGTTGACTTAGCTGCCCTATGATAGAGGTATAGGTCATTAGGGGAGTGATGCGGAGTGTCAACCGGGACGAAAGTACGGCCTGAGACGCAGACAACAGCGCGGTCGGCGAGCGCGACGAGCACGGCTGCTCGTCAGCTGCGAGAGACGCCGGAAGCGATTGTGGGGGAGTTCGTGCGGCGCGCACAGGCCGTCGCGCCGGCGTGCAGATGCAGAGAAGCGGCGCGGCTATTCGAGCGTCAGGAGGGCGGCGAGTGTCTCGTCGTGTGCAGCGACGACGGCCGCCCGCTCGGCCTGATCATGCGGGACAAGTTCGCCCGCGCCCTGAGCCGCCGCTACGGAGCGGAGCTGTACGATACGCGATCCGTGACGAGACTGATGGACGCCTCGCCGCTCCTCATCGATATCGGCGACGCGGCCCAATCGCTGATCGATCGCGCCCTCGGCCGCTCGGAGGAGACGCTCTATGACTGCGTCGTCGTGACGGAGGCTGAGCGCTATGCGGGCGTGCTGACGGTAGCCGATCTGCTCGGCATCTCCAGGCTGCTGCAGCGGCAGGCGGCGGCCGCGCAGATGCGGACGATCCGCGGCACACAAGCCATGCTGCAGCAGATCGATCGATCGGTCGCAGAGGCCAGAGCCTCGACCGAGCAGGGTGAGCGGCTCTCGGAGACGATGGTCGAGCTGACGCTGCAGGGCAAAAACGAACTGGACAAGGTCGGCGAGGCGTTCGGCCGGATGGTGGCGCGCACCGACAGGCAGGATGGGCAGACTCGAGACCTGCAGGCGCGCGCGAGCGCCATCGGCAGCGTGACCGGCTTGATCCGCGAGCTGGCGGAGCAGTCGGGCCTGCTGGCGGTCAATGCGGCGATCGAGGCGGCGCGTGCGGGCGAGCATGGCAGAGGCTTCGCGGTCGTCGCCGACGAGGTGCGCAAGCTCGCGGCGCAAACGAAGCGCTCCGCCGACGAGATCCGGCACTCGATCAGCGCGATCCTGGAAGCGGTGGAAGGCACGGCCGAGCTCGTCCGGCACGGACGCGAGGAGACGTTGGCAGCCGAGACGCATATTCAGGAGGCCAGTTCGCTATTCGGCAAGCTGTTCCACGCCGCCGCAGACAATCGCGTCAGCAGCGAGCAGATCGCCAGGTCCTCCGGCGACGCCTACACGAATACCGGACAAGTCAAGCTGGAGATCGAGCGGCTGCTGACCGAGCTGCAGCGCGCCGAGTCCCGGCGCGAGGAGTCCGCAAGCTGAAGAAAGGTTCGACAAGCTTTAAAAAATCAAAATAGCTTGAATTAGCTCAAAATAGCTTGAATTAGCTCAAAATATTTTGAATTAGCTCGAATTATCTAGAACTAGCTCAAAATAGCTCGAATATCTCAAAATAGCCTAAAGCCCTCAAGCCCGCTATAACGTCGGGATTGAGGGCTTTTTTTGAACTAATGAAGAGAGAGGCTGTCGAGTTAGGAGCTGGACAAGAGATAAGCGCAAAATGTGAGCTTACAGGGCGGAATCTGCATGAGCGGCGGAAATAAGCGCAAAATGTGAGCTTACAGGGCGGAATCTGCATGAGCGGCGGAAATAAGCGCAAAATGTGAGCTTACAGGGCGGAATCTGCATGAGCGGCGGAAATAAGCGCAAAATGTGAGCTTACAGGGCGAGATCTGCATGAGCGGCGGAAATAAGCGCAAAATGTGAGCTTATAGGGCGGAATCTGCATCAGCGGCGGAAATAAGCGCAAAATGTGAGCTTACAGGGCGCAATCTGCATAAGCGGCGGAAATAAGCGCAAAATGTGAGCTTACAGGGCGGAATCTGCATGAGCGGGGGAAATAAGCGCAAAATGTGAGCTTATAGGGCGGAATCTGCATCAGCGGCGGAAATAAGCGCAAAATGTGAGCTTACAGGGCGAGATCTGCATGAGCGGCGGAAATAAGCGCAAAATGTGATCTTACTGGATGGAATCTGCATGAGCGGCGGAAATAAGCGCAAAATGTGAGCTTACAGGGCGGAATCTGCATGAGCGGTGGAAATAAGCGCAAAATGTGAGCTTACAGGGCGGAATCTGCATGAGCGGCGGAAATAAGCGCAAAATGTGAGCTTACAGGGCGGAATCTGCATGAGCGGGGGAAATAAGCGCAAAATGTGAGCTTACAGGGCGCAATCTGCATAAGCGGCGGAAATAAGCGCAAAATGTGAGCTTACAGGGCGGAATCTGCATGAGCGGGGGAAATAAGCGCAAAATGTGAGCCTACAGGGCGAGATCTGCATCAGCGGTGGAAATAAGCGCAAAATGTGAGCTTACAGGGCGGAATCTGCATGAGCGGCGGAAATAAGCGCAAAATGTGAGCTTACAGGGCGGAATCTGCATGAGCGGCGGAAATAAGCGCAAAATGTGAGCTTACAGGGCGAGATCTGCATGAGCGGCGGAAATAAGCGCAAAATGTGAGCTTACAGGGCGGAATCTGCATGAGCGGGGGAAATAAGCGCAAAATGTGAGCCTACAGGGCGAGATCTGCATCAGCGGCGGAAATAAGCAGCACGCATCACAATGGGTGCGATCAGAGGCCCGACGCAGCCCCGGCGCGCACGATGCCGCTCGCCACAGGACGGGCTCGCTGTGCCGCCTTAAATTCATAGAAAGTATAGGATTTCCCGTATACTTGTCTAGATTTTTCGGAACGAAACGGACTCGACCGAGAATGACGGCCTCGCAGAAACGGACTCGACCGAAAAAGATGGTCTCGCCGTTTCGCCTTAGGCCATCCACGAGGCGATGCGGGCGAGCTGCTCGCCGGTGCCGGGCGCAGCGCGCCAAGCGGCCTCGAGACGCCAGCGCTGCGTGCAGTCCGGCAGCGGCAGCCGGCCGAAGCGGGCATCGCCCTCGCCGAGCAACGCCTCCGGCACGATCGCCGCGCAGCCGAGCTGCAGCGCGGCCTGCAGCGTCAGCTCGAGCGTCGCGAACGATGCCCGCACCGCGAGCGGCTCGCTCAGCTGCCCCTCCCAGTCGCGCACGATGCGCGCCACCGACGGCGCTCCATAGCGCACGACCGCCAGGCCGGCCAGCTCGGCTGCCGCTGCGGGGGGCGCTGCAGCCAGCGGTTGATCGGCCGGCACTGCCAAGGTCAGCGGCGACTCGACCAGCCGCAGCCGGTGCTGCGCCTCGGCGGTGGCCGACTCTGCAGGGGCGACGCCATATACGATCAGATCGAGCCGCCCCTGCTGCTGCGCCGGCAGCAGCTCCTCCTCCGCGCCCGACTCGACGGCGAGCAGCAGCGCTTCCTCCGGCGCGCAGCGCTGCAGCCAGTCCGAGCCGGCGAGCCAGACCGCAGCCGCATCCGTGAGACCGATCGCCACACGCTGGCGCCCGCTGTCGCGAAGCGCTACGACCTTTTCCTCCGCTTCTTCATAGAGCGCGACGATCGAGGCGGCATACGGCAGCAACGCCCGTCCGGCCTCGGTCAGCACGATGCGCCCCGGCCGCGCTGCGAACAGCTTCACGCCCCATTCCTGCTCCATTTTCTTCATATGCACACTGATGGTCGGCTGCTTCATCTGCAGCGCCTGCGCCACCGCAGTCACCTGATGGAGACGGTCGATCAGGACCAGAATGCGCAGTTTTAATAATCGCATAACAGATTCGCCGCTCCTTCTGTCTGAGTATAGTTATTATCTATAAATATAACACCATTATTCGTGATGTCTATACATATTTAGCGCGTAATTTACATAAAGAAAACATCCCATTAATCCCCGCCTTCTAGAATAGGACATGTAAACAAAAATATGTGGATGAGGAAGGGGAAACCAAGCAATGAAGAAGGCAGCAATCGTCATGATGGCCTTGGTCCTCACGTTCGTACTGGCGGCGTGCGGTCAAAGCAACAACAACGGAACCAATAACGGAGGCAACGGGGGCAACACGACAAATAACGCGACGCAGGGCAGCGGCAATGCTGGCGGCAACGCGGAGAACGAAGGCAATGCAGGGGCGAACGAAGGCAACGCAGCAAGCGAGCTGAGCGGCTCGATCATCGCGTCCGGCTCCTCGGCGCTGCAGCCGCTCGTCGACCAGGCGTCCAGGAAGTTCATGGATGAGAACCCCGGCGTCACGATTCAAGTACAAGGCGGAGGCAGCGGTACGGGCCTGGCGCAAGTATCCGAAAAACAAGTCGACATCGGCAACTCCGACGTATACGCCGAGGAGAAGCTGGATGCCGACAAAGCGGCCGAGCTGGTCGACCATCAAGTCGCAGTCGTGGCGATGGCGGCTGTCGTCAATCCGGAAGTGACGGTAGACAACCTGACGAAGCAGCAATTGATCGACATCTTCAGCGGCAATGTGACGAACTGGAGCGAAGTCGGCGGACAGGATCAAGCGATCCAGATCGTCAACCGCCCGTCCAGCTCCGGCACCCGCGCCACCTTCGAGACCTACGCGCTGGGCATGAAGACCGAGGATCTGCAAGGCTCGATCCAAGAGGATTCCTCCGGTACGGTGCGCAAGCTAGTCGGCGAGACGCCGGGCGCAATCGGCTACCTGGCGCTGTCCTACCTCGACGATTCGGTCAAGACGCTGCAATACGACGGCGTAGACGCGACCGAGGAAAACGTCGCAAACGGCACGTATCCGATCTGGGCGTACGAGCACATGTACACGAACGGCGAACCGAACGAAGTCGTAGCCGCATTCCTCGAATTCATGATGAGCCCGGACGTGCAGGAGGACGACGTCGTCGAACTGGGCTATATTCCTTCGAGCTTGATGCAAATCGAGCGCGATCAAGGCGGTAACGTAACCGAAAAATAAACGCGAAGCAACGTGATGCAGCGTGACGAATGATTCTACGCGAGCAAGGGGCAGATAATCTGCCTCTTGTTGGCAGTTTCAAGAGGGAGAGGTCTATGGCTCAGTCAACAAAAGTCCAGCAACCAAAACCGCATATCGCCGAAGAATGGGTCGGGCGCGTATATACCGGAATATGTATCTTCATTTTGATTGTGGCCATTTTTTCGATGGTTTATTTCGTCGCCTCGCGCGGCTTGCGGACCTTCATCGGGGACGGCGTCAATCCGCTCGAGCTGTTGACCGGCTTGAAATGGAACCCCGGCGGCGAGCCGGCGCTGTTCGGCGCGCTGCCGTTCATTTTCGGCTCGTTCAGCACTTCGATCCTGGCGGCGCTCATCGCCGGTCCGCTCGGCTTTTGCGCCGCCGTCTTCATGGTCGAGATCATGCCGGGCTTCGGCCGCAAGTTCCTGCAGCCGGTCATCGAGCTGCTGGCCGGCATTCCGTCGGTCGTCTACGGCTTCGTCGGCCTGAGCGTCATCGTGCCGCTGTTCCGGGACATCTTCCCTGGGCAGGGCATCGGGATCGCAGCGGGCGCGCTCGTGCTGTCCGTCATGATCCTGCCGACGATCACGACGATCGCCACCGACGCGCTCGCCGCGTTGCCGTCCGGACTCAAGGAGGGCTCTTATGCGCTCGGCGCTACCCGCTGGCAGACGATCTATCGCATCGTGCTGCCGACGATGCTGCCGGCGCTGCTGACCGGCATCGTGCTCGGCATCGCCCGCGCCTTCGGCGAGGCGCTGGCCGTGCAGATGGTCATCGGCAATGCGCCGCATATTCCGCGCTCGCTGTTCGAGTCGACCTCGACGCTGACCAGCGCGATCACGCAGAGCATGGGCAATACGGTGATGGGCTCGGCGCACAACAACGCGCTCTGGTCGCTCGCGCTGATCCTGATGCTGATGACGTTCGTCTTCGTCTTCATCGTGCGCTGGCTTGAGGGGAGGTCCAAAATATGAATGCCAAATTGGCGGACCGCATCGCTACGGCGATCATCGTCGCGGTCTCGGGCTTCATCGTGCTGCTGCTGGCCGGTCTGCTCGGGTATATCATGGTGCGCGGGCTCGGTCATTTCAGCTACGACTTCCTGACTTCGCCGCCGGAGACGATCCGCGCCGGCGGCGGCATTGGACCGCAGCTGTTCAATTCAATCTTTTTGCTCGTCTTGACGATGCTCATCACGATCCCGCTCGGGCTCGGCGCGGGGATCTATATGAGCGAATACGCCCGTCCGGGCAAGTTCACCGATTTTATCCGACTGCTCGTGGAAGTGCTGTCCTCGTTCCCGTCCATCGTCGTCGGCCTGTTCGGCCTGCTGGTGCTGGTCAATGCATTTGACCTGGGCTTCTCGCTGCTCGCCGGCGCGCTGGCGCTCACCGTCTTCAACCTGCCGCTCATGGTGCGGATCACCGAGCAGGGGCTGAAGAGCGTGCCGCGGGAGCAAAAAGAAGCGGGACTGGCGCTGGGCCTGTCCAAGTGGAAGACGATCCGCTCGATCATGCTGCCGGTGGCGATCCCGGTCATCCTGACCGGGACGATCCTGGCCGCCGGGCGCGTGTTCGGCGAGGCCGCAGCCCTGCTGTTCACGGCGGGGATGAGCTCGCCGCGGCTGGACTTCACCGACTGGAATCCGCTCAGCCCGTTCTCGCCGCTCAATCCGATGCGTCCGGCCGAGACGCTGGCGGTGCATATCTGGAAGGTCAATGCGGAGGGGCTGGCGCCCGACGCGGCGGAGATCGCGGCCGGCGCATCCGCGGTGCTCGTGCTGACGGTGCTGCTGTTCAATCTCGCGGCCCGCTGGCTGGGCCGGTTCATGTACCGCAAGTTCACCGCGACCAAGTGATAAGGAGGGCACAGCGTGCAACAATACGGATTATCCGCAAAAGACCTGAGTGTCTACTACGGCCCGAAACAGGCCGTCAAAAACGTATCGCTCGATTTTGCCAACAAGCAGGTCACGGCGCTGATCGGTCCCTCCGGGTGCGGCAAGTCGACGTTCCTGCGCAGTCTCAATCGCATGAACGATCTGATCGACGGCGCCAAGGTCACGGGCGAGATCTGGATCGGCGAGGAGAATATCAACCATCCGAAGACGGACGTCGTCTCGCTGCGCCAACGGATCGGCATGGTGTGGCAGCGGCCGAACCCATTCCACAAATCGATCTATGAAAATATTGCCTTCGGCCCGCGCTATCATGGCGTGAAGAACAAAAAGCAGCTCGACGAAATTGTCGAGCAGTCGCTGCGCAAGGCGGCGCTCTGGGAGGAGACGAAGGACCGGCTGCACAAGTCCGGCCTGTCGCTCTCCGGCGGCCAGCAGCAGCGGCTCTGCATCGCCCGTTCGATCGCGGTCAAGCCGAGCATCATCCTGATGGACGAACCGGCCTCGGCGCTCGATCCGGTATCCACGGCCAAGATCGAGGAGCTGATCACCGAGCTCAAGCAGGAATACTGCATCATCATTGTGACGCACAACATGCACCAGGCGGCGCGCATTTCGGAAAAGACGGCGTTTTTCCTGATGGGCGACCTGATCGAATACGACGAGACGGACAAGATGTTCACGGATCCGGAGAAGAAGGAAACGAGCGATTACATCTCCGGCAGGTTCGGTTAGCGTGAGGAGAGGGTCAGATGACGGCATTAATTGAAATCGAAAACCTGGACCTGTATTACGGCGACTTCCAGGCGCTCAAAAGCATCTCGATGGACGTCCCGGAAAAGGCGGTCACCGCCTTCATCGGACCGTCCGGCTGCGGCAAATCGACGCTGCTGCGCTCGCTTAATCGGATGAACGACCTGATCGCGGGCACGCGCATCGAAGGCTCGATCAAAATCGCAGGCGAGGAAATCAATACGTCCGGGATGGATGTGGAGCATCTGCGCAAGCGGGTGGGGATGGTGTTCCAGCAGCCGAATCCGTTTCCGAAATCGATCTATGAAAATGTGGCGTACGGTCCGCGCCTGTACGGCATAAACCAGCGCAAGAAGCTGGACGAGCTCGTCGAAAAAAGCCTGCGCTCGGCGGCGCTGTGGGACGAGGTCAAGGATCACCTGAAGCGCTCGGCGCTCGGCATCTCCGGCGGCCAGCAGCAGCGGCTGTGCATCGCGCGCGCGCTCGCGGTCAATCCGGATGTGCTGCTGATGGACGAATCGACCTCGGCGCTCGATCCGATCTCGACGCTGAAGATCGAAGAGCTGGTCCAGGAGCTGAAAAACGAATACACGATCGTCATGGTGACGCACAACATGCATCAGGCGGCGCGCGTTTCGAATCAGACGGTGTTTTTTTTGAACGGGGAAGTGGTGGAGTACGCCGACACGGAGACGTTGTTCTCCACGCCGAGCGATCGCCGCACCGAGGATTATATCAGCGGACGCTTCGGCTAGCAGCCGGCGTCCGGCAGTCAATGGGGGGCTGACGATGATGACCATTCGCAAGGAATTCGATCAGGGCTTGCAGCAAATGGATGAGCTGCTCGTCAACATGGGGGAACATGTGGAATCGGCGCTGCGCAACGCGATGCAGGCGCTGGAGCGCATCGATACGGAATCGGCGCGCGTGATCATTGCGGAGGATCCGCAGCTCAACGCGCTGGAGGAGCGGATTACCGAGATCGGCGCCAAGCTGATCGCGACGCAGCAGCCGGTAGCGAAGGATCTGCGGCGCATCCTGGCGGCCTTTCGGATCGCGAGCGACCTGGAGCGGATGGGGGACCTGTCGGTCGACATCGCCAAGGTCGTGCTGCGCATGGAGGGCCAGGAGCTGATCAAGCCGCTGCTCGATCTGCCGCGGATGGCGGAGACGGCGCTGACGATGACGTACGAGTCGATCCAGGCCTTCATTCAGGAGAATGTCGATCTGGCGTACAAGGTCGGCAAGGACGACGATCAGGTCGATGCGCTCTACGGCCAGATCATCCGCGAGCTGTTCGCGCTGATGGTCGAGAAGCCGGCGACGATCTCGCAGGCGTCGCTGCTCAGCTTCGTCGGCCGCTATATCGAGCGGATCGCCGATCACGCGACCAACATCGGCGAGAGCGTCGTCTATCTCGTGACGGCGAAGCGGCCGGACCTCAATCAGTAATACGGCGGCGGCACAGGAAGGGGAGAACCGGCCATTTGGCCGGTTTTTTGCCGTTAACTTGCCACGCCGCAAAAGACGGCTTGCCCGTGTTTTGCCGCCTTGTCCTCGCAGCGCAAGCGGGGGCGCGGTCTAGCGCTCCAGCTCAATGCCGAAGTAGGTGCGCAGCGCTTGACGATACCGCTCGGGCGTCTGAGGCGTGAAGGTCTCCACGCCGTCCGAGGTGAAGAGGCGAAACTCTTCGCCCGCCAGCGTATGGCGCCCTTCTCTGGTGCGGATCGCGACCATCGCGCCGGCGCGGAAGATGGAGTCCGGAGCATGCTCGCACCAGTAGCTGGCCATGAGGTAGTCCTTGGCGAGCTGTGGCTCTTCGGTGAACGAGTAGATCCGGTGCCATTGGCCGTGCTTGCGTTCCAGCAGCATCCATCCGTAGTCGGAATCTTCCTCCAGCTTGTAGCATTCGTCCCCTTGCACCTGCTCCAGCCCCGGCTGCAACAGCAGCGGTGTGCGGGGAACGATCCCGCCCACCCCTACATCGCACAGATAGCGCTTGCCCTCCGCTTCCGCGCACAGCACCTGATGCCGGCGTTTGGGCGGCGGGTTCGGTTCGTCGCGCCAGAAGCGGGCGAAATAGTGCCGGGTGGGGTATCCGAGCCGTTGCAACAGCCAGCCGAACAAGGCGTTGGTCTCGAAGCAAAAACCGCCGCGCCGGCGGGTCACGATCTTGTCGTAGAGGTCGCGGATCTCCAGCGACAGCGGGATGCCATTCAGGATATCCAGATTCTCGTACGGCACCGCATGCAGATGGGCATCCTGCAGTCGGAACAAGTCCCCGACGCTGCCGTCCGGCTCGTCCTCGAAGCCGATTCGGTCGAGATAAGCCCGGATTTCCGGGTCGAAGGGTTTGGTTTTCATTTCCACTCAAGTCCATCTCCCATTCAGGCTTTGACTGAGCCTGCCGTTTTTCATCATTCTACCATACAGCAGACGGGTCGTGGTGGGGCAGCAGGGTCACGTTTTACACGCTTTACATCTGTTTTACAAAGTCTGACATCCGCCTTCACAATTGCTTGCTACGATAGAAACATGACGATTGGCCGCAGCGAGGGGATAGGCGTGAAAAAATACGGAAACGGCTTGCTCGACCGCAAGCTGCTGCGCGAGCTGGCGCTGCGGCAATCGAGCGGCACGGTCGGTCTGCTGTATGTGCAGCTGGCCGGTGGTGGCGACAACGGCCGCACGATCATTCGCGAATGGGCGCGGGAGCAGCCGCAGTTGTTCTGGTGGGGCGATATGGGGGCGGACGCTTGTCTGCTGCTCCATGTACCCGGCCGGGACAACCGCGCGCTGACTGCGCTGCTGCAGGCTTCGCGCCTGACGCTGGGCACGCGGCTGCAGGCGCTCGATGCGCCGCCGCTGCTCGGCGATACGGTAATCGCCCATGCGGGCCGCGGGCATTCGCCGGAGCGCGAGGTGCTGGAGGGCATCATTCGGGCCCGTGCCCGGGCGCTGCGGACGGCCGAGTCGGCGAAGGAAGCGGCAGGGGGCGGCGCTTCGGGCAGCGAAGCGGCCGAAGGCGAAGCGCTTGACAGCAGCCGTCTGTGGCCGGATCGGAGCGCCGCGCCGGGCGGCGCCCAGATCGGCTCGCTCGCTGCGGTAGTGCCCACCTTCGGGCCGCAAGCGCGCGTGTCCGAGCTGGCGCGGCTGTTCGAGGGCAATGCGCGCATTCAGGGCGCGGTCATCGCCGAGCACAGGCGCCCGATCGGACTGGTCATGAAGGAGAAGCTTCATCAGCTGCTCGCGGGGCAGTACGGACTGTCGCTATATTGGGACCGTCCGGTGTCGCGCATCATGGACAAGCAGCCGCTGATCGTGGAGGCGTCTGCGCCGGTGGAGCAGGTGTCGCAGCTGGCGATGGATCGGGATTATGGGCGTCTGTATGATATCGTGCTCATCACCCGGGCGGAGCGCCTGATCGGCGCAGCCTCCATTCGTGCGATCCTGGAGAGCATCACGAGCCTTCGCACCGAGGCGGCGCGCACTGCGAGCCCGCTGACCGGACTGCCCGGCAATGGGCCGATTCGCATGGAGCTGGAGCGGCGCATTCGCGGCGCGGAGTCGTTCGCAGTCATCTACGCCGACCTGGATTGCTTCAAGTGGTACAACGATGGCTTCGGCTTCCACGCCGGAGACGAGCTCATCCGCTTCACCGCCCGGGTGCTGCAGGCGGCGCTGCCGGCGGAGAGCGGCGCCTTCCTCGGCCACATCGGAGGCGACGACTTCATCGCAGTGCTCGCGGCGGCGGACGGCGAGGCGGCGTGCCGCGAGGCGATCCGACGCTTCGAAGCGGGAGTGGGGGCTTATTACGGCGCTGGACCGTTGCCCCAGACCACCGATCGGGAGGGGCGGGCGCTGGACCGCAATGGCGTGGCGCTATCGCTCTCCCTGCTCGCATGCGGCGGAGGCGGGAGCGAGAGGCCCACGCCGGAGCGCATCTCGCGCGAGGCGGCGGCGCTCAAGAAGCGGGCCAAGGCGGAGCACGGCAGTGTCTATGTAGCTGGGCGGGTCGGCGGGAATCAACATGGAGAGGGACGATTATGAACAGACAGCAGATGAGGCTCGGGGACGATCGCGACGATCCGTCGATCGGCATCTTGTACTATGCCTGGCAAGGCGCGGAGGGGGACAGGGACAGCGACGTCCGGTCCAAGGTGAGCTTGAGCTGGCGAAGCGCTGTGCAGCGGGCCCTTGGCGGAGCGGCGGGGAGCGTCGCAGCGGCCAAGGCTGGCCATCTCCATACCCAGTGGCTCGCCGACGACGTCTATCTGTTCCTGCGTCTTCCGGGGGAGCTCGAGGAGGCACGGCACGAGGAGTGGCTGCTGGAGACGTCGCTGCGCTTCCAGCGCCTCCTGCAGCCGCATATCGACGGGCTGGGGAGCGGCAGTCTGCGTGCGGGCGTATCGCTGCTCGACGGGCAGGAGACGGGCAGCCGCTGGTACGAGGGCCTCAAGCGGGCGCTGCTGCACGGGCAGGCGGCCGGCAGCGTCGAGCGCACCCTGCGGCGCCGCGCCTTCGAGGCATTGCTGCGCCAAGGCTCGATCTACGCGGTGTATCAGCCGATTATCAGTCTGCGCGAGCAGCGGCCGCTCGGCTACGAATCGCTGACCCGGTGCGCCGACGACCGCTGGTTCGACGGACCGCTGGCGCTGTTTTCCTTCGCCGAGCAGGAGGGGGCGATCTACTCGCTCGATCGCCTGGCGCGGGAGAAGGCGCTGGCGGGCTGCGGGGCGCTCCAGCCGGGCCAGAAGCTCTTCCTCAACATTACGGCGAGCATCATCAACGACCCGCACTTCACGCCCGGGCGCACGCTGCCGCTGCTGGAGCGGTACGGCCTGTCACCGACGGATGTCGTGTTCGAGATTACCGAGCGCAGCTCGATCGAGGACTTCGCCGGCGCGAAGCGGCTGCTCGCCCATTATCGCCGCCAAGGCTACCAGATCGCCATCGATGATGCCGGGGCGGGCTACTCGTCGCTGGAGTCGATCGTGGAGCTGCGCCCCGACTACATCAAGGTTGATCGCTCGCTCGTGCGGCAGCTGCATCGCGACGAGATGAAGCGCCATGTGCTGGGCACGTTCGTGCAATTCGCGGACAAGATGGGGATCGAGGTCATCGCCGAGGGGATCGAGGAGCCGGCGGAGCTCGAGCAGGTGCGGGAGATGGGCATCGCGTATGCGCAAGGCTACCTGCTCGGCCGGCCGGCGCGCATGCCGGGCTAGATTCGCCAGGGGGCGGAATCGCGATCAGGTAAATGCCGCCAAGGCGCGGGAATCGGGCAGGGCCGTTACCAAGCGGCCCTGCTTTTGTGCTATGATAGAAGATAGTAGAACAAGGTGAGGTGTCGTATGGACAAGTGGATTTTGATCGACGGCAACAGTATTGCCAACCGGGCTTTTTATGCCATGCCGCCGCTCACGAACGCGGCCGGCTTACATACCCATGCCGTATACGGCTTCACGACGATGCTGCTCAAGCTGCTCGAGGAGGAGAAGCCGACGCATATGCTCGTCGCGTTCGACGCGGGCAAGGTGACCTTCCGCACGGAGAGCTACAAGGATTACAAGGGCACGCGCGCCAAGACGCCGCCGGAGCTGTCCGAGCAATTCCCGCTGATCAAGGAGCTGCTGGGGGCCTTCGGCATCGCGCAGTATGAGCTGAGCGGCTACGAGGCCGACGATATCATCGGCACACTGACCCGGCAGGCGGACGAGGCCGGCGTGGAGACACTCGTCGTCAGCGGCGACAAGGACATGCTGCAGCTCGCCTCGTCGCATGTGACGATCGCGCTGACGCGCAAGGGCGTCAGCGAGCTGGAGCGCTATGCGCCGCCGGAGATCGAGGAGCGCTACGGTCTGAAGCCGCTGCAGATCATCGACCTCAAGGGGCTGATGGGCGACTCGTCGGACAACATTCCGGGCATCCCAGGCGTCGGCGAGAAGACGGCGCTCAAGCTGCTGCACGAATACGGCTCGGTGGAGCAGGTGCTGGCCGCGACCGAGCAGCTCAAGGGCAAGCTCAAGGAGCGGGTCGAGCAGCACAAGGAAGACGCCGCGATGAGCAAGGAGCTGGCGACGATCCTGCGCGAGGTGCCGCTGGAGCGCGGAGCCGAGGAGATGAAGTACGACGGGTACGAGCCGGCCGCGCTGGCGGACGCCTTCCGCAAGCTGGAATTCAAGTCGCTGCTGGAGCGGCTGGAGCTGCCCGGCGAGGGCGCCGGCGAAGAAGAGGCCGAGGCGGCGGATCTGGAGACGGTGAGCGTGGACGCGGACTCGATCGCACTGCTGACGGACAAGCTCGGCGACATCGAGGCGATCTATATCGAGGCGGCAGGCGACAATCCGCATCATGCCGAGCTGATGGGCGCGGCGTTCGCAACGGCGGACGCGGTGTACGCGCTGTCGCCGCAGACGCTGCTCGGCGAGGCGGGCGCGCCGCTGCGGGCGTGGCTCGAGGACGCGGCAGCGCCCAAGTCCGGCTACGATATGCACAAGACGGCGCTCGTGCTGTCCTGGCAGGGCATCGCGCTGCGCGGCTGCGCCTTCGACGCGCAGCTGGCGGCGTACCTGCTCGACCCGACCGACGCCTCGCCGACGCTGGCGGGCGTGACGCGCCGCTACGGCGCCGGCGGTCTGGCGGCCGACGAGGACGTCTACGGCAAGGGGGCCAAGTTCAAGGTGCCGGAGGACGAGACGCTCCATCCGCATCTGGCGCGCAAGGCGGACGCCGTGCTGCGTCTGACGCCGCTGCTGCATGCGCAGCTGGAGGAGAGCGGCATGCGCAGCCTGTTCGACGATCTCGAGCTGCCGCTGTCGACGGTGCTGGCCGGCATGGAGAGCCAGGGCATCGTCGTGCGCGCCGAGACGCTGCGGGAGCTGGGCAGCGAGATCGAGGGGCGGATCACGGCGGCGATGAACGAGGTGTACCATCATGCGGGGGCTGAGTTCAACATTCATTCGCCCAAGCAGCTCGGCGAGGTGCTCTTCGAGAAGCTCGGCCTCCCGGTCATCAAGAAGACCAAGACCGGCTACTCGACCGACGCCGACGTGCTCGACCGGCTCGAGCCGTATCACGAGATTATTCCGTCGATCCTGCATTATCGGCAATTGACCAAGCTGCAGTCCACGTATGTCGAAGGGCTGCTCAAGGAGATTCGCCCCGAGACGAGCAAGATTCACACGTACTTCCGGCAGACGATCGCGGCGACGGGCAGGCTCAGCAGTCAGTACCCCAATCTGCAGAATATCCCGATCCGGCTCGAGGAAGGGCGCAAGATCCGCAAGGCGTTCGTGCCGTCCGAGGACGGCTGGTCGATCCTGGCGGCGGATTATTCGCAGATCGAGCTGCGCGTGCTGGCGCATATTTCCGGGGACGAGGGGCTCAAGGAAGCCTTCCTCGGCGAGATGGACATTCACACCAAGACGGCGATGGATGTGTTCGGCGTCGGCGAGGGCGAGGTGGACGCGAACATGCGCCGCCAGGCGAAGGCGGTCAACTTCGGGATCGTCTACGGCATCAGCGACTTTGGCCTGTCGCAGAATCTCAAGATCACGCGCAAGGAAGCGGCCTCGTTCATCGAGCAGTATTTCCAGGCCTTCCAAGGCGTGCGCAAGTATATGGACGACATCGTCGCCCAGGCCCGGCAGGACGGCTACGTGACGACGCTGCTCGGCCGCCGGCGCTATCTGCCGGAGATCAAGGCGTCGAACTACAATCTGCGCTCGTTCGCCGAGCGCACGGCGATGAATACGCCGATCCAGGGGACCGCGGCGGATATCATCAAGCTGGCGATGGTGCAGATGGACGGGCAGCTGCGCGAGCGCGGCCTGCAGAGCCGGATGCTGCTGCAGGTGCATGACGAACTGGTCTTCGAGGTGCCGCAGGAGGAGCTGGAGACGATGCGCGAGCTGGTGCCGCAGGTGATGGCCTCGGCGATCGAGCTGGACGTGCCGCTGCGCGCGGACGTCAGCGGCGGCGCCAACTGGTACGAGGCGAAGTGAATGTCGCTAGATGCGGCTCGTGAGCTCAGGCTCACGCATAGCAAGAAGAATTCGACGGGCAGCTGCGAGGGCGCCCGGGGTCATTCATCACCAGGGAGGGATCAGCCATGCCGGAACTGCCGGAGGTCGAGACGGTCAGACGGACACTGAATACGCTTGTCGCAGGTCGAACCATCGCGCGCGTGCAAGTGACGCTGCCGCGCATCATCCAGCGGCCGGACGATTCGCGCCACTTTGAAGCGATGCTGGTCGGGCATACGATCGAGCGCGTAGAGCGGCGCGGCAAGTTCCTGCGTATCCTGCTGGACGGGCTGACGCTCGTCTCGCATCTGCGCATGGAAGGAAGGTACGGCGTCTACGAAGCGGGAGAAGCGGTCGAGCCGCATACGCATGTCGTATTCGCCTTCACGGACGGCACAGAGCTGCGCTACAAGGACGTGCGCCAATTCGGCACGATGCACCTGTTCCTGCCGGGCGAGGAGCTGACGGCGCCGCCGCTGAACAAGCTCGGCATCGAGCCGCTGTCGGAGGCGTTCACCGCGGAAGCGCTGCGGGCGCTGCTCGGTCGCAGGTCGTCGCGGCTCAAGCCGCTGCTGCTCAACCAGGCCTATGTGACGGGATTGGGCAATATCTACGTCGACGAGGCGCTGTTCCTGGCCGGCCTTCATCCCGAGCGTACAGCGGACAGCCTGCGCAAGGCGGAGTGGGAGCGGCTGCACGAGGCGATCGTGGCGACGCTGGCGCGCGCGGTCGAGGCCGGAGGCTCGTCGATCAAGTCCTACGTCAACGGACAAGGCGAAATGGGCATGTTCCAGCACAGCCTTGCCGTCTACGGCCGTCAGCAGCAGGCGTGTCCGAGCTGCGGCGAGTCGATCGTCAAGACGGTCGTCGTCGGCCGGGGCACCCATCTGTGCCTGCGCTGCCAGCCGCTCAAGCGCTCGCGCAAGCCTTCGCGCACGGCATCTGCAGGCGGCAGGCGGAGCGCGAAGAAGACCGGGTCGGCGGGGGAGTAGACCGTGCCCAGTCAAGCCAAATAGAAGCATGACAGCAGGGAGCCGAAAAGGCGGCGAACATTGACCCTTGACGGGCAAATTGACCTACACGTCCAAGCCGAGCCGGCCGACAAGCGCCGGACTGTCTATGATCTGCCTATGCACAATCTTCCGCCGCCCGCGCATATGATACTCTCATATGGGCTATCGGAGGGAGGTCGTGCGTGTGGTACATCTGGGAACGCTGCTGCTGCTGGCGCTGGCCGTCAGTCTGGACGGACTCGGCGTCGGCGTGACGTACGGGCTGCGCAAGATTCGCATCCCGCTGCTGTCGGTCGTGATCATCGCCTGCTGCTCGGGCGTCGTCATCGGGCTGTCGATGGCGGCGGGGGCGGTGCTGTCGGGCGTGCTGCAGCCGGTAGCGGCCAATGCGATCGGGGCTGTGCTGCTGATCGGCATCGGCGGCTACGCCATCGCACAGTTCTGGCGCAGTCGCGCCCGCCAGGAGTCGCGCGGCGCGACGGAGCGGAGCGGTGAGATGGAGGCCGGCTTGGGGCCGGATGCGAACGAGGCCGAGGCGCTGGCGGCGAGCGGTCGTCCTGACAGCCCGTACACGGCGAGCGGTACTCCCGCGGATGCTGGGGCTGCGCGCCTCGCAGTCGAAGGCGCCGACGGAGCGGCGAGGCGCGAGGGCGAGGAGCAGGGCGACGGAGCGGCGACGGCGACGGGGCAGGTCGCCGCGCCGCGCCAGATGCTGCGGCTGGAGCTGAAGCGGATCGGGCTGGTCATCGAGATCCTGCGCACGCCGCAGGCGGCGGATATGGACCGCTCGGGCACGATCTCGGCCGCGGAGGCGGTGCTGCTCGGCTGCGCGCTGTCGCTCGACGCGTTCGGCGCGGGGCTGGGGGCGGCGCTGCTCGGCTTGTCGCCATTTGGCACGGCGCTGCTGATCACGGTCGCCAGCGCGACCTTCCTGCTGCTCGGTCTGCAGATCGGGCGCCGGCTGTCCGCTTCGCGAGCGATGCGGGGTCTGACGCTGGTGCCCGGACTCATCCTGGTGGCGATGGGGATCAGCCGGCTGCTCACGTGATCGCTCGACTCGGCGTATACTGCGGACGGCTCCGGAGCGGGAGACTATTGACGGCGACGACAGGCGGTATAGGGATAAGGACATGCCGCATAGGCTACGATAGAACACATACCAAGGCCACAGCCTGGCCTGCGTCCGACGCGGCGCGGGCGGGGCAAGGCGAATAGTGAGGTGAACCGATGAAGATCGGACTGACCGGCGGGATCGCCAGCGGCAAAAGCACGGTAGGCGCGCTGCTGACCGAGCGCGGCGCGGTCGTCGTCGATGCGGATCAACTCGCCCGGGAGGTCGTGCTGCCCGGCGAGCCCGCGCTGGCCGAGGTCGCGCGGCGCTTCGGGGCATCGGTGCTGCACGAGGACGGGACGCTCGATCGCAAGGCGCTCGGCGCCATCGTGTTTGGAGATCGCGTCAGACTGACGGAGCTCGAGGGCATCTTGCATCCGGCGATCCGGCAGCGGATGCGGGAGCGGCTGGATCAGCTCGAGGCGGAGGACCCGGGCCGGTTGCACATCGCGGATGTGCCGCTGCTGTATGAGACGGGACAAGCCGCCGCCTACGGCCGCGTGCTCGTCGTCTACGTGCCGCGCGAGGTGCAGGTGCAGCGGCTCGCGGCGCGCAGCCCGGAGCTGACCGCGGAGCAAGCGGCGGCGCGCGTCGATCTGCAGATGGATATTGAGGAGAAGCGCCGCCGGGCCGACTGGGTGGTCGACAACAGCGGCACGCGCGAGGAGACCCGGCGGCAGCTCGACGCGCTGTGGCGCGAGATGATGGAGCTATGAAGAAGCGCCGGCGCAAAGGAAGAAGAATCCTGCTGCTCCTGGTCGTCGGCCTG
The DNA here is from genome assembly GCF_014705605.1 of Paenibacillus sabuli. Classification (GTDB taxonomy): domain Bacteria; phylum Bacillota; class Bacilli; order Paenibacillales; family Paenibacillaceae; genus Paenibacillus_D; species Paenibacillus_D sabuli. Next base: position 107,721 of record NZ_JACXIZ010000024.1, read on the forward strand.
GTCGTCGTCCTGCTCATCAATTCGGAGTGGATCGGCCGGTGGATGTACCCGGTCTACTACCGCGACGACATCCGCATCAGCGCTCAGAATTACGAGGTCGAGCCGCACTTGGTCGCTGCGATCATCCGGTCCGAGTCGAATTACCAGACCGGACGCGAATCGCGCAAGGGCGCGCTCGGGATGATGCAAATAATGCCGGAGACGGCCAATTGGATCGCCGAGCAGGCCGATTTTACGGTCACGCTCGACGACGTGCATCATCGGCCGGATGTGGCCATCGAGATGGGCGCCTGGTACATTCAATCGCTGCAAAAGCAGTTCGGCGAAAATCGCGTCGCCGTCGTCGCCGCCTACAACGCCGGTCCGGGCAAGGTCAGCTCCTGGCTCTCGGACGGCGTCTGGGACGGGCAGCTCGACTCGCTTGACGAGGTGCCGTACGGCGAGACCCGGCATTATGTACGACGGGTAATGTTCTATTATAATAAGTACAAGGACTTGTATCCGAGCTTTTGAAAAAAGCGTTGGCAGGTTGAAGAAAGCTTTGGCCTTCGCCGAAGCGAATGCCAAAGCTTTCTGTAATTAATGCGTATTATTTGAATTGACCGGCCAGGGATTGCTCGCCGATTTGGACCAGCTTCCGAGTGATGTAACCACCCAGGGAGCCAGCGTCGCGAGTTGCCATGTTGCCATAGTACCCGTCTTGCGGGATCGCGATACCCAGTTCTTGTGCAACCTCGTATTTCATTTGGTCGAGGGCTGCGTTCGCTTGGGGTACAACCAGTTGATTGCTGCTGCGATTTTGAGCCATTGTCGTTCACCTCCTCGCGGTTGGTAACTGTATTATGTGCGTTATTCATTAGGCTATGACAGGTAAGGTATGGAAACTTTTTTGCGGAAAGGCGTAGATAGCGATGAAATGTCCGTATTGCGATCACGGAGGAACGAAAGTGCTGGATTCCCGACCGGCCAACGAAAACAAGTCGATCCGGCGCAGACGGGAATGCGAGCGCTGCAGCCGCCGCTTCACGACGTTCGAGATGATCGAGGAAGCGCCGCTGATGGTCGTCAAAAAAGACGGCAGCCGCGAGGAATTCAGCCGCGATAAAATGCTGCGCGGGCTGATCCGCGCTTGCGAGAAGCGGCCGATCTCGGTCGAGCAGCTCGAGGTGGTCGTCTCCGATGTCGAGAAGGAGCTGCGCACGACGGCCCAGGCCGAAGTCGAAAGCAACGAAATCGGCGAGCTCGTCATGAAGCATCTCTATCCGCTGGACGAGGTCGCCTACGTGCGCTTCGCATCGGTGTACCGGCAATTCAAGGACATCAACATGTTCATGAAGGAGCTGAATACGCTCCTGTCCAGGCATCCGATGTCGGGCGGAGACAGCCCGAGCTGAACCAGCCAGTCGGGACGGAAATAAGCGCAAAATGTGATGCTACACGGCGAAATGAGCTCCGGAGGCGGAAATAAGCGCAAAAAGTGAGGCTACACGGTGAAATGAGCTCCGGAGGCGGAAATAAGCGCAAAAAGTGAGGCTACACGGCGAAATGAGCTCCGAAGGCGGAAATAAGCGCAAAAAGTGAGGCTACACGGCGAAATGAGCTCCGGAGGCGGAAATAAGCGCAAAAAGTGAGGCTACACGGTGAAATG
>NZ_JACXIZ010000025.1 GCF_014705605.1 Paenibacillus sabuli
GCAGATCAAAAAACTGCCGTACTTCCTGTCGGAAGTCGGCAGTTTTTTTGCAAGTTATGCAGCTTGAGTAGAATTTTCTCGTACGTCTGCGACTATTTGTCTAACAGACTCGCCAAAAGCTTGGCCGTCTCGGCCCGCGTCACCTCGGCCTGGGGCTGGAAGCGTCCTGCGCCGCGGCCGTCGATCAGGCCGAGTGCCTGCGCGTCGCGGATCGCGTCCTGCGCCCAGATCGACGCCTCGTCCATATCGACAAACTCGCGATCGGCAGCAATTGCCGAAACGGCCGGAGTAGACGGATGCGCTGCGTAAGCGGAAGCGACATCAGCGGCAGTTGCAGCACCAGCATCAGCAGTTATAGGAGCATTCCTCGTCGATAGTGACGCCGTTCTTGAAATAATAATTGACGCTGGTCGCCTCGAAGGCAAAGTAAGCGTCGCTCTCCAGTGCGGCATACGTGTCTTGCGCCAGCGGCGCGCCGTCCAGGGCCAAGGTCAGCTCATGCCACGGCGCATGCTCGGACGTGCCCTTGAGCAGCTGCGTGCCGCTCAGGATGTCGCCATCCCGGACGTTCAGACGCAGGTCCGAGCGGTCGCGACCGCCGGTGACGGCAATCTGCCGCGTCTCCGACGTGACCGTATGCGTGCCGTCGCTTGGAGATGGGCGTTTCTTCCGCATTGCGGAATGTAGCGAGGCGTGTGGCGGAGCCGCATAGGAGAAGGAGATAGAAGAAAAATTTGAGCTTGCAATTGACGAACATTGCAGATTATGGTATGATATTTCTTGTCGCCACAATACAAGGGGCCTTAGCTCAGCTGGGAGAGCGCATCGCTGGCAGCGATGAGGTCAGGGGTTCGATCCCCCTAGGCTCCATACAAAAAGAAACGTCATCCTGTAACAGGGTGACGTTTTTTGTATGGGTTGCATAGGGGAGATGAACCCCAAAAGGAGTTCGCCCGCTGGCAGGGAGTGAAAGGAATGTATCAAAGAATAAACGTCAAACGTACGAGCACGGCGTCTGAATCACCGCTGGGATCTGCTTCGTCGTATAGGCTTCGTCAGCCAATTTAAACAAGATTCATACATCCCCTATGCTCCATCTAATATAAAGCCGCTAAACACAAGGGATTCCGGGTGCTTGGCGAATGCGGACTACCTGGAATTGTTGGAGAGCCATCACGTGAAAGCTCGTAATCGATGATTTTGCGGCTGTACCAGCGCGTGGTGAACCAGATCTGCAGCCAGGTCCTATTTGAGGCCGAAGGAAACGAGACGAAAGTGGTAGAAGCGATGCAGATTAGCCGCGTGCTCACCGATATGGAGCGGCAACGGGGGGCGGCAGGGTGACCTGCCGTTTTCCGCCCCTCCCCCTTGATGATTGGCATTAGGAGATTCAACTTACTGGCCTGCCTGACGCACAAACGCTCACGTCATTGACGGTGATTCTTTCATCGACATAATGCGTGAGCGTTGACAGCCAAGCCGGTATTTTGGCTGGGTTTCTATTAACGATTCAATGCTTGCAGTGCGTCCGCTAAAGCGATATCGCCGCTCGCAAGCTGTTGTATGCGTTCCGGGAACATCTCCAGCACATAATGAAAGATAGACAGCACTTCTAACAATTCGTCCGATGACACCATACTGGATGAAGGGACGCTACAGACGTAGCGCACATAGATCTCCCCGGTACTCTGAATGCCAAAATAGCCAAGGGGTATGCGTCCGTTAATGACATGGAGGAAATGCTCCACATCCGATTGTCTCCCTTCAGCTATATCGCACGGAACCGTAGTATACATCTGCAGAAGTCTAATCCATTCAATGTCAGAATCAGGGAGGGGCTGGAAATTCAAGTTTACAATGCGATCTCTTCCGGCTGCATCCTTGCCAAGTGGCAAAAGCAGCACATGCAACGGGATATCAGGTGTTCGCTCTAGCAATTCCGACTGGAATCCCTCACGCTGAAATGCAAGTTGCATCCCTCCCAGCTCTGCCAGTTGCTTAGCATGCTCTTGTTCTGATATCATCCTGGGAGCCTCCCTTCATGATTTTGTTCCATTCAGTTAATCCCGCTTTTTCATTGCTTCGATTAACAGCTCGCGTTGTTTAATGACATCGCCATTTTCTCTAAACAACGCTTTAGTGCTGCAGCCTGTTGCTTCTATGTAATTCAACACACGCTTATATTGTCCGCGCTCTTCCTCAGTATTAGCCCGATCCGGAAGCTTCGATACCATATTAAGGATAAGCTCTGCATCTCTGCTCCGTCTATTATGCTTCTTATCGGATGATTTCTCAGCGTTGAAAACCGCCGACCATACCCGGGATGAATCTTGCTTGGCAGCCTTATCGCGACCGAACTGCTTCATTCGTCTAAACAAGCCCATGCCCACTTTCGCTCCGCCAGCTGCCGCTTTGAGGCTAACGCCGACAGCCGAGGCAGCTCCGCTCAGCGTTGCGATATCTCCCGCTATCGTCGCCATCTCCAGACCCGCTTCAATGCCAGCCCGCGTCATACGCTTCTGATTGATGTTTTTCATTTCCTTCGCCAGGCTATAATCCTCAATGTCATTCAATTCCAGTTCCGCTTGCTCTTTCTCCGCATCTGTAGCAGCATTTGCCGGGTCCAGGATAGCCGCCAGTTCATTCTTTCGTTGCTCAAGCAAGAGCTTGTTTGTCCCTTGTGATTCATGCAGCCGTCTTCCAAACAAAGAATAGGATTTGTGCACGACTACACCGCTACTTGCATATTTCGTTTTGAAATCACGCTTAATTTGGGTCATTTTTCCCCGCGATGTATTCCACTGGATCATGTTATATACTTTAATTGTAAGCTTAATCCCGCTAATTGCTATTCCAATACCGGGAATGACCTGTCCTAGTTTGCCAACGCCGGACTCCAGAATCTCCAGAATAGATTTGACCGTTTTGACAGCCGAGCTAGCGGCTTCCAACCCGTTTTGTACCACATCGAGACCGCCTCTAAACAGTTCCTTTTTTGACAATCCTTCATTGGAATTCGCCTCTCTATATAGTTCAAAAATGCTTTTGACCATAAAAAAGGCGCTCTTAATAGAGGACAGCGCGTCGCCAATGCTGCCGGAGTAGCCCGCCACTGCTTCGGAAGAGCCGATGCCGTCCTCATGCCCCTCTAGCTTGGCGGCATTGTCGACCACATTTGCCACGCCGCTAAATACTTTCTGCCCGCTCTCCAAACCTTCATAAAGCGCTCCGGCCGTCTCGGATCTGTTTTTCGATTCTTTAATGGCTTTTTTCATGTTGAGGAGTCCGATAAATCCAGCTCCAACATCTAGAAGGCCTGCGGCGACGCCAAGCCTCTGGTTTTGATGATCCGCTCGTGCCTTGTCGTCTTTCAGTTTGGAGACGTCTTGCTGATTTTTCTCGCCTTCCTCAATGGAGTCCTTCAGCGAGTCGGATAAATCGTCGTACACTTCGGATTGTCCGCCAACACCGGCGCTGGAGATATCCAATAGAGCATTGATATTGTCGAATGCAATATCTTCTGCTTGATAGTCTTCTGCTTGACCCATAGTGCCATTGGCAGACGCTTCACGCAGCCTATGCCCCATCAAGCCAAGGCCTGTTGGCGCTTGGGAGGACGCAGGGGGGATCGCCTGCGGGAGCGGAGGGATCGCCTGTGGCACAGGGGCAACCGGTACAGCGATGGGAATCGCCATGGGAGCATTTCGAGGCGGACGCTGGTTGACCGCGTTCCCGATTCGCTGTAACGGTGTTGTCATCATTTGAAGTGCTGACTGGTTGCCCACAGAGGCTTGCAACTGACGCATCACATCTATTGTTCCACGCTTTGAAATGCCGCCGGAATGAGCGGAGTTGATTTGTTGAGGAGCGACTGGCGCCCCTTTCTCGAGTGTTACTAAGCGAGGATGCGACTTGTCAGCCATCAAGCCTTGGCCCATTGAAGTTCTTCCTTTCCAAGTCAATTGTTTCTTCAGCCCATTTCCAAGGAATACCGCAATGGACATGCAGGAGTCATATCAGGTCCGTAGCATTCTCGCTGATGCAAGTACGATTATTATAGCATAAAACCGGACGAGCAGGAGGCAATCGGATTACTGGTCGCACGAATTAATTCTTCTTTAGATCGAAGCGATCCGCATTCATGATTTTGACCCTGGTTGCGGTGCGCAGGCGCCGGCCTGTCATGCGATCCATTCCTTCGTACAAGCCGTTCGTCTGTGGCCGCCATGCGACACGCATATCCAGCAAATTGACAAAAAAATCATTGGTGAGCACGCCGGGGCGATCGGTGAAGACGCCATTTCGTGTATCGGCGTAGTTCGCGCCGAGCACGCGCAAACCGCCGATCAGTGCAGTCATTTTGTAGACAGGCCGGAATTCAAAGCAAGTTTTTCTCTGCTTCGGAAAAGAGGCCGAAATTTTCGATTAGATTTATGTCGAAAAATGTCGTTGCTCACTTTCACAGAGAGACTTATAATGGAAAGAAAAAGTCTGGGAGCGGGAACGACGGGATGACGAAACGAAAATGGGGCGGGATTGCTGCAGCGCTAGCTCTGGGTATCATAATATGGGTGGGAATGACACCAGATGAAGATAGCACAGACTTCGTCGCTGGAAGCGAAGATGCACGGACGTCCGAGCAAGAGGAGTATGCGGGCACAGCCGCAAATGACCCGCTCGACAATCAGGCGGAATATACGATTCTGGTCTACATGAATGGCTCTGATTTGGAAAGTGCCTATGACGAGGAGTCCGATGCTCGCGACGGCGCAGCTACGGCCGATCTCGACGAGATGATCTCCGGTACTTCTGGCGAGCGTGTGCGTGTGGTGGTGGAGACAGGAGGGACTCTGGCCTGGGCCAATACGGTTGTAGACGGGGAGCAAAATCAGCGCTGGTTGATCGAGAATGGAGAACTGTATCATCTTGAGGACGTTGGCCGGCGCAACATCGGCGATGCGGATACGCTGACAGACTTTGTCGTCTGGGGAACGACGCATTATCCCGCCGAGAAATACGGACTGATTATGTGGAATCATGGCGGCGGCTCGGTGCTTGGCTTCGGCTCGGACGAATGGTATGACTACGATTCCCTGACGCTGGACGAGCTGGTTGCCGGACTCGATGAGGCTTTCGCGCAGACCGGCGAGCAGTTCGAGCTGATCGGGTTCGATGCATGTCTGATGGCGAATGTGGAGACAGCCTTCATGCTCAGTCCATACAGCCGTTATATGGTGGCCTCGGAGGAATTGGAGCCGGGGCACGGGTGGGATTATGCCGCAGTGTTCGACAGGTTGTCCGAGCAGCCGGGAGCGAATGGTGCACAACTGGGGCAATGGATTGCGGATACCTATCAGGCGCACGCCGTCGACTACGGTCAGGAGAAGAATATCACGCTATCGGTGATTGATATGGCGCAGACCGGGAATGTGGTTGTCGCGCTGGAGGCGCTGGTGGATGAAGCTGCGTCTGTTATTTCGGTCGACCGCTCCAACTTCTACCGATTCGCCAACGGTCGCAGTCGCGCGGAGGAGTACGGCGGGGCCTCCTCGCCGGACGAATCGAGCGACATGGTCGACTTGCTTGCTCTGACGCGCAATGTTGCCGAGCTCTATCCTGAGACGGCGGAGAACCTGGAAGACGCGTTGCAGAAGGCGGTAATTTACAATGTCAATAGCGTCGGACGGCCGGACGCAGCCGGCTTGTCCATCTATTTTCCACACCGAAACAAGGCCAATTTCGAAGACAATTTGCAGCTTTTTTCCAATATCGGTTTTTCACAGACGTACGTCTCTTTCCTCGAACAATATGTCAATGAAATGCTGGACGGCGAGGATGCTGTGAACGTGACAATGCGCGACGGACTAGAATTCGGATATAGCGAAGACGATGACGAATATGCCCCGTATGAAGTATACGTAGACCCGTATGAACTGGAGCGGATCGAGCAGATCTATGCGATCGTCTCGATGTATGTGAGCGAGGAGGACGGCGACGAGAGTCCGATGCTCTACCTTGGCTACGACCATTATGTGGATGTCGATTGGGAGCAGGGCATCATTCGCGACGACTTCACCGGCGAATGGCTGATGTGGGACGGCAATTTCGTCACGCTTGAGTTGTTGACTCAGGGAGAGGACTACATTCGCTACGCCATCCCGGTTAAGCTGAATGGGAAGGACATGGATATCCTGGTCCACTATGACATCGAACAAGGGAGCTTCGAGGTTCTGGGTGCGTGGGGCGGTCTTTCCGGAGAGACGGGGATGCCCGACAAAAATATGATTCCCGTACAAAGGGGGGACGAAATCATTCCGCAATTTTACTATTATACCGACACGGAAGACGGCTACGTTGACGGTGATGCGTTCACGGTCGGCGCGACCATCGAACTTGCCTATGATTTTTTACCGAACGGCTCATACTTGTACGGATTCTCACTGGTGGACTATGCCGGCAACGAAACCCTTACTGATTTTATCGAATTTGAGCTTGAGGATTGAGCGCCAGCCATACAATCAAGCCCCCGAATTACAGGCGCTTCCAGCGCAAGCGCTGTGTGAATCAATCAGAGATAGCCACCCACCACCCATGAAGGCAGTCAGTATGGCGATGCTCGCTCGACGTGGCGCCTGTAAAGGGTCTGACTATCTGGGAGGTAAGAGGCGCCGCCAGTCGATGGCCAGGTTGTCGAATGCATCATGCCTCCCCTGTTCCCATGGAGAACCTGTCAGGAGCGCGCTGCTTTCCGATATTGCCCCGGCGGCATGCCGACAACCTTCTTGAAGGCGCGGGAGAAGTTCTGGGCGTTGCTGTAATATAGGCGCGTCGCAATTTCCTCAAGGGGAATTTCCCCGTTTTGCAGCCACTCTTTGCTTTTGTTCATCCGAATGTGAAACAGCGCTTCCGAAAAGGTCGTATCCTGTATGTCTTTTAACGCCTGCTTGGCGAGTTGAACAGAAATGCCAAGCTCGCGGCAGACGTCGCTTAGCCGCAAGTCGTCCTCGAACCGTCGTTCCAGATGCTGCGTAATCCAGGCGCAAATCTTCTCGTATTGGCGACGACGCTCATGCGCCAGCTGATCGATGAGCGGATCGACGCAATTCGCGCGCATCCAGGCCGTCCACTGCGGAAGCGTGGACAACTGAAGGAGACTGTCGATTTCGTAAGGAAACGGCCTGCCTGCGGACAGCTCCCGCCACAGCACAAGGGCAAGCTCGATCAACTGGTGCTGCAACCCGCGATAGTGCTGATCGCCTTGGCCTTGCAGGGCGACCGTGTCGATCCGGGCCAGTACGTCGTAAGCGTGCTCCCGATCGGCCGCTTGCACCGCCTGAATCAATTCGTTCTCGAGTTCTCGCCACGCAGGAGCCGTCCCGGCTTGCACACCCGCGATAGTCGTCTCATACGCCAGAATGCCGCCTGTTCCGGCAATCATTTTTTGGCGCAGCGCGTCACCGGCTTCCACGTAAGACAGATTGACGTGGCGGGGGCGGCTGCGCGACGAGCTGAGGCCGATGGTCACCGTAAACGGGAAATAATTTTTGATAAATTGCGAAACGGCTTGAAGCGTGTGCCATAAAGAGGGGGCCTGGCCTGCAGAACCCGAGCATTCGATGACCGCGGCGAACCGGCCGCCGCCAATATTCAGGGCGCTGCACGCAAGGTCGTGCTCGACGCAGGATTCGCGAATGACGCAAATTACGCCGTATTCGAACTTGTGCATGTCGTTCTCGTCATACAGATCGAGCATGGCCTGATAATCGTCCATTTCCAGGACCATCACGCGATAGGGACGCCCGTCCAATGGAATATTGTACTGCTTGACACGTTCATGCTCCTGCGGCGAGCGCACGCCGCGTCGCAAGACGTTCCCCAAAAACGCTTCTTTGACCTCCGGAAGAAAATGCTTCATTTTTTCTTCCAAAAGCATTTGCTGGCTAAGTATACCGCTGATGCGCTGCCCCATCAGCTCGAATTCATCCCCGTGAGGGGGGAGCTTGGCGTCCTGATGCTCCAGCAAGCGTGCCACCCGCTTCCATCCCTTCCAGGACCACTGAATGGACGCCGTATACAACCCGAGCGAGAACAGCAGCAGGATGGCGGTGACGGCGGTGGTCGCAGTGCGCATCTGGCGAATCGGCTGCAGCAGCATCTGCTCCTCTACCGCGTAGACATAGCTCCACTGCGATTGACGAGGCGTCATGTACAAATAATAGAAGCCGTCGTGTGTGAGGGCGGCCGCCTGCTCCGGCGGAGCGGCCGCAATACGGCTCCACAGCTCGGCGGGCAAGTGAGCTTGGAGCGCCGCATCGTCAAGCAGCCCGCTATTGCGGACAATGCGATGCTCTTGGTCGACAATCATATAGTTGCCCTGGCTTTGTCGATTGCGCACAATCTCGCTAAAAAAATTCGGATTGAAATGCACGACGACATAGCCCTTGGGCGGGTCGGCTCGGAAGAGCGGCAGGGTCTGCACGTAAAACGTATAAAAACGCGTCTCGTCCGATACGCCGAGCAAGGCTTGGCGTTGTCCGAGCTCGGCAAATCGCGTCAGCTGCTCTTCGTAGCGCTCGCCGAATCCAAAATTCATGGTGCTGTTGGAGGCATACTGCTTGTTGAGCCGGGTGTCCACCAGCATGACATTGTCGACATGGGTCAGGGAGGCGTGCATCGTCTGCAACTGGCGAATCAGATCGACTGGAGGAGAACGATGCGCTTCCGTCTCGTCCATGTGCAGCCAACGTTGGTATTCCTGCGAACGTTCGAATTGAATGATCGATTGATTGGTTCGTTCCAGCAAGTTGTCGACCTGATCTCCGGCACTGATCAAATTGGAGGACTGCGCTTCGAAAACGACTTGCTTGAGCTGTTCGGCAGACAAGTGGTACAATATCAAACTCAGGGTGAAAGTGCTTACAATGCAGATTGCAAGTATATTGGCGATACTGCGTATTTTACGTGAGGACATGACCATCACCCCCGCCTGGCATATCGTGATCTCTTCTATTATATACAAAATTGCGCATGAAATAATGGTCAATTTCTGCATGCGCTGCAAATGACGCAAATGATAAAGCTATCAATTGGTCTAATTTCCTTCAAACCTGAGGTTCATTATTGAGCCTGGCCGCGGGCTCGTGGGATAATGCGGGCAACGCCAGATGAAAAGGATGTGGAACAGGTTGAATACACGTGTAAAAGGATGGCTGCCAGGCGCAATGGTCTTGATTCTATCCGCGTGCAGCGGCGGGGGAGCGTCGGACCAGCCCCCGGCCGGCAAGGCGGGGGAGACGGAGAAAGAAGAACGCGTTTCGGTCCATTTTTTTCTCAGCTCATCTCTGCCGTATGGTACGCCGACCATGGAAAACAACAAAGCGCTTGCGTTTTTGCGCGAGCAAACAGGGGCGGACTTGAACTTTGAGATTTATGAACAAATCTACGAGGATAAAATTCGGGTCAAGATTGCCAGCGGCGAAATTCCCGACGTATTTGAATGGGGAAAGGTCGATGATTTTCTGATCCCGCTCATTCAGGCCGAAGCCATCGTTCCCTTTGAGCCGTATATCGAGGGCTATGCGAATTTAGAAGCGCAGCAGCAGCTATATACGACCAAATATCAGGGTCAGATCTATCCGATTCCGGACGTGCGCAATCCGATTGCAAGCCAGGATATTCCATTGATCCGGCAAGACTGGCTGGATCGTCTTGGACTGGACGCTCCGACAACGACCGAAGAACTGTACGAGGTGGCCAAGGCCTTCACCGATGACGATCCGGATGGCAATGGCACGGACGATACGTACGGCATTCAGATTGCGGGCAATAACCTGGATGGGACGTGGAGCCTGAAAATGGCGTTCGGCGTCGACAACCAATGGATGGAAGAGGACGGCAAGGTCATTCCGTATTTTGAATCCGCCGGATACCGCGATTATTTGGCGTACATGCAGCGCCTGTTCCGCGAAGGCGCAATTGATCCCGACTTTGCGGTGACCGACCACATTCTGGCTCAAAACAAGGTGGTTGTGGAAGGGCGAGCGGGCATTTTCATGCATTATGCGACCCGGGTATATGAATTCGAGGACGGCTTGCAAAAAAGTAATCCCGATGCCCGATTGGTCGGCTTCGAAGCTGTGAGCGGCCCTGACGGCGACCGGGGGATCCGGGCGCGGGTCAACGAGGGGGGCGCGTATCTGTCAAAGGACGCGGCAGAGAATCCGCGTAAGCTGGAAGCGATTATGAAGTGGCTCGATTTTGGTGCCAGCCAAGCGGGCAAGGTGTTCCGTGACTCGGGGCTTGTCGATGTGCATCACAAGGCGGGCCAGGACGGAAATGTGGAATTGAACCAGAGCGTATTCGAGCGCGATTCGCCATGGGCGTTCTTGAACACGGCCCCGATTCAGGATACAAGCGAAGTCTACATCGATCGCAGCAAAAGCGAAGAGAGCCAGAATATTGTTCGGGAAGCCCATGCTATGAATGAACCGTACTTGGTATACGACGAAACGAAGACCCTGTTCTCGGAAGCGCTGACAAGTGTGGCCACCGAATCGGATCAGTATATCCTTGATCGCGAAATTCAAGCGATTATGGGTCAGATTGCAATCGAGAAGTGGGACGACGTCGTCCAGGAATGGTACGCCCGATTCAACGGCGAGCAAATCGTCCAGGAAATCGCCGAATCCATGTAAGCGGATGCAATAGCGTTGCGCCGTTAAACGACGAAGGAGGAATCAGCCATGAAGGAAGCCGCCCGACTGCACACGGCCAGCTTCGCGCAACGTCGCTCCGGCATATGGCGGCGCGCAGGCAGGCGACTGATCATGGATCGGTACATGTATTTGCTTGCGCTGCCGGGGCTGATCTACTATTTCATTTTTCACTACCTCCCGATGCTGGGCATCACGATTGCGTTTCAGGATTACAATGCTTTTCTCGGCTTCAGCGGCAGCGATTGGGTCGGGTTCAAGCATTTTGAGCGGCTGTTCAGCCATCCGGATTTTTGGCTTGTCTTTCGCAATACGATGATGATCAGCTTGCTGAATATTGTGTTTTTCTTTCCGACGCCGATCGCACTGGCCCTGATGCTCAACGAATTGCGCATTTCATTGTACAAACGGGTGCTGCAGACGCTGCTCTACTTGCCTCACTTTTTGTCCTGGGTAGTCATATGCATCCTGACGATCACGCTGATGAGTTCCACCGGCTTCGTCACGCATATGATCCAATGGCTCGGGTTCGACGTACAGCCGCTGCTGGACAAAAGCTTGTTTTGGGGAATCATTACCATCCAGAGCATCTGGAAGGATGCTGGCTGGGGAACGATCATCTTCCTGGCGGCGCTGGCGGGGATCAACCCGGATCTGTACGAGGCGGCGACGATGGACGGGGCCAACCGGTGGCAACAAATGCGCTTCATTACGGTGCCTTCGATTATGTCGACGATTGTCATCCTGCTCATTCTGCGGCTCGGTCAAATCCTGAACCTGTCGTTTGATCAGCTGTATATTATGGGCAACGCCATTGTACGCGATGTGGCCGAGGTGTTCGATACGTATGTATACAAGGTGGGGGTCGTGCAAGGCAACTTCAGCTTCGCAACGGCGGTCGGTATTTTCAAGTCCGTCATTGGGCTGCTGCTGGTACTGGGGACCAACTATCTTTCCCGAAAAACGAGCGAACATTCTTTATTTTAGCAGAACGGGGATGTGCCATGCGTAAGCCATTCACAGCGAGTCGGATCTTTGACGGACTGAATGTCATCATACTCGGGACCATAGCGGCGCTCATGCTCTTTCCGTTATGGATCGTGCTGGTCAAATCGGTATCGGTCGCGCACGTCGTGACGGAGGGCGGCCTCATGTTTTGGCCCGAAGGGTTTACCTTGTCCGCGTATGAGACGATTTTTCAACGCCGCAATTTTTTGAACGTATTTGCTAACACGATTGTCATTACCGTGCTCGGCACGGCAATCAGTATGATTTTGACCACCTGTCTGTCTTATCCGCTGTCCAAAAAAAGAGTGGCCGGTTCGACCGTCATGTTGTTCCTGGTGTTCTTCACCATGCTTTTTAACGGCGGTCTCGTGCCCAACTATTTGGTCGTGCGCGAGGTCGGCCTGCTCGACACCTTGTGGGCGCTGATGCTTCCGCAAGCGATTCAGGCATTTAATGTCATCATCATGGTCAGCTTTTTTCGCACCATTCCGCAGGAGCTGGAGGAATCGGCAAAAATAGACGGCGCCAACGATTTGATCATTCTGTTCCGCATCGTCGTCATGACTTCGCTGCCGGTCATTGCGACGCTGACGCTATTTTATGCGGTGAATCAGTGGAATACGTATTTTCAGGCAGTGCTGTATATTAACAGCGAACAAAATCAAGTGCTGCAGGTGTTGCTGCGGCAACTCATCCTTCAATTAAACAACCAGGAAGTCATTCAGGACGATGTAGCGAATCTGCATCAAGTCGCGGTGACGGTTAAACAGGCGATGGTCATCGTCGCGACCTTGCCAATCTTGCTGATATATCCGTTTTTGCAAAAGTATTTTGCAAAGGGCGTCATGATCGGCTCAATCAAAGGATAAAGACCAATGACGCGATCGCTTGTAAGGCGCGCGTCAGAGGCGTCGCGTTCGCGAACGATGGAGGGGAAACGTAAATGACGATATGGGAAACTGTGCGCAGTCGCGAAGAGCGGCTATTGGCGAGCGAGCTGCAGACATGGAAAGCGAACGGACGGATGTGCGACTACCCGGATACACACAATTATAGCGTGCGGTTGCGTCATCTCGACCTGCTGCTGCCGTTGTATCTCGACCCGGAATCGGCCTATTCCGGCAGTCCGGAGCTATTGCCTGATCTGGAGGAAGCCGCGCAGGGGCTGCTGGATACGCAGCTGGCCAGCGGGTGTGTCTCACTCATGGACTGCAATATCGATTCGCCGCCGGACACCGCGTTCGCGGTGCACCGCGTCGCCCTGCAATACGAGGCGATCAGCCGCCTCGGAGACGACCGCCTGCGGACGACAGGCGAGGCGCTGCGGCAATTCATGAGCCGCGCCGCGCCTTGCCTGCTCGAGGGCGGCGTACATACGCCCAATCATCGGTGGGTCATGTGCGGCGCGCTGGCCAGGATGGAAGCCGTATTCGGCGGCCAGGCGTTTCGCGAGCGGGCGTTTGCTTATTTAAGCGAGGGGTTCGACTTGACGGCGTATGGCGAGTGGACGGAGCGCAGCAATGCCGTCTACAACCCGGTCTGCGCCATCCATCTGTACGATGTAGCGGTCCAATTCGGCCACGCTGCGTCGTTGGAGGCCATCCGGCGCAACCTGTACATGATGACGCATATGCTGCATCCCGGCAATGCGGTAGTGACGGAATACTCGGGGCGTCAAGACCGGGCGCGCACGATGCCGCTTAATGCCCGGTATTACATCATCTGCCGGCTCATGGCGCATCAGGATCGCGATGCGACCATGGCCTCGCTCGCGCAAGCGGCCGCAGATAGCGGGCTGGAGCGGGCCGATGCCAACCTGCTGCTGTACCGGCTCCTGTATCCCGAAGCGCTGCGGCATCCCGAGCCGGCGTCCGCGCTATCGGAATCGTACACCGTGTTATACGGCGAGGGCAATCATGCCGCTGTACCGCAGACCGTGCCATACCGCGGCATGCCCGCAGGGCATCCGCACGGCGCCCCGGTGCTGCGGCACCGCGAGGGCAAGCTGAGCGTGACTGTGATGGCTGCTCAGCCGGAGTGGCTGTATGTGCAGTACGGCCAGGCACGGATGACGGGGCTGAAGCTCGTGGCGGGATGGTTCGGCATGGGCGGCGCGTCATTCCCGACCATCGTGCGCGTCGATGACCGCATCTACCGCCTCCACGTCGAGCTGGAGGGCCACTACCGGCAGCCGTTGCCGGAGCTTCACACTAGCGGACTGGGCGGCAGGTACGTCGAGATGCCGCATCAGCTCCGCGAGAAGTCCCATGTCTCCCGGTTGGAGCTCGATATCGAGATTCGTTTGATTCAAGGCGGTGTGGAAGTGGAGTGGGAGGCCGATGGGCCGCCCCACGTCTTTTTGCAAGCGGTGTGCATGTTCGCCAAGGAAGGACAATTGAGCGGCTCTGTCTTGCCCGCAGCACAACCCCGACTGCTGATGTGGGAAGGCGGAGAAGCGGTGTATGCGTGCGGCGGCGACTGCTTGGCGGTATCGACGCCGGAGGCAGGACCGCGTCATCGCGAGCCTGTCATACGGGGCGATCGGCTGAGCGAGGATGCGCTGCATTTGGCATTCAATGCGGTGACCCCGTCGAAGCGCATCATTCGCATTCGCGGGTATGAGGAAGCGTAAGCATGCGAGCCGAATGCGGCGACGCATTCACGCGAAGAACGCGCCATTCGTCATAAAAGACGTCCGTGATCGTGCCATTGCCCGTACATTTTGTTTTCTCTTGTATTTTTGATCAATTTGTTCAGTCTGTGCTGGAATAATGCGGGCTGCTGCCTGACGCTTTGAATGGTATCGATCCGAACCCTTCGATATAACTCGGGAAATGCCAGGAAATGCGCGTAGACTTGCTCATCCTCCTTCAACCGCTGCTCAATCGCATCATCGATTCGAAATGCATCGGGGTCCAGATCGGGAAGCACGCGTCTGCCTTCGTCTGTCATCAGGCCGAGCTTTTCCAGGCGACGGGCCCGCGCCTTGTTCAGCTCCGTCCATGAACTTTTGTTCCTTCTCGGAGACAGCCGCTGCGCTGTCTCCGTTTCGGATACTTTCTTCTTGAGGCCATCGATCCATCCAAAGCACAACGCTTCCTCGACCGCGTCCAAATACAACACCCGATCCAGGGCCGGCTTCATCGTAACCAGGACCCAGCAGCAATTTTCAGTATTGCCATGTTCCTGCAGCCAAGCCCTGAGCGCCTGCCTCGAAGTTGCTGCAATCCGATGTTCAATTTCCATTGTTGCCGGCGATCACTTGATCCAGGAATCGATCTGCGTCGCGATTGAATTTCCAGCAGACGCCGAATTTGTCTGCCAGCAGGCCAAAGCATGAAGACCAAGGTGTCTGCGACAACGGCATGATCACATGGCCGCCGACAGACAATCGCGCAAAGTATTTCTCCAACGCTTGGATATCCTCGATGACTAAACTGATCCACACGTTGTTTCCTGGGACCAGCTCGCCGGTGGTGCGCTTCATGGAAGGCAGCAAATCCGACATCATGAGCTGTCCGCCTGCAAATGCGATGGAGGACTCCATGATCAATTCCAGCTCCTCTTCCGGCAGCGGATAATTCGGGTCTTGCGGGAAATCCTTAAACTTTACTTTTTTGACTTCTGTCGCATGCAAGGCCTCCGCATAAAAGGCAATCGCTTGTTCGGCTATTCCATCAAAATTCAAATAGGCAATCGCGGACATGAACCAAAACCTCCTTTTTGTGATACCTGTAGTATAATGGACGAAAGGTGACAGCATATCGTCACCATTCTCAAAATACATGAAAAAGAGGTCGGTCATGAACAAGGTGGAGAGACTGATATCGATCATCATGATCCTGCTAAAAAAAGAGGTGGTGTCAACCACTGCATTTGCGGAATTATTCGATGTCTCCAAAAGAACGATTCTGCGCGATATGGAAACGCTGAGTCTGGCCAACATTCCGATCTATGCTGCACATGGCGTAAATGGCGGCTACGGCATTATGGAAGCGTACAAGGTGGACAAACGGCTTTTGAGCAATTCCGATCTGGAGCATATCCTGACTGCGCTCGGCGGCTTGGAACAAATCCTGGTGAGCGAAGAAGTGGAACGGACGATTAAAAAAGTGGAAGCGATGGTTGGCGCATTGCCGCTGAAGCGTTCCGTTCAGCTATCTTTTTATGATTGGGAAGGCAGATCCGAAATGCTGGACACCATAAAAGCCTGTCAAGCAGCCATATGGAAAAGCACGCTCGTTTCCTTTGCTTACATCGACAAGCATGGTGCAGGAACGAATCGAAGGGTGGAGCCCTACGCGCTTCATTTCAGCGAAAGGAGCTGGTACTTGAGAGGATTCTGTCTGCATCGTCAGGAATACCGAACGTTCAAATTATCCCGGATCGAGCAGCTCAGCATGGAAGAAACAACGTTTCAAGTCCGAGCGGATTGGTCCGAAGCAAAACGCGATACGGGCGATCAGCCACCGCTCATTGCGGTCAAGGCCTTGATCTCCCCCAGCATCAAAGATCAATTCATTGAAAGGTTCGGCAGAACGTGTATTGCGCCCTATAATTCGGAATATTGGTCAGCTGCTTTCTCGATTCCGCATAATACGACCGGATTTAAATTTTTAGCAGGTTTCGGTACGAATTTAAGAATTACGGAGCCCCGAATCTATGTGGAAGAATTTCGATCTTATTTAGCTGAAATGATGGCGAACTATACAAAAAGCCTGGGTTGACGACTTGGCGATGGCCAGCCCAAGCCCCGCCCGGGTGTGGGAGTCCATTGCAGGATGCTGCACATGAAAAATTAGGATATACTGATAGCAGTATCCTTGTTCAGGGGGAAAAATGATGCGCACATATGCTCCTTCGGAAATCAAGTCGCTAACCAACCAAGAAAAACATAGGAAAGGCAGAACAGAAATTCAAACTGCTGAGCTGTCGTTTGGCTCCGAGCTATATGATAGCTGCGTCAGTGCTTTGTATTATTCTGCTTTTCAATATGTGACAGCATTAATATTAACGAAGGGTGAAAATGTAAGTAGCAAGCATACCTACGTCCGGGGATGGGTCAACAAAAATCTCGGTGCAACAGGCACGATGCCACTGGAGTTAGTGAAGTTGTATAATCGACTAATGGATCACCGGTCAGAGGCCGACTATAGTGTGACGGTTAGCTTTTCAAAAGATAAGGTATCCGATTTAATGGAGCAAGTCAGAACGTCCGGTCCTGATACGGCAGCCCGCGCCCGGTTTCGCAATAGGTTTTTAGACTATATAAAAACATCGCCCAGTTGTAATTGCAGGAGCGGTAAAAGTCGGTGATTTCCCTCCAGTGCCTATGCCGCAGGAGGATATTTGTTTTGCCGCGACGCTCATGCAATTCGAAGGAGATGGTCGTGCCCACCCATTCCGGGTCGGACTCCGTGCATGTCCATTCCACTTTTTCCATTGGCTTCAAGGTCACGATTCGCATCTTCGTCAAGTCATGGCCGCCAAACCGAAATTCGTGGATTGATCCAACCTCTTGATAGACCGTAAGCTCGCGGGTCCACACTTCGGCTAGCCCTTCCGCTGTGGTGAGGGCCTTGTATACGTCTGCCGCAGGTGCATGAATGCTTTGCAGGTGTTCAATATCTGCCATGAGGCTTCCTCCTCTTTTTACGTTTTCTAAATTATAGCGGTTTGTTGCAAGCAAGACTTCTTATGAATTGCGATTATTCGGCAACTGGTTCTACACGGTTCCCCCTTACGCAACGGCGATTTCAATGCAATGCAACGCAATAGGCATATCCAGCAAAAGGCGTCGACGTTGCATGTCATCAGCGATCAGATGGCGGGGAGCAATGTTTCGGGCAGGCTTCCTCTTGCACCCAGCAGGTTGCGTCCGTAATCGTGGTATGGCTTGCCTGGGAACCGGAATGCCCGTGCTCCGCGTCTACCGCAATCGATAGCTGACCCGTCGGGGCGATGTCCGCGCTGAAGAGCTGCTCGCTATGATAAATCCCCTTGGGCAGCGAGCAAGTATAGACAAATGCCGCGATTGCGGTGGCAGCGCGCGCGGTCAGCTCTCCTTCGCGATGGGATTCCAGGCCCACCTGAACTTGATACGGGCAGCCTTGTCTGCTCCCTGCGGCACAGACGCTTAACGCGCACACATCTGAGCCCATTTTGAATCTGCTGAGCGCGCCGACAGCCAGCTTGCGACCCCCAGGCAGCTTCAGCAGATTGAATCCCCGCATCCGCTGCAGCCAGCCGCTGATGCGGGTGAACGACGCGGAATCAAAGCTTAAATAGGTGGAAGCCGACGGGATGTTCAGGGTGCGCGCCAAATTGAAAACGTTTGGGATCTGTAAAGCTGCGCACCTGCAGGGCTTGTCCCTGTTCCATTACAGAATACACGGTATGCAGGCTATCAACCGTCCATTCCATTGCGGCCCTGCCATGTACATCGCCAAGACCCAGCAGGACAGCAATGTCGATGCGCGCGGTCTGCTCCAGCAGGCGGGCCGCCGCTTTGGCCATCAGATTCGACAAGCCCGGAGCAAGCCCTACGCTCAGGACGGCCGTTGCGCTCCAGAGCTTGCCCTGTTGTTGAATTTGCTCCATCTTGTTAAAACAATCGAGATTGGAGGAGACATCCACATAATCAATTCCGTGGTGGAGGCAACGCTCTGCAAATCGAGTATCCTGCAGATCCAGACACATAACGACGAGTCGCGTTTTTGCGGGAAGGCGTGCATGGGCGTCATCTTGAACATCGACCATCAGCGGCTTGATCTGACCGAAGGTGGCGCTGGTAAATTGCGTGGCGCGAGAAAGATTGCGGCCGGCAGCATATACTTTTCCGGGCCATCTCGCACCGAGTGCGCGGCTGATTAGCCCCCCGACATTCCCATATCCGCCAATGACCACAATTTCATCCTTCATTGCCGATTGCCCCTCCTTTGATTGCAAAAAAGCCTTCGATAAGAAACGAACCAAAAAAACGACCAGTCGTCTCGAATCCCGTATCTCGAAGCAAGCGCTCGATCTGATGCGCAGCAATTACATCGGACTGTACGCCAATTGTGCCTGCAAAGCGATTCCAGTCTTCCAGGGTTAAGCCGGCATGAAGCATATGCTGCCGCCAGCCTGCCATCTGGCAGCGGAAGGCTTCGCTTGCGGGCTCTCCGCAAATCGTGGAGCATAGCAGGATGCCTCCCGGTTGAAGACGCGCATGAATTTCCTGAAGAAGCGCGCGTTTTGCCGGTATCCCTTGCACAAAATGCAACACCAGCATACAGATCGCCGCATCGAAGCCCGCATTATGCGGCAAATCCTTGGCATACCCCAACTGCAACCGGACCTGTTCCTCCAAGCCCGCTTGCGCGATCCGCTCACGTGCTGCGCTCAGCATGGATGGAGACGGATCAATGCCGGTCATCTGCCAGCCGGGATGGCGTGCCCCGAGCAAGGCCAGTTCCTGCCCGCCGCCGGCGCCGACGACAAGCAGCCGTGCGGACTCCGTATCAACGGCTGTACGCGCCAGATGACCGGTGAGCATGCGTTCCATCGTGTGATGCAAGAGTTCATACCCGGCAATTTTTTGAGCAATGGTTTGCTCATATTGCACAGCCACGTCGTGCTGCCAGTTCATTGTGTCTTTTGTTTCGCTCGATTTGATTTGCGATTTGTTCGCGTCGTCGTTTTTGCACATGGCGGTGAACTCCTTCTGTTGTATGATGAATTGGGCAATACCATGAAATCGGGATTCATGTTCAAGTATAATGAATAGTAGGAAAAAACCTATCCCATAAACAGGGGATATGGAAAGGAAGAGGCTGATGATGCGTTCAACCGTCACCCGAATGATCAAGCAATTAGAGAAGAGCGCGGCCGACTCCTGGGCGTATCGCAAAGCCCTGCTCGAACTGCTGCGTCCCATCGTGCCGTTCGATGCAGCCTGCTGCACCCTGGTGGATCCGAATACGCTGCTGTCCACCGGGGCTATGTTCGAGGAAGGGGTGGAAGCGATTCATCATGACCTGTTCCGGCATGAATATACGCAATCCGACTTCAATGTTTATGAAGAAATCGTCGCTTCAACTGAACCGGTGCGCGCGCTTAGCCTCTCAACCGGGGGAGCGTTGAGGCGGAGTGGGCGCTTTCGAGAGGTATTGGAGCCAGCCGGATTCGGAGATGAACTGCGTGCTGCACTTGTCATCGACCGAGCCTGCTGGGGGTACTTGACCTTGTTCCGGCGCGCACATCACCCCCGCTTCAATGAGCAGGATTGTGAATGTATCCAGGCCATTGTCCCGTCTGTCGCCCGAGTACTGCGTTCAGCCGGGCTTGCGTTGCCGGATCCCGCTGCAACGATGAACACCGGGCGGGGGATGCTTCTTCTCACGGAGCAGTTTGATTGCCTGGCGAGCAATGCTGCCGCACACGACTGGCTGTCGCATCTGCGACAGATGGAACAGCTGTCCTCAGACAGCTTGCCATGTACCGTGCAAGCCGTATGCGCCCGTGCACTGAAGCCGCAGACGGAGTCCCGAGCGCATGTCTGTATCCCAATACCGGATATCGGGTATCTGGCCGTTCGTGCCCATCATTTGAAGGACGCTATCGGATCGATTCAGCTCGCGGTCTCGCTTGAACCGGCCCAGTCGAGCGATTTCATGCCTCTCGTCACCGATGCGTATGCCTTATCCGCACGGGAGAAACAAATTACCGCGCTGCTCTTCCGGGGATTGTCGACCAAAGAGCTCGCTGCCGAGCTCAACATCTCGAGTCATACGGTTCAGGACCATATGAAATCCATATTCGCCAAAACCGGAGCGACCAATCGCCGGGAGGTGATGTGGCGGATCCTGTCGGGGTCCGGTGTGCCTGTGGAATTGAAAAGTTAAGCGGGATAGAACAACCAGAAAGCGCAGAGAGGGGCAAATAGCATGTCCGACATTTACCTATTCCGCAGCATCCGCCAGCTGACGATCAGGGAGGGGGACGCGCTGCAGCAGCTGCATCCGCCTGCGCTGTGGATGATGATCTCAATCTCGGGCTGCGGCGTGGCACAGATCCAGCATCAGCGGCAATTGTATATGCTGACTGCCCAAGGTGCGCTGCTCTCCTACGAAGGCGGAGAAGCGCTGGCATTGCAGACTGAGCCGGGCATGGGGCCATGGAGGTTGTACTACATAGAGTTCGAGAGCATGCGGTATGCGGAGCCGGAGGCAGGGGAGGCCGATGCCAGAGAGCGGCAGGTCGGCGAATCTGCGATCGCTGTCGTCGAGCGCCCCGTGATCGACGAGCTCTCTGCGATGGCGGAGCGCCTGCACTACGCGGCGCATATGTTGAGCGACCGTCGGGAGCGCGCACTGCGCGTACAACTGGTGTTGCAGGAGATCCTGCTATGGTGGCATGCCAGCGATAACCGCCTTCCCGCCCAGCAGACGACCGAGCAGGCCGAGCAGGCCGTGCAGCATGCGATGGAGCTGCGCTATCAGGAGGAATGGCGTCAACGAAACGACAACGGAAGCGGATCATCAACAGGAGAACAACGATGCGCTTGAGGCAGATGGGGCGTCTGCGACGCGCGTCGTCTCTACGATAAATGGAGAGGTGGAGATTCCGGCTGAACCGCAGCGAATCGCTGCAACCTACTATGCAGGCGAGCTGGCTGCGCTCGGTATACGTCCAGCCGGCACGGTGACGCGATTGCTGCCCGAGCAAAGTCCGCACCTGGCCGGTTATACGGACGATGCGCTGGATCTTGGACAATTCCCGCCGAACATGGAGGCGATGGTGGAGCTGGCCCCGGATCTGATCATCGCAGCCGACTTCGATGAGCTTGATTACGAGCAATTGTCCAAAATTGCTCCGACGGTCATCCTCCCATGGACCACCGATGATGTCTGGGGCAAGCTGAGGACCGTCGCCGGGATCCTGGGCAAGGAAGCGGAAGCGGAGGTATACATCGAGGCCTACGAGACGCATGCCGCCGAAGCGCGCGCCGCCATTGAAGGCGTCATTCAGGAAGGGGAGACGGTCTCGGTCATCCGCTTCGTCGGCAAGGGCGGGGTCCGGGGATATGCCGGACGGGATGTCGGGCACGCGTTCCACCACGGATTGCAGCTCGATATGCCGCCAGCCATGGAGGCGCTGGTGGAGGAAGACCCGAATCTGACATCGACCGGCAATCTGTCGCTGGAAGAGAGTCTCACGTATGCGGGCGGCGACTGGCTCTTCATCCTCGTGACGGACAAGGAATCGGATCAGGCCTACCAGCAGGCTCAGGAACTCTGGTCCAATCTGCCTGCGGTGCAGAACCAAAGGGTGCATCTGCTGCCGGCGGATGTCTGGTTCACCTATGACCCGATCTCGATGAACCATACGCTGGACGAAGCGGTGCGGCTGCTCGTAGGAGGAGACGAACAAGGATGAAGGATGCAGAAATGGAAGAGAAGCTGATGCTCGAGCTGTACGATACGACAATTATCGGTGGGGGCCCTGCCGGTTTGTATGCCGCCTTCTATAGCGGCATGCGGGATATGAAGACCAAGCTGATCGATGCTACAGGCAATACGGTATTTTTGCTGCTGGCGGCGCTTGTCACCTTTTATCCGTTGTGGCACGAGCTCAGCCTGTCATTCAGCAACACCGAAGGCGCGTATCGCGGGGGGATCTTCCTGCTGCCGCGCGGCTTCAATCTGGAGGCGTACGCCAATGTGTTCCGCTCGGACTTCATCTGGCTGGCGTATCGCAACAGCATCATCGTGACCGTCGCAGGCACGTGCCTGAGCGTGCTGTGCACGGCAATGACCGCCTATGCGCTGGGGAAGCGGACGCTGCCGCTCAAAAATGCGATCATTCTCATGATCCTGTTCACGATGGTGTTCAACGGCGGGCTGATTCCGACCTACATGATCGTCAAAACGTCGGCCTGATCAATTCCCTGTAGGCGCTGATCATCCCGGGCATGCTGTCGGCGTTCAACGTCATCGTCGCGCTCAACTTCTTCCGCGCCATTCCGATCGCGCTCTCCGAGTGGGGCACGGCGGGCGGCGGGGCGGGCTGGCTCGAGGGCAATGTCGTGCCCGCGCCGGGCGGCGGCCTCGTCAATATGCTGCGCCTGACGACCGATCCGGTCTGGGACCTTGTGGCGCTGACGACCGTGGAGGCGCAGGGCGCCGCGCTGCGCTTCGATCCGGCCACGGGCTTCGCCCGGCTGCCCGGCGGCTCGCACAAGTTCACCGTGCGCCGCGACGCGGCAACGGGACTGTACGTGACGCTGTCCAATCAAGGCGAGGATCGGACCCGTCCGGTGCTGCGGGAGCGGCTGTCGATGTTCGCGTCCGAGGACCTGCGGCGCTGGTTCCACGTCATCACATTAATGGCGGCGGATCCGGGCGAGGACCCCGAGCGCGCCCGCATGAAGACGGGCTTCCAATACGCCGACTGGATCCTCGACGGGGTCAGCTTGCTCTATGTCGTGCGCGTCTCGTATGACGGCGCGCATAGCTTCCACGACAGTAATCGCATCGTATTCGGCGCGGTGGGAGATTATCGGGCGCTCTTGGAGGCGCGCCGGCCGAAGTAGACGCGGCGACGGCCGGCGATGACCGTGCTAGATCCCTTGCGCGATCATGGCATCGGCGACCTGGACGAAGCCGGCGATATTGGCGCCCGCGACCAGATTGCCCGGCGTACCGTACGCCTCGGCAGCCTCGGTGCAGGACCGGTAGATGTCATGCATGATCGCCTGCAGTCTGCCATCCACCTCCTCCATCGTCCAGGAGAGGCGTGCGCTGTTTTGCGCCATTTCGAGCGCGGACACCGACACGCCTCCGGCGTTGGCGGCCTTGGCCGGCGCGAACAGCACGCCGCTGCGCTGGAACACCTCGATCGCCTCGAGCGTCGACGGCATGTTGGCGCCTTCGCCGATGGCCCTCACGCCGCCGAGCACCAATGCTTCGGCGGCGGTCTTGCCGATCTCGTTCTGCGTGGCGCACGGCAGGGCGATCTCGCACGGGATCGTCCAGATGCCGTCGCAGCCCTCGACGTACAGCGCCTCCGGATGCGCCTCGACGTAGTCCGCGATGCGCCGGCCTTCCACTTCCTTCAGCCGCTTGATCGTCTCCAGGACGAGGCCTTCCTTGTGATAGACGAAGCCGCCCGAATCGCTGCATGCGACCACCTTGGCGCCGAGTTGCATGGCCTTCTCCATCGCATAGATGGAGACGTTGCCGGAGCCGGAGACGACGACTGTGCTGCCCCGGAAGCCCGAGCCTGCATGCTGCAGCATCTCCTCTACGAAGTACACCGCTCCATAGCCCGTCGCTTCCTTGCGCCCGAGACTGCCGCCGTACCCGATATCCTTGCCCGTCAGCACGCCCGCCTCATATGCGCCGGCGAGCTTTTTGTATTGGCCAAACAAGTAGCCGATCTCCCGGGCGCCTACGCCGATATCGCCCGCCGGCACGTCGGTATCCGGTCCGATATGCTTGCTTAGCTCGGTCATGAAGCTTTGACAAAAGCGCATGATCTCAAAATCCGACTTGCCCTTCGGGTCAAAGTCCGCGCCACCCTTGCCGCCGCCGATCGGCTGTCCGGTGAGGGTGTTTTTGAAAATTTGCTCAAAGCCCAGAAATTTGACGATGCTGGCGTTGACGGTAGGGTGAAAGCGTAAGCCGCCCTTGTACGGTCCGATGGCGTTGCTGAATTGGACGCGGAAGCCGCGGTTGACGCGAATGCGGCCGGCGTCGTCCTGCCAGGGCACACGGAACGACAGGAGCCGGTCCGGCTCGACGAGCCGCTCCAGCACCGCGTGGGCAGCATAGGCCGGCTTTTGCGCCACGACTGGCACGAGCGAGGTCAGCACTTCTTGCACGGCTTGATGAAATTCGAATTCGCCGGGGTTGCGCCGCTTGACCGCCTCGAGCAATTGCGAGACGTGAAGCTCCGCTTCCCGGGTGTCGATGAGGGTTGTTTGTTCTGCCAAATGCATGGATACACTCCTTCAATGTGTCTTTCGCCGAAAAGAATACTATAATAGTAGTCATGAATTGTTGATCGTTTCAATATCTAGTCTGAATGAGATTGATGCAATATATGCATAAGGGGGGCGAAAGCAAAGATGGAGGTACGTCAAATGCGCTACTTCATGGAGGTGGCCAAGCGCGAGCATGTGACCGAGGCGGCCAATGCGCTGCATGTGGCGCAGTCGTCGGTCAGCCGGCAGCTGGTACAGCTGGAGAGCGAGCTCGGCGTCGATTTATTCGTGCGCAAAGGCCGGCGCGTCAAGCTGACGCCGATCGGCCGGATATTGCTGGAACGGGTAGAGGGGATCATGCATAGTATCGGCGAGGCGGAGCGGGAGGTCAAGGAATATTTGGCGCCGGAGAAAGGGGTAGTGCGCATCGCCTTTCCGATCAGTCTGGCGGCGCATGTGCTGCCGACCGCAATTTACGCCTTTCGGCAGCGCTACCCCCAGGCGCAATTCCAGATGAAGCAGGCGCTGTACCACGATCTGATCGACGGCGTCGCCGGCGGCGAATTCAACCTGGCGATGATCGCGCCGCTGCCCGAGGGAGAGCCGCGGGTGCGGCAGCGGCTGCTCTTCACCGAGCGGATCGTGGCGCTCCTGCCGGCCGCACACCCGCTCGCCGGACGCGATGCGATACGGCTGGCGGACATGCGGGAGGAGGCTTTTGTCACCTTGCCCGAAGGGACGGTCTTTCGGAGAATCGTGCTGCAGGCCTGTCAGCAGCTCGGATTCGTGCCGCGCATCGCCTTCGAGGGGGACGATATCGACGCGCTGAAGGGGCTCGTATCCGCAGGGCTGGGCATCGCGCTGATGCCCGAGGTCACACTGGTGGACAACATCCCCCAATCGACCGTCAAAAAGCCGCTCGTCGATCCCGATGTGACGCGCACGATCGGCGTGCTCTGTCCGCAAGGGCGCAAGCTGCTGCCGACGGAGGCGCTGTTCTACCAATTCTTGACGGAATTCTACGCGGACTAGCGCTCGCGCCTGACCTCCTGCAAAAAGGCGATGCACATCAGCACCATAATGAGCGAGAAGGGCAGCGCCATGAGCAGCGACGCGGTCTGCAGGCCTTGCAGGCCGCTGGACAGCAGGAGTACGGCCGCTACAGCCGCTTGCAGCACGCCCCATACGATCTTGCCGATGCGCGGCGGGTCCATCCGATCGCGGGTCGTCATCATCGCCAGCACGAAGGTTGCAGAGTCCGCCGAGGTGACGAGAAAGGTAAAGATGAGCGCCAGGGCGATCCAGGTCAGCACCGGGCCCAGCGGCAATTGCGCCAGTGTCGCGAAGAGCCCGTACGTCAGGTCCTCCCGCACCGCATCGGCAATGGGCAGGTCGGCGATGGTCTCAAAATAAAGCGCGGAGCCGCCCATGATGGCCATCCACGCGATGGCGACAAGCGGCGGCACGAGCAAGGTGCCGCCGATGAATTCTCGAATCGTCCTGCCCTTGGACACGCGGGCGATGAAGCTGCCGACGAACGGTGACCAGGCGATGGCCCAGGCCCAATAAAAGAGAGTCCATTCCTTGAGCCAATCCAGATTCGGCTGCTGCGGCCGTATATTGAAGCTGAGCGGAATGATTTCGTTCAAGTAACGGCCGACGCCCGAGATGAAGCTGTTGAAGATATACAAGCTGGGGCCTGCCACGAAGGCGAAGCCCATCAGCAAAAAGGCGGCGCTCAGATTGACAAAGCTCAAAATCCGGATCCCCTTATTCAGTCCGGTAATGGAGGAGACCAGATAGGCGAGCAGCAGCAGGCCAATGATGAGCAGCCGGCTCCAGGCTGTATCTGGAATCTGCAGTGCATAGTTCATCCCGCCATTCACTTGCATGACGCCGAGCCCCAGCGAGGTCGCGACACCGGTGGCCGTGGCGAGCACAGCCAGAGTGTCGATGACCGATCGCCATCCCCGCGGTACCCGCCAGCGCCGAGCCAGCGGCTCGAGCACTGCGCTGATTGAACCGGGCCGGCCCCTGCGGAACTGCGTGTAGCCGATGGTCAGGCCGATGACGGCAAAGATCGCCCACTGATGAATGCCCCAATGAAACATGGCAAATTTGATTGCGGCTTGCGCCGCTTCCTTCGTCTCCGCTTCATAACCGACAGGCGGATTCAAATAGTGCTTGATCGGCTCGGACACGCCCCAAAAAATAAGGCTGACGCCAAAGCCGGCGCTGAACAGCATGCCAATCCAGTTGAAATACGAATACTCCGGCCGGTCGTTGTCTTGGCCGAGCCGGAGATGGCCGGTCCGACTGAACGCCAAATACGCGCAGAAGCCGATGAACAGCACCACGATAACCAAATAAAAGCCGCCCAGGTACTTTGCCGTAAGGGCAAAGGCTTGGTTGGCAAATTGGTTGACTTGATCTGGAAACAGGGCTCCGATCAAGACGAAGAGCAGGACCAGTACGACGGAAGCGTAAAAGACGACGTTGAACTTTTTCATCGTTTTGAAGCGTATCATAGTGGCCCTTACCCGGGCGCAGGCACGATTAAACAACGCGCAGCCTCAATTAAACAGCGAGCGCAAGTCGCAAGGCTAGCGGTTGGCGGACTGCAAGCCGGTGCTCCGCCAGCTGATTACGCGGTGGGATACATGTCGCGAATAAGCGCATTGGAGACCTGCCCTTCGAGGATAGGCTGCGATACACGCCATGCGGAGGGCACGCGCCGCGGATGAACGCCGCTGCGGATGCGCCGTGGGCTCGCACCCATGCGCCGCGTACACGCGCTGTGGACACGTGCCCGTGCGTCCATGCAGATGCCTGCCGAGACAAGAGTTGTGGATGAACGCTGCCTGGCGAATTCGAGCAGGCTGCCCCGTTTGCAGAGCATGCGGGCGACCGTCGCCCGGGCTGCGCCTTCCACTCTACTCTACTGTAATGGACATGAGAGGTGCTTAGCGGCGTTTTTTGACTTCCTTCCACGTGTAGCGGACAAGGGAGACGCTTAGCGGGGATTATGACCCGGGTAAGTGGCTGAAATGATCGCTAAGCGTCGCTAGTGTCCATTAGAAATGCGCGAGGCTTCGATTTAGGCGCTAAGCGCCGCTGGTGTCCGTTAGAGCTGCCTCGCAGTGGCTGCCGAAGCATGCATGGGAATCCGGTGCCATTTGCCGAGCTGGGCGGGGCACGTTCTGCCGCTATACGCCAGATGTACTGCCGACGGAGGTTCCCCATACGGACGCGCGCAGCTCAGCTCAGGCCGCAGAGTGGCTGGTGGGGCGCTACTGGAACGACCGCTCACACGCGAGGGCGAATGGCCCAACGCACGTCCGTTTCGCAATGTCAAGCGCCGTTTCGACACGGACTGCGCGGCACACGAATCGCCAGGGGCTAGCCCCCGGCGATGTCTGGGTTGCGCGAGCGGAACACCTCGTTGTGCGAGGAGACATAGGCCATGCCCGCCGCATTCGGATCGAGGTACTGCTTGGCGCTGTTCACGGCCAGAATCGCGTCGTTGAATGCGCCGGCGATGAGCCGCACCTTGCTCGGGTAGGAGGCGCAGTCGCCTGCGGCGAAGACGCCCGGCACCGCGGTAGCGGTACGCGCGTTTACCCGCAGTATGCCTTCCTCGCTCTCGAGCCCCCACTGGGCCATGACGAGGCCGCTGGCGCTGTAGCCGTGGAAGACGACGACCTCGTCCACTTCGAGCGTCTCGGAGCGTCCGCTGTCGAGCTGCTCGATCGTGACCTGCGCGATGCGTGCGCCGGCGCCGTGCAGACGCGCGAGCCGGCACGGCGTCCGCACGTCGGCCCGCTCATGCATCAGCGCGACATTGCGCTCCATCGCCCGAAAGGCGCTCTGTCGATGGACGACCGTGACGCGGGCGCCGAGCTCGGCGAGCTCCAGCGCCCAATCGACGGCCGAATTGCCGCCGCCGGAGACGAGCACGCGCTTGTCCCGATAACGCGTCGGATCGGTCACCGTATAGTGCAGATTGGTCAGCTCATACAACTGCGCCCCGTCCAGCTCGAGCCTGTGCGGCTCGGCGATGCCCCGTCCGACCGCGATGATGACCGTGCGCGACAGGTGGAGCGCCCCGCTGTCGGTACGCAGCTCGAGCAGGCCGTCAGCTCGCCGCGTCAGCCCGTCTACGCGCGTCCGGCACTGGATCGTCGGGTCGAAGGTGGCCGCCTGGCGAACCAAGTGCTCGACCAGCAGGGCGCAGCGGATCGGGGGCAGGCCTCCGACGTCCCAGATCCGCTTCTCCGCATAGGTATGCAGGAAGCCGCCGAGCTTGTCCCCGCCCTCGAGGATCTTGACGGACAGGTCCCGCATGCCCGCATAGAAGGCGGCATACAGCCCGGCCGGTCCGCCGCCGATGATCGTCACGTCGTAGACGGAGGGCTCGCCGCCTGCTGCTTGATTCATTCCGCTCAAGGCTGCTTGTGCTCCAGCGCCTCCACGACGGTGTCGATTGCGGCGCTGTCGGCGAGCGGGGACATGCCGACGTTGAACCAGTCCTTGCCTTCCACCATATATAGATGATCTTGTTGAACGGCAGTCAACTTATCCCACAACGCACTTGAGAGCATGCGTTCGAACTGGCTCTGCACCTCTTCGCTGGATTCGTCGTCGAGCTGGATGATGAAGTGATCGGCATCGTATTCGGGCAGCACCTCCAGCGAGATGGAGCGGGCATTCTCGGCCTGCGGCAATTGCGGGACCGGCGCCAGCCCCAGTTCCTCGTGGATCAGCTTGCCGCGGGCGCTGCTCGGGCCGTGCACGACGATTTCCTTGGCCATGATGCGCATATACAGCACCGTTTCGTCACCGATCAGCTCGTCCAACTGCGCCGCGGCCTCGTCCGTCTTTGCCTGCAGCTCGGCGATGACGGTTGCGGCTTGCGCCTCTTTGCCGAATACCGCCGCGATGTCGCGCAGCTCGTCGCGCCAATCGTCGCGCTGCGGCAGCAGCACAGTAGGGGCGATGCTGGACAATTGATCGTAGTCCTTCTCCGACCACCACGCCGGCGCGAGGATGAGATCGGGATCCGCCGAGAGGATCGCTTCGAAGTCGGGCGTCCGGTCGATCCCCATCTTCAGCGTGTCCGCGAGCCCATCCCCCAGATAGGAAGGGAATTCGTCGTGGTAATTCTGGACGGCGACCGGGACGACGCCCAGAGCGTACAGCAGCTCCGGATAGACGACCGACAGCCCGATGACGCGCTCCGGTTCGACCGGGATGGCGACATCGCCCATGACCGTCTCCAGAACCTGCGTCGCCGTTGTCTGCTCCTTTGTTGTCTCGGCTGCTTCCCGGCCGTCAGTTGACGTCTGCTCGTCTTGGGCGGGAGCGCCGCTGTCGTTTGCCGCTTCGTTTGTGACGCCGCCGGGCGCGGCGTTTGTCGTCCCGTCCTGTCGGGTGCCCTGTTCGCGCGCCGCTCCGCATGCGGCGAGTAATGCTGCGATGAGGATGACCATGCCTACCGTTGACCAACTGCGTTTCATTTTTGTATACGCCTCCTGATGGGGTTGGAATTCATGAAGATAATCCTCAACTAAGAGTAATTATCATTATCATTTAACGGTAGTATAAAGGAATCGCGTCCGGCAAAACAGGAACAATTGCGACTTTATTTTATGCACGATCGCGCCATAGCTTGAGCGCCTCGTCGAGCAGCAGCTCGTGGGTGAAGGCGGTATACTCGCTCAGTGGACCGGCAGGCAGGGTGTCGATCTTGCCGCTGCGGACAGCGGGCAGCGCCGACCAGCACGCGGTCCGCGTCAATGCGCGCCAGGCTGACTGCGAGGCGGCGTCCGTCCCCACGAACACCAGCAGACGATCGGCTTCCAGCTCGGCGAGCCGTTCGCAGCTCAGCTCGGCCGCAGCGGCGTCTTGGCTAAGAGTGGGAGGGGCGTGCAGCTGCAAGTCCGTATAGAATACCTCCGCCATGCTGCGGTTCCCGGGCAGCTCGAGCCGCGTACCGCAGAGGCGCACGATGAGCAGCTTGTCCTCGCCGACAGTCGTCGCAATCCGAGCGCGGACATGGGCGGCTTTTTCGGTGTAACGCGCGAGCCAGAGCTCCGCAATGGCCGATCGGTCCAGCTCGCGGGCGATCTGCCGCAGCTGGGCGCGCCAATCGCCGGCAGGTCGGACGCTCGTCACGATCGGCGCAATGTCGCACAGTCTGTCGTCCGGTCGTCCACAAGCTGCGACGATCGCATCCGGCTCCAGTCGTTGCAGCTGCTCGTACGCCATAGCCGCGTCTTCGCTGAGGGCCAGCACGTCCGACGGGTCGTATTTGCGCCTGTAATAGTCGGTCCACGGATGGTTGGACGGCGCCGCGCTAGGAATGATCTGCAGGGCAAGCAGAATGCCGATGGCCGGGTCGTCGACGGCGGCGATTTTTTGCCTGCTGTTGTGCCGAAATGCAGCCGGCGGCACGCCCGTCACCTGCTTGAATTTGCGTCTGAAATAGATCTCGTCCGGGTACCCGACGTGCCGCGCGATATCGGACATCCGGCGGCTGCCGGCGCGCAGCAGCGTCTGCGCCTGCCGGATGCGATAGACGGTGAGGTAATCGAGGGCGCTGCAGCCGTAGGCCTGCTTGAAGCGCCGTATGAAGTGGCGCGTGCTCATGCGGGCCACCGCCGCCAGCTCCCGGATGGTCAAGCGCTCGCCGTAATGCTGCTCGAGGTGGAGCCGCGCCTGCTCGAGCGCGGCGTCGTCGCGGTGAGCCGCGTCGCGGCTGTGGTCCAGCAGCAGCGAGTGGAGCAGCTCCAGGAATCGGACCTGCGCCTCGAAGCGCTGCAGCGCTTGCGGGGCGCGGCATTGCTCGCACATCCCGCCGCAGAGCAAGCCGACCGACACCGGGGAGCGGACCGGCAGCGCGCCGTAGACCGGCAGCGGGCTCCCGGGCCGGAGCGTGCGCAGCTGTCCGTCTTCGGGCTGCCCGCTCTGCAGCGCCTCGAAGCGCAAGGCGTACAGCCCGCCTCCCTCCCGGGCCGTGCCTTGTCCCTCGATCAACTGCCCGGGCGCAGCCAGGTGGGCCGCACCTGCGCGCAGCTCGAAGAATTGCCCGTCTACCGTCAGCCAGCCCTCGCAGCTGTCGGCATACAGCAGCAGGTGCGCGGGCAGGAATTGGGCGCGCAGCGCCCAGGCATCGCCGCTTGGCTCGATGCGCTCCGCCGCTTGCAGCTTGAAGACGAGCGTATCGAGCGCGGCGTAATGCTCGGTCCGGGTCTTTTCTTTTGTCTCCGTCACCTTGAGCGGCTCCTTTCTTACTTTTGGCGATACTTCGATGATTGCGGTTCGCTTATGCTACTTTACCATAGTTTGGATCATAATATCCTACATGTAATTTGAGTTTTATACATCGTCACCCTACCGTCGATTCCCTATACTTTTTAGTAAGCGGACTTGGCCACGCTCCGATGTGCCTTGTGAACGCTTTTATTTTCAAATCGTGCAACCAAAATTCAAACAAAAGGGGAATACAACGTGAAAAAGAAGGGTTTTCTAGGGGTTACGCTCCTGACGTGCCTGGTGCTCACATCCGCTTGCGGCAACAACGATTCCGGAGCCGATTCGAGCGCGACCGGATCCGAGGGGGAGTCGAACGAAACGGTAAACCTCCGCATGGTCTGGTGGGGAAACAAGGAGGTGCACGATCGTACGCAAAAAGTCGTCGAGTTGTTTGAAGAGGCGCATCCCAACATCAAGGTTTCCACGGAGTTCACCGGGTGGGGCGGGTATTGGGACAAGCTTGCGACCCAGGCGGCCGGACAAAATTTGCCCGACGTCGTGAATATGGACCTTCAATATTTTGCGGAGTACACCAACCGCGGGTTGCTCGCCGACCTTACGCCTTTTACCGAGCAAGGCATTCTGAATTTCGACGATGTGGATCCGGCATTGCTCGAGGGCGGCATGGTCGACGGAAAGCTGTATGCAGTCAGTCAAGGCACGAACTCGTATGCGATGACGTACGACCCGGCCATGCTTGAAGAAGCGGGAGTCGCCGATTTTGGACCCGGTTACACATGGGAGCAGCTCGGCGCAATCGGGGAGCAAGTGAAAGCGCATTACGGCAGCGGCACATACGTGACCGTTCCGCAAGATTTGCCGGCTTTCGGCTTCTATTTGCGTCAGCACGGGGCTTGGATTTACAACGAAGCGGGCGACGGGCTGGGCTACGAGGGCGATCAATATCTGATCGACTTCCTGACGATGGTGGACGAGCTGAGGAAGGCCGATCTTACGCCGCCGCCGGATGTCGTGAACAGTGTGCAAGGGTTGGAAGACCAGCTGATTGTGCATAAAAAATCCCCTTTCCAGCCGTTGACCAGCAACGAATTCGTGGCGATTGCACAAGCGGCGGACCGGCCGCTTGAGCTGACGATATTCCCTTCGCTCGAGGGCGGAGAGCCCGGACAATATTTGCGTCCCGGCCAATTCTACGCGGTCTCGGCCAATTCCGAGCACCCGGAAGAAGCGGCCATGCTGGTCGATTTCTTCACCAATAGCGAGGCGGCGCACGAAGTGTTGATGGGGATCTACGGCGTGCCGATTTCAAGTAAAATATTGTCGCATATCACGCCGCTGGTAGACGAGAACACACGAAAGACATTCGATTACATCGAGCTCGCGAAAGACTATGCCGGCCCGATGTCGCCTCCGGACCCGAAAAGACAAGGGGAAGTCGTCACGGCGTATGAAAGCATTCAGGAAGAAGTCAGCTTCGGCGTTACGACGCCCGAGGAGGGGGCCAAGCGTTTCCGTGCCGAAGCGGAAGCCGTTTTATCGCGCAACGCCCAATAAGCGACAGATCAGAACAGAATGGAGGATCGGCCATGCACGATTCAAAAACACCGGGGAAGGCAACCCGATCAAAGGCAAGCCCGCTTCTTCAAGCATGGAAGAAACAAGCGATCGGTTATTCCTTTATTTCCCCTTGGCTGATCGGCTTCCTTTGCTTTGTCATCGGGCCGATGATCGCCTCGCTTTATTTATCGTTTACCCATTACGACATCCTCTCCAGCCCGACTTGGGCTGGATGGGACAATTACGTGCGGATGTTCACGTCCGATCCGCGCTTGATGACATCGCTCAAGGTCACCTTTTTGTTTGTGTTTCTTTCCGTGCCGCTCAAGCTGGCCTTCGCGTTGTTTGTGGCGGTGCTGTTTAACCGGAATCGACGCGGCGTCGGGTTGTACCGGACCATTTATTATATTCCCTCCATCATCGGGGGGAGCGTCGCGGTGGCCGTCATGTGGCGGCAATTGTTCGGGCGCAATGGCGCGGTCAACGACATCCTTTCGTTTTTTCATATCGAGGGGATGAACTGGGTGGGCAGTCCCGATACCGCGCTGTCGACGCTTATTCTATTGGTCGTGTGGCAATTCGGCGCGCCCATGCTGATTTTTCTGGCGGGTCTCAAACAAATTCCGTTGGAATTGTACGAATCCGCTTCTGTGGACGGTGCGGGGGCGGCGCGAAAGTTTTTCAGAATCACATTGCCGATGCTCACGCCGGTCATCTTTTTTAATCTGGTCATGCAGACCATCAACGGGTTTATGACCTTCACGCAGAGCTTTATCATTACCGAGGGAGGGCCGCTGGACCGGACATTGTTCTATGCCGTTTATATGTACGAGAAGGCATTTGCCCATTTTGACATGGGGTACGCGTCAGCCCTGGCCTGGTTCCTGCTGCTCATTATCGGGTTCTTTACGGCGCTGATTTTCAAGTCCTCTTCTTCATGGGTGTACTACGAATCGGACGGGGGAAAGTAATCGTGGCTCGTCAAAACACATTTTTGTATCATCTGTTCGTGATATTGTTCGGGGTGATCATGATCTACCCGATCATCTGGATGATGGCCAGCTCGTTGAAGCCGAACACGGCGATCTTCACCGAGGCGTCCTCCTTGCTGGCCAGTCCGGTGAAATGGGACAACTATGCGATCGGCTGGCGCGGATTCGGCAATGTCGGGTTCGACACATTCTTTTTAAATTCCGCATTTGTGACGGTACTGGTCGTGATTGGAACGTTGCTCTCCTCGACCACAGTCGCCTTTGGCTTTGCCCGCTTGCAGTTCAGGTTAAAAACGTTTTTTTTCGTATGCTTGATGGTCTCCATGATGATTCCGATGCAAGTGACGATGATTCCGCAGTACATTCTATTCGACGGGCTTAACTGGATCAACTCCTACAAGCCCTTGATCGTTCCGGCATTTTTTGGCGGCGGACCCTTTTTTATCTTTTTGATCATTCAGTTTATTCGCGGCATCCCGCGCGAGCTGGATGAAGCGGCGACGATCGACGGTTGCTCGACGTACGGCATCTTTGCGCGCATTATTTTGCCGCTGTGCAAGCCTGCGCTCGTCACGGCTTCCATTTTCGCTTTCATGTGGACGTGGGACGACTTCCTCGGGCCGCTCATCTATTTGAATGACACCGCGCTTTATACGGTCTCGCTCGGCTTGCGCATGTTTTCCGACCCGGCCGCTGTAACCGATTGGGGCGCGATGTTCGCGATGGCGACCTTGTCGCTGCTGCCTCAGTTGCTCGTGTTTTTGTTTTTCCAGAAATTTTTGGTACAAGGCATCGCGACGACCGGCATCAAGGGGTGAGCGGCGGCGCCTGCGACAACGCAGAGAAAAAATAGAGAAAAATAGGAAGAGGAGAGAGTCGATTGAAGATTTTATTGCTTGATCTGGATTCGACCAATCCAGCCCATCTGGGCTGTTACGGCTACCATCGCAATACCTCGCCGAATATCGACCGGATTGCGAAAGAAGGCGTTGCTTTCACGAACTACTACACCTCGGATGCCCCCTGCTGTCCTTCTCGAAATGCATTGATGAGCGGCAAATTCGGCATTCACAACGGCGTCGTCGGACACGGCGGGACTGCCGCCGATCAACGCCTTGAGGGAAGTTCCCGTGAATTTCGGACGAAGCTGCATACGGACAGCTTGCCGGCTATTTTTCGAAAGCGGGGGATGACGACGGCTCTGATCAGTCCGTTCGCGGAAAGGCATTCGGCCTTCACGTTTTACGCGGGATTCAACGAAATGTACAATACCGGAAAAAACGGCATGGAATCGGCCGAAGAGGTGACCCCTGCCGTGCTGGGCTGGCTCGACCGGCAAAACCGCGACGACGACTGGTTTTTGTACGTCAATTACT
Organism: Paenibacillus sabuli; assembly: GCF_014705605.1. Lineage (GTDB taxonomy): Bacteria > Bacillota > Bacilli > Paenibacillales > Paenibacillaceae > Paenibacillus_D > Paenibacillus_D sabuli. The sequence continues at coordinate 35,888 of NZ_JACXIZ010000025.1, forward strand.
GGGACCCGCACACGCCGTATCGCGCGCCCGAGCAGTTCGGCAATCCGTTCGAAGCGGATCCGCTGCCGGCTTGGCTTAACGAGGAGCAGTTCGAACGCCATCTGAGCAAAGTCGGTCCGCACAGTCTGCACGAGATCAACATGTACGACGATCGCGAATTTCCGGAATATCCGCGCCAGCCCGGAAAAATAGAGCGCTACGAGGAGCTTCGCAAAATGATCGACGGCTACGATTGCGGCATCCGCTATATGGACGAGCATCTTGGCCGGATATTTGACGCGCTGGAGCAGCAGGGCATCATGGAGGAGGTCGCGATCGTCATCACGTCCGACCACGGGGAAAACCTGGGGCAGCTCGGCATCTACGGCGAGCACGGCACGGCCGATCAGGGGACCTGCCGGATTCCGATGATCATACGCTGGCCGGGGTGCAAGCAAGACTATGTCGATCATGGCTTGCATTATCACCTCGATCTGCTTCCTACCGTCGCGGAGCTGCTCGACCAGCCGGCGGCGCAAGAGTGGGACGGCCGGAGCTATGCGTCCGCCCTGCAACGCGGAAGCGACGCCGGGCGCCCGTATCTCGTCGTATCGCAGTGCGCCCATGTGTGCCAGCGCAGCGTTCGTTTCTCCGATTACCTGTATATCCGGACGTACCACGACGGCTATCATCTGTTCGACAAAGAAATGCTGTTCGATCTCAAGGCCGATCCGCACGAATCGCAAGACCTGGCCAAGGCAAGACCGGACCTGTGCCGGGAAGGGGTCTATCTGCTGAGCGAATGGCACGATGAGGCAATGCTGTCGATGCCGTACGAGGTCGACCCGATGTGGACGGTGATGAAGGAGGGAGGGCCGTATCATGCCAGAGGCCATCTGGCCAATTATGTCCGCCGCCTCGAACAGACCAACCGCGGGCACGCCGTGCCGGAGTTGAAAAGAAGACATCCCGGGGAATTTGGTTGAGAAGGCGAAATGGCGAGGCCGACTCTTTCGGCCAGGGCCGTTTCGTTCCGGGAAAGATAAGACAGCGAAATCGAGCCGATTGGTCCTACAAGTGCCACGTAGGACCAGTCGGCTCGATTTCATAAATCGGCTTGTATCATGCTGTTTGACAGCCGACCTCCCACCCGCGCAATAACGTTAGTTTCTCGAGACTCACGTCGAAGATTGGATGATAAACGCTTTCGGCGATGTCGACATGAATTTTTTGAAGGTTTTGGAGAAGTAGGACGGGTCATAGTACCCCAGGTGCTCGGAAATTGAAGATACGGTCATATCGGTGTCTGTCAGCAGATTACAGGCTTCCATGATTCTTAAGTAGTGTATATATTGAATGGGAGACTGGCCCATGACTTCTTTGAAAATTGAAATCGTGTAGTTGGGAGAGCGATGAATCAATCGAGCGAGATCGTCGATCTCAATCGCTTCGCGGTAGTGATCGATCAGATAGTCTTTCATTGCTTTCACATAGCTGAGCTTCATCGGCGCAATCGTTGATTCCCTCATTTCTTTGCCCAGCAAGCCAAGCAGCTCCTGCAGGATGCCTTTGCAAATAAAATACCGCAACGGCTGTTCTTCGCGCAATTCGGCAAACATTTTTTCGATGCGATGTTTATAATATTCAAAATTGTTGACGCGCAGGACGAAGTAGGTTTTGCGGCTTAAATAGTCGGGTTCGTCCTTGAAAGGAGCGCTCAGGTTGAACAGCACCGTGTATTTGTGATGGGGCTGGCCTGCAACGTTTTTTCCGCTGCGCTCGGAGTGCAAAGGGATAAACAAAATTTGACCCGGACTCAAAATGACTTCCTCGTTGTTGATGACATAATGGGCCTGTCCTTCAATCATCAACACAACAATATGCCATCTGATGCGTTCAGCGGCGGTATGCCAGTCGGGAATCATTTTGTCAAGATTTACGGTTACTTCGTTGAACAAGATTGTCACATCCCTGGTGAGTACAGCGTTTTCCATGTATGCTGTCTGTCAGTATATGCTCTTACTGTATCATACTTTAAAACGTAGAGCACTCGCAGATTATGGCCTGATTTCCGCTGCATTTTGGGGGTATTAAGCAGGAGCAGCATTGTTTATACTCAAAATTACATCGCTTTCAATCAGCGCTTTCATTTCTGAGGATAAGGAGGGAATGACGGATCGACTCAGTGCTCGCCTCAACGAATGGCTTGAACAATTCGACTCTGCCTATCGAAAGGAACGATGAACGATGAGAAAAACATGGTATGCCAAGCTGCTTGTGCTCGTTGCCGTGCTTTCGCTGTCCTTTTGCCTCTCCGCCTCGGCGAATCCGGCGATCGTCAGCTACGGCGGCTCCTATTCGAGCGCGCTCGCCTCCGGTCAGACCTACGAGATGGCGTTTGAGGCGATCACGTTTCCAAGCCGGGATGGCACTATGCTCAGCGGCTGATTTTTGCCGGCGGCCGCAAAGCCTGCAGGAAGGACGATTATTATGGCGCACGGCTATCGCGGCAACCGCCTGGAGTCGAAGCTGCCGGCGCTTGAGCTGGCGTCGATCTGGCCGCGTCCGGTCCTGTTCATCCACGGCGCGGTCCGGACCGACCGGAGGGCGCCATGGGACAGCCAAGCCGGAGGTCGAGTCGAGACGCTTCCTCCGGCTTGGGTGTAGGCAATGCGGATGCGGTTGCAGGCTGCTGAGAGGATGAATAAATCAGTGCTTATTCGGCAAATCGAAGCGGTCGGCGTTCATGACCTTCGTCCAGGCAGCGACAAAGTCGCGTACGAACTTCGCTTGGTTGTCGTCTTGGGCATAGACCTCGGCGATCGCACGCAGCACGGAGTTGGAGCCGAAGACGAGGTCGACCCGGGTGGCGGTCCGCACTAGCGTGCCGCTGCTGCGGTCGCGTCCTTCATACGTGCCGTCCGCTGCAGGCGTCCAGGCGATTCCCATATCCAGCAGCTTGACGAAAAAGGCATTGGTCAATGCGCCCGTCTGCTCGGTAAAGACGCCGTGCGCGGTACCGCCATAGTTGGCGCCCAGCACACGCAGGCCGCCGATCAACACGGTCATCTCCGGCGCGCTAAGGTTGAGCAACTGGGCCTTGTCGATCAGCAGCTCTTCCTCGGGCCCTTCGAGGCCGGCGCGACGATAATTGCGGAAGCCGTCGGCCAGCGGCTCCAGCGCGGCGAAGCTGTCCGCATCGGTCTGCTGCTGCGTGGCGTCGCCGCGTCCCGGCGTGAACGGCACTTCGACCGGGCAGCCGGCAGCGCGCGCCGCTTGCTCGATCGCCGCGCTGCCGCCCAGCACGATCAGATCCGCGAGGCTGAGCGGGCGGGGCAGCTCCGCTTGCACCCGCTCTAGCACGCCAAGCACGCGAGCCAATTCGGCAGGCTCATTGGCCTCCCACCCGCGCTGCGGCTCCAGCCGGATGCGCGCGCCGTTGGCGCCGCCGCGCATATCTGAGCCGCGGAACGTGGAGGCCGACGCCCAGGCCGTCTTGACGAGCTCTGCGACGGTCAGGCCGGAAGCCAGCAGCTTCGTCTTGGCGGCGTCGAGCTCGGCTGCCGTCCACTGCGCGTCGCTCCCCGGTACCGGGTCCTGCCAGATATAATCCTCGGCGGGCACCTCCGGTCCGAGGTAGCGGGCGCGCGGCCCCATGTCGCGGTGCATCAGCTTGAACCATGCGCGGCCGAAGGCATCGGCGAATGCGGCAGGATCGGCATGATACCGTCTTGCGATGCGTGCATAGTCCGGATCGTGGCGCAGCGCCATATCCGCAGTCGTCATCATCGTCGGCACGCGCCGACTCGCGTCCTCGGCGTCCGGCGCGAGATGCGCCGCATCGGGATTGACAGGGGCCCACTGATGCGCCCCGGCCGGGCTGGTCGTCAGCGTCCATTCATAGCCGAACAACAGGTCGAAAAAGCCGTTGTCCCACTGCGTCGGATTGGCCGTCCAGGCGCCTTCGACGCCGCTCGTAATCGTGTCCCGGCCACGGCCGGAGCCATGCGCGCTCAGCCAGCCGAGCCCTTGCGCTTCGAGCGGCGCGGCTTCCGGATCGGGGCCGACCCGGGCGGCATCGCCGGCGCCGTGCGCCTTGCCGAAGGTATGACCGCCGGCGATCAGCGCGACCGTTTCCTCATCGTTCATGCCCATCCGCTGGAACGTCTCGCGGATATCGCGGGCGCTGCCGAGCGGATCGGGATGACCATCCGGACCTTCCGGATTGACGTAGATGAGTCCCATCTGCACGGCGGCCAGCGGCTTGTCGAGCTCACGGTCGCCGCTGTAGCGATTTTCACCCAGCCACTCCTTCTCCTTGCCCCAGTATACATCTTCCTCAGGGTGCCAGATGTCTGCGCGTCCGCCGCCGAAGCCGATCACGGGTCCGCCCATCGATTCGATCGCCACATTGCCGGTCAGTACGAGCAGATCGGCCCAGGAGATGCGGTTGCCGTACTTCTGCTTGATCGGCCACAGCAGGCGCCGGGCTTTGTCGAGGTTGCCGTTGTCGGGCCAGCTATTGAGCGGCGCGAAGCGCTGCGACCCGCTGCCTGCGCCGCCCCGGCCGTCGCCAGTACGGTAGGTGCCCGCCGAATGCCACGCCATACGGATGAAGAATGGACCATAATGGCCATAATCGGCCGGCCACCAATCCTGACTGTCGGTCATCAAGGCCCGCAGGTCTTGCTTCAACGCCTCGTAGTCGAGCTGGCCGAACGCCTCGGCGTAATCGAAATCGGCGTCCATCGGGTTTGATTTGGTGTCGTGTTGGCGCAGCAAGCCGACATGAAGCTGCTTCGGCCACCAGTCTTGGTTCGAAGTACCCTGAGAATGATGACTGGCGGCCGTGTGTCCATGCGAGAAGGGGCACTTGCCGGCAGGGGATGGGTGGTCCATGGAAGATCCTCCTTATTAATCATAGTTATTTTTAATTAATAATAATTATAATTATAATAAAGAGGGCGATAAATAGCAACAATAGAATCTGGTGCGAGCGTACGCCGAAGATTGATCAGGCGGCCTGCTCCGAGCCGGCACCCTCGCCATGGGCTTGTCGATGTGCACCGGGCGCGGGCCGCGGCAGTACGGCCGCGGCCGGACGATTGGCAAGACGAGCGCCGCGATCAGGAGGCGTTTCTGCAGATTCACCGCACGCATCCGACCGCGAAGGGGGTGCTGGACCTGCGCGCCTTCCTGAAATTCGCCGAACGCGGCATGCAGGCGCTGCCGATCGCCGATGCATCCTCGGCGGCGCCCGTGCCGCTTGTCCTCCCGTACGACGCTGATTCTCCGGCAATTGGAGCAGGTGCTGGACGCCGACGCGCCGATTAGCCGCAGCCTGCTGGCACGGCGGCTCCTGCAGGCCTGGGGGATCTCGCGCATGGCTTCAATAGATCCGATAGCGTCCGCTCAGCGCCAGCAGGGCGAAGAAGAACAAGCAATTGTCATAGTAGCGGCGCGGCCCGCGGCGCAGCGGCGTCTCCCACAACAGCCGCACGAAGTAAGCGGCGTCCTCCGAATCGGCGGCCAGCGCGGCCGCCGCATTGGTCGCCAGCAGGCCGACCGGATGCAGAGCGGGCTCGTCGAAGGGCTGCCCGTCGATCGTATAGCGCCGGTAGTCGGCGACCGGGATCGGCCGGAAGAAGCGCAGCAGCCGATTCGACTGCTCCACCTGCCACGGATCGCGGCGGAACCATTCCCAGTCCAGCGCGACATTGGCCGCCACCCGGTACGCGTCGCTGAAGAAGTGACGATAGTCCCCGTGCCGCTGCGGCGGCGCGGGCGTGCCGTCATAGTGGGCGTACTCCGGCGCCAGTCCGGTCTGCGGGTGGCAGGCCAGCTGCAGATAGGCCCGGCTGGCATCCGCCGCCTCGCGCCAAAATGCGCGGTCGCGCGCATCCGCGCGTTCGGCGAACAGCTCGTAGAAGTGGGGCAGGTGATAGGAAGGGTCGCTGAACGGCGACTCCGGCACGAACTTGATCAGCTTGGTCGCTGGGTCCCACATCGGATCGCCCGGCGCCCCGTCCTCGCCCTGATGCAGGCAGGCCCGCAGGATTTGCCGCGCCTGCGCGGCATAATCCAGCGGCGGCTCGCCATCCCCCCACCGTGCGGCGGCAAAAAACAGCGCCATCGCAAAAAATTCTTCCCCATCGGGCGCAGGTCCGGACGACAGGCGGGTGCCGTCCGGCTTGCAATGCCACGCAAAATAATGCTTGTAGCGACCCTCCCGGTGCTGCATATAGGTTACCGCGAATCGCCACAGCCGGTCGAATACCTCCTGGCGGTCCATCTGGACCGCCATCATCATTCCATACGACACGCCTTCCGTCCGCACGTCCAGATTGCCGGTATCCAATATATAGGCGATGTCCGCGCCAAGCGGATAATAAAAGCGCACCGCCTCGTCCGCATCGCCGAACAGAGCGGCCCATACCGCCTCCAGCCGCGCTTCGATCGCCGTCTCCGCAATGCCAAGCTCGGCCAGCACATTCCGGTAGCGTCCCGTTTGATACGCGCTTTTTTCGTGTGTTCGCATAGGAATTCCTCCCTTATCCGTTGAATTACCTATACCATAGCATGGAAGAACATGAAAAAAGTATAGCATCTGCTGCAAAAACTATAGCGTTTCCAAGGATAAGGAGGTCGCCATGTACACCGTCATGATCGTCGATGATGAACGCTACGTCCGCAAAGGACTGATCGAAATGCTCGATTGGGCGCAAGCGGGCTTCCGCGTCGCCGCCGAGGCGGACAACGGAGAAGACGCGTTGGCCCTGATCGAAGAACTGAGGCTCGACCTGGTCATCACCGATATTCGCATGCCGGTGCTCGACGGCATCGAGCTGATTCAGCGCGCCTCGGCCCGCAAGCTGGATACGGCGTTCCTGATCATCAGCGGCCACAATGACTTCCGCTATGCGCAGCAGGCGGTGCGCTTCGGGGCGCTCGACTATGTGCTGAAGCCGATCGATCAGGACGAATTGTTGAAAGCGGTAACAACCTTTCGTCAAAGGCGGGATGCGGAGATCGCGCTGCGCGGCCGCAGCGCGCTGCAAGACGCGCGCCGGCAGTTGGCGCGCATGCTGCGCGGCGAAGCGGAAGCGGCGCTGCTGGCGGAATGGGAGCAGCGCTGGCCGTCGGCGGGCAAGACCTGGTTCGCCTACGCGCTGGTGGAGCTGAACGATCCCGATCCGTGGCGGCCCAGCCGGCCGCTGGAGGACGAAGCGGCGGGCCGGGAGCTGGCAGCCGCCGTGCAGGAGGCGGCGAGCGTCCCGGCACCGCCGGTGCTGATGGTCCACCGCCGGGCGCTAGGCTTCGTGGTGCCGGCCCAGTATTGCGCGGCCTATGGCGGGCGCTTGCAGGACTGGCTGGCGGCCGTCCTGCATCGCCTGCGGCAGCGGCCGCTCTGCGGCCGATACGAGCTGCGCGCCTATGCGGGGGAGCGGGTCGAGACGCTGGCGCGGCTGAGCCGGGCCTTCGCGACCGCCAAGCAGCAGGTCGCCTTCAAGCTGTTGGAGCCGGGCAGCGAGGTGCTGCTTCATGAGCGGACGCAGCACAGCGAGCTGCACTATATCCAACTGGAGGATGAGGTGCTGTGCAAGCTGCTGGAGGCGGTCGAGGAAGGGGAGCGGGCGGCGATCGATCGCGCCCTGACGCGGCTGTTCGCCGAGTTCGCCGAGCGCCGCTTCTCGCCGGAAGCGGTGAAGGCGGCGATCGCGCAGGGCGTGCTCGGCATCGTCAAGACGATTCGTGGCCTGAAGGGCGCCGAGACGGAGCTGCCGAGCATGGCGGCGATGATCGGCTGGCAGGATATCAGTCTCACACTGCCCACGCTGCGCAAGCTTGCAGAGACCTTTTGCCTGGAGGCGGCGGAGCTGATCGGTCGCTTGTTCCGCGCGCGGGGCAGGGGCGGGATCGAACCGATCAAGGCGTATGTCGACGCGCATTTTCATCAGAATATCAGCCTCAAGAGCATCGCCGCCCAATTCTATATGAACGCGGCTTATCTCGGCCAGTTGTTCAAGAAGAGCATGGGCGTCTACTTCAACGATTACGTCCAGCAGCTTCGCATGAACGAGGCCAAGAAGCTGCTGCGGCAGCGCGATCTGCGCGTGTACGAGGTGGCGGAGCGGGTCGGCTTTCAGAATGCGGATTATTTCGTCACGGTGTTCGAGAAGCTGGAGCACATGACGCCCAGCGAATATCGCAACCGGATTCAGGCACGCGAACGAAGCGGAGGGAACCCTTGACATGAACCGGCTGCTGCACAATATCCGGCTGCGCAATAAGATGCTGCTGGTGTATTTCGGGTGTATTTTTGCCCCGATGCTCGTCACCAACATGTTGTTCTACACCATTATCGCCGACAATGTGCGGGAGCGCAGGGTCGAGGAGATCGATCGGGCCGTCGAGCAGATCAGGAACGATTTTCGCGCCCAGATCGACGGCGCGGTCGGCGTGTCGGCTTTTTTTTATGCAGATTCCACCACGAACGAGCTGCTCGAACGCGATTACGCCCGCACGGAGGCGTATGTGGAGGCGTACGACGGCTACTTGCGCCGCATCTTCGGCAATCACAGCATGTCCTCGCCTGCGCTGCAGAGCATCACCGTCTACGTGGACAATCCGACCATCCTGCATTCGGGCAACATCGGCCTGCTCTCCGCGCAGGTCAAGCGGACCGCCTGGTATGCGGAAGGCTCCAGCAGCGAGCGCTCTTACCCGGTGTTCGTGCGAACGACGACCGAGGACGGCCGCTTCGGAGGCTTCTCGCTGCTGCGCCGCATGGATTATTTCCAGGATCGGATGTCCAAGGAGAAGCTGCTCCGCATCGACTTCAAGACGCTCGACCTGATCGAGACGTTCGCCAATCTGAACATGACCGGCGATCTGTACCTGGTCAATCCGCAAGGCGGCATCGAGTATACGACCGACGCCGCGGTCGATTGGCGCGGCCAGGCGGCCTATGCGGCGCTGCAGGCGGACGATGCGATGGAGTTCGTCAAGGACTTCGGCGGCGTCAGCTACTTGAAGGGGTGGCGCATCGTCGGCGCGATCGACGAGGACGAGATCATACGGGAGGTGCGGCGCTCCCGCGACTTCATCGTATGGTCTGCCTGTCTGATGATCCTGCTGCCGACCGTCATCATATTGCTCGTGACGCGCTCGATGAATGTGCGCATCGTCCGCATTTTGCAGCATATGAAGAAGGTCAAGAATCAGCAATTCGCGCGCATCGCCGGCGATCAATACCGGGACGAGATCGGCCAGCTCACGCTGGAGTTCAACCGGATGATCCTGCAGATTCGCAGCTTGATCGATGATGTCTATCTGGCCGACATTCAGCGCAAGTCGCTGGAGCTGGCGCGCCGCAAGGCGCAGTGGAACGCGCTGCAAAGTCAGATCAATCCGCATTTTTTGTTCAATGCGCTGGAGACGATCCGCATGCGCAGCCTGCTCAAGCAGGAGAAGGAGACGGCCAAGATCATTCACAGCATGGCCCGCATGTTCCGCAGCTCGCTGACCTGGAACAAGGATCGTATCTCGGTCAAGGAAGAGCTGGAGCTGATCGAGTGCTTCCTGGACATTCAGCGCTACCGCTTCGAAGACAAGCTGAGCTGCCGGATCGAGGTCGCGCCGGAAGCGTACGACTGCGAGGTGCCCAAGATGCTGCTGCTGCCCTTCGCGGAGAACGCCTGCATCCACGGCATCGAACCGCTCAAGCAGGGCGGGGAGATTCACATTCGCATCACGACCGAGGAAGACGAGCTGCGATTCGAGGTGACGGACAACGGCCGGGGCATGGAGGAAGAGGAGGTCAAGCGCATCTATACGCATCTCAATGCGGACGACATGATGGGCGAGCGCATCGGGCTGCAGAATGTCATATACCGGGCCAGGATGGCCTACGGCGACCGCTTTCGGCTGTCGGTGAACAGCCGTCCGGACGTCGGCACGGCGATTGTGCTGCGCATGCCGCTTCGAAGCGAATAGCTATAATTTCCAAAGAAAACCCTGTAATTGGAAGGGTGACCCCGATTCGAAGTCGCTTTTATACTGAGAAGGCAAGCAAAACGATCGCGAGAGGGGTAGGATTATGATGAAAAAGAGAAGCACCTGGCTTGTCTGTCTGGCCTTGCTCTGTGTCATTGCGGCAACTGCCGCCTGTACGGGCGGCAACGACAACAAAGGTACGGCGAAGAACGACAGCGGCAGCGGCAACGGCAACGGGACAGGCACAGGCACCACGGACAATACAACGGCCGATGCCGCGAAGGAGAAGGTGACCTATACCATCTTCAACGGGGTCGCAGGCTCCAAGGACATCAATACGAACGAAACGACGATCGGCAAAGTGCTGGAGGATCAGACCGGCGTCAACTTCAAGCTGGAATTCCTGGTAGGCGACCTCAACACGAAGATCGGCACGATGATCGCCTCCAATGAATACCCCGAAGTGCTCATTCCCGACGCCGCGATCGAAGAAGTGATGAACGCCGGCGCCTTCATTCCGCTCGACGATCTGATCGACGAGCATGCGCCGAACATCAAGCGTGTGTACGGCCCGTTCCTGGACCAGATGCGCGCCAAGGACGGCAAGCTGTACTATCTGCCGATCGCGGTGCAGGTCGGCGACTATGTGCCCGATCCCGAGCCGGGCGCGGCCTTCTACATCCAGCGCCGGGTACTGGAGGAGGCGGGCTATCCCGAGGTGCATACGCTGGAGGAATATCTGGAGCTGATTCGCAATTACGTGAAGGCGCATCCGGAGGAGAATCTGACCGGCATGGTCTCGCTGACGCATGACTGGCGCTTCTTCTCGATCGCCAATCCGCCGATGCATCTGTCGGGCTATCCGAACGACGGCAACGTGCTGGTCGATCTGGATACCCATGAGGCCAAGGCCTACGCCGCCTCGGAGGAAACGAAGCGCTGGCTCAGCACCTTGAACGGCTTGAATGCCGAGGGGCTGTTCGACAAGGCATCCTTCGTCGACAACTACGATCAGTACATTGCCAAGCTGACCTCGCACAAGGTGCTCGGCTTCTATGATCAACGCTGGCAGGTGCAGAACGCGCTCAATGTGCTGCGGGATGCGGCGCGCAAGGACACGGCCATGGACGGGTACAATTACTTTCCGCTGCCGATCACCTTTGATGCGGGCACGCCGGACGCCTACGTCGAGCCGCAGGGCGGACTGGTCACGAACCGCGGCATCGGCATCACGGTGAGCGCCGAGGATCCGGTGCGGATCATCGAGTATTTCGACAACATGCTGACCGAGGACAATCAGATCCTCACCTCCTGGGGCATCGAGGGGGAGACGTACGAGGTGAATGAGGAAGGGCGCTTCTACCGGACGGAAGAGCAGATCAACACCATCGACGAGGCGTTCAACGAGCAGTTCGGCTTCAAGCAGTATAGCTGGAACTGGCCGAGCTACTCGGCGAATTCGACGCTGGCTGATGGCAACGGCAAGTCCGTCGGCTACCAGCCCGAGGTGTTCCAGATGAGTCTGACGGAAGGGGACAAAAAAATCCTGGGGCAGTATGGCGCGCAGACGTACTCGGACCTGTTCGCCGAGCCGGTCTACCGGGCCTGGTACCCGGCCTGGGGCTTCGCCAAGGAGCAGAATTCGCCGGAGCAGATGTGGGAGGCGGCCAAGGAAGAGCTGCAGAAGAAATACTTCCCGAAAATGGTGCTGGCCTCGCCGGATAACTTCGAAGCGGCGTGGAAGGAATACACGGAGGCGTTCGCCAAGCTCGACACGGCCGGCTATGAAGCGTGGACGACCGAGCAGGTGAAGCAGCGCATCGAGAACGACTGAGCCGGCGGATCGGATAGGCCGCCCGCGGCGTGGCCCGCAGCGCGGCCTGCGATGTGGCCCGTGGCGCGGCCGGCGGCGTGGCCTGGGGAGCGGCCGGCGGTGTGGCCCGAGGAGCGGCCGCGGCGTGGCCGGCGGTGTAGCCCGCGGAACGGCCCGAGGAGCGGCCGGCGGTGTGGCCGGCGGTGTGGCCCGAGGAGCGGCCAGCGGTGTGGCCGGCGGTGTGGCCTATAGCGTGGTACGCCGATGTCTGGTGAGTGGCCGCGAAGCGTCAGTCGCTGCGGGCGCTCGTTATTGCTCGAACTTGGTCTCAACGCGGTTGCGAACTGTAAAAGTACAGTTCAACTAGCTCAAACTAAGATGAAGTCGCATTTCAACTGCAAAAGTACAGTTAATTTTCGGCGAAATGATGAAATTTGGTTAAAATCGAAAGAAATAACTGCACTTTTGCAGTTCAGCTCGAATTTAGCATTAGAAGACGGCAAAATAACTGCACTTTTACAGTTCGTTGTAGATCGCCGCCGCGCCGCAGCAACCACTCCCGAATCAAGCAGCAGTAACTGCCGAATCAGGCAGCAACCATTCCTGAATCACGCAGCAGTAACTGCCGAATCAAGCAGCAACCATTCCTGATCACGCTGCAGCAACTGCCGAATCAAGCAGCAGCAACTGCCGAATCACATAGCATCGGCCGGCCGAGAAAGGCACGTTGCAGACCAACATGCGAGAAGTGCGGGTGCCCTTACAAAAGTTGAAGCTGATGCTATGGAGGGATAGCCGACTGTGGAGTTCGCGAGGATGGACGTTGGTCGAAATACGATTCATAACTAGCGGACTGTCAGGAGTCACGGTGGTGGCGATAGTGGCATCAGTCTATCGTTTGCAGTATCGGTGGTGGCGATTGTGGTAGCGGCATGGCTGACAACGAGCCGGTGTAGGTGCCTAATGGCGACAACAGAGAAAGGAGTGAGCGCGGTGGGGATGCGGCAATTTTTCATCAAGTTGGGTCGGCAGCGCGCTTTGTTGCTGATGTCCTTGCCTTTTGTAGTCTGGTTGTTCGTGTTCAAGTACGTGCCGATCTGGGGCTGGAGCATCGCCTTTCAGGACTACAAGCCCGCACTCGGATTTTGGGAGCAGACGTGGATCGGCTTGGATCATTTTCAATTTTTGTTCGGTGACGAGCGCTTCCTGCGCGTCTTGCGCAACACGCTGGCGATGAGCACGATCAATCTCGTACTCGGCTTCGGTACGGCGATCACGCTGGCGCTGCTGCTCAACGAGGTTCGCCGCGTCGCCTTCAAGCGCGTTGTACAGACGGTCAGTTACTTGCCGCATTTCATCTCGTGGGTCGTGGCGGCCAGCATTATTCAGAATACGCTGGCCCCCGACGGCATACTGAACCAACTGCTCGTATGGACGGGCTTCATCGATGAGGGCAACGAGATCCTATTCCTCGGCATTCCCGAATACTTCTGGGGTATCTTCGGGGTCGGCACGGTGTGGAAGGACATCGGCTGGAATACGATCGTGTACCTGGCCGCGATGACGACGATCGACCCGTCGCAGTACGAGGCGGCGGAGATGGACGGGGCCGGGCGCTTCAAGCGCATGATCCATGTGACGCTGCCGGGCATTCGGCCGGTCATCGTCGTCCTGCTGATCATGAACATCGGGTATTTGATGGAATCGGGCTTCGAGCCGCAATACTTGCTGGGCAACGGCATGAACGTCGACTATTCCGAGAACATCGACATTTTCGTTTTGAAGTACGGCATTGCCCAAAGCAACTTCTCGCTCTCCATCGCCGCGGGCATGTTCAAGACGATCGTCAGCTTCATCCTGCTGTTCGCCGCCAATCACATCGCCAAGCGTACCGGGGAATCGCGATTGTTCTGATCGCATGCACGCAAGTACGAACACGAGGGACAACGGTTGCATAAGGACGCAAGCAGGCACATGGAACCGGGACACATGTACAACGGACCCGCAAGCAGGCACATGGAACCGGGACACATGTACAACGAACCCGCAAGTAGTCATATCGCCGCAAGCAGGCATAACGAACCCGTAAGCAGGCAGATCGAAGAACGCAAGCACGCCGACGTGCGCAGACGGGGCGTCAAGCATGATGAAGAAGGAGGGATGACGTGTGAAAATGGCTCGGGCGGGAGGCGCAATTCACGCCGCGATGGAAGGAAGGAGCCGGATCAGGACTTCTGCGGGCGACCGGATATTCGACGTGTGCAATTATGGATTTATGATCGTGCTGATGGTGGTGACGCTGTATCCGTTTCTCAACGTGTTGGCAGTCTCGCTGAACCAAGCGCAGGACTCGATCAAGGGCGGCATCTACGTGCTGCCGCGGGTTTGGACGCTGGACAATTACATGTACATCTTCAAGGAAGCGACGATCTTCCACGCGACGCTGATCTCGGTGCTGCGTACGGTCATTGGCACGGCGGCTACGGTGTTCTGCTCGGCGATGGTCGCCTACACGATCAGCAGACCGGATTACGTGCTGCGCAAGCTTGTGACGATTTGCTTCATTTTGACGATGTATTTTAACGGCGGTCTGATCCCTACCTACCTGCTCATCCGCGATCTGGGGATGATCGGCAGCTTCTGGGTCTATATCTGGCCGGGGCTGATCGGGGTGTTCAACCTGATCATCATTCGCTCCTTCATCGACGGGCTGCCCGAGAGCATCCTGGAGTCGGGGCGGATTGACGGGGCTGGCGACTTTCGGACCTTCTTCTCTATCGTGCTGCCGCTGACGACGCCGGTGCTGGCGACCGTGGCGCTGTTCTCGGGGGTGTACCAATGGAATTCGTGGTTCGACGTCTTCCTGTACAATTCATCGCATATCGAGCTGAGCACTCTGCAGTATGAGCTGCAGAAGATCTTGCAGAATTCGAATATTACCTCCGGGATGTCGGGCCTTGACGGCATGATCAAAGGCATGACCGGCTCACAGAGTGCGGTGACGCCGCTGTCCGTGCGGGCAACGATGACGATTGTCGCATCCGTGCCGATCATACTGGTCTATCCCTTCTTGCAGAAATACTTCGTCAAAGGCATGATGGTCGGCGGGGTGAAGGGGTAAGGCGCGCGCTCCGGCATGCGCACCGGCATGCGCTCCGGGTATGCGCTGCAGGACGCGCGTCGCGTAAGCGGCGCGCGTCCTGCAGCGGTCTTCACAGATGACGGCGGTTGTTGTATAGTAGAGATGCAATGATACAACTCGGTTCTATAATATAGTACACGATGCAATGGAGGGCTTACCGATTCCGATCATTCAATCCGTCGAGCGGGCGCTGCAGATCCTCGATCTGTTCGACGAATACCGGCCCGAATTGAAAATTACCGAAATCAGCGCCAAGCTGCAGCTTCACAAGAGCACGGTGCACTCGTTGTTGAAAACGCTACAAGCGCAGCATTATATTCAGCAAAATCCTGAAAACGGCAAATACCGGCTCGGTCTGAAGCTGCTGGAACGCAGCAGCCGTCTGATCGAGAGCCTCGATATTCGCCAGGTCGCGCGCGGCGAGCTGGAGGAGCTGTGCCGGGTGACCGGCCAGACCGTTCATCTCGTCGTGCTGGACGGCCGGGAAGGCGTCTACATCGACAAGGTCGAAGGGCCGAAGGCGGTCATCCGCTATTCGCGCATCGGCAAGCGCATCCCGCTGCACAGCAGCGCGGTCGGCAAGGCGCTGATCGCGGATGCGCTGCCGGAGAAGCTGGAGGCGATCCTGGCCGGCTATACATACGCCAAGCACACCGAGCGCACGCTGACGAGCGAGTCCGCGTTGCGCGCGGAGCTGGAGCGCGTCAGGGAGCAGGGCTATGCGGTGGACGATCAGGAGAATGAGCCGGGCGTCTATTGCATCGCAGTGCCGATTCACGGCTACACCGGCGAAGTGGCGGCTGCGATGAGCATCTCGATGCTGATCGCGCGCGTGTCGGAGCAGGAGCGCGAGGCATATGCGCAGGCGCTGCTGGCGGCAAGCGAGCGCTTGTCTGCGCGCCTGGGCGGCGGGCTCGCGCGGCGGCCGGGCGCCAGGTAGGCGAAGCAGACGAGTGGAAGTCAGGACTACGCGAGGATCACGTCGGGATCATGCTGGGATTACACCGGGACCATGCCGTGATCATGCCGGGATCACGAGAGGGGGGCAGCAGCGATCGGCAGATCCATTGCCGCTGGCAGCGGCGCTGCTGGGCCAGTTGGCGTGTGCATTGGGATTCGGAGTTATTCGGACGTACGAAGTTCGGGGTTGTCCGAATCGGGTTAGGGCTTGATCGTGCGGTCGGCTTACCGCATATAAGCCTTTCTTTTTACCTTTGATTATAAAACTTGGTTTTATAATATAAAACAAATTAAAGGAGATCAGGCCGATGCGATTGGTTCGTTATATTGAGGCAGAAGGCAAGCCGCCCGTTTTTGCCGCTTGCACGGAGGAAGGGCAGGTGGTTCCGCTGCCCCAAGACGGCATTCAGGCGCTAATCCGGCAAGCGCGCAGCGAGCGTGTCACGCCGCTGGAGTGGGTGCGGAAGTGGATGCGCACCGCGCCGAGGCTGGAGGCGAGCGAGGAGCAGCTTCGGCTTGCCGTGCCGCTTGTCGCCCCGGAGGTATGGGCGGCCGGTGTAACCTATGCACGCAGCCGGGATGCTCGCAATTATGAGGCGACCGGCGGCAAGCTCGATGCGACGACCTTTTACGATAAAGTATACGACGCGCCGCGCCCGGAGCTGTTCCTCAAGTCGACGGCGGCGCGGACGGTCGGGCCGGAGGAGGAGATGCTGCTGCGCAGCGACTCGAATTGGCAGATTCCCGAGCCCGAGCTGGGCCTGGTGCTGGATGGCGACGGCGCGATCGTCGGCTATACGGCGGGCAATGATCTGAGCTGCCGCGATATTGAAGGCGAGAATCCGCTGTATTTGCCGCAGGCCAAGGTATGGAAGCGCTCTTGCTCGCTTGGGCCGGCGATTGTGCTGGCCGAGTCGGTGGAGGACCCGTATCGCTTCGAGCTGGCATGCCGCATCTATCGGGGCGGCGCGCTCGTCAGCGAAGGCACTGCCAGCACCGGGCAGTTGAAGCGACGATTCGACGAGCTGGTGGCGTATCTGATTCGGGATAACGACACCTTTGACGGCAATGTGCTGCTCACCGGGACGTGCATCGTGCCGCCGAATGCATTTACATTGCAGAATGGCGACGTCGTGGAGATCGAGATCGGCGGCATCGGTACGCTGCGCAATACGATGCGCAGCCCGACGCAAAACGCGACGCAAAACGCGACGCATGATTCGGAGCGGTCAGCGAGCGAGTTCGGGTGAGCCGGTATCCACGCACGAGGGTTATCCCTACCAATCAAGCTGAAGGAGGCAATACTTTATGAGTGTACAAGCAGCAGGTGTAATGTATCGCAATTATATCAATGGACAATGGGTGCCCGCGGCCAGCGGCGACATGGAGGTCAGCGTCAATCCGGCCAATCGGAGCGACGCGATCGGCCGCTATCCGCTCTCGGATGCGGGCGATGTCGACCGCGCGGTGCAAGCGGCGGCCGCCGCGCGCCGCGACTGGCGCAAGCAGACCGGCGCGGCGCGCGGCGAATGCCTGCGCAAGGCGGCGGACGCGCTCGAGCGCAGGCTGGAAGAAGTGGCGCGCACGATGACCCGGGAGATGGGCAAGACGCTGCCCGAGGCCAAGGGCGAGACGGCGCGCGGCGTAGCGCTGCTGCGCTATTACGCCGGGGAGGGGATGCGCAAGGTCGGCGACGTGATCCCGTCGACCGACAGCGCTGCGCTGATGTATACGACGCGCGTTCCGCTCGGTGTCGTCGGCGTCATTACGCCGTGGAATTTTCCGGTCGCGATCCCGATCTGGAAGATGGCGCCGGCGCTGGTGTATGGCAATACGGTCGTCCTGAAGCCGGCCGAGGAGACGTCGGTGACGGCGGCGCTGGTCGTGGAATGCTTCGAGGAAGCGGGCTTCCCCGCAGGGGTGATCAATCTGATCATCGGCAAGGGCGATGTCGTCGGCCCGGCGCTGGTCGATCATCCCGGCGTGCAGGGCATCACCTTCACCGGCTCCAACGCCGTCGGCAAGCAGATCGGTCAGCAGGCGCTGGCGCGCGGCGCGAAGTATCAATTGGAGATGGGCGGCAAAAACCCGGTCATCGTGCTGCCCGACGCCGATCTGAAGCTGGCGGTGGAGGCGACGATCAGCGGCGGCCTGCGCTCGACCGGGCAGAAGTGTACCGCCACGAGCCGCGTCTTCGTGCATCGCGACGTCTACGCCGCCTTCCGCGAGCTGCTGCTCGAAGAGACGAAGAAGCTCACACTCGGCGACGGGCTCGAAGACGGCGTATGGATGGGGCCGTGCGCCAGCGGCAAGCAGTTGGAGAAGGTCGTGTCCGCTATCGCGCGCGGCGTCGAGGAAGGCGCGGAGCTGATCTATGGCGGCAAGCGGCCGGGCGACGGTCCGCTGGCCGACGGCTATTATGTGGAGCCGGCGATATTTGACAGGGTCAAGCCGGAGATGACGATCGCCCGCGAAGAGATCTTCGGCCCGGTGCTGGCGCTGATCGCTTGCGACGATCTCCAAGACGCGCTGGCGATGGCCAACGACAGCGAGCTCGGGCTGAGCGCGGCGATCTTCACCAAGGATATCGGCAGCATGCTAAGCTTCATCGACGATATCGAGGTCGGACTGGTACGGATCAACGCCGAGACGGCGGGGGTCGAGCTGCAGGCGCCGTTCGGCGGCATGAAGCAATCGAGCTCGCACTCCCGCGAGCAAGGGCAGGCGGCGATCGAGTTCTTCACCTCGGTCAAGACGGTATTCGTCAAGGCGTGAGCGCCGGCGGAAGGAGAGGGGGGGACGTCCATGAATCATACGTTGCAAGCGATCATGGCGACATGCGAGCCGGACGTGTACGCGCTGCAGACGGCGGCGCGCGGCCCGGAGGGGGCGCTGCCGCTGACGCATGAGCTGCTGATGCAGGCGCCGAGCGGCGACCTGTTCGGACTGACGCAGAATGTAGGCATGGGATGGATGCCCTCTCGGCTCGGCGGGCAGCAGGTGCTGCTGCTCAGCACGCAGGGCGGCATCCGCGGCGAGGACGGCACGCCGGTGGCGCTCGGCTACCATACCGGCCATTGGGAGGTCGGGCTGCTGATGCGGGCCGCGGCGGAGGAGATCGCAGCGACAGGGGGCGTGCCGTTCGCGGGCTATGTCAGCGATCCGTGCGACGGCCGCAGCCAGGGGACGAGCGGCATGTTCGACTCGCTGCCGTACCGCAACGATGCGGCGATGGTCTTCCGCCGGCTCATCCGCTCGCTGCCCACGCGTGACGCGGTGATCGGCGTCGCCACCTGCGACAAAGGCATGCCCGCGATGCTGATGGCGCTCGCCGGCAGCGGCGATCTGCCCGGCATCGTCGTCCCGGGCGGCGTCACGCTGCCGCCCGAGCAGGGCGAGGATGCGGGCAAAATTCAGACGATCGGCGCCCGGTACGCGGCGGGCGAGCTGTCGCTGCAGGACGCGGCTGATCTCGGCTGCCGCGCCTGCGCCACGCCCGGCGGCGGCTGCCAGTTCCTCGGCACGGCGGCGACCTCGCAGGTCGTCGCCGAGGCGCTCGGGCTCACCGTGCCGCATGCCGCGCTCGCTCCGTCCGGCCAGGCGATCTGGCTCGATCTGGCGCGCCAATCGGCGCGTGCCGTCGCCGCGCAGCAGGCGCGCGGGCTGCACTTGCGCGACATCCTCACTGACGGCGCGCTGCACAATGCGATGGTCGTGCACGCGGCCTTCGGCGGCTCGACCAATCTGCTGCTGCACATCCCCGCGATCGCGCATGCGGCCGGGCTGCGGGTGCCGGATGTGGCGGACTGGACGCGCGTCAATCGCAGCGTGCCGCGTCTGGTCAGCGTGCTGCCCAACGGGCCGGAGCCGCATCCGACCGTGCGCGCCTATCTGGCAGGCGGCGTGCCCGAGGTGATGCTGCATCTGCGCCGGGCCGGCCTGCTGGACGAGACGGTACTGACGGCAACGGGCGAGCCGCTCTCGGCGGTGCTCGACTGGTGGGAGCGCTCCGAGCGCCGGGCCGAGATGCGGACCGCGCTGCTGGAGCAGGACGGCGTGCAGCCCGATCAGGTCATCATGAGCCCCGAGCAGGCGCGGGCGCGCGGCTTGACGTCGACCGTCACCTTCCCGACCGGCAATCTGGCGCCCGAGGGCTCGGTCATCAAGTCGACGTCGATCGATCCGTCCGTGCTGGACGCGGACGGCGTCTTCCGCCGCCGCGGTCAGGCGAAGGTATTCACCTCCGAGCGCGCGGCGATCCGCGCCATCAAGACCGGGGGCATCGCACCCGGCGATATGCTCGTCCTGATCGGGCGCGGTCCGCTCGGCACCGGGATGGAGGAGACGTACCAATTGACGTCGGCGCTCAAGCACCTCTCCTACGGCAAGCATGTGACGCTGATCACCGACGCCCGCTTCTCCGGCGTCTCGACCGGCGCCTGCATCGGGCATGTCGGCCCCGAGGCGCTGGCCGGCGGGCCGATCGGCAAGCTGCGGGACGGCGACTGGATCGAGGTCGTCGTCGACCCCGTTGGGCTTAGCGGAAGCGTGGACTTCATTGGCGAGGAGGAGCGTTTGCTGGGTCCCGAGCAAGGAACGGCGGTGCTCGCTGCGCGTCCGCTGCACCCGGACGCTGCGCCCGACCCGGCGCTGCCGGACGATACGCGCTTGTGGGCGGCGCTTCAGGCGGCGAGCGGCGGCACGTGGCGCGGCTGCGTGTACGACGTGGATCGGATTGTGGAGGCGTTGACGAGAGGCGGAGCAGAGGGAGCGGGAGGCGGCGCTGGACAATGAAGTTACCTGCTCGTGCTGTGTTTGCCCTCTCCTGCTTCCCTCATCCTGTCAAAAAAGATCGGGCAGCGCGTACCAGTACCCGGCGCATGGCGCAACGGATCCGAGGAGCTGGACAATACCGGTGATGATGCGCAGCCTTCGGGACAGCCCGAGGTGTGTGAAGATGTCGGTCCAATGCCTTCCCACCTTTAGCATAATTAAACTCAAGCCTGTCACTCGCCTTTTCGCGCCGCAGCGAGAAAAGAATCGACAAGCTTCCATTGCATGGAAAGGTCGGTTGTAGAAAAGCGCTCGGCCTGCTGCACGCGGCGGCGCGCTCCGTTTCATTCGGGTTCATTGCTTGCTCGCGCCAATATTTTCGAGCTCTCCTCCTGTCGACGTAACACTTGGGACCGGCTACACGAAGTCGGACAGAAAAAATTAAATAATTGAGCTCTGTTCATTTCGTCATTCACGAGTAGATATGCTATGATGGAATTTGCTAAAATAACAAATGAGGAGTGATATTCTGAGAAAAAAACAACCGATGTCATTTGACGATCTGCTAAAGGACCTGCAAGGGCAGAAAACAATTCAAGAGGACCCCAGTCGGCCTTCATTGGAGAAGCTTTTTCCTGCATCGTTTATGAGAAAGCATTCCAGATTCAATAGCTTCCGGGAATTTCAGGAAAATGGCAACTTTCAGGCTGATACGCTACAAGACATTGAAAAAATATCCGGTGAGCTTTTCGATCGGCACATTGACAGAGAGACGGATTTTCCGAATTGGAAGACGATGCTGGAAAGCGCAAACCGGGAGTTCGAGAGAGGAAAATAAACGGCCAAGGGTCGGAACGAGGAGACGCTGGGAAGATCCCGAGCGTTTTTTCAATTTGGTCGATCCGACTCAATTTGGTATTTTCCACCAGCCCCCCCCCGGTCTTTACGTCCGCTCCAAAAACGTCTTCGACGTTCAGATTGGTTAGGTCTACTAATATGGCGATTCGAAATATACAGCGCAACTGAGCGAGTAGAGCCTTCATCGAAGAACGCCGAACTGGACGGAAGCTACCCCAGCGAGGTATGCGCACAAAGCTCCCGGAGATGGCGAATGACAATCCGCTCCATCGTCTCTGCCGTATATTGCTCCGGGCGAAGCAAGGCAAGGTTCGACAAGCCTTGCGCTAGCAGAGGTCGGCGCCATGCTGCGGCGGCTCCATGAAGCCTCTTCCGCGTTTGCCGATGCGCTGTGTAAGCCTTGGTTATTGCGCGAGTTGGGCGGAGCGAAGCGCGTATACAGTCACGGCGATGTAGCGCCATTGGAGCTGACGCACGCAGGAGCCGATGTGATTATGGCGGGTCGAAATCGATAGAAAGGGGAAGCGAGGTGAACCCTGAATTCGAACTCGCCCCGGAGCGCCGGACCAGAATAAAGGAACCCGATCGGCAATCGACCCAGGCTCCGCCTTTCTAGGCATGCTTACCGCAATCCGTCAGCACTGTCCCTAGACAACTTGTCAAGCAACCAAGGCTTAATCAGCGGCAGGACCGATTCGGGCTGCATCGCTTTTGTATGATCCATGCCATCGCCCCTCAAAATCACGACGTCCCAACCGAACTGCTTTAAACGATGTGCGTTGGCGGTTAAGATTCCGAACATATCCACCGTAACATTCCCAAAGTTTTCCCCATAGACGATCTTGTCTTTTTCTCCGGCAAAGGCAAGCTTCGGAAAGCGCAGCTGCCCGTGAATCGCGGTATCGTCAAAATCCAGTAAATGTTGATACAGCTTGAAGAACTGTTTCGTTTGACCGGGATCCATTTTTACCTGCACGTTGTCCCAATCAGACGCCTCGGTCGGGGCAGGGTCGTCCATTCGATCTTCGGTGACTGTTTGATTGTCCAAAGCTTGCGCATTCGTCTTTGCAGTGACGGTCATCATTTCCTTGTACGGACCTTTGTAAGGCGGGAATCCTCCCATGATCAGACTTTCCAGCCGGTTCGTTCGGATTGCCAGCTGCAAGCCGATTAGCGCCAGCCACGAGTACCCGTAATAACTGAACGTCTCGACCTGCATGGCATCGGCGATGCGCAAAAAATCGGTTGCAATGCGGTCCGGTGTAAGCGTCAAATAGCCCACACCTATAAGGAAGATGCAGGCTGAGCTATAATGAACATTGTTAAGACTTGTGTACGCGGCAATGCAGCGGGAGCTGAGGCGACCACGGTAAAAATGGTTCGATCTGCGCCGCATCCTGAGGATCGGCAAGCTGCGGGAGCTGCTCGAACAGATACGTCAGATACCGAGTCGGATGGAGCCCGTTTGCTTTGGCTGTCTCCATGACACTGTAAATGGTCGCACTGGCCTTGGCCCCGCGAGGTGTATTGGCGAACAACCAATTTTTGCGGCCGATCACAAACGGTTTAATGGCCCGTTCGCTTCGGTTGTTGTCGATCTCCAGGCGACCGTCCAGCAGAAAGGCCTGTAGCTTCTCCCACTGATTCAAGCTGTAAGTCACCGCCTGGCCCAACTTGCTCTTGGGCACCATCCGCGCCTTTTGCTGTTTTAACCACACGGCATAGGCCGTCAAGACCGGCACGCTCTTTTCCTGCCGCCCCTGCTTACGCGCCTCTGGCGTGACCTCCCGCAGTTCGCGCTCAATGGCAAAGAGCTGGTTGCAAAATGCCAACCCCTGCGCCGCCATGGTACCCGAGCTGTCCGTGCCGGCAGGCAGCGCCTTCAACGCCTCATCGTAGTATCGCCGAGCATGCGCCCAGCAACCCACCAAGGTGACATCCTTCACCTTGTGGTAGCCGGGGTAGCCGTCCACATGCAGATAGCCCTTGAATCCAGCCAGTGCATCCCGGGGATGCACCCCTTTACGTGAGGGCTGGTACTCAAAGCAGATGATCTCCGGGCCGATGCGCCCACTACGATACAGCCACATGTACGAATCGCTCGTCGCGGCCTTGCCGGGCTCCTGCAGCACCTGCACCCGGGTTTCATCCGCATGCAGGATGTCGCGCTGCCGGAGCTGCTCTTGCATCTGCTGCATCACACAGGAGAGCCACTGCTCACTACCGTAGATCAGCCAGTTAGCCATCGTTTGCCGGGAGAGCGTAAGCCCCATGCGGGCAAACTGCTGCTCCTGTCGATAGAGCGGCTGGCTGTCCACATATTTCTGGCTCATCACATACGCTAGCGCCGAGGGCGATGCCAGACTTCCCGGGTACACCGGCTGGGGCATCGGGGCATTGACCACCGGCGAGTGAATACCTTCGCGTTCACACTGCCGGCAGCTGTAGACCGAGCGCACATGACGGGTGACCTTCACTTCCGCCGGAATGACGGTAATTTCGTTCCGGGTTTGGCTGCTCATCTCATGCAGCGCGCCACCGCAGCAGTGGCAGACTTGCTCCTCTGCCGGTAAGGTGTGCGTCACGGTCTCGACGTCCAGCACTTCCAGCTTTGCCTGACGGCTAACCGGCTTCTTGCGCGTGTAGGTCACCTTCTCCGTTTCTGGATCCGGCGTCTCGGCGCTAGCCTCGACTTCGGCTTCATTGAAGAGGTCCAGGCTCATCTGGTCCGGGTGTGTCTTCTCGCTGGAGGCACCAAAGCGCTTATGCTGGGCCAGACGGAACTGTTCTTCGTACCACTTCACTTTGGCCGACAGTTCCGCCACCTGTTGCTCCAGGGCACGGGTATTCGTTTGTAGTTCTTCGATCGTTTGAGGTGCTTCCGCTCGTTTGTCCATAGCGTAAGGTTTCGACGCGAGAGCTCCGAATTCCTGCCTGCCTCGTAAACCAGGACGATTAGATGACCGCCTCTGCGAGAACCTGACGGTGCGCGCCCCGTTGCTCAAGCGAGAGGCCGTCGAGCAGCCAGCGAAGTTCCCGGGCCGAGACGGACACGCTCTGCGTGTCCCCGGCTGCAGGCCATTGGAAACGACCGCTCTCCAAGCGGCGGTAGAGGAGCCAAAACCCGTTGTGGTCCCAAGCGAGAAGTTTGAGCTTGTCTCGTCTGCGATTACAAAACACAAACAGACAGGGGGCCAGTGGATCCAACTGCATGACCTCCTGCACCCAGGCCGCAAGCGCGTCGATGGATTTGCGCAGGTCGGTAGCCCCTGGAGCCAGGTACACGCGCTGGGCAGGCGATAGACTCAGCATGACTGAAGCGCCGCCACCGTGGCGCGCAACAGTTGGGGGTCGAAGCCACTTCTCACTTCCAGGCGTACGCTTCCTATATAGAGGGAAAGCGGTTCGGGGCTTGGGAGAGGTGAATCTTCGGTCAGGGCGACCGGAAGCAAACGCGGGAGTGATGGAGCGGAGCTTCCTTCGACTTGCGAGTCTTTGTGCTTTCGCTTCCAATATTTGAGTTGATCGATGCTCACGGCATGAGCGGCGCACCACGCTTTCATGGTTTGCCCGCTGGCATGATACTCAGCCAGGCGAGCGACCCAGACCCGGGCACGCTGTTCTCTTGAAGACATACAGGTTCCTCCTCGTTTCGTTCGTTACCTGTATATTCTCATAGATAATGGCACACCAGAAGGTGTGCTAGGTTTGACGCTTACGGTCCGGTGTAAGCAGGTCCGGCTGAGGGTACGCCATCAGATGGCCTTCATAGTCGAAATGCAGCACCCTGAACGCATCCGATAGGCCTCCAATAAAGTGTTCTCCCAGTTCGGGATCGACGCCCCACAGCTTCAAGCTCTCCGCCGCCGGACCGTACACCGACTTTTTGGCGATTGGCAGCATGATCGTACGGCCAGCCGGATTCCCAATTAACCCCACCTCCAATGCGGAACCATCAACCAAAGCAACTTCACTTCTCATCGTCATGATCACCCTCCCTTAGTCAGTACAACAAAAGCATACAACATTCACGCAATAGCCCGGTTTTTACAATACAAGTTTCGGTGGTATGATAGGTTGGAGGTTTTTAGGTTAACGCAGCACTTTAAGCGATTACTTCACGATCGGGAAGTGGAATGCATGCAAACGACCTACACCCCCGCTCAAATTGCTGAGCAGCTATGCGTCAGCACAACGACGCTAAGAACTCACATTCCGCACCCTTGAGACTCTGAAAATGGCGAATTATGGTGTATGCTAGATTCAGAGAATCAAGCGGGGAGCGGATGGAATCAT
>NZ_JACXIZ010000026.1 GCF_014705605.1 Paenibacillus sabuli
TCTATAAATTGTCTTTATTCTATCGCATGTTGGAAGACTTGCCCAGTTCTAATTAAAATGTGATCCTATAATTGTGCTACTGTGTACTAGTGACCTCGCTGCTGGCGTACCCGTTATCCAAGCAAAGAATTATCGGCCGGCGTTTTTTTCTGATGCTCATCGCCTTCACGTTGATTTTCAACGGCGGGCTCATCCCGACCTTCCTGGTCGTGCAGCAAACGGGATTGATCAACACAACCTGGGCCATGGTCATTCCAACGCTCGTGACCACCTTTTATTTCTTCATTATGAAAACGTTTTTCGAGGGCTTGCCCGAGGAGCTGGAAGACGCCGCGAAAATAGACGGCAGCAATTATTTGGGGATCTTGCTGCGCATCGTTTTGCCGTTGTCCATGCCCGTGATGGCGACGATTGGCTTGTTTATTGCGGTCGGTCAGTGGAACTCGTTTTTTGACGCATTGATTTATTTGAACGACCGTGACATGTTCCCGCTGCAAATCCATTTGCGCAACATCGTCATCGCCAACTCGGCCGCCGCCCAGACAGAAGTGCGGGACGGGGAAGAAATGATTATCATGGAGACGGTCAAATACGCCACGATTATGTTCGCGACGCTGCCGATCCTGTTTACGTATCCCTTTATTCAGAAATATTTTGTGCAAGGCGCGATGATCGGCAGCGTGAAGGGCTGACACCGCATGAAAATACGGCTGACACCGACCGAAAATACGTTAAAATGAAACGAACGGAGGAGAACACAATATGCAAAATGCAACCAAACGATGGGGGAAATCCACGCTGTTGCTTCTGAGCGCCATGCTGATCGCGGCAGGCTGCTCGGGCAACGACAACGCGCCGCAAACGCCTGATGCGCCGCCTGTGTCCGACAACAAAGGCAATGGCGCAGCGGCGAGCGGAAACGGACAGCAGGAGGCGCCTGCCGGAGGAGGCGGGCTGACCTTGCCGCTGACGGATACGCCGATCACGTACTCGTACCTGATCGAAGAACGCGCGGATGCCGCGGTCAAAAACGATTGGTTGAGCGCCACGGAGCTTGCGAAACGTACCGGGGTGAGCGTGAAGTTCGAACCGGTGCCGCAGGCCGGGTTTTTGGAGAAAAAGCAGATTCTGGTCGCGACCCATTCCGTACCCGACATCGTCAGCGGTCTGACCGCTGCGGAGGGCAGGCAATATGGAACGGACGGCGTCTTTCTGGATCTGCGTCCGTATATGGAACAAGGCTTGATGCCGAATATTAGCCGGTGGTATGAGGAATATCCGGACATGGCGGTTGTGTCCACGACGCCGGACGGCGGCATCTACGCCTTGCCTTTTTTGGGCACTGAAAATTGGTTCAGCTTCGCCTTGATTGGCCGGCAAGACTTGCTGGATGAATACGGATTAAGCGTGCCGACCAATACCGACGAATTGTATGACGTAATGAGAGCGCTTAAGGAAAAACATCCGGAAGCCTATCCGTTTACGACACGGACCATTGAAATGGATCACAACGCCGGCATCTTTAATATTTTCACGCGCGCGTTCACGGAGGTAGGCTGCGTGATCGGCTACAATCCGTTTTCCGAGCGTTATGAATTTGCCGCGGAGCATCCGGAATTTACCGATATGCTGCATTATCTCCACAAGCTATACAAGGAAGAACTGCTCGACCAGGAATTTGCCTTGATGAACTCAAATCTGTGGGAAGAACGCATCTTGACCAACAAATCGTTTTTCACGTATGACGCCAAATCCCGATACGTCATCTTTATGGAGATGGCCAACAATCTGGACGAGGCGACGGCCTTTGATATGCAGCCGATTCCGGAGTTGAAAGCGCCGGAGAAACGCGCGTTTACCTTTGCCAGCGATTACGTTCAGGGGAACAAAAACAATGTGGCGTTGTCGAGCAAAATCAAAAATCCGGAAGTTGCCGTGCAATATCTGGATTACTTGTACAGCGACGAAGGAAGCGAGCTGCTGGAGCTTGGCGTGGAAGGCGTCACCTATGAAGTGGTGGACGGACAGCCGGTCTATTTGTCCAGTCTGGAGCAGCCGCTGGGAATTACGCTGCGCAGAGATTACGGCTTGCGCTACGATGCCGGATTTTTGTCTTTGAGCAAATCCCGTCAACTGGTAGCCGAAGGATATTATGAAAAAAATGCAGCCGTTGAAGATATGTATAAGGATATCGTCGTCAAGCCGGCCCCTGCGGTGCTGGTTACCGAAGACGAAAGGGAGATTGCTTCTCTAGTGGCTGGACTGCTGCTTTTCCAACTGCTGCCCCTATTCCCGGCGGTTCATGTTGCCCATGCGGACATGACCTACGACAGCGCTCCTTTATGAAGAGGGAGCGCTGACGACCCCGGCGAATATCATGGTCGAGGTGGAGGGCATCGGGGCAGGCGACGTCTATTATGTGGATGAAGTCAGAGCCGTCGAGCAAAATGAAGCACAGTTGGCCGATCTGCAGGCTGCTATCGCTGCGGCTTACGCCTTGCATAATCAGGCTGTCGAGGGCGACACGCCGGGGGAGTACGCCCCAGGCTCGCAGGCGCCGTTTTTGGCGGGCATTGCGGAGGCGGAGGCGTTGAGTCAAAGCGCTTCCGATGCGGTAGAGGTGTATGAAGCGCTGTCCGGGTTGATCGCCCACCAGCTCTGGTTTGCGAACCAACAGAAGCCGAGCGTGGACAGAGACATGTTGGGCGCGTTGATTGCGGCGGTGGAACAACGGCATGACGAGACGGAGGAAGGCTTGCTGCTCGGTATGGTGCCGTCGGGCGAAAAAGCCGTTTTGCTTGCTGCGGTTGCCGCTGCGGAAACCGCGTATGCCGATAGTGGAAGTAGTCAGCAGGACGTCGCGCTGGCTTATCAGGCTCTTGATGAGGCGGTCGGATTGTTTGAGGAACTACGGTACGAACTGGGCGATGACTATCTCGACATGTTGATCGATCACACCGGGACGCTGCTCGCTGCCGCAGAGGAAGGCGGGTTGCCGGGCCGGTATGCGCCGGGCTCGAAGGCCGTGTTGGAGACGGCTGACGGCGCCATCGCCGATGAATTGGGCGGTGCGCGACAGGACATTTCCACCGTGATGGAGATGCTGCAAGATTCGGACGGTTGGCTGAACGGGTCTGTGAACGCAGGGGCGGATTACGCAGAGATGCAAGGCCGCGGCATAAAGTATACGGAGGAGACCTGGCTCGACGAGACATTCGCTTTTGATTGGACGTATACATACACGAATGCGGGCAACGACTGGCCGGGGTTTGCGATCCGCTCGCAGCTTCCGAACACGACGATCGGGAACGGCGAAACCAGCTATGTGTTTTTATTGAAACGGGATGTATGGGAAGTGCAAAAATGGGTGGACGGCGTTCGCGAGATGCTGATCGGCGGGCTTGCCGGCTTTACGCCGCGCTGGGGCACGCTGGCAAACACGCATATCATAGCGGTGAAAAGCATCGCGTCCGGTTCGGAGCGGAAAATGCAGCGACCGGCGTCCGCCTGTGGATGGAAGTCGACGGCGAGACCGTGTTCGATGAAGTGGATGACATCGATCCGATCTGGGGCGCCGGGTATTTCACCGTTTATGCAGCAAGCAACCCGATCCGCCTCGGATACAGCGCGATGACGGAAGCTCAGCTGACCGGTGCCTACCAAGATTGGCGGGACGCGATATCTGCGTTTGAGGCGGGAAGGGTAGCGGGCCAATAAGCTGTAAGGCGTGATAAGCCTGAAATATCAAATTGACCTCCCGCGCAGAGGGCGAATTATTCCAGAAATGGACGTCTGTCGGCGCCTAGGGAAGGCCAACTTAAAGAAGAAAAGACATTGCCGGGTCGTCTCGACGATGTCTTTCCTGGTGTCATGTAAAGTACTGTCTGATCAATGAGCCAATGGGAAAAGACTGCTGGAAAGGGCCGCTTACGCGGCTCACTTGTCTTGCATTTTTTTCAGCAACTCGCTCAGGCGAGCAAAACCTTCGTTCATGCCGCCCTCCATACCGGACTGCAGCATGCCGTCGCGGTCGGCAACCGAGCGGAAGACGGATTCCATCTTGACAAGCGTTCGGCCGCCGGGAGGTTCGACGAAATGAGCGGTCTCGAGCGTCACATGGCCGCGTTCCGGCAGACCTAAAAATTGCTTGTCTCAAGCGGCGATGAATGGGTGGAGATCACCGACTTTGCCGGTACGTATATGACCAAGTCGATCGTACTGGACGAACACTTCGCCCATCGCAATGACATGGCCGTCTTATACGACCCAGATGACCGAACATTCACGTATTTACCAGCGGTCATGCTGCACCTATTGATGGTTATGATCGCATTCTTGGATTGAATCGATCTTTGTAGAGGCTGAGGGGAGAAGGAGCCGCGCTTCGATTACACGAAGCACGGCTCCTACTAGGTATTTCCCAGTGCCATCGTCAGACGCGGTACAGGGATGCCGGCCTTTTTGGCTTCTCTTACAACCTCAAGCACCGCAAAGCCTGCCTTACTATTGTTATATTCCATGAAAAGTCGCGCCAAGCTGCCCTTTGCAAAAATAACCTTGGTAAAAAGCGGGCCAAGCAGTGCCGGCGGGATCTTCGTCAGCAGTAGCGTTATCGCGTCCATCTTTGCGCCCCTTGCTTTCAGAACAGGCATCATTTCTCTCATACTGCGCCCCACATTGGCAAATGAGTCCGTGTGATTCATAAGCGCCGCAAAACTTCCCCGTTGTAACACCTCGGCCTCCATCGCCGCATTCATGGCAAAGTGATTCCATAGCCAGCTTTGCATATCCTTGCTCCAATTGATTTTAAAATGGGCGCTTTCGAACAGGGCTTTGACTTTGTGGTTCATCTGTTCCGTACCGGCTCGCGGATTTTCCAGAAAGACCATTTTCAAAAATCCGCCTCTAAGCGTGTTGTTCGCGATGCCGCCTCCTGCTCCGGGGAAGCCAAAAACCACCTGGTTCATCGACAAGGGGGCAATCGCCGATTTGAGATCCTGCCAAATGTTATTGAATACGAGGATCGGGGTATTTCCTGCAGCAGTTGACAGGAATTGTGCGGCTGCCGGAAGCTGTTCCGTGTTGACGCTCACAATAATGAGATCATACTGTGGGAGAATCTCCTCATGCAGGGTGACGTTCCAGCTCTCGGTAATGCGCTTTTTTCCGCTTCGTGCATCCCACATATCCAGCTCTATATGGCTTCCGAAGGTTTCTTTTCTTCCCTTCCTAACGTAAAACTCCACGGTATGCCCGGCCTGCTCGAAAGCCCACGCATATTGGGTCGATATTACACCTCTACCGAAGAATAAAATTTTCATGTTGGCCTCCCCACAATCGTTCATAATTCTTGTTGATAATCAAACAACGTGTTGTATAATTATATTGTATGAATTCACGATACGGTCATCAACCATCAGATTTTTGAGATCTGTCGGATCATCGATCGAACCGGAAAGGGAGGCCCCCCATGAACAAGCAGCCTGAAATAACGGACAAAACCAGACAAACCTTCATAAATGTATTCTGTGATTTATATAGCCAAAAACCAATTGAAAAAATATCGATTCAAGAGATTGCGGGCAAGTCCGGATATAATCGCAGTACATTTTATCAATACTTTACAGATATCTATGCGTTGTTGGACTACGTGGAAGAGCAAGTTTTGAAATCCATTCACGAGGAAATGGCAAGCCGGGAGCTTTCTACGCATACGTTTCAGAATGCGCTTCAATGCTTGGAAAATGCAGAAGAAATTTCAGTTTTGAAGGCCCTCTTGGGCGACTATGGGGCTGTTCGTTTTGTGGAACGCCTGAAAAGAGAAATTCCCTTTGAACGCTTGATTGTGAATCTTCCGATCAATGACAGCTTGGCGCCGTACCTGATTGAGTTTTACATCTCGACCTTACTCTCGTTGTTTCGCCTTTGGATCAAGAACGGCAAAGATTTATCGTCGGAAGAATTGGTTAAGCTGATCGATAGCCTATTTGCAGACGGGATAAAACCGTATCATATTTTGATTAAAGGTAAGGATTAAACGTAGAGGACGAACAAGACGTTTCACTACTCTTGTAAAAGGAATGCATAGCGCATGGGGAGGTAATAGGTTGGTTCCGATTTCTCAAAAAGATATTCCACATGAGATAATTAAGGAGTTAGGTGCGATAAGCAATATCAATTTCCCGCGACAGGGGCATACCTCTGATGTTGGTATAATAGATTCTGCGAAAGGACTTGCCGTTTTAAAGAGAACTAAGGGGAATCAATATTCAGGATGTCTGAGAAGAGAATCATTCATTTTGGAGTGTTTGTCTCAAACACCCATCCGAGTTCCTGACGTACTTCAATTCATTCAGCACGAAGATGAAAATGAAGGTATTCAGTCTTGGTTGCTTATGGAATACTTACAAGGGGAAACGATACGTCAAATCCTGACTAATGAGAACGATTCAGCCACAAGGTATAATATTCTTTTCGATTTTGGAAAAAGTCTACGAGAACTCCATTCAATCCCTTGTCCTGATGAACTAAAAAATGGTGGAAAATGGATCGATATTATGCTCAGTCAGGCTGAGTATAATTTAGGGCACTACAAGGTTGATGGTACAGCGGCATTACTTGAAAAATTAATCAGTAAAAAGCCTGCTGTTTTTGAGCAGACGCTGATTCATGGTGATTGTACTATAGATAATTTCTTGGTCCATGAAGGTAGAATATCAGGAATCATTGATTGGAGCGGCGGAGCTCATGGAGACCCTCGTTATGATGTATCTTTAGCTATAAGACCAAAGCCAAATGTTTTCCAATCAAGTAAAGACCACCGTGCCTTCTTCGATGGTTATGGAAAAAAGATCATTACCGATGAAGAGTACGAGTATTTTGAAGATGGACTCTATGCATTCTTCTGATGTAACCCGTTCCCTTGGCGCTAACCTAGGCGGATTATTTTCTTTTTTGCAAATCTTGATCTTGATTTTAATGGAGTTGAAACATGAATGGCTGGAAAATTGAATGTGCTGGAAATTAAGAAAAAGCTGAATGACTTCTCAAAGGAGGAGCTTGTTGAACTGGTGGCGGAGTCCGTTCGGATAAGCAAGGATACCCGAGCCTATGTTTTGTTTCGGCTTGAAGGCGAGGCCGGCTTGCTGGAATGGGTGGCCGAGGCCAAGGCTCAGATTGATAAGGAATTCAACCCCACCAGAGGGTACCCCAAGCTGCGACCTGCAATCGTGAAGAAGACTTTTACGGAGATTAACCGACTTGGTAAGGGCACGACCTGGCCATTGGAGATCATGATTTTCTTTTGTGAGACAGCCTCCGCATACATTCATGACGAAGGAGATATTTTTGAAAATATGGGGGATTTCTTTACCGATACCTTTGAAAAAATAATTCGATTGCTGAACAAGGAAAAATCACC
Source organism: Paenibacillus sabuli (assembly GCF_014705605.1). Lineage (GTDB taxonomy): Bacteria > Bacillota > Bacilli > Paenibacillales > Paenibacillaceae > Paenibacillus_D > Paenibacillus_D sabuli. Next base: position 7,421 of record NZ_JACXIZ010000026.1, read on the forward strand.
CGATCGATTCAATAGCTTTCAAACGCGTCTTGAGACGATTGTCAAAAAACCGAATTGTCATTGCTGGGGAATTCAAGATTCCTTGATTGGCTCCTATACCGAGCTTAAATGGGTAGATGAGGACGAGTTTGTTAAAAGTTTAAATGTTTCATCATAAAATAAACGATTGGGGAGGAGCCCAAATGACGCGGAAGCTTGATCTACCCAACATACTGAACGGCTTGTCCAGGGAAGAGCTGGTTCAATTGCTTTTGCAAGCGACGGAGTTGGATGAATCGTTCAAAAACACGCTTCTGATGAAATATACCCAGGTTGATCCCGCCGGGCATGTCCAGGCGTGCAAGCGGCGAATGAAGGCGATTGTGCGCAAGTATACGGGACGCGAGGGATTCATTCCTTACAGGGAGACCTACAGCTTCAGTATGGAATTGCTCGAAATGCTGGACGAAATGAAGGACGCTAAGGATCACGGGCTGGCGCTGGAAGTGACGATCCTGGTACTGCAAGAAGGGGTCGAGGCCTTTCAGTATGCGGATGATTCCGACGGAAATGTCGGCATGGTGGTGGAGGGCGCGTTGGCGCGTATCCGCGATCTCGCCAGCGGCAGTGTGAATGACCCAGTCGCCTCTTCGCGGATTTTTGAACGCTTGCTCGCGTTTAGCGAGCGCGACATTTTTGACGGCTGGGAGGATTACCGGATCGAATTGCTCGAGATTTGCACCGGGCTGGTGCGAGCGGAGGAGCTGCGGGACCGACTGAAGACAGCGATTAAGCGACATATCGCGGCTCATGCGAATGACCCGTATGGGAAGTATACGGCCGAGGCGCTGCTCAAGCTGTTATTTCAGCTGATCCGTGAGTACGGATCGTCTGCGGATGCGGAGCGTTTCGTGAAGGAGCATCTACACTACAGCTTCTTCAGACAACATGCGATCGAAGCCTGCATCGACAGCGGGGACGCCCGCGGCGCGATCGAATTGGCGCTTGACGGAGAGCGGCAGGATCAGCAACTGCCCGGTCTGGTCACTCAATGGAAAAAGGCCAGGTACGAGGCTTACCGCAAGCTTGCTCTGAAAAAGGAACAGCGGCAGCTCGCCTGGGAGCTGTTGCTGGGAGGCGATTATGCGTATTATCAGGAGCTGGTGTCGATAACCGAGGGCGGGAAAGAGGAATTGTACCGCGAGGTTGTCGCTGGGCTCAAGCAGCGGGATAATTGGCAGGCGCGAGCGGTTTATTTGCAGCTGATCGCCGATAAAAACGATCTGGAAGAGATGATGGCCTATGTGCGAGCGACGCCCTCTGCCGTAGAAACGTATGCGGCCCGGTTATCCGAGCGCTATCCCGAGGAGATGGCGCGTATGTATGGCGATGCCATCCATCGCACTGCCGAGTCTGCTTCCGATCGCAAGGGCTATCGCGGTGTGTGCAAGATGATCAGTCGCTATCAAAAGATTTTCGGTCAAGCGAGTCAAGCCGAGATCGTCCTTCAACTGCAAGCGGCGTATAGCCGAAAGCCTGCATTTTTGGATGAGCTGTCCAAGGTAGAATAGGAAAATAGAAAGGAGGTCGGGCATGGGCGCATTCAACGTCATCGGAGGAGGGATCCTCGGCGCTGCGACCGCGTACGAGCTGGCCAGGCAAGGGGCGAAGGTCACGCTGATCGACCGCGCGGACCGCGGACAGGCCACCGCCGCGGCTGCGGGCATCATCTGCCCCTGGGTGTCGCAGCGGCGCAACCAGGTGTGGTATCGCCTGGCCAAGGCCGGAGCGCGCTACTACCCGGAGCTGATCGCGCAGCTTCGGCAGGAGGGGGAGGCCGACACCGGCTATGCCCAGGTGGGTGCGCTGAGCCTTCGTGCCGAATCACCGGCGCTGGACCGCCTGCAGGAGCGGGCCGAGCTGAGAAGCGCGGACGCGCCGGAGATGGGCGAGCTGACGCGGCTGGACGCGCGCGCGGTACGCGAGCAGTTCCCGCTGCTGGCCGAGGGCTACCAGGCCGTGCGCATCGGAGGCGCTGCCCGCGTGGACGGACGTGCTCTGCGCGATGCGCTCATCCGCTCCGCCGTGCGGCACGGCGCGGAGCTCGTGTACGGCTCGGCGGCGCTGCGCGTCCGGGGCAAGCGCGTCGTCGGCGCTGACGCAGATGGCCGGCCGATCGCGGCCGACGCGACGCTCGTCTGCGCTGGCGCATGGGCGCGGGAGCTGCTGATGCCGCTCGGCATCGGCTTGCAGGTCGGCTATCAGAAGGCGCAGATCATGCATCTGCAGCTGGAGGATGCGCCGGATACCGGACGCTGGCCGGTCATCATGCCGCCGACCGACCAGTATCTGCTGGCTTTCGCACACGGGCGGATCGTGATCGGCGCGACGCATGAGAATGAGGTCGAGGGCTACGATACGAGGCCGACCGCGGGAGGCATGCAGGAGCTGCTGCACAAGGGGCTGCAGGTGGCCCCCGGTCTGACGGGCGCGGCCTTTGCGGAGATGCGGGTCGGGCTTCGTCCGTTCACCCCCGGCTTCCTCCCGGTGGCCGGCGCTGTCCCGGGCTGGAGCGGGCTGTATGCGGCCAACGGACTCGGCTCTTCCGGCTTGACGGTCGGCCCGTTCCTCGGCAGTCAGCTGGCCCGGCTGGCGCTGGGACGAGCGACCGTCTCTCTTTCCGACTACAGCCTGGGGCAGGTGATTGATTTGGTGTGAAAATAATTAGGCCGACCGGTTCTGGTATGGGGTGCGATGGCATCTATTTTGATATTGATTATTGTTCTCATCTGTATTACGATACGAGGACGTAGATCGTATCAGGGGGGTAGGGGCTGTGTCAGATGGAGGGTATCGCGCAGGCTGTTATACCAGTGAAATGATTCAGCAGGCGATTCGGCTGTGGACCAGTTCGGTTATCTCGATCCAGGATGTCCGGCATATGGTGCTGCACCGGGAAGAGCCGCTGCTTCGGTATCGCATGCCCGCGAGCATGTTCATCTATACGAGTGGTGGAGCCGTCGATGTCCGGCTGAACGGCACCAGCTATCAGCCGGAGCGATTCGGCCTGTTCCACGGCGGGAAGAGTACGGAACTCGACCTGCGGCCGATCGAGGCTTGTGTGGATTGCTATATGCTGTTGTATAAGGCTGATCTGCCTCTGGATAAGCGGCAGCGCGGTCGATACGAGGATGGCTGGAGCCCGTTCGTACAAGTATACGGATTGGCGCCTCGCAGTCCCTTGTTCTTCTTGTCGACGATGCAGCGTATGCATCGGCACTGGACGCGGGGGAGCGAGCTGAGCCGGCTGCACGCCAAGTCTGCGCTGTACCGAATGATAACCGATCTGCACGAGGAATTGGAGCAGGGCGGCGTACGCTGGATGACGCCGGATTATGTGGAATGGATCAAGCGTTATTTGCAAGAGCACTACGCCGAGCCGATCTCTCTGCAGCAGCTGGCAGAGCAATTGCCGATCAGCCGTAGCTTGCTTGGCAAGCAGTTCAAGATGCGAGAACGCAAGAGTCCGCAGGAATATTTGAATGCGTTGCGACTGACGGCGGCGATGCGGCTGCTGCGAGAGACCGGCGCTACCGTCCAGGAGATTGCGCTTGGCAGCGGATATGCGGACGAGTTGAATCTGATTCGGATGTTCAAAAAGCAGATGCGGATGACCCCGAGCGATTATCGCAAAAAAATGATAGCTGGCTTTACCAAAAATGATATTGATAATTATTCTCATCGATTATACGATGGTAAAGAATTGGCCGGACCAGTTCCATCTTTTAATGATAAAGGGGAATTTGCTATGCAAGGAAGATCAAAAAGCAGCAGGACGACAATCGCGGCGTTGGCGCTGAGCATCATGATGCTCCTGTCGGCATGCGGGGCAACGACGACGGATAGCGGGACGAACTCGTCCGCAAATGCCGCGCCGGTACAGTCGCAGAATGCGGCGGAAGCCAACGGGAAGGAGACCGGGCAGATGGCGGCAAGCAGGACGGTCCAGACGGTCATGGGCGATGTGGAGGTGCCTGCGGACCCGCAGCGCGTCATTGTCAACTGGTACACGGGCGATGTGCTCTCGCTCGATCTGAACGTCGTAGGATATAACGGATGGGCGCAGGAGACGATGCCCTTCTACGATCAAATGATGGCGTCCCAGCGTATTGAGAACTGGGAGCCGGAGGATGTGATGGCCCTGGACCCGGATCTGATCATTACGTATGCGCCAGACGATTTCGATGCGTTCAAGAGCATTGCGCCGGTTATCGTCGTCACAAACGAGTTGTCCTCGCTTGAGCGGATGAAGTTCCTGGGCGAAGCGACCGGGCGCGGCGCGCAATACGAGCAGGCGTTAGCCGCCTTTGAGAGCAAGCTTGCCGAAGCGAAGACGAAATTCAACGAAGAGGCATTCAAAGGCAAGACCTTCAGTATCGTCGAGGATTGGGGGCCTTCCGGCGATTGGAGCGGCATCGGCTACGAGACGGGATCGCGCGGCGGCACGCTGCTGTATCAGCATCTGGGCTTGACCATTCCCCCGAAGCTGACAGCGTTGATTGAGGAGACCGGTAAAGGGCGCGGTACGATCAGCTACGAGGTGGCGCATGAATACTTCGGCGATTATATCATCTGGTTCAGCAAAGTCGGCGAAGCGTCGGAGTATCAGAAGACCGAAGTCTGGCAGAGCATTCCCGCAGTTCAGAACAACCGGGTAGTGGAAATTCCGGGCGAGTATCTGGGGCTGTTTTACTACGATGACGTGGTGAGCCTGACCGCTCAGCTCGATTATATGGTCGAGGCCATCAACGCGTTGGATCAGTAAAATGGAGGCTGAGATGAACGCCTCCCGGCTTAAGGCTCGAGCGGAGTCGAATTCGGTTTTTGCTCTATATATGATCGCGGGCTGCGGACTGCTGGCGCTTGCCTCGGCCCTCTCCATTGCGCTGGGGGCAGCCAGCATGAGTTTGTCTACAGTCTGGCACGCGCTGTTTCGCTTTGACACTGCAGTTACCGAGCATCAGTTGATCTGGACGTTTCGCTTGCCGCGCACGGTGGCGGATCTCGTGGTAGGCAGCAGTCTGGCCGTATGCGGCGCGATTATGCAGGGCACGACGCGCAATGCGCTGGCTGACTCCGGATTGATGGGCATCAGTTCCGGAGCGGCCTTCTCTATTGCGTTCTGCTTGGCGTTCCTTCCGGAGCGCACTTATCTGACGACGATGCTGGCGGCCTGCGCAGGAGCGGGAGTGGCGACGGGATTAACCTATTTTATCGCGTCGCTCGGCAGACGCGGCATGACGCCGCAACGCCTGGTGCTGGCGGGTATATCCATCTCCATGCTGTTTGGCGCCTTCTCCCAATATCTGTCGATCCGCTTCCGGCTGGGCCAATCGATGGCCTACTGGACTGCAGGGGGGACGGCTGGAGCCAGGTGGGAGGAACTGGCCATTATCGCCCCTTTCTTTGCGATTGGCTTGTCGGCGGCGCTGGCCCTGTCGCCATCTGTCGCGGTGATGAGTCTCGGCGAACAGGTCGCCTCCGGACTGGGGACCAATCCGCGTCTCATCCGCGGGCTATCCACCGTTGTGGTGCTGGTGCTGACCGGTCTGTCCGTGATCGTGGTAGGGCCGGTCGGATTCGTAGGTCTGATCACGCCGCATATCGTCCGCTACCTGATCGGCGTCGATTATCGACGCGTTATCCCCGCATCCGCATTGTACGGCGCGTTGCTCGCGGTATCGGCTGATCTGGTCGCTCGACTGATCAACAGGCCGTTCGAGACCCCGATTGGCGTTATCTTTGCCGTGATCGGGGTTCCCTATTTCCTCTATCTCGTGCGCCAGCAGAGGAGGGAATTCGAATGAAGCAGCGCATGAGCGCCATCAGCCGGGGAACCGTGATCCTCGCGGGCATGGGGCTGCTGATTCTCGTCATCGCCGTCATCAGTATTCATTCAGGCAAGATGAACGTATCCCCGCAGGAGGTGTGGCACGTCCTGCTGGGGCAAGGGACGGACAAGCAGAACCTGATTATCTTTACCTTCAGACTGCCGCGCATCGTGCTGTCGCTATTGGTTGGCGTCGGGATGGGCGCCGCTGGCTGTATCATGCAGACCCTGCTGCGCAATGACATGGCCAGCCCGGGTACGCTGGGCATCAGCTCGGGCTCGGGGTTGTTTGTGTTGTTATTTGTCACATTTTTCTCGACTTACGGCTTGTCGTCTGCCGTTCTGCTGCCGGTGCTTTCCTTTGTGGGCGGTCTGACTGCCGCAGCGATCATCTATTTGCTGTCGATTCGCTCCGGTCGGGACCTCTCGCCCACCGGGCTGATCCTGAACGGCGTCGCACTCGCGACCGGATACAGCGCGGTTACGCTGCTGCTCACGCTGCGGCTGGATGAGCGGCAGATGGACTTCATGCTGCGTTGGAGCGCAGGCGACCTGTGGGGCGACGATTGGCGGTATTTGGCCATTCTGGCGCCATGGACGATCATTTTATGCACGTATATTTTCTACAAGTCGCGTGTGCTCAACGCCATTCTTCTGGGTGCCCAGACCGCCAAGGGACTCGGTCTTGCCATGAAGCCCGAGTTTTTGGGACTGTCGTTGGCCGCTGTTGCTTTGTCTTCGGGCAGCGTAGCGCTTGGCGGCAATTTTTTCTTTGTGGGCCTGATTGCGCCGCATCTGGCACGCCGGCTGACCGGGCACAATCACAAGCTGCTGCTCCCGTGCACATGTCTGGCGGGCGCCATTCTAGTGCTGGCGGCCGACACGATTACGCGCACGATCAGTTTTGGCACAGATATGCCGACAGGAATCGTGATTACGCTGCTTAGTACGCCTTATTTCTTGTATTTGCTGGCCAGGTCTAACTGATGCGTCGATCGACAAACACATCCAAGGAGAGGTACTCGTGAAGACATTGCTGCGTTTTGCATCCTATTACAAGCCGTACCGAGGTTTATTTCTGCTGGACTTCGGCAGCGCAATTATGGTGGCGTTGCTGGAGCTTGTTTTTCCGCTTGCGCTGAATATCATCATCGACGACTTGCTGCCGGCCGGACGCTGGCAGCCGATCGTGATGGCGGGATTTATTCTACTGGCTGTGTACATGCTTAGCTCGGTCTTTCATTTTGTGGTGACGTATCACGGGCACAAGCTGGGGATTAACATCGAGACCGAGATGCGACGACGTCTGTTCGAGCGAGTCCAGCGCCTGTCGTTCCGTTTTTTTGACAACAACAAGACCGGGCATCTGGTCTCGCGTATGACCAATGATGTGATGGATATGGGAGAGGTGGCGCACCATGCGCCGGAGGACTTGTTTATCGCCGTGATGACGCTGTTGGGCGCGCTCGGGATTATGCTTGGGATTAACTGGCAGCTCGCAGTGCTTACCTTCGTCATTGTGCCGTTTATGATTGGTGTCTCTCTCTACTTTTCAAGAAAGATGAATCGTGCGTTTCGCAAGATGTTTGAGGATATTGGCAATTATAACGCCCGGGTTGAAAATAATGTGAGCGGGATGCGCGTCGTGCAGGCGTTCGCCAACGAGCCATTTGAAATTGAGAAGTTCAAGGAAAGTAATGAGCAGTTCCGTCTGACCAAATTAATCACGTACAAAGTGATGGCGTGGCACTCCTCGATCAGTTTCATCATGCTCAAGTTCGTCTCTTTGTTTGTCATCGTGTGCGGGGCCTGGTTCGTCCTCGAGGACAGCATGAGCTACGGCGATTTCGTGGCGTTCGTGTTGTTGTCCAATGTGTTCCTGGGACCGATCCGCACCATCAATGCCATGATCGAGACGATTCCCAAAGGCCTGGCCGGGTTCAAGCGCTACGAAGAATTACTGCAAACGGAGTCGGATGTGAAGGAGCGCGGGGATGCGTCCGATTCGCCGGCACTGCAGGGAGAGATTGAATTCCGCAATGTCGGCTTCGGCTATGAGCCGGACCAGCGTATCGTGGAGCATCTAAATCTGACCATTCGCGCAGGAGAATCAGTGGCGCTGGTCGGCCCGTCCGGTGGCGGCAAGACGACGATCTGCAGCTTGTTGCCTCGGTTCTACGATGTGGACGAGGGCCAGATCCTCATCGACGGGACAGATATTCGCGAGCTGACGCTGCGCAGCCTGCGCGGCCAGATCGGAATTGTCCAGCAGGATGTGTTCCTGTTCGACGGGACGGTGAGGGACAATATTGAATATGCCAGATTGGGGGCGAGCGAGACCGAAGTGTGGCACGCGGCCGAGCGGGCCCAACTGGCTGATGTGATTCGCGCCATGCCCCGCGGTCTGGATACGATGATTGGAGAACGGGGCGTGAAGCTCTCGGGCGGGCAGAAGCAACGGCTGTCCATCGCGCGCATCTTCCTGAAGAATCCGCCGATCCTAATTTTGGACGAAGCGACGTCGGCGCTGGATACCGAGACGGAGGCCTCGATTCAGCAGGCGCTGGCGGAGCTGGCTCACGGACGCACGACGCTGGTGATCGCCCATCGCCTGGCTACGGTTCGGGATGCCGATCGCATACTGGTGATTGCGAATCAAGGCATTGCCGAGCAGGGAACGCATGAGCAACTGCTGGAGCGAGGTGGCCTCTACCGCCGCTTGCACGGCAAGGTGCTGGTGTCCTGAGCTCGGGATGAGGCGCTGGCGTAAAGTAAATTTGTATAGTGAATAGGATGCGAACAACGGCGACATTAGGAATGAGTGCACATTCCTGTGCCGCCGTTGTTCGAGCCAGGAGAAATACCAAGCGTCCTCTAGTCAGCTTCCCCGATCCACGCGGCAATATCCTGAAGCACGCCCTCGTCGACATGACCCGGAATCTGGTATTCGGCAGTCGTCCCGATCGCGTCTCCCTCGGAGGCGATGAAGAAATGGTTCAGCCCCGGATAGCGGGCAAAGGTGACGTCTTCCACCCCTGCCAGCCGCTCCTGCCACAGGACATAATCGACATCGGCTTTGACCTGGAAGTCCGTCTCGCCCTGCAGGATGAGGATCGGCTTGTGCAGCTCGGCTGCAATGGCCGCGGCGTCATAGCGGTCCATCTCCTTGATATAGTAGGCCGGAAGTCCAAAAATCGTCGACTGCTGCGCTTCTTCATCCGTCAGCTCCTGCAAATGGCTGGCCCGTTCGTATTCGCCGCGCGCCGCCTCGAGGTAAGCCGCCCGCGTGTCCTCATCGATGTCCATGGCCGCAATCGCATCCACATTCTGATCGTACATGACCTCCCACAGCGTGCGCGGCGTGCCCGCGAACAGGATCAGGCCGGCAAAGTCGCCGCCGGCCGCGTCGATGCGCGCGTCCTGCTTGAGCCAGTCCGAGGCCTGCACCGCATCCTCCACGGTCTCCTCGGCGACGGTGAAGGTCCGCATATCCGACTGGGCGAGCTGCTGACCATACGCATACGTACGCTTGTCGTAGCGCAGGACGGCGATGCCTTGCTCGGCCAGCGACCAAGCGATGTCGCGATACGGCGTGTAGGCAAAGACGGTCCCGTCACGGTCGCTCGGGCCGGAGCCATGAACCAGTATTACGGCCGGCACCGCGCCGCTCGCGTCTGCCGGCAGGGTCAGCGTGCCTTCCAGCGGATAATCCGTATCCTCCCCGAGCGCGACGGGTTCTTCCTGCACGCCCGTCGGCGCTTCTGCTGCCGGTTGGTCGTACAGCGGGCTGAACGAAATGCTGGCGAGGCGTCCATCCGCATGGAAGGCCATTTGGAACTTGAGCTGCTGCTCCGAGAAGGCTGCGCGCCCGGCGGCTACATGCAAGCCGTCGACCTCGGCCTGCTGCAGGACCGTGGTCGCTTCGAATTCGCCAAGAGTAGGCGAGACCGCTTCCCAGCCCGTTTGGAGCGCTTCCCGGCTGACCGCGTCCGCCAGGGCGGCGTCGAATCGATCGTATACCGCGTCGAATTGACCTGCGAGGAAGGCTTGAATCACTTCGTCGGCCCACAGCTGGACTTGCTGTGGACTGGGGGCTGCGGTAGTGACGAAGGCGACTGTGCCCGCTGCGGGATCGTAATCGGCTTCATAGCCGAATAAGTCTGAAATGGCGCTGTGCGGCACATAGACGCGCCCTTTTTTCATTGCAGCGGCATACGTATTCGGGCTGCCGACCCAAGCGACGGTATCGTCTTGAAGCCGCAAAACGTGGACTTGGTCATGATGAGCCAGCTCCACTTCCCGGGCGGCCCCGTTCCAGCGGATCGCCACGGACAGATGCTCGGCGACAAACCGGATCGGCAGCATGACTGTCTCGCCGTCCGCATACGGCTGCGCATCAGGAAAACGGACGCGCTCGCCGTCAATGGTAATCGCAACGGGCTTGAATTCGGCCAGCGCCAGCATCGGCACCATCGTCAGTACTAGCAGGAAGGATAGCGTCAAGGCAGCTGTTTTTTTCATTCTTCACACTCCTTCGGAGCGCTGCTGGAGGAGGTCCATCCGGCAAGCCTGCGTAATCGGATCCTGACGCACATGGAGCGTGTAAAAAACAGATTGACTTCTATGGACAGGCCGTGAAGCAGGCAGCTAATGCCACACTTGGTCAATCGCTTGGATTAGTCCGCTCTGAGCGATATCGGGAAGACAGGAGGCATATGCGAGAGACAACCACTAATTTTGCCGACCGGTTTTGGTAGGTGATGTGGAGGTGCCTGCGGGTCCGGCAGCGCGTCATTGTCAACTGGTACACGGGGATGATGGCGACCCACCGTCGGTGGATGAGGGGGAGATGATTTTGTAATGCGGTATTTCCCATGATCGCGGTAGGGTCCGATGACACGCCGCGGGGAGCAAGTCAGCGACGTCCAGAGGACCTTCACGGTCATGTCCGAGAATAGAAGCGCTTGTCCGGCCCGGTCGCTCGTACGCACGACCTTACTATTCTCGGAACGAAACTTGCGCCGGGGGAAACGAGCGTTACATTCAAAGCGATGGCGCCTCAGACGGACAGGGTGAGCGGTCTCCATGTCAGAGACGGCTCGAACAACAGCGCGGTCACGGTTGCCTTTGGCTCGGATGGGGCGTTCTATACGTACGACGGGACGACCAACACGACCTTTCATACTTATTCGCCAGGCGTCTGGTATGCGATCAAAATTGTGGTTCGGCCTGTCGACGATACGTTCGACCTGTACATTATCATTTAAAGTTTGTCGCGGGAGTGAAGCCCGGTCCAGGAAGCACCGGGCTTGTTTCAAGCTAAAGGATGGCGCTAGCCGTTGCGCCGTGGTCTCAAGGCGCCGACGAGTCGACGGAACCAGGCTGTCTTGGCGCTCAGCATGAGGAGGATTGCCAGCAACAGCACGAGCGAGATCGGACTGTTGAGGATATTGCCGATGAAGCCGCCGACGCTGCCCTGCGAGATCTCCATGCCGCGGCGCAGATTATTCTCGATGAGGGGCGTCAGGATAATGCCCAGCACGAGCGGAGCGAGCGGATAGCGGTACAGCTTCAGGAAATAGCCGACGATGCCGAACAAGATCATCCAGTAGATATCGCCGATGCTGTTGTTGATCGCGTAGCTGCCGATGATCGACAGCGTGATGATGATGGGGATCAGAAACGGCTTGGGAATTTCAATGATCTTGCTGAAAATTCGAATGCCGGTCAAGCCGAAAATCAGCAGAAATACGTTGGAGAGCAGCAGGCAAGCGACAATGATCCAGAAAAACTCGGGCTGCCCGGTCATCAGCATCGGCCCCGGCCGGAGGCCGTGAATGTACAAGGCTCCGAGGAACAGCGCGGTCCCCGAGTCGCCGGGGATGCCGAGCGTCAGCGTCGGGATGAAGGCGCCGCCGATCGAAGCGTTGTTGGCCGATTCGGCGGCCACGACGCCTTCGTAGGCGCCTTTGCCGAAGGGACGGCTTGGCTTCTTCACGGTCCGCTTGGCCTGGTCGTACGCCATCAGGGAAGCGACCTCGGCGCCGGTGCCCGGCAATGCGCCCAGCAGCGTGCCTGTCGCGGAGCTGCGCAAGGTGAGCGGCAGGTATTTTTTGACCAGCTTCCAGCTCGGAATGATTTTATCTACCTTTTGCTTGACCGGCTGGGCCCGATTTTTGAGCTGCATCAGGGCCTCCGACAGACCGAATAGCCCGATCATGACGACGATGAAGCTGATGCCGCCCAGCATCGTAGGGCTGCCGAAGGTCAGTCGGGGCTGAGAGGTGAAGGGGTCCATGCCGATCATGCCGATCACGATGCCCAGCGACGCCGTGATCAGCGCCTTGCCCAGCGCCCCCTCCGTCAGGCTGCCGACGAGGAGCAGCGCCATCATGGCGAGCAGGAAATAATCGTACGGCGAGAAATGAATGGCCAGCGCGGAGACGATCGGCGAAGCCGCGACCATGACCCCGATGCCGAAAAATTCCCCAATGACCGAAACGACGGTGCTCAGGCCCATCACGATGCCGGCCAGGCCAAGCTTGGCCAGCGGGTAGCCGTCGATGGCTGTAGCCATCGCGGCGGGACTACCCGGTATGTTCAAGAGAATCGCGGTGCGGCTGCTCCCGTAGACCCCTCCGGTAAAGATGCCGACCATGGCCGCCAGGGCGGCATAGACGTCCCATGTATAAGTGAACGAGAGCAGCAGGGAGAAGGCCATCGTCACCGACAGACCCGGGATGGCGCCGATGTAGATGCCGACGAATACGCCGGCACCGACCAGCGCCAGCAGCTCGATATTTAAGAGTGGAATGAGAAAACCTTCAAAGCCTGACATCGCAATCTCCACCTCGTGAAATTATGGCAATACAACATGGAAGAGGGTGTAGAACACCAGAATCAGCCCGATGACGCTGCCAAGCGAGACTAACAGCTTCAGCCAGGGTCTGCGCCAATCCAGGAACATCATGCAGCCCCACAAAAACAAAAACGTCGTGATCTCGAAGTGCAGCAGCTCGACCAGAACGGCATAGGACGTGACGCCGAGGATCAGGACGAGGATATCTTTGGAGAACAGGTAGCCGGCCGCCTCCTTAAGGCTGCCCAGCGCGGCGCGTCTGCGGATCAGCCCGATCGCCTGCATGCCGAGCAGCAGCAGGAGGAGCGAGGTGACGGCCTGAGGCAGCGTGCCGGCATCGTTGGCATAGCCCTGATAAATGCCGGGCAGCTTGAGCGCTTCCAGGAACAGAGCGCCGACGATGAGCAGCAGCAGTCCGACCAACAGATATTCACCCGGCGCCTGGGCAGGCGAGCGCTGCGGCTCCTGCTCAAGCTCGCCTGCGGGTAATTGTTCGATCGGCCGCGACGGAATATCCGTCATGGAACCATCCTCCCCGATACCAAACATAGAGCGGGCCCGCGAGAGGCCCTTTTCCATGTCGAGTCTTTTTGTAAGTGGTCCGTTTCGCCTTGCGCGCGCTTATTGTGCAGGTCTTGGAATGTCGAATTCTTCCGGCGACGCTTGCGACTTGCCGGCATCGTGGATCAGCCATGCCTGCTGCGACTGCCAGGCATTGATGTGGTTCCAGGCCGCCTCCCCGGTCAGGCCGAGGGGGGTATAGCCGTTGGTCTGCAGGAAGGTCTGGAATTCTTCATTCTCGTATCCGGTTTTAAAGGCTTCCGTCAGCTTGGCTACAACATCCTCGGGCGTTTCTTTTTTGACGAATACGCCGAACCACGGGCCGGTTGTCTCGAGCATGGACTGGGCCTCAGGCTTGACCGCGCCCAGCGCCGGTACGTCGCTAATGGCATCAATCGGCTCGTTGGAGATGACGGCCAGACCTTTGAAGTCGCCCTGCTGCAGATACTGCATCGCCGATCCGGCGGACAATACGGTGACGTCAATCTGATCGCCGAGCAGCGCGGTAATCAGCGGCCCGTCGCCGTCGAAGGTGATCTGGCTGAAGCGGGTATCGAACAGATTGTTCAACATGATCGAGGCCACCCACGGCAGCCCGCCGACGCCGCTGACGCCCATTTTGATCGTATCGGGGTTCGCCTTGGCGTCCTCAAGCAGGTCGTCGATGGAGTCGTACGGGGAATCCTTGCTCACCACGACGACGCCTGCGATCCGGGCGAAGATATAGATCGGCGTGAATTCCTTGTACGTCAGCTCGGACAGGCCGAGCACCGGGTACAGCGAGCCGTCGCCGGTATTGAATAGCAGCGTATAGCCGTCGGCCTTCTGGTCGTATACGTACTGCTGACCGATCGTGCCGGAGGCGCCGGTTTTATTCATCATGACGATATTTTTCCCCAGGGCTTCCTGCGCGCCGCTGACGACCGTCCGCGAGACGAGATCGGTGCCGCCGCCCGCCCCCCATGGGACGACGCCGGTAATCGTGCTCGACGGGTAGTCGCCGCCCTTGCCGGACAAGGTGCAGCCGCTCAGCGACAGGGCGATTAACGCGATGGCGATCAGTCGTATAAGGTTGGCATTTCGTTTACGCATTGTTGTTCATCCTCACTCATGTAGATTGGTTACAGGTTGTCGAATTGGGGTGCGAAGCGCGAATCGGGTCGGATCCAATCGATCCGGCATGCGCAGATGTCGGACGGGCGCCGGGGCCTCCGACAGCATGATCCGGACCGCGAGACGGGCCTGGTCGAGCGCCGATTGGAGCTTGCCGGCCAGACTGACGATGCCCGGCAGCTCGACCTCGTAGTGACAAAAATCGAGCAGCGCCAGTCCAGCCTCGGAGGCGTACAACCGATCGTCGTGGCGGACATCGCCGGTAATGAGCAGATCGGCGCCGCGACTGCGGGCCTGGTCGATGTCGGCTCGTCCGCCTGCACCGACCTGCACGGCGACGCTGCGAATTCGGCGGTCATCCGTACCGACTACATTGACCGGGCCAGTCACGACGCCGTGCAGCCGCCGGAGCAGCTCGGCCAGGGTGCACGGCTCGGCCAACTCGCCGACCGTCCCGAACATCGCGAGCGTCCCCGGCGGCAGTCCGGGCTTGTCCGGTACAGGGATCGACAGGGCGTGGGACTCCTCCGGCGTCGTCGCCAGGAAGCCGTAGCCGTCATACAGCGGGCGGGATACGGGCGCGCCGACCGCCTTCATGAGCGTATCCGCAGTCCCGCCGGGAAGGAAGTCCAGATTGTTGTGACATACGACGAAGGCGATGCCGTGCCGGATCAGGGTCATGACGGCGCGCCCTTCATAGCTGCCCGGGGTGACCTGACGGATGCCCTTGCCCATGATCGGATGATGGGTGACGATCATCTGGCACTGTCGGCGAATGGCTTCTTCGATGACGGCCTCGGTCAGATCGACGGCGAAGAGGACATTGTCGACCGAGGCGCTCGGCTCTCCGACGAGCAGTCCGGAATTGTCCTTCCTGGCGACGCAGTCGAAGGGCATAAAAGAATCGAGCGCTTCGATGACGGCTTGGCATGTGGTCATGCTCCTATCCCTCCATTCCATTGCTTTATTATTCTATGTCTACCATGTTACTCGGAATTAGAGCGGTGGCGCAATCAAAATTTTGATGACGGGCTCCATTCGGTTCACCATCAGCTCGAAGGCGCGCTGGCTCTCGCTCAGCGGCAAGATGTGGGTGATGAGCGGGCCGAAATCATAGCCGCTGTTGATCAAGCCGACGGCGTCGGCAAAATCCTGCTCAACGATGCCGCGGCAGCCGATCAGCGACTGCTCGCCGGATACCAGTCGGAAGAAGTTGGCCTCCATCGGCTGCGCAGTCATCGGCAACATGACGAGGGTAGCCTGCAGGCTGCTCAGGGCAAACGCATCGGTCAGGATACTTCCGCCCATGGCGGTGATGATCGTGCCGCCTGTGCCCAGGCCGCCAGTGGCCTGCAGCACGGCCTCGGTCGCTTGCTCGCGAAGCGGATTGAAGGTGGCGGTAGCGCCGAGCTGCCTCGCAATGTCCAAATTATAATCCATGGTGTCCAGCCCGTATACCGTGGTATACCCGAGGCTCTTGGCGGCGATCAGGGCGACCAGTCCGATGGTGCCGGTCCCGACAATGGCGATCGGCTCGTCGCGATCCAGATGCGCCAGCCGCCTCATGATATGAAAGCCGATGGAGAGCGGCTCGGCAATCGCTGCGTGCTGCATGGAGATGCCGAGGGCAACCGTGTAGAGCGTGCGCTCCGGTACGTTGACATACTCGGCGAAAAAGCCCATCATGTTGGCGCTTCCCGCTACGATCTTGGTCGGGCAAATGTTGACCTGACCGGCCTTGCAGTACCGGCATTCCCCGCAAGGAATGGCATGGTTGACCACAACCCGATCGCCGACGCGGTGGTGCCGGACGGCGGGGCCGACGGCCGCGATCTCGCCGGCCAGCTCATGGCCGGGGATCATCGGCGGCTTGCGAAAAGGATGCGCATCGTGAAAAAGATGAACATCCGAACCGCAAAGGCCGGCGTACAGAACCTTGATCAGCACCTCGTCGTCCTTCAGCTCGGGGATGGCGGTCTCCTGGATGGCGACCTGATGTTTTTCGACAATGACGGCTGTATTCATGGGGAAAGTGCCTCCTTCGTTTAGCTGATCGTCAGATTGACGGATGGCCGAAGATACGTTTGAAGCCGCCGACGCAGGCGCGATACCCCTCTTCAAGCGTGCCGCCGGGCGGAATATAGAAGTTTTCCAGGGAAACGACACCGTCGTAGCCGTCCTGGCGCAGGGCGGCAGCGATATCGTCCATGTAATGGGCCATCGTGCCTTCGCCGACGGGGGTCGAGGTGATGACGCTCCTGCGGGTGTCCACCGTGCCGTCCTTGATATGAATATGACCAATGATATCCTTCAGTTCCCCGTACGCATCCGGGAACGGCGTTTCGTGATTGAACAACGTATTGGCCGGGTCCCATAAAACTTTCAGATGCGGGCTGCCCATGTCCTCGATGAATTGACGCGTCAAATACGCCGAGGTCAGCAAGGTGTTGACGCCGGTCTCGATCAGCAGCTCGATGCCGTTCTCCTCGGCCAGTCTGACCGGTTCCTCGAAGATCCGGAGCATGTTCGGCCAGGTCCGGTTATGATAAGCATTCCGTTTCTCCGCGCCGTCGTAACCCCAGATCGCCATTTGCTTGGAGAAGGTCAGGCAGCGGACCTTCTTGCAGTCGAGGTAGTTGGCCAGCTCGATCTGCGCCTTGATCTCGTCCACATGCTGACGGTAAGCGGCGTCTCCGAACGCGATCTTCTGGGCGGACTGATCCCGGAAGGCAAACCCGCCGATCACAGCGGCCCGAATCTCGTATTGCGCCAGGAGGGACTTGATGCGCTCGTTTTCCGCGACGGTATGGAAGCCGGGCTTCTTGCCCCATACGAACTCGATATCGGCCTCTTGCAGTCCGTCTGCCCGCATCATCGCCAGCGCATGCTCGAAGTCCCCGTCCGGACCGCAGATGTCCGAAGGGATCGCGCCCAAACGATAGGGGAGGTCCGATTTCCCTCCATTAATAGACATAGTTATACTTCTTCATCTTTGACGGCTTGGCGGGATCGGCATAGCGTTCGAGCTTTTCCGGGTATCCGACAGCGCGGATGATCTTCAGATGCTCCTCCAGCGCAGCTTCGCTCTCCCAGGTCTCCATCATGACGGCGGCGTATTCGTCCCGGTCGAAGTAGAGCGCATATTCAATACAGCCCGGTTCTTGTCTCGAGGCATTGACCAATGGTCGAACCACGACGAGGTATTCGTCGAGCGTGTCTGGCTTCAGATAGCGTTTGGCCACGATTTTTAACATGTGAACCTCCACGATAGGTATTTAACCGCATTTGAATACAGGGATTTAAATGCAGCAACTCTAGGTAGTATTATAGGGGATTCGGAATGGTTTGACTCATTCTATTTACGCGAGTGATTGATAGGCTCAGGCTATCGATTGAGGGAAAGGTGTAGTATACTTAAAAAAGTAAACCACCGGGAGGCCATAACTTGAATTATAACTTGTTATATTATTTCAAGGTGCTGGGCGAGACGGAGCATTACGGGCGGGCGTCGCAAATGCTGCATATCGAGCAGCCGAGTCTGAGCCAGAGCATCAAACGGCTGGAGAATGAGCTCGGCGTCGCGTTGTTCGAAAAGCGGGGGCGCAATGTGACCTTGACCGAGCCTGGGCGGGCCTTTCATCAACAGATCGATCGGGCGTTCGAGGCCATCGACGCGGCCGCACTGGAGCTGTATCGCAAGGCCGAGCTGGAGACCATTACGATCTCTTCGGTGCATTCGCATCCCAAATCCGGGTTTTCCAGCTACGTGACGCAGTTTCTCGGTCTGCCGGGCAATGCGCACATCAAAATTTCCATCTTCGAGCGTCATACGCAGCAGTCTTTCGACGCGCTGCGCAATCAGTCCTGCGATCTCATCGTCTGCTCCGGCAAGCACGATACGGATGATCTCGTCTACCACCCTCTGTCCCGCCGCCGCGTTATTTTGCTCGTCCCTCCCGAGCACCCCCTGGCGGCTCGCGAAGAGCTTGATTTGCGGGAGGCATTGCCTTACAAGTTTATTTACCCGTCCCCGATTACGGGGATGCGGACCATTTTTGAAAAGCTGTTTGCGGAGTGCAACGCTTTGCCGCCGATGGCCATGGAGGCCGAGAGCGTGAACTTTACCGCGTCCCTGGTCGCGGACCATGTCGGCATCGCGCTCTCGCCGGACGCCGAGCAGCTCGACATGTACCGCATCAAAAAAATTAACCTGACCAATCAGGCGAGCATCTTCTACCACTACTTGGCCTATCCCGGAGCCAGGCCGCTCTCGCTCGCGGCCCGGCAATTCGTCTCGTTCATCGTGGGGCAGACGACGGGGCTTCGAGGTGACCGCGAAGACGTCTGAGGTCGTCGATGTGAAGCTGTGAGGCGTGGGACTTCCCGGCCCCGGCGGATACAAAGGTCAGGTCGGAGCCAAGCCGGTCGCCCATCATGCGCATCATCGGGCTGAGGCTGCCGACAACGCCGGCGATGACCGGTACGCGGAGGAAGGTCTCTCTTGCCTCCTGGATCGCCTCGGCCAGTTCGGCGAGCTCCCGAACATGTTTGACCCGCGTGACGAGCTTGACGATATCGGCTCCCGCCTGCTGTTCCTTGCGCAGAATGTCTTGGATTCGCTCCGGCCTCCAGCCCCTTTTGAAGTTATGGGCCGAGACGATGAGGCGGAGGCCCGTTCCGCTCCACCGTTCCTTCCACTGTGTAATTCGCGCATCGCCGTACCGCAGTTCGATATCCACCAGATCGGCCATCCCCGTCCGGCTCACCTCGTCCAGCAGACGGAACTTCTCCTCTTCGCTAATCGCCTGCGCTCCATCCTCCGCTGCGTGCCGGGACGTGAAGAGGATTGGCGTATCTCCCGCTATCTGTCTGAGCGTCGCCAGTGTCTCGGCGATCGGCGCGGGCTGCGGGTAGCACGTCTGATAATCGGCGCGCCACTCCAGCAGATCGGGGCGATAGGCGAGTGCGGCGCGGGCATCGGCGATCAGTTGCTCCCGGGTGGCGCTGACGAGCGGGACACATAGCAGGTAGGCGCCCCCACCCAATTGTGCGCTCCTTACTTGAAGCTGCGGCTTGTACGTGTTCTTCATTGCGCGCTCTCTCCTTACAGGCTGTGCCATGCTTTTATTTGAACCAGAATACCCCAGATTGCGCGGCTCGTAAAGCAGCGGCGGCCATCTCGTAGCTCCAGATCCTCGACGGGAGGATAATGGCTGCCCTTGTAGAAGAAGACTTAAGGATGCGGTAGCATGCGAGTTGACATCTATGCGGGAAGGGGCATTTTTAATGCGTACTGGGAGGCTGTATTTTAAAATCTTTTTGCTTTATATCATGGTCGCAACGGGGACGATCGCTTTCTACGGTAATCCTGACCGTTCGGCGATTCAGGCTGCCGCAGCAGCGCGTGACACGCAGCAGACGGAAGCGGCGGAGCCGGACTCGGAAGGGGGTCCGGTCGTTGATACGCATGCTGGAAAAGTGCGAGGAACCCGCTCGGAATCGGGAATATATTCTTTTTTGGGCGTCCCGTATGCCGCACCGCCTGTTGCGGATCTGCGGTTTATGCCGCCTCGGCGGCATGCCGGGTGGGACGACGTACGAGACGCGACCGAATATGGAGCGACTGCGCCGCAGCTCCCCAGCGGGGAGCCCTTGGCCGGACTCTATCCGAATGTCATGATTCCGGGAGACGATTATCTGAATTTGAATATTTGGACTCGTGATCTGAACGGCAAGCAGCCGGTAATGGTTTTTATTCACGGCGGTTCGTTCATATCCGGTTCCGGCGCCATTGCGGGTTACGACGGCAGTTCTTTTGCGCGGGACGGCGTCGTGCTGGTCACGATCAACTATCGGCTCGGCGCCGACGGCTTCCTGTGGTTCGGCGAAGGCGAGGCCAATCTCGGGCTGTTGGATCAGATCGCTGCCCTGGAGTGGGTGCGTGACAATATTGAAGCTTTTGGCGGAGATCCGTCATCGGTTACCCTGTTCGGAGAATCTGCAGGCGCTTCGAGTATTGGCACGTTGTTGGCCATGCCGTCCGCCGACGGCTTGTTCCGGCGCGCCATCATGGAATCCGGGACGGCCGAGGATGCGGTAAGCGTCGATTCTGCCAAGGCGGTCGCGAATCAGCTTGCCGATATCCTGGGCGTTGCCCGCTCTCGGGAGGCTATTGCAGAGGTCTCGACGGCGCGGCTGCTGGAGGCGCAGAAAAAAGTCGACGGTGATCAGGGCCTGCCCTTCGTGCCGGTTATAGACGGCAAAACGCTGAAAGAGAGTCCCATAGCAGCCATAGAGGGGGGGGCATCGGCCGAAATTGACCTGATGGTAGGCAATAACAGCGAGGAGGCGTTCTTGCTTTTCGCGCCGCAAGGTAAGATGCACAAGGTGTCCAAGCTCCATTTCTATTTGGCGGCCTATACGCTGCGCGTTCCTGCGCTCAAAGCGGCCGACGTCTATTACAACGCGCGTTCGGACGCACGTGACGTGGATGTCGTCAATGATCTCATCACCGACGCCAAATACCGGATTCCTTCAATCCTGTTGGCGCAATCTATTCCAAACAGCTATGTCTATGAGTTTTCTTGGCATTCGCCGGCCTTTGATGATGAACTTGGCGCGGCGCATGGCGTCGAACTGCCCTTTGTCTTTGACCATATCACAAGTCAGGATTGGCATGCCATCACCGGCGGCGTGGCTCCGCAGGAGCTTGCATCGGAGGTTCACCGGGCGTGGGTGAATTTTGCGAAGACCGGGAACCCGGGGTGGGAGGCATACACCGCCGACAAGCGCGTGGTAAAAATGTTCGGCACAGATTCTAAGGTGGTGGAGAATCCCCATGCCGCGGCGACTCAATTCTGGCAGGAACTGAGCTGGGAGGGTTCGCATACGAATCCCAATGCCGGCTTGCTTGCGGCTGGCATTGGGATTGTTATCGGTATCCCGCTTCTCCTGATCGGCCTGCTCATTTTCATGTGGAGGCGTCGAAAAAAGCGAAGACAACCCCGCAAGCGGGATGCTTTACGATAGACGCATTGACTTTGGCGCGCAAGCGCAATTGAATTTCCGCGCGCAAGCGCGCCTCTCCTATTTCAACCGGGAGAGGAAGGCGCCCCGGCGTAGCGCTCCGCGAGTTGCTTCCGGTTTTGGACGTCAAGCTTCCGGTAGAGGTTTCTGCAATGGCGCTTGACGGTTTCCACGGCGATGGCCAGGGCAGTTGCAATTTGTCGGTTGTCGGCTCCCTCGAGCAAGCAGCGCAGCACCCGCCGCTCCTGTCGGGTCAGGGTCTCCTCGGCGGGGAAGCGATCCGTCCCGGCCGCCGGCGGCGCCTCGGGCACCGGCGCGGACCGCAGTATCCTCCGCACGGAGCAGAGTCCGAAGCCGGGACGCGAATAAGGGATGGAAGACATACGTCTCCAACCGGTCCATGACGGGGAGTAAAAAAGGCGTATCGCGAGCCCACGCGGCGAAGCGGGGCTCCGGCGCGCCGACGATCCGGGTCAGCCGATTGACGAGGCCGCGGTCCAGTCGCCCGGCCACCGAGAGCGAGACAAGCGCGCGGGAAGGCCCGGCGTCGTGCGTCCACTCCGCGAGCTGCTCGAAGTATCGGTGCGTCTCCCGCTCGGCGCGCATATGAAAGGCCGGGGCGCCATAGTGATAGCCGTGCTCGCGAATCGTCTTCACGTAGGCGATGACGCCGGGAAATGTAATCGGTCAGCTCGGGTGCTGCGAGCGCCAGCGACTCCGCGCCCAGCGAACCAATGCCTCCGGCACGGCTATTCAGCGCCTGCAGCCGGGGGAGCCGTCTTCCGCTCAGGATGACGTGCATTTGTGCCGGAGCCAGGCTCAGGAGCAGGTCAAGGAAGCGGGCGTTGTCCGGATGGCGGATCGCCTCGCAGTTGTCCAGGATGAGCATGGCGGGCTGCCCGCTGTCCTGAAGGCGAGCGGCCCATTGCGCGGCCAGCGGCTCCAGGACAGGGAGGATCGCTTGTTCGTTCATTGGCTCCAGGCGCCTGGCCCAGTCCTGCAGCAGCGTCGTTTTGCCATAACCGGCCGGTGCGGTGATTGTGAACCGCGGTTCTTTCCATGCGGCGTTCAGAGCTGCTTCCAGCCTTGCCCTGCGGACAAGGGTCTCCGCCGCCATAGAGCGCTTTGAATTGGCGCGCAATGGCGCGCATTGGTCGAATTGAAGACCTTCTTCGCCGTTCATATGCGCCATGCCCCTCCTCTCGAGCCCGTGCAGATTGCCAGGCTGTTTCCTCGATTATAGCATGATTCAAGCGGGGGGTATGAATTGGCGCATAAAATACCTCCTGAGGGGAATATACGCTGAAAATTCGCTGTGGTAGTGTCAAGATATACGGCGTTCGGGCGGCATTGCGCCCGCCGTCTCGGGAGGAAGAAGGTGGCAGGGGAAATGGGGAAAACGTGGTTAGGAAATTCACTCTCAGGGCTGCTTGCGCCGGTGCTGTCGCTCGCGCTGGCGATCGGCGGGCTTATATGGATTCGGCGCGACCGCGGCAGCGGCGCAGTGGCCGGAACGTGCGCCGGGCGCGAGCGCGGGTCCCGATCTTCAGTACGTGCCTGGTGAAGTGATTGTTCGATTCAAAGACGGGGCAAGCGCCGGATCGCGGAGCGGGGAGCTGGCGGAGTCGCATGCCGGGATCGCGGGCGATGCGGGGGCAAGGCTCCTGTCGTCGTCTCAGGCGCTCGATGAACGAACGGTGCTGCTGCAGACGGAGGGGACTGTCGAGGCGGCGATTGCCGCGCTGGAGGGCGACCCCAGGGTCGAGTACGCGCAGCCCAACTACCTGCATCGCTTGTTCGCTGCCGACGAGCCGGACGACGAGTACTGGTATCTTCAATGGGGCATGTTCGATGGCTGTCAGACTCAAGCTTTCGTCAGAGGCGAACCAGTTGGAGGAGGCAGGGATAGGCAGCGGGGACGGAAGCCTCGACGGCTACCGGGATCGCGCGCTTATCGACGAATACGCTCTGGCGGATGTAGGCCTGATCGTGCGCATGGGCATCATGATCGGCACCAGCGAAGCGACGTTTGCGCCGCAGGACGGCGCGACGCGCGCGCAAGCGGCGGCGGTGCTGATCCGCACGCTTCGGGAGCTGGGAATGATCGACTGAGCGGTGGCCGGAGGAGGTCCATCCGGCCGGCCTGCGTAATCGGATACTGACGCTCCTGCCACAGGACGTAATCGACATCGGCTTTGACCTGAAAGTCCGTTTCGCCTTGCAGGATGAGGCCTTCCAGCGGGTAATCCGTATCTTCCCCGAGTACGACGGGTTCTTCCTGTACGCTTGTCGGCATCTCAGCCGCCGGTTGGTCGTACAGCGGACTGGACGAGATGCTGGCGAGGCGTCCACCCGCATGGAAGGCTATCTGGAACTTGAGCTGCTGCTCCGAGAAGGCAGCGCGCACGGCGGCTGCATGCATACCGTCGACCTCGGCCTGTTGCATGACTGTAGTCGCTTCGAATTCGCCGAGCGTAGGCCCGACCGCTTCCCAGCCCGATTGGAGCGTTTCCCGGCTGACCGCGTCTGCAAGGGCGGCGTCGAATTGATCGTACACCTCGTCGAAATGACCTGCAATAAAGGCTTGAACCATATCTTCGGCCCACTGCTGCACTTGCTCGGGACTGACGGCTGTCGGGGTGAGGAAGGCGACGAGCGATCTAGCGAAATTGTCAGTGCTATGAAGAATGGCTATAATTAAAATCGTTTTGCACGATCAGGCGATTCCAAGTCCGCCCCGCCGATACGGGTACAAGTTCAGCGATCAAGGAGGGCTCATGTCTTGGAGTAAAGTGAAGCAGCAACTGGAGGGCTTTCGCAGTCCGGCGTTACAAGGCAGAGTCGGGTACGGGGCGACCAGCTACCGGTATGTCCCGGACAAAGCGGGGCAATGTTATCTCACGGTCGATCAGAAGAACATCCTGCAAATGAACGATCCCGCCAATCGCATCCGGTGGTATCAATCCGAGCAAGAGATCAAGCAGGATGCCACGCTCCACATTCCGATCACCGAGCGGGAAATAGACGCCATCCGCGCAGAGACCAAGGGGAAGGTGCCGGAGGAGCGCCTCGAAGGAATGGCAAGGGGGCGAAAAAAAGCGGACGCGGCCAAAGCGCTTATGGCGGCTCAGACTGCGCTCAGCAGGTCCAGCTTCATGGACGTCGCCACGATATTTTTGTCCACGTCCATTGAGGAAAGTCTGGAGAGCGAAGCGATTCTAGTGAACGTGCTGGCGCTGGTGGACCGGCGCGTCGGGAAAAAGCGAATTTTGAATATGCGCGAGCAGGTGAAGGGCAGGCATCCGATCGTGCGCTATTTTTACGATTTGCGGGTCAGTACGTAGAACGAATCGAACGTATATGATTTTGCTATCCTTGTCTAACGTTCACGGAATGAAACGCGCATCGCCGCCAAAGGACGGCGATGCGCGTTTCGCCTGGGCGTCGGCGCGATAGGCGGGACGTCGGACGCTCAGCGTCCCAGCCCGCTATACACCAGATTTTTCAAGCGCGGGTGGACATGCGGCTCCTGGCTGTTCAGCATATGCTGGGCGTACATGACGGTGAGCCGCGACTCGGGATCGATGAGCGCCATGCAGCCGGCCGCGCCGCTCCACCCGAATTCGCCGTGCGGGCTCAGCAGACCGCTGGCGGAGCGGGCGATATGGGTGCGGACGCCGAGGCCGTAGCCGTAGCCGGCGAGCTGCTCCCAGTTGTAGTCCGCGCGCATGGGCTCGCTTAACTGATCGGTCCGCATCAGCTCGACCGCCGCCGGGGAGAGGATGCGGGCCCCGTTCGCGCCGGTGCCGCGATTCGTGAGCGCATGGAGGAAGCGTATGTAATCGTCCACCGTGGACAGCAGCCCCGCGCCGCCGCTTTCGAATTCGGCGCCGAGCCGGAAGCCGTTGCCGTCCTTGCGCACGGGCTTGTTCCGTTCTTCGTTAAAGGTATACTGCGGAACGAGGCGGCCTTTTTTCGCCTCCGGCAGATCAAAGCCGGTATCGTCCATGCCGAGCGGGCCGGTGATCTCCTCTCGGACGTATTGCCCGAAGCGACGGCCGTCCACGACCTCGACGAGCGCGGCGAGCACATCATGGCACAGACTGTAATTCCAGCGCGTGCCGGGCTCGAACAGCAGCGGCTCCTTGGCCAGCGCAGCCGCGAAGTCGCGTGTCGGCATCCGGCCGCCGGTGCGCTGCGCGGCCTCTTGAAGCGCTGGCGATCGCAGGTCGTAGGTGAAGCCGGCGGTCATGGCGAACAGGTCGCGGATGCGAATCGGTCGGGTTGCTCTCGCCAGAGCGGGCGCACTGCCGGAGACGTCGTGACGGATCGTCATCTCGGCATATTCCGGGAGGTAGGCCGAGAGCGGATCGTTGAGCAGGAACGCCCCTCTCTCCATGAGCTGCAGGCCGGCTGCGCAGGTCATGATCTTGGTCATGGAATACAGATTAATAATTCGATCGACGCCGATCGGCGTCCGCGCCTCGAGGTCCTCGAACCCGCTGCGGCAGCGGAACACCGTCTCGTCGCCGTGCATGACGCACACCTCCGCCCATGGTATGCGCCAGGCGGTGATGCGGTCGAGATAGGCGGCCAGTGGTTCAAAGTTCATGAATCCTTCATCCCCTTCATTTTTCTTTCGCTGTGCGTGCTGCACGCTGTTCTATCATGGAACAAAATCGGCCCGGCGACAAGCGGACGACGCAGGGGCGAACGGTTCGACTGACGGATATGAACGAGGCTAGCAAGGCTAAACATTCATGCGCGCGATGCCGATATATAAAGTATGGCCGCGTATTCGGAGGCCGGAGGGGCCGGAGGGGCCGGAGCCGGGCACAATCCCGGATTTTTTCGCGGAAGCCATCCTTTTTACCTATATTCACGCTTGTAAATAGGCGCTTAAGCACTGATAAGAAGATGGATATTTCCTCTATAATAGGAATCATAACTTGACGGGGATTGTCAATATTCCTCCTAGAAGAGGTGAGGTTAGCCATGTTTTCATCCTTTCAAAAAAAGAAGAGCGGCCTGGGCAAGCTGATGCACGAGGACAATGCCGCGCGCAGAGAGGTAGAAGCGGCAGCGGACGAGGGGTTAGGAAATCTGACGGATGGTCAGGCGAGCGGGGAGGCCTCGGGCACGATGATGGCCGGTCATAAGGCGCATTTGGACAAAAGGTCCCTGGACCTCGTGTTTGCCGTGGAGCAGATGATCAAGGCCAAGCAGCATACCGAAACGTGCAACAACGACCTGCAGGACCGGCTGAGCCATGCCAACGGACAGATCGAGCGTCAGAACAAGGACCTGAAGAACCTGGGGCGGGTCATCGAGGAGCGAGAGAGCAGCATTCTGGAGCTGGAACAGCGCGTCAGCGAGAAAAACCAGAAGATCGACCACATGATGGAGGAGTATCGCGAGCTGCAGTCCGTCCTGTCGGGGGAGATCGAGGAACTGAAGACGGTGCTGGAGCTGGAGCGGCAGAACTATAAGGGCATGTTCAAAAAGTACAACGAGACGACGGCCGACAAAAACAAAAAGATTACCACCCTCGAGGAAAAAAATTCGCGGCTTGAAATTGAGCTGACGCAGATGAAGCAGAAATTCGAGTCGCTTCGTCAGGAAAAAACGCATTTGCTCAATATGGTAAACGAGTTTACGAACCGCATGACGGCGCCGTTCGGCGCAGGCGGGCACCCGTTTCAAGGGAGCACGGGGGATTAAGTTGTAAAACGTAAAAAAGAAAAAAGCGCTGTTCGAAGCCGGACTCGGCGTGCGGACAGCGCTTTTTTTTAAAATTATAGAACGTATAGGATCTGGCGCGGCGTGCGGCGTGCAGTTGCTTCCTAGACGCGCATGCTGATCTTCTGGCTGCAGCCGCGCAGCTTCAGGGCATACGCCTCGGTCGTGCTGTCGTCCATACGCAGGGACGGGCCGGAGATGCTCATGCCGCCCAGCAGCGAGCCGTCGCGCTTGAAGACGGGCACGCCGACACACTTGATCCCGAATTCATGCTCCATGTTGTCGATACTGTAGCCGCGCGTGCGAATCACGTCCAGCTCGCGCAGCAGCGCGCTGCGGTCAGTGATCGTGTTCGGCGTGTGCGCCGTCATGCTCTGCAGGCCGATCGCCTTCATCGCTTCGTCAGGCGGCAGGTACGCCAGGATCGCCTTGCCCAGCGAGGTGCAATACATCTCGGCCGTCTCGCCGGTCATCGAGCGCACGCTGTAGGAGTTGGCGGGGTAGACGCCTTCGAGGTACAGCACATGCGGCGCGCGAGGCACCGCGAAGTAGACGACCTCGTTCACCTCGGAGGACAGCTCGCTCAGCGGCGGGTAGATCATATTGTGCAGCCCGAGACTGGAGTTGATCACGAACGCCAGCTCCAGAATCTTCATACCGAGCCGATACTTTCCCGTTTCGGGATTGCGCTCGATGTAGCCGCATTGCTCGAAGGTCGACACGATGTTATGCACATTGCTTTTATATAGCCCCAGCTTTTCCCCGATTTCGGAGATGCCGAGCTCCGGCGCAGACACCGAGAACACCTCCAGCACGTCCAGCGCTTTTTTCAACGTTTTTACTTTGGGTTCTTCCGTCATCCGTAAGCCCCTTCCCACCATGATTCTAAATATTAGAACATCATTCTATTATGAACGAATGTTTTGCTTGATGTAAAGCATAGATTGAAGCTGGGGACGAAAAATTTGGTCTTTTAAACCCCTCCTTTAAATCATAAGTATGAGCCGCCAAATCATAAGTATGAGCCGCGAAAAAAGTAGCGTATCCTCCTGGTTGAAAGGGTTTACAACTTGATCGGCGCGTGCTACTATAAGTGAGCCATCATAAATATATAGAACGACGTTCTAAATTAGAGAACAAAGAGGTGAGGATGTTTGCAGCAAATTCAAAATGGCGTATGGCCGACGATGATTACGCCGTTCGCCGACACGGGCGAAATTGACTACCCCGCAGTGCAGCGGCTCTTGCAGTTCTATCATCGGCGCGGGGCAGCCGGCGTGTTCGCGGTCTGCCAGTCCAGCGAGATGTTCCGCCTCGAGCTGGAGGAGCGGGCGGCGCTCGTACGCTTCATCGTCGAGCATGCCCCTGACGGCATACAGGTGGTCGTGTCGGGACACGTTGCCGATACACTGGAGGAGCAGGTGCGAGAGGCCGAGGCAATCATGTGCGAGGGCGTGAGCGCGTACGTCGTACTGCCCAACCGTTTTGCGGCGGAGGACGAGGACGACGAGACGCTGATTGCGAATATGGAAGCGTTTCTAGCGGCCTTTCCATCCGTACCGCTCGGGCTCTACGAGTGTCCGTACCCCTACAAGCGGGTGCTGACGCCGCAGGTGCTGCAGGCGTGCGTAGCGTCGGGACGGTTCCTGTTCATCAAGGACACCTGCTCCGAGCTCAGCCAGATCAAAGAGAAATTGCGGCTGCTCGAAGGCACCGGGATCAAGCTGTATAACGCCAACGGCGCCACGCTATTGGAGAGTCTGAGGCTCGGGGCGGCAGGCTATAGCGGCGTCATGGCCAACTTTCATCCGGAGTTGTATGCGTGGCTGTGCCGTCATTATCGCGACGAACCGGAGGAGGCGGATCGGCTGCAGCAGTTCCTCGGGGTATGCTCGCTGGCCGAGTACCAGTACTATCCGGTCAACGCCAAGTACGGCCTGTCGCTGCAAGGCGTGCCGATGCGGATGGACAGCCGCGTCCTGGATCCGGATCGGTTCGCGGAATCCAAGCGGCTGGAGATCCGGCAGCTGGTCGAGCTGGCGGCGTATATGCGCGAGACACTGCACATCGCCGCGCTCTAAACATGCGGTGAACATGCATAACTCATTCCTCAAATAAGCCAGGCAAAAGACAAAGGGAGGTTAAGCAAATGATTGGAAAACGCAAACGCTTCATCGGTGGAGTCGCACTGTCGCTGGTACTGGTGACCGGCATCGGCGCGGGCTGCTCGAACAATGCGGGCGAGGCGCCGTCGGCAGTAGAGAACGGGGAGAACACGTCGGGTCTGCCGGACGGCGGCATGACCAATCTCGAGGGCTATCCGATTACGAAGGAGCCGATCACGATCACCGCCGCGGTGACCTATGGCTCGCTCCGTCCGGAGATGGATACGACTGCGATCTGGGATTATGTCGAGGAGAAGACGAACATCCGGGTCGAGGTCGAGATCGTCAAGGACAAGGACAAGGCGGACCTGATGTTCGCGAGCGGGGACTTCCCGGACCTGATCATGAATGTGGGCATCAATCCGAATCAGATGGCCAATGCCGTCGAGGGCGGCAGCTTCGTGGAGATGAAGCCGCTGCTGGAGCAGTATGCGCCGACGTGGAACAAGTTCATGGAAGACAATCCGCTCGTCTATAACGGCTCGCTCGCCACGGACGGCAAGCTGTACAGCCTGCCGTACATCGATTTTGCGCCGTTCGACCGCAATCTGCGCGACCAATGGATTATCATGGGCAATTGGCTGGATGAGCTGAACCTGCCCGTGCCGCAGACGACGGAGGAATTCAAGGAAGCGCTCATCGCCATCAAGGCCAATGCGGGCAAAGGCTCGATTCCCGCGGACGTCATTCCGTATTACATCTACTTCGACAATTACGTCGGCGGCCAGTTCGATATCTACGGCAGCTTCGGCGTGTATGTCACCGATCCGGACTATGTCGTCGTCGAAGACGGCGTCGTCAAGGACCAATCGACCAATCCGGCCATCAAGGAGCCGCTCAAGTATCTGCGCGAGCTGTACGCGGAAGGGCTGATGCCGCCGGAGATCTTCACCGACGACTTCACGACGTACGCCTCCAAGATCAGCTCCGATCCGCCGATCGTCGCCGCCTATCACTCCTATGCCAACCGGCAGCCGGAGATCGGCGTAGCGATGGGGCCGTTGGACAGCGGCAACGGCGAGGAGCCGCTGCTGCGCAGCCAGGCGTACATGCCGGGACCGGCCAATACCGCGATCATTACCTCCAACAACAAGTATCCGGTCGCCACAGTCCGGCTGCTCGAGGCGATCGCATCGGACACCGAGCTCGGCCTGACCGTCAGCCGCGGCACCAAGGGCATCGTGTGGGACACGGATGAGGAAGGCAAAGCGTACCAGATCTTCTGGGAGGAGTCGCCCGAGCAGATGGCCGCCAACGCCGGCGAGCTCGGTCTGCACAATTCGTTCGTGGCGCTCAAGGACCAGCGCTTCTACGAAGAGACCTGGAAGGAACTCTCCTACGACGTCGAGAATTCGCGGGGCTGGGCGTACGAGAATGTGTACAAGGACGTCGTCCTGCCCAATGAAATGGTGTACGTGCAGGGCGCGATCGGGCAGGATGACAACAATCTGCTCAATCAGTACAAGACCGATCTGACGAACTACCGCAAGGCGATGTTCGCCGATTTCATCACGGGCAAGCAGGATATCGACGCGACCTGGGATACGTACGTGGCTCAGATGAAGCAGCTCGGGCTGGACGCCTTCATCGAGCTGAAGCAAAAAGCGTACAATGCCATTGCCAAGTAAGGCGAGAGGAGGGAGGAGAGGCGTGGACACTGCCAGCCGAACCGGCCCGAAAGACAAAAAACAAACCAAATCACTCGGTTTTCGCATTTGGCAAAGCCGTGAGCTGTATCTCTTTCTGCTGCCCGCCGTCGCTTTGGTCATTGTGTTCAACTATTTTCCGATGTACGGCATCACGGTTGCCTTCAAGGATTTCAAGCCGCATCTGGGCATTATGGGCAGTCCATGGGCAGGACTGAAGTATTTCGACCGCTTTTTCGACATGCCGATGTTCAGCGTCATTCTCAAAAATACGTTGTTGCTCAGCTTTTATACGCTGATTGCGTCGTTTCCGCTGCCGATCATTCTGGCGCTGGCGCTCAACAGCACGCCGAGTCAGCGGCTCAAAAAAATCGTGCAGACGATTACCTATGCGCCGCATTTCATTTCCATTGTCATCATTGTCGGCATGCTGAACATCTTCTTCTCGCCGTCGATGGGCATCGTGCGCAATATTCTGAGCGGGCTGGGACTGATGGACGGCAATCTCGACGTGCTGATGAATGCGTCCAGCTTCCCGCATCTGTATGTGTGGAGCGGCGTGTGGCAGACGCTGGGGTGGAGCAGCATCATCTACCTCGGCGCGCTCAGCGCGGTGGACCCGGCCTTGCACGAATCGGCGGTCATCGACGGGGCGAGCAAGTTCCAGCGGGTGTTCCGCATCGATCTGCCGCTCATCCTGCCGACGATCGTCATCCTGCTCATCCTGGAGTCGGGCACGATCATGAACATCGGCTTCGAGAAGGTGTTCCTGATGCAGAATGCGTTCAACCTGAGCACGAGCGAGGTCATCAATACGTATGTGTACAAGGTCGGCATACGGGAAGCGCAGTACAGTCTGTCCTCGGCGATCGGGCTGTTCAATTCGGGCATCAATTTCATTCTGATCCTGCTGGTGAATCAGGTCAGCCGGCGGCTCGGTCAGGAATCGCTATGGTAAAGGAGGAAGCGCTGCATGTCGACTGCTATCAAATCCACGTCGCGGGATCGGCTCTATGACATCGTCAATACGGTAGTATTGCTCGTGCTGCTGCTCGTCGTCGCCTACCCGCTGTATTTCGTCGTCATCGCCTCCATCAGCGATCCGAAGCTGGTAGCCACCGGCCGCGTCCTGTTCTGGCCGCAGAATTTCAGCTTCAAGGGGTACATGGAGGTCGTGAATTATTCGCCGATCTGGACGGGCTACCGCAATACGCTGATCTATACGACATTGTTCACGCTGATCTCGGTGCTGGTCAGCCTGCTGGCCGGCTACGCGCTGGCGCGCAAGCCGTTCCCCGGCAAGACGGCGATCACCGCGTTCCTGCTGTTCACGATGTTCTTCAACGGCGGGCTCATCCCGACCTACCTGCTGATGCGGGAGATCGGGCTGTACGGCAATCCGGCGATCATCGTGCTGCTGGGCGCGGTCAATGTGACCAATATCATCATCAGCCGCACGTTCATCAAGTCCTCGATACCCGAGGAGCTATACGAAGCGGCCTCGATCGACGGCTGCTCGCACTTCTCGTTCTTCTTCCGGATCGTCATGCCGGTATCCCAGGCGCTGATCGCCGTCCTGGTGCTGTTCGCGGCGGTCAGCCAGTGGAACTCCTGGTTCAATGCGATGATCTATCTCAACGATGAGGCGCATATGCCGCTGCAGATGGTGCTGCGCGATCTGATCGTCAGCCAGTCTGCGCTCAGTACCGCCAGCAATACGGACAGCATGGGCGGCGACGCGGCGGCGCAGATCTATCTCGTGGAATCGATGCGGTACGCGGTCATTATCGTCTCGACGCTGCCGATCCTGTGCTTCTATCCGTTCGTGCAGAAGTACTTCGTCAAGGGCGTCATGATCGGCTCGGTCAAAGGGTAACGGGAGTCGGCGGCAATGCGGCAATCGACTGCAAGCAAAGCAATTGCAAGGAATAGGGAGGCTACATTCGCATGAGAGGTCAATCGGAATGGCACTATCGTCCGTACAGCCCGCTCGATCAGATCGGCAGCCGCACGCTGCCCTATATCTGCCGGCTGGCGCCGGGCGAGCGCGAGCTCGCGCTGGAATGGTTCGACAAGGGCAGCGACGGCCCAGATGCGCATGCGCTGTACTATCGCCTGCGCGGCGCCGACGCGCCGTATGCGCGGCTCGAGCTGACGGGGCCGGAGGCGGTCCTGCAGGGACTCGAGCCGCAGCGCGACTACGAGCTGTACGTCGAGCGGCTGGACGGCAGCGGGCGCAGCGCGGTCCGGCTCGCCCGCACCGGGGCCGCGGTCGGCACGGTCATCCATTATTTGCACCCGGAGGATGAGATCTACGCCTTCTCCGGCCGCAGCCTGTGCAGCCCTTCGCTCGTGCGGCTGCCGGGCGGGGCGCTGCTGGCGTCGATGGACGTCTTCGCCGGCGGCGCGCCGCAGAATCTGACCCTGCTCTACCGCTCCGACGACGACGGCGCGAGCTGGCGCTACGTCACCGAGCTGTTCCCGTGCTTCTGGGGCAAGCTGTTCGTCTGGAAGGAGACGCTGTACATGCTGGCGCATGCGACGGAATACGGCGATCTGATGATCGGCGCCTCGCAGGACGAAGGCCTGACGTGGAGCACGCCGGTCACGATCCTGCCGGGCGCGGGCTCCAAGGTCGCCCGCGGACCGCACAAGGCGCCGATGCCGGTCATCGAGGCGGGCGGCCGGCTGCATACGGCGATCGACTACGGCTCCTGGTCGACCGGCGGGCATGCCAACGGGCTGCTGTCCATCGACGGCGAGGCCGATCTGCTGGTCGCGGACAATTGGCGCTGCACGCCATTCCTGGCCTACGATCCGGGCTGGGAAGGGGCGACCGTCGGCAAGAGCGGCGGCGGTCTGGAGGGCAACGCGGTCGTCGGACCGGACGGTGCGCTGTACAATGTGCTGCGCTATCAGATGAACGGCTGCGACCCCGCCCACGGCAAGGCGCTGGTGCTGCGCGGCGATCTGGACGCGCCGGAGGCGCCCTTGCGCTTTCACGGCTTCGTCGACTTCAACGGCGGCAGCAATTCCAAGTTCGATCTGCTCTTCGACGCGCCGTCGGGCGCGTATTGGGCGATCGTCAGCGAGATTGTCGACGAGGCGACGCCGAATCAGCGCAATGTGCTGTCGCTGGCCGTCTCGCGCGATCTGCAGCGCTTCGAGATCGTGAAGCGGCTGCTCGATTACCGTGAGGAGGACCCGCGGCAGGTCGGATTCCAGTACGTCAGCTTCCTGATCGACGGCGCGGATATCCTGTATCAGTGCCGCACGGCGATGAACGGCGCCCGCAATTTCCACGATGCGAATTATGCGACGTTTCATCGAATTGCGGACTTCCGGCATTACGGCCCGCCCCGGTAGTCGCCGGGCGCTTGGCCGGTGAGGCTGTGGAACGCCTTGTAGAAGTTGGAGATATTGGCGA
Organism: Paenibacillus sabuli; assembly: GCF_014705605.1. Lineage (GTDB taxonomy): Bacteria > Bacillota > Bacilli > Paenibacillales > Paenibacillaceae > Paenibacillus_D > Paenibacillus_D sabuli. The sequence goes on from NZ_JACXIZ010000026.1 coordinate 41,826, forward strand.
AGCCGCACTCCAGCGCGATGTCGAGGACCGTGCGGTCGGTCTCCTCCAGCAAGCGGATCGCCTGGCCGATCCGCTTGCGCTTGATGTATTGGGCCGGTCCGACGCCGTTCGTGCGGGTGAAGGCCTTGGAGAAGGCCGTCGGGCTCATGTGCGCGATCCGCGCCAGCTCCTCCAGGCGGATCGGCCGTCCGAAATGGGCGTCGATGTGCGCGATGGCCGCTGCCATGCGCGGCGGGATGACAGCGCGCCGTCCGGCGGGCAGCTCGATCCTGCGGGCGATGCCGGTCAGGATCTGGGCCGCGCAGGCGGCGAGCATGACCCGGCTGTAGCCGTCGGGCGAGCGCTCCTCGCGATCGACCAGCTCCAGCAGCCGGGTGAGCGCAGGGCCGGCGGCTACGATCCGATGTTTCTGGCCCCCGGCGCCCGCCTCGGTGAAGAGCGGCAGCAGTCCGGTATCGTACAGATAGCGCGGCTCCAATTCCATCGTCATCAGCTCCAGCGGCTGCTCGGCGCTTACGCGCTCGAAGCGCCGCTTTTCCTCGTTGCCCAGCAGTACGATGTCGCCGCTGTGTATGGACTCTGCCAATCCCCCGATGCGCCACACCGCCTCGCCCTGCCGCACCCACACAATCTTGAAGCAATGCGAGACGTACAGCTTGCCTGAAGTGCTGGCGCTGTGGAACAGGTGCCGCCGGATCCGGATCGCCTGCTCGGGGTGCTGCGTGGACAGGCCTGTATCGGACATGGGATGCCTCGCCTCCTGTATTGAAATTGCAAAAAAGTAGACACTTCGGCCAAAAGAGAAGAAGAGATAACCCGTGAATCTGCTAAGCTTAAGCTATAGTTCAATTATAGCAGGTTGCAAAAAAGAAGACCAAGCAAGCTGCGCGGGGAGGAAGACGAAGTGACCTATGATCTGATCATTGTCGGCGCGACCACGACGGCGCTCGGCGTGGCGCAGGCGGTGCAGGGCCGGCTGAAGACGCTCATCGTCAACGCGACGGAGATGGTGGCCTACGAGTTCGTCAATACGTACAAGCAGCCGGAGCTCTATACGCAGGGCGCGGCGTATAACGCGCAATTCCGCGAGCTGGAGGCCGATGTGCTGCTCGGCACGGAGGTCGTCTCCGTCGCGAAAAGCGCGGACGGCGGCTATACGCTAGAGCTGCTCGGCCCGGGCGGATATCGCACGGTGACGGGGGCGCGGCTCGTCGATACGACGCTGGAGCGCGAGGCGGCGGCCGAGGGCAAGTCGCTCAACGCGCTGCTCATCCAGCAGCAGGGCGAGCCGTTGCCGGCGCTGCAATGGCCGGGCATGGAGCTGGTGCCGGAGACGCACGACCATGCGTACACGACGGCGATCCTCAAGTTCGACTGCGCGCCGCAGTGGGACGTGGCCGAGGCGCGGCATCGCCTGGTGGAGGCGTGGCTGGAGCGGCCGGAGGCGCTGCAGAGCTGGCGGATGGCGGCGATCGCCTTCTGCTTTGACGAGCGGACGCAGGCTGGGCAGTGGGCCGAGGGCACCCGGTATGCGGTGCTGCCGGCGGCGGCCTACGCCCGCCCGGAGGAGAGCATCGCGGCAGGCGGCGAACTGGGAAGGAGCTGGGTATCATGATGAAGCATCGGAAAATGGTGGACGGCGCGCTCGTCGAGACGGCGGCGGAGGCGGTGCAATTCGAGGAGCGGGTCGACGTGCTGGTGGCGGGCGTGGGCTCCGCCGGCGCGATCGCGGTCATCGCCGCGTCCGCCCAGGGGGCGAGCGTGCTCGGCGTCGACCGTCTGCCCGGCATCGGCGGCATGGGGACGATGGGCTACGTGCATGGCTATTATTACGGCTTGCCCGGCGGCCTGCATGTCGACATCGACGAAGAGGCGCAGCAGATGGGGCGGGAGCACTTCCTCAGCCGGGTCGAGGCCAAGAAGTACATCATGGAGAATCGCATCACCGCGCACGGCGCGCGGCTGGCGCTGGAGACGAGCGTGAGCGGGGTGTACCTGGACGGCCAGACGGTCAAGGGGGTCTCGCTGTTCTGCAAGGGGAGGCAGTGGAATGTCGCCTGCCATACGCTGATCGATGCGACCGCCGATGCGATCGTATCCATGCTGGCGGGCAGCCGGACGCACATCGGCCGCGAATCCGACGGCAAGACGCGGCCGTTCACGAGCGTCAAGGTGTGGCTGACCAAGAGCGGCACGCTCACGAGGACCAACCACGACAGCGGCTATGTCGACCAGTACGATCCGCTGGCGCTCTCGCGGGGCATCCTGCAGGCCCATGCGAGCCAGCTGCTGGAGGAATTCCGCGACGAAGCGAAGCGGGTGCTGTTCTTCGCGCCGTTCATCGGCGTCCGCGAGGGCCGCATCATCGAGACCGAGCATCGGATCACGATGCAGGAGGTCGTGGCCGGCGTGCGCGAGGAGGAGGTGCTGTTCTACGGATACAGCGACTTCGACAAGCACGGCAAGGACAACGTGCTGGAGAGCGACGAGCTGCAGGACCTGTACGTCGCGGCCAATCTCAGCACCGCTTGCTTCTCCGTGCCGGTGACGCTGCGCGCGATGACGCCCAAGGGATTCAAGGGACTGCTGGCCGCCGGGCGCCACATCGGGATGGATCACGATGTCGCCAGCCTGCTGCGGATGCAGCGCGACATGCAGAAGTGCGGCGAGAGCGCGGGCGTCGTGGCGGCGCTGGCGGCGCGGCGGGGCGTGGACGTGTCCGAGGTGCCGTACCCCGAGGTGCGGGATATCCTCACGGCGAGCGGCAGCCTGACGGCGGAGCACGACAAGGGCATCCTGTTCGACGATTCCTTCCGCCGCGAGCCGATCCGCTGGATGACGGACGCGGACGAGATGCGCGCCGCGCTCGCCACCGATATGCCCGGCGTGGCGATCTATTCGGCCAAGCTGCTCGGCAGCCGGATCGCGCCGCAGCTGCGCGAGTGGATCGGGGCGACCGACGCGATGCTGCGCTACGGCGCGGCGATTGCGCTCGGCATGACGGGGGATCGCGCGGCTGCGCCGGTGCTGCGCGAGATCGTGGAGCGCCGCGACGCCTTGTACTTCAAGGACTGCCGCCGCACCAATCAATTCCGCAGCGCGATCGCGATCTACCTGCTCGGCCGGCTGGGCGATGCGGACAGCGTGCCGCTGCTGACGGATATCCTCTGCGACGAGGACGAATATGCGAAGCCGTTGTACCATGAGATCACCGAGCCGAGCTACAAGATCAACGCGAGCAAAAATTTCAACGAGCTGTACTTCCAGATCATCTCGCACGCGGCGATGGCACTCATCCGCATCGCCCGGGCCCATCCGGACCAAGCGGCTGCGATCAAGGAACGGCTGCGCGCTGCCTTCGGCGACGACCGCCATCTGCTGCACGTAACGACGCTGCCGAAGCTGACCTACGAGTACGAGACGGTCGACAACGTGCGCGCCTATGTGCTTGCCTTCTGCGAGGCGAAGGAGCAGGCACGGACCGCGGGCGCGGCGATGTAGCCGGGGACCGAGGACCGGGGGCCGGCATTGCTGGGCAAGGCGGGGTTACCGGGCGAGCAGGACTGCCGGGTGAATTGACACGGCCGGGGGAGCAGGATGGCCGGGAAAGTCGTTAAACAATGGAGGAGCTGTCGCCGCAGAGGCGACAGCTTTTTTTGAATTAGGCGTGCCCAGATTCACGCGGCGGGAGGCGACTACACGCCGAAAAGTCGATCTGTGTGGCTTGCTCCTGTGAGAGGCGACGTCACGAGTGGGCTCATGCTCATGCATCTGTAATGGACATGAGAGACGCTTAGCGGGAATGATGGGCCGTTTAGGGAGCGGAAATGACCGCTAAGCGTCGCTGGTGTCCGTTAGAGCTGCCCGCGTCCGATTGATGCGTCTCGCCGCGGGTGTTCGTTAGCGGTAGGCCACGTGTTCGGTAGGCCACACGTTCGGGGGGAACCGTTGCAGGTCATGCTGAGTTTGCTTTGCAGCGACAGCTTGCTTGTTCCGGCTTGCCGAGTGTTTACCTGGTATTGCGGTTGAACGGATTAAAGGGCGGTCGAATCGTGTAAAGTAAGTAAAACGAAATTTTTATATTGCAATCGGTTACATGAGAGGCTATACTTTTGGTAATTGAAACGTTTCGATTTCAATTCTGGCACGACTGCTTGAAAACGATATGAGGTTGCATTCCATCATGTATTCTTGAAAATTCGCTTTAAACGAGGATCGCGCAAGAGTGGATAAGGTTTTGGAAGAGCTCTATGAATGGGGATGTTTAGTGTAGAGGTACAAAATAGATTGCTGAATATTGAAACGTTTCGAATTCCCTTGAACTAGGCGGTCGTACTTGAACTAGGGGGCGTAGAAGCGAAGGACGAGGAATGATGGACGATAATTGATGAAGGAAGCGCGAGGCATGAAGAAGGACCAACGAGCAACGATTAAGGCTGATTAGGACGATTAGGACGATTAGAACGATAAAGAAGGAGGCTGCTTATGCCTGCAAAACACGAATCCATCCTGCCGATCGCGAAGGCGCAAGCCGAGCATCAATTCTGCCTCGAGGCGGGGGAGGTCCGATTCACATTCTGGAACAGCGGCGAGCTGTATGAGGCCGCGCATCGCAGGGCCGGGACGATGATCAATCAGTGGCACGGCAATCCGATCGACGGGGCGCTGAGCAATCTGTATCTGCGCGTGCTCCGCGGCCCTCGCGTGCTGCGGGTGGCGCCGCTGCTCGGGCCGCAGTCCGCAAGCGCGCTCACGCATCGCTCCGCCACGCGGGTCGTCTGGGAAGGACGGCTCGAGGAGATCGCCTACCGCGTCGTGTTCGCGCTTGCCGAGGGCGGGACCTGGTTCTGGCGGGTGATGGTCGACGGACGCGCCGCCGAGATGTCGGACGCGCACGCCGCGGCGCTGGAGGTCGACGTCGTGTACGGGCAGGATGTCGGTCTGGCGGCCAAGGGAGCAGTGCGGAGCAACGAAGCGTACGTCTCCCAATACATCGACCATGCCGTGTTCCGCTCGCCCGAGCGGGGCTATGTCGTCTGCTCCCGCCAGAATCAGCCGCAGCAGGGCGGCCGGTTTCCGTATCTGCAGCAAGGCGCGATCACGGGGGCGGCGGGGTACAGCACCGACGGCTTCCAGTTCTACGGTCTGTCTTACAAGGAGACGAACCGTCCCGAGGCGTTGTGGCAGGCGGAGCTGCCGAGTACGGTGTACCAGTACGAATTCGCGTATACGGGGCTGCAGTCCGGGCGCGCGGCGCAATCGGGCATAGCCGAATTCGTCTTCTACGGGATGTTCGCGGAGGATCATCCGGATGCCGTGACGGCGCTGGAGTACGAGGAAGAGCTGCGGCGGGCGTGGGCGCAGGTACAGGAGCAGGACGCCGAGGCAGAGGGGGGGCGGAGCGGCGAATCGAAGATTGCAGCCCGCCCTGAGCCCGCTGCCGCGCCGCACAGCGCGTCCGAGGCAGCCCTGAGCGGCGCGCCGGCGGCGGGTCGGCGCGCTCCGACGCTCGGCGAGCCGCTGCAGACGGCCGAGCTGACGCCGGCCGAGATCGAGCGGCTCTACCCGAGCCGCTCGCAGGAGGAATGGGCGGAGGGGCGGCTGTTGTCGTTTTTCACGGACACCTACGAGCATGTCGTGCTCAAGGCCAAGGAACGGCTCGTGGAACGGCCGCACGGCCATATCGTGATGAGCGGCGGCAACGACCGCCTGGGCGTGCCGGTCCTGGCTTCGACCTCTTATATGTACGGAATCTTCAATGCGCAGCTCGTCGTCGGCAACACGACCTACAACAAGCTGCTCACCAATGCCCGCAACGCGCTCAACGTGATGAAGACGTCGGGGCAGCGCATCTATGTGGAGATCGGGGGCGTCTATCGGCTGCTGGCGATGCCGTCGCTGTACGAGATCGGCTTCAACTATGCCCGGTGGCACTACCGGACGGCGGACGAGACGTTCATCGTGACGAGCTTCACGGCGACGGATGCGCCGCACTTGCAGCTGGAGCTGAAGACGGAGAGCGGCAAGCCGTACCGCTACCTCGTCACCCAGCAGATCGCGATGGATGCCAATGAATACGAGGCGCCGCCGCAGGTCAAGCTGGAGGGCCGCACGCTCGAGCTGCGGGCGGGCGAGGCGGCGCCGAGCGCCAAGGCCTATCCGGCGCTCTGCTACCGCCTCCACGTGGAGGGCGCAGAGCTGACGCTGACGGACGAGCGGGCGCTGCGGGCGGACGCCGCGCCGGGCTCGGCCGCATTGGTCGCGCTCGCGCTCGGCCCGACAGCGGCGTGGACGATGGTCGTGCAAGGGCTGCTGGACGGCGGTGCCGGACCGGTACCTGATCCGGGGCCAACATCTGGGCCAGCGGCACAGCCCGGGCCGGCGCGGCGCGAGGCCGCGGCCGAAGCCGCGCGCTACCGCGAGTTCCTGCGCGGCGTGATGAACGGCTTCCGCCTGACGCAGGGCGGGGCGTGCGATGCCGAACTAGAGCGGCTCAATGCGCTGGCCTGGTGGTACACCCACAATATGCTCGTGCACTATTCGACGCCGCACGGGCTGGAGCAGTACGGCGGCGCGGCCTGGGGGACGCGCGACGTCTGTCAAGGGCCGACGGAGTACTTCCTGGCGACGCACAAGTTCGAGACGGTCAGGGAGATCCTGCGCACCGTCTACGCGCACCAGTATGAGGACGACGGCAATTGGCCGCAATGGTTCATGTTCGACGCCTATGCCGGGATCCAGGCCGGCGAGAGCCATGGCGATGTCATCGTCTGGCCGCTCAAGGCGCTCGCCGATTACCTGGCCGCGACGGGCGACGAGGCCGTCCTCGAGGACCGGGTGCCGTACATGGATCGCGCGGCGAATGCCTTTACCGCGGAGCCGGTCTCGATCTACGCGCATGTGCGCAAGCAGCTCGCTTATATCCGGGAGCACTTCCTGCCGGGCACGCATCTGTCCGCATATGGCGACGGCGACTGGGACGATACGCTGCAGCCGGCCGACCCGCGCATGAAGCAGTACATGACCAGCAGTTGGACGGTCGCGCTCACCTACCAGACGCTGCGCCGGCTGGCGGCGGCGCTGGCGCGCAGCCGCCCGGACGATGCGGCCGAGCTGGAGCGGCTGGCGGACGGCATCGAGGCGGACTTCCGCCGCTACATGCTCGATACGCCGGTCATCCCGGGCTTCGTCTATATGGAGCGGCCCGGGGAGGCGGAGCGGATGCTGCATCCGAGCGATACGCGCACGGGCATCCGCTACCGGCTGCTGCCGATGACCCGCAGCATGATCGGCGAGCTGCTGACGCCGGAGCAGGCCGAGGCGCACTATAATCTCATCCTGGACGAGCTGGACTATCCCGACGGCGTGCGGCTGATGGACCGGCCGGCGGACTATGCCGGCGGGGTGAGCCGGCACTTCAAGCGCGCCGAGCAAGGGGCGAACGTCGGCCGCGAGATCGGGCTGCAATACGTGCATGCCCATATCCGCTTCGTCGAGGCGATGGCCAAGCTGGGCAAGTCCGAGGAGGCGTGGCACGGGCTGGCGCGGATCAATCCGGTCGGGCTGACGGAGGCGGTCCCGAATGCAGAGCTGCGCCAGCGCAACGCTTACTTCAGCAGCTCGGACGGCAAGTTCGCCACCCGCTACGAGGCGCAGGCGCACTTCGAGCGGCTGCGCGACGGCAGCGTCCCGGTCAAGGGCGGCTGGCGCATCTATTCGAGCGGGCCGGGCATCTACATGAATCAGTTGATCGCCAATTGCCTCGGCATTCGCGTGGAGCGGGGCGGGCTGCGTCTGGACCCGGTGCTGCCGGCGCGTCTGGACGGGCTGGAGCTGGCGTTCGCGTGGCGCGGTCGTCCGGTGACGTTCGTCTATCGGCTCGGCAGCAGGGCGGAGGGACGCGTCATGCTCAATGGGCGCGAGCTGCCCGCCGTGGCCTGCTCGAATCGCTACCGCCGCGCCGGCTGGCGGATCGAGGGCGATGTGCTGGAGCGCGAGCTGGACGCAGACGGCAATACCATCGAGATCTACGTCGAAGAGGGAGGCGAATAAGATGGAATGGAACGTCATGACGTTCAATCTGCGTGTCGATGCCGGCACGGCGCCCGAGGACGCATGGTCCTCGCGCTCGGCCCGCGTCGCAGCCGTGATTGCGCGGCATGCGCCGCATGTCGTCGGCACGCAGGAGGGGACGCGCGCGATGCTGGACCTGCTGCGCGGGCAGCTGGGCGATTACGCGTACGTCGGCGAGGGCAGGAGCCGCGAGCGGGCGGACGAGTATTGCGCGATCTGGTACGATACGCGCGCGCTCGAGGCGGTGGAGTCCGGGCAATTCTGGCTGTCCGAGCAGCCGGACGCGCCCGGCAGCGTCAGCTGGGGCAGCGCTTATCCGCGCATCTGCACCTGGGCGCGGATGCGGGCGACGGACGGCTCGGACGGGCAGCTGCTCGTATGCAATACGCACCTCGATCACATCAGCCAGCCGGCTCGCGAGGCGGGAGCGTGCCTGCTGTGGACGCGGCTGCGGCAGCTCTGTGCGGACACGGGATTGCCCGCTCTGCTGACGGGCGACTTCAATGCCGAGCCGGACAATGCGGCGATCCGCTTTTTGCGCGGCGAGCAGGAGCTCCAGGGCATGCGGGCGAATTTGCGGGACGCCTACAGCCTGACAGCCGATCTGCCCACCGCTGCGCCTGCGCCGCGCCAAGGGTCAACTGCGGCGTGCGGGGCGGCAGGCTATGGCGCGACGTTTCACGATTTTCGAGGCGGCGAGGCGGGCGCGCCGATCGACTATATTTTTGCCACGCCCGGCCTCTCCTTTCGGGGGACGCAGGTGGTGCGGGAGCGAGTTGGCGGACGCTTTCCGTCCGATCATTATCCGGTGATCACGACCGTCGCATCTGGATAAAAAAACGGTTGCATTTTTTACGGAAATGCGGTAAATTGAATTCATAAACGAAACGTTTCGAGTCATAAAAACGAATTTCGATGTAAAGGCTTACTATACTTATAAAAAGCATCTTAATCGAATCAATTCCAAAGCGGTAAAGCTGCGAATTGATTCGATCGTTTCGAACCATAATCGAAACGTTTCAATTTTTTAAACCCGAGGCATGACATACAAGAGAAAGGAGGGACTTGGCATGTATGTAAGCGTGGTCATTGTCGGGTCGAAACCAGTGGACGGGAGATGGGGGAGATGCAGGTGATCGCCAGGCTCAGACGCAGCGGCGGCAATATTGTGCGGGAGGTCGGCAAAAACAAAATCCTGTTTCTGATGCTGGCGCCCGTCATTTTGTACTTTTTGCTCTTTCATTACCTGGTCATGCCGGGGGCGTACGTCGCCTTCGTCGACTTCAATATCAGCAAGGGCATCTTCGGCAGCGACTTCATCGGCCTGCAGAACTTCGAATTCCTGGTGAAGACGGGCGATCTGTGGAACATCACCAAGAACACGCTGCTCTACAACTTCGTCTTCCTGGCGCTGGGCAACGTCATCCAGATCGTCTTCGCCGTCATGCTGGCGGAAATCGCAGGCAAGTGGTTCAAAAAAATCACGCAGTCGATCCTGCTGCTGCCTCACTTTATCTCGATGGTCATCGTCGGGGTGTTCGCCTACAACATGTTCAACTTCAGCTCCGGCTTCGTCAATACGATGCTCGTCAGCCTGGGGCTGGACCGGTACGAGTTCTACTCCGACCCGGGGATCTGGAAGTACATCATCGTCGCCTTCAAGATCTGGAGCATGACCGGCTACGGCATGATCGTCTACCTGGCGGCAATCACCGGGATCAACAACGACCTGTACGAAGCGGCCTATATCGACGGCGCGAGCCGCTGGCAGCGGATTCGCTACATGACGCTGCCGATGCTCAAGCCGACCTTCATCCTGCTGCTGCTGTTCGGCCTGGGCGGCATCCTGAAGGGCTCGTTCGACCTGTTCTACAATCTGATCGGCACCAACTCGGTGCTGTATCCGCAGACGGACATCATCGATACGTACGTGTTCCGCAGCCTGGTGGGGCAGTTCAACTTCTCCATGGGCGCGGCGGTCGGCTTCTACCAGTCGGTGTTCGGCCTGGCGCTCGTGCTGACGGTCAACTATATCGTGCGCAAGATCGAGCCGGACAGCGCGCTGTTCTAATACCTGGAGGTGACGTAACATGGCGAGGACCGCAGCCGCAACGCTTCACGAGGATTCCACTACGCGCATCATCAAGCTGGTCAGCTACGTGTGCCTCGGCGCCTTTGCGCTGGCCTGCCTGTTTCCCTTCGCGCTGATGATCTCCTCCTCCTTCATGAATGAGCAGGAGATCCTCCTCGAGGGCTACAAGCTGATCCCGAACACCTTCTCGCTGAAGGCGTACGAGATGCTGCTGAACAATTCGTCCGCGCTGGGCAAGGCGTACGGCGTGACGATCTTCATCACGGTCGTCGGCACCGCATTCGGACTGTTCATGATGTCGATGGCCGGCTATGTGCTCAATCGCAAGGATTTCAAGTACCGCAACTTCTTCTCGTTCCTGATCTACTTCACGACGCTGTTCTCCGGGGGGCTGATCCCGACCTACATCCTGATGGTGAAGTATCTGCACATGAAGGACAGCCTGTTCGCCCTGATCCTGCCCACCGTGGTCGCGGCCTGGTCGATCTTCCTGATGCGCAACTTCATGAAGGCGATCCCCGACTCGCTGTACGAATCGGCGACGATCGACGGCGCGGGCGACTTCCGCATCTACTGGCAGGTGTTCATGCCGCTGGCGGTGCCGTCGCTGGCGACGATCGGTCTGTTCTCGGCGCTCGGCTTCTGGAATGAGTGGTACCACGGCATGCTCTACATCCAGACGCCGGACAAGTACCCGCTGCAGTACTTCCTGCAGCGCATGATCAACCAGACGAACATCCAGGCGCTGATCAACCAGGGCGTCGTCATCGACGCCGCCGCGCTGCCGACGCAGTCGATCAAGATGGCGACGGCGGTGCTGGCCACCGGCCCGATCATTCTGCTCTACCCGTTCGCACAGCGGTACTTCGTCTCGGGTCTGACGATCGGGGCAGTCAAGGGATAATACAAAAAAAACAAGGGAGGCAACACACATGAAGGGCAAAAAAATGGCAACGCTCGTGCTGTCGGGGGTCCTGGCGACGAGTCTGGCGGCAGGCTGCAGCAACGGAAATGGCAATGGCGGCAACAATGGCACGGACACGGCCGGAAACGCGGCCAAGACGGTCAACGGCGTCGACATCTCCAAGGAAGTGAAGCTGGTGTATTACCTGTGGGGCTCGGAGGGGGTCGCCAATCCGGACATTCTCGCCGAGATCAACAAGCTGATGAAGCGCGATCTCAATGCGACGCTGGAGGTCAAGTATATCGACTGGCCGGACGTGGCGACGAAGTATCCGCTGCTGTTCGCCTCGGGCGAGCAGTTCGACATGGCGCATGCCTCGCCGGGCGCGGCGGTGTCGTACTTCTCGCTGGCGAGCCAGGACGCGCTCGTCGACATCACGGACATGCTGGATACGGTCGCGCCCGATCTGAAGGCGGCGATCCCGGAGCGGACATGGGCCGGCGCGCAGACGGACGGCCGCATCTACGGCGTGCCGTCGCTGTATAGCGAATTCACGCCGACCGGCTTCGCCTACCGCTCCGACCTGCTGGACAAGTACGGCATGGACGAGATCGATTCGATCGCGGACATGGAGCAATTCATGGACAACGTGCTGGAGAACGAATCGTACCCGCCGATCAACGGCAACGCCAACGACGCCTTCAACATGTATCGCATGCTCGTCGATACGACCGATATGTGGCTCAATGCGCCCGGGATCGCGCTGACCGAGCTCAATCTCGTGACGAAGAGCCCCGAGGATTACAAGACGGTGTTCCACCCGGCGTTCACGCCGGAATTCGAGGCATGGGCGGTCAAGATGCGCGAGTGGTCGGACAAGGGCTACTGGCCCAAGGACATCCTCTCCTCGCAGGTGGACGCCGGCACGAATCTGCGCGCGGCCAATTCGGCGGGCTACCTGACGCATGCGCAGGACTGGATCGGCAAGTACGGCACGGATATGCAGGCGCAGCCGGAATCGAATCCGTACTTCTACGCCTTCGCCGAGGCCAATCACAAGATCAAGCGCAAGCAGGGCGTCGAGAATTCGACGGTGATCAGCGCCAATTCGCCCAATCCGGAGCGCGCGCTGCTGGCCATCGAGAAGTTCATGACCGATCCGGAATACTATAACCTGATCCAATACGGCATCGAAGGACGGCAGTACGTGGTCGAGGACGGCGTCAAGAAGCGCCCCGAGGGCTTCGACGAGAAGGTCGACGGCGGCGGCTTCGCAGCCTGGTCGCTGCGCAACGACGCATTCAATCTGCTCAGCGACACGGAGAATCCGATCCGCACGGAGCTGTACGAGGAGTGGGACGAGGCGGCGATCAACGATCCGTACGTCGGCTTCAGCTTCGATCCGAAAAACGTCTCGACGGAAATCGCGGCCATCTCCAACGTCAACCAGCAACTCGGCATGCAGCTGATGCTCGGCAAGACGAGCAAGGAGCCGAAGGCCGCGGTCGAGGAGTACCGCAAGCAGCTCGAGGCGGCCGGCATCGACAAGGTCATCACCGAGGTGGAAGCGCAGCTGGCGGACTTCGAGCCGCAGGGCTGACGCCGGATCAGGGAAAGGGAACGATGGCCACGATCAAAGATGTCGCCAAACTGGCGGGCGTGTCGATCTCGACCGTGTCGTATGCGCTGAACAACCACGATAAAGTCAGTCTGTCTACCAAAAAGCGTATCCTGGAGGCGGCGCGCAGGTTAAACTATCAGAAAAACGGCATCGCTTCCGATCTGAAGCGCAGCAGTACGCGCACGATCGCGCTGATTGTCACCGACTTGGCCGGCCCGCACTATGCGGAGCTAGTCAAGGGCATCCAGGAGGTGGCGCTGTCGCGGGGCTACGATCTGCTCGCCTGCAGCTCGCTGGGCGGCGAGCAGTCGACCGCGGTCAAGTTCCTCACGGAGAAGCGCGTCGACGGCGCGATCGTGCTGGCCTACAACATCCCCGCAGCGACGCTGCGGCGCGCGGCGCGGGAGGCCTATCCGATCATCCTGCTCGATCGGGAGATCGAGAGCCCGCACACGGTGAGCATTGAGGTCGACAATGAGGCTGGCTGCCATATGGCGACGGAGCATCTGATCGAGCAGGGGCATCGCCGACTCGCCTACGTCGGCGGCAATCCGATGGAGCCGCTCAACGAGCAGCGGGTGAGCGGCTTCAAGCGGGCGCTGCGCCAGCATGGGCTGGAGCGCGAGGGTCAGCTGCATCAGTTCGGCATGTTCAACCGCGACAACGGCTACGCCATGACCAAGATGCTGATCGCCGAGGGCAATCTGCCGACGGGGATCCTGTATTACAACGACGAGATGGCGATCGGCGGCATACAGGCCTTCCGTGAGTACGGCATCCGGGTACCGGGCGACGTCTCGGTGATCGGCTTCGATGATATCGAGCTGGCGCAGTACGTCCGGCCAGCGCTGACGACCGTCATGCAGCCCAAGTACGAGCGCGGCGCGCTGGCGGCTCACCTGCTGTTCCAGGCGCTGGACGGCAAGCCGCTCGAGCCGCGCTATCGGCTGCCGACGCGCCTGATCGTGCGCGACTCGGTGCGGGCGCCTGCAGGCCATGAAGGAAAGGTCCCGCTTCGGAGCGAATAAGTAAGGAAGCACGAGAACGCATGCGTTGCCGAAGCGGGGAGAAAAACGACTATGGCTACAATCAAAGATGTCGCCAAGCTGGCGGGGGTCTCGATCTCAACGGCGTCCTACGCCCTGAATAACAGCCCCAAGGTCAGCGGCAAGACAAAAAAGAAAATTCTGGAGGCGGCGCGCCACCTGAACTATCAAAAAAACGGCCTCGCCTCCGATCTCAAAAGAAGCAGCACCCGCACCATTGCCCTGATCGTCACCGACCTGGCCGGTCCGTTCTACGCGGAGCTGGTCAAGGGCGTCCAGGACGTGACGCTGTCCAAGGGCTATGACCTGCTCGCCTGCAGCTCGGCGGGCGGCGAAGCGTCGACGGCGATCAAGTTCCTGACGGAAAAGCGCGTCGACGGCGCGATCGTGCTGGCGCACAATATCGCCGCAGAGACGATCGAGCTGTCCGCGCGCCCGGCCTTCCCGGTCGTCGTGCTCGACCGCAAGGTCGACAGCGACCACGTCGTCAGCATCGAGGTCGACAATGAGCAGGGCTCCTACCAGGCGGCCGGCCGTCTGATCGATCTGGGACATCGCGAGATCGCCTACATCGGCGGCCGCGCGATGGGCGAGGTGCATGGCAAGCGGCTGGACGGCTATGCGCGCGCGCTGCGCGAGCACGGCCTGGACGCGGAGCGGCGGCTGCATCAGTCCGGCCACTTCGACCGGGACAACGGCTACCGTCTGACCAAGATGGTGATCGCCCAGGGGCATCTGCCGACCGCGGTCATGTACGCCAACGACGAGATGGCGATCGGCGGGATCGCCGCCTTCAAGGAGCAGCGCATCGGCGTGCCGGAGCAAGTGTCGGTCGTCGGCTTCGACGACATCGAGCTGGCGCAGTACGTGCGTCCGGCGCTCTCGACCGTGCTGCAGCCCAAGTACGAGCGCGGCGCCCTGGCCGCTCATCTGATCTTCCAGCTGCTCGAGGGCCAGGAGGTGGAGCGGCACTATCAGTTCCCGACCCAATTCGTATCGCGGGACTCGGTGCGGGCGCTGACGTGAGGGAGCGGGTGCAGACTTAGCAGAAAGGAAGGATGGCCTGTGCGCATCCTGTATATCGACATCGACTCGCTGCGGCCCGATCACCTCGGCTGCTACGGGTATCATCGCAATACCTCGCCAAACATCGACCGCATCGCGGCGCGCGGCACGCGGTTCACCAACTACTATGCAACCGACGCGCCATGCGCGCCGTCGCGGACGGCGATGTTCAGCGCGAGATACGGCATACACAATGGCGTGGTCAACCACGGCGGGCTGGCCGCCGACCGGCGGCCGATCGGCGCGGAGCGGCCGTTCAACTACCATCACACGGCGCATCAGGCATGGGTGGACGTGCTTCGGTTCCAGAAGATGCATACGGCGATCATCAGCCCGTTCCCCGGTCGCCATGCGGCCTGGCATGTGCTGGAGGGCTTCCTGGAGATGTACGACACCGGCAAGCATGCGGGCGAGACGGCGGGCGACGTCTCTGCGGAGGCGCTGCGCTGGATCGCGGGCCGCGGCGCGGAGCAGGAGGACTGGCTGCTGTATCTGAACTTCTGGGATCCTCATACGCCGTACCGTACGCCGGAGGCCTACGGCAATCCGTTCGCGGACGACCCGGCGCCGGAGTGGCTGACCGAGGACATCATCGCCGCGCAGCGCGAGCGCTACGGCACGATGAGCGCGCGCGACCTGCCGCTCGGCCGGCAATGGCCGAACCTGCCGGCCGAGATCGCCTCGCGCGCCGACTTCAAGCGCTGGATCGACGGCTATGACACTGCGATCCGCCATGTCGACGACCATGTCGGCCTGCTGCTGGAGGCGCTGGAGGCGCGCGGTCTGCTGGAGGACACCGTGATCGTCGTGTCGGCCGACCACGGTGAGAATCAGGGCGAGCTCAATATCTACGGCGACCATCAGACAGCCGATCACATCACGAGCCGCATCCCGCTGATCGTAGCCGGACCGAGGATCGCCGAGGGCCGGGTCGACGAGGACCTGCACTACAATATCGACCTCGGACCGACGCTGGTCGAGCTGGCGGGGGGCGCGCAGCGCCAGGGATGGGACGGCGAGAGCTTCCTGCCTGCACTGACGGGGAGCGAGGGGGACGAGGGGGGCGAACAGAAGGGCCGTCCGTATCTCGTCGTCAGCCAGATGGCCTGGAGCTGCCAGCGCGCGGTGCGCTTCGATCAGTGGATGCTGATCCGCACCTACCACGACGGGCTCAAGGAGCTGCCGCCGCTCATGCTGTTCGACGTCGAGCGCGACCCGCACGAGACGCGTAATCTGGCGGACGAGCGGCCGCAGGAGGTCGCCAAGGGGCTGCGCCTGCTGGACGAGTGGCTGACGGAGCGGATGTACGAGGCGGACAGCCCCGTCGATCCGATGTGGCAGGTCATCCGCGAGGGCGGACCGTATCACACGCGCGGTCTGCTGGACGACTATCTCCAGCGGCTCCGGGAGACCGGCCGGGAGGCCGCGGCGGAGCGGCTGGCGGCCCGGCATGCGGGGGCGTAAGGCAGGAGCGCGATGCAGGACGTAAGGTAGAACCTCTGGATGTACGTGAGGCAGGAGCCATGTCGGGAACCTGGGAAGCCAGACACGGGAAGGCGACGTTGCGAACGAGTGACGTCGTCTTTTTGGCATCCCCTTCGCTGATTCACGCCGCGGGTACACGCCGAAAAGCTGCTCCATGCGTCCTGCCCGCGTTAGCGCCTCGATATGGGCGAAAGCCATCTGTAATGGACATGAGAGTCGTGTCTTTTCGTCTGTAACTTGCGCCGCCATCTATACTACGGGGGGACCTGGTCTACAATGCTTGGTGCTATATCCCCTTCGCTCAGAATGGAAGAGCTTGACATGCCGTCGAATGTCAATGTCCAGAGGCGTGGGAGGGAAGCGAGGATAACGGATCTTAATAAGTGTGAAAGGGGGCGGGTGAAATGTTGGAAAAAATAAAGGCCTTTTTTCAAATGCGCACGCAATCGGAAAGCGGGAAGAAACAGACAGGTAAGGAGATAGACAAGGCCAAGCGCTCCTCTGGCTCGCAGGCAGCGCCCAAGCCGCCAAAGCAAAAGGTCGCAGCGGCTCGCATCGGCGAGCTGGGCGAGCATAAAATTGATCTGCAGCTCGATCAATTGCCCAAGGACTGCATGTACATGAGCGATCTGCTGCTGCCCAATTCGAAATCGCGGACCGGCTATTCGCAGCTTGATCATGCAGTGGTTTCGCCTTATGGCATCTTCGTCATCGAAACGAAAAACTATGCCGGCGAGATCAAGGGCGCTCGGCAAGACCGAAATTGGAGGGTCAGCAACCGCTACAATCTGTATAATCCACTGCTGCAAAATAAAGGACATATCAAGGCGTTGCAGGCCCACCTGTCGGAATTTAACGGCGTGAAATACATTTCGATGATTTCCTTCACGATGCGGTGCCGATTCAGCCTGGATCCTGATCTGCGCAAAATCCATTCGGACGAGCTGGTCGTCTACGATGTCGAGCTGTCTGAATACATTGCCCGGAAGCTGTTGCGCTTAAAGGCAGAGCTGCCGCAGCGGACGCTTAGTCGCGACGAGGTGGAAGCAATCTGCACAAAAATTAACGGTCTGAATGTCGATGATGCGAAAGCACGGGCGGAACACGCGAGGCTGGCCGGCGGAAGAAAAAAGGAGACGGGGGGAGTCGGCTATACGGGGGACGCCCAATCGTAGGGGCATTAGCCTGTTACATAACTATGCATACTGTGTGAAATAAAGGCGGTAGAAAGTTTGGCTGCCCAGCTAGCCTATGCTTATGGCATGTGGTCGTTCGGCTGTCGTCATGGCGCCGGGCCCGGCTCGCTGGGAGCTGCGCGAGAAAGCTTTTTTTGGCGGCAAGCGACGCCATGTGCCGAATAGGTGAGTGAAGCGAGTGGTCATATGAAGCGCCCCTTTGTACCAGTACGTCATTGCCAACAGTATAGCCTTTGGCTTGGCAGATTGCCAAATGAAGTGGATGAATAGGGTTTGGTTTGCGACTTCATAAATTGGCGGATTGGAAACAAAAAAGACCGCGCGCAGCGGTCTTTTTGATAGCATGGTGCAAAATGCGCGGATATGGAGATTCATGTGCCGCCCTAGTCAAGGCAAGCGATCGCGGAGCTGCTCCACCTCTTCAGGCGTGAAGCCGGTGGCTGCAGCGATCAGCGTGACGTCCATGTCCAGATCAATCATGCGCTTGGCGATTTCCTGTCTGCCTTCGAGCTTGCCCTCCAGCTTGCCCTCCAGCTTGCCCTCCAGCTTGCCTTCCAACTTGCCCTCGAGCTTGCCTTCAAGCTTACTTTCCCGCTTAATATCATCCAATACTTTTTCGAAGCCCATGATCGCTGCATCTCCTTTCGCATTCTGTATAGCGCGCGACGTCAATCAGCAAATATTCAAAGTTGAGCAATTCGGAGCCGAACATGTCTTCATGGCCGAGCAGCTTGCGAAATTGACGCTCGGCTGTCCACCGCTGTTTTCCGTTGTAGAGCACAATGGGCACAATCGGGGACAGGCGGTACGATGTGTCGTGACGCTGGTGGATCGATTCCCGGTGTTCGTCGGATGGCAAATCGGATCCTCCCTTTCGGTTCCTCCTCACCATTATACTGCGAACGGCAAACGAGGACAATGAAGGGTCACATTTGAATGGCTTGCAAGTAGCACGTATTCGGAAGCCTGGGCGTGTGCGCATGCAGGAGGCGGTTGCCAAAATCGGAATTGTCATATATCATGATATATTATTATGAGCTATATGGCTTGATGGAAATGAGGGAGCATCGTGGAAGAGACATCCTCGAAACCGCTATACGAGAAAATCTTTGAAAACGTGAAGCAAGACATCGTGGCCGCGAAATACGGCATCGGCGAACGAATCCCGTCGGAGAAGGAACTGGCGGACGCTTATGGCGTGAGCCGAATTACTAGCAAAAAGGCGCTGGAGCTGCTGGCAGCGGAGCGGCTGATCGTCCGCAAGCCGGGCAAGGGCTCGTTCGTGGCCGACGCCGAACGCGATTTTGCGGACAGCGCAGTGGCGGTACAGGAGCCCCCGGGTGCGGCGCCGACGAAAATGGTATCGATCGGCCTGGTCATTACCGACTTTGGCAATAGCTACGGTACCGGTCTTATCTACGGCATGGAGGAGGCGGCCCGCGAGCATGATTGCTTCCTGGTGCTGCGGCGTTCGTTCGGCATTCCGGACAATGAGGACGCCTCGATCCAGAAGCTGCTCGAGCTCGGCGTGGACGGGCTGATCGTGTTCCCCGCACAAGGCGAATACTTCAGCGCGGAGATCCTCAAGCTGGTCATCGAGCACTTCCCGCTGGTGCTGGTCGATCGCCATCTCAAGGGCGTGGCGGCGGCTTCGATCTCGACGGCGCACGCCGATGCGGCCCGCAATGCCACGGAGTATTTGTTCGACCTCGGGCACCGGCATATCGCCTTCCTCTCGCCGCCGACCGACACGACGGCCGTCGAGGAACGGATCGAAGGATTCATCCAGGCGCATGCCGAGCAGGGGGTGGCGGTGGACCGGGAGCTGTGGATCAACGCGGTCACCTCGACGCTGCCCAATTCGTTCAATGAGGCGAATATCGAGCGCGACATTGCGATAATCATGCGGCATCTGCAGGAACACCCGGCCATCACGGCCGTATTCGCGGTCGAGTACAACATTGCCCTGCTGGCACGCGAGGCCATCGTGCGCCTGGGACGCCGCATCCCAGAGGATTATTCGGTGGTGTGCTTCGATTCACCACCGACCTCGCTGGGCGGGGGATATGCCTTCACGCATATCCGCCAGGACGAGGAGCAGATCGGCCGGCTGGCGGTGGAGAATGTGCTGCGGATCATGAAGGGCGAAACTGTGCCGCGCAAACGGCTGCTCGGCGCCGAGCTGATGGTCGGCGAATCGACGGGCCCGGCGCGCGCTTAAGGTGCTTCCGTGCAGGCGGGCCCTGCAGCGCCGTTTTGCCGTTACCGGATTGGCAATGTCCGTCACCGGATGGGCGATAAGGGTACAAAGACTTCCGGCGGGAAGTCTTTTTGTTGTGGCGCTTCGCTTGAGACGAGGCGGCGAGCCCTCACTTGCGGAGCTGTAGCCCGGGTCGCTTTGCGGCGGGCGGGACTTTACTCCCTTTGTCATCTTGGTATATCAACTATACGGAATTTTAGAAAATTAAATATTGACATCATACTAATATAACAATATACTGACTGGTGTAAGCGCTATCCATTATGCAATATGGACTTTATGCAAGCGTATTCATTCATCTGTGCAAGACCTCGATTATAAAAAAGGGAGGCATCACCAATGAAGAAGAAATGGATGACCTTGACGGCAACTGTGCTGACGACGGCGCTGCTCGCCGGCTGCAGCGGCAATAGCGGCGGCAGCGCAGGCGGCAATGCAGGCGAGGGAGGGACCAACTCCGGCGCCGCCGGGAGCGGCGAATCGGGCGGTGCGCCGGTCGAGCTGACCTTCTGGGGCGATTGGGGCGGCGAAGGGCAGGCCCAGTTCGAGACGATGGCGGGCGCCTTCAATGCATCGCAGGACGACATTCGCGTCAAGTACGTGCTCCAGCAGGACATGATTACCAAGTTCCTGACCTCCGCGACCTCGGGCGGCACGCCGGACATTCTATTCTGGGATCGCTGGCGGACGTCGCTGTACGCGCCGAAGAACGTGCTGCACCCGATCGACGAGCTGATGGCTCGCGACGGGGTTGAGCGCGACCACTACTTCGAGGAGTCGCTCAAGGAGCTGACGTACAACGATCAGTTGTACGGCCTGCCGCTTACCGTCGATGCGCGGGCGTTGTTCTACAACAAGACGATGCTGGAGGAGGCCGGGCTCGAGCTGCCGACCACCTGGGAAGAGCTGGCGACGGCCGCCAAGGCGCTGACCAAGCGCAGCGGCGACCGGCTGGAGGTGGCTGGCTTCTCGATGGGCGATCCGGGACTGTTCAGCATGTATCTGCAGCAAGCGGGCGGCCAGATGCTGACCGCGGACGGCAAGACCAATTTCAATAATGCGCAGGGCCTGGAGGTCTTGTCCTTCTGGGATCGGCTGATGAATGAAGACAAGGTGTACAAGATCGGCTTCGAGCAGGGGCTGGGCGAGGGCACCGACGCCTTTGTCACCGGCAAGCTGGCGATGCACTACACCGGACCGTGGATGCTCAGCACCTACAAGAAGTACGGCAGCGAGCTCGACTTCGGCATTGTGCCGCCGCCGGCCGGACCCGGCGGCGATCTGGCCAGCGTGATGGGCGGCTTCGGCCTGGTCATTCCCGAGGGCTCGCAGCACAAGGAGGAGGCGTGGACGTTCATCAAGTGGTGGCTCGCCAACAAGGACAACGCCATGCTCTGGGCCGAGACGTCGCTTAATCTGCCCGGCTACAAGCCGGCGCTGGAGGACCCGTTCTTCGCCGACGATCCGCTGTGGCAGCCGTTCCTGGAGACGCTGGAGTTCGCCAAGATCCGGCCGCAGCACCCCGGCTATTCCGTCATGGAGGTCGATGGCCTGATCCCTAATCTGGAGCTGTTCCTGCAGCGCAAGCAGAGCGCCGAGGAGACGCTGGCCAAGGCGCAGACGCAAGGCGACAAGCTGCTCAAGGATAACGAGGTGATCGAGTAAGCCGCCGTCCGCGCGCAAGGCGGGAGGAGCAGGAGAAAGAGAAGAAGGAGGGATCCCGGTGTCCGCGATCAACAAGCTGGAGCGTCATCAGGCCAGAACCGCATACCTGTTCATCGCGCCGACGATGCTGCTGTTCGTCATCTTCATGGTCATCCCGGTCGGGATGGCGCTGTACCTGAGCTTCACCAACTACGATGTGCTCAGCCGCATGGACTGGGTCGGGCTGGACAATTACCGCAGGCTATGGGACGACAGCTTGCTCTGGCTGACTTTTCGCAATGTGCTGCTGTATGCGGTGCTCTTCGTCCCGCTCAATATCGTCGTCTCCTTCGGACTGGGGCTGCTGGTGAACAAGGCCTGGCGCGGCATCAAGCTGCTGCGCACCTTGTACTACCTGCCGACGCTGACCTCGGCAGTCGCAGCCGCCACCGTCTGGCTGTGGCTGCTGCATCCCGAGTTCGGCCTGGTCAACGGCGTGCTGTCCGGGCTGGGGATCACCGGGCCGGCTTGGGTCGCCGAGACGGAGACGGCGATGGTGGCGATCGTGCTCGTGACGCTCTGGCAGTCGGTCGGCTCTAATATGATCATCTATCTGGCGGGTCTGCAGGGCGTGCCGGGACATCTGTACGAGTCGGCGCGCCTGGACGGGGCCAACCGCTGGGACATGATCCGCTATATCACCTGGCCGCAATTGCGGCCGACGACGTTCCTCGTCAGCACGATGGCGATCATCGGCGCGCTGCAGCTGTTCGATCAGGCCTTCGTCCTGACCCAGGGCGGACCGGCCAATACGACCAAGACGCCCGTCTATCTGATCTATCAGCAGGGCTTCAATCAATTGCAGATGGGCTATGCCTCTGCGCAGGCCTTCGTGCTGGCGATGGCGATCCTGATCTTCACGATCGTCAACATGCGCATTACCCGAGCGGAAGAATCGGTTATATAGGAGGTGAATCCGATGGCGAACAGACTGACGGGGGCCGCGGCGGTGCGGCGGACACTCTTTTATGCAGGCAGCGCGATGATCGCGATCGTCATGTTCCTGCCGTTCTACTGGAGCTTGCTGACCGCCGTCAAGCCGAATGAGGAGATCTTCACCATCCCGATTCGCTGGGTCCCGACTTCGATCACCTTCGAGCATTTCGTGACGGCGTTTACGACGGTGCCGTTCGGCTTGTACTTTTGGAATTCCTTCGTACTGGCGGTGCTGGGCGTTGCGTTCAATCTGTTTTTCGGCTCCCTGAGCGGCTACGCCTTCGCCAAGCTGCGCTTCCGGCTCAATCAGCCGCTGTTCCGCATCCTGCTGGCGGCGATGATGATCCCGGGCGTCGTCACGATGATTCCGAGCGTGTACGTGCTGCAGCATTTCCCGCTGCTCGGCGGCAACAACCTGCTGGGCGAGGGCGGCTTCGGCCTGATGAACACGATCTGGGGCGTGATCCTGCCGGGCGCGTCGGGGTCGTTCGCGGTGTTCTTCATGCGCCAGTTCTTCGTCTCGCTGCCGAGCGACATGCAGGAGGTGGCGCGCATCGAGGGGGCGGGCGAGTTCCGCATCTTTTGGCGCATCTATCTGCCGCTGACGGCGCCGGCGCTGGCGACGCTGGGCATCTTCACCTTCCAGGCCGGATGGAACAGCTTCCTGTGGCCGATGATCGTGCTCAGCGATCCGCAGAAGCATACGATTCAGATGGGCCTGCAGGCCTTCTCGTACAATTACCAGACTGACTTCGGACCGATGATGGCGGGCGCGCTGGTGGCCATCGCCCCGATCCTGGTGCTGTTCCTGCTGCTGCAGCGCTATTTCGTCCAGGGCATCGCCTTCAGCGGGGTCAAGGGCTAGCGACACACTTCACAGGGAGGAGACACAAGCGATGAATCAAGCACGACACGCGCACGCCGCGTCGATCTGGCAAGCCCGGGCCGACGCGGCGCAGCGCACGCTCGATGAGCAGTACTGGAACACGGGGATAGGCATGTACAATATTCAGACGCCCTGTCCGAACGGCGATTGCAATACGATCTTCCACTACTGGTGGATGGCCCATGCGGTCGAAGCGCTGACCGACGCGCTGGAGCGTACAGGCGAGGCGCGATATGCCCGGCGGCTGGGGGAGCTGTACGACGGCCTGCTGGCGCGCAACGGAGGCGTATGGCCGAATCCGCTCTACGACGACATGGAATGGATGGCGATCGGCTGGCTGCGCGCGCATCGCGCGACCGGAGAGGCGCGCTATCAGGAGGCGGCGCTGGAGCTGTGGGCAGACATCCAGACCGGCTGGAACAATCATATGGGCGGCGGCATCGCCTGGCAGAAGTCGCAGCCGGACTACAAGAATACGCCGGCCAATGCGCCGGCCGCGATCCTCGCGGCGCGGCTGTACGACGCCTTCGGCGATCCGGCCGACCTGGCCTGGGCCCGCAGGATCTACGCGTGGGTGCGCGACGCGCTGGTCGACCCGCAGACGGGCTTCGTCTGGGACGGGATGAACCGGCTGCAGGATGGCGCGATCGACAAGGACTGGCGGTTCACCTACTGCCAGGGCGTGTATATAGGCGCCGCCTTGGAGCTGTACCGGATCACCGGCGAGCATGCGTACAGAGCGGATGCCGAGCGCACCTGGGCGGCGGCGCTGGCGGAGCTGACCCGTCCGGGGGACCGGCTGTTCCCGTACGAGGGCACGGGTGACGGCGGCTTGTTCAAGGGCATCCTGGCCCGCTATGCCGGTCAGTTGGCCCTGCTGCCGGAGCAGGATCGCGGTGTGGCGGAGGTGCTGGCGGCGAATGCCCGGGCGCTCTGGCAGGCGGCCGGGGCTGCAGCCGAGGACGGCGGCGATAATGGTGGCGCTGCTGGCAGCGGAGCGCTGCTGTTCGGCGGGAGCTGGGAGGAGCGGCCTGTAGGGGATGTGGAGCTCAGCACGCAGCTGAGCGGCGTCATCCTGCTGGAGACGGCGGCGCGGCTGGAGGCGGCGGCCCTGTCGGAGGGGAGGTGACAGGCGGCGCGGCGGGCTGGTCCGAGCGGGCGGAGTGGCTGCAGGAGCGACTGTATGCGAACTTCCACGATCGGCAGTCCGGTATCCTGCGGCAGTGGCATCCGGCGGAGGCCGGGGCGCCGGGCGAGAACTTCTACTATTGGTGGCAGGCGCATGTCATCGATGTCTGGGTCGACGGATATACGCGCACGCGGGACGCACGGTACCTGGCGCGCATTCGCTCCCATGCCGAGCAGCTGCGCCGGATCAACGGCGGCACCTTCCTGCACCCGTACTATGACGATATGGAGTGGCTGGCGCTCGCGCTGCTGCGGGTGTACGACGTCACCGGGGAGGCGTGCTGGCACGATCGGGTCCTGGAGCTGTGGGCGGATATCAAGGCCGGCTGGAACGACCAGATGGGTGGCGGCGTGGCCTGGAACAAGCATCAGCTGGATTACAAAAATACGCCGGCCAATGCGCCGGCGGCGATCCTCGCGGCACGGCTGCATCAGCGCTTCGGCGCTCCGGAGGATCTGGCGTGGGCGGAGCGGATCTATGCCTGGAACCGCACGCATCTGGTCGATCCGGCGAGCGGCTTCGTCTGGGACGGCATCAACCGGCTCGGGGACGGCGCGATCGACAAGGACTGGACGTTCACCTACTGCCAGGGCGTCATGATCGGCGCGGGACTGGCGCTGCATGCCTGCACGGGTGCGGCGGGATATCTGGCGCACGCCCGCCAGACGGCGGAAGCGGCGCGACAGCGCTACGTCGATCCCCGGAGCGGCCTGCTGCCGGACGAAGGCATCGACGATACCGGGCTGTTCAAGGGCATCCTGGTCCGGTACATCGCACTGTTGGTGGAGACGGGCGAGGCGCCCGGGTGGGAGGAGGCGTTGCTGCGCAGCGGCGAGACGCTCTGGTCGGCCGGCCTGTGCCGGGCGAGCGGCCTCGTCGGTCCGTCCTGGGCGGACCGCCCGGACGGACCGGTCCAACTGAGCGTGCAGCTCAGCGGCATCATGCTGTTCGAGGCGCTGGCCCGTCTCGCGCAGCGGCGGCATGCGGAGTGCGGCTCGAATACAAGCCAAGGGTAACGGGTAACGTGAACGATCTCTGAGAGAAGAGGTGTGAACATGAGGAAGTGGGAAAAAAGCGCGGCCGCCGTCCTGGCGGGTCTGCTGCTCCTGTCGCTGCTCGCCGCATCCGGCGGGCGCAGGGCGGAGGCCTTCACGGCGGCCAATGCCGACGACGCGATGACGGACTTTATCGATGTGTTCTACGATCCGGCAGCCCAATACTTCTATACGAACAGCGATCATCTGATCCATCCCGAGCATGCGCACGGCCCGGACGGCGGGCTGTACACCGACTTCTGGTGGGGGGCGCAGCTGTGGGAGACTGTGATGGATGCCTATGAGCGGACGAGCGACCCGGCGTATCGCACTCTGATCGACGACATCTATGCCGGCTTCAACGCCAAGTACCCGGATATGATGGCCAATGCCTTCAACGACGATCTCGGCTGGTGGGCGCTGGCTTGCCTGCGCGCCTACGAGCTGACCGGGACGGCGGAGTATCGCAATCGGGGCTCGTTCCTCTTCGACCGCATCGACGAGGAATGGGATACGAGCTACTACGGCGGCGGCATCTGGTGGCGTCGCGACGCCCACGATCCGACCGTCTCGGCCAACGCCCAGAAGAACGTCGCCACCAACGCGCCGCTGGTCATGACGGCGGTGAAGCTGTACCAGGCGACGGGGGACAGCGCCTACCTGACCAGCGCGACGCAGATCTACACCTGGGTCAAGACGAAGCTCGTGTCGGGCAGCAAGGTCAACGATCATCTGGAGGGTACGGGTGCCGGTACGGTCGTCGATTGGGACTTCACGTACAACTACGGCAATTATCTGGGCGCGGCCGTCTCGCTGTATGAGGCGACGGGGAACAGCGCCTACCTGAGCGATGCCAATACGGCTGCGACCTATGCGGTCAACAACCTGGTGTCGGCACAGACGCTGCTGTACGAGGGCGAGAATGACGGCGCCGGCTTCAAGATGATCTTCGCCCGCAATCTCAATCGGCTGCGCGTCATCGGCGGCCAGTCCCAATACTTGAACTTCCTGCAGCAGAATGCGACGCAGGCATGGAACCACCGCCGAACGAGCGACGGGATCATCGGCAGCGACTGGCTGCGGCCGACGGGCTCCAGTTACGTGCAGAGCCTCGCAGCAGCGGCGGGCGCATCGATCCTGCAGCTGACGCCGCCGGACAACTACACGGGCTACATCGCCGGCAATGGCGCGTACGAGGCCGAGAACGCACGGCGCACGCTGGTCAGCGGCGGCGGCATGATCAACGAGAGCACGCAGGGCGGCTATACCGGCCGCGGCTACGTCGCGGGGTGGAACACGAGCGGCACGTCGCTTGACTTCTACGTCAATCAGAATAGCGCCGGCACTCGCACCATCACGTTCCGCTATGCCGCGGGCGCAGGCGACGCTTCGCGCTATGTGCGCGTGAACGGCGCGTATGTGGCGAACAACCTGGTCTTCGGCAGCACCGCGGGCTGGGGCAGCTGGAACACCGTCTCGCTGACCGTACCGCTCAATGCCGGGTCCAATACGATTCAGCTCGGCTACGACAGTACAAGAGGCAACGGCAACTTCCTGAATGTGGATATCCTCAGCGGGTTGTAGATGCGGCGAACTGACGGGCATGTGCCGCCGTGGTCAAGTTGACGTCGACCAGATAAGTGGTTCGTCATGATCCAGGCAGTGGTTCGTCATGAAAGAGGAAAAAGACCGCGCGCAGCGCGGTCTTTTTGAATAGATAGAAAGCAATGACTTATGCAATGCGCGCGCCAACTTTGGAGAGACCGTGTGGCGCCTGGTCAGGGCAAGCGATCGCGAAGCTCTTCCACCTCTTCGGGCGTGAAGCCGGTGGCTGTAGCGATTAGCGTGACGTCCATGTCCAGATCAATCATGCGCTTGGCGATTTCCTGTCTGCCTTCGAGCTTGCCCTCCAGCTTGCCTTCACGTTTGCCTTCGAGCTTGCCTTCACGTTTGCCTTCCAACTTGCCCTCGAGCTTGCCCTCGAGCCTGCCTTCAAGCCTACCTTCACGCTTAATATCATCCAGTACTTTTTCGAAGCCCATGATCGCTGCATCTCCTTTCGCATTCTGAATAAACGCTTGTACCTCGGGCTCGTGCTCAGGTAATTTCTGGAGAAGGATGTTGGCCATCCATGCTATAAATTGTTGCAGGTGATCGTCCGGTAGTCGCTGCATCGTCTGCATCAGCTTGGCGAGACGCGCCAACAGCTGCGTCTGGTCCTCCGTCTGATCCAGCAAGAAGACAGAGCCAATGGTATTGGACAGGGAGAGAAGTTCTTCTTCGGTATAGCGCGCGACGTCAATCAGCAAATATTCAAAGTTGAGCAATTCGGAGCCGAACATCTCTTCATGGCCGAGCAGCTTGCGAAATTGACGCTCGGCTGTCCACCGCTGTTTTCCGTTGTACAGCACAATCGGCACAATCGGGGGCAGGCGGTACGATTTTTTGTTGAGTTGCGCCTTCTTCTGATCCTTCAACAAGTATCGCCAGATCTCCGTTTGGTATAACAGCAGGCGATAAGGCATCTGGAAGTCGACCTTGGACTGCATTTCTAATAGTAAATAGAACACAACTTCCTGTCCGTTTAACTGCACGCGGTAGACCAGATCGGCTTCCTTGCGTTTGAAATCCTGGAGTACGAAGGAATGCGGGATTTCCTGCACGCTGCTCTCGTCGATGTCTTGCACCCATCCTTTGTGAACAAAGGAACGGAGCAGCTCCACAAAGATCTTTTTGCTGGAAAGCAGGAAGCGGTACGATGTGTCGTGACGCTGGTGGATCGATTCCCGGTGTTCGTCGGATGGCAAATCGGATCCTCCCCCTCGATTCTTTCCTTCTATTATATCGCGATCGGCAAGTGAGGACAATGCAGTGTTGCATCTGAACGGCTTGCAATTAGCACTTTTTCGGAAGCCGGGGCCGAAGTTTGGGATGGAGCAATTGGTGGCGGATCAGCGTTGTTCGGCGGGAGCTGGGGTTTGTCGTGGTAACGCCGGGTGAGATAATCGACCTGCACGGGATTTCGCCATGGTGGGAATGCTAGGGTGCGAAGTTTTTCTAGGATGTGGTATGCTGTAAAAGTATGACCGTTACAGTTCTGGGGATTAAGAAGGGGAAAGGAAACTATAAAAAATGTCCGACATTAAGCTTTTTCATACAACGGGAGAGGTGAAAGAATTGCCGGCCAGCTCCGTTGTGCTGGAGAGAGAATTGCAACTATTAATTGAGAAGCATATGCCTATATTTTTTGGTGTTACGTTTCTGAAGAGCGAATATATCACATCTAACGGCGGTAGAATCGACAGCCTGGGCTTGGATGAAAACAACTGTCCGGTTATATTTGAATATAAAAGAACCAGTAACGAGAATGTCATTAACCAGGGGTTGTTTTATCTCGACTGGTTACTTGATCATAAAGCAGAATTTGAGTTGCTGGTGATGAAAACGCTTGGGAAAGAATGTTCGGATAAGCTGGATTGGAGTATGCCCAGACTGATTTGTGTGGCAGGAGATTTTACGAAATATGATGAATATGCAGTGAAACAAATTAATCGAAACATTGATCTGATTCGCTACAAAAAGTTTGGGGCAGATTTATTGATGCTAGAGCTTGTTAATTCAAGTACGGTGAAGCCCTTCAATATCCAAGAACAAGGAGAGAAAGGGACGAAGCCCTCGTGGGACAAGACCTTTCAAGAACAGCTCCGGTCCACCACGCCCATGCTTAGAGAAATGTACTATTCCATCCGAGCCTATATTCTTGCACTCGGGGATGACGTGACCGAAAATCAGCTTAAATTGTATACCGCGTTCAAAAAAATGAAAAACATCGTGTGTGCAGAGGTCTATCAAAAGCAGATCCTTTTACATATGAGATTGAATCCAGATGATCTTGACCTTGAGGATGGCTTTACTCGAGATATGCGGAATGTAGGACATTATGGCACCGGTGATGTACAAGTGATCATAAAATCGCCTGAGGATATGGAAAAGGCGAAGCCCTTAATTGAGCAAGCTTATTACTCAAACTAGGGCAGAGGAATCTTAGCAAGCTTAGCGTCTTGTTCAACCTTAGAAAAAGTGAGGAGTGTGTTAAATTGCAAAATTTAACACAGTCGCTTCCAGTGCTGTAGAAAACTTGCGTAGTGGATGTCTCCGAATACAAGATATCGTTATAGTTGAGCTTAAAACGTCTCCCAAATCAACGTTTTAAGCTCATTTTCATTCCTATTATTCCAGTCTATAATAATCCCCAAGTAACTCCGCTACTTCGAGCCCAACAACTCCGCCACCGTCACCTCGAGCGCCTGCGCGATGGCGAGGAGCTCGTAGTCCTGGACGAGCCGGTCCTGGCCCTCGAGCCGGGAGAGGCTGGTCGGGCTGATGTCGAGGCCGGCCGTCTGGAGGCGGGCGAGGAATTCCTTCTGCTTCATGCCCTTGGCCTTGCGGATCGCGGTGACCCGGGTGCCGATGATGTTTTTGTCGCCGGGCGGCGTCTTGCGTGGCTTCATCGTTCGCGCACCTCCCTGTTTTTTCTTCACATTGTAGAAGAGCTTCGTCTTGTTTTAATCCGATATTCGCATTAAAATAAAATAAACCGATAATCGCATTAAAATACGAGGGCAGGCATCACGGTCAGGCACAGGACGCGCTTAAGACGAAGAATGGGGGCTGACCCGCGAATGAAGGAACTGCTGCATCGATTCGAGGAAGAAAAGCGCAGGCTGCACGAGCTGGCGAGACAATCGCTGGAGCAAGGCATCCCGCTCGGACGCAACGAGGCGGTCCAGGCGCAGAGCCGCAAGGTGGACGAGTGGATACTGCGGCTGTATGAGATCAAAGGACGGCGCGGGCACAAGTCGCGCTGAGCCGGAAGGAGGTACCTATGTCGGATATCCCGCCCTGGTTCGAGCTGGCGATCCAGCAGCGCCTGGACACGGTGTCTGCCCGCATCGAGCGCGATCCCGATCTGCGCGTCCGCCGCTCGGAGGAGGCCGCCGCGCTGGAGTCGCTGCTGGACGGGCTGGAGCAGTCCCGGCTGCCGCAATACCTGGATTGGGAGGACAAGCATCATTACCGCCGGGCGCTCGAGCAGGAGCAGCTCTATGCTCAGGGGCTGCGCGACGGCGTGCAGCTCGTCGTGGCGCTGCTCGGCGAGCCGCAAGGGCCGTCGCTGGAGGAGGATGCAGCGACGGCGGCGGATGGCGATTCGCCGCGATCCGCGCCCGATCGCGATCCTACGCGCCATACCGAGCGCGACTCGGAGTAGCGTGTGACCGTAGATTGGAGTAGCGCGTGACCGTAGATTGGTGAGCCGTAGGGACGGCCTGCGAGCCGGTCTTTTGGACCCATCGGCTCATGATCGTACCAGCGGACGGCTCGCCCGGCC
The DNA here is from genome assembly GCF_014705605.1 of Paenibacillus sabuli. GTDB lineage: Bacteria > Bacillota > Bacilli > Paenibacillales > Paenibacillaceae > Paenibacillus_D > Paenibacillus_D sabuli. The sequence goes on from NZ_JACXIZ010000026.1 coordinate 72,706, forward strand.
CATGTGTCAGGTCGTACGCCTGCGAGACGGGCAGCGCCGCCCAATAACGGCACAGTCCAATAACGGCACAGTCCGATTCGCAATTGGCGAAATATGGCGCTGCAGACCGAACGGGCGTGCTATAATAGGGGCACTAGAGCGCAGCAAAGGATGGAGATCGAATGCCCGTATACAACAAGCTCGTACGCGACCGGATCCCGGAGATCATCGCAGCGGGTGGCAAGACCTGCCGCACACGCACACTGGACGAGGCGGCGTACCGCAGTGAGCTGCTCGCCAAGCTCAAGGAGGAGTCGGCGGAATACTTCGCGGCGGAGCGGCCGGAGGAAGCGCTGGAGGAGCTGGCGGATATGCTGGAGGTGATGCGCGCGCTCGCCGTGACGCACGGCGTATCGTGGGAGGCGCTGGAGGCGCTGCGGGAGCGCAAGGCCGAGGCGCGCGGCGGATTCGCGGAGCGGGTGTACCTGATCGATGTCAGCGACGCTTAATGTCAAGCTGATCACGGAGAATCTGGCGGACGAGCTGATCGCCGGGATGCAGCAGGCCTCCGGCATCTATATCCTGACCTCCTTCGTGATGCAGTCGGGCGTGCGGCTGCTGGCCCCCCATCTGCGGCGAGCGCTGGAGCGCGGCGCAGAGGTCAAGGCACTGGCCGGCGACTACCTGTTCGTGACGCAGCCGGAGGGCCTGCAGGCGCTGACGGACATCGATTCGCGCATCGAGGCGCGGCTGTGGCGCAGCAACGGCACGTCCTTTCACCCCAAGGCGTACCTGTTCGACTATGACAACGGCGAAGGGCTGCTCGTCGTCGGCTCCTCGAACTTCTCGATGTCGGCGATGCGGATGGGGATGGAGTGGAACCTGGCGATGAACGCAAAGGCCGAACCGTACACGTTCCAGGTGGCGCTGGAGAAGTTCATGCACAGCTACTACCACGAGGCGACGCAGCCGCTCAATGCGCACACGATCGCCCGCTATGCCGAGGAATACCGCGAGTGCCACCGGCTCAATCCGGAGCTGACGCGCCTGATCGCCGAGATGGAGGAGGCGGAGGTGCGCGGGGGCGGCGAGGCAGACCCGGCGGGCGCATCGCCGGACGGCGGGACGGATTCGGCCGCGGTGACGCCGCGCTATGCGCAGATTGAGGCGCTGGAGGCGCTGGAGCGCACGTGCGAGGAGGAGTACGACAAGGCGATGGTCGTGATGGCGACCGGGCTGGGCAAGACGTACCTGGCGGCCTTCTTCGCCCGGCGCTATCCGCGCGTGCTGTTCGTCGCGCATCGCGAGGAGATCCTGCATCAGGGGCGGCGTTCCTTCCGCCATGTGCTGCCCGATCGCTCGCACGGCCTGTACAACGGCACGGTCAAGGAAGGCGGCGCCGACTGCGTGTTCGCCTCGATCTATACGCTCGGGATGAAGAAGCACCGCGAGGCGTTCGCGCCGGAGCGCTTCGATCTGATCGTGGTGGACGAGTTCCACCACGCCGCGGCGGCGTCGTATCAGGCGGTGATCGGCTATTTCCGGCCGCGCTTCCTGCTCGGCATCACGGCGACCCCCGACCGGATGGACGGCAAGGACGTGTACGCGCTATGCGAAGGCAATGTGGCGTACCAGTTGCACTTCATCGAGGCGATCCGGCGCGGCTGGCTGGCGCCGTTCCGGTATTACGGCGTCTACGACGATACCGACTACAGCACAATTCGCCGGATGGGCGGACGCTACGACGAGGAGCAGCTGGCGGCGGCGCAGCTGCGGCAGACGATGGCGGCGCGCATCCTGGAGGCGTGGGAGCGGCACCGGCAGACGCGGACGATCGGATTCTGCTCGTCGATCCGGCAGGCGGACTTTCTCGCGGGAGCGTTCCGAGCGCAAGGTCACGCGGCGCTAAGCCTCCACTCCGGCACGGTCGACGTGACGCGGGAGGCGGCGATCCGGCAGCTGACGGCGGGCGAGCTGGACGTGATCTTCACGGTCGATCTGTTCAACGAAGGGGTGGACATCCCCAGCGTGGACACGCTGCTGTTCGTGCGGCCGACGGAATCGCTGACGGTGTTCACCCAGCAGGTCGGGCGCGGGCTGCGGCTGTCGGAGACGAAGACGCACTGCGCGATCATCGACCTGATCGGCAATTACCGCAATGCCGACATCAAGCTGCGGCTGTTCGCCGGCGAGGCGGCGCAGCAGGCGGACGCGGGCGCGCGGGCCGCGATCGCCCCGGCCGTGCCGGACGGCTGCGCGCTGCAGCTGGAGACGGCGGTCGTCGATCTGCTGGAGGCGCTGCGCCGCAAGCGGATGCCGCAGCGGGAGCGGCTGCATCATGCCTTCGTGACGCTGCAGCAGGAGCTCGGGCGCATCCCGACGTATCTGGAGCTGCACCTGCACGGCGGCGCTTCGGGCCTGGAGTACCGCGCCGCATTCGGCTCGTATGTCGGCTTCCTGCACTGGGCGGGCTGTCTGAGCGAGGCGGCGGCGCAGGTGTACGAGCGGCATGCGGACTGGCTGCGCGACGTGGAGACGACGGGCATGACGAAGAGCTACAAGATGGTCGTGCTGCTCTACATGCTGGAGCGCGGCCCGCAGGCGTGGACGGACCCGGTGACGCCGGGGCAGGCGGCGCCGTTCTTCCATCGCTATCTGACGGTCAAGGCGCATCGGCGCCGCATTGATTTCTCCGACCGCGAGTCGCGGCGGCTCTGGACGTACGACGAGGCCGGGGTGAGCCGGCTGATCGCCCGCATGCCGATGGCCAAGTGGAGCGCGGCGCGCGGCAGCATGACCCGGTACGAGGACGGTGTGTTCCGCCTCGCCTTCGGGGCGGGTGCGGCGGACCGCGCTACGCTGCACCGCTGGACGCGGGAGGTGTGCCTGTACCGGCTGCACGCGCATTTCGAGCGGCGGGCAGGGCGGGGGGACGAGGCATGATTGCCGGGAGGCTGGTCTGCGGCCCCGAGCAGGTGACGCACCCCCCGACTCGTGGTATAATGTAATTATTCAAGCCGTATCTTGCAAAGAGAGCCGTGCTGCTAACACGACTCTCTCGGCAATAGCCGCTTTTAAGGGCTGTAGGCTTCTCAAAGAGTAGTCAAATAGACCGCGTCCTTGGTGGGTGGGCGGTCTATTTGCGTTGATGAGACAGTATCGCTACAATTAGCAGTCCGAAGGTCAATGTAAGCATGAGTGCTTCGAATACTGTCACAGGCATCCCTCCCTTCTGCAGAGAGGTAGCCGACCGCCCAAGGCGAAACGGCTACCGCCGTCCTTTGACGGCGGCGCACGTTTCGTTCCGAGAATATAGAGACCGTTTATAAGCGTGAAACTTATAAATGCTATATATTCAATAAAGCCTATTCTATTGCCTGGTCAGTATAGCACAGCGTGAAGCTTGCGACGAAGAGAATTCGTCCAGATGAATTTCGTTTGGGTATACCGCGTTGCCCCTTCAGGCACCGTGGTTTTTTGACGTACCCATTTCGCATGAAGGAATAAAATTTGACAAATCAGGAGGGATAAGTCGAATGGTGGAGAAAGTTTAGTATAGAGAGTTAGGTATTTCGAAGTGGCCCCGGAGGTTGTAGGATGTCGAATGAACTAAATCAAATGTTGAACTATTTTATTCTGTACGAAAAGTACGCCCGCTTTCTAACCAATACGCTTGAGTTGAAAGATGGAGAGCATCTGCCGGAAGCGGCGTTGGCCCAGCCGCAGGAGATGCAGGAAGCGATTCGCAACAGACAGGTCGCGGCTGTACTCGCGCTGTGGGAGCAATTTCCGGACATTAAAGGTCTGCTGCATAGGGACACGCGACAAGGTTGGCAGGCACGCATAGCAGACATATTGGAGGGCAAGGCGTCCCTGGATTCGCTAGTGGATGAGCTTGGTTTTGAGTATCCCGACAACCGCAATCAATTCACTGCATATGTACGGGAAATTAAAGATCAAGAAGAAATCACGATCTGCTACCCGCTGTTTTTGAACGGGCAATACAAAAGAAACGGCGTGCAGACATTCAGGCCGGTGATGACGTTTCGGTGCGGTCCTGCGATAGAAGGGCTCCCGGTCCGGTCATTCGTCATGAACCGGGAGTCGCTGGAAATCATACTCGCGCGCGGCTTGCAATGCGAGGTCGAGGATGCGCGAGCCTTCGCCGGGCAGGCCTATTCCGAGCTGTGCGACAAAATCGACAGCCTGGTGTCGACCAGCATCCCGCATATGATCGACCTTTTGGATCAATGCATTCGGGATGCCTTGCCGGGCAGATCGTTCGAAGGCATATTACGCTTCGACGGCTATGCTGATTGGACATTGATGCGGGCGGTCTATGTCACGCAGGACGATCTTCAGGATGTCGCGGAGCCGATCTTCCGCCACGAGCTGGAGCGGCTCGGACAGCGGCTTGCGGTGCAGCCCTCCGAATTACTGCGTCAATATATGCTCGGTCAGGAGCAGGCGCTGGATTTTGCGTCGCTGCCGGTAGCCGGTGGCTTCCACATGGGCAGCTATTCCGACGCCTATCCCGTCAATGAGAAGCAATGGCGGATCGTGCGCGCGCTGCCTGCTGCCGGATTATTCGCAGTCAGCGGTCCGCCGGGCACAGGGAAGACAACGCTCGTCAAGGAGATGATCGCGGACGCCCTTGTGCGAAAGGCGCGCCTGATCCTGGAGCAGTGGGATGCGCCATGGACGGAAGTGGACAAGGGGCAGTACCGAGCGTACCATCAATCGCCGCTGAAAGGAACCAACCCGTATTCGATGGTCATCGCCAGCACCAATAACAATGCGGTGGACAACATCGGCCTGGAGCTGTCGCGGGAGATTCCGTACCTATCCGATAGGCTGGCTCATGCATTGGAGCGGGATTCGGACTCGGGGGCGGGGGCGGAGTCGTCCGCGGAGGGGACGTTCTGCGCCCGATTGGGCAAGCATGCGAATCGCGAGGCCTTTCAGCGAGAAAAGCTGGAGCCGCTGCTCAGAGGACTGGAGCAGGCGGTATTCGATGAAGGGGACGCCAATGCCGCATGCGAGCGGTTCAATACGGTTCTGGAACACCAACAGCAGTTGAACGAAGGGGTAAATCGATTGTGGAGTGGCGTGCGCAAAGCGATCGAGCAAGGCGAGCTGGAAGCGGGGGGCGATCTCCGCGCCGGCGTGCGCGCCGCAGAAGAGAGGCTGGCAGCGCTGACGCAAGCGCGCGAGCATCGCATGCTCGTGCAGGCAGAGTGGATGCTGGTCGAGCTGGAACGGGCGGATGAACAGGTCGCGTTGGAGCGCGAGCAAGAGGAACTGGCGATCACCATCGGGCAGCAAGAAGAGCTGCGACGCCAGGCTTATCGGGATCTCGACAGGTATGGCAAGTGGAAGAGGCTGCCGAATCGTCTATTCAATTTTTTGCCCGGTCGGCGCGCCTTTTTGCGCGAGAATCCTTCGGAAGCCTATATTCGGGACACGCGCATTCAGCCGGCGACAGAGGCGATGGATCGCAGTCAGCGGCGAAGACTGGAGGGCGGTGAGCGGCTCGCGGCATGCCGATCGGAACTGGACGCGGCACGGATTCGCATACAAGAGGAAGAACGGGAAATGAATGCGCTGGGGGAGCAGACGGCGGCGGCGCAAGCCGCGCTGAGGGAACTCGGCATGCTGCGGGAGCTGGAGCAACGGCTTGATCTGGAGCTTGGACTCGGCGGGGGCTCGTCGGCTCGCACGCTTCATCAGTTGGCGAATGCGCCGGCGATTTTGCAATTGCGCAAGCAACTGTTCGACGCGTCGCTTGCCGTGCTTGAGCAGTATGTCGTGAAGAACAGCGCGGTCATTTTGCACAATTTGAGCATGGTCATGGAGGAGCAGAAGTGGTTCAAACGGTTTTACAGCCATGACGGCGTCAGACTGGATCAGTACCAAAAAGCGATCCGGGCCGTCTGGGAAACGTTCTTCCTCTGCTTCCCGGTCGTGACGACGACGCTGCATTCGTTCTCGGCGCAGACTTTCCACCCGCTCCATGAGCTGTTCGATCTGCTGTTCGTGGACGAGGCGGGTCAGATTATGCCGCATTACTTGTGCGCGCCATTGTACCGTGCCCGGCGCGCGGTGATTGTCGGCGATCCGGAGCAACTGGAGCCGGTGCGCACCTTCACGAAGAATCTGATCGAGCACAGCGAGGTGGATGAAGCGCGGCAGGAGACGACCTGCGTGCTGCGCAATAGCGCACAGGACTACGCCGATCGCGGTGGCATCTATTACGAGCGGATGGGCGAGAAGCAGAAGGGCGTCATTCTGAACGAGCACCGCCGCTGCGAAGCGACGATCATGGCGTTCTCCAATCGATATGTGTACGAAAGTGTGCTTCGGCTCATGCGACCGGATGATCAGGACAAGCCGTTCGGGGCCAATCTGGTGGGCTTTGACATTCGCGGCTTGAAGGAAGGGCAGGCGCATCGCAATACGGCCGAGGTTGCCGCCTGCCGCACGATTGTAGACATGCTTGTCCAGCAATTCGGGGCGGAAATCAAGCGCGAGATCGGCATTATCACGCCTTTTGCCGCGCAAGCAAAGCTGCTGCGCTCGAGTCTGCCCGGCATCGAGGCGGGGACGGTGCATACGTTCCAGGGCAGGGAGAAGCGCATCATCCTGCTCAGTACGGTGATCGATGGCATACATCCCCGAAATGCGGGGTTGTCCGGCGTCGTCGGCAACAAGCCGAACATGCTGAATGTCGCACTCTCTCGGGCCAAGGATCAATTTATTCTGGTAGGCAACATAGAGGCCGGTCTAAGCAGCGGCAATTATCTGGCCAAGGTCGTCGGGATCATCCGCCAACAGGGCGCAATCTACAGCTTGTACAATCAGGCATATGAAGAGGAACGAAACGCGAATTGGCGTACCACGGCCTATGCCGTGTACCAGACGGAGCGAGCTCCTGCGGGCGTGGACTCCAGATTGCAGGAGACGATGGAGCGATTGCTTCAAGCGAATGTTCTTTTGGGCCCCAACGCTCATTATGAATTGCTGCTTCAAGCGCTGGCTTATAGTCGCCGCTCCTTGGGAATTGTATCGCCTTGGTTGAACGGTGATGTGCTCAACAGCCATTTTTTTGTCCAGTTAAGCGCGGCTCAGGAGCGACAGGTAGAGGTCAAGGTTCAATTCGGATATAACAGGTCCGCCTATTCCCTCGATCAAATCGATAAAATCGTCGAGCTGGATAATGGAAGCTACCGGAATAAGATTCATACTGTGGCGGCAGCTCGGCAGCTCCATTCGCGGCTCGGCGGTCATTTTGTCTATAAGCCTCCTCTGCATACGAAGCTGCTTTTACTGGATGATCAGATTCTCTTTATCGGCTCGCATAACTGGCTGTCCAATGCGGGGAAGCAAGCGCGTGAGGAAATCAGTTATCGCGTCACGGACAAACTAACGATCGCATATGTCAAAAAGCGATTTGCTTTGTAAGCGGTGGAGTGTGATGCATGATTGCCTGATCTAGCTGATGAATGGAGCCTGACGCCGAGCGGCGGCGCGCAGACGGTCAATCCTGCCGTGGCGAGATCGAAGGACCAGTGAGCTAAGAGGCAATAGCCGAAAGAGGCCGTACGGGAATCGATTGTTCGATTCCCGTACGGCTTTTGTTTCGATGCGTCTTGTGCAGAACGTGAGGCCCGGCGCGGGCTTGTTGGTCGTTTCGGCACGAGCAGCTCCGGCTGCAAGGTCGCTTATGCATTACTCTGCGCAAAATCTGCTCGAACACTTGTACGAACTCCGCGCAAACTTCGCGCAAACTCCACGCGACATTGCAACTGCTCCGAAATAAGCGTCCATTACGGAATAAACGGATGCAATTGAACGATCCTATCCCTCCCTTCACAATTCCTCAACGAACCTAAACGGTTGCTACGGCGGCTATTGAGCCTGAAAAAGCGCTAATGAATTTTTATCGGTTGCCACAAGTATTTTTTTTGTGAAATTGATAAAACGGGATGTAACATTCTAATTATAAATAATAATTGCGTAATATGAATGGTTGGTTTATACTTTTAATTATTAACACGATAGACGCAGCACAGGCAGTTCAGCAGACAGGGAGGCTCATGTATGGAGCAAGCATGGGAAACGAAATTCGAAGGTGTGACGGTGGCGATGAACGCCTGCTACGACACCGACGGGGAGGTTGATCTCGCCGCGACGAAGCGGCTGACCCGCTTCCTTGTCGACAAGGGCGTACAGGGCTTGTACGTCGGCGGCGGCACGGGCGAGGGGCTGATGCAGAGTGTGGAGGAGCGCCAGCGCGTATTGGAAGCGGTGGCGGAGGAGAATCGCGGTCGCTTGACGCTGATCGCCCATGTCGGGGCGATGAATACGCGGGACAGCGTCGCGCTGGCCCGGCACGCCGACACGGCGGGGGCGGACGCGGTATCGGCGATTCCGCCGTACTACTATTCGTATTCGGAGCAAGCGGTCACCCGCCATTGGCAGGCGGTCATGGACGGCACTTCGCTCCCCTTCATTATTTATTACATCCCCGCGTCGACCGGCTTCCACATGTCGGCGGCCTATCTGAAGGAACTGTGCCAGCAAGAGCAACTGATGGGGATGAAGGTGACGTCGTTCAGTACGTACGAGCTGCAGCAGTTCAAGGCGGCGGGCGGCGAGCGCTTCATGGTGTTCAACGGACCGGACCAGCAGTATCTGGCCGGCCGCGTGATGGGCGCGAGCGGCGGCATCGGCGGTACGTACGGCGCGATGCCGGAGCTATTCGTCGAGATCGAGCGCTGCTACAGGGACAATCAGATGCAGGAGGCGCAGCGCTGGCAAGTGATTGTCAACGACATCATCACCGATATGCGCGCGCTCGGACTGTTCGGCAGTCTCAAGGCACTCATGCGGCTGCGCGGCGTAGACTGCGGCGAGCCGCGGCTCCCGCTGCCGCCGCTCGATCCGGCCGACCGGCCGGCGGTGCTGAGCGTGCACGACAAGATCATGCGGGCCGTGGCCGCGTGCGGCAAGTCGGCGCCGGTCCTGTAGAGGGGAGAGGGGGGGGCGTCACCGTAAGGCCGCCATGTCTCGGAGCCGGCGGGGCATGCTCAGATTATAGAAGGTCGCAACAGATCGAGGAACAGACGGGTAGGCTCACCCACACAGACGGCGCCGCCAGGCGGGACGACGAACGAGAGCGTATGAATGATTAGGAGGGGTTCTGACAATGGCAATGCACTATCGCAAGGCAATGGCACTGCTGCTCATGGTACTGCTCGTATGTACGGCATGCGGCGCGAATACGAATGACGGCAACGGGAGCGGCACTTCGCCCGGCGGCGCGGCGAGCGGCGGGGAATCGGATGAGCTGCCGGAGGTGGAGATCACCTACTGGACCGATCCGCGCTTCAAGCTGATCGAGGGCATGGAGGAGCAGACGCCGAATAACGGCGACTTCGAGAAGTGGCAGGCCGAGCAATTCATGGCGCAGTATCCGCATGTGAAGATCGACGTGCAGGTGGTGACGTTCGAGGATATGCCCAAGAAGGTGCCGGCCTCGATCGCCGCAGGTACGCAGCCCGACATCCTGCGCGACTACCTCGGCCGCACGTCGCAATACGCGTACCAGGGCGTGCTGGAGAACCTCGAGGAATCGGTGTCCGAGGAGGAGCTGGCCGATTACCACCAGGATTACCTCGACATGTACACGATCGACGGTCATCTGCACGCCTTGCCGGCCTATGCCTGGACGGCGACGATGATGCTGAACCGGGAGATGTGGGCAGAGCGGGACGCGCTCGATCTGCTGCCGACCCGCGAGGACCCGTACTGGACGATCGAGGAATTCGACACGGCCATTCGGGCGGTCGCCGAGCCGGGCAAGGTATTCCCGTATGCCGTGCATATCTCCAATTCGCAGAGCGACAACGGCATTCTCGAGCTGTTCTGGGGCTTCGGGGCGAAGCTGTACGCGGATGGCGACTATTCCAAGATCGCGCTGAACAGCCCCGAGGGCGCGGCCGCCATGGAGTATCTGGTGCAGCTCAACAAAGACGGCCTGCTCCCGCCGAGCATCTCGACGACCGGTCCGACGGATATCAACAATCTGATCTGGTCCGGCCAGGTCGGCGCGTACGTCGATACGCTGTACGCCAAGACCAAGCTCGCGGATGCGCGCGCCGAGGGTAAGACGCTGGGCGAGCCGGAGCTGCTATTCGTCAGCCATCCGAGCGCCGCGGGCGTCACGAGCGGCGTGCCGGTCGGTCCGACCGGCTACGCGGTGTTCAAGCAGGACGACGACTACAAGCGCGAATGGGTCGTCAAGTTCGTCGAATTCCTCAACAGTACGGAGTACCAGGAGATGTATGCGATCAACGCCGGCCAGTTCCCGGTCAAGAAGTCGGCCGGCGTGCCGCTCAGCGACGATCCGGACTTCGTCGTCATGCAGCAGTTGATCGAGGAGCGCGGGCTCGAGGACATGGGGCTGACCTCGCCCAAGTATGCCGAGGTGCGCGAGCTGCTGTATCCCGAGGTCCAGGCGGCGCTGCTCGGGATGAAGACGCCGGAGCAAGCGCTCGCCGACTACGAAAAAGCGGCGAACCGGGTGCTCGCGCAGTAGCGGGGGAGGTGACGATATGCAGTTGATGAAGCGCATCCTGGAGGCCAGATCCGCCTATTTTTTCATCCTGCCGGCCTATTTCTTCTTCGTCGTATTCACGCTGCTTCCGCTGCTGCAGGGCTTGCAGTTCAGCTTCTACGACGTCAAGCTGACCTCGCGCACGTGGGTCGGACTGGACAATTTCATCGGGCTGTACCAGGACCCGGTATTCTGGAAGGCGCTGACGAACACGGTCGTGCTCGTCGTCGGGATCGTCCCGGCGGCGATGGCGATCTCGCTGTTCATCGCGGTGATTGTGTATCCGCTCGGTCGAGGACTGCAGACGTTCTTTCGGATGGCCTTCTACATGCCGATCGTCGCCAGCGGCGTGGCGCTATCGCTTGTCTGGCTGTGGATTCTCAATCCGACTTACGGGCTGCTCAACTATGTGCTCGGCCTGCTCGGCGCAGGGCCGGTAGCATGGCTGGGTACCCCCAATATGGCTCTCCTGACGGTCGACATGGTCGTCATCACGATGATCGTCGGCCAGCCTGTCATTCTCTACATCGCCGCGCTCGGCGGCATCCCGCGCGATCTGTACGAGTCGGCGATGATCGACGGCGCCGGGGCGTGGCGCCAATTCCGCAGCATCACGCTGCCGCTGCTCAAGCCGACGACGCTGTTCGTGCTCGTCACCCAGACAATCGGCGTGTTCCAGGTGTTCGTCGTCATCCACCTGATGACGGGCGGCGGCCCGGCGCACGGCACGCAGACGATCGTGTATCGGATGTACCAGACGGGCTTCGACTTCTTCAACTTCGGCACGGCCTCGGCGCTCGGCGTCGTGCTGATCCTGCTCGTCAGCGTCGTGGCCTGGGCGCAATTCAAGTGGCTGGGCCAGGAGACGGAGTATTAATTCAACAGGAGAAGGGATACACATATGGACAATCTACAACGCACCCCGGCCGAGCGCATCGCGGGCGGGCTCGGCCTGCTGATCGTCTGCCTGCTGGCGGCGGTCCAGCTCATGCCGCTGTACTGGATGCTGACCGGCTCGCTCAAGGTGCTCACGGACACGATCGAGATCCCGCCGGACTGGTTCCCGACGACGATCACCTGGGACAATTACAAGCAATTGCTGCTGGACAATCCGACGCTGCGCTGGCTGTGGAACAGCCTGTTCATGGCGCTGGCGGCGACGCTGGGCACGCTCGTCACGAGCAGCCTGGCGGGCTACGCCTTCGGCAAGAAGTCGTTTCCGGGCAAGAATCTGCTCTTCTGGACGATGCTGATCACGATGATGCTGCCCAATCAGGTCATGCTGATCCCGCTCTATCTGTTGATCGCCAAGCTCGGCTGGGTCAATACCTACGCCGGACTGATCATGCCGTTCATCGCGTATCCGTTCGGCGTGTTCCTGATGAAGCAATTCATGCAGTCGATTCCGAGTGAGCTGCTCGACGCGGCCAAGATGGACGGTGCGGGCGAGCTGCGCATCTTCTCCAGCATCGTCGTGCCGATTGCGCTGCCGGCGATCGGATCGATCGGCATCTTCGCCTTCGTCGCGGTCTGGAACGAATACCTGTGGCAGCTGGTCGTGATCGACCGCGACATCATGCTGACGCTGCCGGTGGCGATCGCCAAGCTGGCCAAGGGCGTCGCCTCGCTCAATCTCGGTCTGGCAATGGCCGGGGCCACGGTGGCATTCATTCCGATGCTGATCTTCTTCCTGGCGTTCCAGCGCTTCTTCATCAAGGGCGTCATGGTCGGCTCGCTCAAGGGGTAGCGGCTCCGGAGCGGCCAGCGGCCAATGTAATCGCGGGCAAGTCGGGTATTCAAAGCAATACGGGGAAGCGGATCGCCGGCGCGCGCAAGACAAGCCGTGTGATCAAAATCACGCTGGGCAAGCGGACCGCCGGGATGCGGCAGGCAAGCCGGGCGACCATTACATGAGGAGGGCGCAGGATGAACGAGACATGGACGAAGGCAACGAACCGGTCGAATGCAGGACGAGGCGAATGGGAGGATGCCGCTCTGGAGATGCGCGTACGTCTTCGGGAGCCGAAGCTCGGGCTAGGGGCGCAAGGCCGAAGGCTGGGCTGGGCGCTCCTGACGGCGGCGCTGGGCTGCGCGGTCTTCGCGGCGTCGGCGCCTGCGGCGGATGCGGCGCCGACGCCGACGTACAAGCACGAGCAGGTGCTCGCGGACGGCGACGCGCTGGCGTCGAAGACGTTCCTGGCATTCCCGACCATCGTCAAGGTCGACGACAGCCGCGTCGTCATCTCGTACAAGCGCGGCGATCAGCACAGTCATGACAGCAGCGCGCTGCTGGAGACGATGGTATTCAACCCGGCGACCGGGACCGTCGTCAGCGTGACGGCGACGGACAGCACAGCTGCGGTCGTCAATCAGAATCCCGAGCTGGTGCAGATGCCTGGCGGCACGCTCGTCAACTACGTCGATTGGCAACAAGGCGGCACCAAGGATCGGCTCGGCGTGCGCGTATTCGCTTCTGGCGACGACGGCGATACGTTCGCCTCTGCGGGCGCGCTGCCGGCAGTCGGCGGCTACGAATACGGCTACACGTTCGACGATTACGTCGACGGCAGCGATGTATACATGCTGGCGATGTCCTTCCCCGAGCTGGGCAGCCCGCGCGCGGTCCATATGCTGAAGTCGAGCGACGACGGGGCGACGTGGAGCCATCTCAAGAATCTGAATACAGCGCTCGGCTATAGCTTCAATGAGAGCGCGCTGGAGAAGTATGGGAGCACCTACATCATCGCCGCGCGCGGCGACGCCGCAGGCAGCACGAAGCTGTTCAAGACGGATGCGGCGTTCGATCTGCTGGACGCGCGCGACCTGTCGGCCGAGTATCCCGGCCTGATCGGGCAGATCGGGCGGCCCAAGCTGTTCGTACAGGACGGCGGCTACTACTTGCTGTGCCGCAATGTCCAGGGCGGCGACGGCGTGCTGACGCTATATGAACTGGACCCGGACACGCTGGAGCTGGTAAGCGCCGTCGAGCTCGACCGCTCCATCGTCGATGCGTACTATGCGGAGCCGTACTTCCAGGAGGCGCTGGGCGAGACGTACTTCAATGTGGTCACGTACAAGCCCGGCGCCGCCAGCACGGTGCGCAGCATCGTGCGCCTGGAGTACGAATGGGAGGAATTGCTGGAGCTGCTCGTGCCGATCGAGGATCCGGGCTACTGGCAGGACGGCCTCGACGGCGAGCCGATCGGCAGCCCGCCCGGGCAGTGGACAGTCGGTACGGCGGGCGGCACGGTGACGGTGGCGGATGTGCCGGGCGCGGGCGACCGGAGTCTGGCGCTGAGCGACGGGAGCGCAAGTACGCTCGTAGAGGCGATCCGCCCGTTCACGGTCACCACTGCGACCGAGGTGACGGCGGCCTATCGGGTGCTGGCGGACGCGTCGGGCGGCGTATTCGGGTTCAGTCTGCGCGATGCCGCGGGCGTGAATGCCATCACGGTGGCGCTGGACGGGAGCGGTCAGCTCTACACGTATAATGGCGGGACCAAGACGAACGTCGCGGCCTACAGCGCCGATACGTGGTACGAGATCGAGGCGGTCGCCAATCTGGAGATGCAGACGTTCGACCTGTACGTAGACGGGGTCCCGGCGGCGGCGGGGTACGGCTTCCGCAGCGGCGCGAGCGAGCTGGCGAGCGTGCGCATCAATAGTACGGGCGCTTCGACCGGTGCGGCGTACTTCGACGATGTGTCGGTCAAGCGCAGCTTCGCCGTGATGGCGGACTTTGGAGACAATGCGACGGGCGCGGCGCCTGCGGCCTGGTCTGTCGGCACGGCAGGCGGCACGGTGACGGTGGAGGATGTGCCGGGCGGCGGCGACCGGAGTCTGGCGCTCAGCGACGGCAGTACGGGCGCGCTGGTCGATGCGGTGCGCGCCTTTAATCCGACGACGACGGACGAGGTGACGGCGGCCTATCGGGTGATGGCGGACGCGTCGGGCGGCGTATTCGGCTTCAGCCTGCGCGATGCCGCGGGCGTGAATGCCATTACAGTGGCGCTGGACGGCAGCGGTCAGCTCTATACGTACGACGGCGGGACCAAGTCTGATGTCGCGGCCTACAGCGCCGATACGTGGTACGAGGTCGAGGTGGTCGCGAACCTGGAGGCGCAGACGTTCGATCTGTACGTGGACGGTGTGCTGGCGGCTGCGGATTACGCCTTCCGCCATGCCGCGCCTTCGTTCGCAGACCTGCGGCTCAACAGCACGGGGGCCTCGGTCGGCACCGCTTATTTCGACGAGCTGACGGTGCGGGAGAGCTTTTCATTCTAGTGAGACGATAATGGGGACCAATTGAAGGAGGCACCGTGTCCGTTCGTTTATGAACGGATGCGGTGCCTTTTAAAGGAAACTTGCAAATCAACCGCTCCCGGACGCGTATTGCGTGCGGGAGCGGCTGTCGTCCAGTTAGCGGTTCCTGGTTCATGCAGTTGGCACATGACGCGAGCGGAGCCATGCGGCCTGCCTGCTTCGCGAATTGATCCACGAGTGGGCGCAGACCAGCTCTAATGGACATGGGAGCCGCTTAGCGCCGTTTTTTAGCTTCCTTCACGTTGTAACGGTCATAGGGAACGCTTAGCATCGGTTATTGGCCTCGTATCGGACTCAACCCCCGGCTAAGCGCCGCTGATGACCGTTACAGACGAGCACGTCTCCGTCCATCTCGCTCCGGGCAGGCGCGCGCTTGTCCCGTCGCGCCAGTCCGCCTCGCTCTGATCCGCCCGCTGCTGCCAGGCTGCACCTACCCGCTTCGTTCGTCTGGGATTGCGCGGCCATCTGCGTGTCCTCATCTGCGCTTCACGGAGACCTGTGCCGACACGCGAGCCTGGACGCTGCAGTTACTCGCAAAACAGCTCGACCACACGGGCGTGATCGAGGCCGTTGGTCTCCAGCGCCTCGAGCCGCAGGCGGCGCAGTCCGCGCAGCTCCGCCTCGAACCGTCGCATCCGCTGGTAGTTGCCCTGCACCTCGGCGATCGTGCGCGTCGTGCCGTCGGCCGTCTCGGCGACGAGCCGCCAGGCGCGCAGCGCCTCCGGCTGCGGCCGGCCCCAGCCCATCTCCTCCTGCAGGGCGTCGAGGTGGCACAGCATCAGCCGCCGGTGCAGACCGGTGTCGAGGACGACGGTGATGCCGCGCACGTCGACCGGCTCCGGCCAGGTCAGCTCGAGCCACGGGCTCGGGTCGTCCGGGGCGGCCATCCAGCGATGCGTGCCCGGCGGGGCCAGCTCGGGACGGGCGCCGTGCGGTCCGTGCACCGCGCGGGTGTGACCGCTGACGACGTTGGCCGCCGGGCCGTCCGGCTGCTCCGACGAGGCCCGCACCTGCGCCAGCCGCCCGAGATTGCCCTCCAGCGCGTGGCCGGGCAGATAGGCGCCCTGGCGCAGCAGGCGCTGCTGGGTGCGGCGGATCAGCGCGGCATCCTGCGAGGCTCGCCCAGGCGGCAGGCCCGCAGCGGCGGCCAGCGCGGCGAAGGTGCCGAGCCCCTCGCCCATCGCGGCGCAGGTGGCCATGACGCGGGTGCTGGAAAAGGCGATATGCGTCGCCGACAGGTTGCGCCCGGCGAACGTCAGATTGGCGACATTACGGCTGATCATTGCGCCGAGCGGGATGCTGTACAGGTACGGCGCATACGGCTGCTTCGCCGGCTCCTCGCCGGCGGCGTCGATGCCCTGCGGCGGATGCGTGTCCAGCGGCCAGCCGCCGTAGGCGACGGTGTCCGCAAACGGTTCGGCCTCCTCCAGGTCGCGCTGGGTCAGCACATGCCGGCCGAGGAAGCGCCGCGATTCGCGCTTGCCCGGGACGAAGCCGAACCAGTCGAGCGCCCAGTTCGCCGATTCCGGATGATGGCCGCTGTTCTTGATGTGATCCCAGACGCCGAGCATGATCGCCAGCAGCTCGTCGCGGATCGCTTCGTTGTCCTTGATCGTATCGCGCATGCCGCCGAACTCGACCCACCAGTAGCCGTATTCCCATTTGCTGTGCTCGCGCAAGCGCAGGTCCTCTTCGGTGAAGCGACGTGCCCACGGCGGCGCCTCGAACGGCATCGGCCGTCCCATGTCTCGCGTCTGGAAGAGCAGCGACGAGCCGAGGCGATGGCTGTCGCGATTGGGCCCGGCAGCGGGCTCGCCGTATTCCTCCTCGGCTTCGCGGCCGGTCGTGAAGGCGGCGCCCGCCTCGTAGCCGAGCCGCCCGTCCCCGGTGCAGTCGGCATAGAGGTCGGCTGTGAGCAGGAAGCGGTCCTCGGTGCTCTCCCGCGCCGCGTAGACGGAGGCGATACGGTCGCCGTCCATGCGCACGTCGGTGACGGTCGTGTTGAGCAGCAGCGTCAGACCGGGCTCGGCTCGGCACTTCTCGTAGAGGATCAGGTCGAGCATGCTGGCGCTGCGCTGCGGATTGCGCACTGAGCACTCCAGCATGATCTCCTCGATGATGCCGCTCTCCCGGCGCTCGCTGGCCAGCGGCGTGCCCTTGATCGAGGCGCCGGAGACGTTCATGCGGATTTCGGAGGAGGCATTGCCGCCGAGCACCGGACGGTCCTGGCAAAGGATGACGGACGCGCCGCCCCGCGCCGCCGCCAGCGCCGTAGCGACGCCGGTCATGCCGCCGCCGGCGACGAGCACTTGCGCTTCCAGCGCTTGGGTGGTGCCGGGATCCAGGGGACGCGCCGGGCTCGCTCCGGCGGCAGGTATGGCGTTTGACTGGATAAGTGGATTCATGGACTTCGCGCTCCTTTGCGTGCTATGATGGCTGTAATTACAAGCATAGCAGAGGTCGTTATTGGCATAGGATAGCGAATTTTATCGTCTTCATGTCCGAAATTTCATATTTGCGGCGGCGTGTGTCGACCGGAAAGGACGAGCGGAATGGACGATCGAAATAGACGAGCGGGAGGGGGGGCGGGATGGCAAGGGAAGCAGTCGAAATGCCGGAGTGGCGGACGCACCGCTACTGGGAAGGCAAGTCGAAATTTTTGTATGCGCAGGACACCTCTGCGACCTGGGTGTTTTTTGCAATGGAGGAGGGCGTGATCGAGTATCGGATCGGGGACCAGCACGGCCGCGCCGGCGCGGGGGATCTGGTGATATGTCCGCCGGGCACGCCCTTCCATCGCCGGATCGTCGAGCCGGCGAGCTTCCACGCGGTGACCTTCACGCTGGAGGCGCCGGAGGCGGGCGCTGCGACGGCGCTGCGCGAGCAGCCGCGGCTGCATCTGCCCTCTACAGTGAGGCTGCTGGAGAATTGGCGGGCGCTGCGCATGCTCCAAGCGCTGCCGGACCGGGAGGAGGGCGAGCTGGAGCCGGAAATGACGTCGCTCAAGCGTCACTATCTGCTCGATCTGTGGCTCATGCTCGGCCAGCGGCTCGAGCGAGCCGGCGAGCAAGCGGGCCCGTCGGAGGACCCGCTGATGGAAGAGGCGGCCCACTGGCTGCGGCGACATGCCGGGGAGCGGGTCTCGCTGAAGGCGCTATCAGCCCGGCTCGGCTTGACCCACGTGCAGCTCATCCGGCGCTTCAAGGCCGCCTATCGGCTGCCGCCGCTGCATTACTTGACGGCGCTGCGGCTGCACAAGGCGAAGGCGCTGCTGCTGGAGAGCGATTGGACGCTGGAGGCGATCGCCGCCGAATGCGGCTATGAGAGCGGCTACTCCCTGAGCCGCGTCTTCACCCGGCACGCCGGTCTTAGTCCTTCGGCGTACCGCAAGCATCATCGGCTGTGAGGAGTGCGGTTCATATGAACGGTCACGTGCCCCATCTTCATCGAGACGCGACCGGCGAGCTCGATCAACGCGGCAGCCAGCTCCTGCTCGCGGCCGGCCAGGTTCATTTTGGAGAGCGAGCCCGACACGCTGATGCCGGCTGCGATCTTGCCGGACTTGTCGAAGATCGGAGCAGCCAGGCAGGCCCGCCCCAGCGCGAGTTCCTCCAGCTCGATGGCATAGCCGCGTCTTTTGCAGGCGGCGAGCTGCTCCAGCAGGACGTTTTGATCGGTGACGGTTTTGTCGGTGTAGGCGTACATCTCGATCCGACCCAGCAGACGATCGCGCGCAGTCTCGTCCATGTGGGCGAGCAGCACTTTGCCGATGGCGGTGCAGTGCAGCGGGTTGCGGCGGCCGATGAACGTATACATGCGCGGCGACTCGTAGCTGTCGACGTGGGCGAGATAGAGGATCGTATCGTCATCGAGGATCGCCAGATTCGTGTCCAGGCCGAGGCGGCGCTCCATTTCATGCATCTCCGGCAAGCTTTGCTTGCGAATTTCGTAATTGTTGAGCGCGATGCCGCCGAGCGACACGATTTCCGTGCCGAGCCGGTAGTAGCCGCTAGATTCTTCTTTTTTGACATAGCCGATCGACACCATCGTCGACAGCAGACGCGAGACGTTGCTCTGCGTCAGATCGAGCTTGCGGCAAAAGTCGGCGACGCGCAGCTCAGGCTCCTCGTCCGAAAAACAAGACAGGATCGCGAGCGCACGCGTCACGCTCTGCGTCAGCATGGCCGCCGATTTGGCCGGCTTCTCCGTATTCACCATCCATCTTCCTCTCTAATGAAACGACTCGTGACTCTCGGATCGCCAATTTGGGCGATACCTATAATGTACATTTTTGTGTTGTAATACGCAAATTAAATTCAAATTTTATTGCATGACGACGTTAGAACGGAAGGTTAATTTGTAAAATGAATAAAAGATAACAAGAGACGCCGTGCCGAGGATAAGCTATAATCGGTATCGGACGACTACTGCGCGAAGGACATGCGCGCACGCGAAAGGAGGCGCTTCGAATGAAGCTGGCAGCGGGGTTGCTGCTCATCATTATGAGCGTGGTACATGTAATCTACGGCGAAAATATGCAGGTGCGCGCCTTGCGGGCGCAGGGAGCGGAAGAAAATCTGGTCGGCGCCTTCCGGGTCATGTCGCTGCAAGGCGGGCTGCTGCTGTTGGCGGTGGGCTCGATCGAGGTGCTCGGCTATGCCGGACTCCTGCGTCTCGACGGCTTCGCCGCTTACATGCCGGCCGGTCTCGTGGGCCTCAATGTGCTCGCCGCGCTGCTCGTCGCCTGTACGATGCACCGCAAGCTGCTGGGCATGATCGTCCCGCAGCTGCTTATCTTCGCCGTCATTCTGACGCTGCAGATCTGGAGCGCTGCGGGATGAGCCTCACCGTCCGGCTGCGGGCGCCGGCTCCTGCCAATCGATCCGGTGATCGTAGATCCACGTCTGGCCGTCCTTGTTCGCCGCCTTGAGGAAATGCGGCATCATCAGATCGCGGAAGAACACCTGCACGCGGCTGCGGGCGTATTTGCGGGCCCCGAGCGTGCGCGAATAGCGGACGATCCGCTCCACGCGCGCGCTGCGCAGCGCCTGGAAGGCGGCGAAGGCCTGCTGCGGGGCGGGATGATCGCGCAGACAACGGGCCAGCTCCATCGCGTCCTCCAGCGCCAGCGAGGCGCCCTGTCCGGCATTGGGCGAGATCGCGTGGATGGCGTCGCCGATCAGCACCGCATTGTCCCGATGCCAGAGGGGCTGCGGCGGCATGTCGTAGATCGGGAAGGCGCCGATTCCGCCGACCGTGCGGCGGATAATCCGCTCCACCTGCGGCGCTTCGCCGGCATACAGCGCCAGCGCCCGGCGCTCCCATTCGTCCTGCGGGATCGCCAGCATATCCCGGCGCGTCGGGCTGCCGGGGACCTCCTCGTTGCCGAACCAGTACACCTCGCCGGAAGCGTGCGCGACATAGCCGAAGAACGCCCGTCGGCCGAACATCATCTGCTGCACGCCCGGTACGAACGGCGTCTCGGGGTCCTGCGCAAAGCCGCCGAAGCTGATCAGACCGGTATACTGCGGGCTCGGCGCATCCGGCAGCACCTGCCGCCGCAGGGCGGAATGAATGCCGTCGCAGCCGACGATCAGACGCGCGCCGGCATGCGAGCCGTCCGCAAAGGTCATGAGCGCCCGCTCCCGACCCGTCTGCACGCTCGCGAGCTTGTGCCCGAGTCGAATCGGAATGCCGGCGCGCGCGGCCGCCTCCCGCAGCGCGCGCTGCAGCTCGCCGCGCTTCACGGTCCAGCCCTGGGGCTCGCCCCCGAGCCGGCCGACCTCGCCGAGCGCCTTGCCCGCTCCGCTGCGGAAGCGCATCAGCCGCATTTCGAAGCCGGCCCGGCGGATCGTATCGCCCACCCTGAGCTCGTCGAGGACGCGCATGCCGTTGCGCCCGAGATTGAGGAAGAGACCGGCGTAATCGTCATGCGCCTGCGCCGCCTCGTAGATGACCGGCGCGTAGCCGGCCCGTTGCAAGAACAGCGCCGCTGCTGGTCCTGCGATGCCGCAGCCGATGATCGCCGCTTGGTTGTCTGATGTACCGCTCATTGATTTGTCCACCTTTCGCATGGGCTAGTCTTGGTGACTCGAAGATACACAGAAGGCCCGCTCTGCGTCTTTCATATATCTTAACGACTAAGATATATCGTCTCGAGTCACGCTTTACCTTCTTATCTTAACGCATTATCGGATGACGGCTACGGTCTGCAGACGGAGGAGGCTCCTGGACCTCGGTCGAAATATGATATAATGCCGATAGATACAAGGAGGTGGGTCATGGAGCGGGAGTCTGACCGCCTGCACGCCGAGCTGCTCGAGGCGTCCAAGCAGCTGTCGACCGAGACGGTCATGTTCCACCACGCGGCGGCTGCGCGCCTGGGATTGCACATCACCGATCACAAGTGCCTGGAATTCGTGCTGAGCCGCGGCAAGGCGACGGCCGGCCAGCTGGCGCAGTGGAGCGGGCTGACGACCGGGGCGATCACCGGCGTGCTCAATCGTCTGGAGAAGGCCGGGTACATCAAGCGGGTCAAGGATCCGTCCGACCTGCGTGTCGTGTGCGCCGTACCGCTGCCGGAGCGGCTCGGCGCGCTCGGCGAGATCTTCGGGCCGCTCGGCGCGGCAATGGGGGAGCTGTACGGCCGATACAGCGCGCGCGAGCTGGAGGCGATGCTCGATTACATGACGCGCGCGCGCCGCATCCTGCAAGGGCAGGCCGCTCAGCTGCGCGCCGCCGATGCGGGAGCCGACCCGGAGGCGCGTCGCTGACGCGTCGAATGAACGAAGAGAGCGAGGAAGGGATATGCTGGAGCTGAGCTTTCGTGATCCCGAGCGGCTGGTGACGGTCGCGCACGCCCTGTCCACGCGGGCGCGCGTCGACATGCTCCAGCTGCTGAGCACGAAGAGCCTCAATATTATGGAGATGGCCGAGGCGCTAGGCCTGCCTGTCTCCACGGTCGCCAATAATGTCAAGGTGCTGGAGACGGCCGGGCTCATCAATACCGAGCTGCAGCCGGCCTCGCGCGGCGCGATGAAGATGTGCAGCCGCAATTACGACGACGTGCATATCGTGCTCAACGCCGGCAAGAGCGCCCCCAGGCAGGGGCTCGCCAAGTATGAGATGGAAATGCCGATCGGCCACTACAGCGACTGCGAGGTCCAACCGACCTGCGGCATGGCGGGTGCGGACGGCTTGCTCGTGCGGCATGACGAGCCGGCGAGCTTCTACCACCCCAAGCACGTCGCGGCGCAGCTGATCTGGCTGCGCAAGGGCTACCTCGAATACTTGCTGCCGCTGGAGATCCCGCTCGAGGCCCGGATCGAGGCGCTGGAGGTGTCGATGGAGCTGTGCGCGGAGGCGCCCAGCTACGACCCCGACTGGCCGTCGGACATCACGATGTGGATCAACGGCGTCGAGATCGGCACATGGACGTGTCCCGGCGACTTCGGCGATCGGCGCGGCCGGCTCAATCCCGCCTGGTGGCCGGACGGCTCGACGCAATACGGCGTGCTCAAGACGTGGCGTGTCGACGGCAGCGCCGCGACGCTCGACATGCAGCCGGTCTCGGCCGTGACGGTGGACGAGCTGGCGCTGCGCCGCCGGCCCAGCCTTCGACTGCGGCTCGGCGTCAAGCCGGACGCCCTGCATCAGGGCGGCATCAGCCTGTTCGGCCGGCAGTTCGGGGATTGCGAGCAGGACATTGTGCTGAAGGTGTTTTATTCGCTCGAATCGGAAGGAAAAAGCCTTTAATTACAATTATATTGTAGTTAAAGGCTTTTATTTGCGATTACGCGCTTTTTAATACAAAATTATTGACGATAAAGCGGAAATCAGCTAAAATCGGGCTTAATGATTCAATAATATTGTATTAAAAATTACCATGGCTATGTATTTAGCATCGCCGTATATTTAGCCGATAAGGAGCGAAATACGATGAGTCAATTGGAAACGCAACCCGGACACGGCAAGGAAAACGGGCAAGCCGGCGGGACCGATCAAACGCCGCGAAACGAATATCCGCGCCCGCAGTTCGTCCGCGAGGACTGGATGACGCTCAACGGCACGTGGGAATTTGCCTTCGACGATGCCGACGCCGGAGAGCGGGAGGGCTGGCAGGGCGGGGCGCATGCGCTGCCGCAGCGGATCGAAGTGCCATATACCTTTCAGAGCGAGCTGAGCGGGATCGGCGACCCGTCCTTTCACGACATCGTGTGGTACCGCCGCAGCTTCTCGGTCCCGGCCGATTATGCCGGCAAGCGGCTGCTGCTGCACTTCGGCGCGGTGGACTACGAGGCCAAGGTGTGGGTCAACGGCACGCTCGTCGCGACGCATGAGGGCGGGCATACGCCGTTCCGGGCGGATATCACGAACGCGCTGAACACAGGCGGCGAGCAGACGGTCGTCGTCCGGGCGCTCGATTACAGCCAGGACGTCACGCTGCCGCGCGGCAAGCAGTACTGGAAGGAGCACTCCAAGGGGATCTTCTACACGCGTACGACGGGCATCTGGCAGAGCGTCTGGCTGGAGCCGGTGGCGCCCGTCAGCATCGGCCGCATCCGGCTCACCCCGGACATCGATCGCAATGAGCTGCGGCTCCAGGCCTGGATCGAAGGGCTGGGGGCGGCGAGCAAGGCCTCGCTCCACGTGACAATCGCGTACGCGGGCGAGACGGTGGCCGAGGACGCGATCGCGCTCGCGCAGCCGACCGTGACGCGGGCGCTGGGCATCCATGACTTCAACGATCACAGCCATGGCCGCTGGTGGACGCCGGAGCATCCGCACCTGTACGATATCACGTTGACACTCCGGGTCGAGGGCGCGGAGGTCGATCGGGTCGCGAGCTACTTCGGCATGCGCAAGGTGTCGATCCAGGACGGCGTGCTGCAGCTCAACAATCGACCGTATCCGATGCGGCTCGTGCTCGATCAGGGCTACTTCCCGACCGGGCTGCTGACGGCGCCGGACGACGAGGCGCTGCGCCGCGACGTCGAGCTCACCAAGGCGATGGGCTTCAACGGCGCGCGCAAGCATCAGAAGATCGAGGACCCGCGCTACCTGTACTGGGCGGACCGGCTCGGCCTGCTCGTCTGGGGCGAGATGGCCAATGCGTACCACTTCACCGAAGAATATGCCGGACGCGTGACGCGGGAGTGGATCGAGGCGGTCGAGCGCGACTACAACCATCCGTGCCTCGTCGCCTGGGTGCCGCTCAACGAGAGCTGGGGCGTCGTCAACATCTGCAACGATCCGCAGCAGGAGCAGCATGCGCTGGCGATGTACCATCTGACCAAGTCGCTCGATCCGACGCGTCCGGTCGTCTCCAACGACGGCTGGGAGCATACCCGCACCGATCTGATCACGATCCACGACTACGCCTGGCAGCGCGAAGTGCTGGAGGCGCGCTACGCCGAGCGCGAGCGGGCGCTGCAGGCGCGGCCGAGCAACCGCTGGGTGCTCGTGCCGGGCTATCCGGACGAGGGCCAGCCGGTGCTGCTGACGGAATTCGGCGGCATTGCCTTCAAGAAGAGCGAGTGGGAGGGCTGGGGCTACTCCGGCGCCCAGGACGAGGAGGACTTCGCCCGGCGGCTGGCCGATGTCATCGAGCCGGTGCGGCGCGCGCCGGTGCTCCAGGGCTTCTGCTACACCCAGCTCACTGACGTCGAGCAGGAGATCAACGGCCTGCTCACCTACGACCGTCAGCCCAAGCTGCCGCTCGAGCAGATTCGGGCAATCGTCGAGGGCTAAGCCTCAATTCCCCTTCTTTCTTCCCCGCGCGGGAAGCGAGAAGGGGGATTTTTTTAGGATCGGCGCTTGCGATAGTGCAGCGGGCTGAGCCCGAGCTTGCGCTTGAAGAATCGCGAGAAATGCGCAGCGTCGTAAAAGCCGAGGCGGCGTCCGATCGTCTCCACGGGATCTGTGGAGGTGCGCAGCAGCAGGCATGCCTCGTCCAGCCGGATCCGATTGAATAGCGCGATCACGCCGCAGCCGAAGCACTGGCGGCATCGCCGTTCCAGGTGGGCGCCGCTCATGCGCATCGCCGCGCACAGCTCCTCCAGCGCGGGCGGCGCGGCGAGGCGTGCGCGCAGAGCGGCAACCAGCGCCTGCTGGAAAGGGTCGGCGCGCCCCGGCGCAGGCTCGGGCTCGGTCGCGGACAGCAGGAGGCCGTCGAGCGTATGCACCAGCTGGAGCCGCGAGCGGGGGGAGAGCGCGCGGCCCTCCTGCCAGAGCAGCTCGCCGGCCTCATGCCACTGGGGCCGCTCCAGGATGGCGAACGTCCGCGCGTGCGCGTCCAGCATCTCGACGATCCCGCGCGCATCCCGGCATGCGCGCAGATTGATCCCGATCTGCCTGTAGCCTGCCGGCGTGCGCAGGGCGTGGATGCAGCCGGGCGGGATCAGCGCGCATTGGCCGCGTCCGAGCAGATGCCGGCGCCCGCCCGTGGTCAGCTCGAGACTGCCGTCCGCTACGAAGATGAGCTGATACCACTCATGGAGATGAGCCTCCATCTCCCATCCGGGCGGACGCGCGTAGAAGGCCACCTCCCGATAGGGCTCGCCGGTCAGACCGACCACGTAATGCCCCTCCAGCTCCTGAAGCCATGCTTCCATCGTGCCCGCCCCCTGTCCGTGTCGCTCCGATCCTGGCCATGCAAGGTACAATCGCTGTATGAGTCATAAGGTGATCCAAAAGGTGATCCGAATATACAAAAAGGCGAGCCGATTGTCAATGTCGTGTCCAAACGGACTCTTCTATAATGGAAGGGAAGAGGGAATCCGAAAGGGGCACGAACTGATGAACAGGTACTTGCCGGATGGACCGGGCGTCGGGACAGCAGCTGACGACATACTCTCCTCACGCATTGCGCGGGCTGCGCCGCCTCGCACCGCTCAGCCGGACGAAGGAGGCGTTGCGCGTCTCACCCGGATCTCACCACTGGACGATTATCATTATTTTTATGGCTACTACGACACGCCCGCCTGGAGCGGAGATGATCGCCTGCACCTGTGTCACCGCGTGCGTTTCTTCGATCGGCTGCCCCAGCCTGGGGACGAGGCCGAGCTGGGCGTCTTGGACGTGGAGAAGGGCGTCTTCACCCGGCTGGCCGTGACGACGGCCTGGAACTTCCAACAGGGCGCGATGCTGCAGTGGCACCCGCAGGACCCGTCCGGCCGCGTGCTGTTCAATATGCGGACGGCGCCGGATCGTGCAGTCGGCGCGATGCTACGGTTGGACAACGGCGAGCTGCGGCGCTTCGGGCGACCGATTGCCAATGTCGATCCATGCGGGCGTTGGGCGCTGAGCGTCGACTTTGCCCGTATGTACAATTTTAGGCCGGGGTACGGCTACGCCGGGCTGCGCGATCCGCATGTCGCCGAGACGGCGCCAGCTTGCGATGGCATCTTCCGGATCGATCTGGAGACCGGCGCGGAGCAGCTCGTGCTCTCTTTGGCCCGGCTCGCCGAGCTGACTGGCGCCGCGCGACACGCGCCTGGCGCACGGCTGCTCGTGAATCACGTGACCTTCAACCCGGACGGCAGCCGCTTCGTCTGTCTGGTGCGGCACGAGCCGTTGACGGCCGGCGGGAGCTGGGGGACGGCGATCGTCACGGCCAATGCCGACGGGACGGATCTCTGCCTGCTCGCCGGCTACGGGTACGCCTCCCACTATTATTGGCGCGATCCCGCACATCTGCTGATTCATGCGGCGCTGCCCCGCGCCCAGGTGTCCGCGGGCACGCCGGGTCCCGCGTCGCGCGCAGCAGGCGACATGCGGATCGAGCGGGAGCCGGGCGCGGCGGAGGATGTGGAGGAGACAGCCGCGCAGGACGGGCTGTACGTGCTGCAGGACCGCACCGGACACTGCGTGCAGGTGGACCCGGCGTTCTTCCTGCGCGACGGGCATTGCAGCTATTCGCCGGACGGCGCCCGCGTGCTGTACGATAGCTATCCCGACGAGCGCGGGTACCGTCACTTGTATGTGTACGAGCCTGCTGCCCGTGCGGGCGTCCGATTCGCGTCCTGCTACTCGGACCCGGTCGCGGACGGGGACTATCGCTGCGATCTGCATCCGCGCTGGAGTCGGTCCGGTGCGCGCGTCTCCTTTGACTCCACGCACGAGGGCGTGCGCGCCATCTATGTGGCGGAGATGCCGAGGCAGCGGGGGTTGCGCCGCTAATCAAGCAGCTGGAGCTGTGGATGTCAACCGCGATGCAGATGGGTATACTGGTGAAAAGGAGTTGACCCAAGTGAAGCACGAGGAACGTAAGGAGCGCATGAACCGCATGAACGTCCAGGACCGCGAGGAGCACGTGGATCGTATTCGCTATTTCATCGGTCTCGCGCCCGACGCAGCTGCCCGTGCGCGTCTGGCCGAAGCGGCGGCGGCGCGGCAGCGTGACTGGCGCTTCGCCAAGTGGACGCATCCGCAGGACTTCCATATTACGCTTGCTTTTCTGGGCGATCTACCGCTGCCGCGGGCGGCCGCCGTGCGGGAGACGCTGGATGGCTATGTCTGCGCCACGGCTGCGTTCGAAGTGCGCGTCACGGGCTGGGGGACGTTCGGTCCGCCGCAGCGCCCTGCCATCCTGTGGGCGGGCGTCGCCGCCTCCGAGGGGCTGGGCGCGCTGCACGGCGAGTTGTGGCAGGCACTCGCGCCGCTTGGCTTCGAGCCGGAGACGCGGCCGTTCCGCCCGCATCTGACCGCGGCGCGGCGCTCGCAGGGCACGACGGCTGCCGACGTGGCGGCTATGCAGGAGGAGCAGGAGGCGCGGGAAGCGCTCGGAGTAGAGTGGGAGGCGCGGGAGGCGGTGCTGCTGCAGACGCATTTCGGCCGTCGGCCGGCCTACGCGCCGGTGCTTGGGCTGCCGCTGCGTCCGCGCGTCTAGCTGCCAGTGGCGGCGATGCGTGTCTGACCGCGGCAGCGGAGCGGGTGCGCTAGCTGACCCTGGGACGCGTGTGGGGGGCGGCAGCGTACGCTTAATTCGGTTGCGGGGTCTCGGCCGCGCACGTCCCGACGAGCAGCAGCTCGTGTGCAGGCGTATGCAGCTCGCCCAGCGCAGGATACAGGCTGTCCCAGAAGGCCTCCAGAATGAGCTGGTGCTCGTCTCTCCCCAGCATCGTATCGGCAATGCGGTCGTCCAGCATCAGCAATCCTTCGCCGATCGCGATGCCGACCGCGGCGGAGGTGACGCTTTGGCTCACCGAGAAGACCGCATGCGGCAACGCCGCCTCGAATGGCACATAGTACCCTTCAGCCGTCACCATGCCGCTGCGCAGCAGCATGAAGCTATGCAAGTTGACGCGGCAGCGTGCCGCTCATCGGGCGCACCGGCAGCAGGCGCCCGCTTCTTGCGCCGGCAGCTGACAATCCTTTGCTGCACCGGTTGCGCTGGCGCGGACGTAGAGATTGAGGCCAGGCATCATGGGGAGCACGCTCCTTTTCGCTTTTTTATCATCGTAGCGTATGGAACGGGCGACGGGTAGCGGTTCACGTGCCGAATCGCTCCTTTTTTTGCATTCTTTGTCCTCGGGCGCAAGAAAAATAAAAAAACCGGTCAGGAGCAATATTTCAACATTCCGAGCTGTATTTGCGGTACGATGATAGTGATGATAGAGACTCCAGTGACAAAGCTGCAAGGCTATCGGAAGGCGAAAGCCTTGCCGATTCGGGCATGGCATCAGGCTGTCGCCGGAAGCCGCCGCAGCGTACGACTTGCAGACAGCGAAAAGACAGCGAAAGGAGCATAAGCGATGCAGCTATTTCTGATCGGAGATTCGACCGTTTCCGGTTACGGGGAGGACGCCGCGCCGCGCGCCGGGTGGGGACAAGCGTTGGGCCGGTATTTGGACGACCGGGTCGAGGTCGTCAACGAGGCGGCCTCGGGACGCAGCTCGAAGAGCTTCCTGGCCGAGGGCCGCATGGAGCCGGTCACGGCCGGACTCCGGGCAGGCGATTATCTATTCATCCAATTCGGACATAACGACGAGAAGCGCGAAGATCCGTCGCGTCACACAGAGCCGGAGACCACATTCAAGCAGCATCTGACCCGCTATATTGAGATTGCGCGGGCGGCCGATGCGACGCCGGTGCTGCTGACGCCGGTCGAGCGCAGGCGCTTCGTCGCCGGGCGCGCTGCGGACACGCATGGCGGCTATGCGCAGGCGGTCCGTACGCTGGGGGAGGATCTGGAGGTGGCGGTCATCGATCTGGCGATCAGCAGCCGGGAATTGTACCAGTCGCTAGGCGAAGAGGCGTCCAAGGCGCTGTTCATGTGGCTGCGTCCCCGGGAGAGCGTCAATTACCCGGAGGGCGTGGCGGACAATACCCACTTTAGCCTGCGCGGCGCAGCGGCGATCGCAGGTCTGGTCGCCGAAGGCATTCGCGCCTCGCAGCTCGGACTGCGCGCTTATTTGCGCCCGTCCGCATCACCACGCGCATGGATATCAGATCAAGGAGACGGTACATATGTCAATCCGGTGCTGCACGCGGATTATTCCGACCTGGACGTGATCCGTGTCGGCGAGGACTTCTATATGACGGCTTCAAGTTTCGGGCATCTGCCGGGTCTGCCGATCCTGCATGCCAAGGATCTGGTCAACTGGACGCTGATCAATCATGTCCTGCCGCACATGACGCTGCCCGGCTATGAGCGGCCGCAGCACGGCGGCGGCGTATGGGCGCCGGCGCTGCGCTTCCACGCCGGCAAGTATTGGGTATTCTACGGCGATCCGGACGTCGGCATCTTCATGAGCACGGCCGAGGACCCGGCCGGGGAATGGACGCCGCTGCACCTCGTGCAGGCGGGCAAGGGGCTGATCGATCCGTGTCCGCTGTGGGACGACGACGGCCAGGCGTATCTGGTGCACGCCTTCGCCAAGAGTCGCAGCGGCATCAAGCACAAGCTGCGGCTGTGCCGGATGGCGCCGGACGGCAAGCGGCTGCTGGACGACGGTCCGATTATCTATGACGGGACCGAGCATCATCCGACGCTGGAGGGTCCCAAGCTGTACAAGCGGGACGGTTACTATTACATCTTCGCCCCGGCCGGCGGCGTCGCGACGGGATGGCAGACGGTGCTGCGGTCCACGTCGATCTACGGTCCGTACGAGGACCGGATCGTGCTGCAGCAAGGCGACACGCCGGTCAACGGACCGCATCAGGGCGGCTATGTGGAGCTGGACTCGGGGGAGTCGTGGTTCCTGCACTTCCAGGACAAAGGCGTCTACGGCCGCATCGTCCACTTGCAGCCGATGCGATGGGTAGATGGCTGGCCGCGGATGGGTACGTCCGCTGTGGTCCGGGGCGTCGAGGAGGCGGCTGGTGAGGCGATAGCCGGCGCAGCCGTCGGCGAGCCTGTACTGCGCCATACCAAGCCGAACGTGGGGCGGACGTACCCGACGCAGTGTCCGGATGACTCGGATGCCTTCGACGGGCCAGCGTTCGGGCTGCAGTGGCAGTGGCAGGCCAATCCGCAGCCGCACTGGTACGCGCTGCTGCGCGATCCGAGCCGCCTGCGGCTGACCGTTGCGGCTGTGCCGGAGGAGGTAGGCGCGACCGCCGCGGGCAGCCCGGCGAGCAGCGGCACGGAGGCAGGGGCGGCCAGCGGCGATCCAT
Source organism: Paenibacillus sabuli (assembly GCF_014705605.1). Lineage (GTDB taxonomy): Bacteria > Bacillota > Bacilli > Paenibacillales > Paenibacillaceae > Paenibacillus_D > Paenibacillus_D sabuli. Next base: position 103,244 of record NZ_JACXIZ010000026.1, read on the forward strand.
CCGTCCTCGGGGCGCCCGCTACCGGGCGCCCATCCGGCGAGCCGGTGGCCCGCACGGAAGCTGTCGAAGCCGTCGCCGCGACGACCGGGCTCTACCACGCGCCGCACCTGCTGCTGCAGAAGTTCCCCGCGGAGGTCTTCTGCGCGGAGACGAAGCTGGATGCGTCAGCCTTGCGTCCCGGGCAGCGGGCGGGACTGATCGTGTTCGGCTACCGCTACGCCTATGCGGGGCTGCGGTCGAAGGCGGACGGCAGCGGAGTCGAGCTGATCCTGGCCGAGGGCGATGCGGACGGCGAGCGCGTGCTGTGGTCGACGGACGTGCCGGCTGCGCAGGCGACCTTGCGCGTCGAGGTAAGCGCCGGCGCCGCTTGCGCATTCGCCTATGCGCTTGAGGACGAGCGCTTCCTGCGTTGCAGCGGGGACGCGCCGCCCTTCCAGGCGACGGAAGGGCACTGGGTCGGGGCCAAGCTCGGTCTGTTCGCCGCAGGCGAGAGTCCGGCGTCGCACCAGGGCCATGCCGACTTTGCGTGGTTCCGCGTCAGCGGCTAGTCGCGCAGCCAAGCATCTTGCATTGCTTTACATCCCGAAACAGTCCAAACAGCCCGAAGGGCCGCGGCATCCGAATCCGGATGCCGCGGCCCTTCGGGCTGTTGCATCCGCTCCAGTCAGGATTTTCATGCGCCACCCTCTCCGTGCTCCGTGTCTATCCTTATTATGCCCGGGCGCGGCGGCCGATTTCAAAAGTAACAGACGCAGCTAAATTGAATCTCGCTTTTTCGTTGCGAGGCTGTGAACGGGCATGTCTCGAGCAGGGATGAGCATGGACGAGTGGCGGCGCGTTGGCGGTGGCGCGTTTGACAGGCGGGGAGCCGATTCGGTATGCTGGGTGGTGGTCAAGCAACCGAAGGAGGAAACCAACATGAATCTTACCGAATGTTTGAAGGAATTGAACATTGAACTTCCCGGCCCGTCGCCGCTGCAGCTGCCTTTTGCCGCTGGCGTGGTCTCCGGCAACCTGGTGTTCCTGTCCGGCCAGACGCCGACCGTGGACGGCGTCCCGCAATATAAAGGCATCGTCGGCTCCACCGTGAGCGTCGAAGAGGCGCAAAAAGCGGCCGAAGTATGCACGCTCAACCTGCTCGCCGCACTGCGCGATCTGACCGGTCTGGACCGGATCAAGCGGGTAGTCAAGGTGAACGGCTATGTTGCGAGCGATCCGGCCTTTACGGGCCAGCCGCAGGTCATCAACGCGGCCACGACGATGCTCAACGGCATCTTCGGCGAAGCGCTGCCGCATGCCCGCGCCGCAGTCGGCGTCGCGGCGCTGCCCGGCGGCGTCTCGGTCGAGATCGAGATGGTCGTCGAGCTGGAGGACTGATCGAAGCGCCGGCGTCGCTGACCACGTCGGCGTCGCTGGCCTTGTCGGCCTCGCCAGTATCGCTGATCTGCCAGCCTCGCTGGCCCCGCCCTGCCTCACGCCATTTTTGGCGTCCGGGCGGGGCTTTTTTTAAAAAAAGGAATATGTGGGATTGTTTAACTTGTTATGGCCGCGCGGCGCAAGCAGCAGCCACACGGCATGTCGGCCCGTGGCCGAAATTTTGCGGATTGCACAGGTAATTTTTGGGCAACCTGAAGCGACCGCAGATCATCGGATGTGCGGGAGCGTCATCCAGCAAGTGGCGGTTGACAGAGTGAAGCGCTTCCGTTAGTATAAAAGACGTCAACTTATGACCATAAAATTAAAAAGTAGAAGTGGAAAGGGTGGTATTTTGATCTTTTTGTGGGTTTTTAGAATTAATCAGATCGATTTATGATAATTTTGGATTGACTTATGAATTTTATGGTCAAATGATGGTGTGACTTGTCTTATGGCGGTGCGACTCGGTTTATGAATGAAAGCGTTTTTTAAATTGGAGAGGGGACATTACGATGCAATACAAATCGCTGGATACGAAAAAGATAGTCTTTGGTTTGCTTGCGGCAATTCTCATGACGGTGCTGCTGGCCGGATGCGGAGGCAACTCCAATTCATCCGCCGAAAATGTCGAGTCTCAAGCTAACAATGCGGAGCATACTGCCGATTATCCCAAAAAAACGATTGAAGTCATTGTGCCCGCTGGCGCGGGGGGCGGGACGGACGTCGCGGCGAGGCTGGTTAGCCAGTACTTGCACGAAGAACTCGGCGTTTCACTTGTCGTCGTCAATGTCAACGGCGCAGGAGGGACGCTTGGCACGCGTCAGGTCAAGGATGCGGAGCCGGACGGCTACAAGGTCAGCTTCTACAACGAAGGCACGATCCTCAATGAAGTCATGGGTGTGGCCGACTATGGCATGGATGCGTTCAAGCAAGCCGGGATTGCGATGGATGTCAATTCGGTCGCCCTCGTGTCGAGCAGCAAATTTGAAAGCTTCGAAGCGATGATGACCTACGCCGAGGAGAATCCAGGAAAGCTCAAGTTCGGCGTCGAGATGGGCACCTACACGCAGTTACTGGGCGAGTATATTGAGCAGCAGCGCGGGGTCGACTTGCAATTGGTTGATGTGGGCGGCGTTAATGCCGCGATTGCTTCGTTGGCCGGCGGCCATGTTGATTTTATTCAGTCTCCGCTGGGGGTTGCCAAGGACTATGTCGAAAGCGGCGAATTCAACAGTCTGGTCGTGCTCGGCGAGCAGCGTTATGACAAGCTGCAGGATATTCCGACCCTGCAGGAGCAAGGCGTAGATTTTGTCCTGCCTAAATTTTATTACTTCGCTTTCCCGAAAGAGACGCCGGACGAGATCGTCGACGTGTTTACTTCAGCCCTGGAGAAGGTGACGGCCGGTCCGGCGTTCGCGGAGCGCGCCGAGGGATTATATCTGACGCCGAATTATCGCAATCCGGAGGATTCGATCGCCTTGTTCGAAAAGTACAAGCAATTGTTTGAATCCTACCAGGAGCAATGAGGACGGGCAAGATGAAGAGCGGGATTGAAGGGAGGGATATCCATGCTTAACCGGTACGGGGATATCATTTTCTCCGGTGCGCTAGCAGTGATTGCGATCATCTATCTCGGTCTGTCCTTTAATATTCCACAAAATTCCGCCATGCCGTATGGGTCCGATCTGCTCCCGAAGCTGGCCGGCGCGGGGTTGCTTGTCGCCTGTATCGCCGTCCTCATCGGCGCGACCAAGAGGCTTGTGACCGGCGCTTCGAAGTCCGCCCCAGCCGCTTCGCCGGCTGCCGGGGTCGAGGGCGAAGAAGCGGAAAGTGCCGCGCCGCCGTCCGATTACCGCAAGGTGTTGTACACGTTTATGTTGATTTTGCTGTATGTCGCGCTATGGGAGACGATCGGCTTTCTGATCATGACGGCTATTTATTTGTTCTTCCAATTCATCGTGCTCAGCGATCGGTCGGAGCGGCGTTATGTCGTGTTCGCGGTGACTTCGATCATCACGACTGCGGCGGTCTATTATGTATTTGTTCAGGTGCTGAGTCTGACGATACCTGGCGGCTTATTGGGATAGGAGGGGATATAAATGCCAAGCGGATTGCTCGAAGGCGCCTCAGCCGTCTTTTCCATTGAAGTGCTGCTGCTCGTCACATTCGGCGTGCTGGTGGGGATTCTGTTCGGGGCGAGTCCTGGACTGACCACCTCAATGGGAATTGCCCTGATGCTGCCGATTACGTTCGGCTTGCCGCTGGTCGAAGGGATGGCGCTGCTGCTCGGCCTGTATATCGGCGGCGTATCGGGTGGATTAATTACTGCCATATTGCTTAATATTCCGGGGACACCGGCTTCGATCGCTACGACTTTCGACGGCTACCCGCTTGCTCGTAGCGGCCAACCGGGCAAGGCGCTCGGGACGGGCATCCTGTTTTCGTTTATCGGCGGAATCGTGAGTTTGATCATTCTGGTTACCGTGTCGCCGTACCTGGCGAAAATTGCGATTAAGTTCGGTCCGGTCGAATATTTTGCGGTTAGCTTGTTTTCGCTGACGCTGATTGCGGGACTGTCCGGCGACTCGCTGCGCAAAGGCGCGGTCAGTGCGCTGCTTGGCGTGCTCGTCACGACGGTCGGCGCGGCGCCGATCGACGGTGTGCTCCGCTTCACTTTCGGCAATCACCAGCTCGACGGCGGGCTGCAACTGCTGCCGGTGCTGATTGGCATCTATGCGATCACGGAGGTGCTCAAGACCGCGGAGCTGAAGCCGGACAAGCTGGCCGAGGTCGTCGTCGGCAAGCTGCGCGGGTTCGGACTCAGTATGAAAGAGTTCGGCTCGCAAACGTGGAACGCGCTGCGTTCCAGCCTCATAGGTACGGCGATCGGGGTGCTGCCAGGGCTCGGCGCCGGCGTGGCGAATATTATCGCATATTCGGCGGCGCGTAAGCAATCCAAGCAGCCGGAGAAGTTTGGCAAGGGCTCGCTGGAGGGGCTTGTCGCCTCGGAGAGCTCCAACAATGCCGTCTCCGGCGGCGCCATGATTCCGCTGCTTACGATGGGTATTCCGGGGGACGCTGGCACGGCTATCTTGCTTGCTGGTCTGATGATACAGGGCATTACGCCGGGACCGCTGATGTTTAGCACGAGCGCAGATATCATTTACGGCATTTTCATTATTTTGTTGATCGCAAATGTTGTGATGATTGTAATGGAGTTTTTCGGACTTCGCGTGTTTCTGAAGCTGCTCAAAATTCCGAAGCACATTCTGCTGCCGATTATCGTCGTCATCTGTACAATCGGGGCTTTTAGCACGAATAATCGGATGTTTGACGTGTGGACGATTCTTTTTTTCGCGGCGATCGGGTATGCCCTCTATAAGTTCAAGTATCCGTCCGCACCGTTCATTCTCGGTTTCATACTCGGCCCGTTGCTTGAGACGAATCTGCGTAGAGGCATGATGTATACGTCGGGCGACTTTTTGCCGTTCCTGACGCGCCCGGCCTCCGGGCTGTTCATGCTGCTGACGGTTGTGTCGGTGGCGGTGATCGTATGGGGTAAGTACAAAAAGCGTCGGCAAGCGCCTGCCAATCGCGCGGGCTGAGCAGATAAGAGACAAGACAGCTTTTACTAAATAAAAAGAGGTTATACTCGGAGGAGATGCACGTGAGGACGAAACCTGCGAATCTGGTCTATATTTTCAGTGACGAACATAGCAAGGAAAAGCTGGGCTGCTACGGGCATCCGGTGGTGCAGACGCCGAATCTGGACGCACTGGCGAAACGCGGGGTGCGGTTCACCAACGCCTACTGCAACTTCCCGATCTGCATCCCTTCGCGGGCAAGCATGACGACCGGGAGCTATGCCTTCACCCAGCGTTATTGGGACAACGCGCATCCTTATGCGGGCGAGCATCCCGGCTGGGGACACCGGTTGACGGAAGCCGGCTACAAGGCAGTCACTGTGGGCAAGCTGCATTACAAGGACGGCGCGTCCCCGACCGGGTTCCCCGATCAGCGGCTGGCCATGCATGTCGTGGAGGGGATCGGCGATCTGTATGGCAGCATTCGCAGCAGGCGACAGCAGCGTCCTCGGTTGGCGGAAGCGATCCGGGACGCGGGACCGGGCGAGTCGGACTATACGCGCTACGATCGCGCGGTTGCTGAGCAGGCCGAGCAGTTCCTGCTGGAGGAAGCCGGGCGGGAGGAGGAGCCGTGGGTGCTGTACGTCGGCTTCGTGACGCCGCACTTCCCGCTGATCGCGCCGGAGGAGTATTATAATCTGTATTCGCACGATGAGGTGATCCTGCCGCGACAGTACGGCATGGACGAGCGTCCGATGCACCCGGTGCTGGAGGAGTTCCGGCGATATATGAATCTGGATAGCGCGTTCGACGAGCCGACTGTGCGCAAGGCGCTAGCGGCGTATTACGGGCTGTGCAGCTTCATGGACGCGCAGGTCGGGAGGGTGCTGCAGGCGCTGAAGAACGCCGGTCTCGAGGACAGTACGCGCATCATCTACAGCTCGGACCACGGCGATACGACCGGTGACCACGGGCTGTGGCACAAGCATACCATGTATGAGGGATCGATCGGTGTGCCGCTGATCTGCGCAGGTCCGGATATCCCGAGTGACGTGGTGCTGAACGCGAACGTCTCACTGATTGACCTGTATCCGACGATTGTGGACGGGGCCGGTCTGAAGCTGGACGCGCGCGAGCAGGCGTTGCCTGGCACTTCGCTATGGCCGATCGCCAGAGGCGAGCATGTGCCCCGGCGCTCGGTATTTGCCGAATATCATGCGGCGGGTTCGATTACCGGGATGTTCATGCTGCGAGGCGAGCGCTACAAGTATGTCTATTATGTAGACTATGAACCGCAACTGTTCGACCTGCTGGAGGACCCGGAGGAACTGCACGATCTGGCCGGACGGCCCGAATACGGGGACGTGCTGGCGCGCTGCGAATGCGAGCTTCGCGAGATTGTCGATCCAGAAGCGGTCCATGCGCAGTGCAGGGCCGACCAGCACGCGCTCCTGAACAAGTACGGCGGGGCGGAGGAAGTGCTGCGCCAAGGCGAGAAGTTCGCATTCTCGCCGACGCCGACATCATGACCGCTCTGCGGACGGTGCGCGGAACATGGTATACTGGTAGCAACCGCTTGATTCACGTAAATTTACTGCCTGCTAAAGAAGGAGAGCCATGAATCGGACAAACCCATTCTCCAATCTGGAACCGGAGAGCAAAACGGTCTTCGATTATATCCATAAACGAGGTCCGATGACCAAAAAAGAACTGGCGGCCGCTGCGGGGGTAAGTCTGACGACGCTGAACCGGATGATGCTGCCGCTTGAAGAACGGCGACTGATCGTTCAGACGCGGATCGGCGCGTCGACAGGCGGCCGCAAGCCCGCCTTGTTCGATATTGGGAGAGACGCGTATTATACGGTTGGCGTCGACATCTCACGCACCTATACGAAAGTTGCGCTCATCGATCTGAAAATGAACATTGTCGCGAAGCGCGAATTTTTAATGGATGAAGAAGCGACGCCGGAGCACACCGTGCGGCAGATCGGCACGTTCGTTCGCGAGCAGGCGGATCGGCTTGCGGCCACTCGAGCGAGCATTATCGGCGTGGGCGTCGGCACGGTCGGTCCGCTGGATCGCGAGCGCGGCGTCATCCTCAGTCCGCAGCTCTTCCCAGCAGCCGGGTGGTCGAACACACCCGTTGTGGAGATGCTGGAGCGCGAGACGGGCATTCCGGTGCAACTGGAAATCGGTGTGAACACCGCGGTCGTCGCCGAATATTACTTCGGTTGGGGCAAGGATACGGCCAATCTTGCCTATGTCAACTGCGGTATCGGCATCAAGCTGGGCATGATGATCGCCGGTTCGATCGTCCGTACGGTCAACGACGCGGATGACGCGTTCGGCCATATGATCGTCAACGTCGACGGCGCGAAGTGCAGCTGTGGCAATTATGGGTGCATCGAGGCCTACACGTCGATTCCCTCCGTCGTAAGGGCGTTTACTAATGAATTGAAGAAGGGGCGCCAATCCAGTGTGGAAGAGCCGCCGGAAGCCGTGAATTATGCCCGGCTATGCGAGGCCGCGGAGCAAGGCGACCCTCTGGCCCGCGAAGTGATTTCTAACGCGGCCGCGACATTGGGGACCGGCCTGGCCAACTTTATCAATCTGCTTAACCCGAGTATGGTAGTGCTCAGCGGTCCGCTCGTCAAGCTTTCGCCGCTCTATTACGACATCGCGACCTCAATTGCCCGCAAGCGCTGCAACGCCATGCATGAAAGCAAGGTGCAGTTCAAGCGGGACGGCTGGTTCGGCGGCGAGTCGATCGTCGTCGGTGCGGCTGCTATCGTAATCGAGCGCCTGCTCGGCAATGTACTCTAGCAGAAAAGAAATTCGTCCCTGGCGAGGTCACTGAAGAGCTTATGGTTTTTCGGCGAGGTCCAAACGATAGACGGAAAATGCGGCACTTAATCCAGATTTTCTGGAGGGTGTCGCATTTAAAGTTTAGCGCTTGCCTGAACGGCGAGGGATGTGATACATTTGAATGTGTAAACGTTAACTTATTATAGGGAATTAACCGTCAATTAGCCGTCGTGTCGGCGGGAGCGCGTATGTCGAGGGAGAGCCGAGGTGAAGACAGGTGTGCGCAATGACGATCAAGGACGTGGCTAGGGCGGCAGGGGTGTCTACCGCGACGGTCTCGCGGGTGCTCAACGAGAGCGGCTACGTCAGCCAAGGCGCCCGCGAGCGCATCGCCCAGGTCATGCGGGAGATGAACTATCAGCCCAATGCGCTGGCCCGCAGCCTCAAGCAGGAGCGGACGCGAACGGTCGGACTGATCCTGCCGGATATGACGAACGCGTATTTCATGGCGGCGGCCAGGCGGCTCCAGCAGCAGCTGCTCGAGCAGGATTATCATCTCATCTATATGGACTCGGGCGAGGATCCCGACAAGGAGCTGGAGGCGATCGGGCTGCTGCGGCAGATGCGCGTGGAGGCGCTCATCCTGGCGGGGACGGGCGCGCATGCCGCGCTGCTCGCCCAGCTGCAGGCGGCGGGCACGCCGGTCGTGCTGCTCGATCGCCGGGTAGAGGGCCTCGCGGCGGATCTGGTGGTCGAGGACAATGCCGCCGCCGCGGAGCAGGCCGCGCTGTACTTGCTCGACCGCTACGGCGCCGATATCGGCTTCATCGCCGGGCCGGACCGGGTGAGCACGGCGCGCGAGCGCCGAAGCGGCTTGACGCGCGCGCTGCAGGCGCGCGGCGTGCAGCTGGCGCCGGAGCGCATCTATGCGGGGGACTATACGCGCGCGTCGGGACGAGCGGCGGCGGCGCATTTCCTCGGCTTGGCGCGCCGGCCGCAGGCGGTCTTCTCGGCGAACAACGAGATGACCTTCGGCTTGTATCTGGGCATGAAGGAGCACGGCCTGGCGCTGGATGCGATGGAGGTCGTCTCCTTCGGGCGTCTGGACGCGGCCGCGCTGTTCACCGCGCGGCTGTCGGTTATCGTGCAGCAGCCGGAGCGCATCGGCGAAGCGGCGGCCGAGCTGACGCTGAGGCGGGTGCTGCACAAGCAGCAGCGCGACGCAGCGGGCGGGGAGTCGCTCGTGTTCGCACCCCGGCTCGAGTGGGCGAGTGCGAATGACTAGACGATAGTGCGCCGGCGTGGCACGCCCTTTGCAGAGCAGGAACATGCCGGTCCAGCAATCGGAGCACGGAAGATGGGCGAGCTGTGTACTCGAAGTGTAAACGTTAACACCCAGGCTTCATATGATGAGGAGGAATGAATCAATGGCTAACGGGGAAGCAAGGAATCGACTGGTAGGCGAGATGGCGAAGATCGGCATCCGGCCGGTCATCGACGGGCGGCGCGGCGGCATTCGGGAGTCGCTGGAAGCGGTCACAATGGAAATGGCGCAAGGTGTGGCGAAGCTGCTGTCGGCCAAGCTGCGGCACAGCAACGGCCTGCCGGTGGAATGCGTCGTCGCGGATACGTGCATCGGCGGCGTCGCCGAAGCGGCGCAGGCGGCGGCCAAGTTCGAGCGCGCGGGCGTCGGGGTGTCGATCACGGTGACGCCGTCGTGGTGCTACCCGCTGGAGACGATCGACGCGCACCGGGCGATGCCCAAAGCGATCTGGGGCTTCAACGGCACCGAGCGGCCGGGCGCGGTCTACCTGGCGGCGGCCAACTCGGCGCATAATCAGAAGGGGCTGCCGGTGTTCAGTGTCTACGGCCGCGACGTGCAGGATATGGGCGACAGCTCGATCCCGGCGGACGTGGAGGAGCAGTTGCTGCGCTTCGCCAAGGCGGGACTGGCGGTCGCGACGATGCGCGGCAAGTCGTATCTGTCGCTCGGCTCGGTGTCGATGGGCATCGCCGGCTGCATCGCCGACGAGACGTTCTTCCAGCGGTACCTGGGCATGCGCAACGAATACGTGGATATGACCGAATTCGTGCGGCGCATGAATCTCGGCATCTACGATCCGGAGGAATACGAGCGCGCGCTGGCCTGGACGAAGACGAATTGCAAGGAGGGCCGCGACGTCAACCCGCCGGAGCTGCAGCGCACCGCCGAGCAGAAGGCCGTGGACTGGGAGACGGTCGTCAAGATGACGCTGATCGCCCGCGATCTGATGATCGGCAACCCCAAGCTCGCGGAGCTCGGCTACGGCGAGGAGGCGCTCGGTCGCAATGCGATCGCGGCCGGCTTTCAGGGGCAGCGGATGTGGACGGATTATTTCCCCAACGGGGACTTCATGGAGGCGATGCTCACCTCGTCTTTCGACTGGAATGGCATCCGCGAGCCGTATGTGCTCTCGACCGAGAACGATACGCTCAACGCCGTGACGATGCTGATGGGCCACCTGCTCACCGATGCCGCGCAGATCTTCGCCGACGTGCGCACGTACTGGAGCCCGGACGCGGTGAAGCGCGTGACCGGGCACACGCTGGAGGGGGCGGCGCAGCACGGGCTCATCCATCTGACCAACTCCGGTCCGGCCGCGCTGGACGGCACCGGCCTGCAGCGCAAGGACGGCGCGCCGGCGATGAAGCCGTTCTGGGACATTGCCGAGGCCGAGGCGAGCGCCTGTCTGGCGGCCACCGAGTGGTGCCCGGCGGTCGACTTCTTCCGCGGCGGCGGCTTCTCGACGGACTATCAGACCGCGGGCGGCATGCCGGTGACGATGGCGCGGCTCAATCTGGTGGACGGCCTTGGGCCGGTGCTGCAGCTGGCCGAGGGCTATACGGCCGAATTGCCCCAGGACGTGCACGACGTGCTCGACGCGCGCACCAACGAGACCTGGCCGACTACGTGGTTCGTGCCGCGGCTGACCGGCAGCGGCGTATTCCGCGACGTCTATTCGGTGATGCATGCGTGGGGGTCCAATCACTGCGCGCTCAGCTACGGCCATGTCGGCGCCGAGCTGATCACGCTCGCCGCCATGCTGCGCATTCCGGTCAACATGCACAATGTCGACGAGGCGCGTATCTTCAGGCCCAGCGCCTGGAAGGCATTCGGCACCGCGGATCTCGAAGGGGCGGACTTCCGCGCCTGCGAGAAGTACGGCCCGCTTTATTAATGGAGAGCCTGTGCTGCCTGGTGCGGTCTGTTGCTGCCTGTATTGCTTGACGGTATTGCAGATTGCAACGGCGTAGCAGTCCATTGACGGCTGTTGCGGGCGGGCGGCGGCGTGAGGACGGACATCAGCGGGACTGTCGTATCCGTGAGCGGCGCTCTCTGGCCATGTCCGGTATTGAGCTTGTGAACAGCCATGCGCGCAGCAGCCGCATGGCTGTTTTTGGCGCTGTGGGAGCAGGGGAGCAGGGAAGCAGCGTGCGAAGCTGTCAGGAACCGCGGGTGCCGGACGGGTACAGTCTTGCATTCGGCCGGCGCCGGGACTAGGATGGTAGTAGATATAGAAAGGCGCAGCTGTGCGCGGGCACAACAGCCGAGAACGATACCGAAGGAGGAGCCGGGATGAGCGTGAAGATCGAAGAGGCCGCAGCGCTGCTGGAGCGGACGCCGAGCGCGCTGGAGAGTCTGCTTGGTGGCCTGCCGGAGAGCTGGTTAGCCTGCAATGAAGGGCCGGGGACATGGACCGCTGACCAAGTCGTGGCCCATCTGGTCGAAGCGGAGAAGACGAACTGGATGCCGAGGCTGGAATGGATGCTGCGGGAGGGCGAGTCGCGGCCGTTTCCGCTTTTCGACCGCGAGGCGCATCTGCGCGGGGAAGAGACGGACGAACCGCGGAGCGGCGGGAGCGGCGCTGCCGCTGCATCCGGCATCGAACGGAAGCTGGCGGAATTTCGTGCTTGCCGGGCGGACAGTCTGGCGCGTCTGCGGGCGAGTCTGACGGATCGTGCGTTGTTGGAGCGAGTCGGGATGCACCCGGAGCTGGGGCGGGTCAAGGTTGGCGAACTGCTCGCGACCTGGACCGTGCACGATCTGACGCATCTGGCCCAGATTACGCGTGTCATGGCAGTCCGGTATCGCGCGGACGTCGGTCCGTGGTCGCGTTTTTTTCGTCGATTGTAGCCCGGCAGCGACCGCATGGACACGCCTCAGGTCGTCTCGCTCCGGGCCGCCGGGACGGCGATGCCGATTGCCGCCCGCGCCAAGGCGGCGTGCGCATCAAGAACGGCGCCCGCCCGCGCCAGACAAGCGACGTGCGCGTCAAGGACGGCGTCCCGCCTCGCGCCAGACAGGAGGCATGCGCCCGGTCTGACGGCGATTGTCCGTCATGCCGGGACACGCTCGCCGCGATGCGGTCGGGACGCTGGAAATTCGGGCCTTCTGATTCCGGCGCACTTGTGGTATGGTGTACAGGAGCAATCTACTGATGGAACGAAAGAGGAGACTTCATGACATTCGAAGAACTGGCGCTTAAGCCCGCCATTTTAAAAGCTCTTCGCGAAGAGCAGTATGTAACCCCGACCCCGATTCAGGAGCAGTCGATTCCCGCCGTGCTGGCGGGCAAGGATCTGCTCGGCTGTGCCCAGACGGGCACGGGCAAGACGGCGGCCTTCTCGCTGCCGATCGTACAGCTGCTCGGCGAGCGGCAAGGACGCAAGGGCGGCAAACGGCCGATCCGCGCGCTCATCCTGACCCCGACCCGGGAGCTGGCGATCCAGATCTATGACAACATCGAGGCCTATGCCCGTCACACGCCGTTGCGCAGCACGGTCATCGTCGGCGGCGTGCCGCAGCGGCCGCAGGAGCGCGCGCTGGCGATCGGCGCGGATATCCTGATCGCGACGCCCGGCCGGCTGCTCGACCTGATCAACCAGCAGTACGCCGACCTGCGGCAGGTCGAAATGCTCGTGCTCGACGAGGCCGACCGGATGCTGGACATGGGCTTCATCCACGACGTCAAGCGGATCATCGCCAAGGTGCCGGTGAAGCGGCAGACGCTGTTCTTCTCCGCGACGATGCCGTCGGAGATCGCCAAGCTGGCGCAGACGCTGCTCGTCGACCCGGTCAAGGTGGAGATCACGCCCGTGTCCTCGACGGCGGAGCGGATCGAGCAGTCGGTCTATCTGGTGGACAAGCCCAACAAGCAGAAGCTGCTCGGCGACCTGCTGAAGCAGGACGCGACGATCGTCTCGGCGCTCGTCTTCACCCGCACCAAGCACGGCGCGGACCGCGTGGCGCGGCTGCTCGGCCGCGTCGGCGTCACGGCGCAGGCGATCCACGGCAACAAGTCGCAGAATGCCCGGCAAGCGGCGCTCGCGAACTTCAAGAGCGGCAAGACGCGCGTGCTGGTGGCGACCGATATCGCCGCCCGCGGCATCGACATCGACGAGCTGTCGCATGTCATTAACTTCAATCTGCCCAACGTCCCGGAGACGTACGTGCATCGGATCGGCCGCACCGGCCGGGCCGGACTGAGCGGGATCGCGATCTCGTTCTGCGAGGCGGAGGAGCTGCCGTATCTCAAGGACATCGAGAAGCTGATCGGCAAAAAAGTCCCGCGTGTCGAGGACCATCCGTACCCGATGCAGTACCTCGGCGAAGCCCAGGAGGCGAAGATCGCGTCCAAGCAGCCGGAGGGACGCAGCCGGGGCGGCGCGGGCGGAGCGGCGCGCAGCGACGGGCAACCGCGCCGCCCGCGCTCGCGCCGCAAGCACTAATCGCCTGGCAAGCTCCCGGTGCCGGGACTCGGCATCACGGCGCAAGCCTGAGCAGCACGAATACGAGCGGCAACCGCTTCGGAATCGCGTATTCCGAGGCGGTTTTTTTGCTTTTGATTTTGTCCAGTCCAATTCAGCTGCGCGAATTCGACATGGTTTATGTTCAGAAAATGTCGAGAGCTTGCCGATAATATAAAATAAGCCATAAAATTCGACAAAATCTGGGAGATGGATGATGTGCAAGTAAAAATCGGGTCGCTTCAGGTCAAGCTAACGGGATTGATTGTCGTGTTGATGTTTTTGATTATTATGCTGCGTACCTTCGCGCTGGAGTTCGCGAAAAATTACGTCAGCGACATCATGTGGACGAACCTGATCTCCGGGGGCGTCAGCGTGCTGCTCAGCGCAGTCGGGGCTTATGTCCTGATTCGGCTGTTCATCAAAAAGCCGCTGAACGAGCTGCGTGCGCTGGCCGAGGCGTTCAAAGCGAATGACTTCACCAAGCGTACGCATCTTCGCACGCGGGACGAGTTCCAGCAGCTGGGCGAGTCGTATAATGAGCTAGCCGTGAAGATCGAAGGGCTGATGGGCCAAATCGAGCATTCGAGCCGGACGATCCTCGAGCAGTCGCAGGATGTGAAGCGGGCTTCCGCCGAAAGCGAGCAGACCTCCGCTCAAGTGATGGCAAGCATGCAGGAGATGGCCAGCGGCAGCGAGCAAATGCAGCACGAAATCAGCGCGATCGTCGAAACGGCAAATGCAATGGCGGCGGCCAGCACGCAGGCGGCCGCGCATGCGCAGACGATTCGGGCGGCGACCGGCGATGTGGTCGGGCTGGTGGACCGCGCCGGCGAGTCTGCGACCGTCACGACGCGCCATGCCGAAGACGTGAAGGTGCAGGCGGGGGAGATGGACGAGCAGATTCGTCTGTTGCTGCTCAAGTCCGGAGAGGTCGAGGAGATCACCGAGATGATCAATGGATTGGCGGAGCAGACCGGCCTGCTGGCGCTCAACGCTTCGATCGAAGCCGCGCGCGCGGGCGAGCACGGCCGCGGCTTCGGCGTCGTCGCGGGCGAGGTGAAGAAGCTGGCCGCTCAGTCGCGCGAGCGCGCGGAGTCGGTGCGCGCGCTCATCGTGGATGTGCAGGAGCAGGTCGGACGGATCTCGGCAGGCATGCAGGACAATCGCGCGACGGTCGAGCGCATGAGCGGCCTGGTGAGCGAGACGGAGCAGGCGGTGGCAGGCATCCGCGCCTCGACGCTGACGATGCAGGGACGCATCGAGGAGATCGGTGAATCGACCCACGCGCTGGCGACGGGCAACAGCGAGGTGCTCGATTCGACGACGAATATCGCCGGGGTGATCGAAGAGCTCACCGCCGGGATTAACCAGGTCAGCACGTCGGCGACGCAGCAGAATGCGATGATGCAGCAGATGATCGGACTCGCCGGCGCGCTGCGCGACGTGGCGGGCGACTTGGACGAGACGATGAGCGGGCTGCGACGCGGCAGCGCCGGGGCCCCGGCAGCCGCCGCGGCCGCCGCGGCCAAGCGGACAGGCAAGCCCGCGATGGCGTAGGCAGAGGGGCGGTGCCCATATGCTGACCGTGCGTGCTGCGAGAGCGCGGCATGGCGCAGCAAGTAGGCGCATGGATGCGGCATGAACGCGGCATGGTGTAGCATGAATGCATATGGATGTGGCATGAACGCGGCATGGCGCAGCATGAACGGTTGCAGACGCGGGCTGGCGGAGTGAGCTGGCGACGAGAGTGAGCTGTAACGGACAAGGGAGCCGCTTAGCGCTGTTTTTTGGCTCCCTTCAACTTTTAATGGACAAGAGAGACGCTTAGCGGGGATTTTGGTCCTTCTAGCTGGCGCAAATGACCGCTAAGCGTCGCTGGTGTCCGTTAGAGCCGCGCGGGTATCCAATTGATGCGCTAAGCGTCGCTGGTGACCGTTAGAGATCCCGCCCCCCGTTGGGGCCCTTTGCTCCGTCACCCTCCCTTGCCTCGCCGCCCCTTGCCTCGCCGCCCCTTGCCTTGCCGTCCCGCGCCTCGTCGTCCTGCGCCTCACCGTCCTGCGCCTCGCCTCACCGTCCCTTGCCTCGCCGTCTCGTCGTTTTTGTCCGCCTCGCTGTCTCGTCACCACGCGGTCCGTCAGCTCGCGTCCCCCTGCAGGTCTACGGCATCTTTGTTACAATAAGATGAATAACTTGCAACCATCAGGGAGGTAGAGAATGGAGCGAATTCCGCCATATCTTCACCGCGCGGAGGGCGAGCTATGGCTCACCGAGGACGAGCGGGACAATTTGAAAATGACGTATCGCATCAAGACTGTGCTGTTCGAGGAGCAGAGCGCCTTTCAGCATGTGATGGTGCTGGACTCGTATGATTTCGGCCCAATGCTCGTGCTGGACGGCGTCGTGCAGACGACGTCCAAGGACGGCTATATCTATAATGAAATGATCGCCCACGTGCCGCTCGCGCTGCATCCGGCGCCGCGCAAGGTGCTGATTATCGGCGGCGGCGACTGCGGCGTCGCCTGCGAGGCGGTCAAGTATGCGGAAATCACGCGTATCGACATGGTGGAGATCGACGAGACCGTCGTGCGGGCGAGCCGGCTGCACTTGCCCGAGGTGTCGGGCAGACTGTCGGATCCGCGGGTGCGCTACTGCTACGAGGACGGCGTGGCTTTCGCTGCGCGGGCCAAAGGCGAATACGACGTCATCATCGTCGATTCGTCCGATCCGATCGGACCGGCGGAGCAGTTGTTCGAGCTGCCCTTCTATCACAGTCTCCACGAGGCGCTGCGCAAGGACGGCCTCATGGTGTGTCAGAGCCAATCGCCGATCTTCCACAGCGAGATCATGCTGAAGACGTATCGCCGCGTCGGCAGCCTGTTCCCGCACATCCGGCTCTACACGGCCGTTGTGCCGACCTACCCGGGCGGTCTGTGGAGCTTCACACTGGGCGCGAAGCAGGAGCTGCCGGACCCGGATGAGATCCGTTTCGACAAGCAGGCCGGCTATGCCAACGAAGCCGTCCTGCGCCGCTGCTTCGCGCTGCCGGAGTTCTTGAGCGAGCTGCTGGAGGGCGCGGATCGGGAGGCGAGCCGGGACGGCGGACGTTGAGTTTTCGATGAGATCGCCATGCTATACTGGGTTCAAGATTAGCGGCAAGGGGAAGTGGGGGCGTGCGGCATAACGATCGACTGCGGGAGACGGTGGCAACCGGGTTGATTTTGTTGTTTTTTGCGGTGCTGGTAGCGGGGATTTTTTATCCTGCGACGGCTCGTCCGCAGACCCTGGCGGCGCAGCGCGGCGTGCTGGACTTGCGCGGCTGGGATTTTGCCCGGCAGGGATCGGTCCAGCTCAACGGCGAATGGACCTTCTATCAGGGGCAGATGCGCACAACGCTCGAAGAAGGCGGCGGCTCGGTTGCGGAGCAGCCGATCTATACGGAGGTGCCCGGCACATGGAACGGCGGCAGCGGAGCGGGGGATTTGCCAAGCAAGGGCAGCGGCACCTACCGCTTGCTGGTCCGACTGCCGGAGAGCGGACTCGAGCTGGGCCTGCAGGTGCCGAGCATTCGCATGGCTCATCGCCTGTACGTCAACGGACGGCTTGAGGGCGGCAGCGGCGTGCCGGCGACCGGACCGGATGCCTTCGAGCCGGGCAATACCCCGTACGATGCCTACTTTTACGCGCGCGAGGACCAGCTCGAGGTCGTCGTGCAGGTGGCGAATTACAACTTCATGAATGGCGGCATCGTGGGCGGGTTGACGCTCGGACTGACCGAGCGGATAGCCGAGCAGACGAATTGGCGGCTCGGCCTTGATATCGGATTGCTGCTGCTGCTGATTCTTTTCGGCATCTACCAGCTCGGGCTGTACGTGCTCGATCGCAACGACAAGGGGGATCTGTACAGCGGGCTGTTCATGCTGCTGCTCGCGCTCTATCACGCGCTCTATCATGAGAAGGTCGCGCAGCGCTTGTTGCCGGAGGCGCCATTCGAGCTGATGTACAAGCTCATGGAGGCGAGCCAGTTCGGCAGCCAGATCGTCTATATGCTCTTCATCGCGGCGGTAGCGCCGGCAGTTATGCCGCGGCGGCTAGTGCAACTGCTGCTGCTGCCGTTCTACGGGTATCTGGCGACGGTCCTGATCCTCCCCTATGGTATGCATACAGCCTTCAAATATCCGTTCGTCGCGTATCAGATGCTGCTATCGCTCGTCATGCTGGGTCGGATGGTGGAGCAGTTGGTGCGCGCCCCTCGTGCGAAGATAGACGAGACCGGGCGGCGGCGCGAGCAGCAGGAGCTGATCCTGCTGCTCGGGGCCGCGACCGCTCTGCTGGTCTATCTCGTGAATACGTCGATGTACTCGGAGAATCTGCTGCATTCCCAGCTCGGCACCCGGGTCGGGATCGTCGGCTTCGTCGCTTGTGCAGTGATCCTGCTGGCGCGGCGTCACTTCCACGCCTATGCCGAGGCCAGACGACTCTCCGCAGCGCTCATGCAGGCCAATGAGCTCAAGGACGAGCTGCTGCTGCGCACCTCGCACGAGCTCAAGACGCCGCTGCACGGCATGACCAATATGGCGTCCGCCATGCTGCAGGACGAGACCGGCGAGCTGTCTGCCCGGCAGCGCCAACGTCTGTGGCTGATCCAGGATACGTCGACGAAGCTGTCCATGCTGGTGCGCGACCTGATCGATCTGGCCCGGCTCAAGCACGACGATCTGCAGCTCCATTCGACTGCAGTCGATGCCGCCGTGGCGGCGGACATCGTGCTGGAGCTGCTGCGCTTCGAGCTCAGCGGCAAGCCGGTGCGCTTGCACAATGCGATTGCGCCGGGGACGCATGTGCAGGCCGACGAGAACCGGCTGCGTCAGATCCTGTACAACCTCGTGCACAATGCGATCAAGCACACGCGCGAGGGCAGTGTCGTCCTGCGCGCCGCCGACCGGGACGGTCGGATCACCTTGTACGTGGCCGATACCGGCGAGGGGATCGCGCCGGGGCGCCGCGAGGCGGTGTTCGCGTATCTCGAGCGCGAGCACGGGCATCGGGCCGCCGACGGCTACCCGGGGATGGGCGTCGGGCTGTATATTAGCCGGATGCTCGCCCAGCGCATGCACGGGTCGCTCGCGGTAGAGTGGTCGGAGCCGGGCATCGGGACGCGCATGGCGCTCACGCTCCCCGGCGCGGCTGTGGCCGCGTCGCCCCCCAAGGTCGAGCTCTTCCGGCCAAGACGACAGGCGCGCGAGCACCCGTTGCCGCTTGAGCTGGTCGAAGGCGAAGAAGCGGCTACGATCCTGGTGGTCGATGACGAGCCGTCGAACCTCTACGTCCTGCTGGCGCTGCTCCATGCCCAGCCGTACAACGTCGTGACGGCCTTGTCCGTCCGAGAGGCCATGGCGAAGCTGAAGACTTCGGGGCGGATCGACCTGGTCATTGTCGATGTGATGATGCCGGACGGCTCGGGGCTGGACTTGTGCCGCAGCCTGCGGCAGCAGTATTCTCTGGTCGACCTGCCGATTCTGATCGCCACAGTGAAGGATGCGCCGGAGGACATTGCGCTCGGCTTCCGGGCCGGAGCCAACGACTACGTGACCAAGCCATTTCAGGGAGAAGCGCTGCTGGCGCGCATCCACAATTTGTTGGAGCTGCAGGCGCATTTCCGGGATGCGGTGCGCCATGAGCTGGCCTTTCATCAGGCCCAGATCAAGCCGCATTTTTTGTACAATGCGCTAAGCAGCGTCATTTCGTTTTGCTACACCGACGGGGACAAGGCGGCCTATTTGCTGACGATGCTGAGCCAGTATTTGCGGTACTTGCTGGAGGTCGATCATACAGAGGCGGTCGCGACGTTGGAGCGGGAGCTCCTGCTGATCGAAGCCTATGTCGAGATCGAGCAGGCCCGCTTCGGAGACCGCATCGATTATTGGTCGGATATCGAATCCGGCCTGGAAGGGGCGCTCGTCCCGCCGTTATGCCTGCAGCCGTTCGTCGAGAATGCGATTCGGCACGGCTTGTTCGACAAGGAAGGGGCCGGTACGGTATCGCTGGTCATTCGCAAGCGGGGGGCGGAGATGGAAGTGAAGATTGCCGACGACGGGGCGGGTATTCCGCCATCGCGCCTGCAGCGGATACTGGCCGGCGAGCGGGACGCGGGCAGCCTGGGGATCGCCAATATTCGCAAGCGTCTGGAGACGCTGCCCGGGTCTTCGCTGTCGATTCGATCCGAGCTCGGCAGGGGGACGACGGTGACCTTGATGATTCCGTTGGAGAAGGGCATGGGGGGGCTGAGGGTTGTATAGAGCATGCATTGTCGAGGACGAGCAGCCGATCAACGATCTGATGAAGGTGCTGCTGGTCCGCAGCGGCGAATACGAGATTGTCGGAAGCTTCACGAGCCCGATCGAGGCGCTGAGCGCCATGGCGCAGCTGAAGCCGGATGTTGTGTTCGTCGATGTGGAGATGCCGCGGATGAGCGGACTGGAGCTGGCTCGGCGTCTGCAGGGCGAATCGCACCATTCGGAGATCGTATTCACGACCGCCCACGCGCAATATGCGCTCGGGGCCTTCGATGTCGCTGCGCTCGATTATATTCTGAAGCCGGTGACGCCGCAGGAGATCCGCCGCGTCACGGAGCGTCTGGGGAAGCGACGCAGCCGTCCGAGCGAAGCGGCTGCGCCGGCGCAGCCGCGCATTCGCTGCTTCGGCCCGTTCGAGGTGCGCAGCTCCAAGGGGGCGCTGGTCCGCTTTCGCACGCGCAAGGTGGAGGAAATGTTCGCTTATCTGCTCTGTCATCCGAATCGGACGATTCGAAAATGGGTCCTGATTGAGCTGCTCTGGCCGGAAGCGGACGAAGAGAAAGGCTCGCAGAGCTTGTATAACACCATCTACTTGCTCAAAAAGACGCTCAAAAGCAATGAGCTGGGGATGGAGCTGACGAAGCTCAACGACGGCTATGCGCTGGTGACCGGCGATGTGCGCTATGACGCGCTGGAATTGCAGCAAGGCGAGACGGGGCCGCTCGATGAGGAACAGGCGGAGCGGACCTGCGCGCTCTATCGGGGGCCTTTGTTCGAGGGCAAGCCATATCCGTGGAAGCTGGCGGCCGATCAGGCGTACAGCAACCGCTATGAAGAGCTGATGCAGGAGCAGATCGTCAGGCGCCTCGAGCGGGAGGATTGGAAGCGGGCGGCAGATCTGCTGGAAGCTTATCTGGCGCGGTTTCCGCTCGATGAGGAGCAGGCGGAGCGGCTCATCGACGTATATCTTGCCCAGGGCAGCCCGGACAAGGCCGCCGGGTACTATGCGCGGTTTTGCAGGCTGTATCGCCAGGAGCTCGAGCTGGAGCCGCCCGAGACGATTCGCCGCAAGGCGGCGTCCTCGCTTTAGCCGGCCCCTTCGCCAATGATTCTCATTGACAGGATCCATACAATGTTCATTTGTCAGCGCAGCCCTTCTAGAATATAATAATTATAAAGAAGGAATGAATATAAATGGTGAACTTCATGAGAGGAGGCGGCAGCTGTGAGGAATCGGGAACGGACGCACGGACCGGCGGCTCGCGCCAAAGCGGCCGAGGATTATCATCATGTCACGCATCGCAAGGAGCAGCGGACGTCGAAGAAGACGCTGTGGATTACGCTGCTGCTGACGTTGTTTTTTACGATCGTGGAGGTGGTGGGCGGGCTGCTCTCCGGCTCGCTCGCGCTGTTGTCGGACTCGGCCCATATGATCTCGGACGTGGTGGCGCTGAGTCTGAGCATGGCGGCGATCTATATGGCCGCGCGCCGGCCGAACCGAAAGTATACGTACGGCTTTTTGCGCTTCGAAATTATCGCATCGTTCCTCAACGGGCTGGCGCTGGTCGCGATCGCGGTCGGCATCTTCGTCGAGGCCGTGCGGCGCATGCTGCACCCGCAGGCGGTCGAGCTGCCGCTGATGCTGGCCGTCGCAGCGGTCGGCCTCGTCGTCAATGTCGTGCTGACGGCGGTGCTGAGCCGCAGCATGCGGGAGGAGAACAATCTGAATGTCCGCAGCGCGCTGTGGCACTTCATCGGCGATCTGCTGAGCTCGATCGGCATCATCGTATCCGGGCTGCTGATGCTCTGGACCGGGTGGGCGCTGCTCGATCCGATCGTGAGCGTCCTCGTCGGCGGCATCATTGCCGTCGGTGGTATGCGCATCGTTCGCGAGTCGTATCTGGTGCTGATGGAATCGGTGCCGGAGGCGTTCGACCTGGAGCGCATCCGCGGCGACATCGCCGGAGTGCCGGGCGTGCGGGATGTGCACGAGCTGCATCTGTGGGCGGTCTCGACCGACCACTACTCGCTGACCGGGCACGTGCTGGTCGGCAATGAGGCGCAGCCGTTCCTGCTGCTGGAGGAAATTAACCAGATGCTGCGGGAACGCTACGGTATCGGCCATTCGACGATTCAGATGGAGCACCCGTCCATTCACGATCACGGGGCCTACGGCCGGCAATTTGCAAGCGCGTCGTCATGACGCGCTTTTTTGTATGCGGAGCGCTTGGCCTGGCAGCGGTGCTGGGTAGCGTGTCGTGGCAGCGATGCTGGGTAGCGTGTCATGGTGTCATGGTAGTGTGTCTGGTGGCGGAGTCTGGGAGCGGCACTTGGTAGCGGCATTGCAATGGTACTGCAGTGGCATTGTAGTGGTGCTGCAATTGGTGCTGTGGCGCTGCGGTGGTGCTCGGTAGTACTGGCGAGATCATATTGCGGATGCACGCCGCAAGTGACCGCCGGAGGCAGGATTCATGCGGACTGCTCTTGTTCGTGCCACGAAGCGAACGCAAGCGGCTCTAACGGACAAGGGAGACGCTTAGCGGGGATTATGAGCCGTGCAGGTGGCGGAAATGACTGCTAAGCGTCGCTGGTGTCCATTAGAATCGCGTAGCGTTCAAATGATGCGTTAAGCGTCGCTGGTGTCCGGTAGAGCTGTCACCCCGCGCCAGCTCGTCCGGCCCCGCTCCCGTAGGTGGCTGAGACGGAATGTGGTACAATATACGAACGATTGAATACTCGGATTGGCAGGCGTGCCGGAGGCTGCGGAGCTTCGCGGACTCCGGTGCGCCACAAGCAGGAGGGATACACATGAGAACCATCGAACCCACTGAGGTGCAGCGCCGCATCGACCGCCTGCAGGGGCAGGAGCTCTATATTCACCTGGAGCAGACGACTGGTGCCTATGCGGCGCATCTGGACAGCACGAAGCATCCGGCGGCGACCTTTATCTCCAACGCTCGCATTCGTTATGCGCGCGGCTCGATCTCGGGCGGCGGGCCGTACCGGGTCGGGCTGAAGATGGCGCAGGGCTGGGTGTATTCGGAGGGCTTGACCCATTACGAAGAAGACGAGCAGCAGCGGCTGATCCTGGCCGGGCACGACCAGCAGGGCAAGCTCGTCGTGGCGCTGCAGCTCAGCCCGGAGCCGTTCGCATGACAGAGGAGAGGACTGCGCAGATGACAGACAAGCGAGAGCGGCACGTATTGGTCGTACTGCCCCATCCCGACGACGAGGCGTTCGGTGTGGCGGGCACGGTGGCCGGACATGCGCGGCGCGGCACGCCGGTCACGTATGCCTGCCTGACACTCGGCCAGATGGGCCGCAACATGGGCATCCCGCCCTTCGCGAGCCGCGTGACGCTGCCGGACATTCGGCGCCGCGAGCTGGAGGCGTCATGCCGTGCGCTCGGTATTGCAGATCTGCGGATGCCGGGCTTCCATGACAAGATGCTGGAATTCGAAGATCCGGCGCTGCTGGACGGGGCGATCGGAGGCTTGCTGCGCGAGCTGCAGCCTTCGCTCGTGCTGACCTTCTACCCGGGACATGCCGTGCATCCGGACCACGACGCATGCGGGGCCGCCGTCGTGCGGGCGGTCGCGGCGCTACCGGAGCGGGAGCGCCCGGTCGTGCACGCCGTCGCGATCGCCCGCGACCACGAGCGGGATATCGGTCCTCCGGACGTGATCGTGGATGTACGGGATACGCTGGGCCCTAAGCTGGCGGCGATCCGCGCACACCGCTCGCAGTTCCAGGCGGCCGAGCTGATGGGCACGGGGAGTTACACGGAGGAGGAATTGCAGGCGCGCTTCGGCACGGAGCGCTACTGGACGTACCGCTTCGGGCCGTGAGTGGGTCAAGCGGTGCGACAAGAGCCAGGCGGCGTCACTGGCCAAGCGCTGAGCAAGCCGAGCCGCGCAGCAAAAGCCGAGCCGTGCAGCAAGAGCATACAGTACCGCAAGCCAAGCGCTTCTGGGGAAAAGGCGCACATTCGACTACTATCATACTGAGGTGTACTCATGACAGACCATCCGCGCAAGCAGCATCGGCGCCATGACAATCAAGCGCAGCAGCGGCAACGGCCGGAGTCTAAGGCGCGACCATCGACCCAGCCGCAGGCCCGGCAATCCGGCGCAGTCTCATCGCGGCAGGGCAGACCAGACGGAGGCGCACCCCGGCAGGCTCGACCCAACGCTAGCATGTCGAGGCAGGGCCGCCCGGCAGGCGAGCGTGCCAAGACGACGCCCCACAGCCGTCCCGAAGCCAGGGATATCCGGGCGCAGGGCGGAGGCCGCGATAGGGACAATGGCGCTAACGGCAAGGACAGGGCCGGCCACCGTGCGCCCGGCCGCCGCTCGGATGGCGGCCGGACGTCTGATCGCGAGTCTGGCCCCCGCTCGGCCAGCCCTCGTGCAGCCGGTGATCTGTCCGATCAGCGTGGATCAGGCCATCGCGCGGCCAGCCGGCGTCCGGCCAGCGGGCCGTCTGCGCGCGGCGGTGCGCCGAACGCGCATGCCAGCGCCGAGGAGGTACGGCCGGGCGAACGCATCGTCGTCACGATCAAGCGGCTCGGCATCAACGGCGAGGGCGTCGGCTATTATCGGCGCAAGGCAGTCTTCGTCGGCGGGGCGCTGACGGGCGAGGTCGTGCGGGCGAGCGTCAGCGAGGTACGGCCGACTTATATCAAGGCCGAGCTGGACGAGATCGAGAAGCGCTCGTCGCAGCGCGCGGAGCCGCCGTGCCCGGTGTACGGGACATGCGGCGGCTGCCAACTGCAGCACCTGTCCTACGAAGGGCAACTGGAGGCGAAGACCGAGCTGGTGCGCGAAGCGCTGCGCCGCTATACCGGGCTGGATGAGCTGCCGGTGCGGCCGACGCTCGGCATGGCGCAGCCGTGGGACTATCGCAACAAAGCGCAACTGCAGCTCGAGCGGCAGGGCGGTACGCTGCTCGCGGGTCTGTACGAGACCGGCAGCCATGCCGTGGTCGACATTGGCGATTGCCCGATCCAGCATCCGCAGGTCAATGCGGCGGCGGCGCGGATCAAGGACGTACTGCAGCAGCTGCGCATACCGGTTCAAGGGGAGCGCGGCGCACGAACCGGCCAGGACGTCGTCAAGACGGTCGTCGTGCGCCACGGCCTGCGCTCGGACGAGCTGCAAGTGACGCTGGTCGCCTCCGGAGAGCGGCTGCCGCAGCGCGAGGCGCTCGTGCGGCGGCTGCGCGAGGCGCTGCCACAGGCTGTCGGCATCGCGCTCAACGTGCAGCCGCGGTCGACGCCGCTCGTGTTCGGCGAGCGCACGGTGACGCTGTGGGGGGCGGAGACGATGCGCGAGTCGCTGGGCGAGCTGTCGTTCACGCTGTCGCCGCGCGCCTTCTTTCAGCTCAATCCGCAGCAGACCGTGCGACTCTATGAAGAGGTGCGCGCCGCGGCGGGGCTGATCGGCCATGAGCTCGTCGTCGACGCATACAGCGGCACCGGCACGATCGCGCTGTGGCTGGCTCCGCATGCGAGAGAGGTGCGCGGCATCGAGACGATCCCCGAGGCCGTGCGCGATGCGCAGGCCGCGGCGGCGGGCAATGGGCTGACCAGTGCCAGCTTCCACGTCGGGGCCGCCGAGGAGCTGCTGCCGCGCTGGACGCGCGAAGGCGTGCGGCCGGACGTCATCGTCGCCGATCCGCCGCGCACCGGCCTGGACGCGCGTTTCCTGGAGGCGGTGCTGCAGACGCGGCCGCGCCGCTTCGTCTACGTCTCGTGCAACCCGTCCACGCTAGCCAAGGACTGCAAGGAGCTGCTGGACGGCGGCTACCGCATCGCCTCGGTGCAGCCGGTCGATATGTTCCCCCAGACGAGCCATGTGGAGGTAGTAATAGGAATGCAACGCAAAGATACCTAGAAATCCTTTGTTTCAGGCACTTTGCGCCGTTTACGACTTTTACGAAGGAAGGCCACGATTTCAAAAATAAGGTTCTGAAGGAAACAATTGAGGTTTTGGTCGTGCTGGATCTTGGTTGTGAGGTTCCGCTAAAGAAGGTGTGACGATCCATCAACTAAAATACTGGCTTAAAAAGTACCGCACCACGCAACCGAAACCCCGAACAAAACGGCGAACGAAACCCGTATCCGCATTCGTCCCGGTTGCCGTACTGGCTGACTCGGACGGTTAAAAGCCGATTGCCCTGAAACTCAGCGCAGTCGGCTTTTTTACGTTTAAGGGAGGAAATGAGATCGTCCTAGCAAATCAAAAGGGCGGTGTAGGCAAACCGACAACGGCTGTGAATTTGGGAATTGGTTTGGTAAAGGAAGGTAAACGGGTACTTCTAGTGGATGCGGATGAGCAAGGGAATTTGACAGATTTGAGGAACTGCTTTTTGTTGACAAAACAAATCTGACGTTATAGTATACCCATAGGGGTATAAGTAAAAGGAGGTTTTCACAATGGCGGAGATTAAGGCCAATCAGACGTTGGATTGCAAGGGACTCGCTTGCCCGATGCCGATCGTACGGACGAAGAAGGCGATGGAGCAACTGGAGGGCGGACACGTCATCGAGGTCCAGGCCACGGATCGCGGCTCGCTCGCGGATATGCAGGGCTGGGCCCGCAATACCGGCCATCAGTATCTGGGAACGATTGAAGCAGGCGGCGTGCTACGGCACTATATACGGAAGGCTAGCCCGAAGGAGATGAAGGACGAGGCGAAGCATCCGCAGACGGCGAGCGCTGCGACCCTGCAAAAGCGGTTGGCGGCAGGCGAAGCGCCGCAGGTGCTCGACGTTCGGGAGCCGGCGGAATATGCATTCGCACGCATACCCGGGGCGGTATCGATTCCACTGGGAGAGCTGGAGGAGCGCCGTGCAGAGCTGGACACCGATCGTACCCTTTATGTCATCTGCCGCTCCGGCACACGCAGCGATCTGGCCTGCCAATGGCTGGCGGCGCAAGGTTTTCGGGAGGTCCTGAATGTGACCGAGGGCATGATGGGGTGGGACGGACCGACGGAATCGCAATAACCGGAATAATAGCACGCATACGAAACGCAGACGAAAGGGGAATTCAAACGTGGAAAACGGAACGAGCCCGCCTCGCATGACAGCCGGGGAGCTGGCGCGCATGGTGCTGGCCAACGAGAAGCTGTTAATCCTCGATGTCCGCAATGAAGACGCGTTTGCGGAGTGGAAAGTGGAGGGCGAAGGCGTCGAATCGATCAACATTCCGTATTTCAACCTGCTGGACGGCGTCGAGGAAGCGCTGGGCCGCATCCCGGATGATCGGAAGCTGCTCGTCGTCTGCGCCAAGGAAGGCTCCTCGCAATTCGTAGCCGAGCAGCTCGTGCAGGCGGGACGGATGGATGTGCATTACCTGGAGGGCGGCATGAAGGCATGGAGCGAGCATCTGGAGCCGGTGAAGATCGGCGATCTGGGGGGTGGCGGAGCGCTGTATCAGTTCATCCGTCTCGGCAAGGGCTGCTTGTCGTACATGGTCATCTCGGGCGGCGAGGCCGCCGTGGTCGACGCGCTGCGGCTGACGGACGTATACGCGAACTTTGCCCAGGCGCATGGCGCGCGGATCAAGCACACGCTCGATACGCATCTGCACGCCGATCATATATCCGGCGGGCGCAAGCTTGCGGAGCAGAGCGGTGCGCAGTATTGGCTGCCGCCCAAGGATGCGGATGAGGTGACCTTTGACTATGAGCGTCTGGAGGACGGGCAATGGATCACAGTCGGCAGCACGACGATCCGGATTCAGCCGATCTACTCGCCGGGCCATACGATCGGGAGCACCTCGCTGCTCGTGGGCGGGCGCTATCTGCTGACGGGGGATATCCTGTTTATCGCCTCGATCGGCCGCCCCGACCTGGCCGGCAAGGCCGAGGATTGGGTGTCCGATCTGCGCGAGACGCTCTACAAGCGCTACCAGGCGCTCCCGCAGGAGCTGATTGTGCTGCCGGCCCACTTCGGCAGCACGACGGAGCTTGGCGAGGGAGGCAGGGTCATGGCGACGCTGTCGGAGCTCTATCGCAGCAATCCGGGTCTCAACATCGGCGAGGAAGCGGCATTTCGCCGCACAGTGGCCCATGACTTGCCGCCGCAGCCGAATGCGTATCAAGCGATCAGACAGACGAATATGGGCCGCATGACGCCCGATGAGGAACAGCAGCGCGAGATGGAGATCGGCCCCAATCGCTGCGCTGTCCACGATAAATGAAGGAGGCTTCCCAATATGGCGGACAAGTCAACAATTGTGTTGTTCAGCGGTGAGCTGGACAAAGCGATCGCAGCGTTTATTATAGCCAACGGCGCGGCAGCCTATGACCATGAGGTGACGATCTTTTTCACCTTTTGGGGACTCAATACGCTGCGCAAGGACGAGCTGGTCAAAACGAATAAGGGGCTGCTCGAAAAGGCCTTCGGCTGGATGATGCCGCGCGGGGCCGACAGGCTGGGCTTGTCCAAAATGAACTTCGGCGGACTCGGCCCGAAAATGATCAAGCATGTCATGAAAAAACACAATGCCCTGACGCTGCCGCAGCTGATCGAGCTGGCGCGGGAGCAAGGGGTCAGGCTCGTCGCCTGCACGATGACGATGGATCTGCTCGGGCTGCAGGAGGAAGAACTGGTTGACGGCCTGGAATATGCCGGCGTGGCGGCCTATCTGGGGGATGCCTCGAACGGCAAGGTCAACCTGTTTATTTAACTGCCCAGGTGGCGAGGAGTGTCGAACATGGACTATAATTATACGGATGCGATGAAGACGCGACTGCGCCGTGTCGAGGGACAGATCCGTGGTGTGCTGCGGCTCATGGAGGAAGGCAAGCCCTGCAAGGAGGTCGTAGCGCAGCTCTCGGCCGTGCGCAACGCCTCCGACAAAGCGATCGCCCACATTGTAGCGGAAAATCTGCAGCATTGTCTGACGGCCGAGCAGGCTGAAGGCCGCAAGGACGCTGCAGCCATGGTGCAGGAAGCGGTGCGGCTGCTGGTGAAGAGTCGCTGATAACCCGGGTATGAGGCTGGAGAGGACCAAGGAGGTTCAATTGGACAAGTCAAAAGCAATTTTAGTGCTGCTGGCGGCAAATTTGCTGGCAGTCGTGTACGTCGGCTATTCGCTCCACGGTGCTGTCCGAAATGGCCATGCCGAGCAGGATGCGGAAATCCGAAACCTGCAGCAGCAAGTCCAGCAGCTCGAGTCCGCTATTCTCAACGGAGTGCGTCAGGAGCTGACGGCCAGGGACGAGAAGGTGGAAGCACTCGATTACACCTGGAGCGCGGTCGATATCGCGCAGAAGTCGGCGCAGATCGGACTGGAGGTCGAGCTCCAGGAGGTGTCCGCCTCGGCGGAGATCGTGCTCACGCTCGCGCACGAGGAGATGACGGCGCCCATGGAAGCCGTGCTCGAGCCGCTGGGAGGGATGCGCTACGGAGCCGAGCTGGAGCTGTCTGTAGCGCACAATTACGAGCTGCGCGTCTGGGAGCGGAATGCGGATGGTCAGCGACAGATGAATGCCGCCTCGCTGCAACTGCCGCTCTACGACGAGCTGTACGCTCGTCGCGTGCAAGAGGCGAGCACGGGGACGAGCATCTCGGGCGAACGGCTCACAGCGGACGTGGCCTTTCAGCTCCAAGAGCCGGCGATACCGGGCACCGAGCTGGAGAAGGTGCTGCTGCGCATCACCAGAGACGGAGCGGTCTACGACGAAGTCGATCTAACAGCGCAGGCCACCTCGCAATCGGCGCGGAGCGCGGGGCTTGAGCAACAGTACAATTTGGCTCTTGCGGCGGGGGAGATCGATCCGTCTGTGACGCTGGAGCAATTCATAAGCGATCGGGAGGCCGCTTCCGATACGGACACACCCGCGTATGACGGACGCGCGCGATATACGGTCAGCTATACGCTCGACTATGCCAAGGATGCCCCCGAGCTGGGGCTGGATGCCGAGTCGGCGACCGAGCTCGGCTTCGAGTGGGTGCTGACGTTTGCGGACGGCTACGTCTGGCCTGAGGATTGACAGGCGCTTAGCGGGCATTTCAGCTGTATCCGAGGTCTTTGCAGCGCTCACAGCTTGCGCAGCTCGCTGAGTATCTCCAGCGGGTCCGGACGGGACATGAAGTCCGGGTTGACGTAGCGGCTGCGGACGATGCCGGTTTCGTCGATCATGAAGGTCGCCGGGACCGGCAGGATCCAGCGGGTCGTCGCGTTGTACTCGGCCAGGCTCATGCCGAATTGCTGCGACATGATCGACTGAATATAGTCCGGCACCTCGTACAGCAGATTGTACTTGGCCGCGACCAGGCCATGCGTATCGCTGAGCACCCGGAAGCGGAGCCCCTCCTTCTCTTGCTGGGACAAGGTGTTGTCCGGGCTCTGCGGACTGACCGCGATCAGCTTGGCGCCGAGCGCTTCGATTTCGGGCAGCGCTTTTTGATACGCGCGCAATTGCGTGCTGCAGAATGGGCACCAGCCGCCACGATAGAAGGTCAGCACGACCGGGCCTTGCGCCAGCTGCTCATTAAGATTGACCGGTGCGCCGAGCGCATCGTGCAGGGTAAAGTCCTTCGCCTTGGCGCCTTCTTCCAGTCCGAATGATACGCCGGACTGCTCCTGCTCGCGGATCGAGCGGAATAGCTCGCGATGGACGTCGGCCGGGGTATTGGCCAGGAACGCCTGCTTCGTTTGATGCAGGGCGGATTGCAAGGACATATGTATCTTCCTCTCTACTTTTGGATTAAACACTCCATTTTTATGGTACAAGCATACCTGTGAAATTTTGGAGTGTCAACTCCATTTTGGCCGCATGTCGGCAACGGCGAGCGCACACATCATGCGGACCCGTATCGGCAGTGGTAAGCGGCACAAAAAAACGCACAGCCGGATCAAGCGAGCTGTGCGCGGATATGCGCCAAAATCACATCGAGCCCGGCGGCGAGCGCTTCCGTGTCTCTGCGCACCTGCGTCAGCAGCAGGCCGCCCTGCAGCGCGGCCAGCAGCGCCAGCGCCAGCCGGTCGGGATTGGCGCCGGGCCGCAGCTCGCCGCGGGCCGCCATGGCCCGCAGTCCGGCGGCGATCGCGTGCTCCCAGCGGCCGAATGCCTCGGCCAGCTCGGCGCGAACCGCGGCATCGGTCTCCGAGAGCTCGCTGGCGAGGGAGCCGATCGGGCAGCCGCCCTGGCATTGCCGCTCGAGCTGGAGCTGTACGATCGCATCGCGCCACGCTTGCAGGCCCTCCAGTGTGTCCAGACGGCCGAAGAGCGGCTCCTGCGCGCCCAGCACTTGCTCGGTCTGGTAGGCCACGACAGCAGCGATGAGCGCCCGCTTCTCGCTGAAGTAGTGGTAGAGCTGCGAGGCGCTTACGCTCGCCTTGCGCTGGACGTCTTCCACGGATGTGCCGGCCACCCCATTGCCGAACATCAGCTCGGCCGCTGCGGCGACGATGCGCGCGCGCGTCTCTTTTCCCTTTTTCGTGAGCCGATTCGGCCCGTTGTTCGCTCCGTTGCTCGCTATGTTTTTCATATCGACAGTATAGCAAAAAAAGAAGGGTTCCATCCATCCGCAACCGGGTTTTTCTGCGCTCAGGCACGCGACCGGGCTGCGATGCAACCTGCTTCTTGCGGTGCGGACGGTTTACAAGCCCATCATCTGATGCTATATTGATCTCATATTATGAAATTATTGTTTTACATAGTGAAACCTTGATGCAAGGTAGCCGGACATTATTCAAAAAAAGAGGTGAGGCAGCATGACGGGTCCATTGGTAAACCGCCCCGACATTCGGCTGGCGATGCTGGGCATGGTGGAGGGCAACGGGCATCCGTATTCGTGGAGCGCGATCTTCAACGGCTACGAGCCGGAGGCGATGGCGCGCTGCCCGTATCCGGGCATCGTGCAATACCTGGCCAAAGAGCCCGCGGACGCATTCGGCATCCCGGGCGCGCGAGTGACGCATATCTGGACGGACGAGCCGGAGGACGCGATCCGCGTGTCCCGGGCGGCGCGGATCCCGCACGTCGTGCAGGCGCCCGAGGACGTCATCGGCCACGTCGATGCGGTGCTGATCGCGACCGATATCGGGAGCGAGCATGTCGCGCGCTGCCGCCCGTTCGTGGAGGCGGGGGTCCCGGTCTTCGTGGACAAGCCGCTCGCCGACAACGCGGCTGATCTGCGCCAGTTCGAGTCATGGCTGGCAGACGGCCGCCCGATCCTGTCGAGCAGCTGCATGCGGTACGCCAAGGAATTCCTGCCGTATCGCCTGTCGACGAGCAGCCTGGGCGCGCTCCGCTTCGCCACGATGACGATGGCGAAGTCGTGGAAGCGCTACGGCATTCACGCATTGGAGGGGCTGTACCCGATCCTCGGCAGCGGCTTCCGCACGGTGCGCAATACCGGCGCTCCCGGACGCGACATCGTCCATCTCACGCACGACGGCGGCGCGGATATCGTGATTGCGACGGTGACGGACATGGCAGGCGCCTTTGGCCATCTGCAGCTATGCGGCACGGACGCCGCCGTGCATGTGCCGTTCCAGGATACCTTCTACGCCTTCAAGGCGCAGCTCGCGGCATTCGTGGACTATCTGCGCACCGGCCGGCGGCCGTTCCCGCACGATGAGACGCGCGAGCTGGTGACGATGGTGATTGCGGGGCTGCAGAGCCGCGAGCAGGACGGACGCGTGGTCCGCCTGGATGAGTTACAAGTGACAAGCCGATGACTAGCCGAAAGGATGATGAGCGAGGATGAGCTATGCAATGCGCAAGAGTCGGGTGCTGGAGTTGCTGCGCAGAGGCGAGACTGTCGTCTGTACGAAATTGAATCTGGCCGATTCGCGAGCTGCGGAAATCGCGGCCCTCAGCGGCTTCGACTGTGTGTGGACTGACATGGAGCATGTCGCCAACGACTGGTCGGCGATCGAGCGCACGATACTGGCGGCGAAGGTGCACCAGACCGATACGATCGTGCGCGTGGCGCGCGGCGGCTACAGCGATTATGTGAGGCCGCTCGAGCTGGACGCCGCCGGCATCATGGTGCCGCATGTCATGAGCGCGGCCGATGCGGCCGAGGTGGTGCGGCACACCAAGTTCCATCCGCTCGGGCTGCGGCCCGTGGACGGCGGCAATGCGGACGGCGCCTACTGCATGGTAGGGCTAGACGACTATATGCGTCAGGCCAATGAAGAGCGCTTCACGATCATACAGATCGAGGATGTGGAGCCGCTGGAAGAGCTGGAAGCGATCGTATCGATGCCGGGCATCGACATCGTCTTTTTCGGCCCGGGCGACTTCAGCCAGTCGATCGGCTGTCCCGGCCAGATGGATCATCCGCTCCTGCTGGAGACGCGCCGCCGGATCGGCGAGCTGGCGGCGCGTCATGGCAAGTTCGCGGGCACGGTCGGCAGTGTGGACAACTTCGCGACGCTGGTCGGGGAGGGGTACCGCTTCATCAGCGTCGGCGCGGATGTGGTCGGGCTGGGGCAATATTATCAGGGCCTGATGCAGGGCCTGCGGCATGTCGCGTCTCCGGCCGACGCGGTCGGCGGTACCGGAGCGGTCAGCGAGCCGGGCGAGACGGCCAGGCCGGCACACCCTGGCGGCAACGGGGCGCCGGGGTCCACCGGCGGCGGCTTGTATAGCGGCCGCAGCGGCGAGGCAGAGGCATAAGCGATGTTGCGGCCCCGCCTTCTTCGATGCGCGCTAGAAGGCGCCGGTCACATGTTCCACGTGTGACCGGCGCCTTTTAGGAGCGATTCGCTTTCTGGCGCGTCACGGCCTGGTCTTTGCTACAGGCCGAGCCGATCCCAGATGCGGACCATCGTGGCGATGCTTTGCTCGCGCGTGTAGGTGCCTTTGGGGTCGAAGCGATTGGCGCTTACGCCGCCCATGATTGCTTTGGCGCTGACCGAGGCGACATGCGCGGCTGCCCAGTCGGCGATTTGGCCGCGATCTGCGTAATCGAGCGCTGCGGAGCTTGCCGGCTCATCCAGCGCTTCGAGCAGCAAGTCGAGGATTTTGGCCGCTTGCTCCCGCGTCAGCCGGCCGTCCGGCTGGAAGCGGCCGTCGCCGGTCCCGTTCACGATACCGAGCGCAGCCATCTTGCGGACGTCCGGATCGGACGTATCCGAGAACGGCGCCGCGGGCACGATCGCGCCTTGGACCCGCTCGTATAGCGTGACCGCCAGTCTGCTGAATTCCGCTCGTGTAATGGCGCGGGTATACTCCCCGTCCAGTCCGCTCGGCAGCAGCTCGAGCGCGGCAGCGCGTTCCACCTCGGCCCGCGCCCATGGCGAGGGCCGCTCATCCTTGGGGGCATCGCTCTCCCCTGGCCTGTCCGGTGCGTCTTCGGCACTGAAGAACGTCGTCGTGTAGCGCAGCGTGGCGGGCCGCCCGTCGGCGGTGGCCAGCCCGTTCACCGTGACCGTATACGCGCCCTCGTAGCGCGCGACGCCGTGCGGACGGAAGACGATTGCATTGCGCACCCCGTACCCGTCGGTATCGATATGGAAGTAGTCCGAGGCAAAGGACGTATCCGCCTGCGAGAATGTCCAGCGCTCGGCCTCGCCGCTCAGCGTGACCGTGACGGCGCTCGCGTCCGGCGCGGCGTACAGCGCGGGATTGAGCGTGATGCTCCATGGATAGTCGCCGTCAAAGATCTCGCTCGGAAAGGCCGCCCCGGCGGGATAGGCGATCGCCTCATAGGCCGGCTCCGCGGCAGAGGTGTCAAAGGCGTACATCGCGAACAGGTTGTCCGTCTGGCCGAGCCCGGTCGCGCCCATACTAGGATTGAGAGCCCAGCGCCGATGCCCCAGTCGGTCGATATTACGCGCATCCTCGTCGGCCATCCATCCGCGGAGGATCGCTTCGTACAGATTGGGATAGCCGTAGGCAATATTGCCCTGGCTCGTCCCCTTGTACGCCGCGTCGTAAAAATCCTCCGACATGCCCTCGGGTCTGGCCGGCGTATGACCGTAACCGGAGGCTGCCATCAGCACGGTGCCCTGCTGGGCGTAGGCCACATATTCGTCCAGCAGCCCGACCTCCGGCAGCCCTGCCAGGCTGCGCGCGAAGTTCAGCGCCGCCAGACCATTCTGCAAATACGCGGCGTCCAGCTTGCCCGCGGCATAGGGCGCGTCTGTGCTCGGCGCAGCGGCGTAGCCGGCCTGCGCCGAGCGGTCCAGTTCGCGGAAGCGGGCGGCGATCTCCGCCTTGCGCGCAGCGACATCGCTGCCGGCCGCGTCGGCCAGCACCTGGATCGAGGCTGCGTCGCCCTTCGCGTCAGCCAGCCTCTGGAGTGGGAGCGCGTCGCCTCCTGCGTCGGCCAGCACCTGGATCGAGGCTGCGTCACCCTTCGCGCTGGCCACGACCGTCGTCGCAGGCGCCGTGCCGATCAAGACAGCGGCGAGCAGCGCTGCCGCGGTTGTTTTGTACTGCTTCATTATATCCATCTCCCCCAATGTCTGTGGATTGCAAAGGCTCGCAATCCGGATTAATTAGCAAAATATGCTATTCGTCTCCATTATACGACAAATTTCGCGATGCAGGAGAGGAAAAATTTGCGCACGCGGGTGGAGCGTCCCCATCCGAAAATGATATGATGGAAACGGGGGATGCAGACATGTCCGATAAATCGAATGAAAAAGACGCATCCGTTTCCGGCGCTGATCAGCAGAAGGAAGCGAATCGCGAAAAAACGACGGCTTTGCTCAAAGCCGTTTATCAAAACGGAATAACGGCGCTTCGGCAATTTTTCCCCGAAGTCGCAGGGAAGGTGCTGAACCAGGAACGGTTCGGCCCAGTGTTTGTATTCCAGGTGAAGGACGAGGAGCAGCGGGTGTGCGCCTGCGGGTTTTTCCTGCAGGAGCTGGTCGCGCACTTCCAGTCGGGCAAGGATCCGGCACAGTGGATGGCGTCGTTTTACTTTGACCTGATGGATCAGGGAGAGGCCAGGCCGCTTCCCAAGCCGCCTGCCGGCGAAGAGGAGACGAAGGCGCTGATCGATAAGACGATCGTGCCGCATTGTATCGCTGCAGTACGCGAGGAGTTCGCGCCCGAGCAGGTGCGCGCGGGTCTGGGCATCGTGCCCAAGCAAGGGCCGGTGTTCGAGGCAGGCTTTCCGGGCATCAAGGATGGCAACAATGTCTGCGCGGTGCCGCTGCACGTCATGATGACGCATCACTTGCTGAACCGCGATCCTGCGGAGCTCGTCATCCAGGGGCTGCACAGCATCCGCGAGCAGCAAGCCGCCAAAAATGTCAAAATGGACTCGCCTAAAGGCTGAGGAAGGCCGCACAGGTGCAGGCCGCGAAAAATCAGGGCGCAATCAGGGCGCCCTGATTTTTTGCGCTGCGCTTTTTCCATCATGCATCGGCGATAGGAGATAGCAGGCGCGCAGGACTGCCTCCGTTCACGGGCGGCAGCTCTAACGGCCACCAGCAACGCTTAGCGCATCATATGGACGAATGCGCGATTCTAACGGCCACCAGCGCCGCTTAGCGGTCATTTGGTGTCACGAAGGGGCCGGTTTCACCCGCTAAGCGTCGCGCATGACCGTTACACGGTGAAGGGAGCCAAAAAATGGCGCTAAGCGGCTCCCATGTCCATTAGAATTCTTTACTGGTTCGTGTGAGCTTCGTATGAGCGCAGATTCCGCAGACCAGACAAGATTGGTCTGTGCAAATTGCGCCGCCTATCGCTGCGAATGCGATTATCTTGATTGAGCTTGACGTCGGCTCTGGAGTTTTTGTCGGGTACGATGC
Organism: Paenibacillus sabuli; assembly: GCF_014705605.1. Taxonomy (GTDB): domain Bacteria; phylum Bacillota; class Bacilli; order Paenibacillales; family Paenibacillaceae; genus Paenibacillus_D; species Paenibacillus_D sabuli. Next base: position 139,871 of record NZ_JACXIZ010000026.1, read on the forward strand.
GAATGGCCGGGAGACTCAAGTCGTGGTAACGATTGATGAGCCCGCTATAGACGTCGATCAGGGTCACCTTGTCGGTCAGGGCGGTCGTATCGCCGCAGGCGGCGCAGTGATTCGATATGCCGGCTCACCCCTTGCTCGGCGAGCTTCCGATTGAGCAGCACGACCGTCGTATGTCCCCACAGCAGCTTGCGATCCGACCTGGCGCGAATCATCCGTGCCGCCTCGAAGAGCGTGTCGCCTTCGCCCGAGAGAAAAAAATGCTGATTCTGCATGCCTTTGGGCTGCTGGCTGGGGCTATATTCCGGTGAATGCGATCATTTTCCTGCCGCTGCTGGTCTGGCTGATCGCCGCCGACAAGCTCGGATCGCCTCCGGAAAACTAGGGCGCCGGGCCCGCTTCCGCATGCAGGAAAGGGTGGAGCCGGACGGCCCGAACGTGCTACGATGGGAGTAAGGGAGAGTGCATAGCCATGAAAACAATAGCGGTATTTTGCGGCTCGCGCGAGGGCGCTTCGCCGGTTTACAAGGAGGGCGCGCAGGCGCTGGGCCGCGCGCTGGCGGCGCGCGGCATCGGTCTCGTCTACGGCGGCTCGTGCGTCGGCTTGATGGGGGCGGTGGCGGATGCGCTGCTGGAGCAGGGCGGCGAGGTAATCGGCGTATTGCCGGGGTTCTTGCAGAGCAAGGAGATCGCGCACCGGGGATTGACCGAGTTGATCGTCGTCGACTCGATGCATGAGCGCAAGGCCAAGATGGCGGAGCTGGCGGACGGTTTTATCGCCATGCCGGGCGGGCCCGGGACGATGGAGGAATACTTCGAAATATTCACCTGGGCCCAGCTCGGCTTGCACCGCAAGCCATGCGGCCTATTGAACATCAACGGATATTATGACGGTCTGGTTGCAATGTTCGGGCATATGGCCGGCGAGGGCTTCATGCAGGAGCAGCATCGCGCGATGCTGCTGGCCGACACGACGCCCGAGGGCTTGCTTCACCAATTTGCGCATTACGATGCGCCGGCTGTCCGAACGTATCTGACGCCCGACCGTACGTGACAGCGGAGCGAAATCGACGCCGGAGCAGACTCGACGCCAGAGTGGAGCAGACGCTGGAGTGGAGCAGATGCGCGAGCTTTCCATAACCGCAGCAATAGAGTTAGAAAGTAACGCTATTGAGTGGGAGAACCCTCGACGCAGGGCATAGAAGTACGCCGCTCCCGAGCGGCGCAACTGTGCTATACTGGTTCCAAAAATAAAAGGGAGCCACTATGAATCGAATGACCATCGGGCTGTTTGCGCATGTCGATGCGGGCAAGACGACCTTTGCCGAGCAGCTCCTCTATCATACCCGAAGCATCCGCGAGCGGGGCCGGGTCGACCACAAGGACGCGCATCTCGACAGTCACGAGATCGAGCGCGCCCGCGGGATCACCGTCTTCGCCGATCAGGCGGCGATGACCTATCGCGATACGATCTACGATCTGATCGACACGCCGGGGCACGTCGACTTCTCGCCGGAGATGGAGCGGGCGGTGCGTGTGATGGACTGTGCGATCGTGATCGTCAGCGCCGTGGAGGGCGTGCAGGGACACACGGAGACGGTGTGGCAGCTGCTGCGCAAGCACGAGGTGCCGACCCTGCTGTTCATCAACAAAATCGACCGCGTCGGCGCCGAGGCGGAGGCCGTGCTGGAGGAGATCCGCACGCAGCTATCGGACGGCGTGGTGCGCATCGACGGGCAACTCGGCATACCCGCTGCCGAGCAGGACGCCGGCGTTCCGCAGTTCGGAGAAGCGCTGCTGGAGCAGCTCGCCGAGCGGGACGAGACGCTGCTGGAGGCCTACCTTGAGGGCGAGCGCAGCTCCGTCTATTGGCTGCAGGCGCTGCGCGAGCGCGTGGCGGACGGCCGCCTGTTCCCGTGCGCGAGCGGCTCCGCGCTGCAGGATATCGGGGTGACGGCCTTCCTGGCGCAGCTCCACCTGCTGGCGGCGCGCCGCTACGATGCGCAGTCCCCCTTCGGCGCACGGGTCTACAAGATCCGTCACGATGCGGCCGGCACGCGGCTGACGTATCTCAAGCTGCTGAGCGGCACGCTCAAGGTGCGCGACGAGCTGGTCTATCCGCGCATGACAGAGACGTCGGGTCCATCCCATATGTCTGGTCCATCCGAGATGTCCGGCGATGACGGCGCAGCAGCGCTCATGCGGGAAAAAGCGACGCGCCTGCTGCGCGCGCACGGCACCCGGCTGCAGCCGGTGGAGCAGGCGGTCGCGGGCGAGCTGGTCGCTGTCGTCGGCCTCTCGGCCGCTCCGGCCGGGCTCGGGCTCGGCAGCTGTGCGGACCGCCCGGATTACGAGCTGACACCGGCTCTGACCTCGCGCGTCGCCTACGATTCGGCGCTGCCGGCCAAGGACGTGCTGGCGGCGTTTCGCCTCCTGGAGGCGGAGGACCCGTCGCTGAATGTCGTGTGGGAGGAGTCGCTGCAGGAGCTGCACATCCATGTGATGGGGACGATCCAGCTGGAGGTGCTGCAGCCGCTCGTGCGGGAGCGCTTCGGCTACGAAGTGACGTTCGAGGAGCCGGCGATCCTCTACAAGGAGACGATCGGGGGAGCGGTGATCGGCTACGGCCACTTCGAGCCGCTGCGTCACTATGCCGAGGTCCACTTGCGGCTGGAGCCGGGCGCGCGCGGCAGCGGTCTGACCTTCCGCAGCGACTGCCACGTGCACGAGCTGAGCGCAGCGCATCAGCGGCTCGTGGAGGCGCATCTGCGGGAGCGCGACCACCACGGCCTGCTGACGGGCATGCCGCTGACCGACGTGCGGGTGACGCTGCTGCGCGGTGCCGCGCATCACGAGCACACGCACGGCGGCGACTTCCGCGAGGCGACGTTCCGCGCGCTGCGCCAGGGACTGGAGCAAGCGGACAACGTGCTGCTGGAGCCGGTCTACGCCTTCAAGCTGCGTGTCGAGCTGGACCATCTGGGCAAGGTGCTCTCCGACATCCAGCGTGCGGCGGGGTGCTTCGAGCCACCGGAGACGAGCGCGGGGCATGCCATCGTCCGGGGGACGGCCCCGGTGGCGACCTTCATGGACTACGGCGCCGAGCTGGCGGCGCACACCGGCGGCAAGGGCGCCCTGCAGCTTCGCCTCGCCGGCTATGCGCCCTGCCACAACGCCGAGGCGGTCATCGCGCGCCGGAGCTACCGCAAGGAGGCCGATCCGCTCTACACCTCCTCCTCGATCTTCTGCGCCAAGGGGAGCGGCTACTCGGTGCCGTGGGACGAGGCAGAACGCTATATGCATCTGCGATAGGCAATCATGCTGAGCCCGCGCGATCATGGTTCGCGCGGGCCAATCCGCCCGGAAGGGGGGCGACGAATCGCAGACTGTCGTAGCAGCACCCGTCAGATTGCTGACCGCCGCAGCAGCACGTAGCAGCACGGAGCGGCAGGCAGCAGCACGTAGCAGCGCGGAGCGGCACGCAGGCGAGCGATTACGACCGTTCGTTGCCGGGCGAAGGCGGGGCGGCGGCTTCGCGCCGATAGGCGGCCGGCGAGACGCCGAGCACGGACTTGAAGTCCTTGATGAAATGGGCCTGGTCGTAATAGCCGAGCTGCAGCGCCAGCTCCGCCCAATGCCCGGCCTCGCCGCGCTCGAGCTGCAGCGCTGCCTCCTGCAGGCGAAAGCGCTTGATCACCCACTTCGGCGTCACGCCGACCGTCCTGCGGAATAGCCGCTGCAGCTGACGAATCGAGAGCCCGTAGCGCGCGGATAGCTGCTCCACGCCCAGCATATGCGGGTCGCGCATCGTCTCTTGGACGATCCGCTCTGCGAGCTCGGCACGGGAATCGCGCTGCGGCAGCTTCGCGCCGAGCAGGCGCTCGGCCGTCTCGGCCCGCGCCGCATCGCCGTCCGCATCCAGCACCGCGTCTGCCCATGCAGCGGCCTCCGTGCCGAACACGACGCTTGCCGGCGCCGTCGCTCCGGTCAGCCGGGCGACGTCCTGTCGCCAGAAGGGATAGAAGCCGCCCGCGCGGAACTTGACGCCCAGCACGTGACCGGCGCCGCGCAGCTCGCGCACGAACGGCCGCTGCGGGACGCCGTAGACGAGCCCGCGTCGGCCGTGCTCGTCCTGCTCGAAGGCGAGGTGCACATTCGGATAGGACAGCACCGTCTGCGTATACGGCGTATCGGGCGGCACGTCATAGCCCAGCGCCCAGTAGTGCTCGACGAATGGCTCCAGTCCCGGCCCTGGCTCGAAGCGAGCGAGCGAGAACTTGTCGCGCCCGGCGTCCGCGTGGACGATGCCGCGCGTTGAATTGCTCTGCTTTTCCTTCATTGGCCGATAGTCCCTCCTGCTCGCTTGATTTTGCGCGCCGTCGCCTTTTTACAAGACGCAGCCGGACAGCATGTCTATAATCGAAGCGTAGCAGATGCGCAGCCGGTGCGCAATTGGGGGGCGGCCGCGCAGGCTAAGCACGATCAAGACGAACGGAGGAGATGACGATGAATCATTTCAATCAATCGGCCGGCGCGACGGGCCAATACACGACCAACGGCAAGCCGCATGGCGCGACCGCGCTGACGCCGTTCCTGGCGGTTGGCGACCCGGCTGCCGCCATTGCCTTCTATGAGCGGGTCTTCGGCGCCAGGGCCAAGGGAGTGACCGAATTTGAAGTAAATGGCGCCAGCATGATCGTGCACGCGGATCTCGATTTTGGCGACGGCTTCCTGCAGCTGGGGGCGGCCAATCCCGCCTACAAGCTCGTTTTGCCGCCCGGCGACGGACAAGCCTGCTATTCCCTGAGCATCTACGTGCCCGATGTGGACCGGACGCTGGCGCTTGCGGTTGAGGCCGGCGCCACGGTGCGCGAGCCGGCGGCGAATTTCGTGAGCGGGGATCGTTACGCCAGCATCCTCGACCCGGTCGGCGTGCGCTGGTCGATCATGACGCGCGTGGAAGATCTCTCCGACGAGGAGAGCGCCCGCCGTGTCGAGGAATGGAGCCGGTCGCAGCAGCAATCTTAGACTGCAGGCGCATGACGCGTTCGACTGCTCGCCGTCATGCAGCGCATCCGGAGTGTGTTTGGAGAGCGCGTCCGGGGCACGCCTGAGGCACGTCTGGAGACTTAGCGTCCTGTGTGGAGACTTAGTAGCGGTCTGCTCAAGACGCAGCGCTTTTTTATAAAAACCTGTCGGAGGCCACCGGGCGCTCTGGCAGGTTTTTTTCGTTTGACAAAGCGCCTCACCGTTTGTTGTCACGATTTGTTCACAGAATCGCTGCCGGATGACTCCAATAGGTCATTATATTCCGCGCTTGTCTTTCTTTACAATGAAACGGTCCGAACCAAAAAGCTCCAAAAACACAATTATGGGAGGGGAGATTGATGCGCGAGCAGCAATCCGGCTCCAGGAAGAAACGTACCCCCGAAGAGATCCAATTTTTCAAACGGCGTTCGCATCGGCGCATGCTCGATATGCAGCATCATGTGCTGGTCTGCAACGGCGGCTGCTGCCAGCGTCGCGAATCAGAACCAGTGATTCGGGCGCTGCGCGAGGAGGTCGCCGCACAAGATCTGGAGGAGCAGGTCCGCGTCACCGCCAGCGCCCAATGCATCGGCCGCTGTTCGGATGCTTGCGCGCTGGTGGTCTATCCGGAAGCGACCTGGTATCGCGGCATGACGGCAGCGCGCGTGCCGCGCTTGACCCGGGAGCACTTGCGGCATGGCCGCTCAATCGACGAGTGGACGAGCTACGCGATGGTGGACGGTCGGTTGCAGCGTTCGGAAGCGTACGTCGTCGATTTTGAAGAATGAAATGGTGATGGGAGAGGAAAACGTGAACATCAAGACGAGGCAATCGATATGGGGACTGACGCTCGCGCTCGGACTGCTGCTGCTTATTGCGGCAGGCTGCGGCAGCGGCACAGAGCAGGCGAGCGGCAATCAGCAAGCGAACGGGACGCAGCAGGGGCAGGGCAGCGGCGCAGGCTCGGAGCCAGGCGGACAGGTCGGAACGGACTCCGGTGACAGTGCGGCGGGAGAGGCGGGCTCGGGCAGTGGCGAAGCGGCGGCCCCGCCGTCTGACATCACGGTGACGGATTCGGACGAGAAGGCACATACCTTCGCGAAGACGCCGGAACAGGTGGTTATTCTTGGCAGCTACCCGGCCAGTATGTTCCAGGCGCTCGGACTATCCGACCTCGTGGTGGCCGTCGACGACTTCACGAAGGATTCAACCGCATGGCCGCCGTTCGTGACGAGCCTGCCCAGCGTCGGCAGCAGCAAGACGCCGGACATGGAGCAGATCCTGACGCTGGGGGCCGATGCGGTGCTGGCGAGCTACATCGATCCGGATGTTGCGACGAAGCTGGAGGAAGCAGGCGTGCCGGTGCTGAGCATCTATGGGTACAAGACCGAGCTGATTCCGGTCGAGCTGCGCACGCTGGGCCGCTTGTTCGGCGCGGAGGAACGGGCGGAGGCGTATGCGGCGTCTATCGAGTCGCACTGGGCGCTGATTGAATCACGGGCGGCCGATCTCGAGGAGACGGACAAGCCGACCGTCTACTGGGAATCGAGCTCTGGCGCGTATCGTACATTCTCCGGCGGGACCGGGGCCGACCCGCTGATCCGGATGGCTGGCGGCATCAACATCGCCGGCGAGGAGCCGGTATCCAATCCGCAGGTCAGCGCCGAGTGGCTGGTCGAAAAAAATCCCGACGTCATCATCAAATATGCCAGCTCCACGGATCTTGGCTTCCATGGCGGCAACGAAGCGAACCTGAAGGACATTCGCGAGGAGATCGTCTCGCGCCCGGGCTTTGACCAGATCAATGCCGTCCAGAACGGTCGCGTCTACCTGATCTCCAACAAAATTACGAGCGATCCGCTCGGACCGGTGGGGCTGACGTACCTGGCGAAGTGGCTGCATCCGGAGCGATACGACGATCTCGACCCGACGGCGCTGTTCCAGGATATCCTGGAGACCTATTACGGGGAACCGTACAAGGGCGAATGGGTGTACGAATGACGAAGCATGGCGGCGGCGTGCAGGATGCCGCTGCGATCGGCGAACTGCACCGCAAGCATGCCGGGCGCAAGCTGCTCGTGCTGCTCGTGCTGGCGGCGCTGACGGTGCTGGCGGTCTTGGGCGCGGCGACGCTCGGCTCGGCCTCGCTCGGAATCGGCGACGTCGTGCACGTTATCCTCGTGAAGCTGGGGCTGGCCGGCGGCAGCGTCGATGCCTTGGGCAACGCAATTGTATGGGAGCTGCGACTGCCGCGCATCCTGCTGGCGCTGGTGACCGGCCTGGCGCTGGCCGGCTCGGGCACAGTGATGCAAGGCGTGCTGCGCAATCCGCTCGTGTCGCCGTTCACGCTGGGGCTATCGAGCGCGGCGGCGTTCGGCGCCTCGGTGGCGATCATTGCAGGCGCGAGCCTGCCGGGCAATCTGCGCTACTGGATTATCGGCAGCGCCTTTTTCTTCGGGATGGCTACGGTGTTGTTCATCTACTTCGTCGCCTCGCTCAAGGGCAGCGGCAAGGCGACCTACCTGCTGAGCGGAGTGGCGATCAGCTACGTCTTCTCCGCTGGCGTATCGGTGATGAAGTATGTCTCCGACCACGAGGCGCTGCGTGAGATTGTCGTCTGGCTGATGGGTGGGCTGTGGGGCGCGAGCTGGCATGTGGTAGCCATCCTGCTGCCGCTGGTGGTCGGTATTCTGCTCGTGCTCCTGGCCAATGCCTGGAATCTCAACGTCATGGCCGGCGGCGAGGAAGTGGCCGCCAGCATGGGCGTGCACGTGAAGCGGCTGCGGCTGCTCGTCCTCGTGCTGGCGACGCTGGCGGCGTCTGCGACGATTGCGTTTACCGGCATCATCGGCTTCATCGGCCTCATGGCGCCGCATATCTGCCGCATGTTGGTCGGCGGCGACAATCGCTACCTGATCCCGTGCTCGGCCTTGATGGGGGCGGTGCTGCTGATCGTTTCCGACACAATCGGCCGCACCGTCATTGCGCCTACCGAGATCCCCGTCGGCATCATTACTTCGTTTATCGGCGTGCCGTTTTTTATGTACTTGCTGATCCGGCAGCGCCGGCAGTGGTGGGGGTGAGGGACGGATGAAGATCGTGGCAGACAAGGTGCGCTTCGCCTACGGACAGACCCAGGTGCTGCGCGAAGTCTCGGTGGAGGTGCGCGAGGGCGAGGTGCTCGGCATCATCGGCCCCAACGGCTCGGGCAAAAGCACGCTGTTGCGCTGCATGGGCGGCATCTATGTCCCTGCCGGCGGCGAGGTGCGCATCGACGGCGCGCGGTTGCCGTCCATGGCGCGGCGCGCACGCGCGAAGCAGATCGGCTACGTGCCGCAGACGTCAGGCGAAGAACAGCCCTTCACCGTGCTCGATCTGGTGCTCATGGGCAGGCGGCCGCATGTCAGCTGGGGGCTGGGCAGCCGGGACGTGGCGATTGCGGCCGCGGTCCTGGGCGAGCTCGGCATGACACACCTGGCCGGACGTTACCTGAACGAGCTGAGCGGCGGGCAACGGCAAAAGGCCCACATTGCCCGCGCGCTGGCGCAGGAGCCGGCCATCCTGCTGCTCGACGAGCCGACCTCGGCGCTCGACATCCGGCACCAGCTGGAGGTGCTGGAATTCGTGCGGCGGGCGGCGCGGCGAGACGGGCGCACGATCGTCCTGGTGATGCACGAGCTCTCGATCGCCGCGCGCTACTCCGACCGCCTGGCGCTGCTCAGCGACGGCCGGCTGCACGCGGCCGGTACGCCCGAGGAAGTGCTGACCGAGCAGGCGCTGCAAGAGGTATATGGCGTGGAAGCGCAGGTGAGGCCGGGCGAATACGGGCTCGAGGTCGTGCCGATCCGGCCGCTGCACGAGCCGGAGGCGGCAGTCGGCGGAGCCGCGCGTTGAGCCGATGCCAGGAAGAAGACTTGCGCTGCGCTTGCCGACGCGCTGCGCCCATTTGAGCGCTCGCTCGAATCTTGAACGTTTGGGCCGAATAAGGAAGGGCTGTCGCGCCTATGGTGAAACCGTAGGCACGGCGGTCCTTTTTGACGTCGTTCATTTTGTTTCACCAGCCGCATCATGTACAATAGAAGGAATAACAGGCCAGCGACAGAACGGAGCCAGCGCGATGGGCAAACTCGGCATGCGTACGAAAGCGAACCTTATATTGGGCGTTGCGGGCGTCGGCATTCTGGCGACGTATCCTTTTTCGCACACGTTTGGCGGCGGGCTCTTGTTCGCCGCCTTCAGTGCGGCGACGATCGGCGGGCTCGCCGACTCGTTCGCCGTCAGCGCGCTGTTCGGCCATCCGCTGCGCATCCCGTGGCCGCGCTGGATGGGCACGCGCATCATTGCCCGTCAGCGCGAGCGGCTGATCGGCGAGCTGACGGACTTGGTCGAGCGCGAGCTGTTGACGGTGGAGCACGTCAGCCGCACCCTGCGGGACATTCCGGTGGCCGATCTGCTGCTGGGCGATCTGCGTCAGCCGCAGCGGGCGGAGGAACTCGGCACGCTCGCGGCCGGGCTGGCCGCCGATCTGCTGCAGCGGGTGGATGCGGAGGAACTCGCGACCGGGCTGCAGCGCTATGCGAACCGACACGCCGACGCGCTGCAGGCGTCCGACCTGCTGGCCGACCTGCTGGAGTGGAGCCTGCGGGCCGGCGCTGACGATGCGATCGTGCGCTTCGCTACGCGTCATCTGGCCGAGCTGGCCGGATCGGCTCCGATCCGGTCGATCATTCGCGAATTCGCGGCGGCCGTGGTCCTCGGCTACGAGGCGGGCAAGCCACAGCGCCGGTTCGTCGATCGGCTGGCCGGACTGGATGCGGACACGATCAGCGCCAAGGTCCAGGACTGGCTCGCGCGCTTCCTGCGCGAATTCGGCGCGCCGGGTCATTCGGGCGGCGCCCGGCTCAAGGCGCAGCTGGGCACGCTGGCGGTGCGGCTGCGCGAGGACGAGGCGCTGCGGGCGCAGGTGGAGCGGTACAAGGTGCGGCTGCTCGCCCAGGCGAGCGTCAAGCTGTCGCTGCCGGAGCTGCTCGCGCGCAAGCTCGCCGAGCTGCGCGAGCGGCTGGACGGCGGCGCGGACGGCAGCCAGGCGCATCGCTGGCTGACCGGCCAGATTCGCCGCGGCATCGAATGGCTCGCCGCCAGCGAGACGTGGCGGACCCGGCTCGATACCGAGCTCAAGCGACAGCTAGAGGGCTGGGTCGAGCGCAATCATGCGAAGATCGGGGCGCTCGTCCAAGACAAGCTCGGCGCGCTGTCCGAGCAGGAGCTGATTGCATTCGTCAAGGACAAGGCGCACCGCGATCTCCAGTACATTCGCCTCAACGGCATGATCGTCGGCGCGCTGGTCGGCATCGCGCTCGATCTGTCCACGGCGTGGCTCGGGGAGGGGCGGCTATGAGCGAGCGAGAGAAGAGGGAGCACGTGCGCAGGAAGGCTAGGCGTGAGGACCGGGAGGACAATCGCGCCGGGGCGCAGTACGAGAGCGACGGCAATCCGGCCGGAAGCGATGGCGGTAAGGCCGAGAGTCGGCAGCGGGCACATGGCAAAAGCATGCGGCGCATGGCGAATCTCAGCCTGCTGCTGCTGGCGCTGCTGTTCGCCGGCTCCGCAATTCTGCTGCAGCTCTACCCCGGACGCTGGTGGGCGCAGCTGCTGCTATATACGGCCGAGGCGGGGCTGGTCGGCGCACTGGCCGATCTGTTCGCGGTGACGGTGCTCTTCCGCAGTCCGCTCGGCATGCGCTGGATCCCTCACACGGGCATCCTGCCGCGCAATCGCGACAAGCTGGTCGACGGCATCGTGCGCATGGTCGAGGAGCAGCTGCTCGCCAAGGACTTCCTGCGCGAGCGGCTCGGCCGGCTGTCACTCGTGCGCCAGGCGATCGACTGGGCGGACAGCCGGCAGGGGCTCGATGCGCTCGCCTCGCAGGGCTGGCGCGTCGCCATGGATCTACTGCGCCGCGCCGATCTGGGTCAGCTCGCCGAGCAGCTCGACGGCCATGCCCGCGAAGCGCTGCGCCGCGCCGATCTGACGCGCTACAGCGGCATCGCGCTGTCCTGGCTGCTGCGCCACAACGATGTGCAGAAGTGGATCGGCCAGCTCATCGGCTATGCGGCCGAACGGATGGCGCAGGAGGAGATGCGCCGGGCGATTGCGGACATGCTCGAGCAGGAAGCGCAAAAACAGCTGGCCTATGACGGCTCGCTCGGCAGCTGGTTCAAGGGAGCGCTGTTTGGCTTGGCGGAGACCCTGGACGCCGTCAATCTGGAGGAGGCGGCGGATACGCTGCACCGCGACCTCCAGCGCTTCATGGCGGAGCTGCAGGAGCCGTCGCATCCGCTGCGGGTGCAGCTGGAACAGAGCCTGCACGACCTGGCCGGCCACTTGCGGACCAGTGCCGACGCGGCGGCTGCGATCGAGCGCTGGAAGCAGGAGCTGGCCGAGCAGCTCTCGCTGCAGCCGGCGATCCTGTCGCTGCTCCAATCGATGGCGGGCATGCTGACCTCGCCCGAGGGCATCCGGTATATCGCGGACGGCGACCGGGCGCTGCAGCCGGAGGCGATCCGCTCGTGGATGGATCGGCTGCTGCTGGCGAATTGGGCGGCCTTCAAGGCCGACGAGCGGGCCCAGCGCAATGTGGAATCGTTCCTGCAGCAGCTGCTGGCGCGTATGCTGGAGAGCGGCCACGCCGCGATCGGCCGGGTCGTGCGCGGCGCATTGGACGGCTTCACGGAGGCGCGGCTGGTCGATCTCATCGAGCGCCGCGTCGATCCGGATCTGCAGCGCATTCGGCTCAACGGCGCACTTCTGGGCGCCTCCGCGGGCGCGCTGATCTATCTGCTGCTGCACGGGGTATACGATCCGCTGCTGCGGGCGCTGGGGGCGTGAGGGGCGCGGCTCGCTAAGGCATAGCTCCGCGAGCGGCGCGCGGAGGCATGCCTTAGCGCGCGGATTCGAGGAGCGGGGCGAGCAGGCCGATCGAGCCAGCCGATCAAGCTAGTCGGTCGAGCTAGTCGATCGAGCCAGCCAATCAAGCCAGGCCGTTCAAGTAGGCTGGTCGAGGCGGCCTGCTCGACCGCCTGGCTGTAACGGACATGAGCGACGCTTAGCGGGGATAATGGGCCGGGTAGCTGGCGGAATTGACCGCTAAGCGTCGCTGGTGACCGTTAGAGCTGCTGCATGCCGCGATGATGTGATGATAATGACGCAATAATGCAATGGCGCAATAATGCAACGCCCCAATGACGCAATCCGGCATCGCCCGCCCTCGGAAATTGTCGAAAGGCATATTGCAACCGTCCGCCAATGACGTTATTCTACTAAAATGGGACATTACCATCGACGTTCTTCTACGTGATTCTACCTAAATGGAGCAGCAAATGTAGAACGTGCAAAAGAACAATGCCAAGCCAGAGTAGTCCTGTATTCCAATCCATTCCAATTGAATTCCATTCAATGCATGCCAACCCGATGCATTGCAACCTAAAGGAGGCGTCGTGCGTGGATCCGATTATCACGCCGGACAAGCTGCGGGCGGTGCCGGAGCTGTCGTATCTGACAGCGACCAACGTCGCGCGCTACCGGGCGGTCATGACCTATTGCTATACCGAATACCAGCGGCTCAAATACTGGCTGCGGCCGGAGGAAGTGCATGCGGGCGTGCTCGCCTGGGGCGTGCTGGACGGCTATACGCTGGAGCAGTGCATGTCCGATCTGGAGAGCCTGAAGAGCTGGGGCAATCTGGCCTCCCGCCACGACGGGGGCCGGGCGCTGTCCGTGGAAGAATACATGCGCAAGAAGAGCCAGTACATGCTGACGCAATACGCGATCGAGATCGAGCGCATGCTGGAGGCGCTGGAGCAGGTGAAGGGCTACGGCGGCTCGCTGGAGACGACATACTTCGACACGATCACCTCATGCATTCACGAGGTGCGGCTGCGGGCGCTGGAGTTCGAGCCGGGGGAGGCGCTGAGCCACTGGGAGCAGCTCTACGAAGCGTTCAAGACGATGCACGAGAACGCCGCCGACTTCATCGCCAGCATCCACTCGATCCAGGCCGAGGAGATGATGGCGACGGAGGGCTTCCTCGCGCTCAAGGACAACCTCGTGCATTACCTGCAGCACTTCGTCAAGGGGCTGCAGCGCAGCGCCTACAAGATCGAAGGCCAGCTGCAGCGGATCGGCGACGGGCTGCGGGACGCCTACGTGCAGAAGGTCATCGAGGGCGAGCTCGCCAAGCCGCGCCTGGAGGCGGGCAAGTCGGCCGAGGAGCTGGAGCAGGAGCTGCAGCAGGGCTGGGCCAATCTGCAGCGCTGGTTCGTCGGCGACGCGCTGGAGCCGAGCGAGCTGACGCTGCTGGAGCGGGCGACCAAGGACGCGATTGCCAAGGTGGTGCGCAGCGCGGTCCGGCTGCAGGAGCGGCGGCGCGGCGGGGTGAGCCGGCGTCGGGATCTGGAGACGCTGGCGCGGCGATTTGCGCAGCTGGAGCAGGTGGAGGACGCGCACCGGCTGGCGGCGTACGCCTTCGGCCTGTTCGCGACGCGGCATATGCAGGGCCAGGACGAGCGCGGCACGGAGCGCGCGGATGTGTCGAGCTGGGACGAGGCGCCCAATGTGCGGCTCATTCGCTCGCGCAGCCGCCGCCGCATCGGCCGCACGGCCGCCGAGCCGATGCGCAGTCACGCTGCGAGCCGGGCGGCCTATCGCGAGCAGGTGCAGCGGCAGCTGGAGGAGGAGCGCCAATTCGTAAGGCGGATGCAGGCCCTGGGGAGCGTGCGCATCGGCGAGATGCCGGTGCTGCGCATGCACGAACGGCTGCGGCTGCTGCAGTGGATCGGACGCTGCACGGCCGCGGCCTCGCGGTCGTTTGAGACGGCGGACGGGCATCGCATCACGCTGAGCGTCCCCGAGGACGCGCGCGACGTCGCGGTGCTGCGCAGCGAGGACGGCGAGCTGACGATGCGCAATTACGGCCTCGAGGTCGCAGCCGGACAGGAGGCGAGCACGCATGGCTAGAGGCGGCACGACCTCCTATACGCTGCGCCGCATGCGCGCGAGCCGCAAGGCGGACGGCGAGCACTGGCACGAGCGGCGGCGGGCGAGCGCGCATGCGCTGCTCAATCGGCACTGGATCACCAAGGACGAGGACCCGGAGCTGTTCTACGCGATTCGCGACCAGTATCAGGAGCTGCGCGACTGGTTCGCGGAGTATGCCGGATTCTCGCTCATCCTGACGCGCACGATGGCCAAGCTGGACAAGTCGCCGGTCGCCGCCGCGCCGTGGATGGGCATCGCCGAATTTCGCGAGCCGCGCGATTATGCCTTGTTCACCTATGCGCTGTGGTACCTGGAGAACAAGACGGAGCTGGACCAGTTCGTGCTGACGGATATCATCGAACAGGTGAGCGAGCAGCTCGTGGCGGTCGGGCTGACGATGGACTGGGAGAACTATGGCCACCGCATGTCGATGGTGCGCGCGCTCAAGAAGCTGCGTCAGCTCGGGGTGCTGCGCCACATCGACGGCGACGAGGGCGAGTGGGCGCGCGACGACAGTCGCACCAAGAATGTGCTGTACGAGTGCGCGCCGACGGCGCGCTATGTGCTGCGCCACTTCCCGCGCGAGCTGGAGGCCTATGAGACGATCGAGGCCCATCAGGAGCAGACCGTGTATTCGGAGACGACCGACGGCGAGCTGCGCCGCCGGCGGCACCGCGTCTATCGGCGATTGCTGCTCGAGCCGGCTGTAGCCGACCGCGAGTGGGCGCAGGACGAATTGTTCTACGTGCAGACACAGCGCCGCTCGATCATGGATCAGCTGCAGTTCATGCTCGGCCTGGAGGGCAGCCGCTATCGCGAGGGCCTGTACTTCTACCATCCCGAGCCCAGCGGAGAATGCACGCTTTTTCCGACGGCGGCGGCCGTCTCGGATCTCGCGCTGCTGCTGGCGGGCGAGCTGCGGCGCCGTCTCGGCGAGCGCGACTGGCACGTGACGGAGCAGGGGACGGTGGAGCTGAGCGCGACCGATCTGGAGGGGCTGCTGTATCAGATGAAGGAACGCTACGGCGACTATTGGAGCAAGGAGCACCGCAGCATGGGGCTGGGCGAGCTCGCGGCCGCGCTGACGGGGCATATGGCGGAGTGGGGCCTGGGCGCATGGCGATCGGGCGAGGGCGGCGAGCAGTTCGTCGTCTCGGCCGCGCTCTCGCGGTGGAATGCAGACTATGCCTGGGATGACGGGGAGGTCGGAGCGCGATGAGCGTCTATCCGACTGCCAAGGAAGCGAGGACTGAGATGGACACGACCAATACGACGACGGACAGGTCGAGCACAGAGACGGCTGCTGCGCGTGCTGCGACGGACAAGGCGAGGACGGAAATGGCCGCTGCGGAAGCTGAGATGGATCGCACGGCGTCGGGGACAGCCGGGGCTGCAGAGACGACCTTCGAGCGCCCGTCAGACGAGCGCCCGGAGGCCGGCCGGGAGGCGCGCGAGCGCTGGCAGATGCACCGGGCGGGCATCCTGAACTTCTGGTTCTACGAGGAGGAGGAATTCGAGCTGGAGCAGGGGCGGCTCGTGCTGCGCGGCACCAACGGCGCCGGCAAGTCGGTGACGATGCAGAGCCTGATCCCGCTCGTGCTCGACGGGGACAAGCATCCGAACCGGCTCGATCCGTTCGGCTCGCGCGACCGCAAGATCGAATATTATCTGCTCGGCGACAAGGAGGAGCACAGCGACCGCACCGGCTATCTGTGGCTGGAGTTCCACCATCCGGTCAAGGGCATCTACAAGACGATCGGCATCGGTCTGCGCGCCCGGCGCGGCGCTTCGCAGGTCGGCTTCTGGGGCTTCGTGCTGGAGGATGGCCGCCGCATCGGCCGCGACTTCTGGCTGTATGACCGGGTGCTCCTGGAGGAGGGGCAGGGCAAATACCCGCTCGACCGCAAAGGGCTGACCGAGGCGATCGGGGCCGGCGGCCAGGTCGTGCAGGAGCAGCGCGGCTACCGGGACCTGGTCAACCGGGCGCTGTTCGGCTATCACGACCGCGAGGCGTATGTCGATCTGCTCAATCTGCTCATCCAGCTGCGCAGTCCGAAGCTGTCCAAGGACGTGAAGCCGACGGCGATCTACGACATCCTGGTGCGGGCGCTGCCGCCGCTGCACGAGGAGGAGCTGCGGCCGCTCTCCGAGGTGATGGAGGACATGGATCAGCTCGCCGACCGGCTGGAGGAGCTGAAGCTGCACCGCGTCGAGCTGGAGCGCTTGAGCCGTAGCTATGAACAATACAACCGGCACCTGCTGTACCGCAGCGGGGAGCGTCTGCTGCAGGCGCACGGCGAGCGCCAGGAGGCGCAGCGCGAGCTGTCGCGGCTGAGCGGAGAGCTGCGCGCAGCCGCTGAGGGGCGCGAGCAGATCGCGGCGGCGCAGACCGCCAATCAGGAGCAGACGGTCGCCGCCGACTCGGAGCTGGAGCTGCTCGGCCGCAGCGAAGCGATGGAGAAGCAGCACGAGCTCGAGCAGACCGAGCAGGCGCTGCGCGAGACGGAGACGTATGCCGAGCAGGCGCAGCAGCGGCTGACGGCGGCGCTGCGCGGCTGCGAGTCGGCGGAGCTGGCCGCGGACAAGGCGCGCAAGCTCCAGGCCGAGCTGCTGGAGATGCAGCGCGACGGCCTGGAGGAGCTGGACGGCCTGGCCGCCGAGCTGGAGCTGGCCGATCACGGCGTCTACACGCGCTACTGGAGCCCGGAGCCGCCGGAGGACACGGCCTTCGTCCAGGCGTGGCGGCGCGATGTGGGGGCGCACCGCGCCGCGCTCGCGGGCGCGGCCGAGCTGGCCGAGCGCGAGCGCGAGGCGGGCCGGCTGGTGGCGGAGTTCGACCGGCAGCTCGGGGAGCTGCGCGCCGAGCGCGACGAGGCCGAGCTGGCGATGCGCACAGCGGCGGAGGCGGCCGAGACCGCGCTCTACGCCTGGAAGGAGCGGCTGCTCGTCTGGCGCGAGGGGCTGGCCGAGCTGCGCCTGCGCGAGGCGCAGCTGCAGGCGCTGCAGGCGGCGAGCGGCGCGCTCGGCTACGAGCAGCAACGACTGGAGGCGGTGCGCGAGCCGGTGCGGCAGGCGGCCGAGCAAGGGCGCGAGCGCCGGCTGCGGGCGCGGCTCGAGCTGGAGCAGCGCGTGCGCGAGCGCGAGGCCGAGCGTGAGGCGCTGCAGGCCGAGCGCGATGCCTGGGCGCGCAGCCGCGAGCCGGAG
>NZ_JACXIZ010000027.1 GCF_014705605.1 Paenibacillus sabuli
GTGGTCGGGATACCTCCATTTTACCATTTAATGCTTCGGTGCATTTTTGTTTTTTTATCTGAATCTAAGGGCTTTTTGAACAGGCTCTAATAGAATATGATCGCACAATTAAGAATGATCACCTCGTAGACTTTGATTTAGTTCTTTATTATTCATATACAATATTAAGAGATAACCCTTCAATAGCAAGAAACTTATCGACAATTTTTAAATGGATACTTATTGATGAGTATCAAGATACTCAGGAATTACAATATTTAATCATAGGTGAAATAATAAAAGCAAGTGGGGATCAAACGAAATTACTAATAGTTGGAGATCCCAATCAAGGGATCTATCAAACACTTGGAGGGATCTCGAAAACTCGACAAGAAATACAAGAATGCATTGGTGGCTTTCCTGTTGAGGAGAAGAGTTTGAATGGTAACTATAGATCATCCCAACAAATCATTGATGTTTATAGAAATTTTCAAATTTATGGAGAACCAATTGAGGCTAAAGGACCTAATAAAGATACAGCTTCATTTATATCTTTTAATCGGGATGTCAGCCTTGACAACTTAGCTCAACATATAAAAGATTTGATATTAGATCTACACAATAATCATGGTATTCCATATAGAGAAATAGCTGTAATTGCACCTCAACGACAACCGTTAATAAGTTTGGCCAGATCTGTAAAACGAATAGCTCCAGAACTACCGTTGGATGCTGCAGGCTTATCACCACTCTGCAGGGATGACAATAATTTATTTTATCATCTTTCAAAACTAATTTTGTCAACCCCAGCACCTGATAAAGTTGTACAACGAATGAGGTGGGCTAATAATCTTCTTGAAATACTAATTGAAAAAATACCTCATATATCTAATTTGAATCTCAGCTTGCAAAGAATTTTGAAGATTACTAATTCCTTTACTTCTACTTCTGTGTTAGGAATTGAATATTTAAAAGAAGGATTCGGATACTTCTTTAACAAGTTGAACATTGATATTAGCGAATATCCAGAAATAATTGAAGAACACGCGGACTTTGAGAATAAGTGTCTGAGAAAGCAAAGTAAGAATGGATTAGGGGATTCCATCTCTGTATACAAAAATGGGTTTGCTAAGGCAGGAGGTGTAACTTTTATTACCGCACACAAATGTAAGGGGCTCGAATATGATACGGTAATAGGGATAAGCCTCTTATGGGGAGTTATACCTCATTGGAATAACATTTATTCTCGGGAAATAGATGAAAATGAAATTTCAAAAAAACTACTTTATGTGTTGTCATCAAGAGCTAAAAGCAATTTATTTTTTGTTGCTGAGACTGGGAGAAGGACACAAAAAGGAAGACCATATTCTGCGAACTATCATTTGGCTGAAATATTCCGTTAAGTGATGTACTAGTACTGAAAAGCTGAAAATATCCAACAGTTCCCAACTGATGAAAACAGGGTAAGGGGAAGTAAGAGCTTACTTCCGACCCATCAGGAGGGGTGTCAGATGAATACAGGACCTAAAAAACGACCGCTTGAGCTCACAGACAAACAGCGTGAAATTCTTCAACGCCTTGCAAGACGGAGGCTGACGCCGCAATACCTTGTAAAACGGGCCCGCGTCCTTTTGGAATCGGAACAAGGGATGAGCAACCTTCAGATTAGTCGCCTGATCCCGCTGGATGTCGCCGCTTACTTCCGTTGACGGAAGCAAAGCGGCGATTTTTCATATCCATTGACGGAACAGGTTAGGCCCGGCTTCGACAGTTGCATCCCAATTGTAGGCACCTGTGGATAAGTGAAATCCTTATATTTTAGCGGGTTTTTCGAGTTTTCCACAGGCAACATGAATAAGTTAACGCTAATTGAGCCACCAAGTTAATGAGTGAGAGCCACCTTGTTAATCGAATAGAGCCACGTTGTTAATGGGGAGAGCCACCTGCCGGAATATTCGGTAAAATGGAGGAATGTGCCGCTCGAAGCAGCGCACAAATCCATCAAGGGAGATTACCTCATTGACCAAGTATCGAGAGATCATTCGGCTTAGCGGCATGGGCTTAAGCCAGCGGAGCATTGCATCAAGCTGCCAATGCTCACGCAACACGGTATCCGACGTTCTCAGTCGGGCCGCAGAAAAGGAGGTGGCATGGCCGCTGCCGGAGGACATCGCAGATGCGGATCTGCAGCTCCTGCTGTTCCCGGAGAAGGCACAACGCGAGGCGCAGTCTCGGAAAGTACCAGATTGTGAGTACATTCACCGGGAGCTGGCCAAAAGCGGCGTCACGCTTAGCCTGCTCTGGAACGAGTACTGCGAGACGTGCCGGCGCAACCAGGAGATACCGCTTATGTACACGCAATTCCCCCTGCTGGCTGGCACGAGAAGATCCATGAAAACACCATCGCCGACGCCATCCTGGATCGGATCGTGCATAACTCCTACGAGATCATGATCGATGGCGAGGATTCCATGCGCAAGCGCAAAGGCCTTCACGCCTGACGGCCTCCCGCCCCACAGAGCCATCCCACATCGGGGTGGCTCTCTCCATTAACATGGTGGCTCTATCTCACTAACACAGTGGCTCTCGTTCATTAACACAAATGCTCTCCCGTACCGAAATATTCAGCAAGCTGGACGCCGCCGTGCTCCAGCAGGCGATTCGGCTCCGGTTGGAGCGCCCGGCGCGAAGCGTGGAGCAACTGATCTTTCTGCTTGTCGAAGGCGGCCTGGCTGCGCCCGGCCAAGTCGCCCCTAGCACCCTCGCCCGGCATTTACGCCGCGCCGGCGCCAGCCGAGGACAGGTCATGGACGCCTCGCCGTCCGGCACGTTCCGCCGGTTCGAAGCCCGCGACATTCTGGAGCTCTTGCAGGCCGACTTCAAGCATTTCGTCTACCTGCCCGATCCCAAGCAGCCAAAGAAGAAGCGCAAGACGATCCTGCTGGCGATCCTCGACGATTACAGCCGCTATGTGCTGCACGCGCAGATCTACTGGGATGAGCAGTTGCCGCGGCTGGAGGACAGCCTCAAGAAGGCCATTCTGAAGCATGGCATCCCCGAGACCTTTTACTGTGACAACGGCTCTGCCTTCTCCGCCCACCATCTGGCGCGCATCTGCGGGCGACTTGGCATCCGGCTTAGCCACAGTCGCCCGTACCGGCCCCAGGGACGCGGCAAGGTCGAACACCTGTTCTAATTCGTCGACTCGAGCTTCCGCCCGGAAGTGCAGGCGCTCATTGACCGAGGCGAAGTGACGACGCTTGAGGAGCTGAATGCCGCGCTGCGCATTTGGCTGGACGGCTATTACCATGCGCGCGAGCATAGCAGCACGAAGCAGTCGCCGAAAGCACGGTTTGAAGCCAGTGAACGGCCGCGCAAGCGCAAGCCGCTCGAGGAACTCAGCGAGCTATTCCTCTGGGAGGAGGCGCGCTCGGTGGACAAGACCGGCTGCATCCAGCTCAGTCGCAACATCTACGAAGTGGATTCGGCGCTTGCCGGCAAACGGATTTCCTTGCGCTACGACCCCTTTGATTTAACCAAGCTGCAGGTGTGGTACGAAGACAAGCGGTATGCCGATGCCGTGCCGCTCGAGATGACGCGGCGGCGAAGTCGGACGAAGCAGGAGCAGCTGCCGACGGAGATGGCCGAAGCGCCGGAAGAATCCCTGTCGTTTTTGGAACTGGCGGAGAAAAAGCGACAGGCCGCCTGGCAGGAAGACACCGTACAGTATGCGCGGCGCAAAGGGGGTGAGCGAGCATGACGATTCGCCCCTTCACCCGTGAGCTGGATGCCTGTTACGAATTCCAGGGACACCGCGAGGCGTATGCCCGAATGCTGCTGGCCGTGGAAAACCGACTGCTCGGCGTGCTGACCGGTGAGGTGGGCAGCGGCAAGTCTGCGCTGCTCAGGCGTTTGTTCCGTTCGCTGGATCCGATGCGCAATGAGATGAGCGAAGCGATGCTGCTAGAGCTGCGCTTTGTGATGAGTCACCAGATGGATGCTCGCTCGCTGTTTCCGGTGCTGCTCGCCGGACAGCCGGAGCTACGCAAGCGGCTGCGCCTCAAGAAATATGAGGCGATTAGCCAGCGCATTGGCATCCAGTACCACTTGGGCGGCATGAGCCGGGAGGAGACGGCTGCCTATATCCGGCACCATCTGGAAGTCGCCAAACTGCAGCGTCCGGTCTTCTCCGAAAGCGCCATCCAGATGCTCTATGCGGCGAGCCAGGGTCTGCCGCGTGTGGTGAACCAGATCTGCAGCCAGATTCTATTTGAGGCTGAAGGAAACGAGACGGAAGTGGTAGAAGAGATGCAGATTAGCCGCGTGCTCACCGATATGGAGCGGCAACGGGGGACGGCAGGGTAACCTGCCGTTTTCCGCCCCCACGTAGGATTGGCGTTAGGCTTCTCAGGCCGCTGTCGTGCCTGACGCACAAACGCTCACGTCATTGACGGTGATTCTTTCACCGACATAATGCGTGAGCGTTGACACTTATGCCGAATATTGAGTAGGATATAAAAATCAAATTCTATTTACAAAAGTTGCAACCCGCTTAGCTGCACCGAAGTCCGTTTTATAAAATCATGAAGGCAGTTTTATAATAAGCCGTAAGTCACTTGCCTTTTGTATTCTATGTAGAATTTGGTCGAAATGAGGGAGGTATTCAAACCGGAAGTGGAGAATATTTACTATTATAGATTCAACGAATAGCTATGCAGAAGAGAGTGATAATGTGGAGAAGAAATACAACCCTATTGATGATAAAACCTTTAAGATCTCCGAGGTACTGCAGGATTTGTTTGGAGGTAGCGAACCGTTGACTATGTTGAAGATGGAACACAAACCTATCCCATTGAAGAAAAAGGGCGATGTTGAGTATGAAGTCAGGTGGCACACGACCAATCTAGAAAGGGATGGACATAAAGTCGTTCATATTGATCAGAACCGATTTGGGGAGACCGTCATGATTTATCGTCTAATGTATGATGATGGTCAGGATGATGAGATCATTACTTTAAGGGTGAAGGTCATCTCTAAGGATGGGGTAAGAGTGCCGGACTCGAACGTCCATATCCATGTAGACAACAAACATATGGAAATCGCAGATATCAAAATTGAAGGAGATCGGGTTAACAGGGGTTATGGCTCGATCATGATGGCAGGTTTAATGAAACTTGTCCAACAGATGCAGATCAGGGGCATCACCGGATGGATTTCATCAGTAGACTGGGATCACATCGACAGATCAGAGCATTTCTACAGAAAACATGGTTTTGACTGCCAACTCGATCACGAAAACAAGCGAGGTGCGATTGTTTGGGTTAACCGAGAACTTGAATCTACTCAAGATTAACAATAGTGATCTATCAAAGTAATGGCACGTTCTACGAATAAGGGAGTTGAGAAGATCTGACTTTAATACTGAATGTAATACGGACTGTCATTGATATTTTACTCTATAATTTAGCGTTGCTAGTTCTCTTAATAGTAGTCATACTAGCGTTGATTATATTCTTCATGATTAAGCATAGAAGGAACATCGAAGAGACACTTAATTTTATCAAAGAGTTGTATGATCGAATACTGACATGGAATGAACGTTGGATTCCAGAGGGACTAGAAAAATGGGAGGAAGAAATCAGCCGAGACGAAGGATGCCAAAAGGTATCGTTCAGAGATTTTTTAAAGAGTTGCGGCTTTAGCTTTATTTTATCTGATAAATATTCTTCTTATTGGGGAGACCTGCAGAGTGTTGAACTTGAAGGTGTTAAGGTAGAAACGGAAAACTATTCGTTTAGTGTAAAAAAGTTAATTCACAAAGATCGGCAGCTAACTCTGATGTGTAAAATAGAGGGAAGTCATGACCAAAAGCCGCCAAGAATTAATAAAACAGGCGCATCAATTAAAATTTATGGTCGCAAACTAAATGCTGAAATACTCCCTTTAGAAGATGAGGATATCACGCACATTATATCTGTAAAGCAACCACTAGGAAATAACGAAATCTCCTATGGAACTGAGATATCAATAGTATGCATGCTGAATAAAAAGGAATCAAAAGATAATGTAATTGAGGTACCGCCCTTTGAGATTCCAGAAGCAACTGTTCCGACCCAGGTGAGTGATGTTTTCTCCAAAAGTAACTATTTGTTTTTCTGTGCCTTAGGAGGATTTAATTTTCTTGCATTTATAGCTATCTTTTTGGTATCCCTACTGCTAATTATATCTTGGAAGGTATTGCCCTTCGTTATAGTAACAAGCATAATATTTATATTCCTTTCGGTAAAGTTGAACATGAAGTTATTTGGAATCATATACAATTCACTGAGATCATAGTGGAAATAGATTTTATCTTTATTGAGTTGATAACGCGGAAGGAGCGAGTGTGTTAGCCTATGTATACAATAAATTTGGTCGAGTCATCGATGCACAGTAATCATCTGAACAACAACAACTCTCGGATTAAGCTTGGATTTGACTTGCGTATATATGAAGATACTATCCAGTTTGTTAATATTTCGTTGACTGACCAATTTAGTCGCCTTCAGGATGTATTTGATATTCAGGTAAGTGCAAAGTCGAGTTATAGTGCTATCAAAAAGACTGTCGGACAAATACTAACATCACTTTGGGTATTTAATCAGAACCCTAGTCACTACAGTTGGGATTGGGTATTTGACTCCAACGATATATCCACCCTAGAGAGGGTAAGGAATGGTGATCTTGAATTTGACATCGAAGTGAAAGCCATTGTTGAGATATCGGAAAATGGTAACAAGATGGTCCCGATCATAGGAAGAGAACGTGTTCGCTTCTCTGGAACGGATTGGATCTCTTTCATCAAGCATTTTGGGTATTCGACTAAATATGGCTTGTCGTTACCGCCATCGTTATTGGACGACAAGAGTTGGCTCCAAGCTTTTGAATTTCTTAACGATGCTAGGAAACATATGCAAAGAGGTAAGACTTACGATGCTTTACGTCAATGTCTTTCGACCATTGAATCATATATGGATTTCGGTAAAGAGCGTGGTGGACCATACAGCGATAAAGTATGGGAAGAACTACTCCTAGATATCACACCTCAGAAAAAAGCTGGTATTGCAGGGTTATTGGCAGGTGTATCGACATACCTCAATAAGGTCGGGCATCACAGAAATTCAAAACTGAAAGAAAACGGTAATCTCGCAACTGTGCCACTTGATCAATACGAAGCAGAATTAATGCTAGGAATATCACAGCTTGTTGTGACGTATTTGGAGAGACTAAAAGCAGATAGGGGGACTCTTTCTGAAAACAGTGATTGAAAGTATAAATGTTGAGATTGAAGACTTACTGAGCTTATTTCGGGTCTTCTTAATTGAACATTGCGGTTTAATTGATACGAGATACCGAAATAGTTATATAGCAGTAGTTGGACCGAGCCATGTCTGGAGTGAGTTAAGTGATGATGGTAAGGAGTTACAGTCCAAAATAAATTCTAAATATAATACCTTAATAGAAAAGGTTGAGATTATTCTGATTAATCAACCTTCAAAAACCCTGAAAGAATTATCGAACTACACAAAATCACTGCTTGAGGTAATTAATCAGAAGAGGACATATCTAAGCCAGACGAGTAAAGCGTATTTTGAAGTTCAAAAAAACTTTAAAGAAATCTCAAGACTGCTAACTGAAACATATGATGCAAAATCAGGCTCTTCGATTTTAGTAGTCGATACTAATGGACTCTTAACCAACCCTGAACTTGATTCATGGAGAATAGATGGGCTTGAACAATTTGAAATCTTACTTTTACCAACAGTATTAGCAGAGCTTGAAGATCTAAAGGTAACTCACAGGAATCAGGATGTTAGAGAGAAAGCTCTAGGTATTCTCCGCAGAATAAAAGGTTATAGAAACAGAGGTAGCTTAATTGAAGGGGTGACCTTATCTAGAGGTATCAGTACGTTAAGAACTATGGCAATGGAACCGAACTTTGATAAGAATTTAAGTTGGCTCGATAGAGAAGTAAAAGATGACAGGATATTAGCTTCATTTGTTGAAGTTGTAAGAATACATCCAAAGTCAAATGTTCTGTTAGTAACAAGTGATATGAATATGCAGAATAAATGTGAGTTTGCAGGGTTTCCATTTATCGAACCACCAAGTACTTAATATAGGTTAGAACATTAGTGCAGATAGGGAGAGGGTAAATGAGGATACTGAATAACATTGATTCCAGACACTTTAATGAGTTAAAGGGACTTGTTGCTGGAGCAGATGAGTTGCATATTGTCAGTCCTTTTCTAATGGAATCTTTTGATGTTTTCTTTGACGAAATTATTGCTAACTCAGAAGTTAAACGGGTTGTTCTGGTAACAAAATTAAAGGATAATGACCCTGACTTACTGAAAAAGGAAAATTCTCTGCACTCGTTCCTTATCAATTGTGTTACAAACTCTGTTGCTTTTCGTGTTCATGTAGATGACCAGTTGCATGGAAAGATTTATATCGCACATATGAATGGAGTCCCGATCAGGGGCATAATCACTTCAGCGAACTTCACAGACAGCGGGCTAAACCAGAATCATGAGTGGGGCGTGTTAGTTGAAGATCAAGAAGCTTTGAAGAAGGTTATTGCCGATATCGGAAAAGTAAGTAGTCATGCACTAACGCGTAAAGAGCTTCAGGGAGTCATTGAAAATATTGACAGTTATGCTAAAAATGCCGAAGTACATAAAGTACCAAAGTTTGAACTTGAGGTAGGTCATCTATTTAAGAAGAAAACAGTTGAGCCTAAATCAGATGTTCGCTATTTCATAAAGCCTGTTGGTTCTTCTGAGCGTCCGTTCGCAACTACAAGAAAACTGAACAGTGACTTTGAAAAGATGCACTTCTCTCGGAGACCTACAGTTATTGCAGCATCAACTCCATAGACAGGTCTACTACAACAGACAGCGGATCTACACCTCTAATCCAGAGGGGGATGGCCCCAGATATTTATCACAAAAGAATGCTGTCAAGCAGCTTAGTATCGGGATTTCTGTATGGGGTGTTTTCAAACTGCACTTTTTTTGACAACTCCATTTTTTCTGTAACAATCAGGTCATCAAATCCTTTAGAATCAACGTAACATTATCTGTAACAAGGTTAAAGCAATAATTTTTTTAGGTGAAGACATGGGCAGTGACAAAATAGTCGACAAAAATGAATCTTATGATTGTGACACAATCCATATGAACATATATATATATAAAGGCTTTAATCAGTTTTAGCGACATATGTACAAAATACGGGTTTTGTGAAGAAGTACTAGGATTTCAGCAGAACACAATTTTTGGGATCGCATCCGTTCAGCAAATTTTACCTCGCAAATGCAAGCCGGCTACAATCCGGCTACTTGTCCGCCCACCGCGATCGCTCCAGTTCATAAAAGCGAGTCGGCAAGGCGCGTGCAGTCCTTAGAGTGCAGTTGAAGCGTGCATTCGAAGCGATTGCCGCTCGGATCGATCAAATGAGCGGCTTGAGCTGCTCCAAGTATTTCTCCATTCCCGGTATCGGATCGGGCGCCTTGAGCTCCATGCGCCGCATCGTCTCAACAGTAATGCTGAGCGCGGCATAGTCCCGATACCACCGGTGATCTGCGGGCACGACATGCCAGGGCTTGGCGGTGCTGCATGCGGCCATCGCCTCTTCATAGTAGGCCTGGTACCGGCCCCAATGCTGCCTTTCCTCAATGTCGCTCGGGTCGAACTTCCAGTGCTTGTGCGGGTTTTCGATTCGCTTGCGCAGCTTCTTGAGCTGGAACTCCGGCGAAATGTGCAAAAAGATTTTGACGAGCTCTACCCCGTTATCGACGAGCAGCGATTCAAATTGATTGATTTGCTCGAACTTGCGGCAGGCTTCCTCGTCCGACACCCGTCCGTGCACCCGGTTGATCAGCACCTCCTCATAATGCGAGCGATTAAAGGTCGCGATCTGGCCGAGCTCCGGCACATGACGATGCACCCGCCACAAAAAATCATGGCTGTTTTCAAGCGCGGTCGGTTTTTTGAAGCTGTACGACGAGATGCCCTGCGGGTTGACGCCCGAAAAAACCTCTCGAATGACGCCGTCCTTGCCGCTGCAATCCATCCCTTGCACCACGATGAGCAGAGCCCGTTCCCGCCGAGCCGCCAGCTTTTCTTGCAGGTCTTGCAACTCGGCCCGCATGCGATTCATTTCCTTGCCGGTGTCGCGTTTGGTTTTGAATTTCCCCTTGTCCTGCGGATCAATCGAGGCGAGATTTACTTTTCCCAGGCTGGGCAGCTGCCAATTCCCCATCGTACATCGCTCCTTTGGAGAGAAAATAAAATTCGATTTCGATTATGGTTGAAGTGGATTGCTTCTATTTTACCTCTGGCAGCAGCGGTTAAGCCTGCGCCAGGGTCCTCGATCAACGCTTGTCGATCGGTTTATCCGGCTTGTCGGGGCGCCCATGCGAATGTGGCGGCCCACGGATATCCTCGCCCAAGTAATAACCAAGAAACCAAGATGCGGCGGCTGGTTGTAGGCCGTATTCTGCCAAGCGATGCCCATCCGATAGACCGGATCGTGCATCAGCGTATAGATCCGGTACTCGGTCGAAATCGTGGTGCTGTAGATGCGCAGCTCGTTGCTGTCCGTCGTCGGTAGGAGCACCTCCTCCCGCCAGTCGCCCAGAATGTCCGCTTGCAGCGAAGGCGTCGCCTTGGTCCCGTTGTTGCTGACGACGCCGGCGAAAGTAACTGAGGCGCCGCTTCCGATGCTGTTCCATCCTCCGACGCCTCCGCTGCTGTCGCCCAGCCAGCTTGCGGGACGAGCAGCAACAGCGCCAATCCAGCGCAGAGCAGATAGGGAAATTTACGTCTTTGCAATTCCGGGCCACGCCACTCCGCTTCATACCAGCTGCCGGGAAATTGGACATTTTTTCCGGACTGGTCCGATCTTGCAGCCGGCGCACGGCAGCCCGCTTCAGTCCTCGCCCGCCTCGGGATGGCGCTGACGCCCCGCATACCCGTCACGCCAGCTATGATAATGCGTCGCCGCTTCCTCGCCTTCCTTCCAGCAGATGAGCACCTCCTGACCATTCAGCTCCGATGGGAAGTCGATCAAGCCCGGGTCGAGCATTTTCAGCATGACCCCCTTGCGCGCAAAATTGGCAACCTTCATCTCCGCTTCCAACTGCATGAATTCAATGCGACCCTCCTGTTCAAAAAAGGAGTCCGGCTCCAGGTCTGCGCTCTGGCCGCTGACAGAGGGCTGCTGCTTGGCTTTGCGCAGCTTCAACTCTCTCATCTGCCGCTCCATCTCCCGCGCCAGCTCCTGCAGCTCCTTCAGGTCGCGCTGCAGCTCAGGCAGCAGCCGATTGGCTTCCGTCAATGTAAAATGCTTCGTCATGTACGCGTCCCCTCTCGTTGGCTTCCTTTTTCAGCGACTCGATTGATGCGAATTGATATCGTCTTGTCCAATACGATTTACCCGTTATTTCGGTTCATTAAAATAGGAACACAAAAAATAGGGACGCACAAATAGGCCGGCCTGAAAGGAGGACGCGACAAAGTTCGTTCATTCGGTAAATGGATGACTAAAAAAGGGCAATTTTACTCATATTAGGCCAAAAGGAGGGATGCATCATGTCTGATCAAATGACGTATTGGACGGCATCTGCGCCGCCGCCGGAATTCCCGCAGTTGCGCCAACACGAGGATGCCGATTATGCGATCGTCGGGGGAGGTATTGTCGGCTTGACGCTGGCTTGCCTGCTGGCCGAGCAGGGGCAGCAGGTCGTCGTACTCGAAGGCAATCGGGTGCTGCATGGCACGACCGGTCATTCCACCGCCAAGGTCACGGTGCAGCATGATCTGATCTACAGCGAGCTCGCGGCCCACTTCAACATCGAGAACGCCCGCCTGTATTATGAGACGCAGGACGCAGCGCTGCAATTCATGCGCCGCACCGCAGCCGCGATGCCTGGCGGCTGCGAATGGTCCGACGAGGATGCGTATCTGTATGCCTCCTCCGCCTCCGCGACGACCAAGCTGATGAAGGAGTTCGAGACGTACCAGCAGCTTGGCATGCCAGGCCAGTGGCTGGAGGAGGTCCCCCTCCCCGGCCTGGCGGCCAGCGCGCTCAAGCTGCCCGGACAGGCGCAATTTCACCCGGTACGCTACCTCAACGGGCTGATTGCGCGCATCGTGCAGGCCGGCGGGCGCATCTATGAGCAGACGCGCATTGACGCCAAGCTCGAGCATCGCGGCGGGCGGCCGCTGATTCGCGCGCTGCACGGACCCGAGATCACCGCCCGCCAGGTCATCGCCTGCTCGCAGTATCCGTTTTATGACGGCGGCGGCTTTTATTTTGCGCGGATGCATCCGGCGCATTCGTACATCATGGCCGTGCAGCCCGAGCAGCCGTTCCCGGGCGGCATGTACCTCAGCGTAGACGAGCCCAAGCGCTCGCTGCGCGCCGTCACGATCGACGGCCAGCCGATGGTGCTCGTCGCCGGCGAAAGCCACCAGACCGGTCAGGGCGATCCCGCCAGCGTTCATTTCGCCAATCTCGAGCGCTTTGCGACGCAGACGCTGGGCGTGCGGCAGATTCCGTATCGCTGGTCGGCTCAGGATTGGCAGACGCTCGACAAGCTGCCGTACATCGGGCCGCTCTCGCCCGGCCACCCTGACGTATGGGTCGCCACCGGCCTGCGCAAATGGGGCATGACCGGCGGCACGGCGGCCGCGCTGCTACTGCGGGATCTGCTGCTCGGCGTCGAGAATCGGTATGCGACGCTCGTCACCCCGGCCCGCTTCGGCATCGATCCCGATCTAAAAGCGCTCGTCAAGGAAAACGCCGATGTCGCCAAGCATCTGCTCGCCGGCAAGCTCACCTTTCCCGACCGCGATCCTGGGCATCTGCGCCGCCAGGAAGGCGCAGCCGTCGTGCTGGCTGGCAAGCGAGCCGGAGCCTACCGCGATGCGGGCGGCCAGCTCCACCTCGTCGATACGACCTGCACGCATATGGGCTGCGAATGCGCGTGGAACGACGGCGCGCGCACATGGGACTGTCCGTGCCACGGCTCGCGCTTCGATGCGGACGGGCAGGTATTGTCCGGACCGGCCGTCAAGCCGCTGCGCCGCCTGCTGCCCGGCGGCGAGCCGGCCGACGCGACGCCCGTCACATTCACTTGACCTTATGGTTGGTTGACACGGGCATGGCATTACGTTTTGATACCGCATTCGACTGCAGCCGTCTGAGCAGCGTGGCTTTTGTCGGCGCCGGCTACCTGGGGTATAATGGAGGACAAGCTCGATTATCAATGCAGATAAAGGATGTGGAGCCATGCTGTTGTTCTCCCCGTATACCCTGCGCGACACGACGCTGAAGAATCGGATCGTGATGTCGCCGATGTGCATGTACTCCTGTGCCGCCAAGGACGGTCAGGCTACCGACTGGCATCGGGTGCACTACCCCTCCCGAGCTGTCGGCGGCGTCGGGCTCGTCATGCTCGAGGCGAGCGCCGTCACGCCGCAAGGCCGGATCTCCGACCAGGATCTCGGCATATGGACGGACGATCAGCTGCCCGGACTGTCCGAGCTGGTGCGGCTCATCCACGGCTCCGGCGCCAAGGCGGCCATCCAGCTCGCCCATGCCGGGCGCAAGGCCAAGGTCGAGGGACCGATCCTGGGCCCCTCGACTGTAGCTTTTGACGAACAGTCGCAGACGCCCGAAGCGATGACGGTGGCGCAGATCGCAGAGACGGTGGCGGCGTTCGTCGCGGCCGCCAAGCGGGCGATCCGGGCGGGCTTCGACGTGCTGGAGATTCATGCCGCGCACGGCTATCTGCTTAATGCCTTCCTCTCTCCCCTCGCCAACCGGCGCGAGGACGCATACGGCGGCGACGCGGCCGGGCGCTACCGGATGCTGCGCGAGACAGTGGACGGCATTCGGCGCGTCTGGAACGGCCCGCTGCTCGTGCGGATCTCCGCCAACGATTACCATCCGGACGGGATGCAGCCGCAGGACTATGTCCGGATTGCACGCTGGCTCAAGGAGCAGGACGTCGATCTGATCGACGTCAGCTCGGGGGGCGTCGTGCCGGCTCCGCCCGACGTGTATCCGGGCTACCAGGTGCCTTATGCCGAGCGCATCCGGGCCGAGGCGGGCATTGCGACCGGCGCGGTCGGCCTGATCACCAGCGGTCTTCAGGCCGAAGAAATTCTGCGCAATGGGCGCGCCGACCTGATCTTCCTTGCCCGCGCGCTGCTGCGCGATCCGTACTGGCCGCGCAGCGCGGCGCGCGAGCTGGGTGTCGAGCCCGAGCCGCCGCGCCAATACGGCCGGGCCTGGTAGCACGCAGACCAGCCCGCAGCGCAGCGGGCTGGTGCATAGCGGGCTGGTGCATAGCGGGCCGGCCGGCCGCCCGGCTTTCGAGCGAGTCCATGAGGTATACTGCGAGGACTTATTTCGATTCATTCTGACTGCCAAGGAGTGCGGTATGACCTTTTTACTGAACGATTCCCTCATTCGCTCGCTCTGCGATCAGACCGCCTGGCGCAAGGGCGAGGCGGCCTGCCGGGCGGGCAAGGTCGAGCTGCAGCCGCCGCGCGCCGCCGAGGGCGAGAGCATCTACGCGGCCGCGATCCGGGAGCGCGGCGCTGTCCATCGCGTGCAGATCAGGCTGCAGCCCGGTTCGCGCGTGACGACAACCTGCAGCTGCTCGACGGAATTTGCCTTCGCGCAGGCCTGCAAGCATGTCGCCGCCGCGCTGCGGCAAATCATGCTCGTGCAGCGGCACGAGACGCAGGCGGCGGATTCGACGGTCCCGGCAGACGCGGACGCGCGTACCGGAACGCAGCAGGCGCAGCCGCTGATCGGCGGCGAGCCCGAGACGCTGGCCGCGCGTATGCTGGAGCTCTTCCGCGCCAAGGGCCGCAGCGGCGGCGGCCGCTCGCAGATGGAGCTGCGCGCTCCGCTTCAGGCAGAATTCGCCCTGCGCGTCGATCCGCTCGGACCCGGACGCAGACTGATCGGCGTGGAGCTGCGCATCGGACCGGACAAGCGCTACGCCGTCCCCGAGCTGCGCGCCTTCCTGACCGCCTATGCGCGCGGCGAGCCGTATGCCTGCTCGCGGCACTTCACCTACCTGCCCGCGCAGCACTGCTTCGGACCGGACGAGGATCGCCTGATCCAGCAGTTGTGCGGCGTCTCCCGCAATGAGCGACTGCAGCGCGAGGCCGCCGGAGCGCTGTACAGCGGCGAGGTGGCGCAGCCGTCCCTGCTTCGCTTGCCGCCCTATGCCTGGGAGACGGCAGCGCCGCTGCTGGCCGCGCTGCCGCATGTCAGGCTATACAGTGCGGACCGTGAATTTGACACGCTCGCCATCGACAATGGCCCGCTCCCCGTCCGCTTCGCATTCGCGGCGGGCGACGAGCGCGAGAGCTGCGTACTGCACATGCACGGCCTGCGTGCGCTGCTGCTGCTGGAGGCCTACGACATGGCGCTGGCGGACAATCGCTTCATCCGCCTCGCGCCGGGGACCCTCCGGCAGCTGGAGGAGCTGCAGACGCTGCTGCGCCAGGCCGAGCACGAGGCGCTCCCGATTCCGTATGCGCAGGTAGGCGCCTATGTCGAGCACGTCGTGCCCGCCTTGATGCGGCTCGGGGATGTGCAGATTGCACGCGCGATCGCGCAGCGCATCGAGACGCTGCCGCTGGAGGCGCGCATCTACCTCGACCGAGTGCGCGAGCGCTTGCTCGCCGCCGTCGAATTTCAGTATGGCGACCTCGTCATGAATCCGCTCGAGGCCGAGCAGACGCGCGACGGTGAGCGCCGCCGCATGTTCATGCGCGATGGCGAGCGCGAGGCGCGCATCCTCGAGCTGATGGAGGGCGCGGGCTTCACCCGCACCGAGAGCGGCTACGTCATGCAGGACGAGCCGCGCGAATTCCACTTCTTGTACCATGTCGTGCCGCATCTGGAGGAGCTGGCCAAGCTGTACGCGACGTCCGCGGTCAAGGTGCGCGTCATCGCCAAGCATCCGCCTCCCCGGATTGCCGTGACGCGGGACGAACGCACCAACTGGCTGGAGCTGCGCTTCGAGCTGGAGGGCATCTCCGACGACGACGTGAAGCGTGTGCTCGACTCGCTCGCGGAGAAGCGCAGCTACCACCGGCTCTCGAGCGGCGCGCTGCTGCCGCTCGAGAGCGAGGCCTTCGCTGAGCTGGTCCGCTTCCTCAACGACGTCGGCCTGCCTGCGCCCGAGGAGCCCGCGCCGCGCTTGCGCTTGCCGCTGGCGCAGGGCCTCTCCGCCGTGGAGGATCACGAGCGGCTCATGCGGCTCGCGCCGTCCATGCAGGAGCTGCTGCAGCGACTGGACGAGCCGCAGGCGATTGAGCATCCGCTCCCGCCGGGGCTGAGCGGCCAATTGCGGCCCTATCAGATCCGCGGGTACCAATGGATGAAGACGCTGGCGCAATATGGATTCGGCGGCATCCTGGCCGATGAGATGGGGCTGGGCAAGACGGTGCAGAGCATCGCCTTCCTCGCCTCTCTGCTGGAGGACATCCGCGCGCGGCGCGCTCCGGCGCTGATCGTCTGTCCGGCCTCGCTGCTCTACAATTGGCGCAGCGAGCTGCAGCGCTTCGCGCCGGAGGCGCGCACGGCCATCGTCGACGGTCCTGCGGCGCCGCGCCGCGCCCTCCTGCGCGGGGCGGCCGAGTACGAGATCCTGATCACCTCGTATCCGCTGCTGCGCCAGGATATCCGGCAGCATGCCGAGCAGCCTTATCATGCCCTGATCCTCGACGAGGCACAGATGATCAAGAACGATTCGACCCAGACCGCGCGCGCCGTCAAGCGGCTCCGCGCCGAGCACCGCTTCGCGCTGACCGGCACGCCGCTGGAGAACCGGCTGGACGAGCTGCGCTCGATCTTCGAGGCTGTCTTCCCGGGTCTCTTCCCCGAGCGGCGGATCTTCGCCGAGCTCTCCGCGGACAAGGTCAGGCGGCGCGCGCGCCCGTTCCTGCTGCGCCGCCTCAAGCGCGACGTGCTGCAGGAACTGCCGGACAAGCGCGAGACGACCTTGTCCGCCGAGCTGCTGCCGGCGCAAAAGAAGCTGTATGCCGCGTATCTGGCGCGCCTGCGCTACGAGACGCTCAAGCATCTGGAGGAGGACGACTTCGGGCGCAGCCGCATTCGCTTCCTGGCCGGTCTGACGCGGCTCAGGCAATTGTGCTGTCATCCGGCGCTGTTCGTCGAAGGCTACAGCGGCAGCTCCGCCAAGTTCGAGCAGCTGCTCGCGCTCATCGACGATTGCCGGGCCGGCGGGCGGCGCCTGCTCGTCTTCTCGCAGTTTACGAGCATGCTGGAGCTGATCGCTCGCGAGCTCGGGCGGCGCGGCGTCCCGTTTTTTGCGCTCGACGGGGAGACGCCGGCGGCGCGGCGCCTCGCGCTGTGCAGCCGCTTCAACAACGGCGAGCGCGACGTCTTCCTCATCTCCCTGAAAGCCGGCGGCACAGGGCTCAACCTGACCGGCGCCGACACGGTCGTGCTCTACGATCTGTGGTGGAACCCGGCGGTCGAGCAGCAGGCGGAGGACCGCGCCCATCGCATCGGGCAGACCCGCGCCGTGCAGGTGATCCGGCTCGTGGCACGCGGCACGATCGAGGAAAAAATGCTGGCGATGCAGCAAAGCAAAAGGAAGCTGCTCGGCAGTCTGCTCGAGTCCGAGGCGGAAGCGGCCGGCGCCTGGAGCAAGCAAGACATTCGCGCCCTGTTCCGCAATGACTGAGCTTCCCTTCCTGCAGCTTCACGTTCAGTTGCGCCAAGACGCAACCCTGTCCTTGCTAGTCTATCAAAAACGCCCCGATGCCAAAAGGCACCGGGGCGTTGTCGTAAAAAGACAGGCAAGTCTGTCGCATGGCGCGAAACGTTAAGGCTGCTCGACCGGCGTCGTATCGGTTTTTTTGCTCACCTTGCCGATCGCGTTTTTCTTGAACAGCACATACAGCTGCGCCGCGATGTAGATCGACGAGTAGATGCCGAATACCATGCCCAGCGTCATCGCCAGCGAGAACAGCTTGATGGTCTCCCCGCCCATAATAAACAGAATGAGCGAAGCCGCCAGCACAGTGATGCCGGTGTTGATCGAACGCGCGAGCGTCTGGGAAATGCTCATGTTGACCACCTGCTTGAGATCCTCGTAGGTTTTCAACTTGGCAAACCGCAAATTCTCGCGAATCCGGTCGAAGATGACAATCGTATCGTTGATTGAATACCCGATGATGGTCAGCACTGCGGCCACGAACGGCAGATTGACCTCCAGCCGGAAGACGGCGAACACGGTGATGACCATAAAGGCATCGTGAAACAGGGCAATAACCGCAGCCAGCGCAAACCGCCACTCGAAACGCAGACTGACCAAAATGATGATCCCGACACTGGCGAGCGCGACAGCAATAATCGCCTTGATGCCAAGCTCCTGGGCAATGCCAGGATCGACGGTGTTCTCCTCGGAGGAGACATCGTCGCCGTACTGGGCGCGGAAGGCATCCATGATGGCCGACACTTCTCCGGAGTCCGAGCTCAGCACTTGATCGAAGCGCGCCGATACCCGGCTGTCGTCGGCGCCGCCGACGGTGATGACCGCCGGTTCGAATCCCGCCTCGCTGAAGATCTGTTCCGCCTCGTCGTGGGTGATCGATTGCCCCAAAGAAATATCCAGGCTCGTCCCGGCCTTGAAATCAACGCCGTAATTCAAATTGGCGATCAGCAGCACGACGATGCCGACGGCAGTCAAGACCGACGAGAGACCAAAAAACAATCGGCTGTGCTTGATGAAATCATAAATTTTATAGTAAGCGTTCGCCCCGTTCTTGTGCTTGGAGAGCGACTGAATATCCGCTTCCTTGACGCCGTAGAATCCCGGCCGGGTGAACATGCCGCTGCGCACGAGCAATTGCAGCAGCAGCCGCGAGAAAAAGACGTTGGTGATCATGCTCAGCACATTGCTCAAAATCAGTGTCAGCGCAAAGCCTTGAATCGCGCCGGTGCCGACGTAATACAACACGGCGGCGGCGACAATGGTCGTCACGTTGGCGTCGAGAATCGTGCGGAACGAGTTTTTGGAGCCGGACTTGAGCGACGAGAGCAGACTCTTGCCGCTGCGCAGCTCGTCTCGTATCCGCTCGGCCGTGATGATATTGGCGTCGACGGCCATTCCGATCCCGAGCACGAAAGCGGCGATGCCGGGCAAGGTCAAGGTCGCATTCATCCAATAGAACAGCAGCAGGATGCCCCAGCTGTATACGATGAGCGTAACACTCGCAATTAACCCCGGCATCCGGTACATCACGAGCATGAACAGCAGAATGAGCACCGAGGCAACCCCGCCTGCCGTAACAGTCTGCTGCAGCGATTGCTGGCCGAGCGTCGCGCCCACCGATTGCGTGTATTTCTCCGTCAGCTTGAGCGGCAGCGCGCCCAGGTTGATGACGTCGGCGATCTGGCGCGCTTCCTCGCGGCTGTAATTGCCTTCGATGATCGCTTGATCGCTGTTAATCTCGGCCCGCACCGACGGCGCCGACAGCTGCTCGTCGTCGAGGTAGATGGCCAGCGCATTCGTCGGCTGCGGCAGCTTCGCAATCTCGCGCGTCACCTCGGCGAATTTGGCGGCATCTTTGAGCGAGATCGTGATCGTCCACTGGCCGATCTGATCCTGGTAAATATCCGCGCCGCCTTCTTTGAAATCGGTTCCGGTCAGCTCGACCTTGCAAAAGCCCGCGTCGGCCTCGCAGCCCCGCATGCTGCGGAACGTCAGCTCGGCCGGCTTTTTCATGATTTCGCGCACCGTCTCCTCGTCCGAGACGCCGGCGATCCGGGCGCGAATGCGGTCAGAGCCCTCCGGCGTAACCTCAGGCTCGGCCACGCCGTACGCATCAGCGCGTTTTTGCAAGCTTTTGGCGGTTTCTCGCAGCGCTTCTCGCGTGACGGTGCCCTCTCCGTCTACGGTCTGGGCCTCATACAGGATCTCGAAGCCGCCCTTGAGGTCGAGCCCGAGCTTGAGCCCGTTCAGCACGGTCGGCATGGTCGTCAATACAACGGCAAAAGCCAGCACAATGGAAAAAACAAAACCTAAAAATCTTCCTTTATTCATGGGTCGTTGATTTCCCTTCTACGAAGAATAATAGACGATGCGATGCAGACGGGGACAAGCGACCCTGTACCGTACGTAATTGCTCGCAAATTTGAGCGGACGCAGCAGAAGCTGGCGCATCCGCAGCGCAATCGCAGGCTGCGATCGCAGCGGCGAAGCCAGCAAAAGGCGTTCGCGCCGCACGCCGAGCAGCGCGGCCACCAGTGTCATGCCGCCGGCAAAAACGAACTTCGATCCGCCGAACGGACGGCTGGCCTTGAGCAGCGCGTTGCCGGGGTCGGAAGCGAAGGCCGGGGTAGCCGAGCCGTCGCCGCCCGCCTGCGGCTGCGCAAAAGGGAGCAGCGCCGAGCAAGCCAGCAGCGCCAGCACAAAAAACAAGCCTTTCTTTTGGCGCACGGGGCGCAGGTTGCGGCTGTGCAAGACACGCTCCCTCCTCTCAAAGTCGACATGAAAAAATCTCCACCCGTATTAAGGACAAGGGAATCGCGCCCGTCCCTAATCATTGGAGATCGGTTCAGCCTTTAGAATACACCATTTCCAGACATCGGACAACCCGCCTAACGCTCGCAGTGCGCACAGCGGCAGCTCGTGTCCCCTAACGAAGGACCGTTCATCGGTCCGTGCGTCCCTGACCGGACAGCACCTTCGCCTTGACCTCGACCGACAGATCGAGCCGTCTGAGCCGCTGACTCCAATCCGAGACATCCCAGCCGCGTCGGCGAAAGCCTTCGCCGACGCCAACGATATCGACGCCCAGCCGCTGCCCCTCGCGAAGCATCTCCTCCAGCTTGGCCGCCAGGCGCTCGGCCAACTGCCGCTCCAGATCGGCGTGCGCGGAATGCGCCGCGGATTCGGGCCGCTCCAGCTGCCAGAGCTTGAGCCGAAAGTGGAGACGGACTTCATCCGGACGATATTCGATCCGCCGCCTGGATTCATGCACCTCGAAAGCCAGCTTTCGCTGATCGTCGGCGAATACAATCAGCGAGTTTCCGTCTTCGCCGCGCAGCAGGTTGTATAGCTTGCTATCGTCCTTGGGCACTGCCATCCGCAGCTGGTCGCGCTGCAGCAAGCGCTCGCCGACCAGCTCGAGATGGCCGCGCGGGTCGATGCCGATCTCATTGAGCACGCCGCTCTCCAGCGGATTGTCCGCGAGCCGCGCCATCTGCCACAGCATAGAGGCGCTGTAGGTCCGATCCACCGAATACGTATTCATTACAAACTGCTGCAGCTTGGCCGCGGTCTGATCCAAAAAAAGCGCAGGCTCGGTGCGCGTCGTAAAGAGATGCACGCTCTGATCCACCTCGCTGGAGCGATTGAAATAGTCGAGGTACGGCTTGATGCCGGCGCTGGCGGCCCGTTGGCCAAAAACGACATACTGCAGCTTGCTCAGAGTAAAGCGATTGTGAAAACGGGACTGGATATCGCGCAAGCAATAGGCGATGCTCGGACCGCGGCTCGTCACCAGCACCAACTGCTCCTGCTGCTCGCTGACGGAGGCGCTGTCGCGACCGCCGCCATCCGATCTGACGATCGGAATGTCGACCACCGTCACCGCCATCTGCCCGTCGGCCCCCTGCTCGATTCCGATTCCGACGACGAAGGACTCGGCGCTCAGATGCACCATATCGATGCAGCCGCCGATCGTCAGCACGAGCGCGGAGGCGAGCAAGCCCAGTGCCCAGCCCTTGCCGATGCGCAAAAGACCGGCGCCGCTCATCGGGCCGCCCCCCTGCTCCGCGCCGCAAACGGCCACATGGCAAGCGGCACCGCCAAAACTAACAGCAGCGGGGCCGGCAGCCACCACAGCGTGGCGATTCGCAGCGCACTGCGCGAGGGCTCGAGAATCAGGAGCGGGACGAATAGCGCTAGCAGCGCGATCAGTGTCCAGCGCCGATTCAGCCTTGTGAACAGCGCGCATACGCTCGTCATGGTCGCGTGCAAGGCGACCGCCATTGCGCATAACGAGGTAACCAGCAACAACAGCGGCAACAAGAACCCGACTCGTTCGAGCGGCAGCGCAGTCACATTGACCGTACGGAGCGATTCCAGAAACGGATAAGCGAACAGCGCTGACGTACGGCCGTCGAACACGGCGATCGGCAGCAGCACCAGGAGCAGCAGAACGATCAGGCTGAGGCTCATCGCCAACAGGCCGGCGCCGAACAACCCTTCACGCGGCGCAGTACGGGCGCGAAAAAAATAATAGCCCACGTACCCGTGAAGCAAAAACGCCGAGACTGCATAGTCCGCGGCGCCTACGCGCGAGATGCCTGCTCCTAGCGGCAGTAGGCGTCCAAAGTCCGCTCGCCATAGCTGCGCGGCGAGCAGCACGAATAATACCGTCATAACGGGGACAAGCAGGAGCTGGAACACCCGCGCCCAGGACGCAACACCGTTCGAAAGCATATAGCCAATAACGAGAAGAACGAACAGCCCCGGCAGCCAGAACGGCGTATTGCTGAATTGCATATAAGCCATCATGTACCAATGCTCCAAAAAGGTGATGCACCCCCACAAGTAGAGCGCTGCGGCAAGCAGAAGGACATAGCATCCGCCGAACAGCTTGCCCAGGCGCGCGACTGCCCATTCCGCCAATGTCAGCGAGCCGGTCGCGACGCTGGCACCATGAGCGACAAGCAGGCCCAGTACGCCTGCCGCTGCCGAAGCTGCAACGGGCACCCAGGCATCCCCCTCCAAATGGCCGAGCCACCCGGTTAGCGCAACGGGCAGCATGCCGAGCCCCGAGAGCAACAGAATCGAAAAGAACTGAAACCGCGTTATCGTTTCATTCATTGCGCGCCTCCTCCCCCTCCCGGTTGTCTGCCTCGATCCTGCGGTGCGTAAATACCGGTACGCAACGACGCATCTCTCGTGCTGCTCATGATCACCTCGCGTCCGAACAGATCGCTCAGCCGCAGCGGCGCAAGGGGGCTCATATAAGGCACGCCCAGCGATTGCAGGCTGCACAGATGCGAGAGCAAACCGACGCTCAAGAGCATGATGCCGTACAACCCCATAATTGACGCGGCCGCAATTAGCGGATACTTCCAGACCCGCACGGCATACGACAGTTGATAAGAAGCCAGATACGTGCCGATGACCGTAATCGCGGTAATGATCATCATCATGCGGCTCATCAGTCCGGTCTGGGTCGCCGCTTCGCCGATGACAAGGCTGCCGAAAACGTTAATGGCCGGTCCGATATTACCCGCTACATAAGAGGTTCCTTCAATAAAAATATCAAGAATAATCATAAACAATACCACCTCGACCACCGGCGCGTACGGCAGCCCTGACTGATCGGAGGCGATCGTAAGACCGAATTCGGTCGGCAGAATAAACGAATCCACCGTCACAATGGCCAAATAAAGCGGAGCCGCATACAGCGCCAGCAATTGCGCAACAATGCGAATCGCCTTGACAAATCCCGGCACCAAAATGCCCTGCAGCATATTTTCGGGGCCGTCGATCATCGTCATCATCACAGTAGGCAACATTACAGCGAAAGGCGAGCCTTCAAAAAACACGGCAATGCGGCCTTTCGCTAGTCCAGCCGCAGCTTTGGAGGGAATTTCGGTCATTTCGTACAACGGGAACGGCGTGACCCTGCGGTCGATCAGCATATCCATCAATTCGCGATGCGCATGCAGCGCATCGATGTCAATGGCTTCGATACGTTCCACGATTTTATCGACATAGTCCGGACGCGCAATATCCGCCTGATAGACGACGCCGACCTTGGAGCGCGAGCGCCTCCCGACCTCGTAGCAGCGAACATCGAGTTGAGGGTCTTTCACCCAGCGGCGAAGCAGGCCGATGTTGATTTCGAAGTCTTCGGTGAATGATTCCTTCGCGCCGATCACGTTCTTCTCGACCGACGGCTCCTGGATGCTGCGATGCTGAATATTGCGCAGCGGAATTGCCAGCGCATGTCCAGGGTCGCCTGCGCCGAGCAGCAGCACCGAGCCGTGCAGCAGCTCGTCCACCGCGGCTTCAAGTTGGTCCAGCCGCTTGCTCTGGGGGAACAGAGCGCGCCATTGTTCCGGCTCCCTCGCCCAAGCCTGGAGATGAGGCACAATTTCGCGATGATACCGCTTTTGATCAATCAATGTCGTAAAAAAAAGACATTGCACGCGTTCGTCATCAATCGGCAAAATCGTTAAATCGTCCGCCGGCAGCCGGGCTTTGAGCTGCGCGGCGATGGAAGTCGGGTGCTGCGCCAGCGGCAATCCAGTCTGATGTGATCCGGTGACGCTCATGGCAATTCCTCCCTCGCAACAGGCCGTTTTGAGGGGTAGTATCGTCGTCGGCTTGTCATTTTATGCAAGAATACCCGTGAGGTGAAATCAAAACGGCTGCCTGCCCCCTTTTGCCAAGGGGCAAGCAGCCGATCGGGATGTATGCGGTCATGTCTGTCGAGCGGGGAATCATTCCGATTCGGGCTTGCTTCCTTCACGATCCCGATCGCGTTCGCGATCGCAGTCGCGGTCGTCTTCTTCGTCGCGGCGTTCGCCGCTCGTCGCTGGCGGGTCGTGCTGAATGATTTCGATTTTGCGGATTCGGTTCTTGTCGCGCTCGCGGACGATGAAGGTCAGGCCCTCGAACGTCCACTGCTCGCCCTTGCGAAGCTCCGGCTGCTTGGCATACAGCCAGCCCCCGATCGAATCGATGTCCTCGTGCTCAAGCTCCACCCCCAGCCGGTCATTCAGCTGGTCGATCAGGTACACGCCCTGTACGAAGAAGCGCCCCTCGCCGATCTGCTCGATCTCTCGCGTCTCGTCCTTGTCGAATTCGTCGCGGATCTCGCCGACGATCTCCTCCAGAATATCCTCGATCGTGATCAGACCGGAT
Source organism: Paenibacillus sabuli (assembly GCF_014705605.1). Classification (GTDB taxonomy): domain Bacteria; phylum Bacillota; class Bacilli; order Paenibacillales; family Paenibacillaceae; genus Paenibacillus_D; species Paenibacillus_D sabuli. Next base: position 24,983 of record NZ_JACXIZ010000027.1, read on the forward strand.
GTGCCGCCATACTCGTCGAGCAGCACCGCAATATGTACCTGCTCCCGCTGCATCTTGCGCAGCAGCGACTTGACCGGCATCACCTCGGGTACTGTCATGACCGGCTGCAGCAGCGACTGCAGGTCAAAATCGGGGTTGTTGTCGTAGCGCAGAAAAAATTGCTTTGTATTGATTGTCCCGATGATGTTGTCCTTGTTCTCCATCGCAACCGGGAAGCGCGTATATTGCTCGCGGCGTATGATCTTCAAGTTTTCCGGCAGCGATTTGTTGGCGTACAGGCAGCTCATATCGGTGCGCGGCACCATGATCTCCCGGGCGAGCAATTCGTCGAAGGTGAAGATTTTGTTGACGTAGCCGAACTCGGTCTGATTGATTTTGCCGCTCTGATAGCTTTCGGAGAGGATGAGCCGGATCTCTTCCTCGGAATGCGCATCCTCGTGCTCGCTCGCCGGCCTGATGCCGAAGACGCGAACCAGCGCGTTCGCCGAGCCGTTCATGATCCAGATGAACGGATACAAGACGCGGTGGAACCAGATAATCAGGGGCGACAGCAGCTGCGATACGCCCTCCGCCTTTTGAATGGCAATGGTCTTGGGCGCGAGCTCCCCCAGCACGACATGGAGGAACGTCACCATTACGAAGGCGATGGCCAGCGCCAGCGCGTGGCTGAGGCTGTCGCTGAGCTGGAATTGCTCGAACAGCGGGAACAGGAGCTTTTCCACGGTCGGCTCGCCGAGGAAACCAAGGCCGACCGCCGTAATGGTGATGCCCAATTGGCATGCCGCCAAATAGCCGTCCAGGTTGGTGGTGACGCGCTGAATGGCCAGCGCATTTTTGCCGCCCTCCAGCACCAGCTGATCGACGCGCGAGGAGCGCACTCTGACGATCGCAAATTCCGTAGCCACAAAAAATGCGGATAGCAGGAGCAAAAAGACAAACAGGACCAAATTGAGCGTTAGACCCATAACGACCTTCCTTCTGTTCATTCGTCTTCAGAACTTAATTGTAGTGGCAATCGAATGCCAATTCAATCCATCGCCATGACCATTTTGGTCGAAATTGGACGAATTTGAACGAATTTCACGGCAGAACCGACTTGATTCGTTCTTTCTTGCGCTTTGACAAGCACGCGTATACCTTCTAATATAAGATCTGCCCCATGGAACGAGTATACCCTATTTGCGGCTAGCTCGATTCAGAACCGGGTCAAGCGCCGACCTCGCGTCCTTGCGAGCATCGGAGACTTGCGCGCGGCGCTGGACAACGAGTCAATCGGCCAGTTTTTGGACATGGTAATAGGATACGTCAACGGCAGGGCAGGTAGGAAGGCACAGCACGCAACAAAGAAGCGGAGGAAACAAGCATTGGCGAACTGGCTCTCCTTACTTAAAAAAGGCAACACCTCATCCGCGACCGCGGCGCTGGGCAATACCGGTCTGGCGGTCATCAAGGCGTTTGCCGCCTCAGTCAGCGGCAGCGGCACCATGTTCGCTTCCGCGATGCATTCGGTCGCCGACGCCGTCAACCAGGGCTTCGTCTTCGTCGGCAGCGTGTTGGCGGAAAGACGGCCGACGCGGCGATTTCCCGACGGCTTCGGTCGAGTCATCAACATTTTCTGCATGATCGCAGTCATCGTCGTCACCGTGATGGCCTACGAGACGGTACACAAGGGCATCAAGCTGCTCGAGCACCCCGAGGAATCCAGCCGATTCTGGCTGAATTTCGCAGTTCTGCTGGCCGCCGTGGCGATTGACGGCAGCATCCTGCTCAAGGCGACCAAGGAAATTTTGAAGGAAACGCGGACGAGCGCGCGCGGACTGATGAAATTCCCGGTCGCGTTTCGCAATGCGGGACGCGCCGCGCCGCCGACCCGGCTCGTCTTCTACGAGGACATCGTCGCCACGCTGGGGGCGCTGTTCGCACTCGTTGCAATTGTCTGCGCCCAATTCCTCGGGCTGCTGATCGTCGACGGCATCGCCACCATCCTGATCGGACTGCTCATGGTGTTCGTGGCGTTCAAGGTCGGCTACGACAACATGGTCGGGCTGATCGGCGTCGCTGCGCCGCGCGACGTCGAGGATCGCATCGTGCAAGCGATCACAAGCGATCCCGATGTCACGGATATCAACCAGCTCCGGATCATCCAGGAGGGCCGCAACTATCATGTCGACGCCTTCGTCGAGCTACGCGGCGGGCTCACGCTCACCGAAGCCAGCACGATTCGGCTGCGGCTGCGGGACAAGCTGTATACCGATCCCGATATCTCCGATGTGGCGATCGGCATCCTCGAGGACAATGGCATCGACACGTGGCAGATGCGCAACGATAAGGTGACATAATATTTATTATGGTAAGTGCCAGATGATCCATTCGGTTAAAAGCCCCCACCCCGCCATGCAGCGGATGAGGGCTTTTTGGCAACTGGCGGCGTCAAGCCCGCGAACGCGACAGCAAATACAGAAAATACGGCGCCCCGATGACCGCCACGACGATGCCCGCAGGCACCTCCGCCTTGCCGAGCAGCGAGCGGCCGATCGTATCGGCGACGATCAGCAGAAGTGCGCCGGCCAACGCCGACGCCGGCAGCAGCAGCTGATGCTGCGGACCGACGAGGCGCCGTGCCAGATGCGGGCCGATCAGTCCGATGAAGCCGATGCCGCCGCTGACCGCGACGCACGAGGCGGCAAGCGCGGCTGCCGCCCCGAGCAGCCCGAGCCGCTCCCGTTCGACCGGCGTGCCGAGTCCGGTAGCCGTCTGCTCGCCAAGGTTGAGCACATTGAGCACGCGAGCCTTGTACATCGCCAGCGGCAGCAGCACGACGATCCAGGGCAGCAGCGCCAATACGAACTTCCAGTTCGTCCCCCAGATGCTGCCGGCCATCCAGGTCTGGACGAACTGATATTTTTCAGGGCTAAGCCGCAGCGTCAATACGATCGTCGCCGCGCTGATGCCGGCCGCGACCGCGATGCCGGTCAGCACGAGGCGCGTCGGCGAGAGACCCTCGTGACGCTTGAATGCCAGCGCGTAGATCAAGGCCGACGTCAGCCCCGCCCCGACCAGCGCCAGCACCGGCAGCAGGAACGGCGGCGCGGCCGACGTCGTCGGATAGAAGGAGATGAAGAGCAGCACGACCAGGCCCGCCCCGGCATTGATGCCGAGAATGCCGGGGTCGGCCAGCGCATTGCGCGAGATGCCCTGCAGGATACAGCCGGAGACGGCCAGGCCGGCGCCGACGAGCACCGAGATGACGATGCGCGGCAGTCGAAAATCGAACAAAATCAGGTTTTCCTTGTCCGTTCCCCCGCCGAACAGCGTCCGCAGCACATCGAGCGGGGAGAGCCGGATGAATCCGGTATTCATGCTGACGACAAAAGCGGCGACGATCAAAATGCCCAGCACGATCATGACCGTGACGGCGGTCGAGCGGCGTCGCTGCGGCGGCATGTTGGTGCGCAAGCTTGCCATTACAGCTCCCTCCTTTCATTGCGAGCCAGGTAGAGAAAGAATGGCACGCCGATCAGCGCGATCAGCGCTGCGACCGGCGTCTCCTCGGGCGGATTGATCATGCGCGCAGCCAGATCGCCGAGAACGAGGAGCAGAGCGCCCAATACCGCCGAGCATGAAATGATCCACCGATAATCACGGCCGACCAGATAACGCGTCAGATGCGGAATCATCAACCCGACGAAGCCAATCATGCCCGCTACCGCGACGGCGGCACCGGCCAGCACGAGCACCGCCAGCGAGGCAAGCGCCTTGACGAGCCGATTGCGCTGGCCCAGGCTCGCGGCGACCTCCTCGCCGAGACTGAGCACCGTGATCGATCGGGACAGCAGCATGCTGCCGGCGAGCGCGGCTACGATCCACGGTCCGATTCGCATGATCTCCTTCCACTGCACACCCTGCACCCCGCCCGCATACCAGAAGGCCAGGTCCTGTCCGATCTGAAAATGAAGCGCAATGCCTTCGCTAAGCGCCGTCAGCAACGCCGTCACCGCCGCGCCCGCAATCGCCAGCCGCACCGGAGACAGCCCGCCCTGAGCGAGCGAGCCGACGCCGAATACGAGCCCGGCGCCCAATCCCGCGCCGACGAAGGAGAACAGAATCAAGGTTCCGAACGACAAGCCGGGAAAAAACGCAAAGCAGACCGCCAGCACGAATCCGGCGCCGGCATTGATGCCGAGCAGCCCCGAGTCGGCAAGCGGATTGCGAGTCATCCCCTGCATTAGCGTGCCCGCCACGGCAAGCGCCGCGCCGACCAGCGCGGCCGCCACGGCACGCGGCATCCGCAGCTCCTGAATGATCTGATGATTCGTCAGCTCGGGATTAAAGGCGAACATCGCCCCCCATACTTCTTTTAGGCCGATGCTGGCCGCGCCGAAGGAAATGGAAAGCGCGATGCCAAACGCCAGCAGCGCCGTGCCGCCGATCAAAATTGCGCTGGCCGCAAGCGGTCTGGATTGGAGCTGCGAACCGCCCGCTCCGGCGTCGGTGCCGGAATGTTGAACTGATGATGCCATGTGATCTGAAGCTCCTTTTTGTTTAAATAAATGTGTGCCTCGAAAACGATCTTATGTATCGAAAAGACTTTTATTGATAATGATTATCATCAGATGAAAAAAGAATGCAATCCATCAAATGAATCGCTACTCGCTAAGGCAGCATTCAAGCTATTCTTCGTGGACGTAGCCGCTGATCTGCAGATGGGCGCGAAACATATCCGCAATAGAAGGCAGCGCCTCCTTGTCCGGCCAGCTGCCGGCATTCCAGATTCCGGAGAACTTGAGCGCACGCGGACAATGGACAAAAACCTCCTCCACCCGCACAACGACGCCGATCCCGCTATGCTTGCCCGCGCTGCCCTGCAGCAGCTCTTCGCTCTTGGTCAATTCGGCCCGGCCGTTGATGCGTACGACCTCTTGCAGCCCGGGGATCAGGAGCAGCATGCCGACCTGCGGATTGTCGAGCATATTCATGAGCGAATCGACCCGGCGGTTGCCCGTACGCTCCGGATAAAAGAGCGTGCGCTCGTCCAGGACGCGGACAAAGCCGGGGCCGTCGCCGCGCGGAGAAACGTCGCACCGCCCCTGACTGTCCGAGGTGGCCAGCAAAAATAACGGGCATAACGTCAAATAATGCCGAACATGCGCGTCGATGCGATCAATCGTTTTTTTGACGACCGCTTCGTGCGGCATGCCGATCAGCTCGCGCAGCTCGTCCTTGCTCGTGATGCGCGCATCATTCGAGTACTTCCTATCCGTTGTCACAGTCACAGTTGAACCCTCCAAAGCGAAAAATTTCGCACCCAACAAATGAGAACAATTATCAACAAAATGTAGTATACCATACATTGCCCCGTTGCGCATAGAAAAACCGCGCTGCTGGGCAGCGCGGCGCAAAGGCTTTTATTATTCGTACACTTTGACCCGGGCGTCAATCGGTTGAAATTCTTTTTCGCCGGGCTCGGCTACCGGCTTGCCGAATACGAGCTGCGCTTGCAGCTTCCAGTTGGCCGGGACGTCCCATTCCTTCTGAACCGCTTCGTCGACCAGCGGATCGTAATGCTGGAGCGATGCGCCGTAGCCGGCGTCCTCGAGGGCCGTCCAGATGACATATTGCAGCATGCCCGAGGAATTGCCCGACCAGATCGGGAACTTGGCCGCGTATGTAGGCATCGCCTGCTGCAAGCCTTCGATCACTGCGCTGTCTTCAAAAAACAAGATCGTGCCGTAGCCGCCGCGGAAGCCCGCAATGCGTTGTTCCGTCGCTTGCAGTTGATCGCCGGAGACAATGCCGCGCAGGATGTCCAGCGTCAAATCCCAGAACTTGTTATGCTGCTCTTCCAATAGCACCACCGCGCGGGCGCTCTGCGAATTGAAGGCCGACGGCGTATGCTTGACGGCAAATTCCACGAGCTCGGAAATTTCTTTCTTCGAGGTTACCGCTTCGTTGGTAATGCCATAATACGTACGGCGGGCTTTGACGGCTTCCAAAAACGATTTCGACATCATGGGCCACTCCCTTGCTCTCATTATTGACTTACTTTTGTATTGTAACACACTAACAATAAAAAAGTAACCGTTGTTTTACACGTTTGCTCCGAGAAGAGAAAGCGGCACAGGCAAGATGCAAGCCGCACCTTCTATGTTTTCCCGATTGCTCGCGAAAAATACGCACGGCTTGGCGGCGTTGCCGCTGTCGGAGATCATCAGCAGTCGCCGTCCCCACCTGTCGTGCCCCTAGCTATCACGTGCCTTTCCGTTCGCACCAGTCTAACGGACCCGCCGCCAGCTCTGCGAGACGCAAGCATAGCATTTACATAGGTTGTTTCCTCGCGCGGCGAGCGCGCGCAGGCAGTACGTCCCTTTTGTCTGTCAGTGCGCCGCTCTCTGCGGCACAAAAAAAAGGACGACACCGCAGATGCGGCACGTCCATTGCTTTTTTCTTTACGATCCATTGCTTTTTTCTTCCAGTTGGTTTACTGCGCCCGGCTCTGCACCACATGCAGGCGGCTGTAAATGCCGCCCGCGGCGACCAGCTCCTCGTGACTGCCCTGCTCGGTGATGCCGCGCTCGCTGACGACGACGATCCGGTCGGCATTGCGAATCGTGCTCAGCCGATGCGCGATCACCAGCGTCGTGCGGCCGACGGCCAGCTCGGCCAGCGCCTGCTGGATCATCGCCTCGGTCTCGGTATCGAGCGCCGACGTCGCTTCATCCAGGATCAGGATCGGCGGGTTCTTCAGGAACATTCGCGCGATCGAGAGCCGCTGCTTCTGTCCGCCGGACAGCTTCACGCCGCGCTCCCCGATCACCGTATCCATGCCGTCCGGCAGACCGCGCACGAAATCGGCCATCGAGGCCCGCCGCGCCGCCTCCCAGATCTCGTCCTCGGGGGCGTCCAGCTTGCCGTAGGCGATGTTCTCGCGGATCGTGCCGGTGAACAGGAAGACATCCTGCTGCACGATGCCGATCTGACGCCGCAGCGATTGCAGTGTGAATTCGCGGATATCGGTGCCGTCGACCGTGATGCGGCCGCCCGTCGCCTCGTAGAAGCGCGGCAGCAGGCTGCAGATCGTCGTCTTGCCGGCCCCCGACGGGCCGACGAAGGCGACCGTCTCGCCGGCGCCGATCGTCAGATTGACGTTCTCCAGCACGTTGCGTCCGTTCTCGTAGCCGAAGGTCACGTCCTCGAAGCGAATGTCGCCGCGCGGCTTGCGCAGCTCGCTCGCCCCCGGCCGGTCCGCGATATCCGGCGCGGTATCGAGAATCTCGGTGTAGCGCTTGAAGCCGGCGATCCCCTTCGGATAGCTCTCGATGACCGCGTTGATCTTCTCGATCGGCCGGAAGAAAATATTCGAGAGCAGCACGAAGGCCATGAATTCACCGAGCTCGATGCGCCCGTCGATGAAGAACCAAGCCCCGCAGATCATCACGAACACCGTGATCAGCCGCATCATCATGTAGTTGATCGAGATGCTTTTGGCCATCGTCTTGTAGGCGAGCAGCTTGGTCGCGCGGAAGCGGGCGTTGTCGACGGCGAACAGCTTCTGCTCATGCGCCTCGTTGGCGAACGATTGTACGACGCGCATGCCGCCGACGTTGTCCTCGATGCGGGCGTTGAAGTTGCCGACGTCGCCGAACAAGCGGCGGTACGTCTTGGTCATGCGGCCGCCGAACACGATGATCAGCCAGGCCATGACCGGGATGATGATGAAGGTGAGCAGCGCCAGCTCCAGATTGATATAGGCCATCAGCGAGAACGAGCCGATCAGCGTCATGACGGCGATGAACACGTCCTCGGGTCCATGATGCGCGACCTCGCCGATGTCGTTGAGATCGTTGGTGACGCGGCCGACGAGATGGCCGGTCTTGTTGTTGTCGAAGAAGCGGAACGACAGCTTCTGCAAATGCTCGAACAGCTTGCGCCGCATGTCCGTCTCGATGTTGATGCCCAGCTTGTGCCCCCAATAGGTGACGATGTACATGAGCGCCGTATTGAGCGCGTAGACCGCGAGCAGGCCGAAGCTGACGAGTACGATGATCGGCCAATTGCCGGTCGGGAGCAGATCGTCGATAAAGCGGCTGACGATGAGCGGGAAGGCCAACTCGAGCAGACCGGCCACGACGGCGCAGCCGAAGTCGAGAAAGAACAACTTTTTGTACGGGCGATAATACGCAAAAAAGCGGCGCATCGTTTGCATGACGGATCATCCTTTACCTGTGTAGGAATGGCTACTGCGTGCCGGTCGCGACGAGTGTGATCAGCACGGGCAGCAGCAAAAACGACGCCAGCGTCGTCCACAAAATGCACTTGGCGACAAGACGCGGCGAGGCATCGAAGCGGGTCGAAAGCATAACCGCATTGACCGCCACCGGCATGCTCGCCAGAATGAACAGCACCGCCCGCAGCATGCCGTCCACATTGAGCGCCAGCAGCACGAGCCAGGCGATCGCCGGCGCCAGCGCGAGCCGGATGACCAGCCCGGCGCCAAGCGCACGCCGCATGCGCGGCTCCAGCCGTTCGGTACGCACATTCATCATCTGCACCCCGAGCACCGCCATCACGATCGGCGAATAGGCGGCGGCTACCATCGAGATGCCGGTGAGAAGCGGCTCCGGCAGCTGCACGTCGAGGAGCAGCACCAGGGCGGCGGCCATGCCGGCATAGATCGCAGGCAGCGCGAAGACCGAGCGTATGGCTTGGCGGACGGAAAAATGAGAGCGGGCGGCGAAATAGATCCCGATCGTGTTAACGATCACCATCTGCGAAATGACGTAGATGGAAGCCTTGTCCAGTCCGAGCTGGCCAAACGCGAGCAGTACGAGCGGCAGCCCGTAATTGACACTGTTGGTGAACGTGGAGATGAGCGTCAGACCGGCGGTGTCCGTCGTCGGCAGCCGCAGCAGCCTGCCGATTCCCCTTGCCACAGCCCAGAGCAGCACCAAGTTCAGCAGGCTGAAGGCAACGGTCTTGTAGACATCGTCCCAAGTCAGCTCCGCATTCAGCAGCGCGTCAAAAATGAGAGCGGGGCTCAGCATATAAAAGTAAAGCGTAATGAGCGGCTTCGTGTCAAGGTTCCGGTAGCGGGCAAGCAGCGCGCCGACGACGACCGGTATCGCCAGCGGCACGATGACCTCCAGCAACGTGGTCAGTATGTCCTGAATCATCGGGCATCCATCCTTTGTGTTCCACTTTACCCCTGTCGCCGCGATTTGTCCAAGAGCAATCGGCAATATCTTAATAGGCGTTGCTTATAGCCATAACCAAGCTTGTATATCAAGCTTATAAAGCGTGCCGCCTAATGCACCCTTTCCTTAGTGAAGGCTATCGCCAGCGCACGCCCTGTGCGACCTCAGAATGTACGCTTATCTCCTCCAGCGGCGCTCCACATAAAAAAGCACCGGCCCGCCGTCTACTGACGGTCTAGTCGGTGCGCTGGCGAAAGCCTTCACGGTCGCGCGAGTCTCGGGCCCGGCATCTTTAACCGAAATAGATCACCGCAATCACCGCCGCCAATACGATGCGATACACGGCAAACGGCACCAGCTTGACGCGGTCGATCAGCTTGAGAAAAAAGCGAATCGCTAGCAAGGCGAACACGAACGCGCTGATAAAGCCGGCGATAAAAAACGGCAGCGCGTCGAGCGTGAAATACTGCCAGTTCTTGAGCAGCGACAAGCCGCTCGCTCCTGCCATGATCGGCACGGCCATAATGAACGTGAAATCGGCCGCCGTCCGATGATTCATGCCGAGCAGCACGCCGCCGGAGATCGTCGAGCCCGACCGCGAGAAGCCGGGCCATAGCGACAGACATTGAATCAGCCCGACCAGCAGCGCGTGGCGATAGGTGATCTGATCGACCGAGGTGATGCGCGGCATCTTGGGCGCGAAGCGGTCGGCCGCGATCATGAGCAGCGCCCCGAGCACGAGCCCGATCAGCACTGTCGCAGTGGAGAACAGACGCTCGTCGATCGTATCCTCGAGCAACAGCCCGAGGATACCCGCCGGGATCAGACCGACGATGACCTGCGTCAGCTTGAGTCGGCCGCCGCCGCGCGCGGACGTCACCCTGCGGCTGATGCCGAGCAGGTCCGCGAAGCGATGCCGGAAGACGACCACGACGGCGAGGATCGAGCCGAGCTGAATGACAACCTTGAAGGTATTGGCCACATATTGCGTCAAGAAAGCCTTGGAATGAAGCCACATGTCGTCGACGATAATCATATGACCGGTCGAGGAGACCGGAGCGAATTCGGTCAGGCCTTCGACCAAGCCGAGTAGGATGGCTTTGATAATGGACGGGATATCCATGGATGCGCTCGACTCCTTTTTCCGGTGCGTAGCTCGCAGCCTGTACAGGCCCTGCTCTAATAGGTACGCGGCAGGCAGGCCGTCTATGCCTTGCGTCGACGACGAATATACAGCGCCGCTGCCGCGTCGACGACGAGCACGAGCGCGACATACACGACATTGGCGTACAGATCCATCACGTGCACGATATCCGCCCATGACGCCCCCACCGCGGCGCCGATCAGCACCAGCGTCGTATTCCAGATCAGCGTGCCGGCGGTCGACAATGCGCTCGACTACCTCGACGTCGACCAGCAGGCCGATTTGGATCGAATGCACGCCAAGCGATCCAATCGGCTGTCTACTGCATCGCGCCCTTGAGCAGCGGCTGGACCTGGCGGTTCAGCTTGCGCAGATAGCGATGCCGGATGAATGCAAAGTACAGCGTCTGCGCGCTGAAAAATCCGATCAGCACGACGCCTAACTCTTCCGCGAGCGAGACGTAGAAAAACCGCTGCAGCGCCATGAATGCAAACAAGCTGTGCAGCATGGCAAAGGCAATCGGCACAAAAAACAAAAGCAGCAGCTGCCGGGTGACGATGCGCCGCAATTCACGCTCGGTCAGCCCGATCTTGGCGATCGCGGCATAGTGGCGGCGGTCTTCGTCCAGATCGGCATAGAGCCGGAAGTACAGGAAGCTGCCTGCGGCAATGAAAAACACCGCCCCCGCCAGCAGCGCCGCGAGCAGCATCGTGCGATACAGCCCCCGCTGCAGCTCGTACAGCGTGCCGCTCACGGTCATGGCATACGGCCGATCCAACTCGTAGCGCACGACGCCGTCCGGGGCGAGCGTCTTCGCCAGCCCCGCCGTCTGACGAAAATCCTCCACATAAAAGCCGGTATAGCGCTCCGTCTCCGCCGCCGGCAGCGCATCGTACACCTCGTTGCGTACGACCAGCCCGGTGAATTCGCCCTGATTGTCGCGCTGCTCGATGTTGGCCGCGAGATAATCGGGCAGCGCCACATGGTCGGTATAGCCGCGCTCGCGCAGCGCGTCCGTGCCGACCGCCGCCGCCGCGGCCCCGAGCGGGTGGCTCCGCAGGGAGCGAACGCCGATCAAGGCCTGATCCCGCTGCGAGCCGAGCATGACCCATGCCTCTCCCTCCCCAGGCTCGGCCAGGTTCGTTCGCTCATCCGACGCCTCCACGATACGCACATAATCGCGATAGGCCATCACTCCGATCGACCTGCGCTCGTCCGCTCGTCCTTCCCCGCCGGGATCGCGCAGCAGGACGCGCTTCACGGACACCGTCAGCTCCTCGTATGCGAGATTCGCGCGGCTCAGCTCCCCGCGGATCTGCGTCAGCTGACGGCGCTCCTCGTCCGGCTGCCGGGCATCCTTGGCGACGTAACCGATCGCTGCCGGGTAATCCCGATCGAACTGGCGGACCAGCGTCGTGATCGACGCGAACATGCCGACCGAGCAGAAGGTCACCGCCGAGAGGATCGTCACGATAAAAAACATCCGGGCCTGCCCCTTCAGGCGATACGCGAGCGCGGAGAGCATCAGCAGATTCGTCCCTCGCCAATACAAGCTGCGGCTGCGCCGCAGCAGCCGGATCAGGTAGACGCCGAGCTGGGTGTAGAAGAGATACGTCCCGGCAATCGTCATCGCGGTCACCGGCAGCATGCGGACGTAGACGGTCTCGACAGTCGCCGTGGCTGCCAGCGTATAGCCCGTGCTGAGCAGCACGATCGCCAGCAGTGCCAGCAGGCGCGATGCCCGAATCTCGCGGCGCGGCGCGTGGCCGGGGCCCAGCCCTGCGAGCAGGCGCGCCCGTCGCACCAGCAGCGGCGTCAACAGCGCGAGCAGGCCGAAGAGCAGCAGGTACGCGCCCACCGCCAGCCCGAGCGCCGCGCCGGGAATCGCGAAGCGCAGCGGCGCGATGCCGAGCAGCTGCGCGCCGGCCATGAGGAATAGCTTGGCCGTAAGGATGCCGCAGCCGAGTCCGGCGCAGGTCGCCGCGCCGCCGATCAGCATCTGCTCGAGGAAGAGCATTCGGCTGAGCTGGCGGCTCGTCATGCCGTGCAGCATCAGGATGCCAAATTCGCGTCTGCGCAGCTGCAGGAAGGAACCGATCGAGTAGAGCACGAACAAAAACGAAAACAAAAATACGATCCCCTCGGCAACGAGCATCGCCGCGACCGACACGCCGGGCACGCTGCCCGAGCGCACATCCGGATGGTACACGAAAAGCGCGCAGACGAAAAAAATCAACACCGAAAACGCGCTGCTTGCGAAATACCCGGCGTAAATTCGCTTGTTGCGCAGCACGTTGTTAACCGCGAGTCGTCGGAAGGTCACGCCGTTCGCCTCCTAGCAGCGACTGCATGTCGAGAATGCGTTGGTAGAAGGTCTGGCGATGACTGCCCCGCACAATCTCGTTGCAAAGCCGCCCGTCCTTGATGAACAGCACGCGATGACAAAAGCTGGCGGCCAGCGCGTCGTGCGTCACCATCAATAGGTTGGCGCGATCCTCTCGGTTCACCGCTTCGAGCAGCCTCATCACCTCGCCGGACGTGCGCGAGTCGAGATTGCCGGTCGGCTCGTCGGCCAGGATGAGCGCCGGGCGGTGGACGATCGCACGGGCAATGGCCGTCCGCTGCATCTGGCCGCCGGAGATCGCGTCGATGCGCCGCTCGGCGATGTCGGCGATCCCGAGCCGCTCCAGCACCTCCCGCACGCGGGCGCCGATCCGGCCGGGGGATATCCCTTCCAGCGTCAGCGGCACCGCGATATTCTCCTCGACCGTCAGCGTATCGAGCAGGTGGAAATGCTGGAACACGAAGCCGAGCGTGCGGCGCCGCAGCAGCGCGGCTTCGTGCGAGCCCAGACTGTGCAGGGCGGTGCCTGCGATGCGGATCTCTCCCGAGGTCGGCTCGTCGATGGCCGCGATGAGGTTGAGCAGACTCGTCTTGCCGCTGCCCGAAGGGCCCATGACGCCGGTGAATTCTCCGTCCTCCGCGTCAAATGCGACATTGTCGAGCGCGCGGTGCGGCACCTTGCCCTCGTAAACCTTGCTCACATACCGGACCTCCAGTGCAGGCACGGCCATCCTCCTTCCAGCCTCGTCCATAGCTTAGCAGAGATGGGGTACTGGACGCCATCGCTCCGGCTTACACTTGCTTACACAAATGTAAGTTGACTCAAAAGCGAATGCGCACGACGGTGCCCGTCCCGACTTCGGACTCAATCTCTATGCGATGGCCCAGCTTGTCGCAGATCTGCTTGACCAGATACAGCCCCATGCCGGTCGCCTCCTGCACCGTCCGGCCGTTCTCTCCGGTAAAATACGGGTTGAACACGCGCGGCAGGTCGCTGTCGGGGATGCCGATCCCGCGATCGCGCACCTCCAGCATCGCTCCGCCGTCCTCCATTGCGCCGCGGACATACACGACCCGGCGAGCCGGCTCCTTTGTCTTGGGCGTATATTTAACCGCGTTGGTGAGCAGCTGCGTCAGCGCAAATATCAGCCATTTCTCATCGGTGGCTACGCGAATGCCCGCCGGGACGTCAATCGAGGGAAACACCCGATTGCGAATAAACAGCCGCTTTTGCTGCGAGGCGGCGGCGCGCGCCAGCTCCGCCAGCTCCAGCGTCTCCACGTGCATGTCCTGCTCGAAGGCGTCGAGCCTGGCGGTGTAGAGCACCATATCCAGCCCTTTCTGAAGCCGATCCGTCTCGTCGCCGATCGCTTGGAAGCGGGCGTCGTCCTCGCGCTGGACGATCAAATGCACGATCGCCAGCGGTGTTTTCATCTGATGCACCCACTGGTTGATGAACTGGATATGGGCGTCGATCGTCTGACGGACCTGCTGCAGCTCGGTTCGGCTCCGACGCAGCTGCAGCCGTAGCAGACGCTGCAAGTGCTCCGGCAGCGGCGAGGAAGACGGGTCGCCGAGCTCTGCCTCCCGCTCTCCCCCGCTCTCCAGCAGTTGGTAGAAGCGCCGGTGCGTCACATAGCGGTAGGTCAGGTAGCCGGCGAAGAGCGCGCCGCTCAGGAGCGCCGCATATAGCGCGTTCTCGACGTTGCGATAGCCGTCCAGCCAGTAGACGAGCGCCGTCAGCGCGAGCTGGGCGGCATAGACGGCCGCGAGCGGCGCTTGCTCGCGTACGAACAGCCTCATGGCTGCACCTGCCGGGACAAGCCGAGGCGATAGCCTTGCCCGCGGATCGTCTGCAGCGCTTCGTCCTTGCCGAGCAACGCCAGCTTTTTGCGCACTCTGGCGATGTACACATTGAGCGTATTGTCGTCGACGAAGGCCTGATCGTCCCATATGCGCTCCAGCAGCCGATCGCGGCTGACGAGCTGCTCGGGCCTGCCCATCAGCTCGTCGAGAATCTTGATCTCGGTCGGACTGAGCTCGACCCTCGCCTCGCCGCAGCTAAGCGCGAGCCGGTCCACCTCAAGCGTCAGGCCGCCGGCCTCGACCGTCCGTTCGCCGAGCGGAGTCGCGTACGGCCCGTAAGCGCGGCGCAGCTGGCTTTTGATCTTGGCCATTGCCAGTTCGTAATCGAACGGCTTGGTGATATAATCGTCGGCGCCGTTATCCAGCGCCATGACTTGATCCATCTTGCCGTCGCGGGCGGAGATGAACAGGATCGGACAGTTGGAACGGGAGCGAATCTGGCGGCACCAATAATAGCCGTCGAATTTGGGCAGATTGACGTCGAGCAGCACCAGATGCGGCGCGAACGCTTCGAACTCCTCCAGCACCCGTTCAAAATCGCGTACATGCCGCGTCATATAGCCGAACTTCGCCAAATGCGCCTCCAGCAGTCCGACCAGTCCGAGGTCGTCCTCGATGAGCAATACGTGAAACATTTCCCATCCCTCCCACGCGACAGCTTTCGTCGTCCTTCGTCAAGCCTTGTGCGCGCGCAGCTCTTCATAGGCCATTGCGATCTTGGCATGCAGCGGATGCTCCGCGGCGATGCCGAGCAAGTCCGAGAGGACCCCGTCCAGCCCCTTGTCCGCCAGTGCCTGCTGGAGCTTGACCGCCTCGGGATCCTCGGCGTAGTCGAACAGCAGCGCCGCCGCCATCGCCTCGGCCAGCCGGTCGCAGGACAAGCCGTATTGATGGGCCTGCAGCGCCGGCTTGACGAGCCGGTCCCCCGGTCCGAGCTTGCGGATCGGCGAGCGCCCGACGCGCACGACCTTGTCGATCAGGCCCGGATTGGCGAAGCGCTCCAGCGTACGCTCGGCATACGCCTCGTTATCGCGCTTCTCAAAGCCGTGCTTCTCGATCAGCATCGCGCCGGTCTCGCGCAGCACGCCGCGGACGCGCGCCATCACGCCCGAATCGGCGAGCGCCTGCTGGATCGTCTCGTAGCCCTCCAGGTAGCCGAAGTAAGCGGCGCAGGCATGACCGGTATTGACCGTGAACAGCTTGCGCTCGATATAGGGCTTGAGCGCATCGACATACTTGACGCCCTTAATCTGCGGGTAATCCTCGAACATCATCGAACGATCGACGATCCATTCGTAGAACAGCTCCACGCGCACCTTCAGCGGGTCGCCCTTGTGGCGCTGGTTCGGCACGATGCGGTCGATCGCCGCATTCGGAAAGGCGATGTACCGGTCCGCCAGCTCCTGCAGATCGTCGTGAAAATAGCTATATACCCATTTCTTCAGCAGCGAGCTGCCTTTTTTGGCGTTTTCGCATGCGATAATATGTAACGGGCGGGGATGCTCCAATAACCGCTGGGTAATGCCTGCGGCAATCGATTCGGCGATATGCTTGAGCGCGGATGTGCCGACGGCCGTCGTGATCAGATCAGCCTCGACGATCGCCGCTTCGATTTCCTTTTGCTTGCGGGTATGAATGGCTCGAACGCCTTCTACCTCCAGCGTTTGTTCTTGTTCGCCCGCCATGACAACGGTATAGCGTTGCTCCCGCTCGATCAGCGCCACTTGCTTTTCATTGCGCGCGACGAAGGTGACGTCGTATCCGGACTGCGTGAGCAGCAGCCCGACGAGCCCCCTCCCGATGTTGCCGGCTCCGAAATGCAATGCTTTCATTTTTGCAGCTCCCCTTTCGCTCCGGCCTTGCGCGCAGCCGTTTGCAGCATGGAATTATTGTAGCGTAAGTGCTCCACTAAGGGCAAATGCAGGCCCCTGGATAGGAAATCAAACCAACTAAACAAACAAACAGGCAAGAGCGTCTGAGCCCTTGCCTGTTTGATATGCAAAACGTGTCGTTCAATTACTTGGCCGCCAGCGCCTCGGTCAGCACCGGCACGATCTGCGATTTGCGCGAGACCACGCCTTTGAGCAGCGCCTGGTTGTTGGCGAGGTTAACGCCGAAGGCCTGCTCGACCGCTGCCGCGGAGCCGCCCAGCGCGACCGTGACGGAATCGTTGTTCAGGATGTCGGTGACGACGAAGACGAACAGATCGAGACCCTGCTCGGCGATCACGCCCTGCATTTTCGACTCCAGCTCGCCTTGACGGCCGATGACGTCGTTGGTGTCGACGCAGTTGACCTGGGCGATGCGCACCTTGCGCTCGCCCATCGTGAAGTCCTTGGCGTCAAGCGAGAGCAATTGGTCGATCGTTTTGTCGCTCAGGTCTGCGCCTGCCTTGAGCATGTCGAGCCCGTAGCTATCGGCGTCGACGCCGGCCAGCTCGGCCAGCTCGCGCGCAGCGGCGACATCCTGCCCGGTGCAGGTGGGCGACTTGAACAGGAGCGAATCGGAGATGATGGCAGAGAGCATGAGGCCGGCGATCGGCTTGTCGATGGCGATGCCGTGCTCCTTGTAGAGCTTGTTCAGGATCGTGGCCGTGCAGCCCACCGGCTCCGCCCGGTAATAGAGCGGCTGGCTCGTCTCGAAATTGGCGATGCGGTGATGGTCGATGACCTCGGTCACGCGCACCGATTCGATGCCGTCCGCGCTTTGTTGGCGTTCGTTGTGATCGACGAGGATGACCTCCTCCGCCTCGCCCGCCACGCTGCCGATCAGGCGCGGCGCCGCTACGCCGAACCGGTCCAGCGCGAATTGCGTCTCGCCGCCGACCTCGCCCAGCCGCACGGCTTCGGCTTCCAGGCCGAGCTTGTTTTTCAGATCGGCATAGGCGATTGCCGAGCAGATCGTGTCCGTATCCGGATTCTTATGACCAAAAATCAACGTTTTCCCCATAGCAGCAAAACTCCTTTTGTTTCGTATAATAATATTAAACGGCGCGGTACCGCCGCTTCGCTCGCTTTCATTATACACATATTTCTCCGATAGAAAAAGTATAGAATATCATTCAAACGTCATGCCCAACTGTCCGGCGGCCAGATCGCGAATGAGCAGGAATACATCGCCGTTGGTCAGCTGCTCGGGATCGGCGACATGCGCCAGCGTCTCCGCCGCGATCAGGCCGAGCTCGACCGTCTGCGCGGCTGCGCCCTCGTCTTGCAGCTCGTGGCCGGTGGCGGCGAGCACGAGCCGCGCCGCTTGATCGAGGGTAAGCGCCAGCTTGGGCCACTGCGCCGGATCGGTGCTGATCACGCCGGACGTCACATCCCCGGCGAACGCCTCCTGATGCACGGAGCCGACGCGGCGCAGCGCGTTGATGAAGCGCTGCACATTGGACGGCTCGTCGAGCTGCCAGGCGTCGTTGGTATAGCTGCCGGAGGTCAGGGCCAGGCTTGCGGCCGCGACGAGTCCGGGATACGCCTTGTGCTGCGTATAGCCCGGGGGATCCAGCTGCTCCGCCTCCAGCTTCATGCCTTGGGCGGTCAGCCGCCTCCTCAGCTCGCGCACCGCCTCGGGGTCGGCGGCCAGCTCGCGATAGCCGAGGCCGCGTTCCATCGCCAGCTCTGCAGCCGCGCCGGCCGCTTCGCCGGTCGCCATCCCGAGCGGGATGACGCGTGCGCTGCCGTGCGGCACCGAGTCGAAGCTCGCCGCGCGTCCGACGACGAGCAGGTCGTCTACCGCGAGCGGGATCAGGCAGCGCAGCGGCACGCCGTATTGCTCCGGATTCATCAGGATCGTCCCGCCCGAGCCGTCGCTCGAGCTCTGGATGTCGACCGGATACGAACCGTAAGCGATCGCATCGTCGAAGTCCCGATTGGCCAGCAGATCGGAGAGCCGCAGCCGGTACTCGCCCCGGATGTGCCGGGATTCCCGAATATAGAGCTCGTCCGCGGTGCCGGCATACTCGAGCGTGGCGAACGCCGGGAAGCGCTCGCGCAGGTAGGCCGCGATGCGCGGCGCTTCGCGGTGCCCGCGCTCCAGTCCTTGCGCTACCGACGCCGGATCGAGCGGATCGATGCCGTACAGGTGCATGGCGTTGATCAGGATCGTACCGTCGTTTTGCCGCCCGATGTTGAGGCCTCTGATCTTGACGCGCTCGGGGTCGCTGGACGGGTAGGCGCTCGCTTCGTTGTATCCCCAGATGCTCATGCGGTCCATCTCCGTATCCGGATAGTCGCCCAGCTGCTCCCACACATCCTGAGTCACGCCGCTCATCCGGAAGACGAGCGTAGCGACCATGCGCGCCTCCGGATCGCCGATGTCCTCGCGTCCGACTGTATAGGGCGCGCCTGCCGCAGCCGCAATATCGCCGTCCTGGGTCGCGTCGATGACGGTGCGCGCTTGCGGCTGCGCCGTCGTACCGTCCGCGAGCGCGAGACGCATGCCGCGCACGCGACTGCGGCCGTCTCGGCCGGCTTCGGTCAGCGGCTCCATGCTGCGCACGTGCATCAGCAGATCGATGTTCGGCTCGTTTTGCACCATTTCGTAGAAGGCATTGGCCGCGCTGATGGTGTCGAAGGAGCTGCCTTCAACTTTGGCGTACCATTCCTCGAAAATGCCGCCGTTGAGCAGGCGCGGTCCGCGCAGCAAACTGAGGAGCCGCTGCTGCTCGGGCGCGTAGTTGAAATCGAGCGTATTGAGCCAACCGACCGTCATCAGGCCGCCGAGCCGGTCGCGCCGCCCCTGCTCGACCAAGAGAACCGTCAGCCCGTTGCGGGCGGCGGAAATGGCCGCGACTACGCCTTCGGGATCGGTACCCGCGACGATGACGTCGTAGCGCTCTGCCGGCCCCGCGACCGACTCGACCGGCAGCAGCAGCTGCGGCTGCGCGTGGTTGACGTATTTCATTTGCGAGCTCCAGTACCAATAAGCCGCCGCAGCGAGCGCGACGATGCATGCAAGCACCGTTATGAGCCGGGTGAGGGTGCTTTTCCTGTTTCGTGCCAGTACCAATTCACATTCCGCCTTTACCGTGTTGTACGGTTTCCAGTATACCCAAATGACGGCAAACCCGGCAAGCGCCTTATCGGCGGCTACCCGGGTCCTTAAGCTCGACTTTCGTCCAGGCGTAAGCTCCCCCTTGCGCCGCTGTCACACAATTGTCATAGACGGTAAACTGAATTTAAACCGAATTGCGTTACTTTGGCACGTTCTGATTCGTATGTAAGAAGAAGAAGACGGAACTGCAACAAAATGGTATACTTTGAAGATCGCACTTCGGAACGAAAAGGGCGCGGCCCTCAAGAGGCCGTGCTTTGCCAGCCTAGAAAGGAGTTTACGGTTGTTATATGAACTGATTGAGTGGCTGAAGGAATTTGGCGCCTTGGGGCTGTTCATCCATTCGTTTCTCGATGCCATTATATTTCCGATTCCGGCTTTTTTCCTGCAGGTGTCGCTGAGTCTGCTCGATCCTTCCTCTGCGCTCTGGCTGGCGACTGTCGGCTACATCGCTTGTCTGCTCGGCACCCCGATCGGCTACCTGATCGGCAAGCTGCTCGGGAATGCGCTGCTCTACAAGCTGCTCAAAAAGGAATGGATCGACCGCGCGACAGCCATGTTCCAAAAGAACGGCGAAACGGCCATTCTCGTCGGCTCGTTCACGCCGATTCCGTTTAAAGTGTTCACCATTATGTCCGGCTGCATGAATTTCCCGCTCTGGCGTCTGCTCGGCTATGCCGCTCTCGGGCGTGCGGTCAAATTCTATGTCGTCGGGGCGATGTTTTACTTTTACGGACGCGCCGCCGAAGGCATGGTCAAGGATGTCTCGCTGTACATCTTCATCGGCTCGCTGCCGCTCATCGGCCTCTATCTGTGGCTGCGCCGGAGGCGCCGCCTGAAGCGCGAGGCCTTGCGGCAATCGAAGCTGGCGCAGGCCGAGGATGGCGATTCGCAGACGGAGCAAGCGCCGGATCTGGAGTCGGCTCAGCCCGGCCTCGTCCTGGAGCAGCAGCCGCGAGTTACCCGACACGGCATGCACGCCAGCCAAGAAAAAAGCGTACCGCCCGAGCAATAGGCGATACGCTTTTTGCTTTAGCCTTAGTAACCGACCTCGACGGCCGCCACGACGACATAGATCAGATCGTTTTTGTCGGCCTTGTCCGGCAGGACGACGCCGCTGCTCGTCAGCATGCCGCCGTCCGTCAATTCCACGGTGACCTCGCCGTAGGGCAGCACCGCCTTGATCCGCTCCAGATCGAGCCGCTCGCGATCGCACGGTACGGCCAGGCGGACATGCACCTTCATGTTGTCCAGCTTGCCCTCCGGCAGGAGGGCGCGCAAGCCGGGCATCGAGTTGCGGTGGATCGCCTGCTCCACGGCTCTTACCGCGGCCTTGGTGATGTCCTGGCCATGCAGATCGGTGCCCATGCCCAGCTCAATGAAAACGCAGTGCTCCATGCTCATCCCCCTCGTAAGCTATCCCTATTATTCGGTATCTGACGTGCGCCGGACGTCTGCCGCGGCATGCGCGGCAAGCAGCCGCTGCAGATGCTGGACCGAGCGCATCGCATATTCGATATGCACCGCGTCCTCGCCGTCGAGCAGCACGAGCGCAGGCACGCTGGCGATGCGCCAGCGCTCGCGCAGCAGCGGCGCGTAGTTGACATTCAAGCGGGCAAGCGGCAGCGGCGCGCCCATCGCCGCCGCCACCTCGAGCATCCGCGCCCCCATCTTGCATGTGCCGCAGAGCGGCGTATACACGAAGATCGCCTGCCGCGTGCGCGGCGAGTCGGGCGCTGGTCCTAGCGCCAACAGCTGCGCTTCCGTCGTCTCCTTCATCGCCCCGCCGCCGTCTCGCCCGGACCTCGCGTATCGTCGCGCTCGCCCGCGTCCGACTGCTCTGCCGCGCGGCCGAGCGGGGTCGGAAGATCATCCAGGCTGCGGCTGTTGCGGGTTTTGCGATACTGCTGCAGACCGCGCTCGCCCTGCTGCGCCGCCCAGCGCTGCAGCGTCTCGCGCTCCCCCTCGTAGGCCATGAACGGGATCGAGTAGCCGCACGAGGTCTGCACGAGCGAGATGTCCATCGCGATGATCTGCCGCGCGCCGGGCAGCAGCGTGAAGGACGGGGCCAACTCCTCCCATTCGGCCGAGCCCGGAAGCACGACCGTACCTGTGCCGTACAAGCGCAAAATATTCGGCGCGCCCTCGAAGGCGCAGAACATCATCGTCAGCCGGCCGTTCTCGCTCAGATGGGCGCTTGTCTCGTTGCCGCTCCCGGTCAGATCGAGATAAGCAACCCGGTGCGGCGACAAAATGCGCAGTGTATCGTGCCCCTTGGGCGACAGATTGACATGACCGCTGGCATCGAGCGGCGCGGAAGCGACAAAGAACAAATGCTGCTCGCGAATAAAAGCTTCATGCCGCGGCTGCAGCGCATCCCAGCGTTTCCCCATGGATAGCACCTCCTGATTGCAGTTCGTGCATCCATTGTATCAGATTGCGCGCTTCGACTCACGCCTTCTATCGCCATTGCCTCCTCTTGCAATCGAATACGCGCTCAGGTAGCGGGCTCGCGCGGACTGCCTGGACGAGCGCCCCCGCCCAGCCGGCGATGCAGCGCCTGCGCCAGCTCTGCGGTCGTCTCCCACATGAGCGGTTGAATCCATTCGGACACGCTCGCCGCCCTTCGGCCCGCCGAATACGGCTGGGTCCAGATGACCGGCTTGTTCATGCCCAGCGCCAGTCCCGCTCGAAAGTACACGTCCTGGGCATGCTCCGCCAGATCGGCCAGCACGAGCGTGCTGCGGGATATGCGCAGCTCGGGCTCCTCGCCGCCGGGTTCCGCTTCCAGCAGCACGGGCTTGTAGCCGCATTGCGCCAGCACGGGCAGCACGTTCTCCGCCCACTCCGGCCCCATGCGCCCGGGATCGGCCAGCAAGACGACACAGTGCTCGTCCGCTCGCGCGGCCGCCTCCGCACCGGCCGTCTCCCACCCGGCTTCGGTGAGACGCAGTGTGTAGCCCTCGCGCTCCAGCAGACCTGCGTCGACCAGTTGGGTCATGATATAGACCAGCTCCTGCAGATTCGGCGAATAGGTCAGATTGACCTGCCGCTGCAGCTCGCGCAATACGACGCCTGCGCGCCGATCGCGGCTGTGCCGCCGCACGTAGCAAAGCAAACGCTTGCCCTTGTCCTCGATCGACTGCGGCACATCCTCCAATGCGGCGATCCGGGCCAGGGCGGCGGCGTCCAGCTCGGGCTGCTCGCCCTGCTCGCTTCGTTCGCGCAGCGCGCCCGAGACAAGCGGCAGCAGCTCGCCCCGGTCTTGCGGCGATGCGTCGCGGAGCGCTTGTTCCGCGCTTGTGCAGAGCAGATAGGCTTGCTCCGGTGCGCAGCGGCAACCATGGTAACGTACGCCTTCGGCGTTTGCTTGTACTTGAACCGTTTCGTGACAAAACGGGCATCGTTTTTTTTCCATCCGTTCGTATCCCCCTCAGCAGTAAGGTACGCAGCTCGGCAATTCAATATGCGACCAACCGAGATTGTACCGAATGCGAAGCAAGCGAGGCCATTAAGATTTTCTCACCGCCGGCTGCATCCCTTCGGGCATTTGGAAAGGTCTGGATCGGACGGAAGCCTCCGCCTCGCTCCCGGCGCCGAATCGAACGTTGCGCATGAGATGAAAATAAATTAACGATCTATGGTAAAATGAATAACAAGGAAAGGAGGAGCTGCGTTGGAGTCGCGTAAAAATCCGCTCTTTTTGTCAGTGATTGGTCTTTTGATCGTCATTTTCGGCGTCGTCGATGTCATGTACGTCAACAAATTGCTTGGCGGCGCGCTGCTATTCGCTGGCCTCGTCTTGGGTGTAACGGGGATCGTCCGCTATTCCAAATGGAAAGAAAAGCTGGGTTCCTGAGCTGTAAAGTTTTTTGTTTTTAAACGTTACGCGGTTTCATTATTTGCCTAAAGCCCTGCCGGCCGGCAGGGCTTTTTCCGGTGAAACGGCTTGCCCGATTCGCCTTGGCGCACCTCCAAAGCATGCTGAAAGCAATGCCCGTTTTCAGAGATGTCCAAGCCATTGCGTAATCATTTTCATATAGTAGCTTACCATAGAAGAATGGAGATGATAGAATGGCTTCCACATTTTTGGATCTAAAGACGTCGCAGAACGCCAGTTATGCAAACTCGATTGCAATCCCGATCTCTGTTATTAACGCACCGCAGTTGATCGCGCAGCAAACACTGGATTTGTCCGGCGGTACTGCAAACTTAACGCGAGTGGATTTTTCAGGTGTATTGGCCGTACAGCTTCCGCTCTTGCCCGTGGCGACGACTGTTACGGTACAAGTTGTACGCGGAGCGACGATTTCCGACGTCATCGTATTTTCAGCAGCCGAGAACTTGGACCTGTCGTTGTTAGGCCCCCAGCTCATTGCCTTTTCCGGTTCGGATTTTAATGCTCCGAACATCTTGAATGCGGTATATACGGTGTTTGTCCGAGTATCGGCGCTCGGGACGATACGCGTAGGACCGGAAAGCTTTAATTTTATCGGGGTCACAAATTAAAATGGAATGGCAAGGCGAAACGAGCCAGCCGTTTTTTACGGCGCAGCGCGTTTCGTTCCGAGAAAGTTAGACAAGTATAGGCCAGATCATATAATTTCTATACTTTCAAGGCGAAACGAGCCAGCCGTTTTTTACGGCGCAGCGCGTTTCGTTCCGAGAAAGTTAGACAAGTATAGGCCAGATCATATAATTTCTATACTTTCAAGGCGAAACGAGCCAGCCGTTTTTTACGGCGCAGCACGTTTCGTTCCGAGAAAGTTAGACAAGTATGGGCCAGATCATATAATTTCTATACTTTCAAGGCGAAACGAGCCAGCCGTCCTTTGGTGGCGACACAAGTTGCGAACAGCCGGGGCTCCCTTTTGGAGCCCCGGCTGTTTTTTTATGCTCCAGAATGCGCTTTAAGCTTTTACGTAATCACAATGTTGGAATAACCGGAAAATATGGTCTGGGAATTAATAAATCACATTGTGCAGCCCCGTTATTGGGACCATTGGAGCGGTCCGCGGAAATGTTGGCAAATGTCAATACACGAAAGGCATACCCTGCCACTGGCAAAAAGGTCCGGACCAGGACAACCGAAGCGACCTGGATCGGCGATTGAAACGAAGCGCCGCCATCCGCAGATGGGCGTACAAAGAACTGAGCGTTGGCCTCCGTTGTAATCCATGCCGTGTATAGATTCCCGGTTAAATCAACTGCAGCGTCCGGTCGCTCGACCTGATCGTCCGGATTCGAAAGCAAGACAGGCTGATTCCAGGTCTGACCGCCGTCGGTGGAGCGGCGAAAAAAAGCTGTGGAACCAGCGCTGTTATCGACATTGAACTGATGATTGGACAGCACGTAAAGATTGCCCGGGTATGGACTGGATTGTCCGGTATCCGCCAATACATGGGTCTCATCGTTGTTGATGTAGGTGCCGAAGCCGGGCATGACAACAATTGGCGCTCCAAAGGTAGCCCCATTATCCGCGCTGACATAGAGGAGTGTCGTGCCATCGGTTTCACCCGGGAACGCGTGCGCCGTAATATAAAACAAGTTAGGAAAGGCGTACGTGACGACTGCCGCTTCAGCTCCGGTAAAGCCCGCGGGCAAAGAAAGAATCGCGTTGCTCCAGTTTGCCCCGCCATCCAACGAACAATAGACGCCGGTTCTCGGACTGCCTGTGCCTGCGGCTGTGCGAGGTCTAAATCGTTGCCCTTTTTTTTATCGCATCGTTTTCTTGGATTCCCGCACATTCAAGCGTCAAGCTTTTACATATGATAGGTGTATAAACGTTAGCGAGGTGGCGACGATGGTTGACCTGGGCATAGTCATGCCGCTATACAAGCAGGATTTCAGATTTTTAAAGGAAGCCATTCAGTCCATTCAATCCCAGACCTTCAAGGAATTTATCGCCTACATTGTCGTAGACGGCGCGCCTGAAATGGAACCACTTGTCCACGCTTTGATTCATACCGATTCCCGTTTTATCGTCCTGCGACACACAAAAAATCTCGGCGTCGCGCAAGCGCTGAATACGGGGTTCAGCACACTCTATCGACAGGAAACAATTAAATATTTGACCTGGGTCTCAAGTGACAATGTGTACGAGCCATCCTTTCTCGAGATCATGCGGGAAAAACTTGAAAAAGGCCCGGATCGGCTTGGATTGGTATATAGTTCCTTCCATACCCTGTCCAATTCCGGGGTTTTGTTAAGCGATGAGTTTGAACTGGCCGCTTTGCGAAAATATCAAGCTCAACCCAAGGAAAGCCTTCTCGATTCTTGCATTATCGGCGTTTCGTTTATGTACAAATCAAAGTTTGCCAAGCAAATTGAAGGCTACCATATGGTGCCGGTGGAAGATTACGAATATTGGCTGCGTCTGACCGAGCGATGCGACATTCAATACATTCCCGTCGAATTGATGAAGTACCGGGTCGATTCCACGTTTAGTGTGTCGTCAACGCTTAAGACAGCGACCAACTATCGGCGCTGGCGTTACAAGTATCACCTTGCCAGACACGAGGCGCGCATTAGAAGAAATATATTCCCTGAAATTACATTGATTGTTTCGGTCACTCGAGCGGACGAAGAGGCGGTTAAACGAATTGAGAATGTGTATGAACAAACGTTCAGCAATTACAATCTTGTCATTATTGACGCTAGTCTGAACCGACAGGCTACTCGTCTGCTTTCGTCCATCCCACATCCAAGAACCAGTTTTCGAAAGCATGCTGTGTTGCCGCGATTGATTGAAAATTACAACTATATATCGACACTACGCACACCCTACGTCATGATGCTAGATGCGCCTTTGTTCAAATTGGAAACCGACCTGGACGTGCTTGTCACACAGTTGAAAAAGAACGATTCTGCCGCAGCCAACTCTTATACCGAGACACATTCCGATGTTTGTTATTATCATGAAATTCCCAATGCTGTATCATTAAATCGGCAAAACGTATTGTTTCGAACAAGTCATCTTGCGGCTTACCTGAAACAGAAAGGGCGTTCTTAAATGAAAATACTTTTCACTTTTTTTAATCCCAGCGGAGGAATGGAAACCTTAAATCGGACGAGGTGTGAAGCGCTGTCCAGAGTGGGAATTGAATGTCATCTCTTGTATACAAACGACGGCGACGGAAAAAAAAATATTCGTGCAATTCCTACTTTTATTTTTAAAGACGAAGACAAAATTAATGCCCTTATTGCGCGAGAAAACTACGATGCAATCATCGTTTGCTCGGATATCGCCCTCCTTCAACAAATAAAAAGAATGAATTATGGCGGCTATATCGTTTTTGAAATTCAAGGATTGGGCACATATGAACATGCGCGGCTTATCTTGGAGCAAATGAAGGCTGCCATTTTATCCTCAGCCGATGGTTTACTGTATCCGAAAACCGCTCATTTGGTCCAAATGCTGACCGCCGCATTTCCGAATAAACTTCATTTTTGCTTTGATGATCCGGTCGATACGCTCGCATTTGGCTATACCACCTATCCCAAAAAATCATTTCCAATTGTAGCTTGGATCGGAAGAATAGAGAAAAATAAAAATTGGCGTGAATTTTTAAGAATCGGTTCAAAATTACGGGAACGTTTTCCATCATTGTATTTGTGGTTATTTGACGATGCCGAGTTGTTTGAAAAAAGTGAACTTGAAGATTTTTATGTTTTAGCTGCTGAGCTTGGATTATCGGACTGCCTCATTCGTCAATCCAATGTTCCACACGAATTAATGGCAGACTACTTATCCTTGATTGGGGATTCCGGCGGTTGTTTATGTTCGACCTCCATAACCGAGGGGTTCGGTTACGCTGTTGCAGAAGCTATGCTTTGCAGATGTCCCGTACTGTCGACGAATTCGGACGGCGTAAAAGCGTTTGTTATTCCCGAAACCACCGGAATGTTTTATGAAATTGGAGACATTGACCAAGCAGCAGAACTCGCAACAACACTAATGAAGAACGAGGCCTTAAGAAGCCGCATCGTGAATGAAGCCGAAATGTATATCAAGGCTCGTTTTTCCGCTGAAAAATACGCCAGTCACTTTTGCGCGATGATCAAGCGTTTGGAAAAAGGACAAAAGCAAAAAAACCGCTTTTAACCTTGATGCAAACGGGTACGCGCGGATGCAGGCAGCTCTTCGACGTCCACTACGGTCCATGACGCGACATAGGCGCCCTTTGCCTCCATTCGGACGAGCGCGCGTCGGTCGAGCTGACCCTGCACCTCGAGGACGACCGTAGCTTTGTCCCCCGAAGGCGTGTAACCGTTCAACCGGTACAGGTACCCGCCTCCGTCCGCTTCCATGCCGAGCTGATCGACCATCGCGTATATTTCCTGTACTTGTACGAGCGGATTGATCCGGTCGGACAAGGTTTTGGGCAGCGCCATCATCACCATGGCGGCAATGACAAGCGTCATCATGAATCCGAATCCCTTGCGCATGATGTTCATCCTTTCTTTCGCGTCCTTCGCTACTCTCAGTGTACCGGCACACATTTACCGGCGCCTTCGATTTTCCTTAAAATTTTCTTACGATTGTGTAAGCAAATGCTTATGCCAAGCGCCCCGGCTCTTTAAGCGACGCGTCCGATTGAGGTATAATGCCACTAAAGGAGATGAGCGCCATCATGGCAAATGTATTGTTGACTTTTCCGGAGGGCAGGCACAAGGTCGTTACCTTGAGCTACGACGACGGCGTCGCAGCCGACCGCAGGCTGCTCGAGCTGCTGAATGCCGGCGGTCTCAAGGGCACCTTCCATATCAACGCCGGGCTGTGCGGTAAGGGAAAGCGGCTGCGCACGGAAGAGCTGGTCGGGGCGTATCGCGGGCACGAAATCGCGGCTCATACGTTGACCCATCCGACCATCGCGCGCTGCCCGCAGGAACAGCTGGTGGAGGAGATCGTGGCCGACCGCAAAGCGCTGGAATCGCTTACCGGGCAGCCTGTCCGCGGCTTGTCCTATCCCAACGGCTCGCACAACGCCCGGATTCGGGAGACGCTACCGTATCTCGGCGTGGATTACGCGCGAACGACGATGAGTCACGGCACCTTTGCCATTCCGGACGAGTGGATGGCGTGGCACCCGACCTGTCATCACAATGATCGCCTCGCCGAACGCACGGAGCAGTTTTTGGCGCTCGACAAGCGGCAGCATCTCTATATGCTGTATGTGTGGGGGCACAGCTATGAATTCGACCGCGATGACAATTGGGAGATGATCGAGCAATTTTGCGCCCGGATCGGCGGGCACGACGAGATCTGGTACGCCACCAACCGGGAGATCGTGTCGTATTTCCATGCCTTCGAACGGCTGGAATTTGCCGCTGCAATGGATTTCGTGTACAATCCGTCCCATGCGTCCGTTTGGCTCGCCGCAGGCGACCGTACGGTCGAGGCCAAAGGCGGCGCCGTGACCGCTTTGTCGGGTTGAGGGGTTATGCCGGAGAAAGGATGAGTGCATGTTTGCCGAATTGAATGAAGAGCTCGCCGCGCGCAAGCTGGAAGCGCGTCAAGCGCACAACTGGAACGAACGCTTGCAGAGCCTGGGAGAACAAATTCGTCTCCAGGAGCTGGAGAACGAACGGCTGCGTCGTCAGATGAACGAGGAGCAGCAGGATGTCGAACGATTGAACGGCATGTCATTCGCCACGCTCTTCTACAGTGTGATCGGTCGTAAGGAAGAGAAGCTCGAGCGCGAGATGGAGGAAGCGCTGCAAGCGAAGCTCGCATTCGAGGAAGCCGAGGATGCGCTGCTGTCGCTGCGCCAGGAGGAGGTCGAGCTGCGGGATCGATTAGCCGGCGTGCGCGGGGCTCAGGGCGAGATCACCCGGTTAATGCAACAAAAACGCAAGCTCATCGATACGCACCATCCCGAGCTGGCCGCACGCCTGAATGAGCTGTCCGACCACGAGATCGAGATCCGCGCCAATCTCAAAGAGCTGAGCGAAGCCGTTCAAGCCGGCCAGGTAGTGCTGGAGAAACTCGGCGAGGCTGCGGAACGTCTGGAATCGGCGAGCAATTGGGGAACGTGGGATATGTTTGGCGGCGGCGCGATCACGACAGCCGTCAAGCACAGCCGGATCAACGATGCGCGGGATTGCGTGCGAAGCGCGCAGCACAGCCTGCGCCGCTTTGAGCGCGAGCTGCTGGACGTGCAGCGGGATGTCTCGGTCCAGATTGAGATTGGCGGCTTGCTGACCTTCGCCGACTTTTTTTTCGACGGCATCATTACCGATTGGATCGTACAGGGTCGTATCTCGGACGCGCGCGACGAGGTCGAGGCCAAGCTGTCGCAGATCCGAAGCGTCACTGCCGAGCTGCAGAGCGAGCAGCGCACGGCGGAAACGGAACTGCAGCGCACATCGCGCAGCATGCAAGAGTACATTGCACGAGCCGAATGACAAGGAGGCCAATGCGTCATGGCATACAACCAGCAATTGTCGACCGATCGGGACTTCGAATCCGCGATCGCCAGGCAGATACGGATTCGGGTGTTTGAGGACGATCAGATGGTCGACGCCGGCGCGATTGTCGTGCGCTTTGACGACACCACGGTAGTGGTCCAGAGCAGTGTGAGCGACCTGGCCTACCGCGCGCGCGAACGCTGCGCATTTTTCGAGATGAGGCCCCGCTAAGCGGGGCCTGTTTTTAAAAGTACAGAAAGTATATGATTTCGCGTATCCCCCTTGTCTAACTTTCGCGGAACGAAACGCACTGCGCCGCAAAGGACGGCGTCAGCCGTTTCGCCTTGTTTTCTCTCATTAATCATTGACGTCATTAATTAATTGAACGACGCGCTCTTCGCGCTATTGAGTCCATTTGCCGTATTTATTAATGACATTAATTATACATCGTTAACGTTGTTAATTATAGGCTCGCGATTACGAAGAATATCCAGAGCCGCGCTTAATCGCAGACGCAGATCATCCGCCGCCTCAGGTGTTCCACCGACCATTTGAAGCAGACATTCGGGGATATGCCGGGCTTTTTCCTGCAAGGCCAGACCGGCCTCCGTTACGACTACCTGCAGGCTGCGCTCGTCCCGTCGATCCCGCCTCCGCGTAACCAGCCCTTGCGTCTCCAGCTTTTTCAGCAGCGGCGTCAGCGTGCCCGAATCAAGCAGCAGCCGCTCTCCAAGCGCTTTCATGGTCGTTTCTCTCAGCTCCCAGAGCACGAGCATGGTGATATACTGGGTGTACGTCAGATTCAACGCTTTTAGCAACGGCTGATACAGCTTTGTAATTTCGCGCGAAACGGCGTATACCGTAAAACAAAGCTGCTGCTCGAGCAGCACGGTTTCAGCATGCGCTTCTTCGTGATACGCATGCGCATCGCGACTGTTGCAAGAGGGTGTGTGTGGATCGGGTTGCATGCTGTGCCTCCTTCTTCTCGCCCAATTAAATTGCGCGCAATTAAATAATCGCTATTATAGCAAACCCATTCCCATTCCACAAGTCATCAGTCGTCGGACCTCACGATGATCACGCCAAAATCGTCTGCAAGCGTGCTTGACAACGAAATATTAATTGTATACAATTAAATTGTAATAAATTTTATGGAGATACCGCTGTTATTTCAAGCAGCCTTCACGCAAAAATACATTGTGTATTCAGTCCATTTGCGATTCAGTGTACCCTAAGGAGGCGTTCCGAATGTCGGTATATGATTACGAGGTCAAAACGATTCGCGGCGAGAGCAAACGCTTGACGGACTACGAGGGGCACGTGATGCTCATCGTCAACACGGCGACCAAATGCGGCTTTGCGCCGCAATTCAAGGGGTTGGAGGAACTGCATCGGAGTTACAAGGATAAAGGACTCGCTGTGCTTGGTTTTCCCAGCAATCAGTTCGCCAATCAGGAGCCGGGCGACAACGACGAAATTGCACAGGCTTGCGAGCTGAATCACGGCGTTACCTTTCCGTTATTCGGAAAAATCGATGTGAACGGAGCGAATGCGGATCCGCTGTTTCAGCATTTGACGCAAGAAGCGCCGGGCATCCTCGGCTCCAAATCGATTAAGTGGAATTTCACCAAATTTCTTGTGGATCGAGACGGCCGTGTCGTCAAGCGTTTTGGCCCGAAGGACACGCCCGCTTCCATCGAGCCGCATGTGCGCAAGCTTCTGGAATATTGATCGTGCTCGAGCGCAAAGAAACCGGCTGCCGCCGTCTCGCGGCGCGGCCGGTTTCTTCATCGAGCCGGATTCGGATTCGAATCCGTTTTGCAAGGCTTAGGATGAGCGTTTGGTCCACTGGGAACCGTCCCAAAACACTGCATCGCCTCGTTCCAGACCGGGCGCAAGCTTGCCGATCGGGACCTGCAGCCCGCGCTCCCCGACCAAAAGGACGGCTTGGGCGCCGTCAAGCTCTTTGACAATGGCGCTGCGCATCACCGCACAGCGATTGCCGGCCTTGGCTTTGGTCATCGCCTATCACCTGCCTTAGCGGACAGTATATCACATTCGACCGGGCAATGGATCCGGCAGCTCTGACCAATCCTGCGACAGCTCCGCTTCGGTCAATAGGCAGGCATCGAGTCCGGCTTCCAGCTGTACGCCGTCGAGATCAAGACCGATGAAGACGAGTTGCGTCAATCGATCTCCGTAAGCCGGATGCCAGGCTGCCCGCAGCTCCGCGTCTTCGGCGAGCAGTGCTTCTCGTTCCTCGAACGGCAGCGCCGCCGCCCAATAGCCGGCCGGGCCGAATTGAATCGAAGGCCCCGCTTGACTGAGCTGCTGGGCGACGTCGTTCCGTGCGGCCAGCCAGAGCACGCCTTTTGCGCGCACCACCTCGGCGGGCCACTTGTTGATCCAGGCCATGAGACGTTCCGGGTGGAACGGACGTACCCGCTTGTAGACGATCGAGCCGATGCCGTATTCCTCGGTCTCCGGCGTGTGCTGCGGCTGCTGCAGCTCGCGCAGCCATCCGGCCGAGCTGCTCGCCCGTTCGAAGTCAAAACGCCCGGTATTCAGCACCTCCACAGGGTCGATTGCGCCTTGCACGGCGCGAACCAACTTTGCGCTAGGCTGCAGCCGGCGCAGCACCCCTTCCAGCCGCTCCAGCTCCGCCGGCTCCACCAGGTCGCATTTATTCAGAATGAGGACGTCGCAAAATTCAATCTGATCGATCAGCAAGTCGACAACATCCCGCGTATCCTGCTCGTCGACCGCTTGCTTCCGATCGAGCAGGCTGTCGCCCGAGCTGTAATCGTGCCAGAAGCGGTAAGCGTCGACCACCGTCGCCATGCAATCAAGTCGACAGATGTCCGACAGGTCGATGTTCTGTTCTTCATCCTTGTATGTGAAGGTCTGTGCGACCGGCACCGGTTCGCCGACACCGGTAGACTCGATCAGGATATAGTCGAACCGCCCTTGCGCCGCCAGTCTCTGCACTTCCAGCAGCAGATCCTCGCGCAACGTGCAGCAGATGCA
This sequence comes from Paenibacillus sabuli, assembly GCF_014705605.1. Taxonomy (GTDB): domain Bacteria; phylum Bacillota; class Bacilli; order Paenibacillales; family Paenibacillaceae; genus Paenibacillus_D; species Paenibacillus_D sabuli. The sequence continues at coordinate 58,016 of NZ_JACXIZ010000027.1, forward strand.
GCCGTTCGACATCTCGACGAGCTGCTCCTGCGTCCGAGACAGACCTCCTCCGTTGCGCACCAGCGCGGCATCGACGTTGACCTCGCTCAGATCGTTGACAATGACGGCGACACGCAGTCCTTGCCGATTGTTCAGAATATGGTTCAACACCGTCGTTTTGCCTGCGCCGAGATAACCGCTCAGCACGGTAACCGGCAGTTTTTTATCGGTCCGGAGCAGCTCTGCAATCGGCTCGCGTTTGTTCATAACATCCTCCTTGGAGTAAATTTTACGATTTATTGCGAAGCTTGTTCAGCGTGTCTCCCGATGAAGCGTATGTCGCTTCAATCGAGGGCAATACTTGCGCATTTCGATGCGTTGCGGATGCGTGCGCTTGTTTTTCATGGTTACGCGCAAAAGAATTCATCCCTTCGTTACGAGTTAGTTATCCGTTAACGCCTTTTGCAGAGCTTCGAGATTATGACGCATCACGCTAATATAGTCTTCGCCGTTGTCTAGGTTCTCCTGGGTCAACCCTTCGAGCGGATTCAGGACCGCCGTTTCGGCGCCGATCTCGGAGGCGATGGTTTCTGCAATCTTTGGATCGACTAGCGTTTCGAAGAAAATCGTCGTGACGTCATGTTCATGGGAGAGCTCGACAATTTCCGCCATACGGGCGGGAGAAGGTTCTTGATCGGGCGACAATCCCGAGATCGGCAGCTGCGTCAAGCCGTATTCGCGGGCTAGATAGCCGAACGCGGAGTGCTGGGTCACAATTTCGGTGCGCGGCGCATCCTCCAGCGCATTCCGGAAGTCGGCATCGAGCTGCTCCAGCTCTGCAATATATTGCTCGGCGTTGCGCTGATAATCGGCGGCATGCTCGGGATCGGCCTCTGCCAATGCGTCGGCGATCGCCTGTACCTGCAGTTGTGCCAGTGCTGGACTCAGCCACACATGGGGATCCTGCACCTCGTCTTCGTGCCCATGATTGTCCGCATGGTCCGCCTCATGCTCATCCTCATGCGCTTGCTCGTCTTCGTGTGCATGATCATCCTCGTGCTCATGCTCTTCTTCGTGTGCGTGATCCTCTTCTTCTCCGTGACTGTGGGAATGGGAGCTGCCTTCCATCAGTTCGATGCCGCTGCTCGCCTCGACGACGAGACGATCCGCATTCGGCGCGCTTTCCAGCGCCTGCGGCACCCAGCCCTCGACGCCGCCGTTGTAGACAAAAACATCGGCTTCCTGCAGCTTGGCCATGTCTTTGGCGGAGGGCTCCCAATCATGCGGCTCCACGCCGGCCGGCACAAGGTTGATGACGTCGGCATGGTCGCCGCCCACCTCGGAAGCAAAGTTGTACATCGGATAAAAGGAGGCCACGATCTGCAGCTTATCGGCGCTGTTTCCTGTAGCTGCGCTGTCCGTTGCGTTCGTTGCGGCATTCGTTTCGTTGCCGGCATTGTTTTGCGGCGCATTGTTGCCGCCGCAGCCTGCCAGCAGTACGGCGGCGCCGAATACGGCCGCCGCGGTCTTCAGTGTTGCTCTCATTCCTGTTGTCCTCCAATAACGTTAGAATTGGCATAGCGCGCTGTCGTGCCTGCGGTAGAGCTTGCCGGCTCGTCAGCTGCGGGTTGCTTGTTGCGGCTGCGTGTCAGCTTGAGCCCTATCTTGCGCAGCAGAATGCCGGCCCCGAGCATGGCCAGCAGCAGCAGCGCGATCGTACCGCCCGGCGGCGTGTCCAAATAATACGAGGCAGAAAGGCCAGACAGCACGCCGGTCAGTCCGAACACGACCGCCAGCACGAGCGCCGCTGCGAAGCTGCCGGCCAAGCGAATAGCCAGCGCGGCCGGCAGCACAATCAGCGACGAGACGAGCAGCACCCCGACGATCGGCATCGCCGAGGCGACGATCATCCCGGTCACGACGCTGAAGCCGAGCGACAGCCACTGGACCGGCACGCCGCTGACGCGTGCCGTCTCCTCGTTGAACGTCATCTCGTACAGCGGTCGGCGCAGCAGGCCGAAGAATAGCCCGCCCAGCACCGTGGTGATGACCATCAGCGTGAGCTGTGTCTGATTGACGGCCACGATCGAGCCAAACAGATACGCGGAGAAGCCCTTGTTGATCGCCGGGTTGAGGCTCATCAGCACGACGGCCGTGGACAGCCCGCCGATCATGATGATCGCGACCGACACCTCGCTGTACGACCGATACCCGCGTCGTACGAACTCGACGGCCAGCGCGCCCAATACAGCTGTAGCGAATCCGGTCAGCGTCGGATTCATTCCGAGCACCGCGCCGGCGGCAATGCCCGCCAGCGAGACGTGCGACAGCATATCCGCCATCAGCGCCTGTCGGCGCAGCATCAGATAGACGCCGAGGATCGGCGCCATCAGCGCAATCAGCCCGCCGGCATAAAATGCCCGCTGCATAAAGTCGTACTGCAGCATTTCCACGTGTCCCCCTCCCTTCGAACGAGCTCGATCGTCCGATCCAGATAAGGAGCCGCTTCCTCCAGCGCATGGGTCACCATTACGACGGTGCGCCCCTCGCGCACCTGCTCGCGCATCAGCTCATAGAATACGCGGCGGCTGTCCGCATCCATCCCGGTGGTTGGCTCGTCCAGGACGAGCAAATCGGGCTCTTGGACAAGCGCGCGGGCGATGCAGACCCGCTGCTTCTGTCCGCCGGACAGCTCGCCGATGCGGCGGGCGCGCAGCTCCCACATGCCGAGCTTGCGCAGCGCCTGCTCGGCGGCCGCGCGGTCCGCAGCGCGGGGCCGGCTCAGGCTCAGCCAGGAGCGCCCCGCCGCGCGGCCGGACTGGACCAGCTCGAGCACCTTGCTCGGGAAGCCGCTGTTGAACGAAGCGACCTGCTGCGGCACATAGCTGATTTTCAGCTTGCCGCGCTGACCGCGCCGCTCCTGGACGACATTGCCGTCCCAGGGCTTCAGCAGACCGAGCGCGAGCTTGAGCAGCGTCGTCTTGGCGGCGCCGTTCTGCCCGCTCACCGCGACGAACTCGCCTTTGTGAATCTCGATATTGACATCCTCCAGCACCGGCGTATCGTGATAGCCGAACCGGACGTCGTTCATTCTGATCATCTGGTCTCACCTCTCCGCGTCTTGCGTATCATTCAGTTGCCAGGCGATTCATTCGACTTGCAACGGTAAGGGTAATGTAATAATTACTATTCAGGGCTAGTCATGATCATGCCAGAAGTCAGCAGGGACCATGAATACAAAAGCGGTCAGCCGCTTCCAGTGAAGCAATGCTGTGTCGATGGGACTCGCCATCTGTAAAAGTGTAAATATTACACTCAAATAAGTTACCAGCAAATTGTGCGGCTGTCAAGTGTGCAGCCGGATGCGCGTCAAAAACGCGGCATGGTGCCGGAGGATATAAAAATGCCACGCGGCGTAAGCCGCGCGGCGAAAAAGGAAGGACGACCGTCGCTCGCAACTCGCCCTCCTCATCCCGCAGCCGGAACATATCCGGCCGCCGGAAGACAGTTTGGCCCGTTCGCCTTATCCGGATGCTACCATGCGGCGACGATGCCGTCAGCTCTCGAATCGGTGCCGCCGCACAGCACGCCGCTGACGGGATCGCGCCAAATGATCTGGCCGCGCCCGAAGGGGCCGTGCTCGAGCGCGACGCGGACCTCGTGACCGCGTCCGGCCAATCCCTGTGCCAGCTCCGGCGGAAAGCTCGACTCGACCAGTACGCCGCGTCCGCCGGTCCATTGCCAACGCGGCGCGTCGAGCGCAGCCTGAGGGTGACGACCGAAGTCGATCGCCTGCGCCAGTACCTGAACATGACCTTGCGGCTGCATCGCGCCGCCCATCACGCCGAACGGACCGATTGGGCTGCCGTCTTTCGTCACAAATCCCGGAATAATGGTATGAAACGGGCGCTTGCCCGGTGCGAGCACGTTCGTGTCGCAAGCGTCAAGCGAAAAACTATGTCCTCGATTCTGCAGGGCAATGCCCGTGCCCGGTACGACCAGGCCGGAGCCGAACTGCATGAAATTGCTCTGGATGAAAGAAACCATACGGCCTTCTCCGTCGGCAGCGGCGAGGTAGACCGTGCCGCCCGGCCGCGGATGGCCTGCCGTCGGCAATCCCGCGCGCTCACCGATATGCATGCGGCGCCGAGCCGCATACGCCTCGTCGAGCAGCGCCTCGGGCGGCAGCTCCATCGCAGCCGGATCGGCAATATAGCGATAGCCGTCGGCAAATGCCAGCTTGACTGCTTCAATCTGCCGATGCAGCGTATCCAGATTCTCCGGACGCGGCTCCCCCGTCCCCTCCAGCAGCTTGAGCGCCTGCAGGGCGACGAGACCCTGGCCGTTGGGCGGCAGCTCCCAGATGTCGTAACCGCGATAACCGACGCGAAACGGCGCCGTCCACTCGGGCCGGTAGTCCGCGAGATCTTCCTCGCGCAAATAGCCGCCGCTGTCCGCGACGAAGTCCGCAATTAGCCGGGCCAGCTCCCCGCGATAAAACGCCTCGGCGCCGCTCTCGCCGATTCGGCGCAGCGTTCGGGCATGATCCGCGGAACGCCATAGCTCTCCGGCGTGCGGCGTCCGCCCGTCCGGGGCGAACGTCTCGAACCAAGGCCGAAAGTGGGGGCCTTCGAAGCTTCGTACGTATCGGTCATGCGCTTTGGCCCAATAATGGGCTACCGTCGGCGAGACGGCGTATCCCTGTTCCGCATAAGAAGCGGCCGGCTCGAGCAATTGCTCCAGCGGTAGCCGGCCGAACCGCTCGGCCAGCGCCGCCCAAGCCGCAGGGGCGCCTGGCACGGTGACGGACAGCGGTCCGTAGGCCGGCATATGCTCGTGTCCCGCGGCGCGGACGGCGTCGGCCGAAATGCCGCGCGGCGCCGGACCGCTGGCATTCAGGCCGTGCAGGCGGCCTTCCGCCCACACCATGGCGAAGGCATCGCCGCCGATGCCGTTGGAGCAGGGCTCCAGCACAGTGAGCGCCGCTGCCGTGGCGATCGCCGCATCAATCGCGTTGCCGCCCTCCTTGAGCATCTCGAGACCGGCCTGTGCGGCCAGCGGCTGCGACGTGGCGACCATGCCGCGTCGAGCATAGGTCGGTGTCCTGCGAACCGTGTACGGATGGTAGTGCGGATCGAATTGCAAGTCGTCTCACTCCTTCCCGAACTCGACGCTCTCGAACAAGTCGGAGCTGAGATACCGCTCGCCGTTATCCGGTGCAATGCACAGTATACGACGTCCCCGTCCAAGCCGCTTGGCCTCCCTCAGCGCCGTCCATACCGAAGCCCCGGAGGACGGACCGACAAGAATACCTTCACGGGCCGCCAGTTCCCGGGACGTACGAATGGCATCCTCGTCGCGAACTGCGACAATTTCGTCGAAGGCCTCCCGGTTCAGTACGGAGGGCACGAATCCCGGCCCGGCGCCGACGAGCTTGTGCGGTCCGGGCTCGCCGCCGGAGAGCACCGGCGAACCGGCCGGCTCGATGACGAGGATCCGGATGCTGGGCAAGTGCTTGCGCAGCACCTCGCCTGTGCCGGTGATGGTGCCGCCCGTACCCGCAGGGGCAATGAAGACATCCAGTTCACCGTCCATTTGCTCCAAAATTTCTAAAGCCGTTGTGGTGCGATGCGCGTCAGGATTGGCCGGATTTTCGAATTGCTGCGGCACGAAGCTGCCGGGAATACGGCGTTGCAGCTCAAGGGCCTTGCGAATCGCGCCGGGCATGCGCTCCGCCTTCGGGGTGAGTACGACCTCAGCGCCGTAAGCCTTCAATAGATTGATGCGTTCCCGGGTCATGTTGGCAGGCATCGTAATGATGAGCCGGTAGCCCTTGGCGGCGGCATTCATCGCCAGTCCGATTCCGGTATTGCCACTGGTCGGCTCGATAATGGTCGCCCCCGGTCCCAGCCTGCCGGCTCGCTCGGCCTCCGCGATCAGATTGCTCGCGGCCCTGTCCTTGAGGCTGCCGCTGGGATTGAAGTATTCCAGCTTGACATAGATCTCGGCGTCCTGCTCGCTCGCGAGCCGATTCAGCCGTACGGCCGGAGTATGGCCGATGAGATCCGTGATACGCTCCACTCGCCTGGATTTCATGTTGCGCCTCCTTATTGCAGCAGCTCGGGCTGTTCCTGCACGATCGCCTGGTAATAGGGTTGGAAGTTCAGCCAGCCGAAGCGGGCATCGGTACGCGCCGCCACCGCCTCGGCATGCTCCGCGCCGACCGGCTGCGGGCGGCCCGCCGCCTCGGCCAATAGTTGCGCCTGGCAGGAGCGTTCGAACGAGATGAACCAGTAAGCCGCCTCGTCGACGGTCCGCCCGACGCTGAGGATGCCGTGATTGCGCAGCAGAATCACCTTGTTGCGCTCGACCGCGCGAGCCAGATTGTCGCCCTCGCCGCCGGCGAAGCTGTCGTAGATCGCATGCTGCCGGTAGAAGGCCGCCGATTCCGCCGTCAGCGGGTCCAGCAGGCGGTTCAGCGTCGACCAACTGCGCCCATAGATCGAATGTGTGTGCGCCGCCGAGACGATTTCGGGGTTGCCGCGCAGCAGTTGGGGATGCAACAGCAGCCCGCCGGGATGGACCAGGCCGTGACCGCTGACGACCTTCTTGTCCGGTCCGATCAGGACGAGATCGCTCGCTCGGATCAGGCTGAAGCTCAGTCCGAACGGATTGGTCCAATAGTGATCCGGACGTTCCGGGTCGCGGGCCGAGACGTGGCCCATCACGCCCTCTTCGTACCCGAGCTTGGCGAAGATGCGGAAGACCGCGGCCAGCCGCTCCTTGCGGTACTGACGCTCGTCATCCAGGGTATGGAATTGAGGCGGTTGATTAATGGTGGACGTATCGATTGTCATGACAGGTTCCTCCTTGGATGGCTCATGATCATGGCAGATGCGCATGCGCGCTTACTCCGCCGCCAGATGCGGGGTCCGGGATGCGGCCGCCGCGTAACGATTGGCCGGGAACGAGAGGCCCAGATTGCCGCGCAGCGTCTCGGATTCGTACGCCGTTCGGTAGAGGCCGCGCTTCTGCAGCAGCGGTATGACGTGCTCCACGAAGCCGCGCAGATTGCGGTGCGAGCCGCTCAGAATAAAGCCGTCCACCGCCCGCTCCTCGAAGTAATGCGCGATTTTGTCTGCGACCGCTTGCGGCGTACCGACAAAATCGCCCTTCGGATTGGCCGCCCGCATCGCCAGCTGGCGTAGTGTCAGCTTCTCCTCGCGGGCAATGCGCAAATAATATTCCGCAGTCGAGCGGAAGCTGTCCTTGCCGATGTCGCCGAGCTCAGGCAGCGGCTCGTCGAGCGGAAATTGCGAAAAGTCGAAGAAGCTGAAGTACCGGCTCAAATACTTGACTGCGAATTCCGGATCGGTAAAGCGAGTGCTCGCCTCGTAGCGCGCATGCGCCTCCTCTTCCGTGGGAGCGACAATCGGCGTGATGGACGGGAAGAGCAGCACTTCCTCGGGATTGCGACCGTATGCCGCGGCCCGTTGCTTGATATCGCTGTATTGCCGCTTCGCCGCCGCCAGGTCCGAATGCTCGAAGCTGGAAAAGATCGCTTCGGCATAGCGCGCCGCCAGGTCGCGCCCTCGATCCGACGCGCCGGCCTGAAAGATGACCGGTCGTCCCTGCGGCGATCGCTCCATATTAAGCGGACCTTGCACCTTGAAAAATTCGCCCGCATGATCGAGCGTATGCATTTTGTCCAGATCGACGTACCGGCCGCTCTGTTTGTCGCGCGGAAACGCATCGTCCTCCCAGGAATCCCAAAGTCCGAGCGCGACCTCGATGTATTCGGCGGCGATTCGGTAGCGCGTCTCGTGATCGTGCAGCTTGTCGTGCCCGTGGTTGCGGGCAACGCCCTCCAGTGCCGAGGTGACGGCGTTCCAGCCGGCGCGCCCGCCGCTGATTTTGTCCAGCGAAGCGAGCTGACGCGCGGTCGTGAACGGCTCACTGTACGAGGTCGTGAACGTGCCGACGAGCCCGAGCCGCTTGGTCACCGCCGATATGGCTGCGAGCGCCGTCATCGGTTCCAGCCGGCTCAGGAACGGATAGGTAGAGTCCTTCGTAATGTAAGCCGAATCCGCAATAAAGCCAAAATCGAACAGCCCCGCCTCGCCGATTCGCGCGTACTCCTGATAGGCCTCTATGCTGACCGCCCCGTCGGCACGCACCTCCTCCTCTTGCCAATGACCGCCGCCGCCTTGTAAAAAAATGCCCAACTTCAATTGTCTTCTTGTGGATCGTGTCATTCTTGTCCCTCCTTATCCATCAATACGAACCGCTGATCGGTCCGCTACGGTTGCAAAATCCATTCGTCGACGTCGAAATCCCGGCGCGCCAGCTTCTCCTCGATCAAGAAATCCTTCGCCGCTTCGACCCGTTCGATTCCTTCGGCAGCCAGCGCCTCGTCAGGCAGCGCTTCGATTGGCTGCAGCTCCTTGATGTCCTCTACAGGCGTACCCGTCTGCTCCGACAGCCAGGCGTAATAATCATCCGGTTTTGCAATCAGATCCTCATACGCTTGTTGCCGCGCTGCAAGCCAGGCCTCCCGAAAACCGGGATATTGCTCCAGATAGTCCTCTGCCGCATAGACGACCGACGTGCTGTACAGCGCCGGATATTCCCTTGCTTCGGCGACCAGCGGGTAGCCCTGTTGACGAAGCTTGTAGGCCGAGTAATACGAGCTTGTAATCGCATAAGCCGCAATCTCGCCGCGCAGCAGCGCCGCTTCCGTGTCCGGAATGCTGTTGATGTTGATGATTTCCACCACATCGCTCAGTCCTTTTTCGTTCAGGAAGCCGACGAGGAAGCGGTGCATGAGCGAGCCCTTGACGACCGCCACCTTCTGTCCGGCCAGATCTTCAGGCGCTTGGATCTCCTTGAGCCCGATGAATATGGTATTGATTTCGGTGTTGCTAAAATTCAAAATCTTGGTAGACGCTCCCGTGGAACGGGCAAGAATCGCCGGCGTATCGCCGGAGTTGCCCAAATGGACTCTTCCTCCGATGATCGACTCATTCAGATCCGGGCCGGTCTGGAACGGCACGAGCTTGATCTCCGTGATGCCGAGCGGCTCCAGCGCCTCCTGGATGATGCCGGTATGGAAGCCCCAGCCTTCGACGCCGCCGGGCTTGTTCGTGCCGACGAAGCCGTAATTCAGCACGCCGCCCGCAGTGCGCTCGCCCTTCTGGCTGACGCCGATATCGCCCGCAGGCGCGGCATTCGATCCCCCGCATCCTTGCAGCAGCGTCGCCAGCAGCGGGACAGCGGCCAGCAGGATGAGCAGCCGGCGGCTGCGCGATGTGTTGCGATCGATCTTTTTCTTCATGGTGTGAACGTTCCCCTCTCTGAATACAGTTCTGATGATGTGTTTTTTGGTTCGCAGGGTTACCCGGCGTAGCTGTCGCGCCAGCGCAGCACGCGTTTCTCGACTGTGGCCACGAGCAGATCGATGAGCTTGCCCATCACCGCAAAAACCAGCACGCCGACAAAGATGATCGCCGGGTGACCGTTCGTCTGAGCATGACTCATCAGATAGCCGATCCCCGCCTGCGCCCCCAGCAGCTCGGCGACCACAAGCGACAGCCAGCCGTATGCCATCGCCAGCCGCAAGCCGGAGAGCAGACCCGGCATGGCGCCGGGCAACAGCAGCCGCGAGAGCTGCTGCGCCCGTCCGAATTGAAGGACGCGCGCCACCTCGGTCAGCCTTCCGTCGACGCCTCGAAGGCTCTGAATCGTTGCGAGATACAGCGGAAAAAACGCGCCGGTTGCGATAATGACGATCTTGGACGTCTCGCCGAATCCGAACCATAGAATAATGAGCGGCGCAATCGCCAGACTCGGTGTGAGCCGCAGCAGTTGCATCGAAGGATCGAGCAGCTTCGCCGCCAGACGCGACAGCCCGACGAGCGTACCGAGCGCGAGCGCGGCGGCACAGCCGTACAGCGTGCCCAGTGCGGCGCGGCCAAGGCTGACGCCAAGCTGGACCGCGAGCTCCCCGCTGGCTGTCAACGTGCCCAGCGCCTCGGCGATCGCCGCCGGCGAGGGCAGCAGGATCGGATTCACTTCCCCATATGCCGTATACAACTGCCACCCCAGCAAGATGAGCCCCGGCAGCAACGCCGCCCATGCGAAATGCGCCCATACGCCGCTGTTCCAGGTCCGGCGGGCGAGCGGCGGCCTCCACCCGGAGCGCAGAGGTTCCGCTTGCTGTGTCATGTTCCTTTTCCCCCTCCCGATTAAGTTGAGCCTTACGAGCCCCGCCAGGCCAGCAGGCGACGCTCCATATAGACGACCAGCATGTCGGTCAGCTTGCCCAGCAGTGTGAACAGTGCGATGCCGACGAATACGATCGGCGTATCGCTCATCGCGCGGGCGTCCATCATCAGATACCCGAGGCCCGAGGTCGAGCCCATCATTTCCGAGACGACCAGACTGACCCAAGCGATCGCGAGCGAGAGCCGTATGCCCAGCATGACGCCCGGCACAGTCGCCGGCAGCACGAGCCGCACGAGTGTCTTGAAGCGGCTGTAGCCGAGCACGCGCACCACTTCGAATAATTTGTTGTCCGTATTGCGCACGCCCAGGAATGTATAGATATAGAGCGGGAAGAATGAGCCCTTTGCAATCAGCATGATTTTGGACGTCTCACCGATTCCGAACCAGAGCACGAACAGGAACGTCACCGAAATATGCGGAATCATGCGCAGCATTTGCACCGACGAGTCAAGCAGCCGCTCGATGACGCGCGAGAGCCCCACTGCCAGGCCGACGACCAGACCGAGTCCGGCGCCGAGGCCGAAGCCCGCAGCCGTGCGCGCCAGACTGACGCCCAGGCTCTCGCCGAGCATGCCCGTCTCCAGCAGCCACAGGAAGGATGCCCAGATGACCGACGGCGTAGGGAATAGCAGCGGCGAGATCCTCCCTGCGTCGCCGAACCATTGCCACAGGACGAGCACCGCAACCGGCAGCAGCAGGCCCAGCAGCGCATCTCCGGCTCGGCGCAGCAGCACTGCCCGTCGATTGCGGTGTTCCGGGGGCGAATGCGCCCATTTCGACGTCCGTCGAGGTGCGGATGAATGGCTTGACATTACGATTTCCTCCCCCGTTTAGATTCCCGCGCCTGATTCGCCCCAGGCCAGCTCATCAATGCGCTCGAACTCCCGCAGTACCCGGTAGCGGTACTCCTGGAAGGCGGTGCTCGCTTTTTTGCGCGGGTACGACAGCTCGACGGCAATTTGACCGCGAATTTCTCCGGGACGAGGCTTTAAAATCATGATCCGACTTCCAAGAAAGACCGCTTCGTCGATATCATGCGTAACCAGAATCATGGTAGTGCCGTTATGCTTCCAAATATCCAGCAGCACTTCTTGCATGTGCGCGCGGGTAAAGGCGTCCAATGCGCCGAACGGCTCATCGAGCAGCAGGATTTTCGGCTTGCGCAGCAGCGCCCTGGCGATCGCCACACGCTGCGCCATTCCGCCGGACAGTTCGCGCGGATAGGCTTTGGCAAAACCCTCCAGCTTGACGAGTCGAATCAGTTCGTCCACCTTGCTCCGCACCTCGGGCTTGCGAAGCGACAAATCCGCGGCGATGTTCTTCTCCACGGTCAACCAAGGAAAGAGACGCGGCTCCTGAAAAATAAATCCCTTGTCAATACCCGGCCCTCGAATGGGTTCGCCGCTCAGCTTGACTGTGCCGGTCTCTCCGCGTTCGAGACCGGCAATGATGCGCAGCAGCGTGCTTTTGCCGCAGCCGCTCGGACCGATCACCGTCACGAACTCTCCTTCTCTGACATCCAGTTCGATGCCGCGCAGCGCCTGGACCGACTTACTGTCCGTTCGAAAGCTTTTGTTCAGATTCTCGATTTCCAGCAATGCGGCGCTCATGTGCGAGCCTCCTTTGTGTACGACGAGTCTGTATCCAAGCGACCCCCGGCAAACGCAAAAGGCATCCAGCGCCTCGCCTCCGTGCATATTACTGCGCACAGAACCGATTTTCTGGATGCCTCCATTTGTAAGGTCGGCAAGAAATGACAAACTTCGTCAATATACCAAGTATTCCTCTTGGTTTTATCAAAAACCCTTGAATGTACTCTATCATCGACTTTTCCCGTTGTCAATCTTTTTCTTTTTCGTGGACAAAACCGGCTTTCGCTGCTAGGATTGAACATCAAAGTCTCATTTCCGGCTGAGGAGGAGAAACATATGAAGTATACGAGATTGGGGCGGACCGGGCTGGAGGTTTCCACGCTTTGCTTGGGCTGCATGAGCTATGGCGAGCCTTTGCGCGGTACCCATCCATGGACGCTCGACGAACAACGGGCACGGCCGTTTATTCGCCAAGCACTCGAACACGGAATTAATTTTTTCGACACCGCCAACGTTTATTCGGACGGCACGAGTGAGGAAATCGTGGGCCGCGCGCTCGCGGCGTATGCCCGTCGAGAAGACGTCGTCATTGCAACCAAGGTGCACGGCCGCATGCGGCCGGGGCCCAACGGCGCCGGCTTGTCTCGCAAGTCCATCCTGCATGAGCTGGACAACAGTCTGACCCGCCTGGGTACGGATTACATCGATTTGTATCAGATTCACCGCCATGATCCGCATACTCCGGTCGAAGAGACGATGGAGGCGCTTCACGACGCGGTCAAGTCCGGGAAGGTTCGCTACATCGGCGCCTCTTCGATGTACGCGTGGCAATTTCAACGCATGCAATTCACAGCCGAGCGCAATGGCTGGACGCGGTTCGTGAGCATGCAAAATCATCTCAATCTGCTGTATCGCGAGGAGGAACGCGAAATGCTTCCGCTTTGTACAGCGGAAGGCATCGCCGTGCTGCCATGGAGTCCGCTCGCACGCGGACGACTGGCGCGCGAATGGGACGCCTCCAGCTCGCGTGCCGATTCGGACGTCTTTGGCGGTACTTTGTACAATGCGGCACGCGATACGGACCGCCAGATTGTCGAGACCGTCGGACAGATTGCTGAATCCCGGGAGGTGCCGCGAGCACAGGTCGCCCTGGCCTGGCTGCTGGCCAAACCCGCCGTCACCGCCCCGATTGTCGGCGCGACCCGGCTGGAGCATATCGAGGACGCGGCCGCCGCCTTAGAGCTTCAGCTGACGGACGACGAGCTTCGGCGCTTGGAGGCGCCGTACGTTCCGCATCCGGTGCTGGGTTTTTGATTCTATGCATGTATAAAAAAATCGGAAAGGGGGGCGTGATTCAAAACGCTCCCCTTTCCGATCGCCTAAGCCTGGCCGGAGGCGACGCCGTCCTCCTGACAGCGCTCGCAGATGCCGTATATTTCAAAACGGTGATTGACGATCTTGAAGTTGCCCGGCAGCCGAATCTGCTCGTCCATCGGACAATATTCAAAAGCGACCGTCTCCTCGCAATTCATGCAAATCAAGTGGTGATGATGATGGTGGTGGCAGCCGCCCTTGAATTTGAGTCCGCCGTCCATGAAGTAGAACTGCTCCAGCGCCCCCATCTCGCTCAGCATGCGCAGGTTGCGGTAGACGGTATCGAAGCTGACGCCGGGGTATTTCTCCTTCATCTGCTCGTACACGTCCTTCGGCGATAGGAAGCCGTCGGTGTCGGTGAAAATCTTGGCCAGCGTGCGTCGCTGGTCGGTAATGCGCCAACCGCTCCGGGACATGATCGCGATCATCTCTTGTGCTCTGCTCATTGCCCTCACAGTCCCTTCCTTGTACTCTGGTCTTGTTCCCGCTCTCTATCCCCTTATTGTGGGCCATGGCGCGACCCGATGTCAAGGCGGCCGCCCGTACCCGCTCAGATCCAGCTGCGGTATCTGGCCTTCTTGCACGGTACGCCGTAGCGTCGCGTTCTATGGGCCGGCGCACCTCCCCCGGACTCATGCGTCCGCCCGATTCGCATGGCGGACCGCCACCACGGCAAAATCGCTGGCGGTCTCGGTGGCGGGAAACAGCGCCCGCGCCTCCTCCGCCAATTGCGCCATATCCGCCTCCGTGAAGCGCGCGCTGAAATGCGTCAGCAACAAGCGCCTGGCTCCAGCCTCGCTCGCCGTATGCGCCGCTTGCACGGTCGTACTGTGCCCGTAGGCGAGCGCTTTATCCTCGAGCGCAGCGTCAAAAGTCGCTTCGTGCACGACCAGATCCGCCCCCTGCGCGAGGCGCACGGCGTTGGCGCACGGCCGGGTATCGCCGAGGATCGTGACGATCCGCCCGCTGCGCGCAGGCTCCGTGACGTCGTCCGAGCGGATCAGAAGCCCGTCGGGCAACTGTACATCTTGTCCTTCCTTCAACTGGCCGTAGAGCGGGCCAAACGGCACGCCGAGTCCCTGCAGCAGCTCCGCTTTGAGTCGGCCGCGCTGTGGTTTTTCCTCGATGCGATACCCGTAGCAGGCGACGCGATGCTCTAGCGTATCGGTCACAACGCGCAGCCGTTCGTCCTCGTAGATCGCGCCCGGCCGGACCTCGGTAATCTCGAGCGCATAGCCGAGCCGGGTATCCGTCAGCGCCAACGTACGCTGTACCCAGTCGCGCAGCCCTGACGGACCGTACAGACGCAGCGGCTCCTCCGTGCCCAGCGAGGAGCGCGTGCTGAGCAGACCGGGCAGCCCGAAGGTGTGATCGCCGTGCATATGGGTAATGAAGATCTGTTGCAGCTTGGTCAGCTTGACGCCGGCCCGCATGAGCTGATGCTGCGTGCCTTCGCCGCAATCAAACAGCCACACGCCGCGTTCCTGCGGCAGCAGCAGTGCAGCGGCCGTCACATTGCGTCCTTGCACAGGTCGACCCGCACTCGTCCCCAAAAAAAGCAGTTCCATCCTGATCCTCCGTTCGTCACTGATGCATGGTGCGACAAGGCGAATATTCTCGCTATGACTTCAAAAAAAGGGGTAGCCGTCCACCCCGTTGCATAAGCTAGAGATAATGAACCAATCAGGTATAACTATACAATATGGAGAGAACGAATGAAACCTTCCATGCGTCATCTGCTGTCAATCGGTTGCGGCTGTCTGCTGATCGCTTTTGCCATTCACTTCTTTATTGTGCCGTACCATCTTATCGAAGGGGGCATGTTCGGCATCGGACTGCTGGCTAGCTACATGTCCGCCGTCTCATCCGGCATGGCGATCGTAGCGCTGAGCATTCCCATTTATATTTTCACCTGGTTCTACAGCCGAACCATGCTGGGCTACAATTTGCTTGGCATTGTGACCATCGCGGTCTTGCTGGACCTGCTCGACATGAGCGGGCTAGCCATCGGCCTCGGCCCCCTGCCGAGCGCCTGGTGCGGCGGCGTGCTGATCGGCGCCGGCGTCGGCATCCTGCTGCACCGCAATATGACTACGGACGGCATCGATCTGCTGGCGACCTTGTTCAGCCGGTATGCGCGCGTGAATGTCGGCGTGCTGATCTTTTTGTTCGACTTGGTCATCCTCGCTGCTTCGGCGCTCGTGCTCGCACACGACCAGATCGTGCTCTCCGGCATTACCGTGACGGCGGTCGGGTTCGTGACGACCTTGCTGACGTTGCGCCGCCCCCATGACGCAGCACCGACCTAGGGCCGATTCGCGGCGCGATCGGCCTTTTATAACGAAGAGGATCTCGTCACAGGCATGACGAGATCCTCTTCTTCGTTCCCTTGCGCGAATTGCGAGCTACTTGCGCGTCATTCAGGATGGCTTGCGCTGCTCGTTGTACTCCCGCTTGATGGCCTCCAGGATGCGGAGCAATTCTTCCTTCGTCGGAATCTTCCTTTCCATCGCATTTGCCCTCCTATGTATAATGTAGATGCAGGTCAGCTTCCCCCGTTTCATTATACAAAAAAGGCATGCTTGCGTGGTCTGGTAAAATGCGGAGCCATGCTCAAATTCTGTAGAGCAAGTAACCTTTCTCGGCAGCCAAAGGCGCATCGTCCGTGCGCAGCCCGCTGCCGGACGGCTCGAAGGCCATCTGAGCAAGCCAGCGTGTGAACGGCGCTACATGCATCGTCTCCATCTCGTCGCGCGAGTAAAATCCGGCGGCGTCCACCTCGGTCATATCCGGACGCGGCTCGCCCGAAATGTAGTCCATCGCAAAGGCGATGTACACATTATGAATGCTGCGCGGCTGATCGCGCAAGCCCACGATTCGCCGCACCTGGGCTTCGATGCCGGCCTCCTCGCGCACCTCGCGGCATACCGTCTCCTCGATGGTCTCGGTCTGCTCCATGTAACCGCCCGGATTCGTCCAGAAGCCCTTGCCCGGCTCCTGCGCGCGCCGAACGAGCAGCAGCTTGTTCTCGCGCAGCACCAGCGCGCCTACGCCTACGCTGTAATTCCCCCAATGCACGTAGCCGCAATCCGGACATGCCTTTCGCGGAAACCCGTCCATGTCCCGGCTCTCCATCACTCCGCCGCAGCTGGCGCAATGCTTGATCTCCATCGCTGTTCCTCCCCTGACCAGGCAGCGCTGTCCGCGCATGCCGTTCGTCCTTCAATGTAGAGCAGCGCCGTCCATTTGTCAAACCACGGGCGCACGCGAGCAAGCCCCGGCGCAAGGACCGGGGCTGGCTGATCAGATTCTCGGTTTGTTTTCGGCTAGTTCGTTTCGTTCTCGATGGTATTCAGCATCGTATAGGCATGCGTCGCAAAGCCGTCGTTGGCCTCGCCGACCGGAATGTTAACATTGAATTGATAGCCGATCCCGCCGATTTCCTTGAACAGCACTTCGCGGGACAGCTCGCCCGAAGAGGCGCGCATCGCCCATTGCACGTCGCCGATCGCCGGATGCACATCCGCGGCGTCCAGCTCGGACGGGTCTCCAGCTTCGGACAGCCATTGCTGGGCGTCCTGCTTGAGCTGATCCGTATTGTAATCGGCCGGCATACGCACAATCTCCACATGATAATCGTTGTTGAAGTCCATCATCAGCTTATTCGCTTCCGCATCGAACGCGAAGATGTCGAACACGTAGAGCGAGTACCCGTCGCCCTGAGCGAGCTCAGCCGACTTCTCCTCCTTCATGCCCTCCAGCTCCAGCTCGAACGATTCGCTGGCAGGCCGTTCGCCGACCGGATGGTCCGGCTCGAGCTTGCCGGTCGTATCGCCGTCCCCGTTGCCGTCGGTCTCGGTCGCATCCGGCTCATCCTCGGCTGGTTCCTCGTCCGTATTGCCCGTATTGCCGGCGTTGTCGCCGCCCCCCGAAGCATTCGTTTCGGTGTTGCCGGTCCCGCTTGTCTCATTGCCGCCGGAGCTGTTGTCGTTGCCCGAGCAAGCGGCCAGCAGCACGACAATTACCATTGCCGCTGCGAGCAGCCATACCCTTTTTTGTCTGTTCATTCTGAACACCTCCGCCATTATAGACGAGACAAGTGCCAAAATGTTGCATTGCAGCGTGCACGGCTTGTTAAACCAATCCATCCTTCGGTTATAATGAAAGCAAGCAACATTACTATGAATGGGAGGCCCGGCCATTGACACATATTCTGTTAGCCGTGACGGGAGGCACCATCGGCAGTCATACCGACAACGGAATTACGGCCGTCTCATCCGGTGCTGCATCCGGGCTGCTGGAGCGCTATCGCGTTTGCAAGGGCGCGCGCAACGTACGATTTGACTCCATTACGCCCTTCTCGATGCTGAGCGAGAACCTGCTGCCGACCGACTGGCTGGCACTCCGGCAGGCGATCATCGAGGCCGGCGGTCTGGAGCGCGATGGCATCATCGTCACGCACGGTACGGACACGCTGCCATTTACCGCGGCTGCGCTGAGCTATCTGTTTCACGATGTATCGATTCCGATCGTACTGGTCGCCAGCAATTCGCCGCTGCACGAGCCGCGCAGCGCGGGCCTGGCGAACTTTCGCCATGCGGTCGATTTCGTTGCCGACTCGCAGCTGCCGGGCGTCTATGTCAGCTTTGCCGATGCGGCTGGACGGGCTTGCATCCATCTGGGCACCCGTCTGCATGAATCGGCGCCGTTCACGGACGAATTCGTCAGTGCGTACGGCGTTCCGCTCGGCGTCATGGACAAGCGCAAGTTCCGGCCGTTCCGGGCAGCGGCCAATCCCACCTTCGCGGAGCTGCGTCTGCCGCGGATCCGCCATGTGCGCATCGCCGAGCAGCCCGGGTTCTCCGATGCGATTCGCTTCGTCAAGCCCTATCCCGGTCTCGACTACCGAAGCGTATCCCTGGACGGGCCGCACAAGCCGCATGCCGTGCTGCATCAGCTGTACCACTCCGCTACCGCCTGCATGCGCGCCGGGGTCGGGAGCGCACGCTACGCGCTGCTCGAGCTGCTGGAGCGCTGCCGCGCCGCCGATATCCCGTTGTTTGTCTGTCCGGTCAAGTCCGATGCCGATTCTGCGTACGAGACGAACGCGCAGCTGCTGGAGGCCGGGGCGGTGCCCTTGCGGGGAATCACGACGGAAGCCGCGCTGGTCAAGCTCATGCTGGCCTACGGCACCTACTCCGCCTCGCACGACATCGTGCGCTGGCTGACGACGACGCCGTTGTTTTTTGACACCATGCAGCCGCGCAAGGAGGAACGCCCATGAACATCGCCCAAGCCGAGCGCACCGCCGCCGAGCTCGCCAGGCTGCTGCAGGACGATGCGTTTGCCGCCTTCGCCGCGCGTGCCGGCGACCTTCATCCCTACGATGCCGCCGTCGCTTACCTGAGCATAGCGCCGGAGCAGTCCGAGCTGCGCACCGCTTTTTTGACGCATCTGGATCCGATCACCCTGACCGACGTCCTCGAGGAACTGGACGGCGAGGAAAGGCGCGAAGCGTTTGCGCGTATCGGGGCGCTGCGGGCCGCCGCAGTGATGGACCGCATGGACAACGACGACCTGGCCGATTTTCTCGGCGAGCTGTCCGAGGAGGCGCGCGCGCCTTACCTGGCTGCCATGTCGGACGCCGAAGCAGAGGCCGTCCAGCAATTGATGAGCTATCCCCCGGAGACGGCGGGCCGCATCATGAACAACCGCTACGTGTGGCTTCCGCAGCACTATACGGTCGAAGAAGCGATTGCCAAAATCCGCGCCTACTCCGACTTGTCCGAATCGATCAGCTACCTGTACGTCATCGACGGCGAACGCCGCCTGCTCGGCGTCGTCTCCTATCGGGACTTGATCCTCGCCTCCGTGGAGCAGCGCATCGCCGATATCATGCGGACGCGCGTGATCCATGTCGAAGCGGTGATGGATCAGGAGCAGGTGGCGGATCTGATGCGCAATTACGATTTTCTCGCCGTGCCGGTCGTGGACGACGCCAGCAGGCTGGTCGGGATCATTACGGTGGACGACATCATCGACGTCGTCATGGAGGAAGCGGACGAGGATATTCAGAAGCTCTCCGGCAGCGGCAAGGACATCGACTTCAATACGCGGGCCTGGACGGCCGCCGGCAGACGTCTCCCGTGGCTCGTGCTGCTGCTGTTCATCGGCGTGCTCTCGGGCACGATTATCAGCGGCTTCGAGGAGACGCTCGACCGGGTCGTGGCGCTCGCCTTCTTCATGCCGATGATCGCCGGGATGACCGGCAACACCGGCACACAATCGCTCGCCGTCGTCGTGCGCGGGCTGATCGGCAGCAAGCTCTCCGGACGCCAGGCGCTGCGGCTCGTGCGTCGCGAGCTCGGCGTCGGCCTCATCATCGGCGTCACGTGCGGGCTGCTGGTCACCGGCATAGCCTATGTATGGCAGGGCAACATCATGCTGGGCGTCGTGGTCGGCGTGTCGCTGCTGCTGACGCTCATCCTGGGCACGATCGCCGGCACGACCGTACCGCTCCTGCTGGATAAGCTGCGCGTCGACCCGGCCGTCGCTTCCGGACCGCTGATCACGACGCTCAATGACATGCTGTCGCTGCTCATTTATTTCGGTATGGCCTCATTATTCCTTGACTTTCTATTATAGTGACTATACCTGCGACAGCCCGCTGTAATCGGATACGACTTGCAGCAGACTGCGATGCATGGGCAGGACGAATTGCATGGCGCCGAGCCTGGAGAGGCCACTTCGATTGTGCACGGTCGCCGCTTTGACGTAGAGCTTGTACGCATCGTTGACCGTCGACGTGGCGGCCAGCTCGGTCCGTTCCTCGCGCCGATTGCGGATCGCATGCGTTTTTTTGCCCCGGATTTCGAATGGCACAATGCTGATCAGATCATTGTACTTGATATGATAATTGACATGCGGCTTATGGAGCACGAGCTCCTTTGTCGAGACGGTGACGCCGTAGTCGTTGGTCTTGCGGGAGAGCTTCAACTCCCCCTCGATCGCCTTCAATTGAATAAAATCGGGATTCATCTCGCTCCCTCCTGTTCGTGCTTGTCCGCATAATAGATATGCCGGGCGTGGAGTCGTCCGGCGGCAATTTCCATGATGCCGAACGAGAATTCCGGCTGCCGGCGCTTGTCGGTGGCGGAGCCGGGGTTGAACAGCAGCGTGCCGCCGGCGTCCTTGTGCAGCGGCACGTGCGAATGGCCGAACACGATCGCATCCAGCCGCTCGCCCTTGAATGTGTCCAGCGCTTGCTGCCAGGCCGCGACGCGGCCGTGTCCATGCACGAGTCCCACACTCAGCCCCTCGACTTGCAGCACCTGCCGGTACCCCAGTCTGCGCACGAGCGCAGATCCGTCGTTGTTGCCCGCTACGCCTGTAACGGGAGCAAATGCGCTCAACTGCTCGTATACCTCCATGCTGCACCAATCTCCGGCGTGCAGAATATGATCCGCCGACCGCAGCTCCCGCAGCAGCGGCCCGGGCAATGCCTTGGCCATGCGCGGCATATGCGTATCGGAGACGACGACAATGCGCATCGCACTCCCTCCTTTCTTCCATCATACCCCTTTGCTCGGGTCATGACCAGTCCGGACAGGCGGCAATTGGACGATCACCGGACACATGGCCAAGATCGCCAGGAAGGACAAGAATGTCAACAATCATTATCAAGGGGGCGAGGTGGTCACGCTGCGCCGGCTAATGCGCAAAAAAGGAGCAGGCGCTTCAGCCGCCAATGCGCTCCAAAACCGCTTGCAGGGCGCTTCGTTGCGCATTGCCCGGGCGCTTTCCAAAAGGCGCGCCGGCATGCATGAGATGGGCATTGACTTTGGGGTGGACGCGGGACGACGCATCCGGGTTATCGAGGTGAATTCGAACCATCCGCAATTTCATCCGCTCAAAACGCCCGATCGCGCCATGTACGATCGCATGTTGTCGTATGCGCGCAGCTACGGGCGCAAGACGGCGCGTTAAAATCTGTTACCGCATTGTAACGCAATTGCAAAGGACGGTTCATCTTCTCTTAATCTGACAAGGGTACATTATAAGCAACCCCCCTTTACAATAGATCTGAATTAACCCGCCGGCTCCGAGAGCCGTGCGGGTCCTTTTTTTAAAAAAATTCGAATTTTTCGAAACGAAGCTTGCTGCGCCGTAAAAGATAGCAAGCCCGTTTCGCCCTGGCCCCGCCTTTTCACTTGGCGCCGGCACTCTGCAGCGCCGCTTCCGCACGATGACGCGTCCGTCGCGCCTCCCGCTCCGATTCCTTGAGCCGCGGGCAGGTGTAACAATACGAACCGCCCTCAATCTGATAGTATTGGCAGCAGGCGTTTTTCATTCGCATTTGGCGCTCCGGTTCATACAAGCTCTCGATCCAGCGAACGCGCACATTGAGCGGATTTTTGGCGCGGCCAAAGCAATCCATCGGCTGAAGGCCGGTCTTCAAAAAATCATAATCGCGATTCACACGATCGGCGACTGCCTGATCCACGCCCGCGAAATCAGTCATAAGGGGAACGGAATAATTCAGCCGGGTCGGCAGCTGTCCCCAGAGCTGATGGATCGGCAATCCGCTGACTGAGGAGGCCGCTTCCAGGATCGGACGCAGCATCGCGCCATAGAATGAACCGAACGCCTCGGTCAGCCAGCCTTCCCGCGCCTCCTGTTCAAGCGGACCGGCGACAGGATTGGCCGCCCGCCGTACGAGGAAGACCGGCGAATAATAATCGCCCTCCTTGCACAGCTGGATCACGACAGTTTCAGCTCGCCAGCCCGGATCGCGGTTCATCAGCGACAGACACGCCTGCAGACCCGCGCCCAGCGTACCGAGCATGCCGGCCAGGTAGGCGGCAGGCGCTTCAATTGCAGTCGCTTTAATCAATTGACCGTATGTATCGAGGAACGGGGCCATGCCCGCTTCGCAGCTCAATTCCGCCAGGCTTGCCGACAGACGCGCGTTTGGACGCTCGACCGTTACAATATAAAATTTGGATTCCAGCACGGCATAATCAATCATCCGGCAAATCACTCCTTTTATCCGGACAAGGGATGATAGTGATAATCGTTTTCATTATACTGCATTTATCGCTAAATTGAAACGTTAAATTTCAGGGCGTCGTCTCGCAAAAAAGCCGCCGCCTCCTCCGCTGTCGCGAAGAGGGCAGCAGCCCGATGTTGCAGCACTAACGATCCGATACTTCGCGGTTGCGGCCGCGCATACCGGCCAGGCCGATCAGGCCGAGCAGGCCAAGCCAGCCCCAGTTCATACGGTTGTTATCGGTCGTCGCGGTCGTGCGGTAGCGCTGATTGTTCATGCCGACCGATGTCGCCCCGTAACGGTTGTCGTAATTGCCATAATTGCCATCCGTCGAGACGTGATCGTACCGATTCATCGTATTGCCCGTTGCGGGCGTACGATCCATCGAATTGCGATCCATCGTCGAAGTGCCGTTCATATGCGACTTCGACTTGGTGCTGCTTTGGCTCATGCCGTCCATTTTGCCGGTGGCGGCAAAAGTCGGGAGCGACAACACCAGCATCAGAGCGGCCACCAGCATAAAACTGATCGATAACCGTTTCATGACCTGTACGTCACCATCCTCATCACTATAGTTGTGGAACGAAAAACGGCATGCTGCCTTCGGTCCCGGTACTTGTTTTTCCCGCATCCCTCTCCGCCGATACATGGGTATATCTAGCTCTAGGCTTGACCCGCACGATCGGGCGCGCGTCGAAGAACGGACGCATGCAGCCTGCCCAAACGGACGCATACCCCCCACCCTCGCCAGGGCCGCAATATAAGCGTAAGCTGGCTCTGACGGACATGGGAGCCGCTTAGCGCCGTTTTTTAGCTTCCTTCAACGTGTAACGGTCATGAGCGACGCTTAGCGGAGAGGATGGGCCAATTAGATGGTTAAAATGGCTGCTAAGCGTCGCTGGTGTCCGTTAGAAGCTGCAGCCCGGCTCCGGACTGCTTCGCGCCCGCCTGGCCGCTTCTATTGGACGCGAAAAAACAAAAAGCCTGCGCGAGCGCAGGCTTAGGCCAAATAGATGAGGCTAGGGCGTTTTATGCAGCTCCTAAGGAAGCGGATCAACGCCCAATTTTTGTTCCAGGCTACTCGCGCAGAGCGGCCCTGGCGGCTTCAACCAGGGAGTCGAACAACTCGTCGTCCTCCTCGAGTTGTTCTTCGAATGCGAAAATTTCCTCTTCCTTGCCGGAGGCGTGAAGAAAATGCAAGCCGTAGCTCCATGATTTCCCTCTTGTGCTGTGCAAGGTTACTTCGTATTCGTCCCGGTGTCCTTCGACTTGCACGTGCACATGGCCAACATAGCCGTCCTCCGGCGTGTGTTTCATACCCGCCTTCAAAATCGTTACGTTCATCTTTTGCGCTCCCTCTCGCTCAATTATGAATTCATTGAAATCCGAAGCAACCGGTCATCGTCCGCTTGCGGCTGCCCGCGGCCGTCCGTACGATTGGTAAGGACATACATCCACTCACCCAGCAGCAGCACGTCCCGCAGCCTGCCCTCACCCTCCAGCACGGTGGTTGCTTCATCGGTACCCGGATCGAAACGCAGCAATTGTTCGCCGCGCAATCCGGCGGCGAGCAGTCTGCCTTCGCCGTCTACTGCCAGTCCCGACGGGGCGAGCGTTGCTTGGCTCGTATGGTAGAGCGGCGCGGTCAAACCGTCCCCCGTCTCGTCGCCGATCACATCCGGCCAGCCGTAATTGGCCCCGGCTTCGATGCGATTCAGCTCGTCATGCCCGCCCGGATTGCCGGAGGGTCCATGCTCCGCCGCATACATCGTACCCTCCTGGCTCCAGGCGATCCCCTGCGGATTGCGATGACCGTACGAGTAGACATACGATCCGGCCCAAGGGTTGTCCTCCGGAACGGAGCCGTCCGGATTCAGGCGCAGGATCTTCCCCGCCAGACTGTCCAGTTCCTGTGCGAGCGCCGATTGCCCTGCGTCGCCAGTGGTGGCGTACAGCTTGCCGTCCGGGCCCAGAGCCAGCCGTCCGCCATTGTGGATTGCGCCTCCCGGGATGCCTTCCAGCAGCGGACGCAGCTCGCGCCAGCTTCCATCCTCCAGCAGCTCCAGGACGACGATACGGTTGTAGGCGGTGCCGGACTCCTCGTACGTGTGGTAAGCATATGCTTGGCGCGAGGTCGAGAAGTTCGCCGCCAGTACCAGACCGAGTAATCCGCCCTCGCCCTCGGCGTGCACTTCTTTTTCGAGCGCGAGCGTTTGGCGCTGTTGGCTGCCGTCCGCTTGATTCAGCGCCACGATATCGCCTCCTCGCTCGCTGATATAGATGGCCTCGGGATCGTAGGCAATCGACCAGGGCGCCTGCAGATTAGCTGCCAGTACGCCTTCCGCCAGCGCTTGCTCCCCTTTCGTAGCCGGTCGGCCGGTCGGCTCTTCAGAGACCGTGTTGCTGGGGCGTCCGAGCGACGGCGCTTCCGGAGTCGGCTTCTCCGTCGTCGTCTCGAACCAGCCGCATCCCCCGAGCATCAGCAACGCCGCTACGCACGGGACGTGCCATATCCGTTTCATCGCATTGTTCCTCCCTGTGGCTAATTTTTGACAAGTTGCCGCCAAAGTCTTCCCGCATTCTATTCTCCATGTATACTTAAAGCAGCCTGTATAAAACGAAGCACTCTGGAGGTTACCTGCAATGATGAAATGGAAAAAGCCGATCGGACGCCTGCGGACTATCGGTTGGGCAGAGGGTTTGTCCTTCCTCATTCTGCTCAGCATCGCCATGCCCATGAAATACGTGTTGGACATTCCCGAAGCGGTCAGTGTGGTCGGCATGCTCCACGGCGTGCTTTTTGTGCTGTATATGCTGGCCGTGGCGCACGTCACGTGGACAGAACGCTGGAGCGCGGGCCGGGTTGCCGGAGCAATCCTAGCGGCCTTCTTGCCCTTCGGACCGTTCGTAATGGACGCCAAGCTGCTGCGCAGCAAGGCTTAAGGCTTTATGCCTCTTCCAGCGGCGCGCCCAGGCGCTGCATCACATCTTGCAGCCCCTCGGGTAGCAGCAGCTCGACCGGCGACACGCCGCGCTCGAAAGCGAAGCCGTCGCCCTCGATGACAAAAACGTAACGGCCGTTATGCTTGGCCAAGTGGTACGTACGGCCATAATCGGCAAGCTTGGCGCGGATCTCCACCCCGCCCAGCTTGCAACGAAATTCCAGCTCCGGCTGATGCTCGGTGAGCAGCGCGGCGGCCTGGGCTACATTATCGGGCGTCCAGTGTTCCTGCAGCTCCCGATTCTCACTCGCGGCCCATACCTCGAAGCGCTCCAGCTCCTCTTTTTTTCCGGCCTCCGCCTGCTCTGCGGGCGCCTGCTCCCATTTCTCCTCGACATAATGCTGCACCATTTCGTAGACCTGATCGGTTACCAGCTCGGGCAGCGGCTTTTCGTAGGCGACATGCCGCAAAAAATCCTCGAAATAACGCGCATGGGACGCCTGATGAATCTTCAGCTCGCGCTCCTCCAGCATTCCCTCCTCCGGCATATGCGGATATTGGATGGACTTGATGCTGCGGGCACTGATGGCCATCTCCACCTCGGCGATCAGCCGCTGCTCGTCCGAAATGCGCGCAATTTTGGACTCGAAATCACACTTCATGACGAATACCAACGGCGTGTCCGTCACGCGCACCGGCGTGGCCGTGCTGACAATAAAGGCGCCGCCGCGCACCGCGTTCGTCTGCATGTACATGCGCAGCATCTCGTCGGCGCAACCCAAAAACTGCTCCGCGTCCGCGGCGGTGCGCAGCCGTTCGAGCAACGCATAGTCAGCGTTGCTGCCCAGATCGTATCCCGGCTCGGTGACAAAATGGCCGATTTTGGTCGGCACGTTGTCCGAGCTGGGATGACGCTCGGCCTTGCGCTTGCATATGCGCCCGAATTCCCCGTCAAGAAACGGCTTGAGCGCGCTCTCCTCGTATTCCTCGCCCGTCAAGGTCTGATAGTGTTTATACGTCTTGGTGGAAGCCGAATCTCCGTCTTCGGATCGAATGACAAAAAAAGATAAATGTTGAATTTCCAATTTCATTATGGCTACCGCTCCTTCAAACTTTGCAGCTACTTTGGCGCGAGACCCGCAGCTTCCTCCAGCCGGAACCGCGCAATATGATCGAGCAGCCCCTCCCGATGCAAGATCCGGAGCTGAACATGACCGAACAGATCGAAATGCGGGAAGCCTTCGCGCCGATGGATGTATTCGGGATTCAAGCCGCGGCTGGCTCCCCAGCTCGTCAGCTTGCGCAGATCAGCGCAGCCGACCTTGGTCACGCTCGTCGTGCCCGGAAAGCGCGGATCGAGCCAATAATGCGTCAAGAAGGCAAGCTCCCCTTGCATAACCCTGGACTTCCACTGATTAAGTTCTTCGCGTGTGATGCCGAAGGCCACCCGCCTCACTCCCTCCTGCCATTTGCCCCGAAAGGCGTATAATGTCAAGCCGGCCATGGCATGCTATGCCATAACGAAGGCGCCGTATCTACGCCTGTGCGAGGTGACCGACATGTCCAACGATACGCCCAAGGGGTCCGGCCAATCAAGCGCGAGCGCGGAGCTCCCGCCGTCGCTTCCGCCCGACGAGCTGCTGAAGCGGCGCGAACGCCTCGAAGGCTCGCTTGAGCAATCCATTGAATGGTTTAAACAGCTCCTGTTGCCGGACACCGATTTCGTCATTCGGCATTTCGACATTTACGGCCGCTTTCCGGCTGCATTGTTTTATATTTCCAGCATGACCAAGCAAGCCGCCATTCATAACGATCTGCTGAAGCCGCTCATGTATATGCCCGATCATCTCAAGGATGCCGAAATCCGACTGGACGGCCTGGAGACGTTCATTTTGCGCAAAACGCTCTACTTCAGCGACATTCGGACCAGCGAGGAGTACCAGACGCTGACCGAGTCGATCATGCGGGGCTACGCCCTCCTTCTTGTCGACGGGTTGAACCGAGGGATAATGATCAATACGCGCGATATCGATAAGCGAGCCGTCGAGCAGCCGCCGACCGAGCAAGTGATTCAGGGCCCGCGCGAGGGTTTTATCGAATCGATGTCGACGAACCTTGCCTTGATGCGTTATCGCCTGGCGACGCCGGACTTCCGCACGCACATCCGTCAGCTCGGCCGTCTGACCAAGACGCCGGTCGCGATCTGTTACATCGAAGGCGTAGTGGATATGGCGCTGGTGGATGAGGTCAAGACGCGGCTGTCCAAGATCGACGTCGACGGCATCCTCGATTCGGGCTTCGTCGAGCAGTACATCGAGGACAGTCATCTGTCGCCGTTTCCACAAATTCAAAATACCGAAAAACCCGACAAAGCCGTAGCGCAAATGCTGGAGGGACGCGTCGTCATCATCGTCGAAGGCTCGCCGTTCGGTCTGATCATCCCGTCCGTTTTCAGTCAATTTTACCAGACCACCGAGGATTATGCGACCCGCTTTCTGCAAGGCAGCTTTGTCCGCATTGCGCGCGTCGTCGCTCTCGTGTTTTCGTTGATTTTCCCTTCGCTTTACGTGGCCATCATTTCGTTTAACCCGGAGCTCATACCGACGGAATTTGCCGTAGCCGTCGCGGGCGGACGAGCCGGCGTGCCGTTTCCCTCGCTCGTTGAGGTGCTGATCATCGAGATCTCAATGGAGGTGCTCCGCGAAGCCACCATTCGGTTGCCGCAACAGGTCGGCGGCGCCTTGTCCATCGTCGGCGTGCTCGTCGTCGGCCAGGCGGCCGTCTCGGCCGGCTTTTCCAGCCCGATCACGGTGGTGGTGATTGCTCTTACGACGATCGGCTCATTTGCGACCCCGGCCTACAATGCCGCATTCGCGCTGCGCATGCTGCGCTTTCCGCTCATTATCATCTCCGGGATGTTCGGCCTGTACGGGCTGATGATCGGGTTGATTCTGATCGGCAATCACCTGCTCTCGCTCAAGTCGTTCGGCGTTCCTTATCTGACCCCGGCCGTTCCGCTGGACATGCAGGGACTCAAGGACCTGCTGATTCGGGGACCGCTCTGGTGGATGCGTCGCCGACCGGCCTTTTTGCATCCCCGGGACAGTACCCGGGTCGCGCGCCAATCGGCAGAAGATATGACCTCGCCGGGCAATGACGTGCTGGAGAATAATTCCCCATCCGGTCAAGGAGGCTAGAGTCGCATGAACAGACCCGCCACTGTGACAACGCTGCAAGCCGCTGCGCTCGTCGCCGGCTCCATCATCGGCGTCGGCGTCCTGCCGCTGCCGCGCGTCGCGACGCTAGCGGCCGATACCGGCGGTCCGCTGGTGACGGGTGTTGCGGTACTGGCCGCATGGCTCGCATTGTGGCTGATCACCAAGCTTGGGACTCTCTTTCCCCAGCAGTCGATATTTCAATACAGCGAGATTTTGCTCGGCAGATGGCTTGCCGCGATCGGCACCCTTCTGCTGATCTGTTTTTTTGCGTTTCTCGCTTCGCTTGCGGCACGCGAATTCGGCGAAGTCGTCGTGACCGCCGTCTTGCGCAAAACGCCGCTGGAGATGACCGTGCTGGCGATGCTGTTGCTGGCGGCGATCGCCGCGCGTAACGACGTTCGCACCTTTTCCTATATTCACATGTTCTACCTGCCGTTTATTCTCGCGCCGGGCATCCTGATTATCGCCCTGTCTCTCAAAAATGCAGTCAGTCTGAATCTGTTGCCATTATGGGGCAATGACGCTACCGCACTCTCGGTGACGCACGGCATTCTGACGATCGCATCACTATTTCAAGTGGCATTTGTCGTGACGATCGTCATTCCGCATATGAAGCAGCCGCAAAAGGCGCTGAAAGCCAGCTCCTGGGGAGTCGTGATCGCAGGCGGTCTGTATGTAGCCATTGTGCTGGCTACGATTGCCGTATTCGGCTCCGAGGAGACAAGACTGCTCATCTGGCCGACGCTGGAGCTGGCCAAGACGACTTCCCTGCCCGCCAATATCCTGGAGAGGCTGGACGCCGCATTTCTGGCGATTTGGGTCACCGCCGTCTTTACAACCCTGCTGTCTACCTACTATTTGACGATCCATGCCATCAGTCAGCTTTTTCGCTTGAAGGATCATCGCCTGCTGACGTATTTTGTCCTGCCGTTTATTTTCTGGATGGCGATGCTCCCGCAAAGTGTGCTGCAGCTTTACCAGATTGTCGAGCTAGTTGGCCGGATTGGCCTCTGCATCACGTTCGGCTACCCGATCATTCTGCTGCTGGTATGGCTGCTTCGCAGACGAGGGGTGAGCAGCTCATGAGGGAACGAAATTTTATGCGCTTGCTTCGATTCCTTCGCACCGGCTTTGCCGTCGTCTTGCTGCCGACGCTGCTGCTGCCGCTTGGCGGATGCTGGGACCGCTTGGAAATTGAAAAGCGAGCTGTCGTACTTGGCATCGCCGTCGATTCCGCGACTGCCAAAGAAGCTGGCGACGACAATAAAGTCACGCATCTGGGCCGGGAGCTGCCCAAGGTCGAAACGCATAAATTGCGCATCACGGCGCAGATCGCCATTCCCGGGCGCATCCCGCTGGGACCGGGCGAAGGCGGTTCGGGAGGCGGCAAGCCAAAGCCGGTATGGGTTGTCAGCGCGTACGGGCACACGATAGACGACGCGATGATGGTGCTGCAGCAAAAGCTGTCCGACCGCATTTTTCTTGGCCATCTTCGGGTGATCGTCGTCGCAGAGGATGTCGCGCGCGCGGGGATGAGCAACATCAACGATTACTTTCGGCGCAACCCCCAGGTACGCCGTCTCGCGTGGATGATTGTAGCCAAGGACGAGGCCGCATCGCTGATGGCAGCCAATCCGGAGCTGAAGCGCGTGCCGGCGCTTTATATCCTGGCGATGATGGACCACGCCGTCGAGATGGGCAAGTATCCCGACGAATTCGTCGGGAAGTTTTGGAGCAAGCGCTCCAGCAAAGGCCGCGACCCCCATTTGCCCTATGTGCAGATGGAAGCCGGCGAGACCTTTTCCCTGAAAGGCATGGCGCTTTTCGACGGTGACCGTATGGTCGATTATACCGATCCGCTGCAGATCGGGGTGTTCATGGCGATGACCAACATTCAATCCGGCGGCTATTCAGTATACACGCCCCGAGAAAATTTAATGTACCGGGCCACCTACCGCAGCGCCAAGACCAGATTGAAAATTGAAAACGGGCATCCGCATTTTCGAATTGACATCCAGGTCGAGGGCAATATTGAAGAAAAACCGAACGAAAGCTACGATCTGGAAACGGCTGCCCAGTTGGCCGCGCTGGAGAAGCGACTGGGGGCGGCTGCGCAAAAGGGCGCACTTGCATTAATTGCGCTTACTCAGGAGGCCAATGCCGATATTTTTGGCTTTGGTGAATTGGTTCGGGCCAAAAAGCCCGCTTTTTGGAATCGCGAAATCCGGACCAAGGACAACTGGCACCGCATGTACAAAAAATCGACTTTTGAAGTCAACTACGTCATTAAAATTCGCCGCGTCGGCATGAAGGCGGAGTAAGGGGTGAAACGATGTCAGAGGGTCAGCTCGGTTACATTTCAGCGCTCATCACGATTTTTATCGGCTGCGGCATCCTGACGCTGGCCGTCGATGTTGCGTACTACCGGCAAAAAAAGATGAAGCGCGAGCGGAAAACGTCGCGTGTGCTCGGCTGGACCAACATCTGGACGGGGATCGCGCTGCTCGTCTCGCACTGGCTGATGAGCATCTGATTTTAATGTCGCGAATCTCGCTATTTTCACCGGCGGCGCTTGCGTGTCACGAATTTGGCGTTTGCTTCCGGCTGCGCGTGCGTTCGGCGCGCATGCAGCGGTTACTTTTTTCAGGCAACCTGCTATACTGGAAAAGCGAACCGTGCAAGAAATCGCAATTTCGAGAAACGAGGCTACACACTATGACGTTGTCTTTTGAACAGCTGGGAGTCGGCCCAGAGCTGACCGGGCGCCTGAAAAGCCTGGGCATCGCCCTACCCACTCCCGTACAAGAACAGACCATTCCCGCTGCCGCAGCCGGCCGGGATGTTATCGTACAAGCCCAGACCGGCACGGGCAAGACGCTTGCTTTTGCGCTGCCGATCCTGGAACGCCTCCGCGCCGAGCGCGAGCATATCCAGGCGCTGATCGTCACGCCGACGCGCGAGCTGGCGATACAGATCACCCAGGAACTCGACAAGCTGGCCGACCTCTTCGGCGCGAGTGTGCTGGCCGCTTATGGCGGTCAGGACGTGGATGCCCAGATCCGTAAGCTGCAGGGCGCAGCGCACATCGTCGTCGCCACGCCGGGCCGGCTGCTCGACCATCTGCGCCGGGGCACGATCGAGCTGTGGAAGCTCGATACCGTGGTGTTGGACGAGGCCGATCAGATGCTGCATATGGGCTTCCTGCCCGAGGTGGAGGAGATTCTCGCCCAGACCCCGCGCCAGCGCCAGACTATGCTGTTCTCGGCGACCATTCCGGAGCCGATCCGTCAGCTGGCCGCCCATTACCTGCGCGAGCCGGAGGATATCCGCGTCCGCGGACAGGCTGTCACGCTGCGCAGCATTCGCCAGTATCTCGTGCCGGCTACGGATCGCACCCGGCTGCCCCTCCTGCAGCAGCTGATCGAGGAGGATCGCCCTTATCTGGCCGTCGTCTTCTGCCGGACCAAGCTGCGCGCCAAGAAGCTGTGCGCCTCGCTCCAGGAGACCGGGCTCGCTGCCGACGAGCTGCACGGCGATCTGACTCAGGCCAAGCGCGAGCAAGTGATGAAACGCTTCCGCTCGGCCAAGCTGCAAGTGCTCGTCGCCACTGATGTCGCCGCACGCGGCCTCGATGTCGAAGGGGTGACGCATGTCTATAATTACGACGTCCCCCAGGATGCCGAAATCTACATCCACCGCATCGGCCGCACAGGCCGCGCCGGCCAGGAAGGCTGCGCCGTGACGCTCGCTTCGGCGCGCGACCGCTACGCCGTGCAGGCGATCGAGCGCGGCATCGGCGAGCCGCTCCGGCCGCGCTCGGCTCCGGGGTCGACCGAATCCACGGCGCCGAACGTACCTGGCGAGAAGCGCCCGCAAGACCGCGAGCAGGGTGTCCGCTCTCGCGGGCGTGAAGCCGGCCGCTCCGGAGGACGCGGCGCCGGGCACACCGGGAGGCACGACGCTGGGCGCACGGGGGGACGCGATGCCGATCGGACGCGGGAGAGCGTGGGCGGTCGCACCAGAGGGCGCGACGTCGAACGCATCGGCAAGCACGACGCTGGCCGCACCGGAGGACGCGATGCTGAGCGCGCGCGTGGACGTGAGAGCGACCGTGCCGACAGGCAAGAGAGCGATTGGACGCATGGACGTGGGAGCGATCGCGCGAGACGCAGCGCAGCCAATGGAGCGCAGGGCGCGGCCCGCAGCCGCAATAGCGAAGGCAAGCGCGGCCAGGCCGGCTACGGGACCGCCCCGGGCGGCAAGCCGGCGCGCGGAGGAAAGGCGCAATCGGGGCGGCCTAGCCGCGATAAGGCGAGTCCTGCCGGACGATCGGCTGGCAAGCGAGGCGCCGGTACGGCGGGCGGCAGACGCGGCGCCGGCCGCCCAGGCGCCGCCCCCACCGGAAGACGCCGCGAGCGTTAATTACATCCGGAGGCGACGGGATTAAGCTCATATTTTGACGTTATGAGAGCCCTTTTGCTACAGCGGCTGCAGTTCACCCCAGCTTGCACGTCAAGGTGGGGTTTTTAGCTGCCTCTGGGCTTCACGCGTCGCGTAGGCGGCGCTTCCAGCGGGTTGTCCGGCCAGTAATGCTTCGGGTAGCGCCCCTTCAGGTCCTTCTTCACCTCAAAATACGCCTCCGCCCAAAAGCTGCGCAAATCCCGGGTGACCTGCATCGGCCGCTGGGCGGGCGAGAGCAGATGCAGCGTCAGCGCAATCCGTCCGCCGCCGATGCGCGGCGTATCCCGCAGACCAAACAGCTCCTGCAGGCGCACCGCAAGCACGGGCGCGGCCGGATCGCCGTAATCGACCGGGATGCGCGAGCCGCTGGGCACCTGCACATGCGTAGGCGCCAGCTCCTCGAGCTGCCGGCGCTCCTGCCAGCTCAGCCTGGATTCGAGCGCTTCCCGCAGCTGCACGCGCTGCAGCTCGGCCGCGCTGCGCATGCCCGCCGCGAACGGACCGAGCCATAGCTCCAGCTCCCCCAGCAGCGCTTCGTCGCTGGCGTCCGGCCAGGCCGGCGGATCCGACGCGTGCATGAAGCACAGCCGCTGCTGCAGCTGACGCAGCGGTCGTGTCCACGGCAGCAATTGCAGCCCTTCCTCGCGAATCCCGCTCAGCAATGCGCCAAGCCGCACATCCGCGTCGATATGATGCGCGGCCCGCTCGCGCAAGACGAGCGCGCCCAGCCGTAGCTGCTCGCGCGCCTCCACCGCATGCCGCGCACGATTCCAATTGACATGCACCGCCTGCTCCATCTCATCAGCCAACTCGCGCTCGAGCCGACCCTGATCGAGCGGCGCCGCGAGGTCGATTCGGCTCTCCTCCCCCTTGTCGTCCAGCTCGACCACCACCAGATACGGTGCGGAAGAGAGCGCCTGCAGCTCCGCCAGCGCCGCCCCGCGCCCGCCGCTGAGCACATAACGACCCGTGCCGCGGCGCTGTGCGATGCGGTCCGGATAGGCATGCGCGAGCAGCGCTCCGCATAGCGACGGATCGGACTGGTCGGACGAATCGGAAGCGTCGCGCGATATAGCGCCGCCGTCCTGTTGCATAGCACCACCGTCGCTCAACAGGTCGCCGCCGTCGCGATTTTTAGGTCCGCCGTCGCGTGGCACAGCCACACTCGCATGGGCCTGGACGCGGCCGGCGCGGCGCCATTGCCCCGCTGTCCTCCGAATGCGCGCGGCTGCGGACGGGTCGAGGTCATGCCCCGGCGGGATGCGACCGAGCAGCGCCTCGAAGCGCAGCCGCAGATCGGCCTCCGGCCGGCCGCCGCCCTCGCGGCGCAGCGGATCGCGCTCGCCGAGCAAGGCGGCGAGCAGACAAGCCTCCGGGCCCAGGCCGGCGTCCACGGCGCGCAGCACCATATGGGCAAGGCGAGGATGTCCGCCCAGCTCGGCCATGCGTCGGCCGTGCGCCGTAATGCGATGGTCCGCGTCCAGTGCCCCCAGCCTGAGCAGCAGCTCGCCGGCCTGACGGAGCGCCGCCGGAGGCGGAGGATCGAGCCACTTCAGCTCGCTCGCATCGGCTGCGCCCCACTGCGCCAGCTCCAGTGCGAGCGGGGCGAGATCGGACTGGCGAATCTCCGGCTCGCCCGCCGCAGGCAGACGATCATGGCCGGCTTCGGACCAGAGCCGGTAGCACGCGCCCGGCGCGACCCGACCGGCGCGGCCGCGCCGTTGGTCTGCCGACGCCTGCGACACCGGCACCGTCTCCAGACGGCTCATCCCGGTCCGCGGCGAGAAGCGCGACACCCGCATCCAGCCGCAATCGACGACCGTTCGCACGCCCTCGACTGTCAGACTGGATTCTGCAATTGAGGTGGCCAACACGATTTTGCGCTTGCCTTGCGGATCAGGCTGCAAGGCGGCATCCTGCTCCTCCAGGGGCAGATTGCCATGCAGCAGACGCACGCTCGCTCCCGCATGCTCCAGCCTGCGCTGCAGCTGCGCCGCGGTCCGGCGCAGCTCCGCGACGCCCGGCAGGAAGACCAGCAGATCGCCTTGCGGCTGCTCGTGCAGCGCGCGCACGAGCAGTGCGGCCGCCGACACCTCCAGCCGCTCCTGCCCGGCAGGCGGCGCATAGATCGTCTCTACCGGATAGACGCGCCCCTCGCTCCGTATGACCGGCGCATCTCCGAGCAGCGCCGCCACAGGCTCCGCTTCCAGCGTCGCGGACATTGCAATCAGGCGCAGCTCGGGCCGCAGCAGCTCGCGCGCTTGCAGCGCCAGCGCCAGGCCGAGATCGGCATGCAGGCTGCGCTCGTGATATTCGTCGAAGAGGATCGCCCCCGCCTGCTCCAGTCCAGGATCGGCCTGCAGCATGCGCGTCAGCACGCCTTCGGTCACGACCTCGATGCGGGTGGAAGGCCCGACCTTCGTCTCCAGCCGCATCCGGTATCCGACCGTCTGGCCGACCGGTTCGCCCAGCTTCGCCGCCATATGCCGCGCCGCGGCGCGGGCCGCGAGCCGCCGCGGCTCCAGCAGGAGGAGCTTGCGTCCCTCCAGCCACGGCTCGTCCAGCAGCGCCAGCGGCACGATGGTCGTCTTGCCCGCTCCGGGCGGCGCCACCAGCACGGCGCAGCCGCGCTGCCGCAGCGCCTCCCGGAGCTGCGGCAGGCATTGCACGACTGGCAATGCCGTGTCGACAGTCTGTCTTGATTTCATGCTATCCCGCCTTTTCTTTGCATCCTGTCGTTCTATTCGGGACCGCGCACCGGCGAAGACGGCCAATAGCCGCCGTTCTCCAGTGCCGCCAGCGGCAGCAAGACGCGGAACGCAGTCACGGCCTCGTCGCTGGATACCGAGATCGTGCCGCCGTGCTTCTCGACGATGCTTTTGGCAATGGCCAGTCCCAGCCCCGAGCCGCCGTTATGGGCGGTGCGCGATTTGTCCGCCCGGTAGAAGCGGTCAAACAAATGTGGCAGATCCACCTCCGGGATCGGTTCCCCGTAGTTGGCTACCTCGGCCGCAGCCCAGCGACCCTCCCGCCAGACGCGCACCTCGATGCGCTTGCCCTCCCGGCCGTAGGCCATCGCGTTGGAGAGCAGATTTTCGAACACGCGCACGATTTTGTTGGGATCGCCGTTGACGGACAGTCCCGGCTCCGAGGAGTGAAAGGCGCTGGTCATGCCTGCTTGCTCGAGCTGCAGTCGATACTGCGCCAGCAGCTCGCCGAGCAGCTCCGTCAGATTGAACGAAACGGCCCGCAGCGTCGTCGTGTCGTGGCGCATGCGCGTATACTCGAACAGATCGTTGATCAGCAGATTGAGCCGGTTCGATTTGTCGTAGGCGATCTGCACATAGTGACGTAGCTCCACCTCGTCCCGGTAACGATCCTGCTCGATCAGGCCGAGGTAACCGATAATGGAAGTGAGCGGCGTGCGCAGATCATGCGATACGTTGGTGATCAGCTCGTTTTTGGTCTGCTCCGCCCGGCGTTCCTCGTCCATGGAGGTCTTGAGCTGTTCGACGAGCCGATTCGTGCTGCTCGCCAGATCGCCAATCTCATTGCGCTGCCGGACGGGCGCCTTGTGGTCGAAGTTGCCGTCCGCGATATGCGCGATCGCCTCGCTCAGCTCGGCAAAATAACGGAATCTGCGCCACTGCAGCAGCACGAAATAGACGACGGCGCAAAAGACGAGGACAAGCAGCGAAAAAACCGAAAAGCCCATGACGTCTACAAATAGTCGGGCAATGCCAGTCAAAAAACCGATGTTGTTGCCCAGGGCATTAGCGACCAGCACGAGCGCCGCGTACGTAAGCATCGACAACAGCATGCTGAGCACGATCTCGCCGAGCAGCCGCAACGTCATCGTCAGTGTCAAATTAGCCTTCAATTTTGTATCCGACCCCCCACACGGTCATAATCAGCTTGTCGCCTAGCTCCTGCTCGAGCTTGTCGCGCAGCTTGCTGATATGGACCATGACCGTATTGTTCGACTCGAAGTACTTCTCCTTCCACACCTGGTGGAAAATATCCTCCGCGCTGAACACTCTTCCCGGCTGCGAAGCAAGCAAATGCAAAATCGCAAATTCCGTCGAGGTCAGGTGCAGCGGCCGCCCCTCCGCGGTCACGCTGTGCGTCGCTTTGTCGATTTTGAGCGCGCCGATGACGATCGACGCATCCTCATTGCCCGAGGCAGGCGCCGCGCTGTATTGGTAGGAACGGCGAAGCAGCGATTTGACCCGAGCGACTAGCTCCAGCGGATTAAACGGCTTGGCGATGTAATCGTCGGCGCCGGTCATGAGGCCCATAATTTTGTCCATATCCTCGGTCTTGGCGCTGGCCATCAGGATCGGCACCGCCTGATCGCGGCGCAGCCGCCGGCATACCTCCAGACCATCCATGCGCGGCATCATGATATCGAGAATGACGAGATGATAATCCGCCTCCGCATACAGCGCCAGCGCTTCCTCGCCGTCCTGCGCCTTGGCCGTTTCGAAGCCTTCGTTGCGCAAATAAATTTCAATCAACTCGGCAATCTGCCGATCGTCGTCGACAATCAATATACGGCGTCTGTCCATACCCTGCAGCTCCTTCTTCACATGAATACGTCTCTTGTCACTGTACGTACGTATTTTACGCCATTTGCAGCGGTTTGTCCGCTGTTTGCGCGTGAATTTAGGAAGCGGAAAGGGAAACTTAAGTCAATGTTAAGGAATGGACGGAAAAATAAGGCTTGCGCGCAAGGGGACTACCATGGTATGATGCTTCATGTCGCACGCGACGCGGAGCTGTGGTGTAGAGGCCTAACATGCCTGCCTGTCACGCAGGAGACCGCGGGTTCGAATCCCGTCAGCTCCGCCATTTATCTCAGCAAATAAGAATTCATCTACACCTACTACCCGAGCGGGGACTTGTCCCGGCTCTTTTTGCATCTTGTTTTGCTTCTTAATAGCTTCTTAGCGTCCCTTTCAGAATAACCTGATATCATTAAAACCGATTCTATCCTCTTCACCATCCGCCAACGCATCTAACGGTTGCCACAGCGGTTAAATAGCCCAAAAAAGTGCCGATTGGATTGTAACGGTTGCCACAGGTCTTATTTTCTTGATATCAATCAAAAAAACGCGATCGAAGCCAAATAAGCGCTATGGCAACCGCTAGCCTGGAAATCGCCTGAATTCGGTCGAAATAAGCGCGCTGGCAACCGTTAGCTGAGGTCTTAGTAGCTTCTTTATAGATTCTTTTGCT
Source organism: Paenibacillus sabuli (assembly GCF_014705605.1). GTDB lineage: Bacteria > Bacillota > Bacilli > Paenibacillales > Paenibacillaceae > Paenibacillus_D > Paenibacillus_D sabuli. Next base: position 96,153 of record NZ_JACXIZ010000027.1, read on the forward strand.
TCTTGAAGGAGGAACATTCATGACCATCGTACGCGGACGCTTCGCGCCCACGCCGTCCGGGGAGATGCATCTGGGGAATGTGTATGCCGCCCTGCTCGGCTGGCTGCAGGCGCGATCGGCCGGGGGCCGATTCGTGCTGCGAATCGAAGACATCGACAAGCCGCGCTCCAAGCCGCAGCACGCGATGCAGCTCGTGGACGATCTGCGCTGGCTCGGGCTGGACTGGGACGAGGGTCCGGACATCGGCGGTCCGCACGCCCCCTATGTACAGTCCGAGCGCGAGGCGCTCTATGCAGAGGCGATCGAGCGGCTCGATGCGCTGGACTTGCTCTACCCGTGCTACTGCAGCCGCGCCGAGCTGCAGGCGATCGCCAGCGCCCCACACGGCCTGCAGGCCGAGGGCGGCGCCTATCCCGGGCTGTGCAGGGACTTGAGTACGGAGGAACGCAGCATGCGCGAGCAACGCAAAAAGCCCTCGCTGCGCTTCAAGCTGCCGAATCATGACCTCGATTATGTCGACCTGGCTGCCGGTCCCCAGCGCGTGCCGGCAGGTGCGGGCGGCGACTTCGTCGTGCGCCGGGCCGACGGCATCGTCAGCTATCAGCTCGCCGTCGTCGTCGACGATGCGGCGATGGGCATCACCGACGTGCTGCGCGGCTATGATCTGCTCGATTCAACGCCGCGCCAGCTGGCCCTCTACGAGGCGCTCGGCCTGGAGCCGCCGCGCTTCACGCATGTGCCGCTGCTATGCGGGCCCGGTGGCGAGCGCCTGGCCAAGCGGCACGGCGATCTGTCGGCGCGGGCGATGCGGGCGCGCGGCCTGGCTCCCGAGACGATCGTCGGCGTGCTCGCGGCGCTGTGCGGGCTGCAGGAGCGCCCCGAGCCGGTCGCAGCGCGCGAGCTCGTCGACCACTTCGCGCTCGAGCGGCTGCCGCGCGGGCCGATCACGCTGTCGCACGAGCTGCTGCGCCGGATCGGCGGCGCATAGCCTGGAGCGCCGCACGTACGCTCCCGCCGCAGCGCGTCACCACCGCGTGCACCGACAGCTCGGGACTTATACGAGACGCTCGGCTCGACCGTCCTGCACGCGGTGCAGGCTGCCGCATGGCACGTCGGCGCTCCATAGCGCCAGGTCCGGCACGAGCAGCGTCAGCAGCAGCCGGATCGGGCCGCCGTGCGAGACGATCAGGCGCGCGCCGCGCAGTCTAGGCAGCCGGATCGGGCCGCCCGGGCGGCGACTGCTTCGGTAGCAGCCCGATCCGGCCATGAGGAGTCGGGCATCGACGGCGAAGCGGCGCAAGCGGCGCTCCAGCCGCTCCAGCGATTCGCCGCCCGGCGGGGCGCCTCGCCGGGGATCGTCGAGCCAGGCCCGATACGCATCCTGCGCGCACAGCTGCTCGTAGGTCATCCCTTCCCAGGCCCCGAAGTCCAGCTCGCGCAGCCGCGCGTCGAAGTGCGCCGTCTCCGGCAGCTCCGGACGCACCCGCTGCAGCGTCTGGCGGGCGCGCAGCAGATCGCTGCAATAGACCCGCGCGAAGCGCACGGCTCGCAGCCGTTCCGCGGCATCGGTCAGCCCCGCATCAGCCTTGCCGACCGGCGCGCCCAGGAGCGGCAGATCGGTATGCCCCCCGTAGCGCCGCTCAGCATTCCACGCGGTGCGGCCGTGCCGCAGCAGGTAGATCGGCGCTGCATCCGCGCTGCGCCTACGCATCGGCAAGCGGTGCCAGCGCCTCGCATACCGAGTCGTAGACGAGCTCGGCCAGCGTCTGGCCCAGCACGGTCGCCGTGCCGGCATAGCGATGCAGCGGCTGCTCCGGTCGCGGGCCGCGGGCCGCGATGATCAGCGCATCGGTCGTCGTGCCGGTCGCGATCCGTCCGTTTGCAGGCGACTGGATCTGCAGATCCTGCAGTGCCGCGGTCTTCGCCTCGGCCGCCGTGATGAACGCGCCGGCCAGCGCCGCGTCGTCCAGCGAAGCGTCGACCAGCAGCATCGTATTGATCGTGCCCGGACGGTAAGCCTGCTCGCGTTGCTGCGCGGACATCGGCGCGCCGGCGCGGGCCGCGTTGCCGACGCCGGCGGTCGTGCAGCACAGCGCCGTCAGCCCGCCCCGCTCGGCCTCGACGACCGATGCGCGCCGCAGACTGGCCGCCGTGAGCAGCACCGGCGCCTGCGCCGTATCGTAGCCCCATCGCCGCAGCGCCGCGCGCGCGTCGCCCTCCGGGTCGGCGCAATTGTACGAGAGCGGCACGCCCCAATTGACCCACGCGCTCGATTCGCGCAGGCCGCCGTTGCAGACCGCGCTGCTCAGCGTACGCAACGATCCGACCCCACCGACGTATAGATGATCCGCACGCAGCTCAATGGTCAATCCGGGCCAATGCGCCGAGCGATAGATGCTTTCCCTGCCGGATTCCTTGCTAAATGGCTGTGTCATCTTCCTTCCCCTTTCCGAACTGCATTGTTCGTTATAATGGCCTCGCCTTGCAAGAGCGCTTCAATCCGAGCCATGTCGCAGTGGGCCTCGATGTGGTCCGCCAGTCGGTCGAATTCCGCTTCGCGCAGCCTCCGAAAGTGCAGTTGCACTGGCAAGGGCGCGTATCCCTTGGCGGCGCGCAGCCCGTTGAGCCAGCGCCGCCGGAAGGCATCGCCGTGCAGCACGCCGTGCAGGAACGTGCCCCAGATGCGGCCGTCGGGCGTGCACGCGCCTTCGTCCGCTTCCACGGAATCACGCGCTGCGACAGACGCGGTTCGCTCGTCGGCGGGTGGCCGCGCCGCACTGCCGGCCGCCGCGGCCGTGTCCGGCTGTGCAACGCCGAGCGGTGCGTGACCGACATCGGCGGGCCTCACCCGCAGCGGCCGTCCGGCTCCTGGCTCCACTCGCATCTGTCCGGTGTGGATCTCGTAGCCCTCGACCTCCTCGGGCGCTGTCCAGCCCGGGAGGCGGGCCGTTCCGAACATCCGCACCGTCCGTTTGGGATGCGCGAAGCGGACCTCGAGCGGCAGCAGCCCGAGACCGTCCAGCTCGTCGTGGACCGATTCGGCATGGTCCGGATCGCAGAGGCGCCGTCCGAGCATCTCGTAGCCGCCGCAGATGCCGACGATGTGACCGCCGCGCGCGGCATAGTGCAGCACCGCCTCCGCGAGCCCGCTCGCTCGCAGATGCAGCAGATCGTCCATTACGTTTTTGCTGCCGGGGAGGACGAGCGCGTCCGGCTCACCGAGTCTGCGCGCATCCTCCACATAGCGCAGGCGCACGTCGGGCTCGAAGCGCAGCGGGTCAAAGTCGGTGAAATTCGACAGATGCGGCAGCCGCAGCACGGCGATGTCCAGCAGCGCATGCTCCGAATGCTCCTGTTGCCCGCTCCGTGCCTCCTCCCCCGCCTGCTGTGTGGAGGCCTCGGCCGCCGGGACGGCCCCCCTGCTCCCCGCCCGCTCCGCTTCGCGCTGCGCCGCCTCCAGCGACAGCGTATCCTCCGACTCGAGCGCGAGTCCCGGCAGATACGGCACGACACCGAGCACCGGCTTGCCGGTCCTGCGCTCGAGCCAGTCCAGTCCCGGACGCAGCAGCGACACGTCGCCGCGGAACTTGTTGATGATCAGACCGGCGACGCGATCCCGCTCGTGCGGCTCCAGCAGCTCGAGCGTGCCGACCAGCGCGGCCAGCGCGCCGCCGCGGTCGATGTCCGCCACGAGCAGCACCGGCGCATCCGCCCATGCCGCCGCCTGCATGTTGACAATATCGCGGTCCTTGAGATTGATCTCGGCCGGACTGCCCGCGCCCTCGAGCACGACGACGTCGCACCTCATTCGAAGCCGTCGCAGCGCCCCGGTCACGATCGTCCCGGCTTCCGCAAGGAACTGCTCGCGATAGGCACGCGCCTCGTAATCGCGCAGCGCCACACCGTGCACGACGACCTGGGCCGACATCTCGCGCGTCGGCTTGAGCAGGATCGGATTCATGTCGGTGTCGGCGAGGATGCCGCACGCCTCCGCCTGCATCCCCTGCGCCCGTCCGATCTCCTTGCCGTCCCAGGTGACGTACGAGTTGTTGGACATGTTCTGCGCTTTGAAGGGAGCCGTTCGCCGCCCACGCCGCGCGAAGCTGCGGCACAGCGCCGTCACGAGCAGGCTCTTGCCCGCATCCGAGGCCGTGCCCTGGATCATGAGCGTGCGGGCCGGCTGCTTGGGCTTGGCTTCGCTTGCGCTTCCCTCCGCTCCGGACGCGCGATTCGCGGCAGGAGCGGGACCCGGCTGCGCAGCGGACACGGGATCCGCGGCACGGCCCTGAGCTGGCTGCGCTGTGGACACGAGATCCCCGGTACTGCCTGGACCTGACGGCGCTGTGGACACGCAATCCGCGGCACGGCCCGGACCTGACGGCGCTGCGCACCATCGGCGCGCCGAACCATTCGCCGGCGCCCCTACGGGCGTTCCCCCGGGCGCGCTCGCGGCCCCCGTCGCGCCCAGCGGCGCCAAGGCGGCCGCGAGCGCGTCCAGCAGGCGCTCGTTGTCCGTGCGCAGCCGCACGGCGACGCGCAGCCAGCGCGGTCCCAGACCGTCGAAGCGCCCGCCGTCGCGGATCAGCAGGCCGCGCGGCCCGAGCTGACGCTGCAGCGCCGCAGCCGTCAAGCCCAAGGCGCCGGGAAGCTCGGCGAGCACATAGTTGGCCGCGCTCGGCACCACGCGCAGCCCGAGTCCGTTCAGCCCCGCCTCCAGCCGAAGCCGCTCCTCCGCCAGCCAGCGCCGCGTCCGATGCGCGTATTCGTCGTCCTCCAGCACCGCGCACCCGATCTGCTGCGCCAGGGAATTGACGCTCCAGGGCACCTGCAGCTCGCGCAGCGCGGCGATGGTCTCGGGATGCCCGATCGCATAGCCGAGCCGGATGCCGGGGATCGCATAGTACTTGGTCATCGAGCGCAGCACGAGCAGACTCGGGTCGCCTGCGGCCTCGCGAGCGAGACTGATCCGGCTCTCCTCCGGCACGAAGTCGATGAACGCCTCGTCGACGACGACTGTCGCGCCGCTCGCCGCCAATGCGAGCGGGATGTCGCGCGGCAACAGGCGACCGGTCGGATTGTTCGGCGAGCCGAGCAGCCACAGCCCCGGCCGCTGAGCCTCCAGCACGGCCCGCTCTGCCGTGAAGTCCGCCGCTTCGTTCAGTGTGACGCGCACGAGGTCGGCCCCGCATTTGCGCGCCGCCTCCTCGTACTCGGCGAAGCACGGCACCGCCAGCCCGACGGCCGCGGGGCGTCGCCAGCGCACGGCCAGATCGATCAGCTCGGCCGCGCCGTTGCCGACGAGGATGCAGGCCTCGTCGACGCCGTGCCGCTCGGCGAGCCTGAGCCTGAGCTCGCGCACCGCCGGATCGGGGTAGGCGTGGATATGCGCCGCATAGCGCGCCAGCACATCCCTGACCCCCTGCGGCGGACCGAGCGGATTCATATTCGAGCTGAAGTCCACATACGATTCGGGCGGCAGCCCGAAGGCCTCGGAAGCGGACAGCAGATCCCCGCCATGCCCATAACGCTCCAACATCCGCATTCTCTCCCCTCTATTCCCCGTTCACTATCCCTCGCTATTGCCCTTAGCCAATCAAGTTTCCATTACAAAATAACTTGGTGCGATTGAAACCGTCTCTATCCCTTCACCATCGGCCAACGAATCTAACGGTTGCCACAGCGGCTATTGCGCCCAAATAAGCGCTGTGGCAACCACTAGCCTGGAAATCGCCTGAAATCGATCGAAATAAGCGCGCTGGCAACCGTTAGCTGTCGTGCGTCCGTTTGCCCGCCTGATGGATGAGCTATCTTAGGTTATTTCGTGAAGGATCCTAAGACGCCGGCACCGCGACGAGCGCCAGCAGCAGCGCGGCTTCGGCCGCTTCGTTCATGGCGCCGTAGGTGTCGCCGGTCAGTCCGCCCAGCCTGGCCTTCAGCCACAGCGCCAGCGCGCTCGCAGCCGCTGTGGCCAGCGCCAGGCCGACCAGTGTGTAGCCGAGCGCCGCCAGCGGCGGCAGGCCGACCAGCATGTACGCCGCCCCGACGAGCAGCGCGCCGGCGAGCAGCGCCAGCAGCGCGTGCTTGCCGGACGCTCGCGCATAGAGCGCAGCCAATCCCTCGCTGCCGCGCGCATGCGGCCACGCTGCGACGCCGAGCGCCATCGCGCTGCGGCTCCAGACGAATACGGCGGCCAGGTGTACGGCCCCCGGCGCTCCGATCGGCTGCTCCAGCAGCGCTGCCAGCAGCGACCACTTGAGCAGCAGCAAGAGCACCGCGGCCGCCACCCCCATCGCGCCGACCCGGCTGTCCTTCATGATCTCCAGCATCCGCGCGCGCGGCCGCCTGCTCAGCACGCCGTCCGCCGTATCCATCCAGCCGTCCAGATGCAGGGCGCCGGTCATCGCGGTGCTCAGGATCAGGACGAGCGCGGCGGCGGGCAGCGGCGGCAGGACGTGCGGCAGCAGGATCGCGGCGGCGGCCGTCGCCGCGCCGATCAGCGCGCCCGCCCACGGAAAAAAAACAAGACTGCGCGCAGCAGTCCGCTCGTCAAAGACCGGCCGAAACGGCAACGGCACGACTGTCAAAAATTGCACAGCCGCGCCGAGCGCGTGCAGCCACCGGCCCATGCGATTCACCATCCCCATCGGATCACCCCTCCCGCAGCCGCCGCAAAAGCGGCGAACATGACGATGCTCACCCCGTACAACAACCGAATCGCGCGCAGAATATCGTCCGCCTCCAGCGCGCGCAGCGGCCAGCCGAGCCGGGCCCGCTCGCTCGGACGCCCGAAGTACACATTGAGGCCGCCCAGCTCGATGCCGAGCGCACCGGCGACCGCCGATTCGGGAATGCCGCTGTTGGGACTCGGATGCCGCGCGGCGAACACGCGGACCGCGCGCAGCGCGCGCGTCGCCGACAGTCCCCGCTGCGGCAAGGCCGCCAGCGCCAGCAGCACGCCGCACAGGCGAGCTGGCACATAATTCAACACATCGTCCAGCCGCGCCGATGCCCAGCCGAAATGCAAGTAGCGCGCATTGCGGTAGCCGACCATCGAATCGAGTGTATTGGCGGCGCGATACAGCATCGCCAGCGGCGCCCCGCCCAGCAGCGCCAGCACGATCGGCGCGACAAACGCGTCTACGGTGTTCTCGGCGACCGTCTCGACCGTCGCCCGCGCCGCGCCGGCGGCGTCGAGCCCGCCCGTATCGCGGCCGACGATGTAGCCGGTATACGTCCGCGCCTCGTCCAGCCGCCCCGCGACGAGCGGACGATACACCTGCATGGCGGCCTGACGCAGGCCGTTGACCGCGATCGTGGTCGCGATCAGCCAGGTCGTGACGGCATAGCCGAGCCAGGGATGGATGGCGTCGGCCGCCCAGACGAGCCCCCAGGCCGCCCCGCCCGAGGCCAGCACGGTCACGCTCGTCAGCACCGCGCCGCGTCTGCGCAGCATGGCCGGCGGGGCGCCTTCCGGCGGGTACAAGCGCCGCTCCAGCACGCTCGCCAATTGTCCGATACGAATGACCGGATGGACGGGGCGCCGCGGATCGCCGATCAGCCAGTCGAGCGCAATCGCCGCGCACAGCATCGGCAGCAGCTCCTGCAGGGAATACCCGATCATCGCGGACCTTCACCCCGCTCGCCGTCCAGGCGATAGGCGATGGCCTTCAGCTCCACCGGAATACCGGCCGTCACCAGGAACACCTCGTCGCACACGGCCGCGATCCGCGCGTTCAGCCTGCCCGCCGCATCGCGGAAACGGCGGCCGAGCGGATACGCCGGCACGATGCCCGAGCCGACCTCGTTGGTCACGAGGATGAGCAGGCCGCGCGCCTGCTCCGCAGCGCTCGCCAACCGCTCGATGCGCCGCTCCAGCTCCTCCTCCATCCGGTCGCTCCACGTCTCACCGCCCTCCGCCTCCAGCTGCAGCAGCTGGTCTGTCAGCCACAGCGTGAGACAGTCGACGAGCACGCAGCTGTCCGATGCGCCTTCTAGCTCGACGAGCTGCGCGGCGAGATCGGAGGGCGCTTCGATCGTCTGCCAGACGAAGCCGCTCGCCGCTCGCTCGGCGCGGTGCCGGCGCACGCGCGCACGCAGTTCGTCGTCGTGCGGCCGCATTGTCGCGATATACGTGCCGCGCGCGGCATGATGCTGCGCGTAGCGCTCGGCGAAGCCGCTCTTGCCGCTGCGCGCGCCTCCTGTTACCAGTATGGCCACTTGGCTACCGCTCCTTTAACTCGTCTTTGTCCGAGACACCCGCCTCGGCGAACGTCGCCATCTCGTCCAACACGCGCACGGCCGCCTCCAGCAGGTGCAGGCACAGCACGGCTCCGGTGCCTTCTCCGAGGCGCATATCCAGTTGCAAGGGCGGCCTCAGGCCCAGCGACTCGAGCAGCAGCCGATGCCCCTGCTCGCCCGATTGATGCGAGGCGATGAGATACGGGCGCAGACCGGGCGCCAGCCGCAGCGCGACCAGGGCCGCAGCCGTCGAGATGAAGCCGTCCACCACTACCGGCAGCCGCTGCCCCGCCGCGCCGAGCATCAGACCGGCCAGACCGGCGATCTCCAGACCGCCGACCTTGGCCAGCGCGTCCAGCGCATCGGACGCTTTCGGCGCATTGCAGGCGATGGCGCGGGCCACCGTCTCGATCTTGTGGCCCCTGCGCGTCTCGTCGATGCCGGTGCCGAGACCGACCGATTGCTCCGGTGTGTAGCCTGCCAGCACGCACATCAGCGCTGCGCTGGCCGTCGTATTGCCGATGCCCATCTCCCCGGTCGCCAGTACGCGATAGCCCTGGCCGGCGAGCTCGCCGGCCAGCACAATGCCGGTGCGCACCGCCGCTGCCGCTTCGCTGCGCGACATCGCCGGTCCGACCGTCATATTCGCAGTGCCCGGCCGCACCTTGCGCGCCAGCAGCCCCGGATGCGACAGCTCGGCATTGACGCCGATATCGACGCAGTGCACGTCGGCGCCAGCCTGTGCGGCGAGCACGTTGACCGCCGCGCCGCCGCGCAGGAAGTTCAGCACCATCTGGGCGGTAACCTCCGGCGGGTAGGCGCTGACCCCCTCGGCGCAGACGCCGTGATCGGCGGCCATGACGACGACCGCCTTGCGGTCCAGCACGGGCCGCGCGGAGCCGGTGGCCCCGGCCAGCTGCAGCGCCAGCTCCTCCAGTCTTCCGAGACTGCCCGGCGGCTTCGTCAGGCTGTTCAGTCGCGCCGCCGCTGCCGCAATCGCCGCTTCGTCGGGCGGCGCGATCGTAGCGGCGGCGGCGCGGATCGTTTGTTCATCGTTACTCATATGCAACCTCGCTTCCCGTTGGTAGGTCTGTTGCAGCCGATGGCAATCCCGCTGTCGGCGGAGAGGCTGTAGCTGGCTGCAGCAGCACCTGCGGCCGCCCGCTCACCGGATGGGGCAGCACGATCGCATCGGTGCCATAGACGCTGCGGATCATCTCCGTCGTAACGACTTGCTCGGGCGTGCCTTCGGCGACGATTGCGCCGTCCTTGACGACGAGCAGCCGGTCGCAATATTGGGCGGCCAGATTGAGATCGTGCAGCACGGCGACCACTGTCAAGCTCTGTCGGCGCTGCCAGGCGCGCACCGTATCCAGGAGCTGGACCTGATACCCGATATCGAGGAAGGTGGTCGGCTCGTCCAGCAGGATCAGCTCCGGCTGCTGCGCGATCACCTTGGCCAGCGCGACCCGCTGGCGTTCACCGCCGCTCAGACGGTCCATGCGCCGGTCGGCGAATGGCTCCAGCCCTGCCGACCGCAGCGCCTCGGCGACCAGAGAGGCGGGATCGCCCGGCTCGTCCCCGAGCCAATTCTGAAACGGAAATCGCGCCATCTCGACCACCTCCCGCACCGAGAACGTCGTACGCGGCAGACCGTCCTGCTCGAGCACGGCCACCCAGCGCGCGAGCTCGCGCGGACGATAATCCGTCGAGGGCCGGCCGCGCAGCGACAAGTGCCCGGAATCCGGCGCCAATACGCCGGACAGCAGCGACAGCAGCGTCGATTTGCCGGCGCCGTTGGGGCCGATTACGCCGTACATACCTTTGGCCGGCAGCTCGAAGCTGACCGGTCCCAGCACGCGCCGGCCGCCGATCGTTTTGGTCAGTTCCGTTGCTTCGATCACCACGTTCTCCCTCCTTTGGATCGTCTAGATCGACGCTTTGCGACGCTTGAGCAAATAGCCGAAGAATGGCGCCCCGATAAACGCCGTCACGATTCCGAGCTGAATCTCCTTGGGGCTGAGCAGTGTACGCGCCAGCGTATCCGCCCACAGCACGTAGATCCCGCCGCCGATGGCGGACAGCGGCACGATCAGCCGGTAATCCGGTCCGACCATGAGCCGGATCACATGCGGCACGACGAGACCGACGAAGCCGATGACGCCCGACACCGAGACCGCCGCCGCCGTGAGCAGTGTGGAAGCCAGCAATACGATCAGCTTGGTGCGCTCCACCCGTACCCCGAGATGCGCGGCCGGACGCTCGCCGATGACGAACAGGTTGAGCGCCCGCGCATAGTAGAGCAGGACCGGCAGTCCGATCGCGACGAACGGCACGAGCATCGAGACATGACCCCAGTTGCGCTTGGACAGACTGCCCATCAGCCAGAACAGGATTTCGTTGACGACGCCCTGCGAGAGCGACACCATATACGAGACAAACGCGCTCAAAAAGGCTTGTACGACGACGCCAGAGAGGATCAGCGTCTCGACGCCGAGTCTGCCCTGGGTGCGCGCCAGCCAAAAAACGGCCAGCAGCGTCAGCACGCCGGTACCGAACGCGACAATCGGGATCGAATACATGCCGATGAATGTCTGCAGGCCGAAAAGAATCAGAAACGCCGCCCCGATGGAGCTGCCCGAGGCGACGCCCAGCGTGTACGGATCGGCCAGCGGATTGCGCAGCACGCCCTGAAAGCCAGCGCCCGCAAGCGCCAGGCACGCGCCGACCAAGACGGCCAGCACGACCCGCGATAGCCGCACCTGCACGATAATCGCTTCTTCAAGCGCGGTCCAGGGCGGCTCCGCGCCGCCGGGCGCGAGCTGATGCAGCAGAATGCTCCACACCTTGGCCGGCGGGAAGCCGGCCGAGCCGATCGACAGCGCCAGCAGCACAGACGCGCCGAGGAGGAGCAGCGCTCCTCCTCCGTAGCCGTACAGTTTGCGCCTCATGCTCTAGTTGAACAACTCGGGATGGATGGCTTTGGCCAGCTCCAGCAGGCCATCGGTCAGACGCGGCCCGACACGGACGAGCGGATCGTTGGTGACGGCATGCAGCTCGTCGTTTTTGACCGCGTCGATCTCCTCCCAGCCGGGACGCGAGGCGATCAGCTCGGGGATCGAATTGTCCGCGCCAAAATCCGGATAGATGATGACCTCTGGGTTGCGCTGCAGGATCGTCTCGGCGTCGATTTCGAACCAGCCCTGCTGATCCGAAGCGATGTTTTCGCCGCCGGCGATCGTGATCAGCTCGTCCAGGAATTCGCCTTTGCCGACCGAGTAATTCGGCGAGAACTCGAGGTAGACGCGCTTCGTGTCCGCGCCCTCTATGGCCGTCTCAACCTGCGTGCGCACCTCCTGCATATGCGCGGTCACCTCGGCGGCTTCCTCCGTGCGGCCGATGATATCGCCGACCTGCCCGATATGCGCGATGACTTCGTCGAGCGTTTTGGGGTCGGAGGCGAACACCTGGACGTCCAGCTCGCGCAGCTGCTCGATCGCCGCTGTATTCATCGTCGACGATGCGACGACCAGATCGGGATTGAGCGCCGACACCGCTTCGATGTTGGTGCTCATGTCGCCCACCTTGGGCTTGTCCAGCGCCGCCTCGGGATAATTGCTCCACTCGTCGACTCCGGCGACCTCCTCGCCGGCTCCGAGCGCGAACAGAATTTCCGTCTCGCTCGGGACGAGCGAGACGATCGTTGTCGGAGCTTCCTCGAAGGTCAGCTCCGTCCCCGTCGCATCGGTCACCGTCAGCGGATATGCGGCGGACGTCGCTTCGCCCGTCTCCGCTTGCTGCGCGTCGTCTTCGTTCTCCTGCGCATTGCCCGGCGCGGCTTGCTGACCCTGCTCAGTATTGGCATTGCCATTGGAGGCATCGTTATTCGTCGTTGTGTCGGACCCGCAAGCCGCGAGCACAGCCATCATCAGGACGAGCAGCAGCGCCGTCCAGGCACGCAGATTTTTTGCAGATAAGACCTGGGCGCCCCAGGCTTCGATTGGATTTCTCATATTCGGTTCTCTTCTCCATTTCATGTCGCTAGTTTGTCGTCAAGCAATTCAATTGTCGTTGCACTTCGTGGCATGCTTCTTGCATTCTCCTTGAACACAAAAAAACACTTCCGACGATTGTGTCAGAAATGCTGTCTGTCAAGCCTACAGGTCTATGGTCGGCACGGGCGTGCAAGCCTGCCTCCGGCCAAGCCGATCTCCAACACCTCCCCAAATCCACGTAGGGTTCCAGCGTTATGACGAACAGGCAGGTCTCCTGACTCGAAGTGCGCTGCCGCTGTCTTCCCGGATCGCGTGTCCAGTGACAATCCTTGTGCGCGCGCAGTGCCGGCTGTTGCCGGCTTCTTTACAGTGGCGGGTCCGTGCCGGATTTTCACCGGACTTCCCTATTAAGCCGTGGTACGCGCGATACGCGCCCCACCGGCACCTGTTCCTCGCAAACTATGAAATTGTGGCATCCCTCTTGCTCCATCACTATAGCATGAAGGGCGCTAGGTGTCCATAGCGCCCGTTCCTCTCAAGTCGTTGCCCGGCGCGCGGCTCCGTGATGAAGCTGCCGCTGTCACATTACATTCCGGTCTTGACCCCGCCGCTCCAGGCCAGCATCCCGCCCTGCATGTTGATCGGATTGTAGCCCTGCGCGCTCAAGTAATCGCACGCCTTGCCGCTGCGACCGCCGCTGCGGCACACCAGCACGAGCGGCGCATCCTCGTCTTCGTACAGCTCGGCGACCCGCCCCGGCAGCTCACCGAGCGGGAGATGGCGCGCCTCGGCGATATGCCCCTCCGTCCATTCGTCCAGCTCCCGCACGTCAATCAGATTGAGCTTTTCGCCGCGCTTCAGCTTCGTTTCCACTTCCTGTGGCGTCCATTCCGTTCGCATGTCGATCCTCTCCTGTCAGTTGTTGAGTGAGCTTCGTCTCATAGGTCCGAATAGCCTGTGTGCCGCCCAGCCCCTGGCGCTCCAGCAGGAGCTGATAGCGCAGCTGCTTTTCCGTCAGCCGCTTGCGCAATTCACCGCGCTGCTCCTCGTCCTCGCACAGCTTTAGCAAGTCCTGCATTGTGGCGATCTCCTTGTTCATCTCCAGCTCGGCCGGGATCATACCGGCATTGCGCATCATCCGGTAGCCCGCACGCAGCTCCTCAGGCACATGCTTCAGATCGTCCGGCGGCAGCGGCGCTCCCGAACCGGGTAGCCGGTCGAGCTCGCCGCGACGCACCGCCTCCGCCATTTTTTCCTCCGCCATCCGGTCAAACAGTCCCATATCAGAGCCGGACCGCCGTGCCGCTGACCGCCACCATCAGCATGCCGTCGCGAATGACCTCGTAATCGATATCGATGCCGACGATGGCGTTGCCGCCCATGCGGTGCGCCTGATCCTTCATCTCATTGATCGCAATATCGCGCGCTTCCTTCAGCTTGCTCTCGTACGAGCCAGAGCGGCCGCCGACCACATCGGTAATCGATGCAAAAAAATCGCGTACAACATTCGCGCCCATGATCGCTTCTCCCGTCACGACCCCGACGTAATCCTGAACCGGTCTTCCTTCTATGGCGGGCGTAGTGGAAATAATCATTTGTATTTCCTCCCTTTCGTATGGTTATACATCGTATGGTTACGCTTCGTCAACCTTCCTTTATTACGCAGCTCGCGCGGAAATGGATTCATCTGCCCGGTGCATCAGTGCCTAAAAAGCTGGAATTTTTAGTGCTCAGCGCGCTCGGATAACATCGGCGCATACATCATTAGGGCCTGATTGGACGTCACAACGCAATCCTCCAGCACAATGCCGGTCATATCCAGGCAGCGCCGGCCGATGACATTGCGGCGGACGTAGCCGCCCCAGGCCTCCTGCGCGATCGCATGCTCGCGTTCGTACACCTCATAGCGTTGCGTCAGCGGTCGCTCGCATTCCAATCGGCCTTGCAGCTCGCTGTCGGTCACTTCGATCCGCAGTCGGAAGGCATGCGGCGTCGGATTATGGAGCTGCAGATCCAGATAGTTATAGGCGCAGGTGGCGCCGCTGCCGAACGGCTGCGTCCGATTCGTATCCGGAAAGACGTCGTAGCTATGGCGGTGACGCTCCGTGACCTCGAGCGGCGAGTGCAATGCCATCCAATAGATCAGATTCGACAGCTGGCACAATCCGCCCCCGATCCCGGAACGGAACCGCCCGTAATATAATACCATGCCGGGCCGATAGCCCTTTCGCTTGCTAGGTTTTCCGATCGTGCGCCAGTAGGAGAACGTCTCGCCTGGCTGAATCATCAGCCCGTTTAGCCGTGGAGCCGCCAGGCGCAGATTATGAACTTTACCGAGCTGCATCTCGTCTTCGACATCCTTGAGCGCCCGGAAGAGCGGCGTGGCATGCTCAAAGACCGTGGAGGGCCAAGCGGCGTCGCCGGGATCGCGGACCTTTGCCAAGCGCTCCCTGCCCGTTGCCCAAGCGGCGTACCGTCTTCCAGTATACCACCATTTGCCCAGCTTCAGCCGGAGCGCGGAACGTTTTACAGGTCTCATATTCACGTGCCCCGTTTCAATCAGATTAGCATGCGACATGCTTGCTTCCATACTTCGCGTTTATGTCGGCAATCTCCTGCCACAAATGGCAAGTGCGAAACGGCTCACGTCGTCCGATCTTTAATTTTAAAGAAGCCGCCCGACAACGCCGGGCGGCTCCCAATGCACATATTTAATTCATTACTATATTCATCTCCACTATTCGTCCAGACCGTGCTTCGGCGCCTTGCGGAAGCGAGCCAGGAACTCGTATACGATTGGCACGATCAGCAGCGTCAGCAGCGTCGAGCTGGCGAGACCGCCAATGACCGTGACGCCAAGTCCTTTGGAGATCAGGCCGCCGGATTCGAAGCCGAAGGCCAGCGGCAGCAGCGCGCCGATTGTTGCCAGCGCCGTCATCAGAATCGGGCGCAGCCGGGTGCCGGCTGCCTCGAGCAGCGCTTCTCGGACCGACAGGCCTTCCTTCTGCTTGTGAATAACGCGGTCGATCAGCACGATTGCATTCGTCACGACGATCCCGATCAGCATCAGCGCGCCGATGAGCGCCGTCACGCTGATCGTCTCTCCGGCGATCCAGAGCGCCACCAGGCCCCCGATAATCGTGAACGGCAGCGAGAACAAGATCGTCAGCGGCGTCAATCCGCCGCCGAAGGTGATGACGAGCACGAGGTAGACGACCGCTACCGCTGCCAGCATCGCTATCGCCAAGTCGGCAAAGGCGTCGTTCATCTGCGCCGTTACACCGCCAAAGCTGATCTCCACTTGCTCCGGAAGCTCAAGCGCGTCAAGCTCCTTGCTGAGCTCGCTGGACACCGCGGCCACATTGGCGCTCGTCACGTCAGCGGACACCTCGGTATACACGCGGTCATTCTGGCGGGTAATCGTGTTCGGCGATTCCCCTTCCTCGATCGTCATGACGTCCTTGATCGCCACCTCCATGCCGAGCGGCGAATTCAGCGTCACGTTTCCCAGCTCTTCCTTGGTCGAGTAGCTTTCCTGATCGACTTCGAGATACACATTCAGACGCTTGCCGTCCTGTTCGATCGTCGTCAGTACCGGCCGCTCGCGCGCCGGACTGAGCGCCATCGCCACCTGACCGGCAGCCAGGCCGTATTGGGCCAGCTTTTCCTGATCCGCTACGAGCGTGTATTGATCATACGTCTGCGACAGGCTCGTGTCGATATTCGTGAGTTCGTCGTGCTCGGCCATCTTGTCCATGACCTGCTGCACGACCGGTTCGAGCGAAGCCATGTCCGGCCCATAGATTTGCAGAGCCAGCCCGCTGCCGCCCAGGCCGCCGCCGGCAAAATTCTGCTGCTTCCATTCGCCTTCGCCGCCCATGTCCTGCAGCAGCGCGATCACGGCTTCCTTCTCGTCCTCGAAGCCCTTGTAATCGGAGGCGTAATTGAGATAGAACAGCGCCTGCTTGGACGCGCCCGGATTCATCGGGTTCGCGCCGCCGACGGAATATTGCTGCATTTCGATTCCGTCGCGCGTCATGAAGGCCTGCTCGGCCTCGAGCGCCATCGCTTCGACATCTTCCTGCGATTCGCCGGGCGCCGG
Organism: Paenibacillus sabuli; assembly: GCF_014705605.1. GTDB lineage: Bacteria > Bacillota > Bacilli > Paenibacillales > Paenibacillaceae > Paenibacillus_D > Paenibacillus_D sabuli. The sequence continues at coordinate 112,488 of NZ_JACXIZ010000027.1, forward strand.
ATTGTAGGTGACGACCATCATTTTCTGCTCGTCGGCCGGCAGGAAGCTGAAGCCGATCAGCGGCGTGAGCAGGAAGCTCGCTGCCAGCAGGACGACCGCGCCGCCGAACGTAATCAGCTTGTGGTTGAGCGCCCAGTTCAGAATGCCTTTGTAGCCTTCGGCCATGCGGCCGGGTTTATCCTCGTGCACCTTTTTGAGCGGCCGTTCGCCCGTCAAAAACTTGCGGAACAGCATATGCGCCAGCATCGGCACGACGGTGACGGCCACCAGGAGCGAGGCCAGCAGTGCGAACACAATGGTAAGCGCGAACGGCATGAAGATCTCGCCTACGGGACCTTCCACTAGACCGAGCGGGACAAATACGGCAATCGTCACGATTGTAGAAGCCAAAATCGGCACAAACATCTCGCGTGTCGATTCCAGAATCAGCTCGCTGCCCTTGAGCCGTTCGCCGGAGAGCGACATTCGCCGATAGATATTCTCGATGACGACAATCGAATCGTCGACGACCCGGCCGATCGCAACCGTCATGGCCCCGAGCGTCATCACGTTGAGCGTGACGTCCATCTGACCGAGGACCAACAGCGCGATCAGGATCGACAGCGGAATCGAGACGACTGCGATCAGCGTCGAACGAATATCCCGCAGGAACAACAGAATGATGATGATGGCAAACAGCGAGCCCATCAACGCCTTGTTCAGCATCGTGTGAACCGAATCCTCGATCGGCTCGCCCTGGTCAAAGGCGAAATCCACGATCAGGCCGTTCAACTCCGACGCGATCGCTTCGGTTTCTTCTTTCACCGCGTTGACGACATCGACCGTATTGGCGTCGGCGGCCTTGACGACCGAGATGCCGATGGAATCGTTGCCGTTGGTACGCGAGATCGACTCGGCGCTGCCGACAATCTCGATATCGGCGATATCGCCAAGCGGCACGGTCGGCAGGCCGGTCATCGCTCCGGCTTGTGGGGCTTGCTCACTGGCGGAATCCTGCTGCTGTGCTGCAGCGTCGCCTTCCTGCGCCGTGGCGCCAGCTCCGTCACCGGCCTGGGGCGCGCTCATGCCGCCATCCGGCGCTGCGCCTCCGCCTTGTTGCCCCGCGCCAGACTGCGCGCCGCCTGCGGCGCCGCTCGGGATGACCGGGATCGGCAGATTCTGCAGATCCTCCAGCGTGACGATGTTGCCGTCCACGAGCAAGGCCTTCTCCGAGCCGTCGAGCGGATGAATGCCGAGCGGGACGGACAGCGCCGCGCCTTGGATGAGACCGCGCACCGTCTCCTGGCTCAGCCCGAGCTCGGCCATCTTCGCATTGTCAAATGCAAGCTGCGCTTCCTGGACATGCTGCCCGGATACTTGGACCGAGGCTACGCCAGGCAGCCCCTGCACACGCGGCAGCACGGACGACTCTACAAGCTCGGTCAATTCGGCCAGATCACGCGACTCGTCGGCCAGACTAAGCGAGATGACGGGGAACGCATTGAGCGAGATTCGCGATACGTCGCTCTCTTGAGCGCCGTCCGGCAAGCTCACCTCCGCCAGCACCTCGTTCACCTCGGTGACGGCCTTCTCCATGTCCTTGTCATAATTGTATTCGATAACGATCGAGGACACGTTCTCCATCGAGGTGGACGAGACGTTGGTTACGCCGGACAGATTGCGCGTCCGCTGCTCGATCGGCAGGGTGAGCTCTTCCATCACTTCCTCCGGCGTTGCGCCGGGGTAGATTGTGGTGACGCTGACAATCGGAATCGTGATATCCGGCATCGTCTCCATCTTCATGTTCAAGCCGGAATACAATCCGCCAACGGTCACAATAAGGGTCATAATCCATAAGGCAAACTTGTTTTTCAGCGAAAAACGGATCGTGCTTTTCACTCGCATTCCACTCCTTTGACTGCTTGTCTGTCTTTTGGCTAATCGGATGACAGGTTACTAAGGCTTGAAGCGATAGCCGACGCCCCAGATCGTTTCGATGTACTCGGGGGTGGACGGATCGCGCTCGACCTTCTCGCGGATCCGCCGAATATGGACGGTGACGGTCGTCAGATCGCCCGACGATTCCAGTCCCCACAAGCGTTCGAACAGCTCCTCCTTCGTGAATACGCGATTGGGATGGAGCGCCATGAACTGCAGCAACTCGTATTCCTTGGAGGTCAGCACCGCTTCTTGTTCGTTGACAAAGACGCGCCTGGACGGCTTGTCGATAATCAGGCCGCGCACCCGAATCTGTTCGCTGCGCCCGTCCCGCGCGCCGAGCAAACGCTCGTAGCGGGAGAGATGGGCTTTGACACGGGCGACCAACTCCCCCGGACTGAAGGGCTTGGTCATGTAATCGTCCGCCCCAAGCCCGAGACCGCGGATTTTATCGATCTCCTCCTTGCGCGCCGTCACCATCAGCACCGGAATGTCCTTGGTCTGGCGAATCTGGCGACAGATCTCGAAGCCGTCGACCTGCGGCAGCATCAGATCGAGCACGATCAGGTCAAAATCGCGCGCAAGCGCAAGCTCGAGCCCTTGCTCGCCGCTGTCCGCCAGCTCGACCTGAAAGCCGTGGATTTCGAGATAATCCCGTTCCAGCTCGGCAATCGAGGTCTCGTCTTCGATAATCAGAATTTTTTTCATTGCACGCCTCCACCGTCTGTCATCGACTTGGTCTTGGGCAGGCTGAACTGGATGCTCATGCCTCTGGACTTGACGCTCTGTGCCTGCACGCTCCCCCCGTGCGCCTCGATGATGCGACGTACGATCGCCAGGCCGAGCCCGCTGCCGCCGCCGTTCTGACTGCGCGACTGCTCGGCACGGTAGAAACGCTCGAACACATGCGGCAGCACATCCGCTCCGACGCCTGGCCCGTTGTCGCGAATTTCCACGACCGCTTCCTCCGGGCGCTCGGACAGAATGACGACGATGCGCGGCGGGTCGCTCCGCTCGCCCGCCGGCATGTACTTCAGGCTGTTGTCAATAATGTTGGACAACACGCGGCTCAGCTTCTCGCGGTCGGCGAGCACATAGACCCCGCCGGTGAACGGATACGTGAAATCAAGCTGCACGCCCGCCTTCTCCATGTCGAATGCGCGCTCCTCCAGATAATCGCTCAAGTAGGTCCGCAGCTCGACGGGCTGGAGCTCGAACGGCTCCTTGTTCAGGTCCAGCTTGGAGAACAGGAACAGCTCGTCGATCAGCTTGTCCATGTCGGCGGCCTTGCGGTAGATCGTGCGCATATAGCGCTCGCGCTTCTCGTCGGTGTTCGCTACCCCATCCAGGATGCCCTCGACATAGCCCTTGATGGCGGTGATCGGCGTCTTCAGATCATGCGAGATGTGCGAGAGCAGCTCCTTGCGGTTCGCTTCGTATTGCGCACTCTGATCCATTGAGGCTTTGAGGCGTTGACGCATGTTCTCGAAGGCATGCCCGAGTCGGCCGATCTCGTCGCCCGAGGTGGACGTGATGTTGAAGTCGAGATTGCCCCCGCTCATCTGGTCCGCCGCCTCCTTGAGCCGATGCAGCGGCCGCGTCAGGCTGCGCGAGACGAGATAGCTGAGCACCAGGTGGGTGACGATGACCGAGCCCAGGATGGTCAGCAGGATGAGCGGGCGCAGATAGACGGGCAGCGGTTCATAATTGAAGAGCATGACGATCTCGCCCGTCTCGCCGCCGGCATACGTGAAGCCGACTCGGTGTACATAATACATACGGCCATCCAGCTTGATTGTCTCCTGCTCCGCGGTCTGAGCTGCCAATTCGCCCGGCCGCTCGATCCAGGAGGAGTACTCGGCCGGCTCGGCACCTCTCAGCACGATAATGCCGGAGCCGAGCTCGTCGAAGCGGTCGATCAAGCCGCTGATGTACTGCCGGTCCTCCAGACGGCTCGGATCGTGGTCCAGCACGTAGCCGAATTCGCCATTGAGCTCGGACAAGCGAATCTGCAGCTCGCGGTTGACCTCGTGTCCGCGCAGCAGGTCGGCCTTGCCCTGCACGACCGGAGAGATGAGCAGCGCGACGATGATGATCAGCACCTGCGGCACGATAATCATGCCGAGCAACGACAGCTTCAGCTTCAGGGATATCGACATTGCGATCCCGCCTTTTCGCTTTCTAAGTATCAGTCTACCAATTGAATATGAACCAGTCGGAAACGAATTATTAACGTTTTCTTAAATATGCTGCGCTGTCCTTTGGGCGTGCGAGTTTCGTTCCGCAAAAAACGCCGATCCCAGGGATTCCAAGGACCGGCGTTCGTGCATTTCGCGTAAAATGTCAAGTTCAAGCGCGACGGCGACTTTGTTTCACGAGCAACAAGATTAACTTCCATGCTCGGACAGATGCCAAGGCGCTTCGACAGGAAGCAGCAGCGTAAAGGTCGTGCCTTCGCCAGGCGTGCTCGCCACGCCGATCTCGCCGCGATGGGCCTCGATGATGTTCCGCACGATCGCCAGACCGAGGCCGGTGCCGCCGGAGGCGCGCGTCCGGGCCTTGTCGGCCTTGTAGAAGCGCTCGAAAATGTAAGGCAGATCCTCGCGCGGTACGCCCTGTCCCTCGTCCCGGACCGTCACCTGCGCGTACGGCTTGTCGTCCTGAGTCGTCTCGGACAGTGTGATGTAGATGCCCGCCTCCGCCGGCGTATGCCGCAGCGCGTTGTCCAGCAGATTCGTCAGCACCTGCTCCAGCCGATCCTCGTCGGCCGCCTGCAGCAGCAGCGGATGCGCCGGATTCGTGTAGAACAGCCGAATGCCGCGCTCCTTGGCGTAGACCTGGAACTTGCGATGCACGCGCTGGATCAGGCCGTTCATCTCCACCTCGCGCAGCTGCATCTCCAGATGCCCCGCCTCCATCCGGGCCAGATCGAGCAGATCCTTGACGAGCCGGCCCATCCGCAGCGACTCGTCATGGATGACCTGGACGAGCTCGCCGCGCTCCTCCGGCGAGGCCGCGATGTCGTCGAGCAGCGCCTCGCTATAGCCCTGCAGCATCGAGAGCGGCGTGCGAATCTCATGCGAGACGTTGGCCACAAAGTCGCGCCGCAGCTTCTCCAGCCGGAACTCCTCGGTGACCTCGCGCAGCACCGCCACCGCGCCCCGCACGCTCTGATTGGAGGTGAGCGGCGCCATCACGACCGACCAGACGCCGTCGCGCACATGCAGCTTGCCGCTGCTGTCCCGGCCCTCGCGCAGCACGGTGCGGTACAGCTCATACAGCGGCACCGGCACTTCGCCAAACGGCCGGTAGTCCGGCTCGGCCTCCTCCGTCCAGTCGAGCTCGCTCCATTCCGCCAGCAGCTCCTGGCCCTGCGGATTGGTCAGAATGACGCGCCCGGACGCATCGAAGGTGACCACCGCGTCGGCCATGCTGCGCAGCACGCTCGAGAGATGCTCCTTCTCGTGCTGCAGGTCCTTGATCAGCTCCTCCAGTTCGGTGCCCATATTGTTGAACGTGTTGGCGAGCTCGCCGATCTCGTCGTTGGAGCGGATCGGGACCCGGATGCCGTACTTGCCCTGAGCGATCTGGTCCGCCGCTTCCTTGAGCCGGACGAGCGGCTGCGTGATCTTGGTGATCAGAAAAAAAGCAAAAAACGTGGTCAGCAAAAATCCGATTACCCCGACATAGACAAACAGCACCTTGATCTCGTGTGAGGAGGAAGCCGAAAAGACATTGTCGACATACTGCATCAGGAAAAGGCCTAACGTAATGAGAATGACCGCCACGAGCGCGATGATCGTGAGCCACAGCTTGCCGACTACGCTCCGCCAGATCATCGTTACTTCGGCACCTCAAGCTTGTAGCCGACGCCCCATACCGTCGTGATCATCGCCGCGGCCTCCGGCGATACTTTGTTCAGCTTTTCCCTGAGTCGCTTTACGTGGGTGTCGACGGTGCGAAGATCGCCGAAAAACTCGTAATTCCATACGTCCTTGAGCAGGTCCTCGCGCGAGAATACTTTGTCCGGGGAAATCGCCAAATAATGCAGCAGCTCGTATTCCTTGGGCGTCAGGCTGACTTCCTGCCCGCCCGCGGAAACCCGATGCGCGTCATGCTCGATAATGAGGCTCGGGAATACAATATTGTTCGTCATCGCGCGTTCCTTGCTTAAATACGCCGTCGCAGAGGCGCGCCGCAGGATCGCTTTGACGCGATAGATTACTTCGCGCGGGCTGAACGGCTTGACGACGTAATCGTCCGCCCCGACCTCGAAGCCCTGCACCCGGTTCATCTCCTCGCCCTTGGCCGTCAGCATGATGACCGGCGTCGCCTTGGACTGGCGCAGGCGGGTGCACACCTCGATGCCGTCGATCCCGGGCAGCATCACGTCGAGCAGAATCAGATCGTAATCGTTGTCGCTGGCCAGCCGCAGCGCGGACTCGCCGTCCTCGGCTTCGTCGATCAGATAGCCTTCCTTTTCCAGGTACATCTTCAGCAGTCTGCGGATGCGTTCTTCGTCGTCGACGACGAGGATCCGTTCTACATGCTCGGACATCCCGCTTCGCTCCTCTCTAGCGTTCATAAGTATTGTGGTGAAAAGTATAGCCGACGTGACCGAAATGCGTTTCCGACCGCCGTTCCTCCTCGATCCCTTGAATTTTAACCTCTCAGAGGAAGGAATCGAGGAGCAAAATGGCGGACGCTCAAACGTTCTGCAAGAACGTACGTCGAAAGCATATGCTTTTCTCCAACGCATTTTCGGTCACTCTGGCACTTTTTCACCACACTTTTAGACGCCTGCGTACGAGTGCAGGCCGGCGATGACCAGATTGACCCCGATCAGGGTGAACATGACGACGACGAAGCCGATGACCGCCAGCCACGCCGAGCGCTGCCCCTGCCAGCCGCGCGACAGACGCAGATGCAGATACGCGCTGTAGTACAGCCAGGTGATGAGCGCCCACACTTCCTTGGGATCCCAGCCCCAAAAGCGCGACCAGGCGATCTCCGCCCAGATCATCGCGAAGATCAGCGCGCCCAGCGTGAAGATCGGGAAGCCGATCGCGATGGAGCGGTAGGTAATCTCGTCCAGATCGTCGGGATCGATGCCTTCCATGAGCGGATGGAGCGCCGCGCCGAGCGGGCGGCGCAGCACCAGGCGCAGCAGCCCGTACAGCAGCGAGCCGGTAATGATCGACCAGAGCACGGTGTTCAGCTTGCGCGCCGCGTCCACGCCCTCCATCCAGGACGGCGTCTCCAGGAGCGGCTGCGTCATGCCCAGGAAGCTGTCCATCTGCACGACGTCGCTGTTGTACGGCTTGACGATCGGCGGCATGTTGTACTCGACCGTATCGGAGCTCGTGACCTCTTGCCCGCGATTGTCGATGCTGAGCGTCTCCTGCAGGAATTCGGCCTGATAATCCGCGCCGCGGAAGGCGAACACGGTCACGATGAACGCGACCACAACGACGATCACATATAGCGAGAATTCCGCCCAACGCTGCTGGCGGCGCGCGCCCTTGGAGCGGTCCTTGAAATCAATGACGCGCAGCAAATACATCAGACCGGCGGCAAAGCCCACTGCGAAGAACGCTTCGCCCAGCGCCGCCGTGGTGACGTGAATGTACAGCCAGATCGAATCGAGCGCCGGTATGAGCGGCTGCACTTCCTGCGGGAAGACGGCCGCATACGTGATGATGATAATCGTCAGCGGCAGGGCGAACATGCCCAGCAGCGTCGTCCGGTAGATGGCGAAAATGACCGTAAAGGCAATCATGATGGCCATGCCGAGGAACGACATGAACTCGTACATGTTGCTGGTCGGAATGTGACTGGCGCCGATCCAGCGCGTGAAGAAGAACGTCAGATGAGCGGCCAAGCCCAGCGTCGAGACGACGAAGGCGATGCGTCCCCAGCGCTTCAGATGCTGCTGCGGGTCGCGGTTGCTCCACCGGCGTCCGGCTACGGCGATCACATAGAAGATGAAGCCGAAGCAGTAAAGAAAGAAGGCAGCGACAAAGGCGTCGCCGCTGAATGCAAGCAAATTGTTCACAAGTTTTTCCCTCCGTTATCGAGCGACTTCGGCTCTACGGTAATGCCTGCGTGCTGCATGGCCGAAGCGACATCGCCGCGCATGCCGTACCAGTTTTTGTTCGTGTGCGCGCCCAGCGACAGCCGATCCGCGTCAAAGCGCAGCCAGACGCGCCGGTGCTGCCAATAGAAGCCGAGCACCAGTCCGAGCATCGAAATGCCGGCCCCAACCCATACGTACGGCATCGCCTTGTCGACGCGCACGTTGAGAAAGCTCGTCGGCTCGGTCAGCTCGACGTTCTCCATCGTCCCGACGATGATCTCGAACCGGTCGGCAATGTCGCCGTTAATGCGGTCCTGGCTGAAGCGCAGCTTGTCGACCTCGCGCGGGAAGTAAAGGTACGTCTCCCCCGCCTCGTCCAGTCCCGGCCCTTTGAGCAAAAAGAAGAAGGCCGGCGCATTGGGCTCGCGCGACAGCGTTGTCGGATTGCCGTCGTCGCCGATGGCGAATTCCATGAATTGCTGCCGCAGCTCCAGCGTGTACGGACCGAGCGCGTACGACGTCTCCGGTTCGGTCATGGACAGCTCGAAGGGCCCGTAGCGCTCCCCGGTCTGCTTGTCCACCAGCACCGGCCGTACCGCCTTCAGCTTCGGCGTGTCGTCAAAGTCGAACTGGTAGATGCTCATGCCCTCGTACTCGAGCGGATGATTGACGAGAATGTCGTGCCGCTTGAGCTCGGTCAGCTCCGGCTCCGCAGCAGGATCGTCGCAGCTCGCCGTGCACGCATACAGAACCGCCTGTGTCTCGTATTTTTTTGCCCGCATCGTACCCTTGAGCGCCTCGGGCAGCTCATCGTCGGCGTAGTAATCGACCGTGAACTGCTCGTTCTTGAGGTAATAGTTCGTATCCGGGATCGGGACGGCCTCGCCGTGCGGCGCCGTAATGTAGCTGTCCATGTGCCAGGCCGGCACGCCCCTGGCCAGCACCGCCAGCAGGAAGACGATCAGGCCGATGTGATTGATGTAGGGCCCCCAGCGGCTGAAGCGGTTTTTCTCCGCCAGCAGCGCCAGACCGTCCTTGTCCTTGTGCACCCGGTAGCGCTTGCGCTTCAATTGCTCGGCCAGCCTGTCCACGAAGGCCCCAGGCTGATCGACGACGGCCTCGTATGCGACGCGCTGGCGCTTGATGAAGCTTAGATGCTTGCGAATCTGCTGCTTCTTCAGCGCGCGGTAGAGCGGCAGCACCCGATCCAGGCTGCAGATGACCAGCGATGTGCCGATCATGACGAGCAGCGTGATGAACCACCACGACTCATACGTGTGCGACAAGCCGAGCGCTTGATAGATCTTGCCGGGCGTGCCGTAGTTATCCTCGTAATACGTGGAGAAATCGCCGCTGATGAACGTGCTCTCCTGCGGGTAGATCGTACCGAGCGATGCGCCGACGAACGTAATGACGATTAGATAGACCGCAATTTTGACCGATGAAAAAAAGTTCCAGATCCGGTCAATCAGGTTCGGATTCGCCTTTTGCGATCGCCGCGCCACGCCGTCGTAGCGCATCTCCAGCGGCTCGTCCGTGACCAGCGTCTCCTGCATGAGCGGCTTGCCGCATGATTCGCACAATACGGTCCCCACATGGTTTTGATGTCCGCATTCGCATTTCGTATTCTGAAACAACTGTGGAAGACCTCCTTACTGCCTAGAGGATGCGTTCGATGCGCTCCTCAATTTGCTTGTCCGTCATCGGCACCTCGGCGATTTCCTTGATCTTGCCGTCCTTGCCGACGAAGAATGTGGTCGGATACACCTTGAGCCCGTACTCGCGCTCGACCTTGCGCTTGACGTCGCGCAAAATCGGAAATTCCAGCCCGTGCTGCTGCACGAAATTGCGGACCGGCAGATCGGACTCGCTCAGATTGATCGCCAGGATTTCCAGATCCTCGCCCTGCCAGCGCTCGTACTGCTTTTGGAATTCGGGCATTTCCTTGACGCACGGCGGACAGAATGTCCCCCAGAATGTAATGACGAGCGCCTTGCCCTCGTAGTCCGACAGCGCGCGGGCATTCCCCGCAAGATCAAGCAGCGTGAAGGGGGGCGGTTCGTCGCCGGGCCTTAGCGGTCCGGCCTCGTCTGCAAACAGCGTCTTGCCGATCGCATAACCGCCGATTAGCAAGACGCCCAATAAAATTACGATTTGAATCGGCTTCCGGTATGCTCCCATCGCATCTTCACCACCTGAATCAACGTTGCGCTTGACGCGCATGCATACTCCCATTATAGCGGCAATTGCCGAATTATGGCTTGTCCGGACGCACCTTTTTATGAACATTATGTGGCTTGCTCCCGCTGCTTTGCAGCGCCTTGATCTCCTGCGGCGTCAGATGCCGAAATTTGCCGCGCTGCAGGTTCGCAAGGCCGAGATCGCCGATGCGCACGCGCTTGAGCCGGCTGACGGGATGCCCGATCGCCTCGAACATGCGCCGCACCTGACGGTTGCGGCCTTCGTGAATCGTAATGGCAATGGTCGCGTGCTTGTCGTCGGGCGACACGTCGTGGTACTCGACCTCCGCCGGCGCGGTCATCCCGTCCTCGAGCTTGATGCCGGCGGCCAGTTTCTCCAGCTTGCTGCCGTGCGGGACGCCCCGGACCGTCGCCAGATACGTACGCGGCACGTGATGGCTCGGATGCGTGAGCAGATTGGCGAACTCGCCGTCGTTGGTGAGCAGCAACAGCCCTTCGGTATCGTAATCGAGCCGGCCGACCGGGTAGACGCGCTCCTTGATTCCCTTTAAATAATCGGCCACGATTTTGCGTCCTTGCGGGTCGCTGGCGCTCGTGATGACGCCCTTGGGCTTGTTGAGCATCAAATACAGCTTCCGTTCGTGCTTGATCGGCTTGCCGCCGACGGTAATGTCGTCCTTCGGATCGGCCTTGAAGCCCAGCTCCGTCACGGTCTCTCCGTTCACCTGCACCTTGCCGGCTTGAATGAGCGCCTCGCATTTGCGGCGCGAAGCGACGCCCGCCTGGGCCATAATTTTTTGTAAACGTTCCAAATGATTCACCTCATCCTCCATCATACCCATCTCTCCGGCAAACTACAAGCGGCGCTGCAAAAGCCCTGGCCCTCCCTGTCGGGAAGGCCGGGGCAAGCGGGGCCCGGGCTACACGCCAAACACAAGCAGACAAATCGCGATCGCGGCGACGAAGCCGACCAGGTCGGAAAATAGTCCGACCTTGAGCGCGTAGCGCGTACGGCGAATGCCGATAGCGCCGAAGTAGACCGTCAGCACATAGAGTGTCGTATCCGTGCTGCCCTGAATCGTGGATGCGATGCGTCCGATCATCGAGTCCGGTCCGTGCGTCTGGATCAGCTCGGTCGTATAAGCGAGCGAGCCCGCGCCGGTGAGCGGGCGCAGCGCGCCGAGCGGCAGCACCTCGCCCGGCACGCCGAGCCAGCGCGCAAGCGGCTCCAGCAGCTGCACCATCGCCTCCATTGCACCGGAGGCGCGGAACATGCTGATCGCAACCATCATCCCGACCAGATGGGGAATGATCTGGATCGCCGTATCGAAGCCCCCCTTAGCCCCGTCGACGAAGGATTCGTACACCGGCACGCGCCGGAATGCGGCATAGAGCGGAATGAACACGATAATGGCGGGAATCGCCCATACGGATATGAGCGTGACCGCGTCGTACATGAGCTGCTCGCCCCCTTCCTACCAAGCTGCGCGGCGATTGCGACTTACGCAGCCGGCGCGGCCGGATCGTCCGACTTGGGCATGCTCGCCGGCGGCTTTCGGCTGCGGTACCAGCGGTCGGCGAGGATCGCCGCTGCCGTCGCAATCGCGGTGGCGATCAGCGTCGTGCCGACGATTTCGGCGGGATGCGCCGATCCGAAGTTCATGCGAATCGCGATCAGCGTCGTCGGCACGAGCGTGATGCTCGACGTATTGAGCGCCAGCAGCGTACACATGGCCGGCGTCGCCGTCGCCGGATCGGGGTTGAGCTTTTGCAGTTCCTGCATCGCCCGGATTCCCATCGGGGTCGCCGCATTGCCGAGGCCCAGAATATTGGCGCTCATATTCGTCATGATATAGCCCATCGCCGGGTGATCGCGCGGCACGTCCGGGAAGAGCAGCCGCACCATCGGACCGAGCAGCTGCGCCAGCTTGCGAAGCAATCCGGCATCCTCGCCGATGCGCATCAGACCGAGCCAGAACACGAGGATGCTGATCAGCCCGAAGCTGACGGTGACGCCGGTCTTCGCGCCTTCGAAGGCGGCTTCGGTGACCGCCTCCATGCGTCCGTTGACCGCCGCCGCCACGAAGCTGACCACGATCATGAGCAGCCAGATCCAATTGACCACGTCTCATCCCTCCCCTCCGACCGTTAACGGAATAGCTGCCGGACGACCTGCTGCAGCATCGACGCGAATCCAGGCGCTGCCGAACGGGCGAAAGCCGCAGCCTTGCCGGCGCCGGGCTGGGCTGCCGCCTCAGCAAATGCCGCTTCGGCGGTCTCCACGGCCACCGTGCCCAGCGGCCGCTCGCCGAGAAACAAGGCCAGAGCGCCGCGTTCGCCGAGCCGATAATCGGCCGACGCGGTATCCGTGAGCACCAGCTTGCGGCGGATCTGATCCTGCTCCTCCTCTGCCAGCGGGTACTGGAAGCTCCGGCTGAGACGATAGGCTGTGCCGGCGATGCGCTGACCTTGCTCGACGAGCGTGGTCAAGGGATAGCTGGCGAAGCCCCAATCGAGCAGCTTGCGGTGATCACGCCAGTCGTCGCCGTCATTCAGCGTCACCGCCACGAGCTGCTGGCCGTTGCGAGTCGCCGAGCTGACGAGCGTCCGCAGCGCTTTTTTCGTATAGCCCGTCTTCACGCCGTCCGCGCCTTCGTACATCGACAGCATTTTATTTTTGTTGCGCCATTGATGGTCCCACTCCTCATTGGGATTGGGCACGCTTTTTTGCTTCGTTTTGACGATCTCGCGGAACACCTCGTTATGCAGCGCATATGCCGTCAGCTTGGCCAGATCGTTGGCGGAGGAATAATGCTCCTCATGGTCGAGGCCGTGCGGGTTCATGAAATGCGTATGCTCCAGTCCGAGCCAGATCGCCTTTTCGTTCATCAAGTGCACGAAGCCCTCCTCCGAGCCGCCGACGTGCTCGGCGATCGCGGTCGCCGCGTCATTGCCCGAGCGCAGCATCAGCCCGTACAGCATATGCTCCAGCGACATCTCCTCGCCGGCCTTGAGATAGATCGACGACCCTTCCTTACCGGCGGCGCGGGTGCTAGTCTTGACGATATCGGACAGCTCGCCGTGCTCGATCGCCACGATCGCCGTCATGATCTTGGTCAGGCTCGCGATCAGCATCGACTCGTCGCCGCGCTGCGAATAGAGCAGTCTGCCGGAGGTTACGTCGATGAGCGCGGCCGCCTTCGCATTGGTGAAGATCGGCTGCGGCTGTGCGCGCGTGCCCTGGGCGCCCGGACCGAACGACGCGAGGGTCAACGCGACCGCGAGCACAAACGCGAACATGCGGATGCGGCTGTGTATCATCGTGATTTTGTCACTCCTTTTGCCTGCGGCGCTCGCACGCCGGGGGTCTTGTACATCATATGTCGACGGCCGGCCCGATATGTCCCGCCCGCTTCACGCAAAAAGCCCCGGCAGCGATTGCCGGAGCTGAGGAGACGAAGCGGTCGACTGCTGCCTGCGTGCGCGCCGGCGCTCCCTGGATTTAATGTTCTTCGGTCACGACGACGGTCGCACGGTCCGGCTCGTCGTCATGCCGTTTGAACATCGCTTGAATTTTGTCAAAGGCTTTCGGCGCGGAGTCGATAATGCGCTCCATCAGATGGGTCTGATTGTCGAGCGGGACAATTTTCACGCCGGTCGTCCCGACGACCAGAAAAGCAATCGGCGTAATCGACACCCCGCCACCGCTACCGCCTCCGAACGGCAGCGCTACCTGCGCTTGCTGGGCATCCGTTCCGGCGTTGCCGCCGCCGTCCAGTTGAATGTCACTGCCGCCGGCGACGAATCCGAATCCGACTTTACTGATTGGCATAATGACGCTGCCGTCGGGCGTTTGCACGGGATCGCCGACGATGGTGTTGACGTCCACCATCTCCTTGATGTTTTCCATTGCGGTCTGCATGAGCCCCTGTATCGGATGATCTGACATCTGCATGGCCTCCCTGATCAATTTGTTGGGGGAACAACTGATCATTAGGATGTCCCGTTCGAGCCGAATCTAAACCGACCGCTCCCGCGCCAACGAATCGCTTCTCTTTTTGCGCACTCCTCTGCCGCCGCTAAGCTTTGAATAACAGGCTGCGCCAAGTCTGAATGCCGCCCTTGACTCTGCGAATCCGAAGCAGCAGCCGGAGTCCGGCGAGCAGCACATGGCCCAGGCGCACCTTGACGGTACAATGCCACTCCGTCGAGAATATCGTGTCGTTGAATACCGGCCGCACCTGCATCTGCGGCTGGCCGGTCAGCCGCATGACGTGGCTGAGCAGACCGAGCAGGGCTCCCTGGGCCGCGCTCGCCATGCCGGTCGCCACCGCTGTCCAGGCGGCGTCTCCTGCGCCGACCGCGCTGATCCAGCGCCATTCGGTAATTCGGATGTACCGCAGCGTACGCAGCAGCCATACTGTGAAACGGTCGGTATGGCGCATGAGCAGCCTCGCTTGTTCCAGCTTGCTCATTACTTTTTCCGGACCGACTCTGCCCTCCTCGGTAGGCGGGGCCGACCCCAGCGGCAGATTGCTGGACTGCTCGGACTTGTAGGCGATGTTCGCGCCGTCGAGGCGGACGATCGGAATTTCCCGGTGCACCTTGACCGCGCCGTACAGCGCGCGAATGCGCAGCGCAACATGGTCGTTCTCGCCGCGCCGGCGCAGCATGGAGCGGCATTCGATCTCGGAGACGGCCAGGAGAAGCAGCAGCGCCAAAAAAAGACCGGCCGCCGCGGTCCATACGCCCCAATGTCGAAGAAATTCCAGCATTTGCGCTGCTCCCCTCGTTTTTCTTCCAATGGGATTAGTATGGACGGCGATGGCCGATCTCATTCCTCCGGCTCGTGCGCGCGCTGCGGCGGCAGCTCGTCGATGGTCAACTGCTGCTGGTCCAGCTTCTCGAACAGCAGCTGGGTCTGCTCGTCCAGCATATCCTCCGGATCAAGCGCGGACGGCTCGGGCAGCGCCTCCAACCCGGCGAGCCCGAAGTAGTCGAGGAAGGAGCGCGTCGTCCCGTACAGAATCGGCCGTCCGATCACTTCGGCGCGACCGACTGCCTCGACCAGGTCTTTGGCCACAAGCGACTGCAGCGCACGCTCGCACTTGACGCCGCGGATCTCCTCGATGTCCACCCGCGTGATCGGCTGCCGGTAGGCGACGATGGACAACGTCTCCAGCGCCGCCTGCGACAGACTGGCGCGGCTCGGCGTGTAGGCGAGCCGCTCGAAATAGACTGCGTGCTGCGGATTCGTGCTGAGCCGATAGCCGCCCGCGACCTGAGTGACGCGCAATCCGCGGCCCTGCCGCTCCAGCTCCGCGCGCAGCTCCTGCAGCGCCTCTAGCACGATTCCATTATCCTGATCGGTCAGCTCGGCCAGCTGCTTGGTGCTGAGCCCTTCGTCGCCGACCATGAACAGCAGGCCTTCAATAATTGATTTCAATCTCGGAAAGTCCACCCTCTGCCGCTTCTCCTCTCCAATGGATCACGATGTCCTCGAACAGCTGGTGCTGGAAGCAGCGCACCTGCTTCATCTTCATCAGCTCCAGCAGAGCCAGGAAGGTCACGACGATCTCGTGGCGTTCCATATCCTGGCGCACCAGCTTGGAGAACCGCACCATCTCGTGCTCGCGCAGCAGCTGGGTAATGTCGGCGATCCGATCCTTGACCGAAATCTCGTCGCGACGTACCGTCGCGATCAGCGAGCGCCGCGCCGCGCGTCCGAGCGCCTTCTGAAAGGCCGCGATCAGATCGGACACGCCCAGATCCTTGACGGGATTATCGGGCTTGACCTTCATGTACGGGGTCAGATCCTCCGGTTCCTTGGTAAAGATCAGACTGCGCGCCTGCTCCTTCTCCCTAAGCTGCTCCGCAATCTGCTTGTACTTGCGGTATTCCACGAGCCGCTGAATTAGCTCGTCCCGCGCGTCGAGTCCGTCATCCTCCAGCCAATCTTCGAATTCGTCCTGCGGCGGCGGCGGCTTCGGCAGCAATTGCTTGCTCTTGATCGCCAGCAGCGTCGCGGCCATGACAAGAAATTCGCTCGTGACTTCGAGCTCCAACTGCTGCATCGCATGCAAATAATGCATGTACTGATCGGTAATATCGCTGATCGAGATATCGTGAATGTCAATCTCTGCGCTGTCGATCAGATGCAGCAACAAATCGAGCGGCCCCTCGAACGCCTCGAGCTTGTACAGCACCGTCACCGCCTCACCTCCTTCGCTTACACCTTCTCAGTCCGACGGAGCCGACTCGGCCGACTCGGATATATTTACAAGTTCGATTAGGCCTCGCCCGACGTAATCGCACGCGTCAGGTTCGCCATTTCAATCGCCGTGGCGGCCGCTTCCCAGCCCTTGTTGCCGGCCTTCGTGCCGGCGCGCTCCACCGCCTGCTCGATCGAGTCGGTCGTCAGGACGCCAAAAATGGTCGGCACGCCCGTTTTCAGCGAGATGGCGGCGACGCCCTTCGCAACTTCGCTGCACACGTAATCGAAATGCGGCGTGGAGCCGCGAATGACGGCGCCGAGCGTGATGACCGCGGCGTATTTGCCGCTCTCCGCCATTTTTTGAGCAATGAGCGGAATTTCAAAGGCGCCCGGCACCCAGGCCACTTCGATTTCGGATTCCTCGGCGCCATGGCGCTTGAGGGCGTCCAGCGCGCCGCTGAGCAAGCGCGAGGAAATAAATTCGTTGAAACGGCCGACGACGATGCCGTACGTCGAGCCTTGCGAGACCAAGTGTCCTTCATAGACGCGTGTCATTTCATTCATCCTTCCGATTGTCCAATTTTCGATGGGTTCGATTCGTCAAAGCGCAGCATATGACCCAGCTTCGCCTGTTTGGTATGCAAATAAAGACTGTTATCCTCGTTTTCCGTCATTTGCAGCGGCACTCGCTCCACCACTTCGATGCCATACCCCTCAAGTCCTTTAATTTTGCGCGGATTATTTGTCAGCAGCCGCATTTTGCTGACGCCGAGATCCCGCAAAATTTGCGCCCCGATCCCGTAATCGCGCAGATCGGGCGCAAAGCCCAATTTAAGATTCGCGTCGACGGTATCCAAGCCCTCTTCCTGCAGCTTGTACGCCCTCAGCTTGTTGACCAGGCCGATGCCGCGGCCTTCCTGGCGCATATACAGCAGCACGCCGCTGCCCGCCTCGGCGATCTGGCGAAGCGCCGCGTCGAGCTGGGGCCCGCAATCGCAGCGGTGGGAGTGGAACACGTCACCCGTCAAGCACTCCGAGTGCACCCGCACCAGCACCGGCGTATCGGGCGCGATCTCGCCCTTGACCATCGCCATATGCTCCTTGTCGTCGATCTGATTCGTATAGGCATAGGCCCGGAATACACCGTAATCGGTCGGCATCTTGACGTCGACGATTCGCTCGACGAGCTTATCCTTCTCGTTGCGGTAGCGAATCAGCTCCTGAATCGTGATGAGCCGCAGCTCGTGCTTGCGCTTGAACGCGATCAGATCGTGCAGGCGCGCCATCGTGCCGTCTTCCTTGATAATCTCGCAAATGACCGCAGCCGGCTCCGAGCCGCTCATTCGCGCCAGATCGATCGCCGCTTCGGTATGTCCGGCCCGGCGCAGCACGCCGCCGTCCTTGGCGATCAGCGGGAAAATGTGGCCCGGCTTGCGAAATTCGGTCGGCTTGGTCGCCGGGTCGATCAGCGCCTTGACCGTCATCGCGCGCTCGGGAGCCGAGATTCCTGTCGTCGTGGAGCTGTGGTCGACCGATACTGTAAAAGCCGTGCCGTGGTAATCGGTGTTGTGCGCGACCATCGGCGGCAGCTCCAACTGCTCCGCGCGCTCCTGCGTGATCGGCACGCATACCAGACCGCGGGCCTCGGTAATCATGAAATTGATTGTCTCCGGCGTCACCTTGTCCGCCAGGGCGATCAGGTCGCCCTCGTTCTCGCGATCCTCGTCGTCGACGACGATGACCGATTTGCCGGCCATCAGATCGGCCACCGCGGCCTCAATTGTATCGAATTGCGCATGTTCCTCCATGTCTTCTTCCTCCCTCACGCTCACGCGAACCCGTGCTCGGCCAGAAACGCCGCCGACAGGCCGCCGCTTTTGCCGGTATTCGGAGACGCGCTCCCGTACCTTAGCAAATGATCCACGTATTTGCCCAGAATATCGAGCTCCAAGTTGACCGTGTCGCCCGGTTGCTTGTGCTGCAGCGCGGTATGGGCCAAGGTATGCGGGATAATCGACGCCTCCAGCGTCTCGCCGTCCACGCCCGCCACCGTCAGGCTGATGCCGTCGATGCAGATCGACCCTTGCGGCACGATATAGCGCATCGCCTCGGGGCCTGCGGGACGTACGCCGAAGCGCACCGCATTGTCCTCGCGGGTCCGTGCTGTAATCGTACCCGTCGTATCCGCATGCCCCTGCACGATATGCCCGCCGAAGCGCCCGCCCGCTGCCATGGCCCGCTCCAGGTTGACCGGCTGGCCCGGGCGCAGCTGGCCCAGATTGGAGTGGCGGTACGTCTGGGGCACCACATCCACGGTAAATTCAGCCGCGCTAGCGGCTACGACAGTCAGGCAAACGCCGTTGACGGCGATGCTGTCGCCGAGCTTCACATCCTCCAGGACGACGGCAGCCGCAATCGTCAGCAGCATCGCTTCGCCCTGCCGCTCGGCGCGGCGCAGCGTCCCTACTTCTTCGATCAATCCGGTAAACATCGGCAACTCCTCCTCCGGTGACTCCGGCCCGACATTCAGACCGGGTAAATCGGATATCCGCTGATGCACAGATCGCCGCCGACGCGCTCGACCTCCATGCGATCCAATTGCACCGCGTCGGCCATGCGCTCCCACCCCTCCAGCTCAAAGCTGACGGGCGCGGACGCGCCGCCGATAATCTTGGGCGCAAAAAACAGCCTCAGCTTGTTGACCAGTCTAGCCTGCAGCATCGCTCCGTTGAGCCGTCCCCCGCCCTCGAGCAGGATCGAGCTGATCTCCAGCTCCGCCAGCCGTCTCATCGCCAGTCTCAGGTCAACCTGTGGGCCGGCACCGCTGACAATGACGCGCACGCCAGCCTTCTCCAGCTCGCGCAGCTTGGCGCGATCGGCCCGCTCGGTGGTGAGCACGATCGTCCCGCTTGCGTTGTCACTGACGAGCCGCGAGGTGAGCGGCAGGCGCAGACGCGAGTCAGCGACGATGCGGCGGGGGCTGAGCCCCGGCACCGACAGCCGCGTCGTCAGCATCGGATCGTCGGTGAGCGCCGTGCCGACGCCGACCATGATGCCGTTGTGCCGATGACGCAGCGTATGCACGAGCTCCCTTGCCTTCGGTCCCGTCACCCACTGGCTGTCGCCGCTTTTGGCCGCGATTTTGCCGTCCAGCGTACTGGCTGTCTTCAAGGTCACGTAAGGCAAGCCGCTCGTAATAAATGCAATAAAATCTTCATTGAGCGCGCGCGCCTCCTGCTCCAGCACGCCGACGGCGACACCGATGCCCTGCTCGCGCAGTCGCGCTATGCCTTGACCCGCCACCTTCGGATTCGGATCCTGCATGGCGATGACAACCTTGGCCGCCTTGGCCGCGATGATGCGCTCGCTGCAAGGCGGAGTGCGTCCGTGATGGCTGCAAGGCTCCAGCGTCACATAGACCGTGGCGCCCTCGGATTCGCGGCCTGCCATATCGAGCGCATGTACCTCGGCATGCCCCTCGCCGCGCCGCAAGTGCGTCCCGACGCCGATGATGCGGCCGGCCTTGACGACGACGCAGCCGACGGCCGGATTGGCGCCGGTCTGCCCCTTCGTTCCTTCGGCCAGCTGCAGGGCCAGCCGCATGTAATGCTCGTCGTTCAATATCTCGATCAACGCCAAAACACCCCCGGAAAGCGGCAGCTCTCCGGGGGCGGATGACAAAGGCGCGGCGACGCGAAACCGTGCGCAGCATATTCAAACAACGCTGCTACGAATGTGAAAAAAAGAACATTCGCAGCAACGCGCGGAATGAACCGGCGCCAGCGGCCTGCGTCTCCTTCTCCCATCCAGACTGTACTGTCGGTCCCGGACTTGCACCGGGTCAGCCGCGCCTCCGATACGGACACGCGGGTCACGGACTGACGATGGCGCGAATCGCGCCGCCGATCACCGTCGGTTGGGAATTGCACCCGACCCCGAAGGAACTACGCAATAATATGAAAATAAAGAGTTCTTGCAGTTGTGAGAAATCGTATCATGTCCGCGTGCAAAAAGCAAGGCGCGGCAGCAGGCCGGGCCTGCTCCCAGCGCCTGGATGCGGTTCCCCGTCGAGGAAAGCCGCATGCGCATTTACGCCTCGGACACCTGCACCTTCTCCATCCGGTCGCGACCGGTAAAGGCGTCGACGTGCTCCATGCCCTTGGTCACCTGGCCGAATACCGTGTGCTGGCCGTCGAGATGCGGCTGCGGCTGGTAGCAAATATAGAACTGGCTACCGCCTGTGTTGCGGCCGGCATGCGCCATCGCCAGCGTGCCGCGTTGATGCTTGTTGTCATTGATCTCGCAATCGATCTGATACCCCGGGCCGCCGGCTCCGGTGCCGTCGGGGCAGCCGCCCTGCGCAACGAATCCCGGAATGACGCGGTGAAACGTCAGGTTGTCGTAAAAACCGCCGTTCGCCAGCTTTTCAAAGTTGGCGACGGTGTTAGGGGCATCCTTGTCGAACAGGTCGATGACGATTTCGCCGCCGCCCTCCATCGTAATTTTAGCCTGCTTGGCCATCGCAATCACTCCACTTTGCTTTATTGCACAGCCGCGCTTGGGCCCCGTGCTCGTCCTATCATACTATACTTTACTTCGCCATGGAAGGCTTCTTGAGGCGCGCCGGCATGACGTCGTTGCCGACGATATCGTCAAACGACTCTCGCTTGACGGCCAGATCGGCTTGTCCGTCCTTGACGAAGACGACTGCGGGACGGCGAATCCGGTTGTAATTGCTGGCCATGGCATAATTGTACGCGCCGGTACAGAAGACCGCCAGCAGATCGCCGCGCTGCACGCGCGGCAGCTCCAGATCCCAGATCAGCATATCGCCGCTCTCGCAGCACTTGCCCGCTACGGATACCGTCTCTTCCGCCGCCTCGTCCGCACGATTCGCCAGCACGGCCTCGTACTTGGATTCGTAGAGCGCCGGACGCGGGTTGTCGGTCATGCCCCCGTCCACGGCGATATACTTGCGGACACCGGGAATTTCCTTGCTCGTGCCGACGGTGTACAGCGTCGTGCCGGCATCGCCGACGATGCTGCGGCCCGGCTCGACCCAGATCTCCGGCAGCGGGTACGAGGCCGCGGAGAAGTTGGAGATGATGGCGTCGGTGATCGCTTGGACGTACTCTGCAACCGGCAACGGCTTATCCTCCTCGGTATAGCGAATGCCGAATCCGCCGCCGAGATTGATGACGCTGAAGGTCAAGCCGAGCTTGCGGTTGATCTCGACCGCGAAGTCCGCGACCTTGTCCACGGCCATGCGAAAGCCCTCGACCTCAAAAATTTGCGAGCCGATATGCGAATGCACGCCCAGAATCTTGAGGTTGGCGAGCTTCATGCCATGCTCGATGGCGCTGTAGGCCGAGCCGTTGCCAAGGTCAAAGCCGAACTTGGAATCCTGCTGGCCGGTCGAAATGTAATCATGCGTGTGCGCTTCTACGCCCGGCGTAATGCGC
This sequence comes from Paenibacillus sabuli, assembly GCF_014705605.1. Classification (GTDB taxonomy): domain Bacteria; phylum Bacillota; class Bacilli; order Paenibacillales; family Paenibacillaceae; genus Paenibacillus_D; species Paenibacillus_D sabuli. Next base: position 134,358 of record NZ_JACXIZ010000027.1, read on the forward strand.
AGCAGAATGTTGACGGTCTTTCCCTTGTCCGCCGCCAGCGCATTGAGCAGCTCGAGCTCGATGAAGTTGTCGACGACGAAGCAGCCGATGTCGGCGTCGAGCGCCATGTCGATCTCATCCGGCGTCTTGTTGTTGCCGTGGAAATGAATGCGCTGCGCCGGGAAGCCCGCCTTGAGCGCGGTATGCAGCTCGCCGTCAGAGACGACGTCCAGCGACATGTCCTCCTCCTCGGCGATGGCGCACATCGCCATCACGCAGAACGCCTTGCTGGCATACGCCACCTGGAAGCGCAGACCGGACGCGCGGAACGCCTCCACGTACTCGCGCGCCCGCTGTCGAACAAGCGCCTCGTCTACAATATAGAGCGGCGTGCCGTATTCGGCCGCAAGCGCCTGTGTGTCGCAGCCGCCAATGTTCAAATGTCCGTTATCGTCGATTGTACTCGTACCGTGCAAATACATATGTGCCATTCCCTCCGCTTGTACCGTAATCGGGCAGTCGGACCTACCCATTGTCCTCAGTATACCTTAACACGGCAGGCAAGCGAAATGGATAATTACGCACATCATTTGCATTTTTTCATTTCGGTTTGTTTTTCATTTCGCCTTGCCCGGCATCTTGTCCCGTTGCTGCGGACGCAGCAGATTGGGGCGCTGACGGCTGAGCAGCACAGGCTTGCGAATGAGAATCGCCAGCATCGCGCGCGCGTCGAAGGGAATGAACGGCCACATGTACGGACGATTGAAGGAACGCTCCAGCACGAGCAAGACCAGGATGGCCGTACTGACGACGACGAAGCCCGGCACCGAGAAGAGGGCGACGGCGATAATCAGCACGATGCGTACGATCCGATTGGCCAAGCCGAGCTCGTAGCTGGGCGTGGCGAACATGCCGATCGCCGCGATCGCCATATACAAGACGACCTCGTTAATGAACAAGCCGGTCTGGACGGCGATGTCGCCGATCAGGATGGCGGCGACGAGCGACATCGCCGCGGCCAGCGGCGTCGGCGTATGCACCGCCGCCAGCCGCATCAGATCGACGCCGATCTCGACCAGCAAAAATTGCAGAAAGAGCGGGATCTTCCCCACTTCCTGCGGTCCGATAAAAGCCAGCGAAGCAGGCTTGAGATCGGGCTGAATCACGAATAAAAACCAAAGCGGAAGCAAAAACAAAGACGCAAAGATGCCGAAGTAGCGCACCCACCTCAGGTAGGTCCCGATAAACGGCGTCTGGCGATTCTCCTCCGCATGCTGCACCAAATCGAAGAACGTCGTCGGCAGCAGCATGACGCTGGGCGTCGTATCGACGAATACGGCCACGCTGCCTTCCAGCAGCTGCGCGGCCACTACGTCCGGACGCTCGGAATAACGAACGAGCGGATACGGGTTCCAGCCGCGCTTGACCGTCGCTTCCTCGAGCTGCTTGTCCGCCAGCGGCAAGCCGTCGAGCTTGACGGCCTTCAGCTTGCTGCGGATCGCTTCGACGAGCTCCGGATCGGCTATATCCTCGATGTAGGAGATGGAGACGTCCGTCTTCGTACGCCGGCCGATCTGCATGATCTCGTAGCGCAGGCCCGGGTCGCGCAGCCGGCGGCGTACAAGCGACACGTTGACCATCAACGTCTCGACGAAGCCGTCGCGGCTGCCCCGCACCACCCGCTCCAGTGTCGGCTCCTCCGGATTGCGTCCGGGGAAATTTTTGGCGTCGATCAGGAGCACGGTGCCCTCCCGCTCCACGAACAGGCCCGCCGCGCCGGCGAGCACGGCCGCGACCGCATCGTGGAACTTGGTCTCCTTGTCCACCTGCACCGCCGGCACGTAATGCGTAAAGAAAGCATGGAGCGCATCGCCGGACAACTGCTCCGGCTGCAGATAGGTCAGTCGCTTGAGCACCTCGGTAAGCACGTCGTCTTTGACCAGTCCGTTCATGAAGAAGAGCAGCGTACGGCGCTCGCCGAACGTCATCTCGCGCGCGACGACGTCGAAGCTCGCGCCAAGTCCGATCTCGCGCTCCAGCATGACGCGAAATTCGTCCAGGCTGCCCGGTACCGGCAACGCGTCCGCGCCCTCCTCCTTGTCCCCCTCCGCCGGTTCAGACTGATCGTCGTGCCGAGGAGGCGCCCCATTGCCGTATTTCTTGCGCTGCTCGTCCGGCGCAGCGTCCGCGCTCGCGTCTTGAGACGAATATTGGTTCAGATCGAGCATCGTTTCGCCGTTCGGCAGACCCGTCTCTTCCTTGCCGCTGCGCTGCAGCTCATCTCCGTTGCGTACATACATCTGCGCGCCCTCCTTACCATTGATAGACCAGCCAATCGAACAGCGAGCCCGCGATCTTGCCGAGCACCATCGCCAGCAGCAGCGCGACCAGATAATGGCCGATGCGCAGCCGCTTGGCCAGGATCGGCAGCACGTTCATGACCTCTGTCAGCGCCGCCGCGAGCATGCCGACGAACATGCCGTCCAGCAGTCCGATGCCCGCGAGCGGGAGTCGTCCGGCCAGTCCCAGCGCGAGGTGCCAATCGAAAAAGTCGACACAGGTCCAAAACACGGCCCCGCCGACAAGCGCCGATTCGAACCATGCCGACCTGCGATAGGCAAATGCCAGCTGCGCAAGCCGCGGGATCAGGTCGAATACGACTAGCAGCGCCACCAGACCGCTGCCGACGGCCAGTCCGCCGGCAGCGCCGAGCAGCGCCAAAAAGGCGCGCGCTGTCCAGTCGGCGACCGTCACGCGTCCTCATCCCCTTGTTTTTTACGCATTTCGTCGGCGATGACATAGGCGTTGACGTTCTCCTGATACATGTACATTTCGACCTCCAGCGGATTGGGCTCGTCATTGAATCGCTTGCGCAGGAGGTGATTAAAAAACAGCAGCATGCCCGCCCCGAGGCCGAAGGAATACGGAATCTGAAACCATAGCGGGTGCGCCTGCGGCTGCCCCGTGACCAGCTCGGAGATGCGCACGTGCACCTCCTTCATGCTGACATCTTCATGAAAGTTCATAATCGCCAGGCCGGCGCCGAAAAACAGCAGCAGCCAGGCAAAGATCAGCATCGGCACAAGCGGACGGCGCGGCCGCTCCGCGATCGTCACGAGCACCTGCGGCTCGCCGTAGGGCTCGATCTGAAGCCCCGGACGAAGCTCGTGAATCCGCCTCACGATGTGCAACAGATCAATGACATAGCGATTGCCGTCCTCCGGACGGTGCGCATATACGATCAAGTCCGCCAGCCGCCGCTGCAGCTGCGGCTCCGCCGCCAGCGCCGCCGCCTGGCCGAGCCGGACCGTCTGGCCGGGGCGGATCGCCAGCCGCTTGCGCAGCCGCAGATAGAGCACAGGCGTTTCGTTTTTTTCCATTGCGGGTCATCCCTTTGGTTCTTAGCGTGATAGGGGTAGTATGAGAAATCAAGGCGGCGGGTACCCATAGGCAGGCGCGGTAAAAAAAACCAAGGACCAGCCGCGCGTCAAAGCGCGATCTGGTCCTTGATGTTTTGCAATATTTTTTTCTCCAGCCTCGACACCTGCACCTGCGAAATGCCGAGCCTGGCGGCCACCTCCGATTGCGTCTGATCGCGATAGTAGCGCAAGTATACAATCAGACGCTCCCGCTCGGACAATGCTTCGATCGCCTCCGACAGCGCCAGCTTGTCGAACCATTTTTCCTGACCGTCGTCCGCGATCTGGTCCATCAGGGTGATCGGGTCACCGTCGTTTTCAAACACGGTCTCATGGATCGAGGAAGGCGGCTTGTTCGCCTCCTGGGCGAACACTACCTCCTCCGGAGTCAGCGACAGGGCCTCCGCCACCTCCTTGATGGTGGGCAGCCGTCCCATCGTTTTGGAGAGCTCGTCCTTTGTTTTGCGGACTTTATTGGCCAGCTCCTTGAGCGAGCGGCTCACCTTGAGCGTGCCGTCGTCGCGCAGGAAACGCTGAATCTCGCCGATAATCATCGGCACCGCGTACGTGGAGAATTTGACGTCGTACGACAGGTCGAATTTGTCCACCGACTTGAGCAGGCCGATGCAGCCAATCTGGAACAGATCCTCGGGATCGTACCCGCGGTTAATGAAGCGCTGCACCACGGACCATACGAGCCGCATGTTACACTGGACCAGCGTATCGCGGGCCACGTTGTCCCCTGATTGGCTGAGCATGATGAGGCGTTTGACTTCGGAATCGTCCAGATAGCGCTGCGACGTTTTTTTCAGATCGACTTCCATGAGGCTCAACCCCTATGCGCCTAATTGTACAGCGCTTTTTTCGATTCGATGCGCTTCATCATGCGGATTTCCGTCCCCTTGTCCTCGCCGCTCACGACTTCGAAGCGGTCCATGAAATTTTCCATGATCGTGAACCCCATCCCGGAGCGTTCGAGCTCGGGCTTGGACGTATACAGCGGCTGACGGGCCAAATCGAGATCCTCGATGCCCCTTCCCTCGTCCTTGATCGTGATCGAGACGGTGTCGACCTCGATGGAAGCTTCGATGCGAATCGTACCGCCGGGATCTTCCTCGTACCCGTGAATAATTGCGTTGGTCACCGCTTCGGAGACGACCGTTTTCAGATCGTTCAGCTCTTCCAGCGTCGGATCGAGCTGGGAGACAAAAGCGGCCACCGCGACGCGGGCAAAAGCCTCGTTTTCGGAACGGCTTGCAAACGAAAGCGTCATAAAATTCGTCGTTTCGCTCATGATACGACCTCCAGACTTGAGAGCGCCATTCGCTCGTTTTCGTGAATGTCCACTATTTTGAACAAGCCCGACAGCTCAAGGAGGCGATGGACGCTCTTGTTGACGTCGCAGACGACCATCTTGCCGCCCTTGCTCTTCAGCAGCTTGTACCGTCCCAGAATGACGCCGAGTCCCGAGCTGTCCATGAACGAGAGCTCTCTCAGACTAAGGATGACGTGGCGGCTGCCGCCGCGCATGATCGCCTCCTCCATCTTCTGCCTGACTGTATCCGCCGTATGGTGATCCAGTTCGCCTCGCAATCGGACGATCAACACATTGCGGTAATGCTCCAACTCTACCTGCAAGCTCATACCCCTTCACTCCTCCCGTGTTAAGAGAGTGTTCGTGATGCTCTCCCCGCATTCCTTCTCTCCGACAAAACTAGAAGCTGCACGCTACGGACCGACAAATCTCGTGCCTCGTCAGGAGAAAAGCTCGGCGCCGGCGCGCTTGAACAGCTGCCACCAGGTCGCGCGCGCCACCTCTTGCTGCGCCTCGACCTCGAATTCGCTCAGGACCTTGTCGCCTTGATACACAATCAGCCTGCCGACCTTCTGCCCCACCTTGACCGGCGCGCGCAGCGGGCTGTCGATGCGCAGCTCGTGGCGGATGTCCGCGGTCGCGGCGCCCTTGCGCAGCAATACGCTGTATGGATGCTTCGCTTCCACGGCGAGCTCGCGCGCCATGCCTTTTTCGACCGGGACGGTCCCCATCGGATCGCCGGTTCTGAAGATCGAATGATTCGTATATTGCGCGAAGGCGTAATCAAACATTTGCGAGACCTCGCTGTTGCGGGTTTTGGTATTGGGTTCGCCCATGACGACGGCAATGACCCGCAGGTTGTCGCGACTGGCCGTGGCCGACAGGCAAAACTTGGCCTCGCTCGTATAGCCCGTTTTCAAGCCGTCCGCGCCGCTGTAAAAGCGAACGAGCTTGTTCGTGTTGACCAGCCAAAACGGCTTTTCGGTGTCCTTGCGCAAATAATCTTGATATTTGCCCGTGTAAGTCGTTGCCTCCGAATGCTTGAGCAGCTCGCGCGACATGACCGCGATATCGTGCGCCGACGAATAATGATTGTCGGCAGGCAGACCGTTGCAGTTGGCAAAATGGGTATTCTTCAGCCCGAGCGTCTGCGCGCGCTTGTTCATCAGCTCCACGAACGCTTCCTCGGTGCCGGCGATCTTTTCGGCCATCGCAACCGAGGCGTCATTGCCGGAAGCCATTGCGATGCCCTTGAGCAAATCGTCGACCGTCATTTCTTCGCCCGGCTCCAGGAAAATCTGCGAGCCGCCCATCGAAGCCGCGTATTCGCTCGCCTGTACCTTATCGGTCAGCTTGAGCTTGCCTTCGTCGATGGCCTCCAGTGTGAGCAGCATCGTCATGATTTTCGTAATGCTGGCCGGCGGCAGCTTGTCATGGCTGTTGCGCTCGTAGATGATTGTGCCGCTGTCCGCATCCATCACAATCGCCGAACGCGCCGAGGGCGCAAGCTCGGCAGCGGCGGCCGGCTGTTCGGCTGCCTGCATGACGCCGGGCAGCACGCTCCACCCCAGCATTGTGAACATACAGGCCGCGACAATCCATCTTTTGATCATTTGGCTCTCCTCCTGGACATACCCTTGTTTTACCTACAGTATGGCCAGGAAGAATGCAAATTATGCCAATTGAGATTATACTACCTATCTTGATGTGGTGAGCCCCGCTTCAGTTTCTTTTTTCCAAGGCATACAGCTCTTCTTCGAGCGAGGTCCATTGCTGCTCGACCTTGGCTCGGGCATCGGCGAGGGCCTGGTTGTAGACATAGGGCGCGAGCGCGCGCATGGCGTGGTCCAGCAGGTTCTCGCCGGCGAGCTCGCCGAGCTCGAGGTCCAGCTCCGTCGCCACGTAATGGCGGAGCTCGTCAATCAGCCGCTGCTTTTGTTCTCTGGGCAGCTTGATCGGGATCATGGAAGCACCTCCTTTTTATAATGGAATGCAAGCAAAGACGCCCCGATGTGCGAACGAGGCGTCTTGCAGTGTGCAATTCGGAATAGGCAATCTCATTCATTGCATACGCTGCACGCCGCTCTCCGTGACGATGGAGAGAACGAGCGGAGAGCGCGCGGTCTGCGTGCCTGCCGGTACGATGCGGAACGCTTCGCGGACGAGGCGGCTCGCCTCGTCCGCGGCTGGCGTGCGCGCATGCAGCGCCGCCAGCGCTTCGCCGGCTCGCACCGGTTCGCCGAGCTTGCGCAGCAGCGTCAAGCCGACGGCATGATCGATCGGCTCGTCCTTCTCCGCGCGGCCCGCGCCCAGGATCATCGCGGCCGTGCCGAGCTGCGCGGCGTCGATCTCGGCGACGACGCCCTCCTGCTCGGCGCTGACTTCGAAGCGATACGGCGCCTGCGGCAGCCGCTCGTCCGGCGCATCGGCGACGCTGGCGTCTCCGCCCTGCGCCGCGACGAAGCGGGCAAAGCGCCGCAGCGCGGAACCGTCCGCGAGCCGGCTGCGCACCAGCTCCATCGCCTCCTCTTCCGAGGACGCCGCGCCGCCGAGCCGCACCATATGGGCCGCTAATAGGAGCGACAGCTCGGTCAGATCCTCCGATCCCTCCCCTTGCAGCGTCCGGATCGCTTCGGCCACCTCGAGCGCATTGCCGATCGCGGTGCCCAGCGGCTGCGCCATACTGCTGATGACGGCCGTCGTCGCTCTGCCGACGCCGGAGCCGATGGCGACCATAGCTTCGGCCAGCGCTTCGGCCTCGGCGGCCGTTTTCATGAAGGCGCCGTTGCCGCATTTCACATCGAGGACAATCGCATCCGCGCCGGCGGCGATTTTTTTGCTCATGATGGAGCTCGCGATGAGCGGAATCGATTCTACCGTCGCGGTCACGTCGCGCAGTCCGTAGAGCCTTTTGTCGGCCGGCGTCAGATTGCCGGATTGTCCGACTACGGCCAGGCCCTCGCTTGCCACTTGAGCCAGGAAAGCCTCGCGCCCCAGTTCGGTCCGCATGCCGGGAATCGACTCCAGCTTGTCGATCGTGCCGCCGGTATGGCCGAGCCCGCGTCCGGACATTTTGGCGACCGGCACGCCGCACGCGGCCACCAGCGGCGCCACGATCAAGGTCGTCTTGTCGCCTACGCCGCCTGTGCTATGCTTGTCCACCTTGACGCCCGGGATGGGACTGAGGTCGATCTGCTCGCCCGATTGCGCCATTGCCAGCGTCAATTCGGCGGTTTCACTGGCAGTCATGCCCTGGAAATAAACGGCCATCGCCCAGGCCGCCATCTGATAATCGGGCACCTCGCCGCGGCAATACCCATCCATCAGCCTACTCAGTTCGGACTGCGTATGCGCTGCGCCGTCCCTTTTCTTGGCGATCAAGTCTACGATCCGCATGCCCATCCCCCTCCCGCGTCAGCGGGGCTGCAGCTCCCGCTGCGCTTGATCGTTCCATTTGCCAGGTGTCATCTGCGCCGTTTGCTCGCGCTGCGCCTTGACGATCAGGCGATCGAGCGCCTGACTAAGCCGCAAGACATCCCGATGCAAAAGCGATTGTTTATTTGTCGCCGTTTCGATCATTTTGCGGCGCAATCCTTCAAGATGCGCCATCCATTGAGTATCCATCCCTGCCCAGTCCGTCCTCTCTGTCCGTGATCAATTAACCTCGAACAGTATACGACGGAAACTCTATAAAATCTGTCACAATCGGTCGAAGCCCAATATTACATTTTTGTAACAGACTAAAATAATGGCACAATCGCTTGGATCAATTGCAAAAACCGCGTTTTTACCCGTTCGGTCGTCTCCATCACTTCCTGGTGCGACAACGGCTGATCCAGAATACCGGAGGCCATGTTGCTGATGCAGGAGATGCCCAACACCTCGATGCCGCAATGCCGCGCCGCGATGACCTCGGCAACCGTCGACATGCCGACGGCATCCGCGCCGAGGGTGCGCAGCATGCGAATTTCGGCAGGCGTCTCGTACGATGGTCCGAGCAGACCGGCGTAGACGCCTTCCTGCAGCTGCAGTCCCTGCTGTGCGGCCGCATCGCGCGCCAGCTGCCGGCCACGCTTGCTGTACGCCTCCGACATATCCGGGAAGCGCGGCCCCATCGTATCGTCATTGGGCCCGATGAGCGGGTTGCGTCCGGTCAGATTGAGATGATCGGCGATCATCATCAGCTCCCCGGAGGCATAGGCCGTGTTGATACCGCCCGCGGCGTTGGTCGCGATCAGCCGCTCGACCCCGAGCGCCTTCATGACGCGCACGGGAAAAGCGGTCTGTTCCGGCGCATAGCCTTCGTACATATGAAAGCGCCCGCGCATCAGCATAACCGGCCGGCCCGCCAGCTTGCCGATCAGCAGCTCGCCCGCATGTCCTTCGACGGTCGAGACGGGGAAATGCGGGATGCTCGCGTACGGAATCACCGTCGCTTCGTCCATATAATCGCCCAATACGCCCAAGCCGGAGCCCAGGATCAGCCCGACCTCCGGTACGAGCGGCGTCTGCTTGCGGATCGCCTCCGCCGCATCCTGAATATGTGTCGCAGTCAAGGTACTCATGGTGTGACTCTCCCTCCAATAAATTAAGATAACCGGTGCAAAAACGACGCGCCGTAGCGTGGCGGCGTCACTTGAAAATTAGCGGCGATCGTCGCCGCTACATCGGCAAACGTAGCTCTGGTGCCAAGCGAAGCGCCGCATTCTTGGCCGGGCGTCAGCGCCAGCAGCGGCACGTATTCGCGCGTATGGTCCGTGCCGGGATGATACGGATCGTTGCCGTGATCCGCCGTGACGATTAGCAGGTCTTCGGAGCCAAGCCTGGCCGCCAGCTCCGGCAGGGCAGCGTCGAATTCGCCGAGTGCCGCAGCATAGCCCTCCGGATCGCGGCGATGCCCGTACAAGGAATCAAAATCGACGAGATTGACGAACAGCAAGCCGCGGAAGTCGCTACGCAGCAGCTCCAGCGTCTTGGCGATCCCGTCGGCATTGCTCACGGTCGGATGTGAGGCGGTAATGCCCTCGCCGCTGAAAATATCGTTGATTTTGCCCACCGAGACGACGTCGAGTCCGGCATCCGCAAGCGCATTCAGCACGGTCGGCCGGGGCGGCTTGACCGCATAATCATGCCTTCTTGGCGTGCGCTTGAACGCGCCGGGAACGCCGACATAAGGCCTGGCGATGACTCTGCCCACCGCGTATCGCGGATCCAGCGTGAGCTCGCGCGCAATCTCGCAGGCGCGGTACAGCTCCTCCACGCTGATCTTGTCTTCGTGCGCCGCAATCTGCAGCACGCTGTCCGCCGACGTATACACGATCCACGCGCCGGTCGCGAGCTGACGCTCGCCCAGTTCGTCGAGGATGGCCGTGCCGCTGGCCGCCTTGTTGCCGATGATGCCGCGTCCGGTGCGCTCGCTCAGCGCCGCGAGCAGCGGCTCCGGAAAGCCGTCCGGGAAGGTCTGGAACGGGATATCGACGCGCAATCCGGCCAGCTCCCAGTGCCCGGTCATCGTATCCTTGCCGACCGACGCCTCGGCCATGCGCCCGTAGTAGGCGCGGGGACAGTCGGCTGCTTGCCAGGCGCCGAGCGGCGCAATGTTGGCCAGTCCCCAATTCGTGAGATTCGGCAGTTGAAATTCCGGCCTGCGCGCAGCCAGATGGCCGAGCGTGTGCGCGCCGGCGTCGCCGAACGCAGCAGCGTCCGGCAGCTCGCCGATGCCGACGCTGTCCAGCACCACGACCGCTATCCGTTTATATCGCATCGTCTATGCGTCCTCCCTTGTGTCGGCGCGCGCCCGCCGGGGCCGGCTCACGATCGCAGTGCGGACGCATCGCCGGCTCTGGGGTGCGCGCGCTCGTATACGTCTTTCATTCGCGCCTTGTTCAGCTGCATGTAGATCTGCGTCGTCGCAATATCCGAGTGGCCCAGCATCTCCTGGACAGCGCGAAGATCGGCGCCGTTCTCCAGCAGATGGGCGGCGAAGGAATGCCGCAGCGTCTGCGGCGTAATGACACGCTCGATGCCTGCTTCCCCCGCATATTTTTTCATGAGCTTCCAGAAGCCCTGGCGCGTCATACGCGTGCCCAGATGATTGAGAAAAAACGTCTCGCTCGGCAGCTCGTCCCGCGCAAACGCCGGTCGGCCCGCCTCCAAATACTGGCGTAGCGCGGCGATGGCGAGCTTGCCGATCGGGATGACGCGTTCTCTGCCCCCGCTGCCGATGCAACGTAAATAAGCGAGCTGCAAATTGACGTGGCCGGTATCCAGCGCGATCAGCTCGGACACGCGCATCCCGGTTGCATACAGCACCTCCAGCATGGCCCGGTCGCGCAGCCCGGCCGGGGTGTCGGCCACCGGCATTTCGAGCAGCCGCTGCGTCTCTGCGACGCCCAGCACTTGAGGCAGCTTGCGCTCGAGCTTCGGTGTCTCCATCGCCAGCGTCGGGTCATGTACGAGCCGCCCCTCCTTGACCAGATGCTGAAACAGGCCGCGGATCGACACCGTGCACCTCGTCATGGTCGCCGCCGCCCGACCCTTGCGCTTGAGCTCGAGCATATAGGTGGCGATATGATGCTTGTGCACCTGGTCGAGGCGCTCGAGGCCTTGGGCAGCGGCATAAGCCAGGAAGGACTCGAGATCCCGCTCGTACGATTCCAGTGTGTTGCGCGACAGCCCCCGTTCCGCTTGCAGATGGCGGATAAACTCTTGCAGTTCGGATTTCATGGCGCAGTCCTTTCTTTGAAGCTTTCCTGTTCCTGCCCATATATTCCACATGCCTCCGCCATATTCCTGCCCCTAGCGACAAGATTCGCCGCTTGTTCACTCGCCGTACAAATAAAAGCGGCGCAGCCGGTTGAGCAGCGAAGCCTTGTCAGGCTGATGCACCACATCCTCCTCGAACACCTTGACCGCATAGCCCTGGGGCTCCTTGTAGCGGTCCGGCGCCAGCGCTTTGTCGACGAGCCAGCGATAACCGCCGGAGGCAATGACGGTCAACACTGCGAATAAAACGACGAAGGCCAGCGCGGCCAGCCATTTGCGCAGCGATATAATCATGCACTCACTTCCCCCCGCCCGCCATATGTAGCCAGCATATGCGGACGGGCCGCCACTTATTCGAAGCGTCAGGTCAGCGGCTCGAACGGCAGCCCGACGGCCTCCGCGACCTGACGATGCGTGACGCGGCCGCAATGCGTGTTGACCCCGAGCTTGAGCGAAGGATTGCCCTCGATCGCCCGTTCCAGCCCCTTGCTCGCAATCTCGAGCGCATAGGGCAACGTGACATTAGTCAGCGCATAGGTGGAAGTGCGCGGCACCGCGCCGGGCATGTTCGCGACGGCGTAATGAATGACGCCGTGGCGCTCGTAGACCGGCTGCTCATGCGTCGTTACGCGATCAATTGTTGCGATTGTGCCGCCTTGATCGACCGCCACATCGACGATGACCGCGCCCTTTTTCATCGTCTGCACCATCTCGTCGGTGACCAGGCGCGGCGCCCGCGCCCCCGGGATGAGCACGGCGCCGATCAGCAGGTCCGCCTTGCGGACGGCTTGCGCTATGTTATAGGGGTTGGACATCAGTGTGCCGATGCGACCGCTCCACACCTCGTCCAGATAGCGCATGCGATCGGCGCTGCGCTCGAGTATGACAACGCTGGCGCCCATGCCCAGGGCGATGCGAGCCGCATTGGTGCCGACGATGCCGCCGCCGATAATAATAACCTCGGCGGGCGGCACGCCCGGGACTCCGCCGAGCAGGATGCCTCGACCGCCGTGCCGCGCTTCCAAAAAACGCGAGCCGACCTGGACGGCCATTCTGCCGGCGACCTCGCTCATCGGCGTCAAGAGCGGCAGTCCGCCGCCGGGGAGCTGGATCGTCTCGTAGGCGATCGCTGTCACTTCGCGCGCCTTGAGCGCACGCGCCAGCTCCGGCGCCGCCGCCAGATGCAGATAGGTGAACAGCAGCAGACCGGGGCGGAAATAGCCGAATTCTTCGGGCAGCGGCTCCTTGACCTTCATAATCAGCTCTGCGCGCTGCCATACCTCGGACGCGTCAGCCGCCAGCGCCGCGCCCTCCGCCGCATATTCCTCGTCCTCGAAGCCGCTTCCCGCGCCGGCGCCGGCCTGGACGAGCACTTCGTGTCCCGCGCCCTTGAGTACGCTCACGCCCGCCGGCGTCAGCGCCACCCGATATTCGCCGCTTTTGACCTCGGTCGGAATTCCGATTCGCATGCTCGATCTCCTCCTTGTGCCGTCCGTTACTAATGGTGTATGCTGCCTCAGCGTCAAGTGTTTCTACGCGATACAATGTCCCGCGATGCCTTGAATTATGTATCCCATAGGCACCTGCCTATACGCATTTACCCCATTTTCCATAGTCTGAATGAACGGCATTCACAGGCGAAGGAGATGGAGATCACCCCTATGTCCGACAAGCTCAACACCCAGTTGAAGCGCTGCGTCTGCTCGCCCTCGAGCGCGCATGCCCGGCGCAAGTTGATCGGCTTCCGCAGGGAGGCCGAATACCGGGCCTGCAAGCGGCATCTTGAGCGACACGGCCAAAGGCCGCATAAAGCGGTCGACCGGGCACGCGTGCTCTGCTGCCACATCGACGAACGCACCTCCTGGCAAGCGCTACTGGGCCACCGCGCGATCCGGTACATCGAGGATGACGTCAAGGTCAAGGCCCACGTTCTCGCTGCGCCCGCGGCGCGCAAGCGCCGTCCTGCTCAGGCTGCGCGACGCAGCGCGGCGCTCCTCCTGCCTCGTCCCGAGCCTGCGCCCAAGGCGGCCAAGCGAGCGAGCGGTGCCGAGCCGGACATCCCTTGGAATATCTCACGCGTACAGGCGCCCGAGCTGTGGGGGCAGACACGAGGCGCCGGGGTCAAGCTGGCAATCCTCGACACCGGCATCGCCTCGCATCCGGATCTGCGCATCGCGGGCGGGGTCAATACCATCGACGGGCGCAGCTATCAAGACGACAACGGGCACGGCACGCACGTCGCCGGAATCGCCGCCGCGCTCGGCAAGCGCGGTCAGCTCGCCGGGGTCGCGCCGCAGGTCCGGCTCTATGCGGTCAAAGCCCTGGACCGCAAAGGCGAAGGCTACGTCTCGGATATCGTCGAAGGCGTCGAATGGTGCACGCGACGCGGCATGCAGGTCATCAATATGAGCCTGGGACTGGAGCCAGGCACTTCGAGCCAGGCGCTGCGCGAGGCGGTGCGCCGCGCGCGGCAGCGCGGCATCGTCGTCGCCGCTTCCGCCGGCAATAGCGGCTCGTCCGCTACCGGCATAGATGAGCCCGCCAGCTACCCCGGCGTGCTCGGCGTCGCCGCTACGACGCGGGCGAATACCATCGCCGCCTACAGCAGTCGCGGCGCCGGCGTGGCGCTGGCAGCGCCGGGCAGCGATATCCGCTCCACCTGGCTGGGCGGCGGCTATCGCACGATGTCCGGCACCAGTATGGCCGCGCCGCATGCCGCCGGCGGGGCGGCGCTCCTGCTGGCCCGCCGGCCGAGTCTTGGCGCAGCCGCCGCGCGGCGCGCGCTGCTAAGCGGCGCCAAGCGGCTGCGCGGCTACACCGCCCG
>NZ_JACXIZ010000028.1 GCF_014705605.1 Paenibacillus sabuli
TTCTTCCCTCTTTATTTCCAATTCTGGAGTCTTTACTGAACTACTATGCTGTTATCTTCAAAATGAAGTTGATGCTTTTTGAACAGACTCTTGCAGTGGTTTCGTAATAAGCAAGTGAAAGATCCGGATGCGGATGGTGGGCCGCTCTTGCAGGGCAGGGAGTACGAACAATATATTGTGAATCCAGAACTCGCCAATCTGAACCTGTTGCGTATCGCGCTCTGGTTGCCGGAGAGTCCATTTGTCATGAAGACTTCTTGACGGCCCGGTCCCGTTCATCTAAGATGAAACCGACTGTTTCCTTGAATATTCATGGGAGCGCTCGACGACAATTGCATATATCCAGTATGGGGTGCTGTACCACACAGCTTAAAATGGAAGCGCAGTGTAAATCTGCCGCGGTCCCGCCACTGTAACGCGGAGCAGGCTAACGTAACGCCACTGTATCGATGGATACGGGAAGGCGCTAGCCGTGCGATGATGCCGAGCCAGGAGACATGCCCTGTACGTTGATCCAGAAATTCCACGAGGATGGAAGGGGAGATGCGGCGCCGTGTCCAGATGAGGACACAGGTTTGTTTGGCTGTCTGACACCTTTCTCGATTTTAGGGAACGGTGTTTTTTTGAAATCATAGAAAGTATATGACTTGCTCTATACTTGTGTAGATTTCTCGGAACGAAATTCAACTCAGGGAGATGAACGATTGTGTACGTTCAAAGCAAAAAATCCATAGTGGCTTTATATCTAGCCCTTTTAATGCTCTTTTCATTGTTCAGTCCGGCCTTGGCGCTGGCAGCCGAGGGCGGATCGTCGGACCGCTACGTGACGGTGTCCGTCGAGAAATTTACACTCGGGCAAGGCTATGTCGTCGAGCCGGTTCGCGTGCCTTTTGAAGAAGGCGACAATGCGGCCGCCGTCATCATGGCGCTTCTGGGCGAGGATGCACGCCACACCGGCAGCATCGACAGTGCGTTTTATTTGTCAAAAGTGCATAATCCGAGCGACGCAGCCGTCGACATCCCGACCCACATCGTGGATGCGGCCGGAGGAGCGGGCGCGATCGGCGACCGGGCCGAAGCCGACTGGCTGGGCGAATTCGACTATACATCCATGTCAGGCTGGATGTACGCCGTCAATGATCAATTCCCGAATGTCGGAGCGTCGGACAGGACCGTCGCGCAAGGCGATGTGATTCGCTGGCAATTCACGGTCTATGGCTTCGGTGCCGACCTGCGCGGCGAGCTGGCCGGCTCGCCCGAGCTGGCCGACAAGGACGCGCTGACGGCCGAGGTGGCCGCGCTCAACAGCAGCCCGGAGCAAGCCGAACTGCTGGCGGACCCTGCGGTGCAAGCGGCTTACGACGACGCGTATGCGGCGCTGACCGATATGGCGAGCAGCCAGTCGGATGTCGACGCCGCGCGCTCCGCTCTGGAGGAAGCGCTCGCCGCCAGCGAAGACGAGGGGAGCGGTGAGCCGCAACCGGCCTATGACGTCACGTTCACCGTCGCGCCGCGCACTGTGACCCTGGATGTCTACGATGCGGATGATCATCGCGTGGATATCGGGGCAGCGACGCCGGACACGTTCAATGTCTATACCGCCGCATTGCCAGCAGGCACGTACCGCTATTCCGGGGTCGATCAGGAGGGCAACCGGGTCGGCGGGGGCGAGCTCAAGGTCACCGACGAGGCGAATCAGGCGTTTGCCTTACGCCAGTTGAAGCTGCGGGCCAACAATTCGGGCTGGGAGGCAGACGAGGACTACACCGTCCGCATCGGCCAGGACAGCCCGTCCGACACCTCTTTGACGCTTGGCGACAAGGCGGAAGCAGGCCACTATCCTGCACTGGTCGTCACGGGTCATACGTATTTTTATGCCTTCGAGCCGAGCGCGGCGCGGGTTCAGGAAGGGTATGTAGCGCTGGACGGCAGCGTGACCGTCACTTTGGCGGGCTCGGCGCAGAACGTGCGCGGCGCAATCCCGCTTTCCCGCGAGACTTCGTTCGCCGTGCCGGAGGACGCCACGCTTTTTGTGGGCCGCAAGATCAAGCATTTCGTCTCCTTCGAGGAGATCGAGCCGCTGGGCTCCGCGCTTGAGGACGGCAAGCGCATCTACAGCTACAAGCTGATGAACGGTCAGACCTACAATTACCGCGTGAGCCAGCCAGGCAAGCTGACGACCGTCGGGACGTTCCAGGCCAGCGAGGCCAATGCCGCAATGGAGGTCACCTCTGCGCAGTTAGATGTGCAGTCGCCGCAAGCGATTTTGAACCGCGGCACGTACCTGGAGGGCAACCTTTATCTCAATCTCGATACGCAGCATCACCTGAAGCTGGCGGCGCCGGGCGACGAATTCCAGTTGCTGACGCTGCGCAACTGGCAGGCCCTGATCGAGGGCATCAACAATTATTTCTTCGAGCCGGACTACCATTACGAGATCGTATCGGGCGACGACGTGATCGAGATCGCCGCAGGGGAGCCGGGCAGCTATTCCACGATCCGCGCGCTGCAGGAAGGGACGGCCATCGTCAAGGTCACCTATGACGCGCTGAAGGTCAACGGGTCGATGTACATTCAGGACGCAGACGATGCGTTCAGCGCCATCTGGCCGGAGAATGTCGGCCTGTTCGCCGTCACGGTGGGCCAGCCGGAGACGGACATCGTCACCGGCATCGAGAGCAACAAGGCGCGCAATGAAGCGGCCAATGCGGGCAAGACGGGCAACGAGGTCATGAATCTGCAGAATGGCGCCTTCGATGCGGATATCGACAGCGTCTACTACCTCGCCGGCGAGCCGGGCGCGGCCTATACGTTCACGCCTTCGGCAGGCAGCGAGGTCAGCGTGCTGTACCCGGAGATCGACCATGCCGCCGGTACGGTGTCGTACGAAGGCGGCGCGTTCTCCCGGGAGCATGTGACCGCCCACCCGGACGGTTCGGTCGACATCCTGCTCAAGGAAGGCCGCAACCTGGTCAAGGTGGAGAAGGACGGGCTGGCCGAATACCAGGCCATGATCGCCCGGCCGCTGCAGGTGACGCTCGACAATGTGTCGCGTCCAGGCGAAGCGATCGGCGCCGGCGACGAGGTGCAGGCGGTGTTCGAGGGCTTGTCGTTCCCGGCGAACAAGCTGTCCGGCATCTACAACTTTAATGCGCAATTGCGCTTCGCTGCGGGGCCGGACGAGGAGCTGATCACGGGCCTGGCGAGACAATACAATATCGCTACGCAGGCCAACAGCCTGACCTTCCAAGTGCCGGAGCAGTTGGATGAGGACGGCTATAGCTTGTATGACGGACATATCAAGCTGGGCTTCTACGGCAGTCCGATCGGCGATCACCGCAATATCGATCCGGCGGTCGGCGCGAACCCGAACTTCACCGCCTCCATGCGGGAGGGATACTACAGCGTGTTCCCGGAGATCGTCGTCGTGGCGGCGGACGAGCCCGTGCCCGCCGATACGGCTGCGCTGCAGCAGGCGATCGAACAGGCGGAGCGGGCGCTGCAGTCGGTTGTCGTGAGTGCGGACGGCGCGGATGTGCATCCGAGCGACGTTTGGGTGACGGAGGACGTGTACGGCCAGCTCGTCCAGGCGATGGAATCGGCGCAGGCGCTGATTGCGGACGAGACGGCGAGCCAGGATGAGGTGGATGCCAAGGTCCTTGCGCTCGATCAGTCGCGCGCCGCCCTGGAGGCGGCACAGCAGCCCGGGCACAAGGCGCCTTTGACCGGTGTGACGGAGCAGCTTGACGAGCACCTCGCCTATTTGGCGGCGAGCGTCAGTAGTCCGGTCTTCGGCACGCTGGGCGGGGAATGGAGCGTACTGGCGCTGGCGCGTGCCGGCGCCGACGTCCCGGACGGTTACTTTGCCTCTTATTACGACAGCGTTGCGCACGAAGTCGCGCAATTCATGCCCGCCACCGCCAATAAGGCGGAGGGGCTGCTGGATCGCAATCGCGGCACGGAGCATTCGCGCCTGATCCTCGCCCTGACGGCGCTGGGCGAGGATATCCACGATGTGGCGGGCTACGATATCAGCGCGGCGCTGGCGGATTTTGATTATGTGACCAAGCAAGGCATCAACGGGCCGATCTTCGCGCTGCTCGCACTCGACAGTCACGACTATGCGCTCCCGTCTGCCGACGGGGTGGACAATCCGACCACGCGCGAGAAGATGGTCGACTACATTCTCGAACGGGAAATCGCCACAGGCGGCTGGTCGCTGGCCGGTGCGGCCGATCCGGATATGACTGCGATGGCGCTGCAGGCGCTGGCCCCTTACGATGCCTCCGACGAAGCGGTCGGCGCGGCGGTCGACCGGGCAGTGGCCTGGCTCTCCTCCGCGCAGAACGGCAACGGCGGCTACGCCAGCTGGGGCGTCGAGAATGTCCAGAGTGTGGCGCAAGTGGTCGTCGCCCTGACTGCGCTCGACATCGATCCGCATACGGATGCGCGCTTCATCAAGAACGGCCGCTCGGCGGTCGACAATCTGCTGACGTTCGCCGCGCCGGGGGGCGGATTCGTCCATCCGAAGGGCGGCAGCGTGAACGGCATGGCTACCGATCAAGGCACGTACGCCTTGGTCGCATTTGATCGCTTCCTGAAGGGCGAGACCGCTCTCTATGAGATGTCCGATGTCGTGCTGAAGGAAGCGGAGCCGGATGATGTGATCGCGCTCCCCGGCGATGAGCCGTCGATCGTCGTGCCCGATGACGGGCTGGACTACACGATTCGCGTGACCGAAGCGGATCGGGACAAGTCGGTCTCAATTCAGTTGCCTGAACAGTCGCAAGCCCGCGCCTTCATCGAGCTGCCGGCGAATGTCGAGCTGCCTCATCTTGAGATTGTCCGGGGCGGTGTCGTTGCGGCGTTCCCGCAGGGTCTTCGCATGGAGACCGAATCGACGACCGGCCTGGAATTGATGACAGCCAAAAATCGGCAAGATGCGGATATGCGTGCCAAGCTTGTCGGCATTCTTGGCGCCGACCGCGAGCTGGACGGCGTCCAAGCCTTCTTCACGATGGGCGGCAGCGAGCCGGTCCGGTTTGCCAACGGCTTCGTGGCGCTGACCTTTGCAGGGATGGCAGGCAAGGAAGCGGCGTTTATCCAAAATGGGGAAATGGCCGTCATTCAGAAGTTTGCCGATGATGAGGCCGGCGCAGCGAGCGGCCTTTCGGAATATGCCTACGAGGCCGGCGGCGCGCTCGTCGTCAAGACGTCTCATTTTACCGACTTTGTCCTCTACCAGACGACAGCGGTCGAGGAAGAGGACGACGGTACTCCGCCTGGCGAGGATGACGGGGAGGAGCCGGGAACGCAGCGACCCACGATTCGCTTGTCCATAGACAAGCTCACGATCGACAAGGGCTACGTCCTGTCTCCGACGACCGTGTCGTTTACTACAGGCGAGACGGTGTGGGACGTGCTGCAGCGAGAACTGGATGCGCGCGACATTGACTATGACTATACCTTCTCGGAAGAGTACGGCAGTGTCTATATCGAATCCATTGCCGGCGATGGCGAGTTCGATCACGGCAGCGGCAGCGGCTGGATGTACAACGTCAACGGCGATTATCCGCAGTACGGCGCGAGCCAATACGAGCTGGAGCCGGGCGACCGCGTGCAATGGCGCTATACGACCAATCTCGGCGAGGACCTTGGTGAGGATCCCGCGGAATGGGAGGATGATTCCGACTCGGAGGACGGCGATTCCGGAGCCGGAGGTGGCGATCCTGACAGAGGAGGGGACAGCCCTGGCACTGTATTTCCGGAAACTCCAACAGACGGGACTGACGAGTCTGGGGATGCGGACACCGGCGAGAGCAGCGAGAAACTGGTCTTGACGGAGCTCTATACGGATGCCGACCGCATCTCGTCCTGGGCCTACGAATCGATCCGGGCAGCCACGGTCAGAGGGTTCGTGGAAGGGTATCAAGGCCGTGTGAATCCAAAAGACGAGATTACGAGAGCGGAATTCGCCAAGCTGCTGGTAGAGGTCTTCGAGTTAAAAGGAGCTGGCGGGTCCCGGACGCCGTTCCGCGACGTTCAGACGCAGGACTGGTTCTATTCCTACGTGAACGCAGCGCATGCGACGGGCATAGTCACGGGGTATGGGGACCGGTTCCGGCCCAGCGCCGCGATTACCCGTGAGGAGATGGCGGTCATGCTGGCAAGAGCGCTGGATCTGGCGCCGGCCGACTCGGCAAGCAGCTATGCGGATCAGGATCTAATCGCCGCCTGGGCGCTGCCGAATGTACAGCGTCTTGCCGAGCTGGAGCTGATGATCGGCAGCGGGGACCGCTTCCTTCCGAAGGATGCGGCGACGCGCGAAATGGCCTTCGTGGTGGCGATGCGCGCCTACCATTACAAGGAGACCAGGGAGTAACACAGCCAAGTCAAAAAAGGGATTGCTTTCCGGAGGGCGAGACCGCCTTTCGGGAAGCAGCCCTTTCGGTGTTATACAAGGGGATTTGAGAAAGGAGTGGTTGCGCGATGTTTTACCCACTGCGGCCCTGGCGCCTCGCCTTGGCGACGCTGCTGCTGGGCCTGCTGCTGGCGATGCCTGCCGCGCTCGCCGCGGCAACCGGAGAAGCCGATGTAGACGGACTGTATACGGATGCCGGCGCGATCTCTCCCTGGGCGCGGGAGGCCATCCGGGAAGGGACGGAGCAGGGCATGATCGCCGGTAGCGGCGGTAAGCTTCGCCCCCAAGGTCTGATCACGCGGGCGGAGTTCACCAAGCTGCTGGTGGAGATGCTCGCCATCGAAGCCGCGAATGGGCGCAAGCTGCCTTTTGCGGATGTAAGCAAGCGCGACTGGTTTTACCCTTACGTCCAGATCGGCTATGATGCCGGCATGGTCTCGGGTTACAGCAGTACGGCGTTTCGCCCGCATGCGCCGATTGCGCGTCAGGAAATGGCCGTCATGATGGTCCAGGCGCTGGGGCTGCAGGAGGAGCTGGTTGATGGCGAGCCGCAGGATATGGCCGACGCGGCGCTATGGGCGCAGCCCGCGGTCCGGACGGTCGCAGCAGTCGGTATCATGCAGGGCGACAGCGGCCAATTCCGCCCCCGCGATCCGGCTACGCGAGAGATGGCCTTCGTGGTGGCGATGCGCGCGTATGCGGCGGCAGCCGGGGAAGAGGCGGCCGGAGGGACGCCCGGCGGGCAAGAGCGCCGTCTGGACGAGGTCCGGCAGCTGATCCGGTCCAATTCCGCATTCATGCAGCGCATGGTGCCGGAGCCCGGTCTGGGCACGCTGGCTGGCGAGTGGACGATGTTCGGGCTGGCGCGCTCGGGCGAGCCGGTGCCGGACGACTACTATGCGGCGTACGAGCGTAATGTCGTGGCGGAGGTGCAGCGGCTCATGCCCGAGAGCGGCGGCAAGGCGGAGGGCCGCTTGGACCGCAGCAAAGGAACCGAGCATGCGCGGCTGATGCTCGGGCTCACGGCGATCGGCCGGGACGTACACGATGTCGGCGGATACGATATCCGCCAGGCGCTGGCTGACTTCGACTACGTCACTCGCCAGGGCATCAACGGGCCGATCTTCGCGCTGATCGCCTTCGACAGTCTCGACTACGAGATTCCGATCGATGCCGGCGTCAAGGAACAGACGACGAGAGCACGCCTGATTGCGTTCATCCTGGAACGCGAGATCGACGGCGGCGGCTGGGCGCTGGGCGCAGACCCCGTGACGCCGGACCCGGATATGACGGCGATGGCGATCCAGGGGCTGACCCCGTACTACACGGAGCGCCCGGAGGTGCGCGCGGCTGCGGATCGGGGGCTCGCCTGGCTGGCGGCGGCCCAGGACAGCAGCGGGGGTTACCGCAGTTGGGGCGCCCTGAACGCGGAGAGCGCAGCGCAGGTCGTCGTGGCGCTCTCCGGACTGGGCATCGATGCGGCAGTCGACCCGCGCTTTGTGAAGCAGGGCGGCTCGGTGCTCGATGCGCTGCTTGGCTATGCCGCGCCGGACGGCGGATTCTATCACATCCGGACCGGGGAAGCAGGCAATGGCGGGGCGGCGCCGGGAGCGGTTGACCCGATGGCGACGGACCAGGCGATGTATGCGCTGGTGGCTTACCGGCGCTTCGCGGAAGGCGGCAACCGGCTCTACGACATGACCGACCGGACCGGAGCGACCGCGACCGCCGCCGCCTTCCTGACGAGGAGGTAGACACATGAAGAAGAAGTCTCTGCTTATCCTCGCCGCAGCAATTGCGGTTTTGCTTGTGGCGACCTTCTTGTTGGGCAATCGGGACGAGGTCGTGCCGCTGGAGGACGGGCACCAGGCGGGCGAGGCGGCTGAGGCTGAGACCTCGATGCCTCATGAAGCTCCGTTGGTAGCACAGGAGGCACAGGAAGAGCCGTCGCCGGCGATGGATGCAGGATCGACCGCGGACCCGCAGCGAGCGGGAGAGCGGTCCGACGGTGTGCCAGCAGCAGGAGCGTCAGGCGAAGCGTCGGACGGCGAGAGGCCGGCGGCAGGCGAAGCCCCGGCGTCCGATGAGGCCGGAGCTGATGCGCCGGGGGCCGATGCACCTGAGCCGGAATCATCGGCGCCTGCAGACGCAGCATCCGAATCATCCGAATCCGCAGCGCCCGCAATTCCGACGGAGTCGAGCGGGGCGGTCTCGGCGTCCGAAGAGGAGCCGAGCGCCGCAGTGCCCGCAGCCGAGTCGCCCCCGGTTGAGGAAGCGCCTGACACCGGCGCAGAGCCGGGGCGCGGCGAACCGGCGGCACCGGGCAGGCCGGCGAGCGAACCGCCGTCCTCGGGCGGCCTGGAGCCGGAGCGCCCGGCTGCGCCCCAACCGGATGACGCGGCAGCGCCGCCGTCCGAGCAATCGCCCGCGGCGGGCCAGGAGGACAATCAGACCGAGCCTCAGACGCAGGCCTCGGCAGGGGACAAGGACCGCTACCTGACGGACCCGGTGCCGGAAGGCAAGCCGGAGCCGGTGGAGTGGCAGGAGGTCGAAGTCGACAAAGCGAAAGCGCGCACGGCCACGTTGTCGGTCACGGCGAAGACGATTCTGAACAACCTCGACCTGCTTGACGAAGACAAGCTGGAGGTGCTGCCGGGCGACGGCGTCATCTATGCCGAGCAGACGGTGACGTTTTACGAAGGCGAATCGGTGTTTGATGTGCTGCTCAGAGAGATGAAGGCAAGCAAAATCCACATGGAATTCGAGATGACGCCGATTTACAACAGTCATTATGTGGAAGGCATCCACAATCTTTACGAGTTCGATTGCGGCGAACTGAGCGGCTGGATGTATAAGGTGAACGACTGGTTTCCCAACTACGGCGCAAGCCGGTACCAATTGGAGCCCGGCGACCGGATCGAGTGGGTGTATACGTGCGATCTGGGCCGGGACATCGGCGGATCGGCGGTCGCGGGCGGAAGATGAGCAAGCGGAACAGCTTTGCAAGCCTGCACCCGGCCGTGCTTTTTGCCTATTTTGCTGCCGTCATCGGCTGCAGCATGTTTTTCACGCATCCGCTCTTTCAAGCGCTGTCGCTGCTTGGCGCATTTTCCTATTCTGTACTGGTCAAAGGGCGGACGGGCTGGGTGTTCAATACGCTTTATATGCTGCCCGTCCTGCTGCTGATGGCGATCTGGAACCCGCTGTTCAACCATCAAGGCGTGACCATTTTGTTTTACCTGGACAGCGGCAACCCTGTGACCCTGGAGTCGGTGCTGTACGGGGCGTCGGCGGCAGTCATGTTCGTGACGGTCATCCTGTGGTTTTCTTGCGTGAATGCGGTGATGACCTCCGACAAAATCATCTACTTGTTCGGCCGCGTGCTGCCGGCGTTCTCACTGCTTTTCTCCATGGTGCTCCGCTTCGTCCCGCGGTATGCGGACAAGGCGCGCGAAATCTCGCTCGCGCAAAAAGGCATCGGGCGGGATGTCTCGCAGGGGAGCTGGCTGCAGCGTGCGAAAAACGGCATGCGCATCCTGTCGATCCTGACGACCTGGGCGCTCGAAAATGCGATCGAGACGGCCGACTCGATGAAATCGCGAGGGTACGGCTTGCCGGGGCGGACCAGCTTCTCGCTGTTCCGCCTTGACCGCAGAGATGCGGCGATGTTAGGCGGGATGGCGATTCTGATGGCAATCGTTCTGACCGGGGCCGCTCTGGGGATGAATGCGATGCGCTTTTTCCCGTCGATCCGCACCGCCGAGCCTTCCGTATTTCGCACAGCGGCGCTGGTCGCCTATCTGCTATTCTGTCTGTTGCCGGTTATCCTTACGATTCAGGAGGAACGAAGGTGGAAGCGTATCGAATCGAGCATTTAAGTTTTTCTTACCCGGACCAGCCGAGCCGCGTTTTGGATGACATCTCGTTATCCATTCGGCACGGCGAATTTGTGACGCTGTGCGGGAAGTCGGGCTCGGGCAAGAGCACCCTGCTGCGCCATCTGAAGTCGGGATTGACGCCGCATGGGGCGCGAGAGGGCGACATTTGCTACGAGGGGATGACGCTGGCGCATGTCGAGCCGAGGCGCCAAGCCGCCGAGATCGGGTATGTGCTGCAAAATCCGGATAACCAGATTGTCACGGACAAAGTATGGCACGAGCTGGCCTTCGGTCTGGAGAGCCTGGGCTTCGACACCCCGACGATCCGGCTGCGCGTTGCCGAGATGGCCAGTTTTTTTGGCATACAGGACTGGTTTCATCACAAGGTAGGCGCACTCTCGGGCGGGCAGAAGCAAATGCTGAATCTGGCCTCCGTCATGGCGATGCAGCCGTCCGTGCTCGTTCTGGACGAGCCGACGGCGATGCTGGACCCGATTGCGGCAGTGGAGTTTTTGGAAACCTTGAAGCGCATCAACCGGGATCTCGGTACGACGGTCGTGCTGTCCGAGCATCGGCTGGAGGAGGTGCTGGACCGCAGCGACCGGCTGGTCGTCCTGGGTCGGGGGCGCATCATCGCCGACGGCCCGCCCCGTAGTGTCGGCGATACGCTCTATCGACTCGATCACCCGATGTGCCTCGCGATGCCGGCGGCGATGCAGATCGGCAAAGCGTTGCAGCCGGAAGGCGGCTGCCTGCTCACCGTCAACGAAGGCCGGCAGCGCGTCTCACAGGCCGCGCGAGGGCATGTGCGACCCGGAGCGCCTGTGCCCGGGCGCCGGTCCGATCCTGAACGGACGCCCAAGACCGCGTTGCAGCTGCGGGAGGTGTGGTACCGCTATGCCAAGACCGCGCCGGATGTCGTGAAGGATCTGTCCCTCGACGTCCTGGAGGGGGAGTGGTACAGCATCGTCGGGGGCAACGGCACCGGCAAGACGACCGCGTTGACGCTGATGGCCGGCGTGCGGAAGCCGTATCGCGGGAAAATCATGCACGCTGAAGTGTCTCGCCCCATGGCGCTGCTGCCGCAGAACCCGCAGCAGCTATTTGTGCGAAAAAGCGTAGAGCTCGAGCTTCGGGAAATGCGCGCCGCCACGGGCGCGACCAAAGCGGAGCAGGAGCGGCGGATTAGCGAGGTCGTCGAGCTCGCGGAGCTGGGCGCTGTTCTGGGGCGGCACCCGTACGATTTGAGCGGCGGCGAGCAGCAACGGGCCGCGCTGGCGAAACTGCTGCTGCTGGAGCCCCGGTTGCTGCTGCTCGACGAACCGACCAAGGGACTGGACGCGTTTTTCAAAACGAAGCTGGCCGCGATCTTGAAGAAACTGAACGACAAGGGGATAACCATCGTCATGGTGTCCCATGATCTTGAATTTTGCGCAAGCCATGCCGATCGATGCGGATTGTTTTTCGACGGGGGGATTGTGACGGCCCGCGAGACGAGGAATTTCTTTGCGGGCAATCGCTTCTATACGACTTCAGCGAATCGGATGGCACGGCATCTTTACCCGCAAGCGATCACGATAGAGGATGTGATCAAGCAATGTCGACCCGGTTAGGCCGCTACCGGACGGTGATTGCCGCCGTCTTGATCGTAGTCGCGATTCCGTTGACGATTTTGTACGGCGTCTATTCGTTGAATGACCGCAAATACTATTTTATCAGCCTGTTGATCATCACCTATGCGCTGCTTCCCTTCTTGCTCGTATTCGAGCGAAGGGCGCCGCAAGCGCGCGAGCTCATCGTCATCGCGGTATTGTCCGCCATCGCGGTGGCGGGGCGGGCCGCCTTCTTCATGCTCCCGCAGTTCAAGCCCGTTGTTGCGATCGTCATTATCGCGGGTGTATCGCTGGGCGCGGAAGCGGGTTTTCTGGTTGGGGTGCTGAGCGGCTTCGTGTCCAACTTTTTCTTTGGCCAGGGCCCCTGGACGCCATGGCAGATGTTTTGCTTCGGCATCATCGGCTATCTGGCCGGGGTGCTGTTCCGCAAGGGCAGGCTGAGCCGGAGCAAGCTTTCGTTATGCGTATTTGGCGGGGCGGCCACGTACGTGCTGTACGGCGGCGTGATCAACATCGGCAGCCTGCTGATGTTCTCGGCCGAGTTCTCATGGGAGGCGCTGCTGGCCGCATACGCTTCGGCGATCGGCTTTGATCTCGTACATGCCGTCGCGACGGTCGTCTTCCTGTTCGTGCTTTCACAGACGATGCTGGAGAAGCTGGAGCGGATCAAGTCGAAATACGGCTTGCTGGATCGCGGGGGATGACAGAGCTTCGGGCATGCGCAAATTGATTGGGTAAAATTGGCGATACTCGCCTAAAACAATATGCACAAAGGGAGCCGGCCCTCGGCTCCCTTTGTGCGCTGGTCTTGAAACTGTCAATCCCGTACGTTCAGATAGTCTGATAGCTGTTGAGGTTCAAATTAATAACCGATCCTAAGCTCGCGCAGCACGAGCTCCAGATCGTCCGGGGCGGCGATGTCGAGCTCGACTCCTTGCGGCGCCTCGACCCGCAGGTAGAAGCGTCCGGTCGCCAGGTCTGCCTGCCACTCGACGTCGATGCATCCGCCGCCCGGCAGCGGCACGGCGCCGCGCGCCCGCGTCAGTCCGCACAGCTGCGGCTGCACTGCCACGCGCGTCCACCCCGGCGTCAGTCCGCGCACGCCGAGCGCGTAGGCGCCCAGGAAGTACGCCGGGCCGGCCGACCAGGCGTGACAGTGGCTGCGCGTCGGCGGGGACGGGTGGCCGTCCCGCACCAGCTCCGGCAGCTGCGCCTCTTCCAGGCCGTCCGCGCGCTGCTCCGGCGAGATGCTGCTGCCGATGAACACCTCCCAGCAGGTCGTGGCGTCATGCTCGACCATGACGCCGTAGCTGCGCCGGATGTCGTCCGCCAGCAGATCATAGCGTCCGAGCCGCGCCATCGCCTCATGCAGGAAGAAGGACATGAACGGGCTGCCGATCTGCACGAATGCCGCCGGCGGCTGCTCCAGATAGCGCGCCAGCCGAGCCGCGCGCTCGCCCTGCGGGATGTCGCATAGCAGCGCGACGACCTGCGCCTGCATGCTGATCGTCTGCGACAGCGAGCCGTCCGGGCGAATGCAATCGACATAGGCCTGGCGCGACTCGTCCCACAGCAGTCGGTCGACGCATTCGCGCAGCTTATCCGCCTCAGCCACGTAGCGCGCGGCGTCCTCCTGATCCTGCACCGCCTCCGCAACGTAGGCGGCGTCGCGCAGCGCCTTGACGAGGAACATATTCTGCGGCGTGACGATGCCGTCCCGTGGTTGTTCGAAATTGCCCCACTCCAGCAGGTTCCAGCCTTGATGGACGAACAGGCCGTCCGGCTGCAGCCGCCCCAGGAACGCTTCCAGTGCCGCCCGCATCTGCGGCCAGATGTCGCGGGCGAAGGCGAGCGAGCCGGTATAGTCGTAGTATTCGCGGCAGGCGGTCACCCAGAACAGCGTCCAGTTCGGAATGACGCTGTTCCAGCCGCTGGGCACCTGATCGGCGTACAGCGGCGACTGGAAGGCGGACCCCGGCACGAGCCGCAGGCAGCGCTCGACGATCGGACTGCTGCCGAAGGCGTAGTAGCTCACCAGCGCTTCGTTGCGCGCGTCGCCGACCCAGAATACCTGCTCGAAGGCTGGACAGTCGACGAACGTATCCTCCATGCACATGCGTGTCGTCTCGCGGCTAATGTGCCAGATCCGCTCAAGCAGCGCGTCGCTCGATTGGAAGCGGCCGAGCTCGGCGACCGGATAGGTGCTGAGACGCAGCTGCAGGTCGTACAGCCGCAGCGGCCGCTGCGCGCCGCGTACGGCGATCTGCACATAGCGCAGCCCGCGCCGGATCGGCGAGACATAGCGCTGGCGACCCTCGGCGGTGACGTAGCGCATCGTATTATCCAATTGATAGGTATGCTGGAGCCAGCCGCGCCGCATGTATTCGAAGCCGTACAAGTCCAGCGTCGTACCCGCCTCGGCCTCGATCTCGAAGGCGAGATAGCCGGTCAGCTCACGGCCGAAGTCGACGATCAGCTCGGTGTCCGCGCCCGGCTCCAGCGGCAGCGCTGCGCCGTCCGGACCGGCCGCGAGCGCGAGCTGCAGCTCGTGGGGGACCGGCAGCTCGCGCGCCTCGCTGGTCCATACGGCGTGGGTAAATGTGTCCTCCAGATTGACGAGCGCGGGCGGCACCGGGGCGAGCCAATCGGATAGGGCGGTCAGCTCTTCCACTGAAGCTGCTGCCGCAGCGCGGGCGTAGGCGGGATGCCCGCGCCGCAGCTCCCGCGTCTGCTGATGGTCGATGACCTCGACGGTATCGAACGGGCCGATCGCCGTGAAGGCGCTATCGCTCTCGTCGTCCAGCGCTCGCACACGCAGCGGCACGTCGCTGTCGAAGGCGATGTGATAGCCGTGGCCGTGCGTCTGACCGCTGACGTCCAGCACGATCAGATGCTCGCCCGCCTCCAGCGGTACGGCCGCGTAGCGCTCCGGCCTCTCGCCGGACCAGGCGGCCTCCGGCGGCGCGACGCCGTCGACCGTGACGCGCAGCGGCAGGCGCCCGTCGTCGACGGAGCCGATCGTCAGCGTGCCGCGGCCGGCCAGATGGATGCGCGCGGCCAGCAGACCGACGAGCTGGATGTTGTTGGCATGAGCGGCGCTCTCCGGGGCGAACAGGCTGCGCACGTCGACGACCGCCGCCCAGGCGATCGGCCGCGTGAAGCGCAGCCGCTCCACGCGCACTGCCCGTACCGGCTCTTCGGTCAGGTACGGGATGTCGCGCGGCACCGGCATGCCCCAGGGCGACAGGCCGGCGGGTCCGAGCGTGCGGGCCTTCTCCCAGCTGCTGTCGTCGAAGCCGGGCTTCGTCCAGTCATCGTTCAGCGCGCGGGCGTCGAAGCGCTCGGTGAAGCCGAGCTGGCACGAGATGCGCGAGGTATGCGCATCGTAGCCGGCGTGGACCTGCGTGCGCCAGTCCTCGTCCGTCGAGGCCAGCACGCGAGGCGAGCGCCGCGCCGCGTCCTGGCCGGGCTGGGCGGCAGCGCCTTGCGCGTCATCCGTCGCGCTCAGCAGCTCCGCCAGCAGTCCGCCTCGGCCGCGCAAGTATTGGAAGGTCGAGATTCCGTAATGCGTGACCAGCACGGCAATCGCATTGTCCGCGCCGGGCCGCAGCAGGTGGCCGACCTCATATTCATCATAGCTGAGCTGCTCGGGCCACGAGCGTACCGGGCCGCGTCCGACGAGCGTGCCGTTGACGTACAGCACATACCGGGAGTCGGCGGTGATCCGCAGCCGCGCATCTGGCGCGGGCTGCTCCAGCCGTACGCTTTGGCGGAAGCAATGCCACCCATTGCGCGGGCTCGGCGCACCGTTGTCCCATATCCATTTCCCTTGCCACATCTTGCATCTCCATCCCTTCTGTCACGAGAAGTAGCCGACTGTTCCCGCATTTGCGGGTTGCAGGGCAATCGCTTTCATTATAAAGTGTAGAGAACGGATAATTCTAAGACGATTCGGACATGATGTGGCGGCAATTCGGCTATGGTGCAGCGAAATTGAGCAGTCATCGAAGCCAGGGAAGGGAAGAGGGCAAGGCATATGGGGGTCAAACGAACGATTATCACGACTTCGCGGGAGCTCTATCTGAATACTCCGTTGCCGCTGCATGTCAACCGGATGACGGAGAGCTTCGAGCTGGAGCAGCATCGCCACGAATTCATCGAGTTGAATTATGTAAGCGAAGGACGCGGCTTTCACTATATTGAGGAAGAGCGGATGCCGGTCGCGCGCGGCGATCTGTTTTATTTGCCGCTCGGGGTCTCGCACGTCTTTCGCCCGGCTGCGGCAGGAGGAGACGGGGGCCGCTTAATTGTGCACAACTGCCTGTTCGACGGCCGCTTGCTGGAGCGCCTGACGCCGGCATACGGGAGCGAACCCGGCATGGCGCCGCTGACGCCTGCGGCCTATCCGGAGCAAGGCTGGCTGCACGCGCGCGACGAAGATGGCTTTGCGGGGCGGGTGTTTCGGGACCTGCTGG
This sequence comes from Paenibacillus sabuli, assembly GCF_014705605.1. GTDB lineage: Bacteria > Bacillota > Bacilli > Paenibacillales > Paenibacillaceae > Paenibacillus_D > Paenibacillus_D sabuli. The sequence continues at coordinate 16,388 of NZ_JACXIZ010000028.1, forward strand.
AGGAGTTTGCGTCCAAGCGACCCGGCTTCGAGGCAATGATGATTGCCAGCCTCGTGCGGGTGCTCGTCTATTTGCGGCGTGCCGCGGCGGATGCGCCGGATTCGGCATCCGGCTCGCCGGTGGGCTCGGCGCCCGGCCTGGCTTCCGGCTCGACATCCGGCGTTGCATCCGCAGGAGAGCGCCATGGCGGCAGGGAGGCGGCGACAGACGCGCCGGTCGTGCGCGGCGTCCCGAGTCTCGCCTCGCGCATCGATGAGGCGGCGCGCCTGGTCGCCCGCGAGCCGCACGTCTCTTACACGGTTCAGGCGCTGGCGGATGCGGCCGGCGTGAGCGAGCGCCATTTTCGGCGCCGCTTCGCGGAGCGGCTCGGCATGCCGTTCACGAGCTACGTCCATGCGCATCGCATCGAATTGGCATGCCGGCTGCTTGCGGAGGGCGGTCACAAGATTGCCGCCGTCGCCGACTTCTCCGGATACCGCGATCTGTCGTTCTTCAATCGTCTCTTCAAATCCAAAACCGGCCTCACACCGCGCCAATACCGCGCGCAGCATCGTCGCTAGGGACACGGGACGATGCTAATCTCACCTCTTAACGAGCTTGCGAGCGTATTTTAACGAAAAAGAAAGATGTAAGCGGTTAGATGAACCTTCATTGACCTGCTGAGTGATTGACACGACGCCTTGAAGGGCGTATATTTTATGCATAAATAAATTAGTACTAAACTAATTTTCGCTAAAATAATTGATTGTAAAGTTTTATGGTCGACTTTGGATCGGCCGCGATTTTTTTGGCTAATGTACGGAGGGAGATGACAAGGGTGACATGCCTTATCATGAGCAGTCGCATGAAATTCATACGTTGTTCAAGAGCTTAATGAAAAAAGTCGGCGACGCGTGGAATCGCGACAACGATACCGGCTTGTCTGTCACGCACTATCGCATGCTGCATGCGCTGGTCCAGAAAGGAAAGCAAAAGGTTGCCGAGCTGGCCGAATGCCTGCAGGTCACGCCCGGCGCAGTCACCGGTCTGGCGGATAAGCTGATCGAGCGCGGCTACGTCGTGCGCAATCGCGATCAGGACGACCGCCGCGTTGTCTATCTGGCGGTGACCCCGCAAGGCCGAACGCTGAAGGATGCGATGGAGGAGAAGCATCAGGCATTGTACGGACGGCTTTTCGAGCAGCTGCCGGAGACCGACATCGCGCATCTCAAGCGGATTTTTGGGCAAATGATTGACGCTGTAAATCGGATAGAAAAGGAGTAGATTTTCATCGAACACTTAGCGCAACGCCAAAAGGTATTGATTATGGTCGCGATCATGTCGGCCATGTTTTTTGCAGCCATTAACCAGACGATCGTCAGCACGGCGATGCCGCGCATCGCCGCCTTGCTCAACGGCATGGATCACTATGCATGGGTCATCACGATCTACATGCTGACCTCGACGATCGCCACGATTCTCGTCGGCAAGCTGTCGGACATCTACGGACGCAAGCCGTTCCTGCTGTCGGGCATCATCTTGTTCATGGCCGGCGCGCTGCTCTGCGGCACCTCAGGCACGATTACGCAGATGATTATCTATCGCGGCATCCAGGGACTGGGCGGCGGCATCATCATGGCCAGTGCCGTGACCGCCGTGGGCGACTTGTTCCCCCCGCGCGAGCGGGCCAAGTGGACCGGCATGCTGATGGCCACCTTCGGCGTATCGAGCGTGCTCGGACCGACGCTCGGCGGCTGGATGGTCGACCACATGAATTGGGAGTGGCTGTTCTGGATCTTCCTGCCGCTCGGCTTCGTCTCTTTTGCCCTGATTGCCAAGCTGTTCCCGAAGGCGGAGCGCAGAGTCGGCGAACGCGTCGATTACTGGGGCTCGCTGTTCCTGACCCTGGCCATCGTGCCGCTGCTGCTTGGCTTCACGTGGGCCGGCTCCGAGTATGAATGGCTCTCGCCGCAAATTCTCGGGCTGTTCGGCGGCGCGCTGATCAGCGTCATCATCTTTATCTTCGTCGAGCGCAAGGTGGCGAACCCGGTCATGCCGCTGTCGCTGTTCCGCAACAGCATCGTCACCATCTCCAATCTGGCGGGCTTCCTGATGGGGGCCGGCATGCTGGGCGCGCTGATTTACCTGCCGTTCTTCGTGCAGGGCGTCGAGGGCGTATCGCCGACGTACTCCGGCTACGTGACGATGCCGATGTCGATCAGCATGATCGTGCTCAGCGCCCTGACAGGCCGCTGGATGACCAAGACGGGCAAGTACAAGCGCTTCGCCATCCTCGGCATGCTGATCATGATGATCGGCATGGTCATGATGGCCTTCATGGATAACATTCCGTTCGCGATTGCGAGCATGATCGTTTTCGGGCTCGGCCTCGGCTTCGGCATGCCGGTCTTCACGCTGGCAGCCCAGAATGCCGTGCCGTCCTCGGAGCTCGGCGTCGTCACGGCCGCGTCGCAGCTGTTCCGCAACATGGGCAGCACGATCGGCATCGCCGTCATGGGCTCGGTCATGACCTCGCGTCTCACCGCCAATCTGACGGAGGCGGCGGCCAGCAGCGGCATCGATCCATCGGCCGTCGATCCGGCCGCAGCCGAGCAGCTGGCGCCGTTCATGAATCCTCAGCTGCTGCTCAACAAGCCGGAGCTGGAGCAGCTCCAGGCCGCCGTGCCGGAGCAATTGCAGTCGGTCGTCACACAGATGATCGCGATGCTGCGGGGCGCGCTCAGCGATGCGCTGACGACGGTGTTCCTGGCCGGTACGGGTCTGCTCGCCGTGGCCTTCGTGCTGGTGCTCTTCCTCAAGGAGATCCCGCTGCGCATGGCGCAGACGCCCGCGCCTGCTCCGGCAGGTGCGGAGCAGGGCGCCGGCGAGCAGGAGGCTGTCGCCTCGCGTCCGTCGCTGGGCGAGGCATAAGCCACCGGCGACTTGAGATAAGACCAATTCTTTTTCGGCTGCTGCGGACCTTGATGTTCGCAGCAGCCTTTTTTTGCAGCCGTTTCGCCTTGAAAACATAGCCGGCCCGACAAGTACAGGCCTTTGATCATTGTGCGCCCCCAAGCGGCGGCCGGCTGGCATATTCGTGCGCATGGACGGCCAATTCAATGGCCGAACGCTTGGGCGGCAGCAGGAAGTCCTCGCCGAGCAGTTCCTTCAGCTTGTCGATTCGGTGGTAGAGCGTCTGTCGCACGACGAACAGCGCTTTGGCGGTTTCGTTTTTGGCGCCGGACAGCTCCAGCAGCGTGCGCAGCGTAGCGTAGAGCTGACCGCCGTGCTCGCGGTCGTGGTCGAGCACGGGTGTCACGTAATCCCGGCAGAAGGTCTGGAAGACCGGATTGCGCTGCAACTGATGCACCATTCGATAGATGTGAAGGTCGCGGTACAGCGGACTGTCGACAACCCCGCTGGCATGGCGGATATCGAGCGACCTGAGCGCCGCTTCGTAGCTGGCAGGCAGCGACTCCGGCGCGGTGAAGGACGGTCCCACGGCGTACAATGGGCCGTACAGCGGAGCGGGACTGGCGGCGTCGAGCGCGCGGAGCTCGTCCATCAGCCGGCGTGCGTCGTCTGCGGAATCCGGCGTCTGGCGCCGCGCGAGTACGACGTAGACGATGCGGCCTTCCCGCCATTCCGGCAGCAGCGTGTACCCGTGCTTGTCGAATAGGCGGCGCGCCATCAGCTGGCGCTGCAAGGCGCTGCTCTCGAAGTCCGGCAGATCGGCAGCGGCGCTCTGTGGTTCAATTACGATGACCGTCTTGACGCAGTCGGGCCGATAGCCGGGCAGCAGCGCGGCCTGCTCGGCCAGATCGCGCGCACCGATCGTTCCCTTCAGCCAGGCGCCGACCCATTGGTGCTCGGACAGCTTGCGCTTCTCCTCGTTGTAGAGCGTGCGCAGCAGCTCGTGCGCGACCGCGGACGCGCAGCGCTCCAGCGCCTGCTGCTCGAAGGCGCCGAGCGGCCGATCGGCGTCCGCCAGCAGCGCCAGTTGAGCGAATTGGCGGTCCATGACGGCGATCGTCCGGCAGATGACCTGGTCGGTGCGGACATCGGCCTGCGCGGCCGTATCGTGCTGCCCATCAAAAGCGCGTGCGGCCAGCGCCGCAGCCCGCGTCCGCCCGGGAACCGGCGGCGCGCAGTACGGCTGTGCGCCGACGTCGTCGCTGCGACGATAGACGACCTGGGCCCGCACGGTGCGCTGGAGCTCGCCGAGCAGCGCGGCCATGCCTTTGCCGGAGAGGGCGAGGCTGTCGAGCCGCTGGCCGAACTGCGACAGCTCGGCGTTCATCTGATACTGCGCATTGATCAGGTGCGTGTGCAACTCGCGCGTGATGTCGATGTATCGCACTTCATGGTAAAAGAATATGAGCGGAAAATCAGCGTCCATCGCCATGCGCTTCATGCGCTCCAGCGGCTTCTTGGTATACGTCCCCAATTCGACGCATAGTCCCGCCGCCTCGCAGCGAATCAGCTGCTGCAAAAAGGAAGCGCTCTTCTCCTCGTCGTCCTGCCAGCCGATCCCCGTACATAGAATCAGCTCCTGGCCGCTCAGCAAATGGCCGACCTCGGTGACCTCCATCACGTGCACCCACTTGACGATACGCTCCAGCGCCTTGTCGTTGGCGAATATGACAGCCCCTTGAAAGATCGGCCTTCTTACAATGTCCTGCACCGTTAACGTTGAAGTCTGCATGATCATCGCTTCCTTCTTCTAGGATGTCAAAGTTATTTTTTGTTTCGCAATGTGAGATTATCGTACACCAAAATATAAAATATTGAAAGAGTGGTTCGTTGCCAGTGGACAATCTGTCCATACTAGGCCGATCCGGCGCTGCGCCGCTTCGGGGCCGCCTCGGCAGCGATCATGTAAGCCATTACGAGGCCTGCGAGTCGACCGCCGCACGTTGCGAGATGTGACAGGTTGTCTAATGCCGAAGCTGCGCCATGCCCGTATACTCAGCCTCATACCTGAGAGCAAACGGAGGGGCGACGATGCAGCAAAGGACGATAAACGGAGGGCGTGTCTACGCCCGCATCATGGAGCTCGCCGAGCTGGGCAAGCTGGGGGACACCGGCGTCTGTCGTCTGGCGCTGAGCGAAGAAGACCGCGCGGCGGTGCAACTGGTGAAGGGATGGATGGAGCAGGCCGGCATGACGGCCGCAATCGACGCCTTCGGCAACCTGATCGGACGTCTGCCGGGAGCGGACCCCGAGGCGCCGGCGGTCATGCTCGGCTCGCATATCGATACGCAGCCTTACGCCGGGCGCTTCGACGGCATCGTCGGCGTCGTCGGCGCGATCGAGGCGGTGCAGACGATGCGCGAGCAAGGCATTCGGCCGGCGGTGCCGATCGAGGTCGCGGCTTTTTGCGACGAGGAGGGCACCCGCTTCAATAAGGGGCTGTTCGGCTCGCGGGGACTGGTCGGCATGCTGGAGGAAGGCGAGCTCGAGCGCACCGACCGGGACGGCGTGACGCGCCGCGAGGCGCTGCTGGCGTTCGGCGGCGACCCGGCGAGGTTCGCCGAATCGCGTTACCCGCCCGGGCGGCTCGGCGCGTACCTGGAGCTGCACATCGAGCAAGGCCCGGTGCTGGAGGCGCTGGACTGTCCGGCCGGCATTGTGACCGGCATCTCGGGCCCGCTGTGGCTCACCGTCGAGCTGCAGGGCTATGCCGGACATGCCGGCTCGGTGCCGATGCACATGCGCCGGGACGCGCTGGCCGGCGCGGCGCGCATCGTCACCGTGCTGCACAGCCTCGCCGCCCGCGACAAGACGACGCCGTCGGTGGCGACGGTCGGCTCGCTGAATGTGTTCCCCGACTCGCGCAATATCATTCCCGAGAAGGTGCGCTTCACCGTCGATCTGCGCGACATCGACCTGGCTCGCAGGCAAGCGATGGAGCGGGAGCTGTACGACAGCATCGACAGCATCTGCAAGGAGCATGGCCTGACCTATACGATCCGCGAGGATACGAACAGCGAGCCGCGCTATTGTGATCCGGCGATCATGTCGGCGATCGCGGAGTCGGTCGAGGAGCTCGGCGGCAGCGTGCCGCAGCTGATGAGCGGGCCGTTCCACGACGCGCTGGCGATGTCGCATTATTGCCGCTACGGCATGATCTTCGTCCGCTGCAAGGGCGGCATCAGCCACAATCCGCAGGAATTCGCCAGCGAAGAAGACGTGGCCTACGGCACGGAGCTGCTGTACAGGACAGCGCTCAAATTGTGCGAACAGCAGGCCTGATGAGCGGTGACCGGCGCCGCGAGGCGCTTGGCATAAATGAACCATATCCGAGGAGGGACCAGGGATGTTGGAAGAGCGTAATGGGGCAAGCCAAACGGCAGGGGGCAAGAAAGCGGTTCGCAAGAAGGCGGCACTCGCGGCAATGGTAACGGCTGCGATGCTGCTGCTCGCCGCTTGCGGCGGCAACAATGACGGCACAAGCGGCGGCAACAGCGACGATGCCGGCGGCGCGAATAACACTGCGGGCAACGGGGAGTCGACGGCAGTCGAAGGATCGGTCGAGCTGAAGGTATTCGGCGGCTCGGCGAGCGATGCGCTGGGCGCGCGCGCCGATAATCAGAAGGAGATTGAGCAGACGGTACTGGACGGCTTCATCGCCGAGAATCCGGAGGTCAAGTCGGTGACCTGGGACGCGCAGGGACCGGTCGCCGATCAGGTGACGCGGATGATGACGGCCAATCTGGGCGGCGAATACATGGACATGGTCGCCTGCGCGGCCAATCCGACCAATACGACCTTCATCGACAAAGGCATCCTCAAGGACATCACGGCCGACATCGAACCGTTCAAGGACCGCATCGATCCGTCGGCGCTGAACGCCTACTCGCGCGACGGCAAGGTGTACGGCATCCCGATCGCGACGATGTCGACCTCGACCTTCTACTACAACAAGGATCTGTTCGCCGAGCTCGGACTCGAAGTGCCGACGACGTACGAGGAGCTGCTGACCGTCTCCGAGGCTGTCAAGGAAGCGGGTCATATGGCGGTCATTCATCAGGGAAAAAACGCCTGGTACTGGCCGATGTGGCTCATGGAGACACTGGCGCAGACGTCGGGCGACTCCGTCGGCAAGACCGAGTCCAACCTGAGCGGCGAGACGAAATTCACCGACGAAGCCGATGTCGAGGCGCTGCGCCTGGTCGGTCAGTTCGTCGAAGACGGCATCATTGACGGCAATACGCTCACCGTCGACACGGACGGCATGCGCAGCGCCTTCGCCTCACAGCAGGCGGCGATGTACTACGGCGGCACGTGGGAGCTGTCGTGGCTGCAAGACAATGTGACCGATTTCGAATACGGAGCCTTCGAATTCCCCAAGCTGCCGGATACCATCGGCGATCCGAAGCACGGCGGCGGACCGGACTACGGCATCTGCGTAAGCAGCAATATCAAGGACGACAATCAGGAATACGCGATCAAGCTAATGGAATATCTGACGCGTCCCGAGGTCGCCGATCAGTACCTCGGCATCTACAAGCCGATCTTCGCCTCGATCGAGGGCGTGACGCTGTCGGACGAGCCGATCGCGCAGGATCTCCAGGGCCACTATGATAATACGGTTCGCTTCCTCGACTGGATCTGGCCGGTCGAAGTGAAGGATGCGATCGCCTCGTCGCTGCAAGGCATCGCCGGCGGTATGGTGAGCGCCGAAGAGGCGGCGGCGACGATCCAGGCGGCTTATGACCAACTCGTTGCCGACGGCTACGTCTACGGCGAATAATTTTGGCGGGGGGGCGCATACGCGGCGCCGCCCCTTTGCCGAGAGGAGCGATATGATGACACCGAAGCAATTGTTCGACATCGGCTATCACCTGAACACCTGGGATCTCAGCGGTCAGATGGATACGGCCTTCCAGACCTTGTCCGAGGCCGGCATCAAGTGGTACGAGCCGCTGGTCAAGGACAGCATGAGCGATGACTTCTGCCGCCGCTATATCACGCAGCGCAGCGTCGCGCTGCCGCCGCGGCACAGCGACGTGTACATGCTGGAGCGGATCGCGGCCTTCAGCAACGCCGAGCTGGATCACGATATGAAGCTGGCGGGGCTGTATGTCAACGCGGAGATGCTGCGTCCGAATCTGTGGCCGCACGAATGGGCCGTCATTCAGGCGACCGTGCGGCTCTTGCGGGCGTACGGCTCCGATCTGCTGATCATGGGCGGGGGACCGGCGGCACGCTTCCGGCCGCATGCGCCGGAGGAGTATCGCGCCTTCGCCGACAAGCTGGAGGCGATCGGCGCCTACACCGCCCGGCTCGGCATCCGCACCGTCTACCATCCGCATATGGATTGCTTCATCGAGACGCGCGAGCAGCTCGACCGGCTGATGGACATCCTGGACACGTCGCTGGTCGGCCTGTGCGTCGATCCGGCGCATCTGCTGCTCTGCGGCAGCGATCCGGTGGACATCCTGGACACGTACATCGCCCATGTCGGTCACGTGCACTTCAAGGATTGCCGCGGCGACCTGGCCGCGCTGCAGGGTGCAGACCGCTATCGCGCCTTCTGCGAGCTGGGCGACGGTCATGTCGATCTGGCGGGCATGACCCGGGTGCTGCTCAAGCACGGCTACGACAAGCTGGTCATTCTCGAGCTGGACGCCACCGACAAGCCGGCGCGCGATAGCTGTCAGGACAATGTCCGCTATGTGACGGAGACGCTCGGTCTGCAATTGAATGTGAAGTAGCCCCCTATTACCGGATCGGCACAGCAGCCGGCGCGCCTTCCCGACTCGGGAGACGGCCGCCGCCTGTGCGGCTCCGCGACACGCGAGGTGCTTATGGCAAAACAACTGGAAACGACACGCGGCGCAGTAGGCGCCCTGCGCACCGGCAAGCGGCGCGGCGCTGCCGCGCGGCGGACGGCGGTCGAGGGCTACGCGCTCGTGCTGCCGGCGCTGCTGCTGCTCGCCGTTTTTATTCTGTATCCGATCCTCTACGGACTCTACATCAGCTTCCACAAGTGGGATGGCTTCTCGGCGATGACCTTCGTCGGCTGGCGCAACTATGTGAAGGCCTTCACCTCGGACAGCGTCTTCCATCAGGCGGCCCGGAATACCGCGCTGTATGCGGTGGCGATCACGATCGGCAAAAACGTCTTCGGGCTGCTGCTGGCGTTGCTCGTGAGCCGTAAAATCCGCGGCATCCTGTTCTTCCGCACGGCGCTGTTCGTGCCGGTCACGCTCTCTTATGTCGTCGTGGGCCTCTTGTGGGCGTGGATCTACAATCCGTCGTTCGGGCTCGTCGCCAGCGGGCTCGAGGCGCTCGGGCTGGAGAACTGGGTCTATCCGTGGCTCGGCTCCGCCAGTACGGCATTGTGGGCCGTCGTGGCGGTCGAGGTATGGAAATGGGCGGGCTTCCACATGGTGCTGTTCCTGGGCGGTCTGCAGGCGATCCCGGCCGATCTGTACGAGGCTGCGATTGTCGACGGCGCGTCGCCGTGGGCGCGATTCCGCTCCATTACGCTGCCGCTGCTGAAGCCGATTACGTTCATCAGCGTATTCCTGGCGCTCAACGGCGGGTTCGTCCGCAACTTCGACCTGATCTACATCATGACCGGAGGCGGACCGAACCATTCGACCGAGGTGGTGCTGACGCACATGGTGTCCGAGGCGTTCCAGCGGGGCAACCTCGGCTATTCGTCGGCGATGGGCTACCTGCTGTTCCTGACGGTTGCCGTGCTGATCCTAGTTTACGCCCGGACGTTCAACCGCGGCGGCGAAGGAGGGAGATAGATGGGCATGCGGGCAGGGGCACGGCTGGGCAACGGCGCGGCCTATCTCATTCTGGCGCTGTTCTCGGTGCTGACGGTCTATCCGATCCTGTGGGTATTCCTCGGCTCTTTCAAGGAAACGAATGAATTCTACAACCATATCTGGGGCCTGCCGGCCTCGCTGAACTGGGATAATTACGTCCGCGCGTGGGAGATGGCGCAGATCGGCACACGCATGGTGAACAGCGTCATCGTCACGGTGAGCGCGCTGGCGATCCTGCTCGTCGTCTCGACGACGGCCGCCTACGCGCTGTCGCGGCTGCGCTTCCCCGGGGTGACCGTGTTGTACGCCCTTTTTCTGGCGAGCATGATGATTCCGTCGGAGACGACGGTCATCCCGCTCTTCCTGACGGTCAAGGAGATGGGCCTGCTCAATACGCGCCTGGCGCTGATTCTGACGTATGCGGCGGGCGGGCTGGCGTTCAGCATCGTGACGCTGCACGCTTTCCTCAAGTCGATCCCGCACGAGCCCGAGGAGGCGGCGCTCGTCGACGGCGCGAACCGGCTGCAGGTGTTCGCGCATGTCATCCTGCCGCTCGTGCGCCCGGCGCTGGCGACGGTGGTGATCATCCAGGGGATGCATTTCTGGAACGAGTTTTTCCTGGCGCTGATCTTCGTGCGCGACGTGGCGCTGCAGACGCTGCCGCTGGGCATGACGCAGTTCTTTTTCCAATACACGTCCGACTGGACGCTGTACTTCGCCGCGCTGTCGATCGTGACCGCGCCGGTAATCGCGCTCTTCGTCGCGATGCAGCGCCAATTCGTGGACGGCTTGACGGCAGGGGCCGTCAAGGGATAGCACGTGGGAGCAGGCAGAAGAAGGAGGGATTGAGATGAAAAAATTACGCGTCGGTGTGGTCGGCGTCGGCAAAGTCGCGCAGATTATGCATCTGCCGTTCCTCAGCGAGCTGCCGCAGTATGAACTCGCCGCGCTCTGCGACGTCTCGCCGCAGCTGCTGCGCGCCATGGGCGAGCGCTACGGCGTGGAGCGCCGTTACTTGGACTACGCCGAGATGATCCGCGCGGGCGGGCTCGATTGCATCGCGGTGCTGACGATGGACCATCCCGGCCCGGTACTGGCCGCGCTGGAAGCGGGCATCCACGTGCTGGTGGAGAAGCCGCTCTGCTTCGATCCGGCCGACGGCCGCCGCATGGTGGAGACGGCCCGGCGCAAGGGCGTGCAGCTGATGGTCGGTTACATGAAGCGCTACGATCCCGGGTACGCGTACGCCGCCGAGCTGATTCGCGAAATGGCGGACATGCGGCTGCTGCGCGTGCATGATTTCGCCGGCGACTTCCGCATCGGCGACGCCATGTACACGCTGGAGGGCGCAAGCGATATTCCGCCGGAGGTGCTGAAGGAAGGGCAGGCGCGCGTCGCGGCGAGCGTGCGCGCCGGACTGGGCGCGGGCTACGAGGACCTGGCCGCGCTGTATCAGTCCTTCCTCATGCTGTGCAGCCACGACCTGGCGGTGATGCGCGGACTGCTCGGCGCGCCGCAGCGCGTGCTGCACAGCGATGCGCCCTCGGACAAGGCGCTGCTCGCGCTGCTCGACTACGGCGAGGGCCGGCGCTGCGCGGTGGAGATGGGCATGTGGGCCGGTTACTCCTGGTGGGACGAGCAGGTGGTCGCCTACGGGCGCGAGCGCATCGTCACCATCGCGTTCAAAAATCCGTACGCCCAGTACGTGCCGACGGTCGTGCAATCCCGGCATACGGAGCACGGCAAGCCGGTGGAAGCGCGAACCGTCGCCTCCTGCGAGGAGGCGTTCCGCAACGAATGGCTGCATTTCCACGAGGTGATCACGACCGGGGTCCCGCTGCGCACGCCGGGCGAGGACGGTCTGGCCGATGTGGAGCTGGCGCTGCAGATCGTGCGCGCCGCGCAGGCGAAGGAGGTATCGCATTGATGACGGACGTACGGCGCAAGATCATCCTCGACTGCGATCCGGGGCATGACGACGCGGTTGCGATCCTGCTGGCGGCAGGTCACCCGTCGCTGGAGATGCTGGGCATCACCACGGTCGCCGGCAATGCGGACGCCGACAAGACGGCGCGCAATGCGCTGCAGGTATGCGAGGTCGCGGGGCTGCCCGAGACGCTGCCGGTATGCGCCGGCGCGAGCGGGCCGCTCGTGCGCCCGCGGCTGCCGGCGTCCAAGGTGCACGGCAGCTCGGGCATGGACGGCCCGGTGCTGGCGCAGCCGCGCCGGGCGCTCGCGCCGGAGCATGCGGTCGACTTTATCATCCGCATGCTGCGCGAATCGGCGGGCGACGTGACGCTCGTCCCGGTCGGACCGCTGACCAATATCGCGCTGGCGCTGCGCAAGGCCCCGGACATCGCGGCGCGGATCGAAGAAATTGTCGTCATGGGCGGCGCCTACTTCGGCAACAAGACCCCGGCCGCGGAATTCAATCTGTACAACGACCCCGAGGCGGCGCGCATCGTGTTCGAGAGCGGGGCCAAGCTGACGATGGTCGGACTGGAGCTGACCCATCAGGCGGTGGCGACGCCGGCCTTCCTCGCCGAGGTGGCGGCGCTGGAGGGCGCCGTGCCGCGCTTCGTCAGCGAGCTGTACGCCTTCGTCACGCAGACGTACAAGGCGGTGTACGGCATGGACGGCGCGCCGGTGCACGATGCGTGCTGCGTCGCCTACTGCATCGATCCCGAGCTGTTCACGACGCGCCATCTCAATGTCGTCATCGAGACGCGAGGCGAATACACGGCCGGCATGACGGTCATCGACCGCGGCGGCGTCACCGGACGGCCGCCCAACGTCGATGTCGCCGAGCGGCTGCGGCAGGAGCGATTCTGGCCGCTGCTGCTGGAGACATTCGCACGCTACGGTCAAGACGGGACCGCCTAGCCGCTCCCGGTCGGGGGTTCCATCAGCACAGATACAACCAGAGGAGGCGCTTATTGTTATGCCGCATACCGCAGAGCTAGCATACGGACAACTGAAAAATTACATCGGCGGCGCATGGACGGACTGCCCCGAGGCGGAGCTGCTGGACGTGCCCAACCCGGCCACCGGCGAGACGCTGGCGCGGGTGCCGCTATCCACGAGCGGCGCGCTGGACGCGGCGGTCGCGGCGGCCGCGGAGGCTTATGACGGCTGGCGGCGCACCGCCGTGCCGCGCCGGGCGCGCATCCTGTTCCGCTACCAGCAGCTGCTGGTCGCGCACTGGGACGAGCTGGCGCGGCTCATCACGCTGGAGAACGGCAAGAGCTACGCCGAGGCACAGGGCGAGGTGCAGCGCGGCATCGAATGCGTGGAATTCGCGGCTGGCGCGCCGACGCTGATGATGGGCGAGCAACTGCCCGACATCGCCACCGGCATCGAGTCGGGGATGTACCGTTATCCGCTCGGCGTCGTCGGCGGCATCACGCCGTTCAACTTCCCGATGATGGTGCCGTGCTGGATGTTCCCGCTGGCGATCGCCTGCGGCAATACGTTCATCCTGAAGCCGTCGGAGCGCACGCCGATTCTTGCCTGCCGCCTGGCGGAGCTGCTGGCCGAGGCCGGCCTGCCGGATGGCGTGTTCAATCTCGTACACGGCGCGCATGACGTCGTGAACGGCCTGCTGGAGCACGAGGGTGTGCAGGCGATCTCATTCGTCGGCTCGCAGCCGGTCGCCGAGCATGTGTATAAGACCGCCGCCGCGCACGGCAAGCGCGTGCAGGCGCTCGCCGGCGCCAAGAACCACTCGATCGTGATGCCGGATGCCGATCTGGACGCGGCGGTGACGAATATCATGGGGGCGGCCTACGGCTCGGCGGGCGAGCGCTGCATGGCGGCGGCGGTCGTGGTCGCGGTCGGCGACGTCGCCGAGCCGCTCGTCGCGCGGCTGCGCGAGGCGGCGAACGCGCTGACGATCGGCGACGGCCTGGCGGACGGCGTATTCCTCGGCCCGGTCATTCGGGCCGAGCACAAGGCGCGCACGCTGGGCTATATCGAGCAGGGCGTAGCGGAAGGCGCCGCGCTGGTGCGCGACGGCCGCGCGGACGCGGCGGCGAGCGGCGCGGGCTACTTCGTCGGGCCGACGCTGTTCGACCATGTGCGACCGGACATGACGATCTGGCGGGAGGAGCTGTTCGCGCCGGTGCTGGCGGTTGTGCGCGCCGCCGATCTGACGGAGGCGATCGGCATCGCCAATGCGTCGGAATTCGCCAACGGGGCCTGCCTATACACGGACAGCGCCCGCGCCGTCCGGCAGTTCCGCGAGGAGATTGACGCCGGCATGCTCGGCATCAATCTGGGCGTGCCGGCGCCGATGGCCTTCTTCCCCTTCTCGGGGTACAAGAAGTCGTTCTACGGCGATCTGCACGCCAACGGCAAGGACGGGGTCGCGTTCTACACGCGCAAAAAAATGGTCACGGCGCGCTACTAAGGCGCGGAGAGGAGGAAGTACGATGGCATATGATTCGATGTCGGCCGCATCGGCAGCAGGTCGGGCCGGACGGGCGGATGCAGAGGCGCCGAGCCCGGATGGCCATGCGTCCCGCATGGACACGACGGCGCCAGTCGCCGACGAGCAAGCGGCGCGAGCGGATGCCAGGGAGTTGGCGGCCGCCGACCGGGCGCATCTATGGCATGCGATGACGCCGTACAATGAAGCGCGGCCGCCGATGATTGTGGCCGAGGGGCAGGGCGCCTGGATCGCCGATCTGGAGGGCAACCGCTTCCTCGACGCGATGTCCGGTCTGTGGTGCGTCAATGTCGGCTACGGCCGCGAGGAGCTGGCGCGGGCGGCCTACGAGCAGATGAAGACGCTGGCCTATTACCCGCTCATGCACAGCCACGAGCCGGCGATCCGGCTGGCGGAGCGGCTGAGCGAATGGCTGGAGGACGAGTACGTCGTCTTCTTCTCCAACAGCGGCTCCGAAGCGAACGAGACGGCCTTCAAGATCGCCCGTCAATACCAGCAGCAGATCGGGCAGCACGCTCGCTACAAGGTGGTCTCGCGCTATCGCGCCTACCACGGCAATACGATGGGAGCACTGGCAGCGACGGGGCAGGCCCAGCGCAAGTACAAGTACGAGCCGCTCGCGCCCGGCTTCGTCCATGTGCGGCCGCCCGATCCGTATCGCCGGCCGGAGGGCATGGACGAAGCGGAATACGGCCGCCAATGCGCGCGCGAGCTCGAGGAGACGATTCGCTGGGAAGGCGCGGAATCGGTCGCGGCCGTCATCATGGAGCCGGTCATCACCGGCGGCGGGATGCTCGTGCCGCCGCCGGACTACCTGCGGCTGGTGCGGGAGGCGTGCGACCGGCATGGCGTGCTGCTGATCGTCGACGAGGTGATCTGCGGCTTTGGACGCTCGGGGCGCAAGTTCGGTCATCAGAATTACGACGTCAAGCCCGATATCGTGACGATGGCCAAGGGGCTGACGAGCGGCTATTTGCCGCTGTCGGCGACGGCTGTGCGGCGCTCAGTGTACGAGGCGTTTCAAGGCACGGAGGACTATGAATATTTGCGCCACGTCAATACGTTCGGCGGCTCGCCGGCGGCGTGCGCGCTCGCGCTGGCCAACCTGGAGCTGCTCGAACGCGAACAGCTCGTGGAGCGCTCCCGGCTGCTCGGCGAGCGGCTGCGCGCCGGCATGGAAGAGCTGCGCGAGCATCCGCTGGTCGGCGATATCCGCAGCTTCGGCCTGCTGCTCGGCATCGAGCTGGTCGCCGACAAGCAAGCCCGCACACCGCTGCCGGTGGAGCAGGTGACGCGGCTCATCGCCGCCTGCAAAGCGCGGGGTCTCATCATCGGCAAAAACGGCGACACCGTAGCAGGGTATAATAACGTGCTCACCTTCGCGCCGCCGCTCGCTTCGACCGACGAGGACCTCGCCTTCCTGCTCGCCACGTTCAAGTCGGTCATGCATGCAAGCGAAAGCGAGGGATAGCCATGATAATCGGAGTGCCGAAAGAGATCAAAAATCACGAGCGCCGCGTCGGCATGACGCCGGCGACGGCTCACGCTTATGCGTCGGCCGGTCATGAGGTGGTCGTCGAGACGGCGGCGGGGGCGGCCATCGGGTACCGCGACGCGGACTACGAGGCGGCCGGCGCCCGGATCGGCCGTGATGCGGCCGAAGTATGGGGCGCGGCGGAGATGATCGTCAAGGTCAAGGAGCCGCTGCCGGAGGAATACGGCTACTTCCGCAGCGGGCTGCTGCTCTACGCCTATCTGCACCTGGCGGCGGAGCCGGGTCTGACGCAGGCGCTGGCGGAGAGCGGCGTGACGGCGGTGGCATACGAGACGATCCAGCTCGATAGCGGCGCGCTGCCGCTGCTCTCGCCGATGAGCGAGGTGGCGGGCCGGATGGCGGTGCAGATCGGCGCCAGCTACCTGGAGGGCCATCATGGCGGCAAGGGGCTGCTGCTGGGCGGCGTGCCCGGCGTAGCGCCGGCGCGCGTCACGATCGTCGGCGGCGGCATCGTCGGCGTCAATGCGGCCCGGATCGCGCTCGGCATGGGCGCCGAGGTCAGCATTCTCGATATCAATCCGGAACGGCTGCGCCAGCTCGACGACCGCTTCCACGGACGCGTGCGGACGCTGATGTCGGACGCGCATACGCTCGCCGGCGCGGTGCGCGAGGCCGATCTGCTGATCGGCGCGGTGCTCGTCCCGGGCGCGCGCGCGCCGCGGCTCGTCAGCGAGGCGATGGTGCGAGCGATGAGCCCGGGCTCGGTGATCGTCGACGTGGCGATTGATCAGGGCGGCTCGATCGCCACGATCGACCGCATCACGACGCATGACGATCCGATCTATATCAAGCATGACGTCGTCCACTATGCGGTGGCCAACATTCCGGGCGCCGTGGCGCGCACGTCCACGCAGGCGCTGGCCAATTGCACGACCGCGTATGGCCTGCGGCTGGCGGGCGGTCCGCTGCGCGAGGCCGCGCTGGCCGATCGCGCGCTGGCGCGGGGCATCAATGTCCTGGGCGGGCGGATCGTCTGCCAGGCCGTGGCGGAGGCGCACGGCTATCCGCATGAGGCGCTGGAGACGGCGCTGGCGCGCGGCGCGGGGATCGGAGCCTAGTCGAGACGGCTTCTAGGACGACTGGCGCAGGTGGCGGCAGGCGGATCTGAGCGCGGATCCGTACTTGGCCGGCCGGACATGCCGCGCCGTGTGAGGACGCACGTCCAGGCATGTGCTACAATGGACCCATTAGTCCTAAAGGGGGATCGTGCCATGCTGGAGAAGCTGACGCGACGCGGCAAAATCATTTTTTACAGCGGGTTCGCGGCTTGTGTCATCGGCTTGCTCTTCAACGCCCGGGTCGGTCTGATCGAAGCCGTCGACGTGCTGTCGATGCCGCTGCTGCTGCTCGGGATTGCGGCGATGCTGATGTCCAATATGTATAAGAAAAAACGCCGTTCGTAACGCGCTGATGCGGCCGAACGCACACCGTCAAGCCGTCCGATGTCCCGCGCGGAGCATGCTCCGCCCGGGAAGTCGGACGGCTTGTTCCGGTTATTCCTCAGTATGCATTTTTGAGCGATTTGTCGGCGGAGGGCCGCGCATCGTCAGCGCCTTCGCGGGCGGCGGCATCATCGCGATGGTCGCTTCGACGATGATGCCGGAGGCGTACGAGGCGGGCGGACCGCTGGTCGGCATCGTGACCGCGCTCGGGGTCTTCCTGTCGATGCTGCTCGATCGGCTGTAGACGCGCGCAGCATGAGGCGTGTCGCGTGCGCCGCCCGGGCTCAGACGCCGGAGCTCGTGTCGACCGGCGCGCGCCGCTTCCGGGTCACCTCGGGGCGCCCGGGCTTCGGCAGATTGCCGAATACGATCCAGGAGAAGGGCAGCCAGCGCGCCGTGAGCGACACGACGATCCAGGAGAGGACGAGCGCCGTCGCCCAGCCGCCGGCGTACCACAGATGCACGAGCATCGAATTGCCGGTCTCCAGCGGATGCAGGCGGTATTCGAACAAGAAGAACGGATGAATGAGATAAATGCCGAACGACAGCGCGCCGAGCCGCTCCAGCCAGCGGTTGATCCAGCGCGGCGCTTTGCGGTACACGACGTAAGCCAGCATGAGGAGCACGGCCGTCCCGAGATACGTGTGCGCGTTCCACAGGAATTCGTACAGCGTCGTATTGTAGCGCGTCCCGTACAGGCGCGCGTTGTACCAGATGTAGACATGCGCCGTACCGGCGGTCAGCCAGGCTGCGCCAAGTACGAGCCAGAAGGCGACGCGCGGCGCGCTCACGGTGCTGCGGCGAATCTGGAACCAGGCCTTGATCCGGGGGAAATAAATGCCCAGACACGCGCCCAGCATAAAATAAGCCATGTAAGAGAACGCCCAGCTGCCCTTATTGGGCACCTCCCAATAGGCTTTGTTCAGCAGCACGAAGCCCCATTGCACGGCCAGTCCGATCGGTATGGCCCAGCGCGCCAGCAGCGGCGCTTTTTTGAACAGCCACAGGGTAAGCGGGAACAAGACATAGAATTGAATGCTGATGAACACGAAATACAAGTGCGTGTAGGCTTTGCCGGTCAGCAGCTTGGAAAAGAAGGAGTCCATCGTCTCGTCAAAAGGCCGGCCCTGATAATAATGATGGTGCAGCAGGGCAAAATAAAAAACGGAAAAGAGCAGGTACGGCACAATGATATACAGCAGGCGCTTCTTATAAAATCCGCCGATCAGCTGCGCGGTGAGCGGCCGGGAATAGTAATTATAAAAGAGCACGAAGCTGCTCAGAAATATAAAGGTCGGGGTGCCGTGCTTCATAAATACGTTCAAAAAGTTATATAGCCCGTAATAGCCCGAATTTGTCATCTCGACCGTAGCATACGAAGTGGAATGCACGAACAGCACGCCGAGAATGGCAAAGGCCCGCACGAGCTGCAGCTCCGGAATTTTTTCTTTTTTATCGGGTTGGGCGTCCATCGCTACCACTCCTCTCTATGCTGCTCGCAGGCTTGTGCGACCCGGCGATCGCCGGGTTGGCGAAACGCACTGAACAAGCCGCCTACAGGCAAGTATGTTCGGTTGCGGCAGGCTTGTCAACACTGCGCAGGGCGCAAAGCGCAATTTGGCGAAAAAGGATCGAATCGGAAATCGGGTCGATTCCTTGGCTATTCCGATCAGAATTTGTTCAGAGCCGGGGAGTATGATGGGCATACTACGAAAGATATGCTTGTGCAGGACGAGGAATCGGCGCGTTGCATACGGCACGGCGCGGAGCAGAGGGGGGAACCAGAGGATGCGGGTGTTTTTAATCGATGCCGACGCGCGATTTTTGCGTCATTTTGAGCGGCAGCTGCAGGCTGTCGCGGAGACTCAAGTCGTCGGATCGGAGCGTGATCCTCGCCTCGCGCTGGAGCGTGTGCCGGCGCTTGCGCCGGATGTCGTATTTTTGGATGTGCTGTTGCCCGGCATGTCGGGCATCGGCCTCGCCAATACGCTGCTCGAGGCGCTGCCCGAGCTGCAGATCGTCTATGTCACGCGCGCGCGTCAGTATGCGCTGCAGGCCTTCAATCAGCAGGCGGCAGATTATCTGCTGAAGCCGGTCGAGCCGCTGCGCCTGGCGCGCTCGATCGACCGGCTTCGCCGCATGCGCGCCGAACGGACGGAGCTGCGCGCCTCGCAGCTCGAACGGGATTGATTCCGGCCGCCATTCGTGGTTCACTGTAAGAAGTGCTGGTCGCGACGACAGCAATCACGAATCGAAAGGACGGGTCCGATGCATACAGACGGCTACAAGCAGGCGCGGCGCGTACTCGTCGTCACCGCGGTAGAGGCGGAGCAGGCGGCCTTGCAGCACGGGCTGGGCGGTGACGGACGATTCACGGCAGTCGCTGTGGGGGCCGGCGCCGCGATGGCGGCAGCGGGCACCATGCAGGCGCTGCAGGAGGATCGCTACGACCTGGTCGTCTCAGCCGGGATTGGCGGCGGCTTCGTCGGACGGGCCGCGGTCGGCAGCCTGGTCGTGGCGAATGCGATTGTCGTCGCCGATCTGGGCGCGCAGACGGCGGAGGGCGGCTTCGTCGCCATCGACGAGCTCGGCTTCGGGACCGGACGCTTCGCCGTCGACGAAGCGGCGGCGCGCCAGCTGCATGCGGCGCTGATCGCCCGCGGCCTGGAGGCTGTGCTGGGGCCGGTGCTGACCGTCTCCACGGCGACGGGGACGGCCGCGACCGCCGCCGAGCTGTGCGCGCGCGTGCCGGGCGCCGCGGCGGAAGGCATGGAAGGCGGCGGCGTCGCTGCGGCGGCGGTGCGCCGCGGCCTCCCGGTGCTGGAGCTGCGGGCGATCTCCAATGCGGTCGGCCCCCGCGATCGCGCCGCCTGGCGCATCGGCGAGGCGCTGGCCGCGCTGGAGGCAGCGGGCCCCGTCCTGCTGGAGGTGCTCTAACAATGCTGCAGATTGCTTTTTCGCCTTGTCCCAACGATACCTTCGTCTTCCACGCACTCGTCCACGGCCGCATAGCGGACGCGCCGCAATTCGACGTGACCTATGCGGACATCGACGTGACCAATGAGCTTGCCGCGAGCGGCCGCGGTCTCGACGTCATGAAAATCTCCTATGCCGCGCTGCCCTGGGTGCCTGAGGATTACGCGCTGCTGCCCTGCGGGGGCGCTCTGGGGCGCGGCTGCGGGCCGCTCGTGCTGACGGCGGAAGCCGCGGACGGCGCGGACCTCGCGCGTCTGGCGGGCCGGCGCGTCGCGGTGCCGAGCGAGCGCTCGACGGCGTACTTGCTCTTCCGTCTATGGGCGGCCCAGCAGGTGCCGGGCGAGCGTCCGGAGATCGTGGTCATGCCCTTCCACGAGATCATGCCGGCTGTGCGCGACGGCCTGATCGACGCCGGGCTGGTCATTCACGAGGCGCGCTTCACCTACGGCCAATACGGCTTGCATCAGGTGGTCGATCTGGGCAGCTGGTGGGAGCGGGATACCGGTCTGCCGATTCCGCTCGGGGCGATCATCGCCCGCCGCGGCCTCGATCTGCCCGCGCTGGCCGGGTGGATCCGCGCCTCCGTGGAAGCGGCCTGGGCCGATCCTGCAGCCTCGCGGGATTATGTCATGCGCCATGCGCAGGAGCTGTCGGCGGAGGTCGCGCAGTCGCATATCGATCTGTACGTCAACAGCTATACGGCCGAGCTCGGCGAGAGCGGCTGCGGCGCGATCGAGGCGCTGCTCGGCCGGGCCGCGGCCGAGGGGCTGGTGCCCCGCATCGACCTGGCAGCCATGCGTGCGTTTTGATTGGACAACCAGGGGGCCCGCCCTCCGGCATTGTGCCGGGGGGCGGGCCCTTTGTCTTGCATATCGATAGAACGTATTGACTTCCTATCTTTGCCGGAATTACTGCTCCGCTTCGATCGGCCGCGTGTCCTCGTCGATCAGATCGAGCGCGCCGGTCGTCGGATCGATGACGAGCCCGTGCACGGGAATGTTGCGCGGGAGCAGCGGATGATTGCGGATGATGTCGACACTGTGCTTGACGCCGTCTTCGGGGCTGTCGAAGCCGCGCAGGAAGCGTTTCATGCTGATCCCCGACTGCTCCAGCGTGTCGATGACGCTGGCCTCGATCCCCTCTTCCTTGAACTTCTCCACCATGGCGTCGGAGTCGAGCTTGGTCATGCCGCAGCCGTGGTGCCCGATGACAAAAACCTCGCGTGCGCCCAGAGCGTAAATGGCAACCAGGATGCTGCGCATGGCGCTCCCGAACGGCTGCGTCAGGATGGCGCCGGCGTTTTTGACGATCTTGACGTCCCCGTTGCGCAGATTCAGCGCCTTGGGCAGCAGCTCCACGAGCCGGGTATCCATGCAGGTGAGGATAACGGCGCGCTTGCCGGGGAATTTGTCGGTGACATATTGCTCGTATTGCTTTTCTTCCACGAAGGATTGATTAAAAGCCATGATGTCCCGAAGTATGGACATGGTTCGATTCCTCCTGCATCCAGTATGGTAATTGACCTATCCTTTCTATTCTGGGCGAATGATTATCATTCGTCAACCGGAAAAGCGAGCCATTGCTGGCAGCCGGAGGGGCTAGACGACGCCGAGGCGCATGCGGTACCCGAATTCGACCGGCTCCTCTCCGTCGCCGAAGCGGGTCCGAGCGGCCGCGCGCAGCGCCGCCAGCTCAGGCTCGAGCGCATCCCGGTCCAGGCGCAGCGCGGCCTGGACGCCGCCCTGGCTCATCGCCAGCCCGACATAACGCTCGGCATCGGCAGGCTCGGCATGATGGAAGACGAGCTCGCGCACGTAGCGGAAAACACCGCTTCTGCGGAGCTGCTCCAAATGGCCTTCCTTGTCCGCCTTGATCGCACGGGCGTCCGGGGTGGAGAGGGCTTCGCCGACCTGGTCGGCCTTGCGCGTCAGCGCCATGTAGGCTCGCTCGACCTCCGCGCCCGCAGCAGGCGGCCAATCGCAGTCGTAGGCGGCGAATACCCCGCCGGTACGGAGCACGCGCGCCGCCTCGCGCAGCGTGCTCTGCGGCTCCATCCAATGAAAGGACTGGGAGCAGGTGACCACGTCGGCGCTGTCGTCGTCAAAAGCGAGGCGATTGGAATAGCCGTGAGCAAAGGACAGGCTGGCCGCAGCCCCGGAATCGCCGCTCAGCCGCGCCTCCGCCTGGGCGCGCATGTCCGCGCCGGGCTCGATGCCGACGATCCGGTCGGCGCGGCCGAGCCAGACGAAGGACGACAGGCCGGTCCCCGATCCCAGATCCAGGACGAGCTCGGGGCGCCGCCCCAGATAGCGCAGGATGAGCGCCGCGGCGTGCGGCGGCGCCTCCGGCCGATAGCGCTGGTAGACGTCTCCGAAGCCCTCGAAGCGCGTGATGTTGCTCGGGCGGTTGCCGCTGGGCATCGTCATGCCGTCACCTCCAATGTGCGAGTACAAATTGCAGCCGCTCCAGGAGCGCGCACGTCTGTTGCTTATCTTCTTAATTGTGCCGAGCGCGCGTGCCGAATGTCAAGCATCCAC
This sequence comes from Paenibacillus sabuli, assembly GCF_014705605.1. GTDB lineage: Bacteria > Bacillota > Bacilli > Paenibacillales > Paenibacillaceae > Paenibacillus_D > Paenibacillus_D sabuli. The sequence continues at coordinate 39,112 of NZ_JACXIZ010000028.1, forward strand.
GCGCTTTGAATTGAAAAGGGATGTGAAGCCAGGCCGGTAAAGCAGCGCATTGATCCGGGGCCTGGGATTGTTAAGGTTTTTTTAAGACTCGTCCGTATACTGGAGGTATGCCGAGGCAATCGCCGGGCAGAGGAACAGGACGAGGAGGCGCTGTGATGCGTGGATTATTCCGCAGGCCGCCCGCCCCTGGCGGACGCCATGAGCTCAAGCATGCCATCACGCAGATGGATTGTACCTTGCTGCGTACCAATTTGCGTCATGTGATGCAGCCCGATCCGCATGCCGGCGCGGATGGCAGCTATCGTATTCGAAGTGTGTATTTCGATAATTTTGACAACAAGGTGCTGACCGAAAAGAAGGAGGGATTTTATCGCCGCGACAAGTACCGCGTGCGGCTGTACAATCTGGACACCGCGCATCTGACGCTGGAGAAAAAGAGCAAGCGCGACAATATGACGTACAAATCGAAGTGTCCGGTCACGGCGCTCGAATACGAGCGCATCCGGCTCGGCGATACGGCCTGGATGGAGACGGATGAGCGCGAGCTGGTGCGCGAGCTGCAGGTACGCATGAAGCAGCTGCAGCTCAAGCCGACGGTCATTGTCGATTATACCCGCGAGGTATTCGTCTATCCGCACGGCAATGTACGCGTCACGCTGGACAGCGACATTCGCACCGGCCTCCGCCACGACGACGTCTGCAACGCGCATGTGCCGATGACGCCGGTGCTCGGTCCGGGGGAGGCGATCCTGGAGGTCAAGTACGATGCGTACCTGCCGGATCATATTCGGGCGCTGCTTCAGATCGGCGCACGCACCCGGGAAGCGTTCTCCAAGTACCAGCTCAGTCGCATGTACGGGTAGGTTGCATATTTGCAAAAAAAGATAATGGAGGCTTGCGCCCTATGGATACGAATCTCACCTTCAACGATATTTTCAAATCGAGCTTTCTCGAAAAAACGGAAAGCTTTTCGCTGACCGATTCCTTGATCGGATTGCTGGTTGCGTTTGCCGTCGGGTTATTCATCTACGTCATCTACAAAAAAACGTTCTCCGGGGTCATCTATTCCCACAGCTTCAACATCTCGCTGATCGTCGTGTCGATGGCCACCGCACTCATCATTATGGGCATCTCCTCGAACGTGCTGCTCTCGCTCGGCATGGTCGGGGCGCTGTCGATCGTGCGCTTCCGTACGCCGATCAAGGATCCGATGGATCTGGTCTATATTTTCTGGTCCATCGTCGCAGGCATCCTGTGCGGTGCGGGCTTTATTCCGCTCGTCATCGTCGGCTCGCTCCTGATCGGGGCGGTGCTGCTCTTCTTCGTCAATCGCATCACGGTGGAGAATCCGTACCTGTTGATCGTCAAGTACCGCACCGCCGAGTTGGAGCGGTCGCTGGAGGAGATCGTCTCCCGCCAATCGCGCAAGCATATGCTCAAGTCGAAGTCGGTGATGCCCGGCGGCGAATACGAGGTGACCTATGAGATACGCGTCAAGGCGCACGAGGGGGAATTCCTCAATGCTATCACAGAGATGGAGGGCGTCCACTCTGCAGTCATGCTGAGCTATGACGGCAACTTTACGGCCTGATGAAGGAGGGCGAAGGCGATGATCCAAAATCGTTACATTGCGTTCGCGGTCGGTCTGCTGCTGCTCCTGCTGGTTGCCGTCATGGCGGTCTTGCCGCGGCTCGGTGTCCAGGCGGCGGCCAATGGCGCCTATGTGGAGCGGGTGTTCAACCAGAATCGCGTCACCCAGGTACAGATCGAGATGAGCGAAGGGGACTTGGCGGAGATGCTGGACAATCCGACCGCGGAGGAAATGTTCAACGCCTCCGTTACGGTGGACGGCGTGCGGGTAAGCGACGTCGGCGTGCGCACGAAGGGCAATTCGTCGCTCTCGTCGGTGGCGCGGATGGAGGATTCGGAGCGGTACAGCTTCAAGATCGACTTTGATTACTACTCCGATCAGAGTCTGTACGGGCTGCGCAAGCTCAATCTGAACAATAACTTCAGCGATGCTACGCAGATGCGTGAATACTTGTCCTACCGCGTGATGGAGGAAATGGGCGTGGCGACGCCGGCCTATTCGTACATGTACGTGACGATCAATGGACAAGAGTGGGGCCTGTACCTCGGCGTCGAAGCGATTGAGGAGCCGTTCCTCGCCCGCAGCTTCGCGGACGGCACCGGCGACCTGTACAAGCCGGAGGGAACGGGCAGCGATCTGAAGTGGATCAGCGACGAATACGACGATTATACCGGCATGGTGCTGAAGACGAATCGCAACGATCCGGACGAGGCGGCACTCCTGGGCATGCTGGAGGCCATCAACACCGGGGGCGATCTGGCGTCCTACCTCGATGTAGACGAGATGCTGCGGTATTTTGCGGTCAACACGGCCCTGGTCAATCTGGACAGCTACCAGGGCACGATGAAGCACAATTACTACCTGTACGAGCAGGATGGCGTGTTTTCCATACTGCCTTGGGATTACAATATGTCGTTCGGGGGCTTCGGCATCGGCATGGGCGGCATGGGCGGCGGCATGGACAGGCGGGAGGGAGCGGCCGGTCTCGATGCCGCGGACGCCGCGCCGCCCCAGTCTGACGCAGCAGAGCAGCAGGCCCCCGACACCAGTGTGAACGGCGAAGACGGACAATCGCCGCCCGCAGGCGCGGATAGTGTCGTTGCCCCGGGACAGGAGCGCTCCGACGGAGACGGGGGCGTGTCGCGCGGGGCTGGCAGGGCGTTCGGTATGGGCGGTGCGGACATGGACTTCGACAGGGGAGGGATGGGCGGCGCGGGCATGAGCGGCGATCTGATGAACGAAGCGAGCATCAACTTCAGCATCACGCAGCCGGTGTCCGGTACGACGCTGGAGGAGCGGCCGCTGCTGAATGCGCTGCTGGAGGTGGACGAGTACCGCGCTGCTTATGAGGACGATTTGGCTTACGTTGCGAACGAATTGTTCAGCGAGGCATATATGGAGCCGCTTATCTCCCAGCTGTCGGCGTTAATTTTGCCTTATGTCGAGCAGGACCCGACCAAGTTCTATACGACGGACGAATTTTTGGAGGGCGCTTCGGGCGACAGCAGTCTGATCGCCTTCATGACGGCGCGGGCGGAATCGATTCGCCAGCAGCTCTCTGGCGAGCTGGTGGTAGAGGCGGCGAGCGGCGGCATGGGGGGAGCCTTCGGAGGCGCGGGCGGCGCACCGCCCGAAGGCATGATGCCGCCTGAGGGTATGGAGCTGCCCGAGGGGATGGCACCGCCGGAGGGCATGGCACCGGGCGGTGCAGACGCGTCCGAGGATGCCGCGCCCCCGCAAGCCGGCGGCCAGGGGGCGGCGCGAGGCGTGACGGAAGGCGGCATGGATGCGCGCGGCGAGTGGCGCGGCGGGATGCAGCCTCCCGGAATGGCGGGAGGGACATCGACGACCGCGAGTCAAGGCGAGCGTCAGGCATTCATCGTAGCGAGCTCGACAGGTTTTCTTGCCTTGGCGGGCGCGATTGTATTTGTACTGCGCTTTCGGCGGCGCGGCCGCTGACCGGATGCGACATATGGAGCCAGAGAGGATCGAACGAGCGCAGCGGGCGCCGCTCGGTCCTCTTTGCGCAGCGGACGGGCAGAGGTTAAAACCTTCTCATTCACCGCGCAAACGGGAGGAAATGTGCGAAATGTATATTATAATGGGTTCGTACACCCGAGACATCGCGGAAGGAGAATCTACCCAGCATGGCAAACGAACAGTCTTATTCCAACAACGGTCAGCATTTTACCGTGACGCACGATCTTTTCAATCAGCCCGAACTCGATATTTATGCGCAGATGATGTATATTGTATTGCGGTCTTATCAGACCGAGTCGGCGATTCCGGCCTTGTCCGATATGGCGCGCAAGGGTCGGATGGACCTGAAGCAGGCGATTAAAGCGATGCAGAGCCTGGTCGATCAAAAAATGATTACTCACAAGCTGTTCCAGCAGCTGGTCGGGCCGTTCAACGACGATCGCCTCTCTTGGTCGGCCAAGGGCCTGCTCGCTTATTGCAGGGAGCACCCGCAAGCCAAGCTGCCGGATCTGCTGGCGTTGTCCAATCAGTCGAGCGAGGACGAGCAGGTCATCCGGCGCGCGATTGGCGAGCTCAGCGAGACCGGGTATTTGGAGGAGCTGCCCGAGCTGAAGCGCGCAGTCGGGTAGCGCCGGTAATTTTTAGCAGCATGCAGGAGAATCGCGTTCGGAATGGAAATTATTCAGTATCACCTTTTTCAACGCAGGCTCAAGCCTTAAAATTAGCATTTTAGGAGGGACAAGTGTGGGCTATCATTTTTATGTAGGCAACGACAACGGCAACAGCGAGCACGATATGATCATTGACGGCAATACGATTGTCCAGCCCAATGTGAATTGCACGGTGGACGCGCTCCCGTGGAGCGAGGATCAAGCGCCGGAGAGCTTTATCAAAAACCTCCAGGACCAGCTCGTCGTGACGATCGACTCGCCGGCTGCGCGCCCGGGCATGTACTATGTCGGCAAATTCGCGCTGGAGAGCGGCGAAATTCTCGACAACTTGCAAATCGGCATCGATCTCAAATGCGACATGGATCTGCCGGTTGTCAACAGCTTGGCGCAAATTGCGGCGGTAGCGGTCCAGAAGCATTACGAGGAAGAGAAGAAGATTCCCGAAGCGATCGAGGTCGCAGTCGATATGGCGACCGCGCTGCCGGTCACTCAGCATACGGATGAAACCTCGGCCAAGTTCGAGCGGCGCTTCATGAATGGCACGCATCACGTCACCGTGCACCTGGGCATTCAGCGTGTCGCGGTCAAGGTGACGTTTGCATTTGCCAAGGTGGTGCCGGAAGCAACGCCGGTTATCTTTACGCTGCAAAAGGATGCGGAGGGCAATTGGCGCGAGGGCGACATCTATCAGGAATTTGTCGATACGTACGCGGTGGGTAAAAGCTTCAACGGCAGCTTTTTCAAGGACAAGCGCATTTTGCATGTCGATATCGGCGACGGTTCGACCGAGTACCCGATTACGGAAGGCAACAAATTTTTGCGCCAATTTGTCTATGGCACCCATCACGGCGCAGGGTATGCGATCGAGGAAGCGCTCGACGATTTCAATCGGCTGCTGCATCTCCCCGACAGTCCGCGGCAATTTTTTAGCGATGTGGTCAAAAACCCGAAGCACAAGTACTATGCGCGTGCCATCAAGACGCTGAAGCGGCCGCTTGAAAGTCAGGTCCGCCAGATTGTGCAAAACGTCAAAAAACAGCTGACCAAGGCGAGAAACGAAATCGACGTCATCACGGTGTACGGCGGCGGCAGCATCCTGATGCGCACGCTGCTCTACCCGCAGCTGAAAGAGCTGTGCGACGAACGCGAAATGAAGCTGCTGTACATCCCGCCTCAATACGCGGTGCAGATGAATGCCATGGGTCTGGACGCGTTTGTGCGCGGAAAAATTTACGAAGCGCTAAAAAGCAAAGCCGTGCAGCCGGCCTGACGGGACGTATGGAATGAAGCGCAGGTTGGAAGGTGACCGGAGATGAAGAAGACCAAACTGCCAGGTGAGAACATCAGTCTGAAGACAAAAAAGACCGAGCATCCCGCGGTCATGGAGTGGATCAACGCCCAGAGCAATCTGATGGATTCGCTTCGCTATTTGATCGAAAACGAGCTTCGGCAAAACGGGGTGCGCAACCTGCAGGCGCATGTTCCGGCCGAGCGTGCTCTGCTGCCCGAGGCCGTTCAAGCGGCGGGGGCCGAGTCGGCCATGCTCCATTCGATCGGCCAGCTTGAGAGCGCAGCGGCATCCGAAGCAAGCAGGGATGAGCTTGAACCACCTGTAGAAGAAGACGAAATTGACGATGAGGATATTGAATCCTGGACATAGCCAACCCTCCAAAGCACCCCTTGGTAATTCTGGGTATTACCAAGGGGTGCTTTTTCTGCTGGTTTTAGGCGCGTTTTCTTCATTTTTTTGATAATAATATAATAATCTAGTTGGAATCCCCCTTTTAGTCATACTTAGTGGTACTAATTTGTCCCCAACAGCATTGGAATTTGTAATACCAAAAAATACAAAGTAGGTTTATATAATTCAAAGTATTTCTAGGTATGTCTTGGTGCCTTGCGTGAGTTTGGAGTAAATCTTATATAGAGTCTCAGTGGGGATTGCATGGCATCATCGTATTGAGATGCGCTTGAAATGAAACCAAAAGGTTTCATAAAATAAAAGCAGACACAGGCCGCGCAAGAGTAATGACACGAGAAGGCTAGTGAAAAGGAGGCAGTATGAGAAATCACGAAACGCAAGAGGTGCCGGACGTTGTAAAAAAGACGACCTTCCATGCACCGATTGACAAAGATTGACAAAGTGTGGGCGGCTGTCGCGACGTCCGATGGACTGGCGGCCTGGTTCATGCCCAATGACTTCGAACCGGTAGAAGGGCATGCGTTCCATCTGGGATCCGTTCCGTTCGGAAGCTCGCCCTGCAAGGTGACCGTCGTCGATCCCCCGCATCGTTTGTCGTTCCGCTGGGCGCAGAGCTGGACGCTGACATTCGAGCTGGAGGCTCAAGGCGATACGACCCTGTTCACTCTGACGCACTCCGGCTGGGAGGCGGCAGGGCAGACCGAATTCGGCGAAGCGAATAGCGTCGTGCGCGAGCGCATGAACGGCGGCTGGACCGGCTTGGTCGAGAAGCTGCGCGGTACGGTCGAGGCCGGATGATCGACCGCGCCTCTTCTGACAGGCCGGATGTCTTCCAGGCCATCGCCGATCCGACCCGGCGGAGCCTGATGCATTTGCTCACCGACGGCGAGATGCCGGTCGGCGCGATCAGCAGCCATTACCCGATGAGCCGTACTGCGGTGTCCAAGCACCTGCGCCTCCTCCAGGATGCCGGACTGGTCAAGGGGCGCAGAATCGGTCGCGAGACCCGCTACCGGCTTGATGCGGAACCGCTGTGAGAGCTGAGCCTCTGGCTGGCTTATTACGAGCAATATTGGGACAACAAGCTGGATGTGTTAAAGCGTCTCGTCGAGACGTCGGACGAAGGCAAGTAATAAACGTAAAATACGAGGCTACGCGGCGAAATGAGCGCCACATCCCGGATGAAGCGCTCGATTTCGCGGAACGAAACTTATTCGGCCTTAAAAAACGGCCTTGCCGTTTCGTCTTGAAATCGAGCAAATCCGGCATTTCACATGCCGGACGAGGCGCTCGATTTCGCGGAACGAAACGTGCTGCGCCGCCAGAGGAGGGCGCAGCACGTTTCGCCTTGCCGCAAAAGCAGAAGCAGCCCATTTGACGCATTTTGCATGAAGTTCGCTTGTATTTCTTTCTCAATTGGAAAATCTCGTATATGATAGAGGGGGATAGATTAGACATTCGGGGCTGGTGAACCGGTATGGGGGAAGAGAAGCAGAGCGTCGGAGGAGCCGACAGGCGGCAAGCGGCCGAGAGGCTGCTGGGATACGGTCCATTTGTACAGCTGCTGGCCGAGAATCCGCTTGTAGGCCTTTACATATGGCAAGGAAAAAGAATGACATACGCGAATCGCCGCGTCTGCGAGCTGACGGGGTATACCCCCGATGAGCTAATGCGCATCCCGCCGATTGCCTTGGTTGCGCCGGAGGACCGCGCATACATGCGGCGCCGCACGATGCCCGGGGTCCATGAGGATGTGCTGTTGCCGCGCGAAATTCGCATCGTGCACAAGCGGGGACAGATAAAATACGCCCATGTTGCGGTCCAAACGCTGGAATGGGAGGGTTCGGAGCTAAGCTGCGCCATGTTGACGGACATGACGGAGTACCGAAAAACCGAGCGCCAACTGCTGGACAGCGACGAGCGGTACCGCAAGCTGATCCGCATCTCGCCCGAGCCGATGGTCGTCCATAGCGAAGGCATGCTGATCTACGTCAATCAGGCGGCAGTGGCGCTGCTTGACGGACAGAGCGAGCGCGAGCTGCTTGGACGCCAGCTGCTGGACTTTTTCCACCCGCGTCAGCACGGCTTCATTCGCGATCGCCTGCGCAAAATCAAGGCCGGGCTGATGTCCGATTTTGCCGAGGTGACCCTCCTCACGCTGAACGGCTCGGAGCTGGAGGCGGAGGTGTCCGGCGTCATGATCACCTCTTTTATGGATGAGCCGGTCATCCAGACGGTGCTGCGTAACATTACTGAGCGCAAGGCGATGGAGAACGCACTGAAGGAAGCGGAGCTGAAATACAGGGTCCTCGTGGAAGAGGGGCTCGTCGGCGTCTACATGACGCAGGAGGGCAGAATCGTGTACGCGAATCCGCAGCTATCCGAACTGCTGGGCTACGCCGCCGGCGAGCTCGAGGGCATCGCGGTCATCGAGCTCATCGCAGACGAGGACAAGGGGCGCTACAAGAGCAATTGCAAGCGCTGGCTGACAGGCAAGCGGCGGCCCGGCGACGGCGAAAGCTTCGAATACGTGATGCTGCGCAAGGACGGAACGCATGTATTCGTAGAGGGACGGGGCTCGACGATCATCTATAATGGCAAAGCCGCGGTAAGCGGCATGGTCATGGATGCGACCGAACGCAAAAAAACCGAACAATTCCTTCGGAATTCAGACAAGCTGTCCGCGCTCGGGGAGCTGGCGGCGGGACTGGCGCACGAGATTCGCAATCCGCTCACGGCACTGCGCGGCTTCACCCAGCTGATGAAGGCGCGTTCGGGCGGCAACGAGACCTATTTCGAGCTGATGCTGGAAGAGCTGGACCGCATCAATCTGATCGTCAGCGAGTTCATGGTGCTGGCTCGGCCCGAGGTGACGCATATCGAGTACAAGGACGTACGCAAGCTGCTCGATACGGTTGTCGCGGTGCTCGGCTCACAGGCGGTGATGAGCAGCGTGGAGATCGTTACCCGCTACGCCGCGGAATTACCGGTCGTGCCGTGTGACGAGGGGCAACTCAAGCAAGTCATCGTCAATGTCGTCAAAAACGCCATCGAGGCGATGCCGGAGGGCGGTCGCTTGACGGTGGAGGCGTATGCGGATAGCGCGAGTCATGTCACCGTCCGATTCATCGACCAGGGCGTCGGCATCCCTGAGGACAAGCTGGTACGCCTGGGGGAGCCGTTTTATACGACGAAGGAGAAGGGCAACGGTCTGGGGGTCATGATGTGCTTCAAAATCATGGAGTCGCACAAAGGCACGATGCGCTTCAAGTCTAATCCCGACAAGGGCATCACGGTCGAGCTGAAGCTCCCGACCTCGGAAACGGCGGAGGCTTTGTGACATCATGGCCTCGAATCACGTCGAACTGCTGGGCAATCTGACAAAGATGGAACGCGCGAAGCTGCCCGGTCGTATGGCGCGATATGGGCTGCGCGGGCCCTTCTAGATTTCGCGGAACGAAACTTGCCCGGCCGCCGAAGCCTGGCCGAGCCGTTTCGCCTTGAAATCATAGCCGGCCCGACCAAGTCCGAGCCCTTCTAGATTTCGCGGAACGAAACTTGCCCGGCCGCCGAAGCCTGACCGAGCCGTTTCGCCTTGAAATCATAGCCGGCCCGACCAAGTCCGAGCCCTTCTAGATTTCGCGGAACGAAACTTGCCCGGCCGCCGAAGCCTGACCGAGCCGTTTCGCCTTGCGGCATTGCGATGGCGAAACGCGCTTGTAATGGCGAAAGAGCTGGCTGAAATAGTTGACGCTGCCAAATCCGACCCGGAAGGCGATCTCGGTGACCGGCTCCTCCGTCTCAATCAATAGCTGCTCCGCCGCATTGACGCGATGCAGGTTGACATAGTCGATAAACGTTTTGCCGGTCATTTTTTTGAAGGTGCGGCAAAAGTGGTAATCGCTGAGGTTGACGATCGCCGCAGCCTGCTGTACCGTGATCTTCTCTGCGTAATGCCGCTCCACATGCGAAATCAAGGCCTTGAATCTGGCCGTCAGCTCCGCCGCAAACGAATCGTCGTGGGCCCGCAATCCCGCCCGGTCGTTGTGGCGCGTCAGGTCGACAAGCAGCAGCTGCAGGATGGTGCGTATGGCCAATTGAAAACCCTTACACACAGCGGCATACTCTTCGACCAGACGATCGACATGCGAGACGATGCGCGCATACCCCTCGTCCCGCGGCGTCAGCCGGCTCGGGAACAAGCTGCGGCCGCTCATATACGGCGCCGTAATCTCGGTGTGGTAGGCGTCGGCCAGCGAGCTGCCGACGAGCGAGGAATGAAACACGAGCGCATCGTAGGCGACCGGTTCGTCGTCCTCGGCGAAGCCGGTGTGGATACGGCCCTGATTGACGAACAGCAGGTCGCCCGGCTCCGGGCGAATCGTCTCCGAGCCGATGTGAAAAACTGCACGCCCGCGCAAGAATCGAATAATCTCCCAATCGTCGTGCCAGTGCAGATGAAGAATCGGGTTGCCTGCCGGAACCGACTGGGCAATATGGAAAATATCAAACGGATACCCCGGCTCCGGATGCGGAACCTGCTGCTTGAGCTGATTCGGATTCGTCATAGGCGTTGCCTCCCGGGCAGCAAGATGCTTTAACTATTCAGCAAGATTCGGTAGAGCATCCTGCTAGCTTTCTTCTTATAATTATACTCAATCCGGCACGCGAGCGAAAGCGCATGCCAATGATTGGGAGGCGACAAGCGCCAATGGAATGGATCACGAAGGAACAATATCTTCCAAGTCTGGACAAGGACATTGATTACAGCCGGCACGGCATCGGATTGATCGGCTGTGGCTCGATCGCCAACCAGGCGCATCTGCCCGCCTACAAAAAACTCGGTCTGCAGGTGGCAGCCTGCTGTGACGTCGACGCTGAAGCGGCGCGCAAAACAGCGGAGGCGTTCGACATTCCCTTCTGGACGACGGACATTCGCGAGCTGCTGCAGAGGCGCGAGGTCACGATCCTCGATATGGCCGTCCATCCGAAGGCGCGGATGGCGCTGCTCGAGCAGATCGCGAAGGCGCCGCGGCCGGTGCTCTGCCAAAAGCCGCTCGACGTCGATCTGCGTCAAGCGAGAAAGCTGGGCGAATTCGCACGCGAGCATGGCATCGTCATGGGGCTCAATCAGCAGGCCCGCTGGGCGCCGGCCCATCGCGCGCTCCGGCTACTGCTCGATCAGGGGCTGACCGGCGATATCTATGCGATCCAGCACACGATGCGCGCGTTTCAGGACCAGGAGGGCTGGTGGTGGACGCGTATGGAGGACTTCAATATCGTCGATCACGGGATTCACTATCTCGACCTGTGCCGCTACTTCGCCCAGTCGCCGAGCAGTCCGGCGCTCGAATGGGAGCGCTTGCATTGTGCGACAGCGATGCAGCCGGGTCAGCAGTCGATCAGCCCGCTCATCTACGCCGTCAATATCGAATACGGCGAGGTCGGCGGACGCAGCCCTTTGATGGCCGCGCTGCAGTTCAACAATATCGTGCGGGCGGGCAATGCGCACAGCTATACGTGGTGGATCGACGGCAAGGACGGCAGCATCTGGGGCGATCAGGAGCGGCTCTACGTCGCGATGACGAAGGCCCCTTCCACCGTGCACGAGATTCGAATCAAGGGCAAATGGTTCCCGGACGGCTTCGCCGGCTCGATGGCGGCCTTCATCGCCGCGGTCGACCGCGGCGAGGCGCCGCCGGTGCCGGTGGACGACCATTACAACACAATTGCGCTTACGACGGCGATGACCCGCTCGAGCAAGGAAGGACGCGTCGTCGAGCGAATCGCAGTGCTGCAGGAGGCGACGGGCGGCGAGCAGGCCGCGGCAGCAGGAGAGGGGGGACAGCCATGAGCGCAATCGACAAGCGCGCGCCCGAGACTGCTGCCGGCAATCAGATGAATCCGCTCGGCCTGATGAGCTATATCTATCTGGAGCATCGCGCGGAGGAGATGGCCGATGCAATGGCTGATCACGGGGTGGGACGGGCTCAGGTCGATCCGCGCCAGCAGGGCCTGCTGGATGCGCAGGGCGAGTGGAACGCACAGCAGGCGGAGGCGATCCGGTCGGTCTTCGCGCAGCGCGGCATTGCGATCCCCGTGCTCTCCGGATATATGAATCTGCTGCATCCGGACCCGGCGCGCCGCGAGGCCAACGTGCTGGCGATGGAACGGCTGCTGCGTCTGGCGCCGGCATTCGGCGCGGAGGCAGTGGCGACCGAGACCGGCAGTCTGCATCCGACGAACCAGTGGGCTTATCACCCGGATAACGCCTCGGAGGCGGCCTGGGAAGCCTTGTGCGCAGTCTGCGAGCGGCTCGGGCGGGTCGCTGCGGACCATGGCGTGACGCTACTGCTGGAGGGTTATGTCGACAATGTGCTGGCCCGGCCCGAGCAGGCGTCCGCGCTGATGGCGCGTCTGCCCGAGCGCGGGCTCGGCCTGGTGCTCGACCCGTTCAATTACTTGACCCGGGACGATCTGGCGGCGCAGGGCGAGGCGCTGGGACGTATCTTCGATCAGGTGGGGCCGCGGGCCGTAATCGCGCACGCCAAGGACACTGTCTATACGGCCAAGGGCATCGACACGCCGCGCCCGGGCGCGGGTGATGTCGATTGGGCGCAGGTGGCCGGCCTGCTCGCAGAGCGGATGCCGGAGATGCCGCTCTATCTCGAGCATACCAAGCCCGAGGAAGTCGGCTCGGCGCTGGACTATATTCGCGACAGCTATGACAAGGCGGCCGCCGGCCGCGCCAAGCAGAGAGGAGACGGACAATGAACGATTACGTAGAGGTGGCGCCGACGATCGGCGATTCGAGCTGGTTCACGCATGCCCGTTTCGGCATGTTCATTCACTGGGGGCTGTACAGCCTGGGGGCGCGCCACGAATGGATGAAGGGCCGCGAGCACATGACCAACGAACAATACGACAAGTACTTCAAGCGCTTCGACCCGGATCTGTACGATCCCGAGCTGTGGGCGCGGCTCGCCGACGAGGCGGGAATGGGTTATTTCGTCGTGACGACGAAGCATCACGAGGGCTTCTGCCTGTGGGACAGCGCCCTCACCGATTACAAGGCGACCCGCACGCCGGCCGGGCGCGACCTGCTGCGGCCGATGGTCGACGCCTTCCGCGGGCGCGGCCTGCGCACCGGGCTGTACTACTCGCTGCTGGACTGGCATCATCGGCACTATACGGTCGACGTGAAGCATCCGCTGCGCTACGACGAGGCGTTCCTGGCGGACCAGTCCAATCGGGACTGGCAGCAATACGTCGAGTATCTGCACGGCCAGACCAAGGAGCTGCTCAGCGGCTACGGCCCGGTCGACATGATGTTCTTCGACTTCTCCATTCCGCCGGAGGAGGGCTTCGCAGGCAAGGGCAAGGACGAGTGGCAGAGCGAGCGGCTGATCCGCACGATCCGCGAGCTGCAGCCGAATATCCTGCTCAATGACCGGCTCGGCGTGCGGGGCGACATCACCACGCCGGAGCAATATCAGCCGCGCGAGTGGATCCGGGTGAACGGGCAGCGCGTCGTGTGGGAGGCGTGCCATACGTTCAGCGGCTCGTGGGGCTACTACCGCGACGAGGAGTCGTGGAAGAGCGTGGACACGCTGCTCAAGATGCTGATCGACACGGTGGCCAAGGGCGGCAATCTGCTGCTCAATGTCGGCCCGACCGGACGCGGCGAATTCGACGCGCGCGCGATCGACCGGCTCAAGGGCATCGGCGCCTGGATGCGTTACCACAAGCGCGCCATCCACGGCTGCACGGCGGCGCCGGAGCGTTTCGCCTGTCCGGATGATTGCCGCTTCACCTACGATCCGCAGCGCCGCCGGCTCTATCTGCATGTGTATAGTTGGCCGTTCAAGAACATTCACCTGCGCGGCTTTTCCGGCCAGGTCGAATACGCGCAGCTGATGCACGACACCTCCGAGATCCGGATGGTGGAAGGGCACAAGGCGATGACGATGGAGGCCGGCGCCTTCAACGAAGGGCGGCCCGAAGATACGCTCACCCTGCAGCTGCCGGTCAAGCAGCCGAACGTGACCGTGCCAGTGATCGAGCTATTCCTCAAGGACTAGAAACGCCCTCATCCGACCGCAAAGGAGACGAGTATCATGACACAACCGAAGCTGGGTCTGCAAGGCCCTGTCGTCGCCTGGCACGATCCGTGGGCAGGCGAAATATCCGACGAAATCATGCGTACCGGCACGGGCAGCGTCTACCCGTCCCAGGACCCGGCGCCGCCGCCCGGCGCTTTCGTAGAGGCGATGCAGACGCTCGGCGCGGACTTCTACGTCCATCACATGCTGCCCAATCTGGCTGGCCAGTCCGAGATGATCCGCGACATGACTCGGCACGGCATGGACGTCTGCCTCGGCAACGAATACGGCAACATCAACGGGCCGTACGTGGCGGGCACGAACCGCTACGACGTCCCGGACGAGCCGCTGCTCGAGGCGGCCAAGAGCGGTCGCCTGATCGGCCTGCTCTACGACGAGCCCGAGCATCTGCAGATCAATGCGGCGCAGTATCTTAAAAAGGACTTCCTGCCGCACTGGGGCCGAACGGACGGCCTCGCGCCGGCGCAGGCGAGCGAGCGGCTCGCCGTATCCGTGGCGGCGCGCGATCGCCACGTACGGGAGCTGCTGGCGGGGGCGGGGCTCGATCCGGCGGCGGCGCCGCTCGTCGCCGAGCAGGTCTTCCCCGTGCTTTTCCACGCCCAGGCGAGTGCGGGCATGACGCCGTGTCCCAAGGTGATGAAGGAATCGTTCCAATCGCTGCAGCTGGCGACGGCGCTCGGCGCGGCGCGCCAGTACGGCCGCGCCATGTGGATCTGCGCGGATCTGTGGGGACCGGACGTGGGCGAATGGTTCATCCGCACCTCGGGCTTCCCGGGCCATTCGCCCGAGGAGTACGAATCGGCCCTGCGCATGGCCTACTACATGAGCCCGAGCCATCTGTTCACCGAGAATATCGACGTGCTGCTCCGCTATGACGGCGAGCGCTTCAGCAGGACCGAGTTCGGCGACGTATGGGCCAGCTTCGTGCGCGAGTTCGTGCCGGCCCACCCGCTGAGCTGGAGTCATGCCGACGCGGATCCGGACATCGTATTCATCCACTCCGACGACAGCAATTACGGGCAGAATGCCCGGCTGTTCGGCAATCGGGAGCTGGAGGGGACACATGAATCGCAGAGCATCTTTCACGTGTGGCACCTGCTCAGCCACGGCACGATCCCGGCGCACGGCAGCTGCATGCATATCCCGGGCTACACGTTCCCGCGTCAGCAGCTCAAGGCCGAGGTGCCTACAAAGGACTTCCCGCTGGCGCACGGGCGCGCCTTCCCGGAGGAGGATCGGGTGCACACGCTGTTCCATCCGGTGAACAATGTGCTCGTCTACGACGAGACGGTGGGCGCGGACGTGCTGGGCCATCCAGGTCTGATCGTCGCAGCGGGCTCGCGCCTGTCGGCGCGGACGCTGCAGGCGTTGCGGCAGCGCGCCGAAGACGGCGCGGACGTCGTCATTGCGAGCTGGCTCATCGCGCCGCAGGCGTGGCGGGAGAGCGGGCGCGTCGGCAGCGGCCGCTGGCTTGTGACGGACGATTTCCTCGACGATCCGCGCGTACGCGAGACGCTCGCTCCGCATCTGGGGGCGCCGGACTGCTGGATGCAGCGCTTCGGCGACACCGAGGTGCGGATGTATCGCGGCGACGCACGCGGCTTCACGCTGGACTTCGAGGTAGGCGTCCGGTCTTAAGCGGACGCTTCGGCATAGGGCTCGAAACCTGCACGGCTAGTGCGGCGGTTCGAGCTCTTTTTGCGCCGGCTGGCAGGAGATCGAGAGGCGGCGGACGAAGTAGTGAAGGCAAATGCATTCATTCGACAGAAAGCGAGGTGGGACGGCATGACGTCATGCTCGAATTGTGGCGGAATTTCGCCCATTCATGATGAAGGAGAGGTGAGCATTACGTATGGGACCGGAGCGGGAAAGCGAGAGGTCTATCGATCCGAACAGGAATTGCTCGAACTGTTGACCGCATTGCACCGGGCGGACGGCGAGCAGCGAGTGCGCATCACGGGACGATCCGGGGCGGTCGCAATCGACAGCGGCGAGCTGCCGCTAGCAACGTATATTGCGAGGCTGCACCATGCCGATCTGACCGCCATCATTAAGGATAAGCAGTTTCGCTGCTTCATGCAGCCGATCGTCAGGACTGCGGACGAATCGGTCTATGCGTACGAATTTTTATTGCGTCCGCTTCCGGGAGGCGCGGATTTTCAGGCCGCTCGCTTATTCGAGGTCGCACGGCAGACCGGTCTCCATTCCTTCCTGGATCGCCAAGCTCGCATTTGCGCCATCGAGACGGGCGCGCGGCACTTGCCGCACGGCATCAAGCGCTTTATCAACTTCCTGCCGTCCTCGATCTACAATCCGAGTTATTGCTTGACCCATACCTTTGACGCGATTCGCAGCCATGCCCAGCAGCCGTCGGATTATGTATTCGAGGTGGTCGAGACCGAAAAAATCGACGATGTGCGTCACCTGCAGCGTGTATTCGACGCCTACCGCACGAGCGGCATGCGCGTCGCGCTCGACGATGTGGGACAGGGCAGCGCGACGCCGCAGCTCGTGTGCGAGCTGCGGCCGGACGTCGTGAAGATCGACCGTTCGCTCGTGACAGGGTGCGACCACCGACCGGAGCAGCAGCGTGCGATCGACGAGATCATCGCGCTGGCGGCCTCGTTCGGGGGGGAGGTCCTTGCCGAGGGCATCGAGACGCCGGCCGAATGGGCCTATCTAAGGCGCACGGGCGTGCATTTCGGACAAGGCTATCTGCTCGGCCGTCCGGCCGCCGAGCCGCTCGTTTCCTGAGCGATTCGAACGGGATGGGGGGGGAGGGCAGGCGCGACGGGCGGCCGCAGTCCCCGCTAGGCGCGTCTTCGCCGCCCGGCGACCATCAGCAGAGCGCCCGCGAGGATGAATAGAATGGCGAGCAGCGGCTTGCCGAGCACGAATCGGTTGAACAGCGCGCCCAGCGAGAACAAGACGAAGAACATCAGCGACAGCACCGTGAGAATATTGATCGGGATGAGCAGGTACTTGTTGCGGCCGCCGAACCAAAAGAATTCGAACAGGCCGAGGGCAGGGGCGAGGATGAAGCCGGGCCAGATATAGGCCCAGTTGTCCAGCAGCATGGCGATCTGGCAGAATACGCCGACCGTGAACAATACGCCGCCAGGGATGAGCAGGCCGCTGCCGCGCCGCTCCAAAACGGAGAAGTAGAGCCAGTGGAAAAAAAGACTGAGCGGAATGACAAACAGACTCGGCCAGAAATAGCCGATCATTTCGCCGGGACTGAGCGTTTCGCCGCGATTCAAATACAGGTATACGCCGACAAGCAGCAGGAGCGGACCGATTACGGCGCGCGCAAGCATTCGGGGATTCATCGTTCGCTTCACTCCGTTTCCTTAAAAGAGTATGCTTCGTTACGTTATACTGTAACAGACGGGAGTCCGGCTGTCCTCCATCCGGGGGCGGCGGCGCGCCCTGGACCAAAGTCCAGGGCGCGAGCGGACGACGATCATGTATGCAAGGAGCGTGATTCGAGATGAAATATCGCAAATTGGGAACGAGCGGCCTGCAGGTGTCGGTCATCGGCATCGGCACGTGGCAATTCGGAGGCGAATGGGGCAAGGCGTTCACCGAGCAGGAGGCGGCTGCGATCCTGGACAGCGCACAGGCGCATGGCATCAACCTGATCGATACGGCCGAGTGCTACGGCGATCACCTCTCCGAGCGGCTCGTCGGGGCGAGCATTGCCGGGCAGCGGGACAAGTGGATCGTCGCGACCAAATTCGGCCATCATTTTCACCGTCACATGGACCGTACGCAGCATTGGCGGCCAGAGGAGGTGCAGAGCCAGCTCGAGGGCTCGCTGAAGGCGCTGCGCACCGACTATATCGATCTGTATCAATTCCATTCCGGCACAGATGAAGTGTTCGACAACGACGCCTTGTGGACGATGCTGGACAAGCAAGTGCAGGCCGGCAAAATTCGGCATCTGGGCATCTCCATCGGCAGCAACGCCAACCTGCATCAGACCGAGGCGGCGACCCGAGTGGGCGCCCGTGCCATTCAGGTTGTCTACAATCGGCTCGATCGCAAGCCGGAGGAGCGCGTCTTCCCCGCCTGCGAGCGCCAAGAGCTGGGCGTCCTCGCGCGCGTGCCGCTGGCCAGCGGCTATTTGAGCGGCAAGTATCAGCCGGGAGCTTCTTTTGCCGCCGACGATGTGCGGGCGGCGCACAACGAAGCGGACGTGCGTCGCAAGCTGGAGGAGGTCCAGCGGATTCAGCGCGATGAAGTGCCGGCAGGTACGGAGATGGCCAAGTGGGCGCTGGCCTGGTGTCTGCAGCATCCGGCCGTCACTTGCGTCATTCCCGGCTGCAAGTCGGTGCAGCAGGTCGAAGACAACGCGGCCGCAGCGGAGCTGGAACTTGTCCGCCCGGATCATCCGCAAGCTGTGGCGCGTTGAGCTAGCTCCTCCATACGGCAGTTGCGACGTGCCGAGCCAATTCTCCCACCGGCGCCAGAGCAGTACCTCCGCACACTGCTCCTTTTCAGGCCGGCCGCTCTGCCTCTTGCGCAGAGCGGCCGGCCTGTTTGGCCTCACCTCTCATCCTTCAATTGTGATTCCCTCATCCACCGGTTATCAACAATTGGGGATAATAACTCTATATTTGTGGATAAGTCTGTGGACAAAATCAGATTGCGATCTGATCGACAGAGGATGCGCGAATCGCCACTCTTTGTTGTGGGTTACCGTCACTATGGTAGGTTTGAGCTCGAAAATTGACGATTCCTATCGTAATTCTAACATGCCCTCCCTCTTTTTCTTGTGAAAACGGCATTTTCATATCATTTTCGAGCGAAAGTTCGTTCGGCTGGATCATCGAGTCTTCCATTCGATCCAACTCGGTACAATTCCGCTACTCTTCTAGAAAGTCTTTATAAAGTACGATGAAAAATAAGCGATGAAAAATAAAGCCGCCGTGCTCGAAATTCGATTTTGCTGGCCTTATACTTGTCTGGATTTCTCGGAACGTAACTTGTGCCGTCGCCAGAGGACAGCGACAGACGGTTCGCCTTGGGCGAATTTCATCTCATATTCGGCCACCCTAGCACTTTTCCACCACACTTCTAAACGTCAGTCCTTTGGCCTGTTCTGTCAGGCGTATTCCTTCCGTTCGTATTCCCTTCATCAAAATCCATCAATTGGGTCGCATGAGTCGCGCAACTCAAATTTGCTTTATTACAACCAATGCTATCTTCAAGTCCGCTTTTTTTTGCCTTCATTCCCTCGGGATATGAGGATTTCACAAAAATCAAGAGATATGTTCTTGCATTATCCGATTTCAAAGCAATTTTGATTTTTGTGTGAAAAAATGCAAAAAATTAATGAGTGAATTAGGGGGCTCAAGAGCTTTTCTTTTTGTCTAAATGAAATGGAATTTAGAGTTGCCGCAGACCCGTCACGATAATAAGCGGTTCACTGCTGTGCGCTGCAACTACTGACGGTCATAAGGCGCTTCATTTCTTCGAGATGCCAAGTTGACTGGCAATAGAGCGAGAAAGTAACGCTACTGCGTGTGTGGGAGGCAGGCGAGGATGTGCGCACCGCCGCCAAAGCACGGCGGTGCGCGTTTCGCCTTGGGGCGAAGACGAGCTTGAGCTATAATGAGAACAAGAATCTGTCCCGGAGGCGAGAGCGGATGAAGGAAGAAGATAAACCAATGGACGATCGCTACTCCAGACAGCGCTTGTTCGCGCCGATCGGGGAAGTGGGCCAGCTGCGTATCCGGCAGGCGCGCGTGCTGATCGTCGGAATGGGCGCGCTTGGCACGGTGCTCGCCAATCACATGGTGCGCTCGGGGATCGGAACCGTGCGGATGGTCGATCGCGACTACGTGGAGCCGAGCAATCTGCAGCGGCAGATGCTCTACGACGAGGCAGATGCCGCCGCCTGCCAGCCCAAGGTTGTCGCGGCACGGGACAAGCTGGGCGCTGTCAACAGCGAGGTTGCACTGGAGGCGCACATCGCCGATGTCGGGCCGCACAATGTAGGCGAGCTGCTGCAGGGGATGGACCTGGTGCTCGATGGCACGGATAATTTCCAGACACGACTGCTGCTGAGCGATGCATGCTTCCGTTGCGGCATCCCTTTTATCTACGGCGGTGCGGTCCGCGCGCACGGCATGACGGCTATTTTTATACCGGGCCGCACATGCTGCTATCGCTGTCTGGTCGGCGCCCAGGAAGGCGGTGGACCGACCTGTGACACGGTCGGCGTCATATCGCCGATCATCGACATCATCGCGTCCTTCCAGGCTGTTGAGGCGCTCAAGTATATCGTCGCCGGACACGGCGCCGTGCGCGAGAAGCTGCTCACCCTGGACGTCTGGCACGATCAGCGCTTCGATATGAAACTTCCCCCGGCACGGGAAGACTGTCCGGTATGCGCGAGGCATGCATACCCGGCGCTAGAGGAGGCAGAGCCGGGTGCGGTCACCTTGTGCGGGCGCGACAGCGTGCAGATCGCGGGTCGGCGGCCGCTCGATCTGGCTGCATGGGCAGAACGATTGGCCTCAATCGGAGATGTCCAGCGCAATCCGTACTTGCTGCGGGTGTCCCTCGGACAAGACGAGCGGCTCGTGCTGTTCCCCGACGGTCGCGTGCTGGTGCAGGGTACGACCGATCTCGGCCGAGCACAGGCGCTGTACGACCGCTACATTGGCTCGTGAGCCATTGCCCGGGAAATAATCGACTGGAACGAAAGGGGCGATCTTATGAACGAACCAATTCCAGCGCTGGTCCAGGAGCTGCGTCAGGGCTATGAAGAGGGTGCGACCCGCGAGCTCGGGCGTCGCGTGGCCAGACTGCGCGCGCTGCACGATGCGATTCAGGCTGCGGAGCCCCGCATCCTGGCGGCGCTGCGCGCCGATCTGAACAAGACGGAATATGAAGCCTATCTGTCCGAGGTCAGCTCGCTGCTCGCAGAGATTCGCTTCGTCGTCAAGCGGATGAAACGCTGGAGCCGGCCCAAGCGCGTCCGGACGCCGGCGACCCATATCGGCTCGCGCAGCTATGTCTATTCCGAGCCGTATGGCGTCGCGCTCATTATCGCGCCTTGGAATTATCCGTTCCAGCTCGCGATCGCGCCGCTGATCGGCGCGATCGCCGCTGGCAATTGCGCGGTGGTCAAGCCGTCGGAGCTAACGCCGGCGACGGCGGCCGTCATTCGCGAGGTCGTAGAGGGCTGTCTGAACGACGGCACGGTCCGCGTCGTCCTGGGCGGCATCGAGACGGCGCAGGCGCTGCTCGCCGAACGCTTCGACTGCATCTTCTATACCGGATCGACCGCGGTCGGCCGCCAGGTGATGGAAGCGGCGGCCCGCCACCTGACGCCGGTCACGCTGGAGCTGGGCGGCAAGAGCCCATGCATTGTCCACGCCGACGCCAAGCTCGAGGTGGCGGCGATGCGGATCGCGTGGGCGAAGTTTTTCAATGCCGGGCAGACCTGCGTGGCGCCGGACTATGTGTATGTGCATCGCTCGGTGCGCGAGCCGTTCATTGAGGCGCTCGTGCGCGCGATCGAGACGATGCATCGGAAGCGGATCGAGCAGGGGGAATTCACGCATATCGTCAACGAGCGGCACTACGATCGACTGCAGCGTTACCTCGGTCAAGGCAAGCTGCTGCACGGCGGCGAGGGGAATCGGGATACGCTGCTGCTGGAGCCGACACTGCTCGGCGAGGTCAACCTGGAGGATGAGGTGATGCAGGAAGAGATCTTCGGCCCGATCCTGCCGATCCTCGTCTACGATGAGCTCGGCGAGGCGATCCGCGAGATCGCGCGGCGGCCCAAGCCGCTGGCATTGTACTTGTTCGCCGAATCGGCCGATGTCCAGCGGCAGGTGCTGCAGCGGCTCTCCTTCGGCGGCGGCTGCGTCAACGACGCGATGTTCCATCTGGCGACGCCGTATCTGCCGTTCGGCGGAGTCGGGGACAGCGGCATGGGCGCCTATCACGGCAGGGCGAGCTTCGAGGCATTCAGTCACCGCAAGAGCGTGCTGAGGCAAAGCACAGCCTTCGATATGCCGCTGCGGTATCCCCATCACAAGCGAGCGCTTTCCTTTTTGCGCAGATTTTACAAGTAAGCCGGTCCGTCCGGACGCGTCCGGTAACCGCTGGCCAGGCTGCGCTTGCGGAATTCGCTCGGTGTGCAGCCGTACGCTTTTTTGAACAGCTGTCCGAAATACTTGCTGTCCTGGTATCCGGCCTGCTGGGCGACGGCGGCAATCGAGCGCTCCGTCTCGCCCAGCAGCCGGGCGGCATGGCGCAGCCGCACCGCGGCGGCGTAATGGACGAACGGCACGCCCTTCTCCCGCTTGAAGAGACGGCTGAGCGTCACCGGATGGATGCCGAGCGTCCCGGCCACCTCCTCCAGGACGGCCAGCCCGCCGCTATCTTCAATCGTCGTCTCGGCCTGGCGGATCAGTCCGGCCTTGGACACGTCCTTGCGGAAGGCAAGCGAAGAGAGTGCGCCGATCCCCTTGAGAATAAAACGTCTCAGCTGGCTGCGCAGCTCGGGCCAGTGCGATGCGGCGCCCACCCAGTCGAGCCAATAATCCACCCGCAACTGGTCTGGCGCAGGCTCGCGGCGGTCGCCCACCAATCCGTCGTCGAGCAGGGCCATGAGCGAGGCGGCCTCGTGCTTGACCTGGGCCAGGTCGAGCCGCTCCAGTCGGTTCATCCAGTGCTCCAGATAGAAGGCGGTACTCGAGGCGTCCAACTGTTGCGCCGCATGCAGCACATGCTTGCGTAGCGCTTCCATAGCGGGCCTCGGACCGCCGGCCTCGGCCGCCGCCTCGAACATGAGCCGGCCCACCACTTCTGCGAGCTGGCGGCTGTCGACCGGCTTGAGCAGGCAATCCGCAGCACCCCAGCGCAGTGCCAGCTGCGCATCGTCGAACTCGCGGTAACCGCTTAACAGCACGAACGCGGTAGCCGGCAGCCGAGCCTTGACCTGCTTGAGCAGCTCCAGTCCGCCGAGCTCCGGCATATGCCAGTCGGCGATCACCAGGTGAGGGCGCACCCGTACGATCGTCGTCAGCGCTTGCTCGCCATACAGGGCGTCCACGATTTCCGGCTCCGGTTGCAGCTGCCTCAGCTTGCGAATCAGCCCTTCCCGCTCCGGCCCGTTACTTTTGGCTACGCATATTATCACTGCCTTCTCCTCTCAGCGTCCGCGCCGCGCATGCCGCCGCTTCCGCTCCTTCAATCTCTTACGCAAAATTGTCTCATAAATCGCCGTGCACGGTCAATGCGCTACAGTTGCAGTCGCTTGGGAATCCGATACAAGCGTGGAAAAATTTCAACCTCATCGTGGAAGAATACCGCCTTTAGCTTCCCCTCTCCCTGCTCTAAAGTGAAGAAGCAAGCCAATCAAGGCAGGGCCAAATCGTAAAAAAGGGAAGGGGAACTGGGAATGCGGGGCAAACAACGATTCGGAATGCTGCTGCTGGGCGCGCTGCTGGTCATCATGCTGGCAGCCTGCTCGAGCGGCGACAACGGCAATGACGCCAACGGGGACAACGGAGGCGCAAACCAAGAGACGCCGGCGACGGGCGCAAACGGCGGTACGAATAACGAGCCTGCGCCGCCGGAAGAGCCGGAGGAGCAGATCGAGCTGTCCTTCTGGACGCTCGGCAATACGAACTACGAGGAGCTGGCTGAGCAATGGACGGCCGAGCATCCGAATGTCAAGATCAGCATTCAGAACACGGGCGACCAGACGGCGCACCACAACAACCTGACGACGGCGCTGTCGGCCGGCTCGGGCGCGCCGGACATCTTCATGCTGGAGATCGGCTTCATGGAGCGCTTCATCGGGGCCGAGGACAAATTCTACAACTTGAACGAGCTCGGCGCAGAAGCGATCAAGTCCAAGTACCTCGACTGGAAGTGGCAGCAGGCCTCGTCGGTCGACGGGGACTTCCAGATCGGACTGCCTACGGATATCGCGCCGACAGTCGCTTATTACCGCACGGACGTAGCGGGAGCGGCCGGACTGCCGACCGATCCCGCCGAATTCGGCGCCATGATCGACACCTGGGACAAATTCGCAACCGTCGCCGCCGACTTCACGGCCCGGACGGGCAAGCCGTTCACCGATCTCAAGGATCTCGTCTACAACGCCCTGCGCGATCAGGCCGACGGCGAAATCTACTACAGCAAGGAAGACGGCTCGTTCATCGGCGATACGAATCCGCAGGTGCGCGAGGCCTACGATTACACCGTAAAAGGCATCCAGGAGGGCTGGATCGGCAATTGGGCGCTCTGGTCGCCGGAGTGGGGCCAGGCGACGAACGACGGCGGCTTCGCAGTCATGTTCGGACCGGCCTGGATGAACGGCAACATCAAGAGCAACGGTCCGGACTCGGCGGGCAATTGGGCAATCGCGCAGCTGCCGGAGCAAGCGGGCAACTGGGGCGGCTCCTTCCTGAGCCTGCCGCGCGAGGGCGAGCATCCGGAGGAGGCCTATGCCTTTATCGAATGGCTGGTCAACGAGGAGAATCAGCTGGAGACGTTCAAGTCCAAGGGGCTGATGCCGTCGACGCCGGCACTGTTCGAGGACGAGGCCTTCACGAGCTACACCGACGACTTCTTCGGCGGTCAGGCGATCTCGGTGGCGTACGGCGAAGCCGCGGTCAGCGTGCAGCCGGTCTACTACGGCCCGCTGCACGACCAGACGGACACCTATTTCAAAGACGCGCTGCAAAATGTCATGGAAAAGGGCAGCGACCCGCAGGCCGAATGGGAAAACGCCGTGCAAAAAGCAAAAACACTTGCGGCGCGCAGCTAAAATCACGTAAAGGAGGGAGGGCCCATTGGCACGACCGCTGCATCAGGCGGGAGGGTCCGCGCGGGCCGGCTGGAGCCGGCTCAGCGAGACCCGGCGCGGGTACCTGACCGCCTACCTGTTCATCTCGCCTTTTTTTGTGTTGTTCGCCGTCTTCGGCCTGTATCCGATCCTGTTCACCATCTACTTGTCATTCTACAAGTGGGACGCGCTCGGGCCGATGCGCTACGTCGGGTGGCAGAATTACGGCTTCGTCACGAGCGATCCGATCTTCTGGACGTCGTTCGTCAATACGCTCCTCATCGGCGTGCTCGGCACCGTGCCGCAGCTCGTGCTGGCGCTGCTGATCGCCGTCATGCTCCATACGGCGATCGGCCGCACCAAGCGGATCTTCCGCGTGCTGTTCTTCCTGCCGAATATCACCTCAATCGTAGCTGTGACGCTGCTGTTCAGCACCTTCTTCGGCAACAACGGCATGGCCAACTGGCTGCTGCAGCAGACCGGCCTGGGCGCGGTCGCCTGGAATTCGGGCTGGTGGGGCGTCAAGCTGGCGATCGCGAGCATGGTGATGTGGCGCTGGACCGGCTACAACGCGATCATCTATCTATCCGGCCTGCAGAGCATCCCGGCCGATCTGTACGAAGCGGCCCGCATCGACGGCGCCGGGCGCGTGCAGCAGCTGCTCTCGATCACGCTGCCGCTGCTGAAGCCGTTCATTATCTTCACGGTGCTGCTCTCGACGATCGGCAGCCTGCAGCTATTCACCGAGCCGTACGTGTATCTCGGTCAGTCGGGCACGGGCTCTACCCGCGAGGAGGGCATCACCATGGTCATCTATCTGTATAGCGAAGCATTCCGCAACAGCTTCTTCGGCACAGCGGCGGCGACGGCCGTGATCCTGCTCGGGATCACGATCCTGTTCTCGCTCGTCAACATGTGGGTGTCGAATCGGCTGGGCGGCGATACGGGAGGGGGACGCTGATGGCTGCGAATCTCGATGCTCGTACGACCGCACGAGGAGGAGGTCGCCCGCAGCCCGGCCGGGCGCCGCGCGCCGCCCGGCTGCCGCGCCGCGACCGGGCTGCGATGCTGTGGATGCACGGGCTGCTCGTCCTGGGCGCGATCGTCTCGACCTTCCCGTTCTACTGGATGCTCGTGGTCGCTACCAATGACGCGGGCGCGGTGTTCCACGTGCCGCCGCTGCTCACGCTCTCGGATCAACTGTTCGCCAATTTCGAGCGCGCGCTGGAGCGGTCGGAATTTTTCCAGGCGCTCGGCAATTCGGTGTTCGTCTCCGGGACGGTGACGCTCTCGGTCGTGTTCTTCTGCACGCTCGCCGGTTATGCCTTCGCCAAGTACAGCTTTCCGCTGAAGCGGCTGCTGTTCGCACTCGTGCTCGGCACGCTGTTCGTGCCGACGCAGCTGAGCGTGCTGCCGACCTACGTCATCATGGCGGAGCTGCAGTGGATCGATACGTTCCGGGCCCTGATCGTGCCGGCGATGGTCAATGCCTTCGGGATCTTCTGGATGCGGCAATACATCAGCGCGGCGGTCCACCCCGAGCTGATCGAGGCGGGCCGGATCGACGGCTGCGGCCACTTTCGCATCTTCCGGACGATTGCCGTGCCGGTCATCACGCCGGCGATGGCGACGCTTGGCATCTTGACCTTCATGAATACGTGGAACGACTTCTTCTGGCCGCTCGTCGTGCTCAAGGACAAGAGCCGCTACACGATCCAGATCGCCCTGCAGCAGCTGTTCACGACCCGCGACGGACTCGATTACGGCATGATCATGGCGGCGACCTTTGCGGCCACGCTGCCGCTGCTGCTCGTCTTCCTGCTGCTGAGCCGCTGGTTCATCGCCGGACTGACCTCCGGCGCGATCAAGAGCTGATGGCAATAACCGGTGGATGTGCTGTATACTGTGAGTAAACGGTTGCAACCGCGGCGGGGAGGGGAGCAGGCTGAAGCTGAGACGCAAATACTGGATCGCTATCGCGCTGCTCATCTTCCTGCCGGTCGCCTGGATGGGCGCGGTGTCGTATTACACCTTCTCCAGCGCAATTACGGAGAAGTCCGTCTCCTTCTACCGCGTATCGCTATTGGAGACCGACCGCAAGCTCGGCTACGCGCTCGGCGAGATCACCGCCGTCACCAACGCGGCGATCACCCAGCCCGTCGTGCAGCAGGCGCTGAAGCAGGGCGCGAGGCCGATGAGCTACGACCGCCGTCAGGAGATCAACCATCTGCTCGTGCAGCATCCGATGGTGCGGGGCTTCGGCCTCTACGGCCAGGACGGCACGCTGCTGTACGGCTACAATATGCCCGCAGCAGCCGACGCGCCCGAGCGGGCATCCTGGTATGCCGCGATGGAGGCGGCGGGCGGACGCCCGGTCTGGTCCGGACCCGGGGAGAACGGCGTGGCAGCCGGCACGGATGTGCTGATCCACGCCCGGCTGATCAAGGACTTCGACTCCTTGGCGAATATCGGCGTGCTCGTCATGCACGTCAAGCCGGACCTGCTCGACCAGGTATTCTGGGACAGCGCGACGCTGCAGCAAGGGGACATCCTGCTGGTCAATGCGAGCGGGGACGTCGTATTCGCCAAGTCGGGGCACCACGTCGGCGAGCGGCTGGCGCTGCCGGCGGCCCCGGCGAACGGCCGCGCCGCCGGCAGCTACGAGACAGCCGACTACTACGGCGAGTCGTCGCTCATGACGTACCTGCCGTCGCAGCAGCCGGGCTGGATGCTGGCGGCGATCACGCCGTCCGCCCTGCTGCGCGCCGAGCTCGAGCCGATTCGCAATACGGCCGCCGCGCTGCTGCTATTCGCGCTGCTGTCGGCGGTGCTGTTCGACCGGCTGTTCATCGCGCGGCTGGTGGGCGTGATCAGCAGCGCCGTCAGCGGCATGAAGCGCGTACAGCGGCGTGTCTTCGAGCCGCTGCCGGTGCCGCGCCGGGCCGAGGATGAGACGGATCTGCTGATCGAGGGCTTCAATCGCATGGGCGCGCAGATCGGCGGGCTGCTGGAACGCGTGGAGGCCGAGCAGCGGCTCAAGAAGGAAGCCGAGCTGCAGGCGCTGCTGGCGCAGATCAACCCGCACTTCATCTACAATTCGCTCGAAGCGATCAATTCGATGGCCGTGCTCCAGGGCAACCGGGACATCAGTCGCATGGTCGTCTCGCTGGGCAAGCTGCTGCGGATCAGCATCAGCGGCAAGGCCGAGCTGATCCCGCTGGAGGCGGAGTTCGAGCATGTGCGGCACTACCTGCACATTCAGAAGTACCGCTTCGAGGACAGCTTCGACTGGGAGCTGGCGCTGCCGGCGGAGCTGGGCGGCTACCCCGTGCCCAAGCTGATCGTGCAGCCTCTTGTGGAGAACGCCCTGCACCACGCCGTCGATCCGGCGCGCGGCAAGGGCGCGGTCCGCGTGGAAGCCTTCGCCGACAGCGGCCGGATCTGCATCGAGGTCCGCGACAACGGCCCGGGCTTCGATCCGGACGCGCTGGCGCGCCTGGCCGCAGGCGAGTCGGCCCCGCCCGCGCCCCGCGGCGGCGGCGTCGGGCTGCGCAATGTGCACGAGCGGCTGCGCATCCGATACGGCGGTGGCAGCGGGCTGATGATCTGCTCCGAGACCGGCGGCGGCTCGCGCATCCGCATGACCCTGCCGCAGCTGCCGGTCGCGGCAGCGCGCGAAGGAGGGGACGAGGCATGAGCCGCTGGAGGCTATGGGGCTGGCTGCTGCTGTATGTTGTCGTGTTGAGCGGGACGGCGCTCGTCGGGCTCGCCTCGCGGCCCGAGCCGTCCGAGCCGGAGCAGGCAGCCAAGCTGACGCTGACGCTGCGCCACTTCTGGATTCAGGCGCATGACCGCCAGGTGCTGGCGATCTTCGAGGATGTGGTCCGCGCCTACGAGCGGGAGCACCCGCACGTCAAGGTGAACTTCGAGGGCATCGACCAGACGGTGCATCGCGAGCAGAAGCTCAAGAGCGAGATGGTGACCGGGACGCCGCCCGACCTGTTCGTGCTGTTCGGCGGCGCCGAAATCGAGCCCTACGTGCGGGCCGAGCGGCTGCTGGACCTGACGGACTGGCTGGCCGAGACGCAGCTGGCGGAGCGCTTCCGCGATCTGGGCGAGTGGAGCTTCGACGATCGCGTGTACGGACTGCCGGTCGAAGGGCATGCGGAGCCGCTCTATTACAATCGCGAGCTGTTGCGTGCGCACGGCTTGCAGCCGCCGCGCACGCTGGATGAGCTGGATGCGGTGGTGGAGCGGCTGCTGGAGGACGGGGTAGCGCCATTTGCACTCGGCAATCAGGAGCGCTGGCCGGCGGGCATCTACGCCCATTATCTGATGGACCGCTACGCCGGGCCGGAGCAGATCCTGGCGCTGGCTCGCGGCGAGGAGGGGGCCTCCTTCGCCAATCCGGGCTACCGGCAGGCGCTCGCGCATCTGGCGCGATGGGCCGAGCAGGGCGCATTCGCCGGCGATCCCAATACGCTCAGCGCCGAGGCGGCGGTCGAGCTGTTCACGCGCGGCGAGGCGGCCATGTACGCGAGCGGCAACTGGGACATCACGCTGTTCGGCAAGGACGATCCGGACTTTCCTGAGGCGGTGGGCGTGATGCCGTTCCCGTCGCGCGCGGCAGAGACGCCGGGCACGATGGCCGGCGGCTACACGATTGGCATCGGGCTCTCCGCCAATCTGCAAGGGGCGGCGCGCACGGCCGCGCTGGAGCTGATGGAGGCGTTCTACACCGAGGCGGTGCAGACGCGTATCGCTTACGAGGGCTTGCGCATCCCGGCGCTGCAGATGCCGCTGGACGCCCGCCGGACCGACCCGGTATTCGCCCAGGTGCTCGGTCTGCTGCAGGAGCGGCCGCCCGACTTCCTGGCGTATGACAACGTGTTGGCGCCGGAGGTGAAGCGCGACTTCCTGCGCGAGGCGGCGGAGCTGATCGACGGCCGGACGGACGCGGCAGGCGCGCTGGCGGAGATGGACGCTTCATCAGCAGCTTACTGGGAGCAGCGGCTGGCGGTTCCATATATCGAGTGAGAGGAGGGAGGGGCGATGGCACGATCCGATCCTGAGCAGCGTCCGGTCTATCGGGTCTTGCTCGTCGACGACGAGCCGATTATCCTGCGCAGCTTGCGGGCGGCGATCCCATGGACGGAGCTGCGACTCGAGATCGCGGGCGAAGCGCGCGGCGGCGAGGCAGCGCTCGAGCTGGCGGCGAGCGTCCGGCCCGACCTGATCATCAGCGATATCCGGATGCCCGGCTTGGACGGCATCGCGCTGATGCGGGAGGTCATGCGCGAGCGTCCGGAGCTGGTGTTCCTCGTCATCAGCGGGTACGGCGAGTTCGACTATGCGCGGGAGGCGCTGCGGCAGGGCGCCTTTGATTATCTGCTCAAGCCGATCGATCACGATGAGCTGGAGGGCATGCTCGCGCGGGCGGTCGCTCGGCTCGATGACCGGCGCTTGCAGCGCCAGATGGACGAGCGGCTGCGGCATTCCGTGCAAGCGTTGTCGCTGCTGGCGCGCGAGCGGCTGTATGCGGAGCTGATCGAGGGCAATCCTGCGCCGCTCAGGCAGATGCAGTGGCTGGAGCATAGCGAGCTGGAGCAGCCGTACTTCATGGCGCTCGTGCAGTTGGACCGCCTGATGGTGCTGGCCCGGCGCTGGGCGGCCGGCGAGCAGCGGCTATGGTTTTTTGCGGTGCGCAATATTGTGGAGGAGTGGGCGCAGGGCAGCGGGGCGATTACGGTGTTTCCGTTTCACAGCGGCGAATGGGTGTTGCTGCTGCCGGCCCGGCCGGGCGGCCGCAAGACGGCGCTGGCCGAGGAGCTGCTCGGCCATCTGGAGCGCTGCACCAAGCTGCGGTATTCGGTAGGGCTGAGCGGCGACGCCTGCGGCATGGAACGGCTCGGCGCGGCCTACGAGAGCTGCCGCCGCGCGCTGCGCGAGCGCTTCAGCCGCAGCGGCGCGGGCGTCTATGCCGATCCCGGAGCCGAACCGACCGCCTCGGAGACGCGTTATCCGAAGGCGCTGGAGCGCGAGCTGGTGGAGGCGGCGCGCATGCTCGACGAGCGCCGTCTGGCGGGGCTGCTCGCCCGCCTGCGGGCGGAATTCGGCCGCGCGCTGTTGCCGCAGGAGACGGCGCAGCGGTATATGAGCGAGCTGGCCATACTGGTGCATCGCCAGCTCGCCGATTGGAGCCCCGCCGTCGAGGGCGCGGCGGAGCCGTTGCTGCGTCAGCTCGACGAGGCGAGCACGCTCGAGGAGATGCTGGACGCCGCCGCGCGCACATTCTCCTCCTGGGTTGCCGCCGCTTCTGTCGGTCCGCCGCGCGAGGATGCGGCTGCCCTGATCGAGCGGGCGCAGCAGTATATCGCCGTCCGCTATCACGAGGACCTCGGGATCGACGAGCTGTCGGAGCTGGTCGAGCTGAGCACGAGCCGCTTTTGCGCCTTGTTCAAGCAGGAGACGGGCTTGACCTTTCTTGAATATCTGACGCGCTGCCGGATCGCCAAGGCCAAAGCGCTGCTGCGGCAGACCGAGGTCAAGGTGTATCGAATCGCGCCGCTCGTCGGCTATCAGGACCCCAAATATTTCACGCAGGTCTTCAAAAAATTGACGGGCTTGACGCCGACGGAATACAGAGAGCAAGGAGAGTCGGAGCCGGCTGCGCTGGCCGGCTCCGACAAGGGCGGCGTCACACCACACTTCGAGGTGACAGCGGAAGGGACGAGGGGCAAGGAGGCGGGCCGAGGTGCAAAGTGAAAAGCCAACGTGCCAAACAATCGGTCGAATTGCACAGAAAGCAGGGGCCGAAGGGCAACATACAGGGACAAAAGGTGGATAATTATAGGTAATGTGGTAAAGGAACGGAACTTTTTGGCATTCCCTAACGTCTACATAGTGAGGTGATTGCCGATGAGAAATGATACTGCAACAACCCGCAGCCGGACGAGCCGGCGTGGGGTCATGTGGTTCATTGCAGTAGTGGCCATGGCGCTGGCGCTCGCCTGGCCGGCGACGACGGCTTCGCATGCCGTTCCGCTCTATGGTGCGCACGCTGCGATGGCCGCAGCGGGCGTGGAAAACGAGGCAGTAGAAGCCGGCGCAACCGACGAACCATCGACAACAGCAGAGAAGGAGGCGTTAGCGGTAACTTACGTGCCGCTTGCCCTTCAGGACAATGCGCTCCTATGGGCGGGCGTGCTCATGGCAGTGATGCTGCTGACTGCGTGCATTCGCTACTGGATGCTGCGCGGACGGGCCGAGAGGGGGACAATGAAGCGGGCGAAAGCCAAGTGATAAAAAGAAAGGCACAATGGTGCAATGGCTATGTAATTGCAAAGGCTGTATGATGTTAGCGGTAGGATGCGAAGACGGTGTGATGCAGTTGCAACATGATGCGAAGGTTTCACCATGCATGAATTGTATGTATGGTATAAGCTGCATGACGAATAAAAGCTCTCCGGCTTGCTCGACGCCGGGAGCTTTTTTGTTGCGGAAAAAGCAGCGGGCAGGCGCACGGAGCCAGCTGCGCTGTCCCGTAGGACAGTAGCGGTATCGACCATGGATGAGGGGAGGCCTGCTGCAACCGGCATGAAGAAAAAGGCGTGCCGTTCGCGGCCCAAGCTGCCGACGATCTGTTGCGCGGGCGGGGGCGCGCCGGATGAAGGTTATGCTCGACGCTTCAAATTCGATATACTAGTAAGAACGACAAAGACAGGGAGTCCTGAGCATGATCGAAACACAGTTGCTGGAGGAGGCGCGGGCCTTTATCAGGCAAAGCTATGATGAAATGGGCCTTTCGGAGGAGGAGGCGGTCCTCCGCATTGCCGAGATCGAGCGTGAGACGCGGGCATGCGGCACGTACACGCACACAGCGGAAGAGCTCGCTTACGGCGCCAAGCTGGCCTGGCGCAATAGCAATCGCTGCATCGGAAGGCTTTTTTGGGAATCGCTCGTCGTGCGCGACGCGCGACATCTCACAGAAGAGGACGCGATGGCCGAGGCTTGCTTCGCGCATCTGCGTCAAGCTACGGGAGAAGGAGCGATTCGTCCCGTCATTACTGTGTTCGCGCCGGCGGACCGAGCGGGCGGCGGGCCGCGCATCTGGAATCATCAATTGATCCGCTACGCCGGCTACGCGAGCGAGGATGGCACAGTCCGTGGCGATCCTGCCTCCGCGGAGCTGACGCGCATCTGCACCGCGATCGGCTGGGAGGGCCAGGGCGGTCATTTTGATGTGCTGCCGCTCGTGCTGCAGGCCGCGCCGGACCGCCATCCGCGCTGGTACACCCTGCCCGCGGATGCGGTGCTCGAGGTACCGCTCGTGCATCCCGAGATCCCGGCAATTTCCGAGCTTGGCTTGCGCTGGTATGCGGTGCCGATCATCGCCGACATGCGGCTGGAGATCGGCGGCATCGTTTACCCGGCTGCGCCGTTTAACGGCTGGTACATGGGGACCGAGATCGGTGCGCGCAATCTGGCCGACCGGCAGCGCTACGACAAGCTGCCCGAAATTGCTCGGGCGATGGGCTTGCGCACGGACTCGGAGACGACGCTATGGCGCGATCGCGCGCTCGTGGAGCTTAATGTGGCCGTGCTCCATGGCTTTCGCGAGGCGGGCGTGACGATTGTGGATCATCATACGGCGGCGCGGCAGTTCGCGCATTTCGAGGCGCGCGAGCAGCGCAGCGGGCGCGAGGTCACCGGGCGCTGGTCGTGGCTCGTCCCGCCCTTGTCGCCGGCGACGACAGATGTTTTTCATCGTTCTTATCCCGACATCGAGCGTCGTCCGGCCTTTACGTATCAGGCTCCTGCGTATGCACGCGCCGATTGTCCGGGCGAGGCGCAGTCAATCTCGGACACGGTCGAGCGGCAGGGCGGCTGCCCGGCTTCGGGACAGGCTGAGCGGTCGGAAGGTTTCGAGCGAGCATTGGAAGAAGAGGCCTTCTGCCCGGCGACAGGCAAGCGACTTGACTGATCGTGACGAGGCGGCCTCGATCTCGCGGGCCTGGTACAGGGGCGCAGGGGTGAAGGCGTGCAAGGGGGAGTCAAGGCTGCTCTCGCTCGTCCTCCTCGATCCGCTCGCGCTGACGCTGCATCCGGAAGCGGATGGCTTCGTGCACGATTGCGCAGACGAGAGCTTGAGGCAGCAGGGTAAAGGCCAGTCCAATCCATTCATTCATCGTGATCTCCTCCTCATAGCCCCATTGTGGCCCGCCCGTCGGCGATGTATACCGGCTTCGCTCTCTGCGGGGGTTCCCGACAGTGGCGCAGAGGGGATATAGCGGGACATAGCTAGAACACAGCCGGTACACCTTACTTGCAAAGGATGAATGGCATATCGTCGCGCTTCGACAAATGTTGCGCATTCACCCAGACGAAATGAGGGACTTCGACAAGCGGGATGCCGTATAGTGGACATGCAGGCCTTGCCGCAAGCGGCTCGTGTGCGGACGAACGGCACATGAGCAGACGGGTGAACGTCTTCGCCGCGGCGGGCCTGTTTGGCTATGCCTTTCACGCGTCCAAACTATTCAGATTGATCACGATGGGGTATATTCTCAGTAATCGGGAGATGAAAGGCTCGTATGGTCCTACACAGGTCATGCGGCGATAGAAGTGCAGCAACGGCATCGGAAGTGAAATGCGAAGGCGGAAGTGCAGTCAGGAATCCAAAAGTGCAGGGTGGATACAAAGGAGGGGATGCAGATGTATATTGTACAATCGGTGGTGAACGTGCCTCAGGAGAAGGCAGACGAGGTCATTGGACTCTATCAGGGACGCTCGCGCATGGTTGACGCCTACGACGGCTTCGTCTCGTTCCAACTGCTGCAGAATGAACGCGATCCCGGCGAACTGACCGTGCATATGACTTGGCAGGACGAAGGTTCCTATGTAAAATGGGTGCAGAGCGACGCATTCCGCAAGGTGCACGAGCTGGAGAAAAATTATCCCGATCAGGAGCTGTCCGGCATCAAGCCGACCGTCCGGAGATATAAGGTGGTTGCGCACTAAGATGAATACAGCTTTTTTGCGATGGGTGGAGCTGGACCGCAGCGGCCTTCCGGCACAGCCGGAATACCCGTTCGACCTGCCGGTCCTCCACCAATTGGAGCGGCTCGCTTTTCACCCGAAAGTGACGTATCTAATCGGTGAGAACGGGATCGGCAAGTCGACGTTGATGGAGGCGCTTGCGGTGGCATGCGGCTTTAATCCGGAGGGCGGCGGCCGCAATCTGCAATTTGCCACGCGGGCGACGCACTCCGAGCTGCACGCCCATCTTCGGCTCGCCCGCGGCGTTCGCACGCCGCGGGACGGGTATTTTTTTCGTGCGGAGAGCTACTACAATGTCGCGACCCGCATTGATGAATTGGACGCGGAGCCGTCCTTCGGGGCGCCGATTCGCAATGCGTACGGCGGTCGGTCGCTGCACGAGATGTCGCATGGCGAGTCGTTTTTTGCGACGTTCATGCACCGCTTCGGCGGCCGCGGACTGTACCTGTTGGACGAGCCGGAGGCGGCGCTCTCGCCGCTGCGGCAGATGGCGATGCTCTCGCAGGTGCACGAGCTGGTGCGGCGCCATTCGCAATTCGTCATCGCCACGCACTCGCCGATCTTGATGGCTTATCCGGATGCCGCGATCTACACCTTGTCGCCGGAGGGCATCGTCCAGACGCCGTGGGAGGAGACCGAGCACTACGTGATCACCAAGCAATTCCTCAATCACACCGACCGCATGCTCGGCGAGCTGCTCCAGGACGAGTAAGGCCGAGCTGCTACGGCTTCCTTAAAGCTTGGCACAAGGTGGCGGCAAGTCGCTGTGTGCAGGGGGCGAGCGCTGCCTCTACCGCACGGTGAAGGTGAGCGAGACCTCCAGCGCTGCAGCTGTCTCACGCCCGGCGGCCGAATGCCGATCGGTCGCACGCCCAGCGGCCTCTCGCGCATCTTCTTCCGGACCGGCGGCCTCCTGACGCTCGTCCTCCAGACGGTAATCGGCCGTCGCGGTCACCGTGTACGTGCCCGGCGGCAGCGTGGAGGGGCGGACCGCCTCGAGCAAATAATCGCGAATGGCCAGGTTGTACTGGAGCAGATCCGCCGTCTCGAGCGGCGCGGACAGCTCGTCCCCCGGCTTATACACGCTGCGGTACAGCGCGTAGTCCGACAACAGTCGGCTCGACAGACCCTCGGCGTCGGTCAGCGTATAGGCGATCAGCGGCGAACCGTGCAGGAGGGCGAGCGTCTGCCCCCTGTATTCGCGAGCGTGGCCCATACCCGCAGCGGCTCGCCGATAGCGTACGTCGATTGTGCCGAGAAGAGGCGCAGCTTCAGCGACTCGTTCTGGTCGGCGGCATGCACGCTGGCTTTGGCCTGGCCGCTGGCGGGCTGGTCGATGTAGACGGTGCGGCTGCCCGGATCGTAGCTGGTATAACCGTCCATCTGCCGGGCCAGCTCGCGCACCGGGACGTACACATGCCCGTTTGCATACAGCGGCGCGCCTTCTTCTCCGCCGTCGTGGATTCGATTGTTCACGATCACGCGTCCGTCAAATACGAGCGCGCGGATCGTCTCGCCTGCCGCAATTGCGGAGGCGCTGAGCAGGAAAAACAAAGCGCAGCTCCCAGCGCGCGGGGTCCGGCGGCATGACGGCGGTCGGGCGACCACTCTATCAGAGCAGGAGTGGCCGCAGCCTAAGTCTGGCGGTCCGGCTGGGAGCGCAAAAAGGCCAGGTGGGCGTTGCCACCTGGCCTTGCTTCTTCCTCTCATCGCAATAAAATTGCATCTAGGCGCGGGCCGCCACTCGGTCAAAGAAGGTTTGGCCCGAATGGGACAAGACCGCTGCGTCTCCGGCCTGCTGCACTATTTCGTACCGGCGGTCTTGACCTCGCCGGGCCTCCGGTCGGCCGCCCGGTCGGCGGCTTCCTCCTGCGAAGTCTGCACCCGGTCGCCGCCCATGAACAGGATCGTGATTGCCGCCAGGCCAATCGGGACGAGCGCCCACAGGAAGATGTCCGTGATCGAGGAGGACATCGCGGCGGTGACGCGCTCCAGCACGGCCTCGGGAATCGCGGCGCGCTGCTCCGGCTGGAACAGCTGCTGCGGATCGAGCGAGCCGAGCGGCGGCGCTGCATCGGCGCCGGCCCCTGCCGCAGCGCCGAGCGCGCTCTCGAGCCGGCCGGCGAACAGCTTGCCCTGGATGGTGCCGAACACCGTGACGCCCAGCGTCATGCCGAGCGAGCGCAGGAAGGCGTTGGTCGAGTTGGCGGAGCCGCGGTAGCGCGGCTCGAGCTTGTGCAGGGACGCCGATGGCAGCAGCGAGAACGAGAAGCCCATCCCGAAGCCGGCAATTACCATATACACGGTCAGCAGCGCGCGGCTCGTCTCCGGCGACATGCCGCCCAGCAGCAGCATGCCGGCGAAGTAGCACACGACCGAGATCAGCATCAGCGTGCGGAACGGTACGCGCGTCTGGAACACGCCGCCGATCATGCTGCCGGCGACCGAGCCGAGCATCAGCGGCGTCAGGATCAATCCGGCGTTGGTCGCAGAGCCGCCGTATACCGCCTGCACGAAGATCGGAATGAACACCGCCAGAATGATGAAGGTCGCGCCATAAAAGAAGGCGAGCAGCTGCGCCGTCGCAAATAAGCGGCGGCGGAACATCCAGAAGGAAATGATAGGTTCGGCTGCGCGTCGCTCGACCATGAAAAAAGCTGCGAAGAAGACAACGAACCCGGCCAGCAGGCCGATGATCTGCACCGAATCCCAGCCATAGGTCTTGCCGCCGAGCTCCAGTGCGAACATCAGGCACACGATCGCCAGCACGAGGGTGACGGCGCCGCCCCAGTCGATGCGCTGCTTGGTATGCGCGAGCGATTCCTTGTAGCAGCGCGCGATCAGCACGATGGAGACGATGCCGATCGGGACATTGATATAGAAGACCCAGTGCCAGCCGATCGAATCGGTAATGAGCGCGCCGAGCAGCGGGCCGAATACGCTCGATGCGCCGAACACGGCACCGAGTAGTCCGGTCATCCGGCCGCGGCGCTCGGGCGGGAAGATGTCGAAGATGATCGTGAAGGCGATCGGCAGCAGCGCGCCGCCGCCGATGCCCTGAATGACGCGATAAAAAATAAGCTGCTCCATCGATTGGGCAATGCCGCAGAGCGCCGAGCCGACGAGAAAGACGATCAGCCCGAACAAAAAGAAGCGCTTGCGCCCGTACATGTCGGAGAGCTTGCCATAAATCGGCATGCCGGCCATCACCGCCACCATATAGGCCGCTGTGACCCAGACGAACAGATCGTAGCGTCCGAGGTCGGACACGATGGTGCCCATCGCCGTGGCGACGATCGTGTTGTCCATGGCCGCCATCAAAATGCCGAGCAGCAGCCCGGTGACGACCAATTTGAGATTGCTATCCTTGGCGTTCATGCAAATGAGGACTCCTTTGCGATGGTTTGTACTTTTGCTATACTAAAGTTAGCGAGCGGCCTAACGGACTCTATTCGGCTCTAACGGTTGCCAGCGTGCTTATTCCGATCCATTTCAGGCGATTTCCTGGCTAACGGTTGCTACAGCGCTTATTTGCCCCCAATCGCGTTTTTTCAATTGATTTCACAGAAATAAGCCCTGTGGCAACCGTTACGATTTGATCGATGCCTTTTCAGGTCGATTAGCCTCTGTGGCAACCGTTAGGTTCAAGAAGCGCGTATACGTTTCGCCTTGAAATCCAGCAGGTAAAAGTCTCACTTTTTATACTTGCCAGATTTCTCGGAACGAAATGTACCGCGCTCAAAATAAGGAGCGCGTATACATTTCGCCTTGAAATCCAGCAGGTAAAAGTCTCACTTTTTATACTTGCCAGATTTCTCGGAACGAAATGTATCGCGCTCAAATAAGAAGCGCGCATACATTTCGCCTTGAAATCCAGCAGGTAAAAGTTTCACTTTTTATACTTGCCAGATTTCTCGGAACGAAATGTATCGCGCTCAAATAAGAAGCGCGCATACATTTCGCCTTGCCACCATAGAAAGGAGCGGAAATGCGGCTCCTTGTCTAGCTTGCGCGGAACGAAACGAATCATGTCCGTAATATAGACATGACTCGTTTCGCCTTGATCTTCAAGATAAATCGATTGTATGGGGAGGTGGGGCTGTTGTCAAGGGACGAGCAGGGAGGCGGCGACGCGCTCGCCGAGCTGCAGGAGGCGATGCGCCGGCTGAGCACGCGGATCGTGCTGTTCCAGCAGCACGCGGCCAATGCGCTCGGTCTGATCCACACGGACATCAAGACGGCGGATATTCTGCATGAGACCGGACCGATCACGGCGGGCGAGCTGAGCCGCATCACCGGGCTCACGACCGGCACGGTGACGGCGCTCGTCGATCGGCTGGAAGCGGCCGGCTACGTGCGCCGGGAGCGCGACACCGCGGACCGGCGCCGGGTCATCATCGTGCCGGTCGATACGCGCCAATCGGACATTCAGGCGGTCTATGCGCCGCTGGCAGCGGCAGTCCAGCACATGGGTGCGCAATACAACGAGGAAGAGCTGGCTCTGCTGCAGGATTTCGTGCGGCGCATCTCCGGGGTATACGAGGACGAAATGCAGCGTCTGACTGCGCGTGAGTAAGCATCGTATATAGCAAGTATGGCTAACGATCTGTGAATGCTGCGGGAATGGCCAAGCTCTCCTGCACAGAGCAACAGGGGAGAAAAAGGAGCGATGAACAAATGACACAACAGAGGAACAGCACGGGACTCGGAGGCGTGGCTGCGGGCGACGGTCTGGAGGGCAAGATCGCACTCGTCAGCGCGGCGAGCCAGGGACTGGGGTATGCGACGGCGCTGCGGCTGACCGCCGGGGGCGCGCACGTGGCGATGTTCAGCCGCTCGGTGACGCGAATTGCGCAGGCCGCGGACCGCATCGCCGAGGCGACGGGGCAGCGGCCGCTGGCGCTGACCGGAGATATTCGCATAGCGGATGACGTGCGCCGTGTCGTCGCGGAGACGGCGGAGGCATACGGCGGATTGGACATCATCGTGCACAATGCGGGCGGGCCGCCGGCCGGCAGCTTCGAAGCACTACGCGACGAAGACTGGCAGCAGGCGCACGAACGCAATTTCCTGAGCGCGGTGCGTCTCGTGCGCGAGGCGCTGCCGCATCTCAAGCAGGGCGGGGGCAGCATCGTCAATGTCGTCTCGATCTCGGTGAAGCAGCCGCTGGGCGGACTGATTCTCTCCAATGCGTATCGCGCCGCGATTGTCGGGCTGGCAAAGTCGCTGGCCGACGAGCTCGCGCCCTACGGCATTCGGGTCAACAACGCCGCGCCCGGACGGATTGCCACCGAGCGGATCAAGGAGCTCGACGCGCATCAGGCCAAGACGCAGGACCGGCCGCTGGAGGAGATCGAGCGCGGCAGCCTGCAGGCGATTCCGCTCGGCCGCTACGGTGAGCCGGCGGAATTCGCGGAAGCCATTGCCTTCCTCGCTTCCGATCGGGCGTCGTACATTACCGGCGCCACGCTGCAGGTGGACGGCGGCATGGTGCGGGCGATCCAGTAGCGGGAGCGGTCGCGCATGTCGAACAAGCCACACCGAACAAGCCATACGGAATGGGAGCGCCGTGAGATGCGCAGGTCGGGCCCCCTGGGAGCTCCCAGCGCGCGGGGTCCGGCGGCATGACGGCGGTCGGTACGGGCAGCCTTGGCCTGACGATGTATAAGCATGGCTGCTGCGTGCGACAATAAGCCGACATTCCATACAAGGAGGCGCATTTCACATGGGCAAATCCAACGACAAGCGTCTGCACGGCGGCCGCGGACGCAGCGACAACAACGGCCAGAGCACATCCGGCGTACGCGGCGGCGAGCTTGGCAACGGCCGGCTCAGTCCGTTCAAAAACAACAACCCCAAGGGGGAGCGCGAGCTCCCCAACGAGTACGTGTCGAAGGATGAGTAAACAAGCGGCAGAGATCGGCTTACGGCCATCTGGTGAGCCGCGATCTCTTGTCGCAATAGCCATTCACGCATGGCACCCGGGATTCGGCCCAGCACAAAATCATGCCAGACCCGCCATTGACAGCCACTCCCGTTAATGGTAAAGTGACAAATAGTATTTCAGTGAAAGGAGGATTACGTTCGATGAGACAGCATACCCAGCACTACATCGCAGCCGCATACCCAGTCACCCCGAACGTAATCTGCCCTTTTCTGATGCATCGCTGCTAGCGATTGCAATCTCGCTTGGTTCTCAAGGGCGTACGGTTACGGTTCACGTAGCCGTGCGCCTTTATTTATAGGCATTCCTGCGCGACCTGCGTCTTTCTTCATTCGAAGGAAGGGCGGGCTTCGCGGGACCCCAAAGAGGCGCACGGTCAGACTTACTGGCTGTGCGCCTTTTGGCGTGGCCGAGCGGCAGTCCGCAAGAGATGGAAGTAGAGAGAGACAGGAAGGTGAAACTGGCATGTTCGTCGTGTTGAAAAAGTTAAACTGGTACTTCGCCATGCAGTGGAAGCGGTACACGATTGCGGTCGTACTGCTCCTGCTGACCGGCATCATCGACATCATCCCGCCGTGGCTGATCGGCCATATGATCGATGGCATCCACCAAGGCACGATTACGCCGTCGCGCTTCATGGAGCTGATGGTCTTCTGGGGCGCGCTGATTATCGGCGGCTATGCGATCATGTATGTCTGGCATTATCAATTGTTCGGCGGAGCGTTCGTACTCGAGCGGCTGATGCGCTCGCGGCTGATGCGCCACTTTCTTCGCATGACGCCGACGTTCTACGAACGCAACCGTACCGGCGATCTGATGGCCCGCTCGACCAACGATCTCAGCGCGATCGCGCAGACGGCGGGCTTCGGCATCCTGACGCTCGTCGACTCCACGCTATTCATGGTGACGCTGCTGATCGTGATGGCGGCGGCGATCAGCTGGAAGCTGACGCTGGCGGCGCTGCTGCCGCTACCCTTCATCGCGCTGGCGATCAGCCGCTACGGCAAGCGGATCCACGAGCGCTTCACCGATGCGCAGCAGGCGTTCGGCGGGCTCAACGATCAGGTGCTGGAGGAGGTGTCCGGCGTGCGCGTCACCCGCGCCTTCGTCCAGGAGCGCGCGAGCATGGCCCGCTTCCGCGCCACCACGGACGAGGTATACGGCCGCAATATCGCCGTCGCCCGGATCGAGGCGCTGTTCGAGCCGACGATCAAGGTGCTCGTCGGCGCGAGCTACCTGATCGGGCTCGGCTTCGGCGCGTACCTGGTGTTCCGCGGCGAGATCACGCTCGGCGAGCTCGTCTCCTTCAATGTGTTCCTCGGTATGCTGATCTGGCCGATGTTCGCCATTGGCGAGCTGATCAATATCATGCAGCGCGGCAATGCCTCGCTCGACCGCGTGCTGGCGACGCTCGGCGAGCAGCCCGACATCACCGACGCGCCGGCCCCGCGGCAGGATGCCGAGCCGGGCGACATCGCCTTCGAGCGCTGGACCTTCCGCTATCCGAGCGCGGCGACAGACAATCTGCGCGCGCTGACCTTCGCCCTGCAGCGCGGTCAGACGCTGGGCATCGTCGGCCGCACCGGCAGCGGCAAGACGACGCTGCTGCGCCAGCTGCTGCGGGAATATCCCGGCGGCAGCGGCAGCGTGACCATCGGCGGCGTGCCGCTCGCCGACATTCCGCTCGAGCGGCTGCTCGGCTGGATCGGCTACGTGCCGCAGCAGCCGGTGCTGTTCTCCCGGTCGGTGCGGGACAATGTCCGCTTCGGCCGCCCCGAGGCGAGCGAGGCCGAGCTGGAGGAGGCGCTGCGGCGAGCGGCGCTGCTGCGCGACATCGCGCAGCTGCCGGACGGCCTGGAGACGATGGTGGGCGAGCGCGGCGTCGCGCTCTCCGGCGGGCAGAAGCAGCGGGTGAGCATCGCCCGCGCCCTGATCGCGCAGCCGGAGGTGCTGCTGCTCGACGATGCGCTCTCGGCGGTCGACGCCAAGACCGAGGCGCAGATCGTGGACGGCATCCGCGAGGCGCGCGCCGGCAAGACGACGCTGATCACGACGCACCGGCTGTCGGCGGTCCAGCATGCCGATCTCATCCTCGTGCTGGAGGACGGCGCGATCGTCGAGCGCGGCACGCACGCCGAGCTGCTGGAGCTGGGCGGCTGGTACAAGAAGCAATACGACCGTCAACAGCTCGAGTCGCAGCTGGACGAGGACGGTGAACAAGCGAGGTGAACACGATGAACAACGTAGCGACAGGCAGACGCCTGTTGAATTATGCCCTGCAATTCAAAAAAACGATCCTGATTGCGCTGATCCTGCTCGTGCTCGCCGTCGCGGCGGAGCTGGTCGGGCCGTTCATCGCCAAGCAGATGATCGACGACGGCATTCTCGGCATCGAGAAGCCCTGGTACGCCGTGGAGGACGAGCAGCCGTACGCGGTGGCGTACGATGGCGGCTGGTACAAGCGCGCCGACCACTTCGCCCCGGGCGAGCCGCGCGGCCGCGAGGTGCGCGTGCTGCAGGCCGGACGCAGCCTGTATTGGCTGGACGGGGAGCTGGCATTCGAGGACGGCGCGCGCACGGTGGAGAACGGTGTAATGACGGTGAGCGCGGATGGAGGCGCGCTCACCGCGACGTACGAGGTGTCGCGGCTCGGCGTGGAGGAGGCGTATCGCTTCTACGCGCCCGAGATGCCGGGCCTGATCCGGCTGGCGCTGATCTATCTCGCTCTGCTCGTGGTGGCGGCGGTCTTCACCTACGGGCAGCGCCTCATGCTGCAGACGTCGGCGAATCGCATCGTCCGTCAGCTGCGCAACGACGTCTTCGGCCATACGCAGCGCTTGCCGGTGCAGTATTACGACAATCTCGCCGCAGGACAGGTCGTCTCGCGCATCACCAACGATACGGAGGCGATCCGCGAGCTGTACGTATCGGTGCTGGCGAACTTCGTCACCGCCTTCATCTATATGATCGGCATCTACGGCGCACTGCTGCTGATGGATGCGCGGCTGGCGCTGATCGCGCTGCCTCTCATCCCGATCCTGTGGGTGTGGGTCGTGCTGTATCGCCGCTTCGCGGCTCGCTACAATCGCATCATCCGCGCCAAGCTGAGCGAGATCAACGGCATGATCAACGAATCGATCCAGGGCATGACGATTATCCGCGCCTTTCGCCGCGAGAAGGAGACGACCGAGGACTTTGAAGCGCTCAATGCGCACTACTTCACGAATCAGAACAAGCTGCTCAGCCTCAATTCGCTGACCTCGCACAATCTGGTCAACGTCGTGCGCAATCTCATCTTCCTCGCGGTGATCTGGCTATTCTGGGGCGACCGGCTCGGCGACGCGATCACGATCGGGCTGCTGTATGCCTTCGTCGACTACATGAACCGGATGTTCCAGCCGATCGTCGGCGTCGTCAGCCAGCTCGCCAATCTGGAGACGGCGCGCGTCTCGGCGGAGCGGGTGTTCACGCTGATGGATGAGCCGGGCGTCGATGTCGATGACGAGCGTATGCCGCGCTACAAGGGCGAGGTGGTGTTCGAGGACGTGACGTTCGCGTACAAGCAGGACGACTACGTGCTGCGGGACATCTCGCTGCATGCGGCGCCGGGCGAGACGGTGGCGCTCGTCGGCCATACGGGCTCGGGCAAGAGCTCGATCCTCAACCTGCTGTTTCGCTTCTACGACATTCGCCACGGCCGCATCACGGTGGACGGGGTGGACATCGGCGCGCTGTCCAAGCAGCAGCTGCGCGAGCATATGGGCATCGTGCTGCAGGATCCGTTCCTGTTCACGGGGACGATCGCCTCCAATGTCAGTCTGGACAATCCGGCGATCTCCCGCGA
The DNA here is from genome assembly GCF_014705605.1 of Paenibacillus sabuli. GTDB lineage: Bacteria > Bacillota > Bacilli > Paenibacillales > Paenibacillaceae > Paenibacillus_D > Paenibacillus_D sabuli. The sequence goes on from NZ_JACXIZ010000028.1 coordinate 83,848, forward strand.
GCGGGTGGAGCGGGCGCTGCGCGAAGTGGGCGCCTACGAGATGTTCATGCGGATGCCCGGCGGCATCGATGCGCCGGTCGGAGAGAAGGGCGGCACGCTCTCGGCGGGGCAGCGCCAGCTGATCTCGTTCGCGCGGGCGCTCGCCTACGATCCGGCGATCCTGATCCTCGACGAGGCCACGGCCAGCATCGACACCGAGACGGAGGCGATCATCCAGGATGCGCTGGACGTGCTCAAGCGCGGCCGTACGACGTTCGTGATTGCGCACCGTCTGTCGACGATCCGCGCCGCCGACCAGATCCTCGTGCTCGACCGGGGCCGGATCGTCGAGCGCGGCACGCACGCCGAGCTGATGGCGCTGGGCGGCAAGTATTATGCGATGTACGAGCTGCAGCAAGGAGCGGGCGTCTCCTCGGCGTCCTGAGTGGCGACTGTTGCGGCGACTGCATTCGGCGGACGCGCCCCGGCGACTGCAAGCAGCCAGCCTGAGCAAGAGAAAGGCCGACCGGCGCGGGCTAGCGTTTGAACAACGCGGCCGCGCCGGTGTACAGCCCGATCCAGAGCAGGTTGTAGCCCATGAATGCGCCTGTGGAGTCACTTCCCTCCGCATGATTTGCAAAAATGAGGATGCCGCCGGCCAGCACGAGCAGGAAAGCGAAGGCCAGCAGTTCCATATACGTACGGCGCGCAAGCGGCTTCAGCATGATGAGCAGCAAAACGACGAACACAATAATGCTCGTAATCGGAAATAGCATCGGATCCAAAAATACAGGCCTCCTTCAAAAAATCGTTGCCCCTATCGTAAGGGACGAAGGACACAAGCGTCAATTTGCATCAATCGGTGCAGCGTGTGGAGGAGGCATACCTAAAAAGCGAGGAGGACCAAAACTTGTCCAACGAAGCAATTGCTATTCGTCCAATGGCCGCTGACGATTACGAAGGCGTCGCAGCGATACTACGCGTTGTGTTGCGCGAGTCGGTCAAGGGGGAGGATGTGCAAGAGGAGGATGCCAAGCTCCCAAAAGAGAACGCTTTCAAATATGACAATCAAGGCCGTCTGTGCGGATACGGTCGCTTGCGTCTCGTCGCAGCAAATCCCGATGGAGATGTCGTTGGCTACGGTCTGGCGTGGCGAGCGCCCTGGACCGCGCCAGGGGAGTTGAATCATACGCTTGCGGTGCTGCCGCAAGCACGCGGTCAAGGCTGCGGCGGCGCATTGTATGCGCAGCTTGAAGGGTGGGCGAGTGAGCATAAGGCGCATCGGCTCAATTACGTCGTTCGCGAGGATGACCCCGCCGCCCTTTCGTTTGCCGGGCGTCAGGGGTTTGAGATTGATCGACATATGCACGAATCGGTGCTGCAACTGGCCGGCGATTCTGGATCCGCAGGCGCGCTGGAGCCGGAGACTGCTGCGCAGGCACCGGAATGGACAATTGTGCCATATGCTAAACTTCCCGAAGACAGTCGCGAAGCGTCGGTGTACGGTGTATATCGGGACACACAGCTGGATATTCCGGGATTCAGCGGGGATTATCTCCCGTTATCGGAGTGGCGCATACATGTGCTCGGCATGGCCGGTTCGGCGCCGGAGCATCTTTTCGTTGCTCTCGTCGGGGACATCCCTGTCGGAGTGGCGCATGTCCTGATTGAGCCGGAATCCTCAGAGCTCTACTGTGAATTTACAGGCGTGCTGCGCACGTATCGCGGCAGAGGCATTGCCACGGCGCTGAAGCGGCATTGCATTCGCCACGCGCGTGCTTGTGGCGTACGGACCCTGCGTACCCATAACGATTCGCACAACGCGCCGATGCTCGCGATTAACCGGGATCGCCTCGGATTTAAGGCTATGCCTGGCGAATACCGCATGTGCAAGCTGCTGCCGCGGGACTGATCCGGCGGCCTCGTCGTAAGAGGCGGCCGGCACCGAAAATCTGCTGTCCATCGACATTTTGCTCGTCCAAACAGGAATTCTTTCCCTCCATCGCGAAGTAATGGGTTCAAGACATCACGGCGTCTGCGGGGAGTTCGATCATGAGGCAAAAATGGATGACTGCCGTCGTCGGCATTGTGTTGCTCGTGCTGCTGCCGGTCTATTGGGTCGGCGCTTCCGTCATGGACCAGCTCCGCTCGCCCGAAGCCAGGAGCGGCTATCTCGATCTGACGGAGTGGCAGTTCGCTCAGGACGGGACGATTCGGCTCAGCGGAGAGTGGGAGTTTTATGGCGGCCGGCTGCTGACACCGGAGGATTTTCGAGGTGCAGACGAAGGCGGAGGCCACCTTGCACAGCCGGACCTCGTCCGTCTGCCCGGCAGTTGGAACGGCTATCTGGCGTCACGCGGCGCTTCCGGCGAAGGCTATGGCACTTACCGGCTGCGCATTCAATTGCCCGAGGATGCGACAAGTATTTACGGCGTGCGCACCTCGAATATTCGCATGGCCAATCGGGTCTATCTCGGGGATGTGCTGGTCGGCAGCGGCGGCGTGCCGTCGTCCGAGGGGCGTGAGGCAGAGGTGCCCTACAATGTGCCGTACGTCGGCTTTGCAGCCGTCCAAGGGCCGACCGTAGACCTGCTCGTCCAGGTCTCCAACTACAATTATTCCTCGGGCGGCATCATCTACCCGCTGCGCTTCGGCGATCAGCAAGCCATACTGAGTCACCGTGACCGGGCGCTGCTGCTCGATCTGATCATGGCGGCGGGTTTTTTGATTCCGGCTTTGTTTTTTATCGTGCTGTACCGGCTACGGTCGTCGGAGCGCAGCTTGCTCTATCTGACGTTGCTGGGCTTGTCGGGGCTCGTCTATGTCATGACGCACGGGGAGAAGCTGTTGGCTGAGCTCGTGCCTTCCATGCCTTACGAGCTGCTCGGCAAGCTCCAGTTCTATTCTTCCGCGCTCGTCTGGTACGGCTTCCTGCAATACGTAGCCGTTTCTTTCCCGCAGACGATTCATCGGCAGATGCTCGCGGCGCTCAAGCTCGCGACGCTCAGCCTGCTCGCAGTCTGTCTCGTGCTGCCGATGCGCATTTTCTCTTATCTGGAGATCCCGGTGCTGACCGTCGGCTTGCTGACCGTGGGCTACGTGCTGTATGTGATGGTCCGCGCGCTGCGCCAGCAATCGGCCAATATGCTGCCGCTGGCCGTCAGCGTGCAGAGCATCGCGGTGTCGATCCTGGCGAGCACGCTGACGGTGCTCGGGCTGCTGGAGGATCAGACGCTGGTCTCCTACGAGATGCTGATTTTTGTGATGGCGCAGGCGCTGCTCATCGCGCAGCGGTTTGCGACGAGCTTTCAGGAGGTGGAGGATCTCTCGGAGCGGCTGCTGACGCTGGACGGGCTCAAGGACGAATTCCTGGCCAATACCTCGCACGAGCTGCGCACGCCGCTGCACGGCATGATCAATATCGCCGATACCGTGCTCGCCGGGGCGGCCGGTCCGCTCAGCGTCCGTCAGGCGAATCAGATGGCGATGATCGTCTCCACCGGCAAGCGTCTCTCGGCGCTGGTCAACGATATTCTGGACTTCTCCAAGCTCAAAAACGGCGAGCTCACGCTGCAGCGCAGACCGGTCGATCTGCGCGCCGTCGTCAAAGCGGTGCTGGGTGTCGTCGGCATGATGAGCGGCAAACGCGAGCTGCGCTTTTATACGGAGTGGGCGGATGATCTGCCCCTGCTGCATACCGATGAGGACCGGTTGCAGCAGATTCTGTATAATCTGCTGGGCAATGCGGTCAAGTTCACGCATCGGGGAGAGATCCGGGTCAAGGCGGCCCGGGCGGCCGGAGGACTGGTCGCCGTGTCGGTGTCCGACACGGGCATCGGCATCGCGCCCGAGCAGCTGGACGGAATCTTCAAGGGCTACGATCAAGGCGGACGGGAGCACGAGACCTCGGGTGCCCTGCGCGGGACCGGGCTCGGGCTGAGCATCACCAAAAAGCTCGTCGAGCTCGGCGGCGGCACGATTCGCGTGCGCTCGCGGCTCGGTGAGGGCTCGGTCTTCACCTTCACGCTGCCGATGCTGCCCGATGCGCAGGCGCGCGTCAATCCGCGGCTGGATCAGAGCGCCGCGGCAGCCGAGCCGGCCCCGCAGGTGCCGGTGCTGGCGGAGGCTCAGGACGTGGAAGCGGCCGGGCCGGTCATCGCGCCGGAGTCGACGATCCTGGTCGTCGACGACGATCAGGTGAATCTGCAGGTGCTGATCAACCTGCTCGCCATGGCCCATTACGAAGTCATCGCCGTCGACAACGGCGAACGGGCCCTGGCGGCGCTCGAAGAGCGTCCTGACATCGATCTGGTCATTGCGGACTGGATGATGCCGGGCATGTCCGGCCTGGAGCTGAGCCGTTCGATCCGCGAGCGCTACCGGCTCTCCGAGCTGCCGATCCTGATGCTGACGGCACGGACGCGTCCGGACGATATTGTGGCGGGCTTTCGCGCCGGCATCAATGACTTTCTCGGCAAGCCGGTCGACGCCGACGAGTTGCGGGCCCGCGTCGGTACGCTGGCAGCGCTGCGCCGTTCGGTGCAGAAGACGGTACAGACCGAGATGGCCTTTATGCAGGCGCAGATCAAGCCGCATTTTTTGTACAACGCCATGAACACCATCATCTCGACCTGTCCGGTCGAGGCGGAGCAGACGATGGAACTGCTGCTGGAGCTGAGCCAATATTTGCGTAGCAGCTTCGACTTTCAGAATCGAGAGCAGCTGACGACGCTGGACAAGGAGCTGGAGCTGGTACGCTCCTACCTGTCGCTGGAGAAGGCGCGCTTCGAGGAGCGGCTCCAGGTCGACTTCGACGTCGAGGCGGAGCCGGGCAGTCTGCTGCCGCCGCTGTGCATCCAGCCGCTCGTAGAGAATGCGGCGCGTCACGGCATCCTGCAGCGGCTGCACGGCGGGCGCATCCGGGTGCGGATCGTCGAGCAGGGCGGGATGGTCGAGGTCGAGATTGCCGACGACGGCGTCGGCATGGATCCGGAGCGTGCGGCGGCGCTGCTGCAAGGCGCGGACGGGGCCAACGCCTCGGACTCCGGCACCGGCGTCGGATTGCTCAACATACATCGCAGACTGCTGGCGATCTACGGCAAGGGCTTGCGGATCGAGAGTCGCCCGGACGAAGGGACCGTGGTCCGCTTCGCGGCGCCGCAGCAGATGCGGACGCGAGGGCAACAAGGGGAGGGACGCGAAGATGCGCGCAATCTTGATTGACGACGAAAAACCGGCGCTGCAGCATCTGGAACGCTTGCTGCGGGCCGACGGACGCATTGAAGTGACGGGCAAATTCACCTCGGCCAAGGAGGGGCTCGCCTATCTGGACGCTAACGGTGTTGACTTGGTATTCCTCGATATCGGGATGCCGGAGATGAACGGGCTGGAGGCGGGCGAATACATCCAACAACTCGATGGCAGTATCCGGATCGTCTATGTCACCGCCTATTCCGAATACGCGCTCGAGGCGTTCGAGCTCAATGCGCTGGATTACTTGCTGAAGCCGGTGCTGCCGGCGCGGTTCGCCAAAATGCTCGACCGGATCAGCGCTTACTCGCGCCTGCGCGAACCGCAGGCCCAGACGGCGGCTGCGCAGGCGGCAGAGTCGGCGGAGGCGGTGTCCGGCGCTGCAGCGCAGCCGCAGGTGCTGTGCTTCAAGTGGCTGGCGCTGTGGGATGCGGGCGGAAGCGGAGACAAGCTGCGCTGGCGGACGATGAAGTCGCAGGAGCTTTTTGCTTACTTGCTGCACCACAAGGGAGAGTGGGTGTCCAAGGATCGTATGATCGAGACGCTATGGCCCGAGCATCCTCACGAGCGCGCCGTCAATCTGCTGCACACGTCGATCTATCAGATCCGCAAAATGCTCAAGGAGCAGGTCCCCGCGGGGACTATCGAATATGCGCAGAGCGGCTACCGGCTGAGCGGCGAGATCGTCACCGATGACCGGCTGTTCGAGTCGGGGCTGCGTGAGGAAGCGCAGCGGGAGCAGCCCGATTGGAGCCGCATCGATCGCTTGCTCGGGCTGTACCGCGGCGAGTACCTGGAGGATTACGACTATGCCTGGGCCCAGTCCAGGCAGCGCGAACTTCTGCAGCTCTATACCGAGCACATGACGGCGCTCGCGCACTACGAGCAGCGTACAGGCCGGTTGCGTCAGGCGCTCCAGCGGCTGATCCTGGTGCAAGTCAAGGACCCGTATGCCGAGGATACGTGCCGGCAGATTCTCGGCCTGTGCGCCGAGCTACGGGATTACAAGGCGATGGAGGAGCATTACGCCTCCTTCGCCGCGACGATGCGCGACGATCTGGGCGAGGGGCTCGAGCCGCAGACCGTCGCCTACTACGAGCAGCTGATGGCCTCGCGCCGCTAGGCGCAGCGCCGGCGGCCGCCCGTTCTTGCAACACGCGTGTATCGCCTCTGGATGGCCTGGATTCAAGCGGCTCGCTGCATCTGCTCGGAGCCGTGCTAGTCGCCGCGCGGCCGCACCATCTGCTCGGGGCGCACGTACCGGTCGAATTCCTCCTCCGTCAGCAGCCCGCTGCGCAGCGCCGCCTCCTTGAGCGTCAATCCTTCGCTGTGCGCCTGTTTGGCGACCATGGCGGCATTCTCGTAGCCGATATGCGGGTTGAGCGCCGTCACCAGCATCAGCGACTGCTCCAGATTGGCGGATATCGCCGCCTCGTCCGGCTCGATTCCGACCGCGCAATTGTCGTTGAAGGAGTGCAGCGCGTCGGCGAGCAGCCGCGCGGACTGCAGGAAGTTGTAGATGATCACCGGCTTGAACACATTCAGCTCAAAGTTGCCCTGGCTGGCGGCAAAGCCGATCGTCGCGTCATTGCCCATGACCTGGCAGACGACCATCGTCAGCGCCTCGCTCTGGGTCGGGTTGACCTTGCCCGGCATGATCGAGCTGCCCGGCTCGTTGGCGGGAATTGTCAGCTCGCCGATGCCGCAGCGCGGTCCGCTGGCGAGCCAGCGCACGTCGTTGGCAATCTTCATCAGATCGGCGGCCAGCGCCTTGAGCGCGCCGTGCACGTAGACGAGCTCGTCGTGGCTGGTCAACGCGTGGAACTTGTTCGCCGCCGAGGCGAAGCGCTGTCCGGTGAAGGTGCTGATCTGCTCGGCCACCTCGTCGCCGAAGGCCGGATGGGCATTGATGCCGGTGCCGACCGCGGTGCCGCCGATCGCCAGCTCGCGCAGCGACTCCGCGCTCGCGCGGATCATCCCCTCCGACTTGTCCAGCATCCGTACCCAGCCGCTGATCTCCTGGCCGAGCGTGAGCGGCGTGGCGTCCTGGAGATGGGTGCGGCCGATCTTGATGAGATCGGCGTACTGCTCGCTCTTGGTCCGCAGGGTCTCCCGGAGCCGGGCGATCGCAGGCAGGAGGCGGTCGTGCACCGCCAGCAGCGCGGCCATGTGCATCGCCGTCGGGAAGGTGTCATTGGAGCTCTGCGACATGTTGACGTCGTCGTTGGGATGCACGCGCAGGTCCGCGCCTTGCGCCTGGAGCAGCGCATTGGCGCGGCTGGCGGCGACCTCGTTGGCGTTCATATTGGACTGCGTGCCGCTGCCCGTCTGCCAGACGACGAGCGGGAAGTGCTCGTCCCACTGGCCGGCGATGATCTCGTCGCAGGCGGTGACGATGGCGTCGGCTTTGCGGCGGTCCAGCTTGCCCAGCTTGGCGTTGACCAGAGCGGCGCTTTTTTTGAGCACGGCGAACATATGCACGATCTCCAGCGGCATCGTCTCGCCGCCGATCTTGAAATTCTGCAGGCTGCGCTGGGTCTGGGCGGCCCATAGCTTGTCCGCCGGCACCTTAACCTCGCCGAGCGTATCCTTCTCAATCCGATAATCCATCTTCTTCACACGCCTCCTCAATCGGAATCTGCCCCTTAGCAGGCTGGCATACACGCCCTAGCATGACAAATCGCGCCCGCGCTTGTCAAATTCGACACGCGTGGGCGCGATTCGCAATTATTGTAATGATCACGAGTAAACTTAGAAGCGCCGCCACTGGCTGAGCAGCGTCTCCGAGACGATCCAGCGCCGCAGCAGCAGGAACAGCACGAGCGGCGGCAGGCTCACCCAGATACAGGCCTGCAGCATTGGCCAGATGCTCTCTTGCTGCCCGTGGATGCTCTGATACAGCAGCAGCATCGGCGGCGCTTGCTCGGGATCGGGCAGGAACGTCAACGGGCGCATCAGTCCGCTCCACAGCGTGACGAAGTGCAGCGCGCCGAGCGCCAGCAGCGTGCGCCACGTCTGCGGCAGGAACAGCGTGAAGAAGGCGTGCAGCTCGCCCCGGCCGCTCGCTTCGTGGGCGCGCTTGCGCTCGTCGCAGCGGCGGTTGAACACGCCCGCGAGCACGAACACCGCGGCCAGATTGAACAGCCCGGTCATCACGAGCGCGGCCGGCCTGAGTCCGGTGAGCTCGCGGAGCATCAGGTATTCGCCGAGCGGGTGCGTACCGAGTCCAAGTGCCAGCAGCAGCCCGCAGACATAGAGCGCGCGGCCGGGCAGCCGCCGGGCGGTGAGCGGGTAGGCCAGCAGCGCGGTCAGCGCCATGAACAGGACGGCCGCGAGCGCATACAGCAGGCCGTAGCGCAGCATCGCGCCGCCGAGCAGGCCGCTGAGCTCCGATTGCGCAGCGGGGCCCGTATCGATCCCGGCCAGCCACGGGTGGATGAAGAGCACATACAGGCCGAATAGGACAAGTGCGGCGGGCAGCAGCGCGATCAGGCTCCCGATCGTCGTGCCGGCGGCGCCTCCGCGGCCGCGGATCGCCTCCGCTCCGGCGTCCGCACGGGGGCGCACCAGGTCGCGGCGCAGCAGCCCGCGCAGCAGCAGATAGACGAGTGCGACGAGCACGAGCTGGACGACGCTCTGCAGCACCTGTGCGGCTGCGCCGATGCTGAATTCCGCGGTGATGATTCCCGTGCGGAAGGCATATAATCCGAGCGTGTCGGCCGTCTCGTAGACCATGGGATTGACGAGCACCTGCATCAGATCGAGCGGCTCGGCCAGCAGCAGCGTGAGCTGGATCAGCATGAAGGCGGCGACGGCGCGCAGCGCCGGCAGCAGCGTCAGCCGCAGATAGCCCCCGGGCAGCTGCGGCTGCGCCTCGGCGGCCGCGTGCCGGATGCCGATCGCGGTCAGCGCCAGCGCGACGGGCACGCCCCAGACGAGCGCGGTGCGCAGCAGGACGATGGCGCTCCGGAACGCGTCCGCTTGCAAGAGCAGCGGCGTCTCGACGGCGAAGAACGGCGCCTGCGACGGGGAGAACACGTACACCATGAGCGCCGCGACGACCGTGAGCGGGACGAAGAACGGCAGCAGCAGCAGCGTCTCCAAGGCGCCGCGCAGCCAGCGCGGCCGCACGGCGGCGAGCGCCAGCGCTAGCACAAGCGCGCCGATGCCGGTGAGCAGCATGTGGCTGAGATTGATCGACACGGTATTGCCCAGCAAGCGAATGAATTCGGGGCGGTCGAACAATGCGCTAAAATTGCCCAGCCCGACCCACTCGCTGCCGGCGATTCCCTTGAATAGGTTGTAATCTTTGAGGGCAATCAACACGCCCATAATCAGGGGCCACACCTGAAGCGCAAAGAGCAGCGCCAAGGGAGGAAAAACGATGAAATAATGCAGCTTGTACTTCCATATGCGCTGACCAAAGGAAAGCCCTTCGACCTCCGTGTAAGCGGTACCAGAAGCGGGGTGTTCCGGACGTTCCGGGTTTGAAGGCATGCGATACGCTCCTCACTGAATAAATTGGGCGAACAGGCGGCCCGAACGGCTCGAAAGGATCCGAACAGCAACAGGCAGCCTGTTATAGAATAGGCAATGATCGCCAATTTTTCAACCCTTGGCGGGAAATGCTGTTCAGAATTTCGTAAACTGTTTATAATTAAATTATTTCTTGCTAAACGGATCGGAGGAGCGCATGCGCAAGCTATTCGTCTTTTTGAAACCGTATCGGCTGGCGGCGGCCGCGGCGCTTGCCCTGATGCTGATCGAGCTCGTCGTCGAGCTGGTGCACCCGCTGCTGATGGCCAAAGTAATCGACGACGGCATCGTCGCCGGCGATCGGGACGCCGTCCTGGCATGGGGCGCCGCGATGATCGGGGTGGCCCTGCTCGGCTTTGCGGCGGGCATGATCAATTCGTTTTTTTCGGCTCAGGTGAGCCAGGGCTTCGGCCACGATGTGCGGCGGGCGGCATTCGCCAAATTACAATCGCTCTCATACGCCGCCTTCAACCGCTTCCCGACCGCATCGCTGATCACGCGGCTGACCAGCGACGTGACGCAGCTGCAGAACGTCGTCTTCATGGGGCTGCGCATCATGGCCCGGGCGCCGCTGCTGATGGCGGGCGGGCTGACGATGGCGCTGCTCATCAATGTCCGGCTGGCGCTGGTCACGCTCTGCGTGACGCCGCTGCTGCTCGGTCTCCTGGTCTGGGTCATGCGCCGCGGCTTCGGCCTGTTCAAGCAGGTGCAGGCCGGTCTCGACGGCGCCAACGGCGTGCTGCGCGAGAATCTCGTCGGCATGCGTCTGATCCGGGCGTTCGTACGCTCCGCCCACGAGACGCGCCGCTTCACCCGGGCGAGCGAGGACCTGATGACGCGCACGATCTCGGCACTGCGGCTAGTCGAGCTGACGCTGCCGCTGCTGCTGCTCGTCATGAATCTGAGCATTCTGTATATCCTCTGGGTCGGGCAGGCCTGGATCGGCGCCGGCGGACAGCTCGGCGACGTGGTGGCGATCATCAACTACACGCTGCGCATCACCGGCGCCTTCTCCATCATCTCGCTCATCCTGACCGGCGTCTCGCGCGCCCGCGCCTCGGGCGGCAGGCTGGCCGAGGTGCTGGAGGCGGAGGGCGACGACAGTCCGGCGGCGACCCAGCCAGTCGAGGATGGGCATGCAGTGGTGCCGGCCGCCGAGCATGCGGGAGCCACGCCCGGGAGCGCGCCGGCCGCTGCGCAGGGGGAGGCTGGGCTGCGCCCCCCAGGCGAGGCGCACGCACCAGGTGTGGAGCACGCCTCAGGCGAGGGGCACGCACCAGGCGAAGCGCAAGCCCCGGATGAAGCGCAAGCCCCAGGCGACCCGGCGCACGCTGCCGCAGAGCATCCGGAGCATCGCGAGGACGAAGCTGCGCCCGGCGCCGCCAGCGCGGCTGCTCCGCGCGCAGCTGTCTCGCGCGCAGTTGCCAGCGCGCCGGATGCGACTGCCGCGCCCGGCGCTGTGCCGCGCGGTCCGCGCGTGACCGCAGGCAGCCTCGCCTTCACAGACGTGACGTTTCGCTACCCGGATACGGCCGAGCCCGCGCTGCAGGGGATCACCTTCGAGGTGCCCGCCGGCGCGACAGTCGCGGTACTGGGGGCGACCGGCTCGGGCAAGTCGAGTCTGTTCCAGCTCATCCCGCGGCTGTACGAGGCGGACGCGGGACGGATCGAGATCGACGGCATCGACATCCGGCGCTATGCGCCCGAGGCGCTGCGCGGCGCGATCGGCTACGTGCCGCAGGAGTCGCTGCTGTTCAGCGGCACCGTCGCCGACAATATTCGCTGGGGTGCGGCGTCTGCTACCGATGCGGAGGTCGCATTGGCGGCGCGGCGCGCGCAGATTCACGACACGATCCTGCGGCTGCCGCAGCAATACGACACGATGCTCGGGCAGAAGGGGGTCAATCTGTCCGGCGGGCAGAAGCAGCGCCTCTCCGTGGCGCGCGCGCTGCTGCGGCGGCCGCGGCTGCTGCTGCTCGACGACAGCACCAGCGCGCTGGACGCGCACACCGAGGCAAGGCTGCTGGCGGGCATCGCAGAGCTGAACGGCACGACGCTCGTCATCACGCAGAAGATCGCGACCGCGCAGCGCGCGGACAGCATCCTGTTGCTGGGCGACGGCCGGCTGCTCGGCGCGGGCACGCATGCGGAGCTGCTGCGGACCTCGCCCTTGTATGCGCGCATTGTCGAGTCTCAGATGAAAGAGGAGGTGAGCGCCACATGAGACCCCGTCCCCCGCATCAGGTCGGCCGGCCGAAGGCGCGGGCCAAGGACTGGCGCGGCACGCTGCGCCGGCTGTGGTCGTATCTGGCTGTGCACAAGCGGCTGCTCACGCTCGTGCTCGTCATGGTGCTGCTGAGCTCGGCGCTCGGCCTGCTCGGCCCGTACCTGCTCGGCCGCGCCATCGACGCCTACCTCGTGCCGCGCGAGCGCGAGGGCCTGCTGTGGTTCATCGCGCTGCTGGCCGGCAATTACGTGTTCTTCTCCGCCGCGACATGGCTGCAGAATTACTGGATGATCGGCATCGCCCAGCGCACGGTCGCGACGCTGCGCGAGGATCTGTTCCGTCAGCTGCATCGACTGCCGATCGCCTACTTCTCGCGGCGCAAGCACGGCGAGCTGATGAGCCGGCTCACCAACGACATCGAGAACGTGAGCCAGACGCTCAACACCTCGTTCGTCCAGGTGTTCACCAGCGTGCTGACCTTTGCCGGCATGCTCGGCATGATGCTGTGGCTCAGCTTGTGGCTGACGCTGATCACGCTGACCATCATCCCGCTGATGGTGCTCGGCATGAAGTGGATCACGAGTCGCACCGGCCCGCGCTTCCGGGAGCAGCAGCGCAACCTCGGCGAGCTCAATGGCTTCGTGGAGGAGACGCTGTCCGGGCAGCAGATCGTCAAGACCTTCTCGCGGGAGCAGGCGATGATCGAGGCCTTCGCGGAGCGCAACGCGCGCCTGCGCGTCTCCGGCTATTGGGCGCAGGTGTACACCGGCTTCATTCCCAAGCTCATGAACATGCTCAATAACATTAGCTTCGCCCTGATCGCGGGCATCGGCGGCCTGCTGGCGATGCAGCAGCTCGTCTCCATCGGCGTGATCGTCACCTTCGCCGAGTACGCCCGCCAATTCACGCGGCCGCTCAACGATCTGGCCAATCAATTCAATACGATCCTCGCGGCGATCGCCGGGGCGGAGCGGGTGTTCGAGGTGCTGGAGGAGGCGCCGGAGTCCGGTGACGAGCAGGCGGCGGTGGAGCTGGAGCGGGTGCGCGGGGAGATCGTCTTCGAGGCTGTCGACTTCAGCTACGAGCCGGGCGTGCGCACGCTGCGCGGCATCGATCTGCACGTGGCGCCGGGTCAGACGCTGGCGCTGGTCGGCTCGACCGGCGCCGGCAAGTCAACGATCGTGCAGCTCATCTCGCGCTTCTATGCGCCGGATCGGGGACGCATCCTGATCGACGGGCGCGATATCGCCGGCATCCGGCGTCATAGTCTGCGGTCTCACATGGGCTTCGTGCTGCAGGATGTGTTCCTGTTCCAGGATACGATCCGCGAGAACATCCGCTACGGACGGCTGGAGGCGACCGATGCGGAGGTCGAGGAAGCGGCCAGACTGGCCAATGCGCATGGCTTCATCGCCAAGCTGCCGCGCGGCTACGACACGGTGCTCGGCCAGGACGGCGGCGGGATCAGCCAGGGGCAGCGGCAGCTGCTGTCGATCGCGCGAGCGATGCTCGCCGGTCCGTCGATCCTCGTCCTGGACGAAGCGACGAGCAGCGTCGATACGGTGACGGAGATCAAGATCCAGGAGGCGCTATATCGGCTCATGCAGGGCCGCACCAACATCGTCATCGCCCACCGGCTGGGCACGATTCGCCGGGCCGATCAGATCGCGGTGGTCGAGGACGGGCAGATCGTGGAGCGCGGCTCGCACGAGTCGCTGCTGCAGGCGCGTGGGCGGTACTACGACCTCGTGCATGCCGGCGAGCGCGAGGCCGGAGCTTGAGACCGGCCCGCAGCCTGTCGGCTCAGCTCCGCAGCACGGAGGGAGGGGTGCCGGTCACCTGCTTGAACTGGCGGCTGAAGAAATAAATGCTGCTGTAGCCGAGCGCCTCGGCCGTCTCGCCGACCGTCATGCCCAGCTGCAGCAGGTAGCGGGCGCGCTCGATGCGCCGGGCGATGATGTAGGAGCCAAGCGGCTGGCCCATCACCTCCTTGAACTTGAGCGCGAAATAGCGCGGCGACAGCTGCATGCGCGCCGCCAGCTCCTCGGCCGTGAACGGATGCCCCGGGTCCTGGGCGATCAGCGCCGCCGCGTCGAGCATCAGCCGCTCGCTCTGCCGCCGCCGGGTCTCCTCGCGCGCCTCCTCGGCGGTGTGCGCCTGCCGCCCATACAGCTCCAGCAGCAGCTCCAGCAGCAGCTGCGCCTCGCGCTCGTGCGCGTATTCGCCGCCGAGCCGGGTCCGTACGAGCCGCTCGAGGTAGAGCTCGTGCAGCTCGGTCGGCGCAAAGGCGGCCTTGGCGGGCAGCGCTGCGAGGCGGCGGCGCGCCCACGCGTTCGCTTCGAAGTGGACGAACGTCACCGTCAGCGGCTGATCCGGATCATGCGCGGCGGCGACCCGATCGCCCGGCCGGAACAAAAAGCAGTCTCCGCTGCGCGCCTCGTGCCGGAGGCCGTTCAACTGCACCTCGCCGCATCCGCTCCACACGTACCACAGGTCGCAATCCTCGAACGGCGCGTCCAGCCGATTCCACTTCCAAGTGGCTTCGCACAGTACCTTGCCGTAAAAAGCGCTGAGCGCCGGCCCCGAATTGCTGGGCGCGGTGCGGCTATCGGTATGCGCCTTCATGAGCTGTCGCCTCCTTTATTGTACCTAACATCACTGTCACTACTATACCTGCAATGTCTGGTGCGGTCATGTGATGTGCGACCGGCCTGCTCCTGCGAGCAAGCCGCCTTGAGACTATCGTATATGTAGAATAATGCAAACCATTATGCGTGCCGATGCATTTATTTTAAAGCAAAATCCCGGTATGATAAAGCCATCAGCATTCAAATACGTCAAATGACGAGGTGATTCGGATGGCACAAAACGAAACGCAGCGGAAAAACGAGACGGAGTGGACACCAGAGGAAATCTCGCAGCGACTGTACCGATACGACAAAATCGCCGACCGGCTGGACGGCTGGGCGGCCTGGGGCGAGAAGGCGCTCGCGCAATATCGCAGCGCCGGCTATGTCGCAGTCGAGGGAGCCTATAGCCAGCGGCAGATCGACGATGCGCTGGCGGCGCTGCACACGCTCGTCTTCGAGGATGCCAAGGGCGCGCGCATTCAACTGACGAAGCCGAGCAGCGAGCTCAAGAGTTACGAGGAACGCGAACGCGCGGTGCGCAAGGTAAGCGATTACGTCGAATGCGATGACCGCCTGCGCGCGATTGCGTACGATCCGCAGCTGCTGGCGCGGGTCGAGGCGATCCTGGGCGACGAGGCGGTGCTGGTGCAGGACATGGCCCTGCTCAAGCCGCCCAACGGCGGCGGCGAGAAGCCGTGGCACCAGGATATGGCCTACGGGCCGCTGGCCTTCCAGAAGGCCGTCGTCGGCGTCTGGATCGCGCTGGACGAAGCGGGGCTCGACAACGGCTGCATGCATATCATCCCGGGCTCGCACGCGGACGGCGCAGTGCCGCACTATGCGATTCGCGATCTGCAGCTATGCGACGCGCATGTCCCGGTCGAGCAGGATGTCGCAGTGCCGCTGCAGCCCGGCGGGCTGCTGTTCTTCCACGGCCTGCTCAAGCACGGCACGCCGTTCAATCTGTCGGCCAAGCGCCGTCGGGCGCTGCAGTTCCACTACGCGCCCCGCTCTGCGGCGAAGCTGTCGCCGAAGGAATACAAGCGCTTTTTTACGAATGAAATGACAGGCGCCGAGTGCTGAACGCGCGCACTTCGAGCGGAAGAGCGCGAAGCAGTGAAACAAACGGCCTGACATCGCGGAATGCGATGCCAGGTCGTTTGTTTGATACCGCATGCTACCCTTAGGTTCCTTCATGAATCTACTAGGCTAATGGTTGCCAGCGCGCTTATTTCGATCGATTTCGAGTGATTTCTAATCTAGTGGTTGCCATAGCGCTTATTTGGACTCGATTTTCGATTAAGTTTACGAAAATAAGACCTGTGGCAACCGTCAGGTTTGTTGGCGTATGGTGAAGCGGATAGAATCCGCTAATATTTCAAATCAGTCTCCACCGCCACCGCAGGGTTGCCGACGGAGGGCCGGACGAGTATAATAGAACGGGAACATACATTCGATTATACGGGAGGCTTCATGAAAGGCACGACGCACCTCGCGATCGGCGTCGCGATCGGCTGCGGCGCCGCCTTGTATTACCCGTTCACCGCCACCAATGCCGCGCTGTATGTCGTCACCGCCGCCTTCTCGGCGCTGGCGGCGGATCTGGACGGACCGAGCGTGCTGAGCAGCAAGCTCGGCAAGCTGGCCAGGCTGCTGCGCGGGCTGGTCGTCTGGTCTGGCCTCCTGCTCGCGGGCGGACTGGCGTATCGGTATGCGCGGCAGCAGCCTGTGGAGGACTGGCTCGTGGTCGTGGCGGTGTCGCTCCTGCTGCTGGGCTTCATTGCCCGCGAAGGTCGCATCCGCAATCTGCTGGTCTCTCTGATCGGCGCGGTGCTGCTCTACGTCGGCTGGCTGGAATCGGCCGGCTGGCTGCTCGGCTTCGGACTGTTCGTGGCGTGGGCCCCCTGGCTCGCCCATCGCGGCCTGACACACTCCGTCTGGGCGCTCGCGGCATGGACGGCGATCGGCTACGGCCTGGAGAGCGAGCTGCAGGTCGACGGGCTGATGGTGATGGCGCTCTACGGCTACCTCTCCCACCTGCTCGCCGACTCGCTGACGCCGGCGGGCGTAAGATGGCTCTACCCGCTGCTTCGATTCTCGTTCCGCCTGCCCCGCTGATGATGCGGGGCTTTTTCACAGCGATCGGCGGAGCCGTTTAGCGAGCAGTTCTTTTTTTGATGTCGTACGCACTTGGCCTGTATAGTTATGAAACGCTCTAAATGTTAGGTTTGTGTAAGGAATACCCCGAAATGCCAAGAAATTTCCCCCTCGAATGCAAAATTTATTGAAGTCCTATGTAAAATATATTGAAGTCCTACGTAAGAAATAGTACGATAGGTCTACGAATGAAGGCAATCGTCAGAATTTTCAAACGCAGTGTCAGGTTACTTTCCGCTATCAGACAAAAGGGGATCGGAATATGGGGGAGTCAAGCGGGCGGGGCCCGCATTGGAAGGTGCTCATGGAAGGGGGCGGTATCGCCATTGTCGTGTTTGTGGTGACTAGATTGGCGATCCAGCTAATCTGGCCGGGGAGCTGGGCGGACCCGATGGCTGAGCTGGCGCATGTCGTGCTGTTCCTCGCCCTGTCGATTCCGCTGCTCTACGTCGTCGGCCGGACGAAGCGGCAATTGCAAGCGAGTATGGCGAGCTATTACTCTCTGGCGCACTATGACGAGCTGACGTCGCTGCCCAATCAGCGCTACCTCAAGTCGGAGCTGGAGGAATGGCTGATGCAGGCAAGGCTGGCACAGGAACGGCTGGCGGTGTTTTTTCTCGATCTTGATCGCTTCAAAAACATCAACGATACGATGGGGCATCTCGTCGGCGATCAGGTGCTGCAGGAGGTGGGACGACGCTTCCGGGCGGGGCTCGGGGAGGAGGTGTTCGTCGCGCGGATGGGGGGCGACGAGTTCGTAATGCTGATGCGGGACGTATGGAGCGAGGAGCAGCCGCTCAGCGCGGGACGCACGCTCGTCCGCCTACTGGAGGAGCCGGTCTATGTGGACGGCCAGGGCTTGCGGATGACGACGAGCGTCGGCATCGCGCTGTATCCGGAGCACGGCGACAGCGGCGAGGAGCTGATGCGCTGCGCTGACGTGGCGATGTACAGAGCCAAGGAGAAGGGCAAAAATCGCGTCATGCTGTACAAGGCGTCGATGAGCAGCGCGCCGCACGACATGGAGAGCGAGCTGTACTTCGCGCTGGGACGCGGCGAATTCGAGCTGTATTACCAGCCGCAGCTCAACTTCGCCACCGGTCAATTGATCGGACTGGAGGCGCTCATCCGCTGGCATCATCCGCGGCTCGGACTGCTCGGACCGGGGGCCTTCCTCCCGGTGGCCGAGGAATCGGGACTGATCGTGCAGATCGGCGAGTGGGCGCTGCGCGAGGCATGCCGGCAGAACAAACGCTGGCAGGACGAAGGGCACCCGGTGACCCCGGTCTCGGTCAATCTGTCCCCCGGCCAGATGCACGCCTCGAATATCGTCGGCGTCGTGTATGAGGTGCTGGAGGAGACCGGGCTGGAGCCGCGCTACCTGCATCTGGAGGTGACCGAATCTGTGGTGCTGCAGCATATCGAACGCGTCAAAATCAAGCTCGGCGATCTGCGCAACCTCGGCATCCAGGTGTCGCTCGATGACTTCGGCACAGGCTATTCGTCGCTTAGCTATCTCAAGGAGCTGCCGGTCAGCGCGATCAAAATCGACAAGTCGTTCATTCAGGACATCATCACCGGCACCCGGGACGGCGTCATTGTCTCCGCGATCATCGCGATGGCGCAATCGATGGACGTCGGGGTAATTGCCGAAGGCGTGGAGACGGCGGAGCAGGCGGCGGCGCTGCGCGAGCGCGGCTGCGATCTGGTCCAGGGCTACTACATCAGCCGTCCGCAGCCTGCGCCGGAGATCGAGCGGCTTTATTACGGCACAGCCGCGCGGACCGCCGCGCCGGCTGCCGTCGTTACAGACTAGGAGTGCAGGCAATCTCGCTCAGGGCGTCATCTTACGCCCTAAGCGAGCGCATAGCGCAGCCGGGCCCCGGGCGGCAGCACGGCCTCGATCGACGCCCGTACGGGATGGCGGCTCTCCTGCAGCTCCTCGCTCAGGATCGCCACCGTCCCGCGGTCGTCCCGCGACCGAATGAGTCGGCCGATGCCCTGACGCAGCCGGAGCAGCATGTAGGGCAGGTCGACCTCGGCGTAGGGATCGCGCGCGCGGGATCGCTTGGCGATGAAGACCGGATCGTGGGGCGGGAACGGCAGCGACCAGACAATCACCTGGCTGAGCGAGGGGCCCGGGATGTCCAGGCCTTCCCACAGGCTGACCGCGCAGAGCACGCTGGACTCGTCGCGCTCGAAGGCGTCGATCAGATGGCTGATCTCCCGGTCGCCCTCGAACAGGAAGAGCAGTCCGGCGCAGTCCGGACAGTAGATGAGCTCTTGCCGGAATCGGGCGAGCTGCTCGCGCGAGGGGAAGAGCAGCAGCGTGCGCCCTCCGGCATCGATCAGCAGCCGCTCGGCGGCCTTCATCTTGGACCGGTCGTGATCGCTCCGCTCTGTCCACTGCGGCGCCACCAGCGTCATGCGGGAGCCGTACGGATCGGGAGGCGGAACGGAGAAGCTCAGATAGCTCGCGCCGACCCCGAGGCTGTGCGCCATATAGTCGAACGAGCCCTCGACGGATAGCGTCGCGGAGGAGAAGACGACGGGCATCGGCCGGTCGAAGACGCGCGACTGCAGCAGCTCGCGCACCGTCATCGGCATGATCGCCAGCGACAAGCCCGGACCCTGTCCGGACACCCAGCAGATCAGCTCCTCCTGCCGCTCGAACAGCCCCAGCGCATGCTGCATCATCTCCAGATGCTCCTCGACGATGCGCAATTGGTAGTCGTCCAGCGTGAACAGACCGCTCTCGTACACCAGCTCCTCCTCGATCACCGCCAGCAGCTCCCGGAAGCGCCTCATCTCTGTGCGCAGCCGCTCGTCGACGAGCACCTGCATCCGCTCCGAGCCCGCGACCGGGCGGGACTGCGACTGCAGCCAGCCGAACACGGTCTCGCTCTGGGCGATTGTCTCGTCTACGCGCAGCGCCAATGACTTGCGTACTCGGCCATGCAGCAGCCGAGTAATCAGTTCCTCGAAGACGTCGTGCCTGAGCTTGTAGGTCAGCGCTTTTTGCGCCGCCGCTTCGAGCAGGTGTCCCTCGTCGAAGACGACCGCGCCATGCTCGGGCAGCAGCGGCAGCTGGCCTTCGCGGCGCCGCGCTTCGCGCGTCCACACATGCTCCATATAGAAGTCGTGCGAGCAGATGATCAGGTCCGCCGCGGCGCGCGTGTGCGCACGCGAGAGCGTCTGACCGCAGCGGTGACGCTGCGGACAGGCGAGACAGTCGTGAAAGGCGTCCCAATTGACCATCTCCCACTGGGCATCGTCCAGCTCGGGATAGTCCTTGCGGTCGCCGTATGGGTAGAAGGCCTGCATTGTAGCGCTTTGGCGGGCGAAGGGCGGCAGCTGCTCGCGCAGCGCCTCGAAACGCGTGCCGTACTGCTCGTCGAGCCGCGCATAGTCCAGCTTGTCCAGGCACAGATACTGCTCCGGCGCCTTGGCGGCGCGGGCGTCGATGGAGAGACCCAGATGCCGCTCGAGCTTGGCCAGGTCTCCGCCCGGCTTGAGCAACTGCTCGATGAGCGATTCGTCCGCGCAGGCGACGATCGCCGGCTTGCCGGTGTAGCGGGCGTAGCACAGGCTATACAGGAGGTAGACGATCGTCTTGCCGGTGCCGACGCCGGCTTCGGCGAAGATCGTCTTGCGCTGTGTGAAGGCGCGCTCCAACTGGTAAGCCATATAGATCTGCTCCTCCCGCACCTCAAAGCCGGCAGCGGGAAGCCGTTCGTACAGCACGTCTGCGATCCACTCGCCGGCCTGCTCCATGTAGGGACGCGAACGGTCGTATGCGAAGGGGTAGCGTGCCATTAGCCGTCCAGTCCTCTCTGTGAAGATGTTCCTCCATCATACCGGGATTGGGCCCGGCATTCAAGCCGCGGCCGGCGGACGGGCAGGCGAGTTTTTTTAATGGGGAGTGGGTATTAATATAAGAGAGCAGCGAAAAAAAACGGGAGGTTGAGCGATGGACTGGTACGACAAGCTGAGCGATTATTTCCCGGAGCACGAGATGAAGAACCCCCAGCACTTGAAGGATCTGATCGCAGACAAGGACATCTACCACAAGGAAGAAAATTCGGAGTACATTACGTTGTATGCGGAGTTTCCCAGTTTTGTGTTCATCGACTATCTTCTCGTCACGTCCAAGCAGCGGGGCAAGGGCATCGGCACGCGCGTACTGGACGGGTTCAAGGCCAAAGGCAAGCTGGTGCTGCTGGAGGCGGAGCCGAAGGATCCGGATAACGACGACGCCCAGCGGCGGCTCAACTTCTATGCGCGCAACGGGTTCAAGCAGGCGGATCAGATTGTCTACGAGCGCGAAAACGACGAAGGGGAATCCTTTCGCATGCACATCTTGTACTGGGCGCCGGCTGCGCTGCCCCAGGAGGAAATCTTGACAAAGATGGCGATGGCCTGCAAGGAAATCCACAATTATCGGAGCAAGCGCTACTACGGCCGCGTGTTGGCTGATCCCGAGGAAGTGCTGCGGCTTAAAACCGATCAGGTCTAAAAGTATGGTGAAAGCTCTGGCAACTCTTTCACCATGCTTCTAAGAAGCGGCTCCATAGCAAGACCGCCTTCCGGCTTTATACGGATGGCGGTCTTTTTTAAATCTACGTTGACATTCGAAGCTTAGCGTTATACAATTGCTCTGTAAATAAATATAGTATATAAACTTACTAATAGTTAGTTATTTAATTGAGACGAGGAGAGTGGAAGGCATGACTGTACAAAAATGGGCCGTGGATGCGGGTCACAGCAGCGTGGATTTTTCGATCAAGCATATGATGATTGCGCGGGTGAAGGGCACGTTTCATACGTTCGAGGCGGACATCGAGGCCAATCCGGAGGATCTGACAACGGCGAGCATCGAGTTCCGCGTCGACCTGGGCAGCATCGATACGCGCAATGCGGATCGCGACAATCACTTGCGTTCGGGTGATTTCTTCAATGTGGAGAAGAACCCGCAAATGGTGTTCACCGCCAAGCAGATCGTCTCGACCGGCAGCGGCGACTACCGCGTCACCGGAGACCTGCTGCTGAATGGATTGACGCGCACCGAAACCTTTGTCGTCACCTACGAGGGCTCGGGCAAGGATCCATGGGGCAACGACAAGGTCGGCTTCAGCGCCAAGGGCGCGATCCTGCGCAGCGACTACGGCCTCACCTACAACTCGGCGCTGGAGACAGGCGGGGTGCTGATCGGCGACGAGGTAAAGATCGCCATCGAACTGGAGGCGGCGGCGAGCGCGTAATGCGCCGGGCCCGTTTCTTTTCCGGCAGCAAGGTCTGACAGGCCGTGACTGGCGAATCGGAGCGTATAGTGAACTGGAAAGCGGCAGCGAGGACCGTCCGATTCGCGGGCGGCGGCCTCGCTGCCGCTTTTTCCACCGTTGTCGCGCGCGCCCGTCAATCCCAATCCAGAAGCGCCTGTTCCAGCTCCTCGTGCAGCGCCGCCCGCCTGGCAGTAGAGAGGAACGCGGCATCGATTGCGTTGCGCGCCAGCTCGGGCACCGCGGATATCGGCAGGCCGCCTTGCCGCACCAGCCGGGCGTACTCCGCGGACAGGGTGGTGCCGGAGACGGTCGGATTATCGGTGTTGACGGAGACGCGCAGGCCTTGTTGCCAATAGGTCCGCAACGGGTAGCGGTCCCAGCTTGCGGCGGCGCCGGTCTGCATATTGCTGAGCGGACACATCTCCAGCGCGATGCCGCGGGCGCGCACGAGCTCCAGCAGCGCCGGATCCTCGCGCAGACGGACGCCGTGCCCGATCCGCGACGCGCCGAGATGCTCGATCGCCTCGCGGATATTGTGGACCCCGGCGGCCTCGCCGGCATGAATCGTGACCGGCAGCCGGTGGCGGCGGGCAGCGGCGAATACTTCGCGGAACCGGCTCGCCGGATAAGCGGTCTCGTCCCCGGCCAGATCGACCGCGGCCAGTCCATGTCCGAGCAGCGGGGCCGCCTCCTCGATCACCTCGAGATTAACAGCTGTCTCGTGGTGCCGCATGCAGATCGCGATCGCGCTAGCCGTCGTCTTGCTGGCGGCTTCGCCGCGGCGCATGCCGGCGAGGACATGCGCTGCGGCTTGACGCACAGACAGCCCTTGCCTGCGGTGCAGCTGCGGGGCGAAGCGAATCTCGACGTGGCGCACGCCGTCCGCGGCGCAGTCCAGGACGGTCTCGCAGGCGATGCGCTCCAGCGCGGCGCCGCGCTGCATGGACGGCAGCACCAGATCGAAGGTGCGCAAGTATTCGGGCAGGCTGCTGCAGCCGGGCTCCACCTGCATGTACCTGCGCAGGGCCTCCGGCTCGGCCGCCGGCAATGCTCTGCCCTCGGCGGCCGCCAGCGCGAGCAGCGTCTGCGGACGGACCGCGCCGTCCAGATGCAGATGCAGCTCGACCTTGGGCAGACGGCGCAGGCGTGCCGCCAGCTGCTGATCCTCCATCGCCGTATCCTTCACCCGTGCCTCACTCCTTTTTTATTCTGTTTATACTATACGACACCACGCAAGACCATTCCTCCCGGTGGCCGCGATCGCCCCTCCATCATTGCCCGTCGTTTCATACGGAATCGATCCGGGTAACCTGAGGGTATAGGCGCGATTTCATTTTGCGCTGCAATCCCGATCAAGGAGTGAGAGCGCTATGAAGGCAACCTTTCTCGGACATAGCTGTGTGCTGGTAGAGACGAAGCAGCATACGATTATTATCGACCCGTTCCTGACCGGCAATCCCGCCGCCAGCCGTTCGGCGGACAGCATACGCGCCGATGTCGTACTGCTGACCCACGGACACAACGATCATGTCGGAGACGCGGAGCAGATCGCCAAGGCCAACGACGCGCTGGTCGTCGCCCCCAACGAGCTGGCCGTCTGGCTGGGCTGGCAGGGATGCCGCACCCATCCGATGCATATCGGGGGCGCGCATGCCTTCGATTTTGGCCGCGTCAAATTCACGCCCGCTCTCCACGGATCCGGTTACGAGCTGGCAGACGAGAAACGCATTGTCTATATGGGCATGCCCGGAGGGCTGCTGCTAAGCGCCGATGGTTACACGATTTATCACGCGGGAGATACGGCTCTCTTCGGCGATATGAAGCTGATCGGCGATCGCGAGCAGATCGATTTGGCTTTTTTGCCGATCGGCGACAATTTCACGATGGGGCCGGAGGATGCGCTGCTGGCGGCGCAATGGATCGGCGCCAAGCAAGTCGTGCCGGTGCATTACAATACCTTCCCGCTGATCGAGCAGGACGGAGACGCCTTCGTGCAAGCATTGGCCGCCCATCGCATGGACGGCAAGGCGCTGGCGCCCGGGGACTGGCTGGAATTGTAAGCCGAAGCGCTTCCCCCGGATCAGGGTGCGGGCGATATTGTTCGCAAGCGAATGCAACTCGCACCTTTTTTTGCACGATTGCGTATGGTATAATCATACAATGACCGGAAGCGACGCCGTCCTCGCAGCGCTGCGGACAAGCGACCCGGTCGCCATCGGCGTGCCTTCGCATGGCGGTTCTAACCTATACATAAGCAATGTTGTCAGGTAAATGAGGGAATCCGTCTGCTTACAATGTCGGAAGTCTTCTCGTGGCCTAACTCTCCTGAATACAGGGCAGTTAGGTCTTTTTCGGTTTACAATAATTTGAAAGATTGGGGGCGGCATGCGGTGGAAATGTCGCGGCGGCGTCTTCCGTCTGTACAAGCCCTTGCGGTGGCGGGAATCGTCCTTCTTGTGCTTCATCAGGGCGTACTTCTGCTGTTCGCGGCGGAATGGCTGCTGCATGCCGTTACTCTCGCAGGCGGATTGCTGGTGCTGCTGGCGGTCCTTCGCGTCTATCGCGCCTTCCATGATTCGTGGGCGCCGCTCGCGGCATCGGGGCAGGTGGGAAGCGTGGTCCAAAAGCAGCGAATGCCGCCCCCTGATCCGGAGCCTGCCGGATCCGACCAATTGGCGATGGCCGGCATGCTGGCGGCCGGCATTGCCCATGAGATTCGCAATCCGCTGACCAGTCTGAGGGGGTTCCTTCAGCTGCTGCGCGCGGACAAGCAGCGCTACTCGGATATTATGCTGGCCGAGGTGGATCGCATCAATGAAATTGTCAATGAACTGCTTCGACTGGCGGACCCGAAGCCGCGCGAGCCCGAGCAGAAGCCGTTGCTGCCGCTCGTGCGGAGCGTCGTTACCTTGCTCGAGGGTCAGGCGAACCTGATGAACGTGCGCATGCGTATAGAGACCGATGAGGCGGCCGAAGTCGCGGTCGTGGTCTGCGAGGAGAACAAGCTAAAGCAGGTCTTCATCAATCTGGTCAAAAATGCGATTGAAGCGATGCCAGACGGCGGCGAAATTGAGCTTCATTGCTTTTGCGAGGGGAAGCGGGTCTGCCTGCAAGTGGCGGACCGCGGCTCCGGGATCGACGTGCAGCTCGCTGACCGCTTGGGCCAGCCGTTTGTCACGACCAAGGAGAATGGCATGGGCCTGGGACTGATGATCTGCCGCAGCATTATCGAGGGCCACAAGGGCGACCTTCAATTCGACGGCCGCGAGCACGGCGGCACGGTGGTGACGGTCAGCTTGCCTATACTACGCTAGATTGGAGGACATCGAGACTTGGTCGGCAGCGGCTCCGATGGGCATGACGGCGGAATCGCCCGGCACAGGTCGCAACTAGATGAAGGAAGCTATGAATCATTACCAGCAGCTCATTTCGAGCTTTACCGGAAAATTGTTGCGTGATTATTTCGGGAAGGGACCCGAATCGGTATTTGTGTCGATCGGATCGTCATGCATTGCCATCTATGCGCGCAAATTTCTGACCCCGTCGGAGCGGGTACTGCTGGAACAGAAGCAGGGGGCCATCGTCGATCAGGTGCGCGGCTTGCTCCTGGAGCGCATGGCCCCCGAAATTGCCAATTACATCGCCACGGTAACCGGCGTCAGGCCGGAGGAAATTTATTGCGATTGGAACGTGGATAGTCGGACGCTGATGATACTCGGACTGACCGGCGAATCGATGCTGGAAGTCGAATCGGATGCAGCCGGCTACGCCGGCAAGCAAGAGCTGGAGCGCGAGATCAGCCGGATCAGCGAGGAAGCCGCCTCGTCGCAGATTGCCTCCTACGAGATCAACGCTCGCACGCTGCTCGTCGTACGCACCGGCGTGCTGGTGCGTATCGAGCAGGAGCTGATCCGGCTCGGGCAGAGCGAATTGCTGCGTCGCGCCAAGCGCGATCTGGCCAAGCGCGAGCTGCTGCGCAGCAGCGCTGTGGAGGGCATTCTCGGCCGTCGCATCGTAGATGCCTTCGCCGACTGGGACTTTTCGCGCGACCGCAGTGTCATGCTGCTCCTGCTCGCATAGTGAACATCACATGCGGCTATTATTCAATCCAAGCAACCGGGAGAGACCCTGCCAATCGCAAGGCGAGGCGGCACCGCCCACTGACGGCGTCTTATGCTTCGCTGACGAATGCTCAGGCGCTCTCTCCCTCGCAACATCCCCTTCCATGCCCCGCATGATTGACCTTTCGCACCTCTTTTTTCTTCGACTGCTAATCCATAGTCTCTCTCCATGCAGCCGCAGCGGATGAAAATGCCGCTCTTGTGGCATAGTACTCCAAACAAGTATAAGGAGGAGTGCGCCATGGGAATGCGACGCAGGTATGCCCTGTTGGCTGCCGGTGCGGCAGCTGCGCTGTGGCTGCTGTTGGGCAGTACGGCCGGCGCGACCGGGGATGCGCCGTATCATTTCGGATTCAAAAAAAGCAGGGCTGGCCAGCCCGCCTCCATCGAGCAGGAAGGCTTCAAGTCGCTGCTGGAGCGGCACGGGGCGATTTTTAAAGGCGACGGTTCGCGCAAGGACCTGTATTTAACCTTTGACAACGGCTATGAGAACGGCTATACCGCGACGATCCTGGATGTGCTGCAGGAGCGGCAGGTGCCGGCGACGTTTTTTGTGACGGGCCACTATGTCAAGGATCAACCGGAGCTGCTGCGACGCATGGCCCGGGAAGGTCATCTGATCGGCAATCACTCCTGGAGCCATCCGGATATGACGACGATCGGCGACGCCCGCATCCGCGAGGAGCTGGCGAAGGTCCAGCAAGCGGTGCAGGAGGTGACGGGTCAGCGCGAGATGCGCTATCTGCGGCCGCCGCGCGGCATCTTCAGCGACCGCTCGCTGGCGGTCAGTCATGCGGCGGGGTACACGAATGTATTCTGGTCGGTCGCCTATAAGGACTGGGATACGAAGCAGCAAAAAGGCGGACAATACGCCTACGACAACGTTGTCGCGCAGCTCCATCCGGGCGCGGTCATCCTGCTGCATGCCGTCTCCAAAGACAATGCCGAGGCGCTCGGCCGCATCATCGAGGAGGCGCGGCGTCAAGGCTACGAGTTCCGCAGTCTGGACCGACTGACACACGAATCTTAGGAATGTGCAAACGTTGATTAGCTTCCTCTATGGTCGGAGGCGAGTTCCTTCCTTACAATAAGCGGTAGCAACCGATATTGAAGCTCAAGGGAGGAACCAACGAGATGCAACCCCGTCAACCGCGCCTGCTCAATGACGAGCAGATGCGCCAATTCATTACGCAGGGCTATCTGATTCTGCAGACCGACTTTTCCGAAGCCTTCCACCGCACCCTGGTCGAGCAGCTCAATGCCGTCTACGAAAAAGAGGGCAATCCGGGCAATAACCTGCTACCGCGTATTCGCGAGATGCAGCAGGTCTTCGATCATCCGACCGTCACGGGCGCGCTCACAAGCGTGCTGGGCGAGCACTACATGCTGCACGCGCATCGGCACGGGCATCATAATGCGTCGCCCAAGGCCGGCGGCTGGCACAAGGATAGCTACTGGGGCTATCGCAAAATTCGCAACCATCACCCATGGTGGGCGATGATCATGTACTTCCCGCAGGACACGCCGGTCGAACTCGGGCCGACGGGCGTCTTTCCCGGTACGCAGAATTACGAATCGCGCGTCTTCGAGCAAGAAGAGAACGCAGAGGAGGCATTGGCCAGCGGCAAGGCGGGCACGTTCGCGCTCATTCACTACGACATCTGGCATCGATCGACCCCGAATGTGCTCGGGCAACACCGCTATATGCTGAAATTCGAATTCATGCGGACGGAGGCGCCGACGGCTCCGAGCTGGGACAATCAGACGCCGGAATGGCAGGCGCCGACAGCGCTGAACACTCCGATCGCGCAGCATGCGGACATGTGGCGCGAGACGTGGAACTGGCTGTCCGGGAAGGTCGGCAGTCTGGCGGATACGGCCGCGGCGGACGCCGGCCGCGTAGCCGAGCTGGCCGAGGCGCTGGCATCCGATGATGAGCCGGCCGCGCTGAATGCGGCCTATGGGCTGGCGCGCTACGGCGCGGCCGGAGTAGAGGCGCTGCTGAGCGGCCTGAATCAGGGCGCCGGGCGCGTCGTCAGCCGCGCCGGCTACGGACTCGCGGCAGCGGGCGCAGCCGCGGTGCCGGGTCTGAGCGCAGCGCTGGCGAGCGAGCGCGAGGAGACGGTGGCCCATGCGGTCTTCGCGCTGGGCGAGCTGCGCGAGCTGGCGTCTCCGGCGCTAGCGAAGGTGGCTGCGCTGATGGAGCATCCGGCGCCGAGCGTGCGCCATGCGGTCGTGGAGGCGCTGTCGATGATCGGCGTGCCGGCCGATACGGCGACAGGCGGCCTGATCCGGGCGCTCCAGGACGAGGATGTGCAGACGCGCTTCATGGCCGGCCTGTCGCTGGCGCGACTCGGTTCCGCCGCCGGCGCGGCCGTGCCTCAGCTGTGCCGCGCACTGGACGACGACAATCGTTACGTGCGGGCGCACGCCGCCGAGGCGCTGCATTATATTGCGACGCCCGAGGCCAAGGATGCGCTCATCGAGTACCTGCTGGCTGCGCGCTGGTGTCCGACGACGACGCCGGAGAGCACGTTCTACCCCTGATCCGCAGCGGCCCATTTTGCGGATGTCTGGGTGTTTGCCAGTCCGGCAGGCGTACCCGGGACATAAGCTGTCATTGTGTAGCACACCAACTTGAGAGCAAGGGGAGTGGCAATGCAATGTCAGGATACAACAATGTCATGGGAACGGGTATGCAAGCAGGAGTGGCGGGTGCAGAGAGCGGTATGAAGCCGTGCGGCATGCAGCCGATGGCACAGGTAGCGGGGGCCAACTATGTATGCGGTCCGATGCCGGTCGCAGGCGCGGGCTATGGGCCTTCGTCATATAACATGTGCGGCATGATCCTGGTTCTGTTCATTCTGCTGGTCATTATCTCGCGGGCCATCTTTTAAGCAGCTGGCCGACAGATCCGATCCGTTAGACGCAGCAGGGCCGCCGGTCGCAACCGGCGGCCCTGCTTGTGCGTCTCTAGCCGCGCGGCACCATCTCCCGGTAGGCGGTAGGAGCGAGGCCGGTATGCTCCTTGAACATGCGCGAGAAATACGGCAGCTCCATGCCGATCGTAGCGGCGATGGCCGAGACGCTGAGCTCGGTCGTGGCGACGAGATGCTTGGCCTTCTCCAGGCGCATCCGGTTGATGTACTGAATCGGTGAATAGCCGGTGAAGCTGCGGAACACATTAATGAAATAATTGGGGTGAAAGTGGGCGATCCGCGCCAGCGTCTCTACATTGAGGGACTCCGCCAAATGCAGCTCGATATAGCGCAGCACCTGGCTCATCTTCTCGAACGAGGCCGAGACGCCGGTGTTCCACTTGGGCGGCCCCCCTGCTTCGAGGTAGTTGGCGAGCAGCTCGAACATCAGGGCGCGCACGCGGAATTCGCTTGCCAGCGAGGCGTCGCGATTACGCGCGATCAGTTGCTCGAAGAGCTGCTTGATGTCGGCGCGGTCGCCGAGCGAGACGCAGGTCGGCGTCTCCACGAGCTGGAACAGCTCCAGGCCGCCGACATTCGCACGGAAATGGCACCAGTACTTGCCGAACGGCTCGCGCCCCTCCAGCGTGCCGTACGATTGCTGCCTGCCCGCAGGCAGAAAATAAAGCTCTCCGGGCCGGGGGTAGTAGGTGCGGCCGTCGAGCTTGACGTAGCCGCTGCCCTCCCGGATATAATACATTTTGTTGTAGTCCGGCGTGAAGTCCTCGTCGCGCCAGTTCTGACCCACCTTGGAATACGCCGCGACCAGCACGTCCAGTTGCGCCTGCGCGGCGTACTTGTTCCAGAACGCGTAGCCTTCCTTCTGCATCCCGCTCGCCCCTCCGATGATCCGCCCTATACGCACGGCTTCAATTGCTATTCTCAGGTTGCCATTATCGTACCAAAGAATACGGCGCGCGCCTACCTGCCCGCGTCTAAAAAAGCGGCTGCCGCATTCCGCCGTGAACAGCCGGTTGACAACGGAAATGTATGCGACATATAATTAGGTAGCCTATTAAATTAATAACCAAATTATTTGGTGCTAAATGAAAAAGGGAGGACTTGGCATGAGAGAAGGCCCTTGCTCCGAAGGGGACCAGGCTGCCGCGCGCCGTCTGATGCAAGCGTTTGGCCGTTTTCGCCGCATGGATTGGCATGATGCGCCCGAAATCGCCGGCAAGCGCGCCGACCTGGCGCTCATGTTCGTCATTCGCCGCCATCGCGAGGCCGGCTCGCCCGGCATGATGGTATCGGAGATCGGCGCGCGCCTCGGCGTCACCTCGCCGACCATTACCCAGCAGATCAAGGGGCTGGAGGCGGAGGGACTGGTGCGCCGTCTGCCCGATCCGCATGATCGGCGGGCCATTCGCGTCAGCTTGACGGCGGAGGGCGAGCGCAAGGTCGCCGCGATGGAACGCGTCATGCTCGCCACATTCGGCGGCCTGGTCGAGCATCTGGGCGAAGCCGACAGCGACAAGCTGGCTGAACTGCTGAGCCGCTCGGCCGGCTATTTCCGCGACCGTTCGCATAAATGATGCCCGATCACATACCACATGCGCTCCGCTTCACTTGTCAAGCGCGTCCAGAGGAGGAAGCTTCATGCTCAAGCTGTTTCGATTTTTGAGTGCGTTCTGGCCGTTGGTTGCCTGCGTGCTGCTCTTCACCTTCCTGCAAACGCTCTCCGAGCTGTACTTGCCGACGCTGATGGCCGATATCGTCGATATCGGGGTGGTCGGGATGGACATCCCGTATATCTGGAAGATCGGCGGCTTCATGCTGTTGGTTGCAGCAGGCGGCACAGCCTTCTCGGTGCTGGCCAGTCTGCTATCGGCGAAGGTGGCGGCGGGATTCGGCCGGGACGTGCGCGCGCGGGTCTTCCGGCATGTGGAGAACTTCTCCCTGCATGAATTCGACCGGCTCGGCACGGCGTCGCTGATCAATCGCACCACCAACGACATTACGCAGGTCCAGCAGGTGCTCAATATGATGCTGCGGATGATGGTGATGGCGCCGTTGATGTGCATCGGCGGCATCATCATGGCCGTCTCGCAGGACGCCTCCCTGTCATGGGTGCTCGTAGCGGTCATCCCTGTGCTGGCGGCGGCGATCGCGATCATCGCGAGCAAGGGCATCCCGTACTTCAAGGTGATGCAGGTCAAGCTGGATAAGCTGAATCTCGTGCTGCGGGAGGGGCTGACCGGCATACGCGTCATCCGCTCCTTCAACCGGACGACCCATGAAGAGCGGCGCTTCGACGACGCCAACCGCGATCTGACCGATACGGCGATCAAGGTCAACAAGATCATGGCCGCGATGATGCCGGTCATGATGCTGATCATGAATCTGGCGATCGTGGCGATCGTCTGGTTCGGCGGGTTGCGCATCGACGCGGGCAACATGCAGGTCGGCTCGCTGATGGCGTTCATTCAATATGCGATGCAGATCATGTTCTCCCTGATCATGCTGAGCTTCATGATGGTCATGATCCCGCGCGCCCAGGCGTCGGCGGTGCGGATCAACGAAGTGCTGGCGATGGAGCCGGATCTGCATGAGGCCGGGTCCGCGCGCGAAGGATCGACGGCGGAGCCGGCGGCAGCGAGCAAGGGGACGGTTGTCTTCGACCGGGTCGCCTTCAGCTATCCCGGCGCGGAGAAGCCGGCGCTCGAGGACATCTCCTTCGAGGCGCGGCCGGGCGAGGTGACGGCGATCATCGGCGGCACCGGCTCCGGCAAGTCGACGTTGCTCAGCCTGCTGCCGCGCTTCTACGACGTGCAGGCGGGCAGTGTACGCGTGGGCGGCGTCGACGTGCGCGAGCTGCCGCAGGAGGAGCTGCGCAGCCGTATCGGTCTCGTGCCGCAGCGGGCCGTACTGTTCACCGGTACGGTGGCGGACAACATCCGCTACGGCAAGGAGGACGCGACGGATGAGGAGATCCGCCATGCGGCCGAGATCGCCCAGGCTGCGGACTTCGTCGCGGAGATGGAGGGCGGCTACGAGGCCCGAATCGCCCAGGGCGGCGGCAATGTCTCCGGCGGCCAGAAGCAGCGGCTCTCGATCGCGCGCGCGCTCGTGCGGCGGCCGCAGATCTATCTGTTCGACGACAGCTTCTCGGCGCTGGACTTCAAGACCGATGCGCGGCTGCGCGCCGCGCTGCGGCCGGAGACGACCGAGGCGACGGTCATCATCGTCGCCCAGCGCGTCAGCACGGTGATGGAGGCCGACCGCATCCTCGTGCTGGAGGAGGGCCGGCTGGCGGGCATCGGCACGCATGAGGAGCTGCTGGCCGGCAATCCGGTGTACCAAGAGATCGTAGCGTCCCAGCTGACGAAGGAGGAGATTGCATGAGCGGCAACGACGAACGCGGCGCCCGGCCGCATGGCAGCGCCGGCGCGGCAGGCCCCGGCCGCGGTCCGGGCCGCGGGTTTGGCCCTGGGCCGGGTCCGGGCAGCATGAGCATGCCGGTGCAGAAGGCCAAGGACTTCAAGGGCACGCTGCGCCGCCTGATCGGCTACCTGCGACCGCACCGGCTGCAGCTGGGGGCGGTCTTCCTGACGGCGATCCTGAGCACGGTGTTCATGATCGTCAGTCCCAAGATTCTCGGCAACGCCACGACCGAGCTGTTCAAGCCGGTGATGGGCGGCACGATTGATTTTGACTATATTCTGGATATTCTCAAGCTGCTCGTCTTCCTGTATCTCGTCAGCGCGCTGTTCGGCTTCGTGCAGCAGTATCTGATGGCCGGGGTCGCGCAGAAGACGGTCTATCGGCTGCGCGAGCAGGTGAGCGCCAAGCTGTCCCGCCTGCCGCTGAAGTACTTCGACGGCCGCAGCAACGGCGAGATCCTGAGCCGCGCGGTCAATGACGTGGACAACATCAGCAATACGCTGCAGCAGAGCCTGACGCAGCTGATCACTTCGCTGGTCACGGTGGTCGGCGTCATCGTCATGATGCTGACGATCAGTCCGCTCATGACGCTCATCCTGCTGCTCACGCTGCCGCTGAGCGTCGTCGTCATTCGCGCCATCGCCGGCCGCTCGCAGCGCTACTTCAAGGAGCAGCAAAAGACGCTCGGCGAGCTCAACGGCCATGTCGAGGAGATGTATACCGGGCACCGCATTATCAAGGCATTCGGCCGCGAGCGGCGCTCGATCGAGACGTTCGGCGGCATCAACGCCGAGCTATACGAGGCCGGCTGGCGGGCGCAGTTCATCTCCGGCATCATCATGCCGCTCATGACGCTGATCAATAATCTCGGCTATGTGCTGGTCTGCATCGTCGGCGGCATTCTCGTCACGCGCAGCGCCATTAATATCGGGGACATCCAGGCGTTCATCCAGTATGCGCGCCAATTCTCGCAGCCGCTCACGCAGATGGCGACGATCGCCAACATCATCCAGTCGACGATCGCATCGGCCGAGCGCGTCTTCGAGCTGCTCGACGAGCAGGAGGAGGTGCCGGAGGCCGAGCGTCCAGCTATTCTGGCCGCTCCGCGCGGGGACGTGCGCTTCGAGCATGTGCGCTTCGGATACGCGCCGGACACGCCGGTGATCGGGGATATGAGCATCGAGGTCAAGGCGGGGCAGACGATCGCGATCGTCGGGCCGACCGGCGCCGGCAAGACGACGCTCATCAATCTGCTGATGCGCTTCTATGAGCTGGACGGCGGCCGCATCACGATCGACGGCGCCGATATCACGTCGCTGCAGCGCGGCGCGCTGCGCGGCATGTTCGGCATGGTGCTGCAGGATACGTGGCTGTTCAACGGCACGATTCGCGACAATATCGCCTACGGACGCGCGGATGCGACAGAAGCTGACATCGTGCAGGCGGCGAAGGCGGCCTTCGCGGACCACTTCATCCGCACGCTGCCAGGCGGCTACGACACGGTGCTCAACGAAGAAGCCTCGAATATCTCGCAAGGACAGAAACAATTATTGACAATTGCCCGGGCAATATTGGCGAATCCTGCGATCCTGATCCTCGACGAGGCGACGAGCAGCGTCGACACCCGCACCGAGGTCAACATCCAGCATGCGATGAACGCGCTGATGCAGGGCCGCACGAGCTTCGTCATCGCGCATCGCCTCTCGACGATCCGCGGCGCCGATCTGATCCTGGTCATGAACAAGGGCGACGTCATCGAGAAGGGCACGCATGCCGAGCTGCTGGAGCAGGACGGCTTCTACGCCGAGCTGTACAACAGCCAGTTCGCCTCTCGGGGCATGCCGGAGACGGGGCAGGTGGTGTAGGTGCACGGGGCATTCCCCAGAGTTTAGCCAGGCGAGGCGGATGCTGCGATCATGCCGGAGATGGGCCAGGTGACGCCTAGCCGGAGCGGACCAATGAAGTCGATGCGCACGCAGTTTTGCAGAGAGGAGCGTAGAGCAGATCACCCCACCATTCGGAGTACGGCGCCTGCGGGCTGTGCTGTGACGGACATTTTTGTCCATTAGCCTGTGGATTTTATCTTATTTCGCCCGTAACGGTCATTTATGTCCGTAAGATGTGTGATTGATACAGGAGCTTGGTATGGTAAGAGAGGACCGAGGCGCAGGGGACAAAAACACAAGGCATCAAGCCCCCCCTAGGCGCCAAGGCAACGGTCAGAGTCCGCAGCCGGGCGTTCGCAACTATACGCGCGGCGGGTAGACCGAAGTGTGCGCGGGTGGCGGGGCGGCTGTCTCCGAGCCGTCCGCCCTTGCGAGCCGGGAGCGACGCAGGGCCAGATAGCGCCGTCTCGCGACAAAGCTTCGCCTGCGGGCCAGGCGGCGGCGCACCCGCCAACTGCGCGCGCGATGGGGAGCGGTCGCGAGCAGGACGACTACAGCGAGACCGAGCAAGGCCGGCCATAGGCCGCGCTCCCACTGGAGCAGCGTAGGCGGCAGGGCCAGCTTAACGGCGAGCGGGACTGCAGCCAGGCTTTGGTAGAAAATAATGCGTCGAATTCGTGCGCGGAGGACCGGCTGCGAGTGGCTGCTGGCCAGCATGGCAACGAACAAGGCTGATGCGCTCCAGAGCAAGGCGAGGCATCCGGTTGCGACAGGATCGAGTGCATGAAGCACGGGATAACTCAATGTTCGACGGCTCCTTTCGGACAAGACGGGCGCGCCCGTCGTTATTTAATCGTTATATAATCCTCACATCGCCGCCAAAGGACGGCGCAGCCGATTCGTTTTGTTTGACTTTACTTAAGTATATGGTTGTCCAGATTCAACAAGAACGGGCTAGAGGACGGCTTTTGCCCCGTCTTAGGTCGGAATCGGAATCGGTCGGAAGCCGCCTCTGGTACTCTCTCGTGCTCGTCTTTGAAAAAAACACGCAATCAATTCCCGGGTTTCGGGGTAATAGAAGCTAGGCCGGGGCACGCTAACGCATCAAGATCGACTTCATGGCCCCGGCGCGGGCTTACCGGATTCGCGCCGTCTTCGGATGCAGCGCCGCTGCTCCGAAAAACGAAAAAGGAGCGTGTACAAGCAATGGTCGAACAAATGAAAAAAAAGGTCGCCTTTTTGCTGGCGGATGAATTTGAAGATTCGGAAATGAAAAACCCGTACGATGCCATGACCAAAAACGGCATGGAAGCGGTCATCATCAGCCTGCAAAAGGGGCAGACGTTAAAAGGCAAAAACGGCACAATCGAGTATACGTCGCATCTGTCCGCAGGCGACGCGTTGGCGCAGGACTACGAGGCGGTCGTCATCCCGGGCGGCAAGTCGCCGGGGCACCTGTTGCAGAACAAGCGGATCATCGAGTTCGTCACCGAGGCGAATCAACAGGGCAAGCTGATCGCGGCAATCTGCCACGGGCCGCAAGTGCTGGCCGAAGCGGGACTGCTGCGCGGCCGGACGTTGACCGGCTATCCCGGCATCGCCGACGAAATCCGCGAGGCGGGCGGCCATTATGAGGATCGCGAGGTCATCGTAGACGGCAATCTAATTACCTCCCGAACGCCTGAGGATGAACCGGCTTTCATCAAGGCCATCATCGACCGGCTCGGCGTGGAGGCATACTAATCTGGAAGCTGCTGACGTGCGGCGACAGCTCTTGCGTAGCAGAGGCGGCGGGAGTCCGGCGCTGAAGTCCCGACCTGTCGGCTGGCCTGGTTATCGCCGGCCGACAGGCTGTGATATGATAGGGGGAATTCGTTGGACAGGAGATGGACGCATGCATCTTTTTCGGCCGAGTCGGGATCTGCTGGAGCTTCAGGTTATGGAGATTGATGAATCGCTGATGCGATTTTTTGAAGCGCATATGGAGCCGGATATGGACGAGACTACCTTCCTATTTGTCAATGACGACGGTCTGGAACGTAAGATGAAGGTGGTGCACGGGGATCGGCTGTTGCAGGGCAGAGGAATCAAGGGATTCTTCGCGCCTTATGAACAGGCGGAGTGGCTGTTGGCAAGGATGCTGCCCGATCGCCGGATCGCAATTGGATGGCCGATTGCGGTGCAGTCGGACTGGCGGACCGAGGTGAGCGAGCGACCGGATACGCTGCGGCAGATGGAACAGGTACTGGCGTCGCTCTGCGGGATGCGTCAGGACGACCACCGCTGGTTCGAATTATACGACGCTTCGCAGCGCTACGTCTCCGCAGGTGCGGATGAACTGATCGGGCTGCCCCATATTCGCGAACTGCAGCCTTACGCCTATCAGGTGAAGACGGCGCTTGCAGTCATTGGCCGTTTCCGCGGGCGCGCGCTGCTGTGTGACGAAGTCGGACTGGGCAAGACCATCGAGGCTGGGATCTGCATGCAGGAGTACATAGTCAGGGGTCTGGCACGGCGCATTCTGGTGCTCGTGCCACCGTCGCTAATGAATCAGTGGGCGGAGGAGATGAAGCGCAAGTTCAATCAGGACTTCATTCGTTCGGATGATCCCGCATTCACTGCGATGGGAAGCGAGGCCTGGTCGCATTTCCCCAAAATCATAGCCTCGCTGTCGACGGCCAAAAGAGCCAATCATCGCGAGGTTATTGTGGATATCCCGTATGACCTCGTCATAGTTGACGAAGCGCATCATGTCAAAAATCGCAATACACAGGCCTGGAAATTTATAAATCGCCTTCAGAAAAAATACATTCTGCTGCTGACGGCGACCCCGGTCCAAAACTCGCTGGAAGAGCTATACAACTTGATTACGCTGCTCAAGCCCGGTCAACTAAACACCTATGCCCAGTTTAAACGCAATTTTGTGGAGGATAACCGCGGAATTGAAGCCAAAAATGTGAATCAGCTGAAGGCGCTGCTCTCCGATGTGATGATCCGCAACCGGCGCAGCACCGTCGATGTTGCTTTTACAAAACGTAGTTCCACCACGGACATTGTGCAGCTTGCGGACAGGGAGCAACGCTTGTATGCCGAGATCAGCGGATTTATTCGTCGGCATTATCTGGCGCAGCATCCGGTGTTTTCGCGATTTTTGCTGAAGACGATGCAGGAGCAGATGGGCAGCTCGTTCGCCTCGATTGCGCCATCCTTGCACAAGCTCGCCGGACAGGAGAAGCTGGAGGCGGCAGAGCGGCGCACGGTTGAGGAATTTTACCAGGCCGCGAACGAGATCGCGGCAACCGAAGCGGTGAACGGCGCCAAGCTGGAAGCAACGGCGAAGTTTGTCACCGGGTTGAACGACAAGGTGCTGGTATTCACCAAATACAAGGCAACGCTCGATGTCCTCGCCGCGGTGCTTCGTGAACGGGGGCTTGAGGTGGCGGTGTTTCACGGCGGCTTGAGGCGTCAGGACAAGGAGCAAGCGATTGCTGCTTTCCGTGACTCTGCTCAGGTGCTGGTCAGCACGGAGGTCGGCGGGGAAGGCCGTAATTTGCAATTCTGCAACGCACTCGTCAACTTCGATCTGCCCTGGAACCCGATGGCGATCGAGCAGCGCATCGGACGTATCCATCGGATTGGACAGACACGCGACGTGTCGGTTTATAATCTTGCCGCGCGCCACACACTCGAGCATTATATGCTGCATGTGCTGGACCGCAAGATTAATTTATTCGAGCTTGTGGTGGGCGAAGTCGACATGATTATGGGCGATCTGGACGAGCGCGAAGAGTTTTCGGATACGTTGATGGACGCATGGACGATGTCGGAGGATAGCCGCCGCATCGAACAGGAGATGGACAAAATCGGCGACAAGCTGCTGCAAAACAAGCAGCAGCTCGACAGAGTCAAGGCGCTGGATCAGAAGTTATTCGTGTAGCGGGAGGAATGTTATGGAACTGCAGCAATTTGTGACCGGCACGCTTGAAGCGATGGGCGGTATTGTGGTGGCGCGGGAGTACGCGCTCTGCGAGGCCGTTGTTCCGGAAGAAGCCGCGTCCTGGTTTCAGAACAAGACCGAGCTTTTGCTCGCCTTTGATTTTGAAGTGGCCGAGGAGAATCCGGAGGCCGAGTTCGTCACATTCGGCAGCTATGTATTTGAACAGCTGATGGCATTCGTGCGCGAGCAGACCCGTGCCACTGTACGCTTTGCCGATCTGGACCGCCCGCATGTGCAGCACGCCGAAGACAAGATTCGCCGCACGCTCGCGGTGCAGCAGGCGAGATTGCACATCGCAAGCGAGCAGGCGGCATGGGGAGCGTGGCTTGTGTTCGGCTTCCGTTTCGTCTATTTATCAGATGAGCGGGAGGAGCAATTCGGCGTAATCTGGGTGGATGCGCAGCGTGGCGTGATTGACGACGAGATGGCGGGGCTCGCAGCTGCGACGCCCTTTGCGGATCGGATGCCTTACGAATTGGAGCTGGCGGTTCAACCTGATCTGGGTACGTCCTACCGGATCGCTTACAGGGACGCGGCATTGCGGGCGCGTAATACCGGGCCTTCTTCTGGCAGCGAGGCCAAGCTGGACCGGGAACTGGAGCGTCTGGAGGGATACTACCGCCAAATGGCGCAAGAAACCGAAAAACGCATGCAGCGCAAAGGACTGAGCGAGGAAAAGCGAAATGAACTGGCGGACAAACTGGTCTCCATTGAAGCGGAAGCTGAAAAACAAAAACAGGATATCCGGGACAAGCTGACGGTCCGAATTGAAGTCGAGCTGGATTACGCGCAGGTATACTTCGTGCCCATCATTCAGTATGAAGTAAACCTGCAGGAGCGAGGGGCTTATACAACCAAGCGTCTCTATTATCAAACGCTGCGCAAGCAGTTTGTTGAAATTGCGCAATCATTGTGAGCGACCTCATTCGATTTACATGGTTATTAAATTGCAAGTGATGCCAGGCGCAAAAGCGCCTGGCTTGTTGTCATTCGGTTGACATTCGGTTGACAAACGACTGGTTTCGCCTTATAGTTCAACTATAGAACTATTCTAGGATTGAATTGTTCAAGCCATGAAGATTGGAGGTACTGATGGACAAATCGACGCTCATAAACATCATCAGACGCTACGAGCAGGCGCACTTCACGATTGAGCGCAGGCTGAATGCGCTGTTTCGCGACATGATGCCCGAGGAACTGACAGTCGACCAGTTTTTGACGATTCGTTATATTCGGCATAATGCGCGCACGACGTCCTCGGAGCTGGCCGACGCTTTTTGTGTCGGCAAAAGCTCGATTACGGCGATCATCACACGCCTGGTCGACAAGGGACTGATCGCGCGTGTGCCCGCCCCCGAGGACCGCCGCGTCATCTGTCTGACGCTGACCTCCGAAGGAGAACGTCTGTCCGAAACGCTGGAGGAGAAGATGCAGGAGCTGATCGGGGACTGCATCCGGCACTTCGATGCGGAGGAAGGACGGCAATTCATCGAGACCTATGAGAAGCTGGCGCAGGTGCTGCTGCAGTCGCCGGCAGGAGAGGAGAACGGTTCATCATGAAGGCAATTCTGAAATTCAAATGGCTGATTGTCGCCATCTGGCTGGCGGCGGCCGTCGGCCTGTTCCTGAGCGCGCCGAACATGCAGGAGCTGGTGCGCGAGAAGGGGCAAATCACGGTGCCGGACGGTTATTCGTCGACCGAAGCAGCCGAGCTGCTGCGGCAGCTGGGCGAGGAGGAGGGCGGCAGCTCGGGCGAGCTGTCCTCGGTGCTCGTCTTTCACAATCCGGACGGTCTGACGGCCGCGGAGCGGGCCGAGGCCGAGCGCGGCATCCGCCTGCTCCAGGACGGACGCGAGACCTACGGGGTGACGGCGGTGACGACGCACTTCGACATGCCCGAGCTGGAGGACCAGATGGTCGCCGAGGACGGCACAACCATCCTGGCGCTGGTGAGCACGGTTCAGGACGGGCGCGAGCCGGCCGAGGTCGGCGAGGCGCTGTATGCGGCGCTGGACGGTGTGCAGGTCGAGCATTATTATACCGGCAACTGGCTGATCAACGAGGATGTCATCAAGAGCTCGGAGGAAGGGCTGAAAAAGACCGAGTTCATCACGTTGATCTTCATTCTGGCGATTCTCTTCGTCGTCTTTCGTTCGGCGGTGGCGCCGTTCATCCCGCTGCTGGCGGTCGGGCTGAGCTATGTACTGTCGCAATCGGTGGTGGCGTATCTGGTCGAATACCTCGACTTCCCGCTGTCGAACTTCACCCAGATCTTCATGGTGGCGGTCATGTTCGGAATCGGCACGGACTACTGCATCCTGCTGATCAGCCGCTTCAAGGAGGAGCTGGCGCATAGCGGCGACAAGACGGAGGCGATCCTGGCCACCTACCGCACGGCGGGCAAGACGGTGCTCGTCTCCGGGCTGGCGGTGTTGGTCGGCTTCTCGGCGATCGGCTTCTCCACCTTCGTGCTGTATCAGTCCGCGGTCGCGGTGGCGGTCGGCGTCGCCGTACTGCTGCTGGCGCTGCTGACGATCGTGCCGTTCTTCATGGCGGTGCTGGGCAAGGCGATCTTCTGGCCGACGCGGGGCTCGCTCGAGCACAAGCCGAGCCGGCTGTGGGGCGCGGTCGGAGGCTTCTCGCTGCGCCGCCCGGTCTGGGCGCTGCTCATCCTGGCGGTCATCATCGTGCCGCTCCTGATCGGCTACCGCGGTTCGATCTCGTTCAATTCGCTGGATGAGATCGGCGACAAGTATGATTCGGTCAAGGCGTTCAACGCCATCTCGGACAGCTTTGGCCCCGGCGAGTCGCTCCCGGCGACGGTCGTGGTCCGCTCCGGCGAGCCGCTCGACACCCCTGCCGGCCTGGCTGTGATCGAGCAGATCTCGCGCGAGCTGGCGGGCGTGGACGGGGTCAAGACGGTGCGCAGCGCCACCCGTCCAACCGGCGAGGCGCTGGATCAGCTGCAGGTGGCGGAGCAAGCGGGCACGCTCGGCTCCGGTCTGGGCGAGGGCGAGGACGGCCTCGTGCAGATCAAGGACGGCCTGGCGGATGCCAGCGCCGCGCTCGGCGACAATGCGCCGCAGCTGCAGGAGGCGGTCGGCGGAGCGGATGCGCTGATCGATGGCACGCAGCAGCTCAAGGGCGGCGTCGCCGAGCTGACGGACGGCCTGACCCGGATCGAGCAGGGCCTGCGCGACGGCACGGCCGGCGCCGCCGAGCTGCAGCAGGGGCTGGAGCAGGCAGCCGGCAGCGCGCAGGAGCTGGCCGACGCCTCGGAGGGGCTGCTCGCCGGGTATCGCGAGCTGGAAGGCGGCCTCGATGCGCTGCGCGCGGGCTACGGCGAGATCGCATCCGGTCTGAAGGGACTGGGGCAGGGCCTCGACGGCCTCGACGGCGGTCTGGCGGCGCTCGGCGCGTCGTATCCGGAGCTGCAGCAAGACGAGACGTACGTGCGGCTGCGCGAGACGTCGGCTGCGCTTGCGGAGCAGAGCGCCGCGCTGGCGGCGGGCCTGAGCGAGCTCAATACGCAGCTCGGCGGCGTGAGCGCCGGCCTCGGCGAGGCGAACAGCGGGCTCGCTCAGGCGAGCGAAGGACAGACGGCGCTGACAGCCGGATTGCGACAGCTGGCGGCGGGCCTGGGCGAGCTGCGCGGCGGCATTGCACAGGCTGCCGATGGACAGGGACAGATCGTGGGCCGATTGCCCGAGCTGTCGTCCGGCATCGACGGGCTGCTGGAGGGGCAGACGGCGCTCCAGTCCGGGATTGCGCAGATGAGCGGCCAGCTGAGCGAGCTGACGGACGGCCTCGATGCCAGCGTGGACGGTCTGACGCAGGTCGCGGGCGGACTGCAGGATGCGCAGGCCTACCTCGGCGAGCTGGCCGAGGCGCCCAACCGTCAAGTGAGCGGCTGGTTCGTCCCGGAGGAAGCGATCGCGAGCGAAGACTTCCAGTCCGGTCTGGACGTGTACTTGTCGGCGGACCGGGATATCGCGAAGTTCGAGGTCGTCTTCGCGGGCAACCCGTACGCGACCGAGACGCTGGAGAAGGTGGACGATCTCGAGGCGGCGACCGCGCGCGCGCTCCAAGGCACGGCGTATGCGGACGCGACCTATGCCATCGACGGCGTGTCGAGCATGAACAATGACCTGCGCAACATTTCGGCCGCGGACTATGCGCGCACGGTCCTGCTCATGCTGATCGGCATCGGACTCATCCTGATCGTGATGTTCCGCTCGATCGTGATGCCGCTCTACCTCGTCGCTTCGCTGCTGGTCACGTATTACACCTCGATGGCGCTGGCGGAGGTGCTGTTCGTCCGCATCCTCGGCTATTCGGGGATCAGCTGGGCGGTGCCGTTCTTCGGTTTCGTCATGCTGGTGGCGCTGGGCATCGACTACAGCATCTTCCTGATGGACCGCTTCAAGGAATACCGGCATCTGCCGCCGCGCGATGCGATCCTGCTGGCGATGAAGCATATGGGTACGGTCATCATGTCGGCCGCGGTCATCCTCGGCGGCACCTTCGCGGCGATGCTGCCCTCGGGCGTCATGTCGCTGCTGCAGATTGCGACGGTGGTGCTGTGCGGCCTGTTCCTGTACGCGCTGCTCATGCTGCCGCTGTTCATCCCGGTCATGGTGCGTACCTTCGGCGAGGCCAACTGGTGGCCGTTCATGCGCGGCGGCGAGGAAGAAGGGCGCTACCGCACCGGCAGCCTGCAGGCGCGGGCGAGCATCTCCTCTGCCGAGCGGCATGATGGCTA
The DNA here is from genome assembly GCF_014705605.1 of Paenibacillus sabuli. Classification (GTDB taxonomy): domain Bacteria; phylum Bacillota; class Bacilli; order Paenibacillales; family Paenibacillaceae; genus Paenibacillus_D; species Paenibacillus_D sabuli. The sequence goes on from NZ_JACXIZ010000028.1 coordinate 127,037, forward strand.
GCGCGCGGACGTGAGGGCGCAGGGTATGGCCAAGCGCATGCCCAGCGTCCCTGCGCCCGGCGCGGCGGCAGGCAGCTCGATGGCTAGTGGGTGGACGCCCCGGATGCCTATCGCTCGGTTGACGCATACCGGCTGTTGCTTGGGACGACCACCTGATTGTGTGCTTCGCGATTGGCTGGATTGACGGTAGCTGTGGATTGGAGACAGCCAGCTGCGGTTCCTCTCCCCGACCGGCGCTACATCTATGTCACTGACTCGCTTTCACCGGCGTCCCATCCATGCGGATGGGGCGCCGCTTTAACTTTCTAACGGTCACCAGCGACGCTTAGCGCCCTAGGCGGGTGGAATTGCGCACAAAGGAGCTTCTAAGCGTCGCCCATGACCGTTACAACTGACGGCATGCCCGAAACAAGCGCTAAGCGCCTCCAGTGTCCGTTAGATTCCGCGAGCCGCGTTAGCATTGGATCAAGCTCTCGCGGGCGCTCCCGTTCATCCGTCAGCGTTTATTTTGCATTCGCACTGCGGTCCTTGGGTTTCAAGCGGCGGCGGTTTGCTTTATACTTTGGGGGAAGTGGATCACCCAATACGAATGGATGGGGGGAGCAGGATTATGGAGCAACTGAATGTGGCGGATCTCGTGCAGTGGCCCCCGATCATCGCGGTCGGGCTGAAGTGGGAGGGCACCTTCGCCGAGGCGGCGGCGGGCGGCATCCACGTCGTCCAGGCCGAGCTGCGGCGGCGTCTCGGCACAGTCGAACGAACGAGCCGTCCGGATCGACTGCTCGGACTGTCGTATCACGCGGCTCCCGGAGCCGAGCGCTTCATCCATTTTGCCGCCGTAGAGGTCAGCGCGGCCGAAGTGGTGCCGGAGGGGATGGGCGTCATCGAGGTGCCGGCGTTCGCTTACGCGCAGTGCCGGCATCTGCGGGGCCAGCAGATCGATGCGACGTATCGCAATCTGTACGCCTGGATCGCCGAGCGCGGGCTGCGGCCGCACGAGGGCGGCCTGACGCATCTGGAGCTGTATCCGGCTGAGCAGGACCCGTTCGCGCCGGATCCGGAGTTCACGATCCTGATCCCGTTGGAAGATGAATAAGAAGCACAAGGAGAGGATGCAGGCATGACGATTGAAGTAGGGGTAATCGGGTACGGGCTGTCGGGCTCGGTGTTCCACGCGCCGCTCATTGCGGCGACCGACGGCTTGCGGCTCGCGGCCTTCGTCTCGTCGGACCCGGCCAAGGTGCATCGCGACTATCCGGGGGCGAGCGTGTATGACTCGGTGGATGCGCTGGTCGCGCGGGAGGAACTGGACGTCATCGTCGTGAGCAGTCCGAGCCGCACGCACTACGATTACGCGAAGCAAGCGCTGAAGGCGGGCAAGCACGTCATCGTGGAGAAGCCGTTCACCGCTACCGCCGCCGAGGCCGAGGAACTGATCGCTCTGGCACAGCAGCGCGGTCTCGTCCTGACGGTGTATCAGAATCGGCGCTGGGACGGCGACTTCCTCACTGTCCGCCGGCTGGTGGACGAAGGGCTGCTGGGACGCATCACGCGGTACGAGGCGCATTACGACCGCTTCCGCCCGGAGCCGAATCCCGGCATCTGGAAGGAGCAGGACGAGCCCGGCACCGGGATCCTGTACGATCTGGGATCGCATATAATCGATCAGGCCTTGACGCTGTTCGGAGCGCCGGAGACGGTGTGGGCGGATCTGGGCATGGAGCGGGAGGGCTCGCGTATCGTCGACCGCTATCACGTCGTGCTCGGCTATGCCTCCGGGCTGCGGGCGATCCTGCAATCGGGCTCGCTCGTGCTGCGGCAGGGGCCGCGCTATCAGGTGCACGGCGACGGGGGCAGCTTCGTCAAGTCGGGCCTTGACCCGCAGGAGCAGCAGCTCAAGGACGGCCTGCAGCCCGGCGCGCCCGATTGGGGCCGGGATCGGCCTCAGACGTACGGCGAGCTGACGCGGATGACGGGCGGCCTCACCCTGCATAGCAAGGTCGAGACCGTCGTCGGCAGCTACGAGCGATTCTATGAGGGCGTCGTCCGCGCGGTCACCGAGGGCGCGCCGCCGCCGGTGGCGGCGGCGGACGGGCTGCGCACGATTCAGGTGATCGAAGCGGCGCTGCGCAGCCATGCCGAGCAGCGGGTCGTGCGCTTAGCAGATTAGCGCAAGTCGGAGCATCGCGTTAGGCGGCGAGAAGCGGGTTTTCGGGGGGAGCGGCTCTCCGGGGCCCGCTTCTGGCATGCGTTCATATCTCCAGGCGAGCGGCGAGCTGCTCTAGCCTGCCAGGCTCTCCGCGCACCGACGGCGGCCCCAAGCCGGGCTCGCGGCCGGGCATTTGCATGTCCGCAATCTGTAAGAAGAACCGGCGGAGGCTTCGTGCTATAATGCATCTAGCAGCCGGGGCCAAGCGCACGATGGCTTGGCGAGGTCACCTTACTTATGCAAGGGGAGTGATGCAGGTGATGCAGACGGCGCATGCGCCATCCGAGCTGGCGATCATGGCCACCGGCCTCGGCAAAACATTCGGCGCCAACAAGGCGGTCGACGGGGTCGATCTGAAGGTCAAAAGAGGGACGGTCTACGGCTTCCTGGGCCCCAACGGCGCCGGCAAGACGACGAGCGGCGGGAGCGCGAACGCATCGCCCCGCCGGTGCCGGCGCTCGCGGCGTGCGTTGCCGTCCGGGCCGCCCTCAGTCCATCTCGTAGATCGAGCCGGACCGTCCGGCGAACAGCTCGGTGTACACCTTCTCCGCATAGGCGTCGGTCATCCCCGAGATGTAATCGGCCACCAGCCGCGGCCAGCTCCACTCGCGCTTGTGCAGCTCGTAATTGTCCACCCAGTCCGGCGGCAGGATGAGCCGGCCCTGCTCCGGCACGATGAAGCTGTCCCATAGCCGGCGGATGCGGATCTCGCTGCGCTTTTGCAGCCGCTGGACGCGGAAGTCCTTGACCAGCGTCACCCAGGCCAGCTTCTTGAGAATCTCCATCGTGCGCAGCAGCTCGAAGTCCTGCGCGCCGTCCGTGACAAAGGTCACCTGCTTCCAGGCGCGGTCCGGGTCGTCGAGCACGCCGACCGCGCTGGCGAAGCGGCTCACCCAGCGCGCCTTCATCTCGCGGCGCGTCCGCGACGGCTCGCGCTCGCACAGCCGGTAGAGCTCGCCCCATTGCTCCACATAGGCCGCGAGCACCCGCTTGACCATCTGCGGAATCTCGACCTCGCTCCAGCGCAGCGCTGCATTGCCGGCGTCGTTCTCGATCTCCAGCACGACGCTCTCGATCAGCCGGTCGTCTTCGAAGAAGGCCCGATCCATCGGGATTTTGCCGGCGCGGATGCCGTCCTCGATGTCGTGCGTCGAATAGGCGATGTCGTCGCACAGGTCCATCAGCTGGGTCTCCAGCGTCCCGCAGCCCTCCGGCATGCCCCACAGCGCGCGCAGCCGCTCGATCGCCTCCCACTCCGACGGATAGACGCCCTTGAGACGGCCCGGCTCGCGCATCGAGTGCGGGTATTTGTTGATCGCGAGCAGCACCGCGGCCGTCAGGTCGAGTCCGCTGCCGCTGCCGGCGCGCTTCTCCAGGAACATCAGGATACGGAAGTTCTGCGCGTTGCCCTCGTAGGGCAGACCGGCGTGGGCGGTCAGCAGCTGGTTCAGGATCTCTTCGCCCTTGTGCCCGAAGGGCGGATGGCCGAGATCATGCGCCAGCGCCGCACATTCGACGACATCGGGGTCCATCATCAGGCCGGGGTGCTCGCCGGTGGTCAGCAGCGGGTATTGCCGCTGCAGCCGCCGCGCCACCTCGCGCGCGATCTGCGACACCTCCAGGGAGTGGGTGAGCCGGGTGCGGTAGTAATCGCCGGTCCCCGCCCCGAATACCTGCGACTTGCCCTGCAGCCGCCGCACGGCGGGAGACTGGATCAGCCGGGCATAATCGCGGGCGTACTCGTCCCGCTCCTCGCTGATCGTGTGATCGGACGGTTCGTCCAGTCGCATCCTGCGGATATCCATGGCCGTGCCCTCCCTTCGCTGATACAGTATATGTCAGGCCTCGCCCGGCAGTGACGGCGCGGCCTGGCCGATGCAGGGCAGCAGGATCTCGACGGTCGTGCCCGCGCCGGGCGCGCTGTCGATCCGGAGATCGCCCTTGTGATTGGCGACGATCTGCTGGGAGACCATCAGGCCCAGGCCGGTGCCTTCCTCCTTGGTGGTGAAGAAGGGCTCGCCAATGCGCCGCAGCGTCTCCTCCGACATGCCGACGCCGGTATCGGCGAAGCGGACCGCGATCCGGTCCGCACCCTCGGCGCCAAGCGCGATCGTCAGCCGCCCGCCGCCGGGCATTGCTTCTATGGCATTCTTCATCACGTTGAGGAATACCTGCTTGAGCTGATTCGCCTCCCCGCGTACATAGGGCTGATCCGTGTTGTAGTCGGTCTCGATGTTGACGCCGCTCAGGCCGGCCTCCGAGTCGAGGAGGACGACGAGTGCGCGCAGCGTCTCGCGCACATCGACGTCGCTGACGGCGGTGACCTGCGGCTTGGCCAGCACGAGGAATTCGCTGATGATAAAGTTGATGCGGTCGAGCTCGTCGAGCATGATGTCCAGATAGGCCTTGCTGAGCGTGCCCTTGGTCTGATGCAGCTGGACGAAGCCGCGCAGCGTCGTCAGCGGATTGCGAATCTCGTGCGCCACGCCCGCGGCGAGCTGGCCGATCACCGACAGCTTCTCGGAGCGGCGGATCATCTCCTCGGTCTGCTTGCGCGCGGTGATGTTGCGCGAGATCGAGGCGACCGCGATCATCTGTCCGGCGCTGTCGCGGATCGGCGAGATGGTCAGGCTGACGTCAATCGGCTCGCCGCTGCGGGTCAGCCGGACCGTCTCGTAATCGTTGACGGCCTCGCCGCGCTGCATGCGGGCGATGAGCGAGGCATACTCGGCTTGCAGTTCCTCCGGGATGTTGGTCAGCCGCTGCCCGACGATCTGCTCCGGACGCCAGCCGTAGATGGTCTCGAAGGCGCGATTGGCGCTGAGCACCTTGTCCGACAGATCGGAGACGTGGATGGCATCGGAGGTATGGTCGATGAACGACTGCAAGTATTCTTTGGTGCTGCGCAGCTCCTCCGCCGACTCGTTGACGCGGCGCAGGTAGCTGCCCAGGCTGTCCGACATGGCATTGATCCGGCCGGCCAACAGCCCGAGCTCATCGCGCCGAGCGGCTGCGCCGATCGTGGTCCCGAAGTTGCCGGAGGCAATGGCGCCGACGCCCCGCAGCACCTCGTGGATCGGACGCAGCAGCAGCCCGGCCAGCACATAGCTGACGACCAGGGTAACGAGCACGAGCACGGCCGAGATTGCCGTGTGCAGCAGCAGCTGATCGAAGAGCGGCTTCTGCAGCATGGCCCTGTCAAAAGCAATCCCGATGGCGTATTCGCCGAAGGCGCCGGACATCGGAATAATGTATCGAACAAGATCGACGTCTGCCCGTTCTGTCCGGACCGTCGTCATTTCCCCGCTGGAGACGGCTTGGCGAAGCGCCTCGATATCGGCGGCCTCGTCGCCGGCGCCGTAGCTGCCGAACAGCACGCCGCGCACGTCGAGATTGTGCACGAGCTGGCCCTTTTTCAGCTTCAGAATCGGATCCTTGCCAAAAAACTCGGGGTCAAGTCCGGCAATTTCGACAACGGCCGGATTGTCCGACACAATCGTCTGCAGCACCGCCTCCGTTCCGCTCAAATGCTCGAACTGCAGCAGTGTGTCGGCATTCACGTACGGGTTGATCATATAGTCGGTGCTGCCGTCGTAGTAGTATCCCCACTTATTGATCACGCCGGGGTCCGAGGTCGCAAAATTGTAAGGGCCGGACCAGTAATGCGCGAGGGTCTGGCCTTCCTTGACCGTGACGGGCTCCAGGTCGAACAGTTGATGAAAAGCGGTAAACCAGTAGTCCCAGGTCTTGGCGCTCATGCCAAGCTCCGCGGGCTCGGACGAGCGGCGGACGACGATGTCCTCGTCCTCCCTGACCCACAGGGTGATATGGTCCACGCCGACCTGAGCGCTGACGCGAACGAGGTCGTCATTCGTGATGCGGTCAATCGCCGGCGGCAGCAGCTCGCGCGCGGCGACGGCGGATGCGCGCAGCCGGCTGCCGACCTCGAGCTCGATTTCGTTTTTGGCCTGCTGGGACACTTCCAGCGTGGCCCCGATCTGGCTGGCGAAGGCTTGGGATTGGCGCTGGATGGCCAGTAGCAGCTCGCTGCGTGTCGTGATATAGTAGAAGGCGATGTTCAAGGTCAGTACGATGCTGACCAGCAGCGTAATAAACAAAGAAAGCTTGGTTTTTACGGACACCCGGGGGCACCTCCATTCTAAGTCCGGCAATGCGGCACGTTCCCGAGAGGGTACCTAAAAATAGTACACGTTGGCTGGCGAACCTGCAATTCGAATTCGCCAAGGCGAATTTGGAGACCGCGCGCGAATGCGGAGCGCGTTTATTTTTTTATGTAGATTTAAGGTTTTTTGAGACAGGATCTGGTACGATAAGATACAGTGACAGTTACGAATGGAAAGGGGTATAGACAGATGACAGACAAGCAGTACGACACGCCGAATCAGGCGGAGCCGGGTCAGCCGCCCGGGGCCCAGGAGGCGCCCAAGAGCCCGCACAATCCGAAGGTGTGGATCGGATTCTCGGCGTTGCTGGCGGTGCTCCTGATCGTCATGATCGCGACAAACGAAGGCAGCGGCACCGCTTCGGAGGGCGAAGCGGCGGCCACGGTCAACGGCGTGGCCATCAGCCAGGAGGAATTCCTGCACGAGGTCGTCAACCAAGGCGGCGCAGGGCTGCTCGACCAGATGATCGCCAACGAGCTCGTCCGCCAGGAGGCCGAGTCCGCCGGCGTGGAGGTGACCGACGCCGACGTCGATGCGGAGCTGCAGCGCATCAAGGACAGCTACCCGTCCGAGGAGCAATTCGACATGGTGCTGGCGCAGAACAACCTGACGATCGAGCAGCTGCGCGAGCAATTGCGGCCCAATGTCCTGATCACCAAGGTGCTGGAGCCGGAATTCGACATTACCGACGAGCAAATGCAGCAATATTTTGACGAGAATCAGGGGGCATTCGGCACGGAGGAGCAAGTACGGGCCTCGCATATTCTGGTGGCGTCGCAGGAGGAAGCCGAGACCGTGATGCAGGAGCTGGAGGGCGGCGCAGACTTTGCCGAGCTGGCCCAGCAGTACTCCACCGACGGCAGCGCCAGCAACGGCGGCGACCTGAACTTTTTCGGACGCGGTCAGATGGTGCCCGAGTTCGAGGAAGCGGCTTTTGCGCTTGAGGTTGGCGAGGTCAGCGACATCGTGCAGTCGCAATTCGGCTTCCACATCATCAAGGTGACGGACCGCACCGAGGCGGATACGCCGGCCTACGAGGACGTCAAGGACGACATCTACGCGACGCTGTTGAGCCAGCAAGTCGGTCAGCGCGCCGGCACATGGGTTCAGGAGCTGCGCGACGGCGCGGATATCGACAACAAGCTCGCTCCGGCAGCGGACGAAGCAGCCGAAGGCGAAGCGGCAGAAGGCGGAGCAGCGGAAGGCGCGACGGAAGAGGCGCACTGAAGCGCCCTGAGAAGAGGCGACCGAACGAATCGGATCCAAGACAGCGCATGAAGCAGCAGCGGCTGATCGAGGTCGGAGTTCGGAATGAATGGGCGCATTGAGCTTGTCCAGCCGTATGCCGAGAATCAATTCAGAAGGCTAATAAGCCAACAATTAGCTAAGGAGTCGGTCCGCGTTTTCTGCGGGCCGACTTTTTGCCGTTGGGCGGCGGAGGGGCACGGGCCGTGATGCTAATCATGCCTCGTGTCGTGAAGTGACCAGCCTTCGTCTCACCGTCTCGATGCTGCCGAACCGTGCACGCCGGGAGCTTGGCGACGCGCACGGCACGGGGCGGCGTCACTCCGGGCGGAAGCTCTAACGGACACCAGCGACGCTTAGCGGTCGTTTGAGACCGATTCAAGGACCGGAACCCCGGCTAAGCGCCCGTCAGTCCGTTACACGTGAAAGGGCGCCAAGAAATGGCGCTAAGCGTCGCTCATGTTTCGCTCATGTCCATTACAGCTGGTTTTCGCTCACATCGTGGCGTGAACGGGGCAGGCCGCATGGATAGTTCAAGTCGCCCGGCCCCGAGCAGAATGTCGGCCCCCTCCAAACTTGCAGTTGTTCTTGGCGGCGCTTTACAGGTATGATGGTACTAGCGCTAAAAAATAGGGGTGCGTCATACCGATGCTGCAAAATATCGTCATTCTTCTATATGTTCTGAATATCTTTTTGGCGGCCACGGTCATTTTTTTGGAACGGCGCAACGTTGCGGCGACCTGGGCGTGGCTGCTCGTGCTGTTTTTTTTACCGAGCGTCGGGTTTATTCTGTACCTCATTATCGGGCAGAATCTGAGCCGCCGCAAAATTTACAAAATCAAGATCGACCGGCTGCGCCATATCCGGCATATTCTTCATAACCAGTTTCAATTGCTGGAGCAGCGCAAAATCAAATTCAAGGACCCGGAAATCACCCGCTACCACGACATGATTTTTATGAATCTGGTCAGCAGCCGGGCGCTGTTCACCCAGGACAACCGGGTCGAGATCTTCACCGACGGCCAGAGCAAGTTCGACTCTTTGCTGGACACGATCGCCGCGGCCAAGGATCATATTCACTTACTCTATTTCATTGTGCGCGACGACGAGCTCGGCAATCGGCTGGTGAAGGCGCTTGCCGAGCGGGCCGCCGCCGGCGTAGAGGTGCGCTTTTTGTACGACCACGTCGGCTCGCGCGCGCTGCCGCGGCGTTTTTTTCAGCCTCTGACGCAGGCGGGGGGCTATGTGGCGGCTTTTTTTCCGTCCCGGATTCCGCTGCTGAATCTGCGGCTCAATTACCGCAATCACCGCAAGCTGGCGATCATCGACGGCAAGTACGGGTACCTGGGCGGCTTCAATATCGGCAACGAGTACCTCGGTCTGAACAAGCGTTACGGCGCTTGGCGCGATACGCATCTGCGGCTGGAGGGCAGCGCGGTGCAGCAGATCCAGGTGCAATTCGTGCTCGACTGGAATCTGGCGTCGGTCCATCAGTTCCTGCTCAAGCGCCGCTACTTCCCGGAAGTTCACGAGCCGGGCAGCGTCGGCATGCAGATCGTCTCCAGCGGGCCGGATTCGGAATGGGAGCAGATCAAAAACGGCTATCTCAAAATGATCTACGCCGCCAAGCAAAGCATCTGCCTGCAGACGCCGTATTTCATTCCGGACGAGAGTCTGCTCACGGCGCTCAAGCTCGCGGCGGCCTCGGGCGTGGATGTGCAGGTCATGATTCCGAACAATCCCGACCACAAGGTTGTGTATTGGGCTTCGTCGTCTTATCTCGGCGAGCTGCTCGAGAGCGGGGCGCGCGTCTTCTTGTATAGCGACGGCTTCCTGCATGCCAAGACGATCGTCGTGGACGGGCGGCTGGCTTCGGTCGGCACGTCGAACATCGACATTCGCAGCTTCCGGCTCAATTTTGAAATGAACGCTTTTATTTTCGATACCGAGACGGCGACGCGGCTATGGCGAATCTTCCAGCAGGATATCGAGGTGAGCACCGAGCTGACCTGGGAGGCCTATCTGAAGCGCTCGCTCATGCTGAAGCTCAAGGAATCGCTGGCGCGCCTGTTGTCCCCGATTCTGTGAGGTACAGCGGGGCCGCCGCGGCGGCCAAGGAGGCGATTCGTTTAGTCCCGATGCCCGAAGGGTAATACTAGGGCAAGCAGCCACATCGGCTGAACTTACGCCTTGAGGAGGGATCGACGATGGACCAGTCACACAAGGTGGTCGGCGTTTTTCATACGGGCGAGGAAGCGGTAGCGGCAATCGAGAGCTTGAAAAAACAGGGCTACCGGTCGGATGAAATCTCGGTCGTGGCCAAGGACGAAGAGGAAGTCGAGCAGGTAGCGGAGGCAACCGGGACGAAAGCGCCCGAAGGATTGGCGGCCGGGGCTACCGCCGGCGGCGTGCTCGGCGGGCTGACCGGCCTGCTGGCCGGCGTCGGCGCATTGGCGGTGCCCGGAGTCGGGCCGCTGCTCGCAGCTGGACCGATCGCGGCGGCGCTGACGGGCGCAGCTGTCGGAGCCGGCGCCGGAGGGCTCGTGGGCGGGCTGATCGGCATGGGCATTCCCGAGGAGGACGCGCAGATGTACAGCGACTATGTCAAGGACGGACGGATCCTGGTCATGGTGGAGCCGCGCGAGGACCATCGCGGCATCGTGCACGACGCCTTCACCTCCAGCAACTCCGTTCATGCGCGGTCGTACGGCCACGACTATACGGCTGTCGCGCAGGAGGAGCAGGTCAGGAGGGACAACTGACATGCCGTGGACGAGGCAGGATTATCCCGATTCGCTCAAAAATCTGGAGGCCCGCACGCGCAACAAAGCGATCGAAATCGCCAATGCGTTATTGGACGACGGCTATAGCGAAGGCCGGGCCATTCCGATTGCGACGTCGCAGGCGAAGTCGTGGGCGGAGGAGCATCCGCAGCATGAAGGCAAGGGCGACGAGCCCCATGTGCATGTCGTCCCGCACGACCAGGGATGGGCGCTCAAGTCGGAGGGCGCGCAGCGTCCCGAGCGCGTGCTGGATACCAAGGACGAGGCCGTCAAGCTGGCCAAAGAACGGGCATCCGAGCGCAACAGCACCGCCGTCATTCATCGGATGGACGGCACGGTCGAGACGACGCACAACTACAGCTAGACGGCGCAGCCGTCTGGCTTTTTTTTCAGCATCGCACGCATGCACCGCTCCGGGCACACGAATAATAGGAATTCCGCTTATCGACGATAACCGGAATTCCTATTCGTACGATTGACTATTCAATTGCTTACTGCACTCCATTCATTCGCTGACTTGCTCGGTTAACACAAGTACACCTTAACTTCGCAGTAGACGTTATTTTTCGATCCTTTCCCGTTTTTACGATCCCTTCCGACGATCGCCGATTCCCCGCATATCCGATGCTTCGGGCCAGGTCTTTAGGCTGGGAGCCGTAGCACGATGGACGATATGCTTCGCTATCCCTGCTCCATTGGACTATCCCCTCTCCGTTGTGAGCTTGCTTTTACTATAGGCTATTGTTTATGTTTTGTAAATATTCAGAAAAATCTAAATTCGGTCAAAAAAGCCGGGTTTTCGCCCAATATCTGCCGCAATCAAATGAAAACGCTTGATTTCATGTTTTGATTAGCGCTTCGAACGACTCGGGTAAAATGATAGCAAGACCAATTAAGGAGATGGGAGAGGATCAGCCATGCGGTACAAAAATGCGCTGTTGCTATACAACGGGAATGCCGGACAAGAGGATATGGGCAAGCGGCTCGGGCAAATCGTACCTGTGCTGGCACCGCAAATCGGGGAGCTCATCTTGAAGCAGACCGAGGGCCCGCAGGATGCGGAGCGCATCTGCCGCGAGCACGGCGAGGCGGTGGAGATGCTGCTGGTGCTGGGCGGCGACGGCACGGTGCACGAATGCGTCAACGGCTTGGCGGGGCTTAGCCATCCTCCGGTCGTCGGCATTTTGCCGGGCGGCACATGCAACGACTTCTCGCGGACGCTCGGCATGCCGCAGGACCTCGATCAGGCCGCGGCGGCGCTGCTGGAGGCGGAGCCGCGCAGACTGGATGTTGGTCAGGCGGGGGATCGTTATTTTTCGAACTTTTTCGGTATCGGACTGATCACGGAGACCTCGGAGAATATTGACCGCAATCTGAAGGGCAAGCTCGGCAAGCTGAGTTATTTTCTGAGCACGCTGCAAACCGTGACGAATGCGGAATCGTTTGACTACGTGCTGGAGCCGGAGGGCGGAGAGCGTCTGGAGGGAGAGGCCGTCATGATCCTTGTCGCCAACGGGCGATTCCTCGGTACCAACGCGCTGCCGGGCACGCTGGATTCGGCGGCGGACGGGGAATTCGACGTCTATATCGTGCGCGAGGCGGGCTTGCCGCTGCTGATCGAGGTGCTTTCCCAGCGCAATCAAGAGGAGTGGACCTCCGATAATCCGGCGATTGCGCATTTGCGCACGCGCCGGCTGCGTCTGTCGACCGCCATGCCGAAGCGGGCCGATACGGACGGGGAAATCTATTTGGAGACACCTGTGGAATTGACCGTGCTGCCGGAGCATTTGCGCTACCTGACGGTGTCGGAGGCATAGGCTCGGACCTACCGCCCTGCACATGCGCCTGGCCATACATGCAAGCCTACTCCGATCCTGCATCCAGGCCTACTTTTTTGGGCGCCGAGCAATTTGATGTTTGGACGAGCCGCGATCTGTGTTAATACGCATACAAGTGGACGATTAGGGGATTATTCCCATCCACTTGGTGAAACGCCATCCTGCCGTTATTGGGAAAGGGGGTGAATCAAACGTGCAGAAAGACGAAAAGCGGCGGCATAGGGTTGCGTCGGTGGCAGGGCTTGCCATATTTTTCATGACATTGGCCATTTTTGGGCAGCTACTTCATCCGCCGAAGGCCTTTGCCCTGCTCGGAGAAGTGCTCGAACCGGTCACTTCGGTGCTGGAGGGCGAAGCCGAGTCGACGGATGACGCAGCTGTATCGACGGACAGCTCCACGGCGGACGGTCCACCCGCCTCCGAGCAACAAGAGAAGGTGTCTGATGCAGAACAGCCGCGCGCGAGCAGCCCTTCGAATACGGCCACTCCTGCAGTGAATGAGAGCGAGACCGCGAGTCCCGAGGATACGGCCGATGTAGACGATGCAGGTCAGCCAGCGGCGGACGACCAAGAAGGACAAACCCCCGAGACCCGCGAGGAAGACGAGGTGGCTTCCGGCGGCAGCCTGCTCGGCATCGAGCTTCCGGCTATCGATATTGAGACGCCGGTCGGCGAGATCAAGACACCGGAGGTGAGCGGGGGCCTGGATGACGGCCTCGTCCCGGAGGCGTCGGTCGGCGAGGTCGAGGTGGACACGCCGATCGCAGAGGTCCGCACCCCGACAGTCGCAGCCGGGGGCGAAGACCTCGTGCCGGACGTCTCGATTGGACAAGCCGAGGTTCATACCCCCGTCGCAGAGGTCCAGACGCCGGAGGTCAAGCTGGGAGGCGATGGGCTCGTGCCAGACATTGCGGTCGGAGAAGTCGAGGTGAAGACGCCGATCGTGGGGGTCCGGACGCCGGTCATAGCGGTCGGCGACGACGGGGATGGGCCGGATCTCCCACCCGACGAGGGAGAGGAGCCGGAGAATGAAGGCGAAGCGGCTGAGCCGCCGGAGCCCGGTCCGGATCGGCCTGATCCGGCTCCCGACAGCGGCAGCGAAGAAGAAGGCGATACGCCCGGAGCCCCCATGCGTCCGGACAAGGACGATCCGCTCACGGAGGCAGATCGGGCTCACGCGCCACCGGATGTTGCAGATCAAGCCGAGGTCAATAAGGCAGACGAAGCCTCGCCGATCCGCCGAGACGAGGGTCCGGATCAGGCTTCCAGTCTGGCTGAGCAGGATAGCCGCCAAGAGGAGCAATTGCCGGATTCCGATTCGGGAGTTGGTCAATCGGAGACAGCGGGGCACGCGCCGGCGCAGGCGGTGGCGCCATCCGGTTCAGAGGAGCGGGAGCCAGTCCCCCCGTCTTCTTCGGTTCGGTCGCCCATAGCGCCCGCCTCCGCTATTGCCGGACTGGACGAGCCAGCCTCGCGCCAGTCGGCGCCGTTGACAGCGGCAGAGCCTTCGGAGCCGTCTGACAAGGGTGAGGCGCCTCGTCCGATGCCGCGAGCTACTCTGCCTGCGGGCTGGGGTGGCTTCAGCTACGGTGGAGGATCGGCGTCGGGCGGCGCAGCGGGAGGGAGCGGCCAAGCAAGCCCGGGCTCCCCTAGCTTTGGCTTTGCCCTTTTGCCGGAGGACGAGCTGCCGGACGATGCGCCTGAGAGTGTGATCATGCTTACGTATCTGATGGGCTACGACCAGTGGAATCAGCCGCCGCCGGGGCAGCCGCCGATGCACGACCTTTTCTTTCCAATTTGAGTGCAATCAAATTAAAAGAAGAGGAGTGCATCGGAATGAAAACAATCGCAACATGGACAAAAGGCGTTATCGTGTCGGGCACGGTCGCAGTGGGGCTGCTGGTAGCATCGCATACCGGCTACGCGGACGACGGCAACGTGCTCGGGCTGAAGCTCGGACTTGACCTGAACGCGGACGCGCAGGTCGCTGCGCAATCGGGCGACGATCGCGCACACGAAGGATCTGGCAGAGGCGAGCAAGGGAGCCTGCTGGACCTCGGAGCGGACGCGGACGTGGCAGCGGACGTCGTCATCGGCGGCAAGACGCATGACGTAGAGGGAGCGAGCGAAGGCGAGGAAGACAGCCTGCTGGACCTTGGAGCGGACGCGGACGTGGCAGCGGACGTCGTCATCGGCGGCAAGACGGATGAGGAAGAGGGATCGGACAAAGGCGAGCAGGACAGCCTGCTGGACCTTGGAGTCAATGCAGATGTCGGTGTAACGCTCGGAATAGGCGGGTCCGGGGAAGATGCCGGCTCGGGTGACATCGGCGGCAACGATTCGGGCGCCGGATCGGATGATGCCGATGGCGGTGCAGACGACAATGGAGGAGAGGGCGGCAATCCTGCGGACCCCGGCACGGATGAGGGCGCAGGCGGGAACGACGACAATTCGAACGATAACGAAGGAAGCGCCGATGGCGGCGATTCGGACGCAGGTTCGGACGACACCGGCAGTGACAATCAAGCTGCCGGCTCGGGTGACATCGGCGGCAACGAATCGGGCACCGGGTCGGATGATGCCGATGGCGGTGCTGGGACGAACCCTCCGGCAAGCGATGCTTCCGCAGGAAGGGATTCGCAGAATAACGATGCGTCGGCAATGGATTCTGCATCTGACGGGACACCGGGGGCAAACGCCAACGCTTGTCCGAAAGATCCAAGCTTTTCGCATCTTGCGGCCTACTGGTCGAACACGGAGTGGAATGCTCGCATTGATTCGCTTCTTGCCGCGCATGCGACTGGCGAGCTGGGGCCTGAACGCGAATTGACCAGGGCAGAATTTACCGCTATGGTTGTCGAGCTGCTGTGTGTGCCATTAACGGACGAAGCGTCGACCTTTTCCGATGTGCAATCGAATCAGGGATATGATCCTTACATTGCTACGGCTCAGGAGCATGGATGGGTCGAGGGGAGGAGCGAAGACGTATTTGCTCCGCATGCCTTGATTACGAGAGAAGAAGCGGCGGCGATTATCGGCAGGATCGTAATCGCCTCGCCTCTCGCGCGTGCACTCTCGGATCTTGAGCAGTTTGACGATCGCGCGCAGATCAGTGACTGGGCCCGGCCTTACGTCGGTCTCGCCGTAGCCTATGAAATCATGGGAGGAACAGCGGAAAGCCGCTATGCGCCTGCCGCTTCGGTCACCCGGGCGGAAGCCTCGGTCCTTCTGCATAGTTTGCTCGATCGGCTGCAAGAAAAGTAGCATTTCATAGAGTCAACTGTTCGTTGTTTGTTGTGAACAAAAACCCCGTCATAAATGACGGGGTTTTTGTGCGATTTGATAAAAAATAGAGCGTACGAATTCCTGGCCGATAGCCAGATTGGCAGCTAGAGTGCGTCGCAACGAACGCCATTGACGTAGTACCCATCTTCGCGATACACCTTGAAGGCAACTTCAATCTCCTGCACGCCGACCGCAAGCAGGTGGCGGGTGATCGCTTCGGCCATCCGGTCTCGCGTCTGCGCTCCGCGTTCGAACCAGGCGACTTCGACGAACGGGTAGGTGGCTGCGCGCTTGCCGGCTATCGCAGAAACAGTCTGCAGCCAGTCGAGGGTGAAATTATCCGTCCCGCATGCGCAAATGTCGGCGAGCTCCCGGACCAGAGCCTCACTTGCGGCAATAAGCATGTCGGGGGCAACGCCTCTGACAGTGAGTTGTGGCAATTCCGACGACCTCCTTTTTTCGACAGTATATCACAGATCATGCATGCGGCGGCCTGCCTGTGGAAATGGAATGTTTGACCACCTTCGAAGTGGTGTTAATAGGCATTCAAGTGATCCAATCGGGTGCGCTTGCCGTGGCACTTGATGAAACGCCAACTTGCCGATTCGGGAAAGGAGGTGAATCAACAATGGACCAAAACCAGCAGCAGCAACGGCGCTGGGTACCGTTGACACTTATGGCCGCACTTATTATGACTGCAGGTATTCTTGTGCAGCTGCTTCATCCGCCGAAGGCGCACGCCCTGCTGGGCGAGGTGCTCGATCCGGTCACTTCGATACTGGAGGACGGAACCCGATCGTCAGATGAGGCAGATGCGTCAACAGACGGCTCCGATACGGACGAGTCCGCAGCGGAGCCGCAAGGCACCGAGCCTGAGCAAGATTCGGCTCCTAGCCCCGACCCAGACAATGAAGATGAACAAGACGAAGCGACGCGCGCTGCGGCACAATCCGCCACAGATGATGAATCCGCTGCTATGGCTGACGAACCGGAGACTGACGAACCGGAGGCTGACGAAGGCGCTAAACGACAGCCATCCCGCAGCGGGCTGCTCGGCATCGAGCTCCCATCCGTGGAAATCGAGACGCCGCTCGGCGACGTCAAGACACCAAAGCTGGAGGTCGACACGGAGGAAGGGCTGGTGCCGGATATCGAGGTGGGCGAAGCCGAAATCGATACGCCAATAGCCGACGTCAAGACGCCCGAAGTGAACACGGGAGGCGACGGTCTGGTGCCGGATGTCACGGTTGGCGAGGTCGAGGTCGACACCCCAATCGCGGGAGTCGAGACTCCCGGAATTGAGGTCGAAGCGGACGACGGCAACGACACACCGGAGAAGGATGTTCCGACAACCGACACCGAGACGCCGCCGGACACGCCCGTAGAGACCGAGGCGCCAACCGAGACGCCGCCGGTGAAGAACGATACCGAGCCGACACGGCCGCAAGTCGAAGACCGTGCATCGACGGATGTCGTCGACCAGCAGCCCGAGCGTGAGTCTGCACAGTCAGATACGAACCCAGTGCAGTCTCCGCCGGATGAGGACACAGGCAGCGAGCCGAACAGCGAACGTCCAGAGCAGCAAAAGGATACGTCATCCGAAGTTGACCCGTCTGCATCGGGCATGTCCGGTACGGAGGAACGCCAGACGCAGCCAACCGATTCAGAGGCTGACCCGACTGCTGCGCAGAATGCGGCGATTGCCGAAGGCTCCTCGTCACAGACGCCGACTTCTTCTGCGGAAGAGGCCTCGTCCCGTAAGCAACGGGAGCCGCAATCCACGCCAAGGCCGCGGCCGCAAGCCATCGTACCTCCGGTATGGAGTGCGGGGAGCGGCGGCGGTGGGGCGGCAGCGCCGGGAGGCGGTGCGAACGGCGCCAATAGCGGCGCAGCCGCCGGCGGAGTCGGGTACGCGATCATTCCGGCAGACGAACTGCCGCAACGCGCAGCTGAAAGCTCACTCATCATTACTTATTTGCTTGGCTATGATCAGTGGAACCAGCCGCCGCCGGGACAGCCGCCCATGCACGACCTCTTCTCTGACATTTGACCCCAATCAAATTAAAAGAAGAGGAGTGCATGGAAATGAAAAAGGTTACGAAATGGGTAAAAGGTTCGGTATTGTCGGGTTCGATCGCAGTGGGAATGTTGGTGGCTTCGCAGACAGGCTATGCGGACAGCGAGAATGCGCTGGGCCTGAATCTAGGACTTGGACTGAGTGCCGATACGCAAGTATCTGCAGCGTCCGATTCCGATAACGGCCGCAATCGCGGGCTGCTCGGAGGAGACGGCGCACTGGGCCTCGATCTCGGAGTAGGAGCCGACGTAGCAGCCGATGCAACGGTGGACAGCGAAACGCGCAGCAACGACGAGGACTTCGAAGGCGAGAGCAACAGCTCGCTCGATCTCGGAGTAGGAGCCGACGTGGAAGCCGATGCAATGGTGGACAGCGAAACGCGCAGCAACGACGAGGACTTCGAAGGCGAGAGCAATACGGCGCTCGATCTCGGAGTAGCAGCGGACGTGGAAGCTGACGCAACGGTGGACAGCGAGACGCGCACGAACGACGAGGACTTCGAAGGCGAGAGCAACAGCTCGCTCGATCTCGGAGTAGGAGCCGACGTGGAAGCCGATGCAATGGTGGACAGCGAAACGCGCAGCAACGACGAGGACTTCGACGGCGAAAGCAACACGTCGCTCGATCTCGGAGTAGGCGCCGACGTAGCTGCCGATGCAACGGTAGAAAGCGAAACGCGCAGCAACGACGAGGACTTCGACGGCGAAAGCAACACGTCGCTTGATCTCGGAGTAGGCGCCGACGTAGCTGCCGACGCAACGGTAGAAAGCGAAACGCGCAACAACGACGAGGACTTTGACGGCGAAAGCATCACGTCGCTCGATCTCGGAGTAGCTGCTGACGTAGAAGCTGATGCAACGGTAGAAAGCGAAACGCGCAACAACGACGAGGATTTCGAAGGCGAGAGCAACACGTCGCTCGATCTCGGAGTAGCAGCCGACGTGGAAGCTGATGCAACAGTGGATAGCGAAACGCGCAATAACGACGAGGACTTTGACGGCGAAAGCAACACGTCGCTCGATCTCGGAGTAGCTGCTGACGTAGAAGCTGATGCAATGGTAGAAAGCGAAACGCGCAACAACGACGAGGATTTCGAAGGCGAGAGCAACACGTCGCTCGATCTCGGAGTAGCAGCCGACGTGGAAGCTGATGCAACAGTGGATAGCGAAACGCGCAATAACGACGAGGACTTCGACGGCGAAAGCAACACGTCGCTCGATCTCGGAGTAGCTGCTGACGTAGAAGCTGATGCAATGGTAGAAAGCGAAACGCGCAACAACGACGAGGATTTCGAAGGCGAGAGCAACACGTCGCTCGATCTCGGAGTAGCAGCCGACGTGGAAGCTGATGCAACAGTGGATAGCGAAACGCGCAATAACGACGAGGACTTCGACGGCAAAAGCAACACGTCGCTTGACCTCGGAGTAGCTGCTGACGTGGAAGCCGATGCAATGGTGGACAGCGAGACGAGCAATAACGACGAGGACTTCGAAGGCGAGAGCAACACGTCGCTCGATCTCGGAGTAGCTGCTGATCTGAATGCTGCGTTGGACGTTGAAGGCGAACGCAATCGCGATCAGGACGACTACACGGGCAGCTTGATGGCTGACCTTGGTCTCGATTTTGATCTCGGTCTCGAGCTGGATGCAGCCAGCGACTATGCATCGAACCAAGACGAACACGAACACTTTTCGCGCAATCAATTCCGTGTCGGACTCGGACTTCAGCTTGGTCTGAGCTTGCACAGCATGTTTGATTCGCGCTACGCGTAATCTTTGATTGAACCAAAGCAAGGGCCCGCATTCGCGGGCCCTTGCTTTGGTGAGACGACAGGAACGAAGCGCGCATGACTTCATTATATCTAAGTCTTCAACATCGACACTGTAAGCGTAAATTGTGAGGTTGCAAGATGGGATCGGCTTAGGTGAGAAAATAAGCGCGTAAATATAGAGGTGCTGCCAGAGGACGGCACCTCTATATTTACGTCTTGATGATCGGGCTATACGGTACCTTTTTCCGAAGAGGATGGCGTTGACTTATGCTCGGGATCGTCCGGCGTGGCTGCCGCTTCGTCCAGAGGCTCCTCTGCGTAGGGCGGCGCATCTTGCTCGGGCGTATGCGTATCTCCGAGAGAAGCTTGGCTGTGCTCGGCCACTTGTTTTTTCAGGCTGCGAATCTGGCGCTGCAGGCGGAACTGCCGGATGCTGGCGAACAGGAAGACCATCAGTCCGCCAAGTAAGGCGGAGGCCAGAATGACCAGAATTAACGGGGTCTGAGTCTGGGTAAACCAGAAGTTGACCTCGACCGACTCTACGTTGATAACCGCAAAAACGGCGGTGATCAAAGCAAAGATCAGGGCCGAGATAATAATCCATTGCGTTCTCATGCGGATCCCTCTCTTCTATATATATAGTCGTCAAGGACGATGTCCCCCTAAGCCTGCATTATACAAGATTTATTATCAAAAAGCATGTGAAACACCTATTATCATTTATACCCGAGTCCGTGGCATCAGAAGCATCGTTGCAGAAGTCCCTTTGGCTGTTCCAGTCGGATCTACATAGGCCTATCAACGCATTTTGTTTGCGCAACCCCCTCATAACGGGCAGTCTTTGCGTGAGGTCGCGGCGCAGCCGTGAAAACAATCGGGAAAGCCCGCGAGGCTCTCGCCCGGTTCTTTCGACCCTATTGCAAGATATTGCTTGATAGTACGCGGCTTTTTGATTGATTTAGAAAAATTTTGAAATCGTTTTCGAACCGACACGAAGTAAAAAAGTACTTCCCTTCACCCTCCAGGTTTTTGCTGCAATGACCGGCTAGTCATAAAGGCATATAGGGACGGCCTTAAAGCGCAAATTCAATTATTCGACATAAAATGACACAATTCGATGTTTGTTTGCTTTATAATTATTCAAAAAGTATAACTAATAGAGATAAAGAATAGTCATTTCGTGAATTTGGATGCGGAGGGATGGAAATGGAAATGAATTCGTTTGGTCATGCATCAGACAGTCTCCGATTTCAGCAACACCGCAAACGCCGCGCTTGCCTCATCAGAACCTTCCTGGACCGGTTGTCCGCCGATCCGGCGCTCCGGCCCAGCGATGCACCTTCACAAGGCCGAAGCTTGGCCGAATGGCTCGAGCTAGCCAAATATCCTGTTCCGCCAGTGCTGCGGATCAATCATGATGCACGTCGCTACAAGGTTACTCCTTCCCATTTAGAGTCCGGCATCGATGTCTCCGTCTTGCTGACCCTGTTGCTGCGTCAGCAGCGGATCAACCGCACGGCCGACGATTTGATGCGGCATGTGCTTGAGGGCGGCAGTGTCGCCAGCTTTTTGGATCACGCGCGAACTTAAGTGGCGTTTGCCGCTTTGCTCGTGGTCGCTGCCGCATGTTGTGCTATACGTCATTGTTGCACGTCGCTGCTGGACGTTGTTGCCATACGTTGTTACCACACGTGAACGTTGCTACTCGCCTTTCTATACATGGCCGCTGCTATACGTGGACGTTGCTGACGCTGGTGCTTATAGTCGCTGCTACACGTGAATGTTGCTATTATTCTGGTTTTGAATAAGATGGCTGGTGGTAGCACGTCTTCTTCTTCAGGCTAACCTTGCTAAACATTCCTGTATACGCTAAGCTAGCGGCTTTGAAAAAAACAGGAGTGCCCCGTATGATGGAGGTGTGAAGGGTCAATCGCCCGAATA
>NZ_JACXIZ010000029.1 GCF_014705605.1 Paenibacillus sabuli
TTTTCTTCAAAAATCATCGCTAGGGCTCGTTGAGCTTATTTTTCACTGCAAAATTCCGCTCGCCGGCCTATTCTAAGGGTGCGGAATGTGAGGTCCCTGTTTTCACCCGGGTTAATTATTGGGGGCTTGGCCGGGTTAGCGCTTGACTTTTGGCGGAGCTAGCCGCCACAATGTAGAGAAGATACGCGCCGCTCCGACGCGCGCCGCAGGCGACGCCGTGGATCGGAAGGCGCATGGCAGGAGGTAGTCTATAGTGAAAGTCGGTTCTCCGCATTCATCCTACGCACGTAAAATTGTCCTGCTCGGCTCGGGCGAGCTGGGCAAGGAAGTGATCATCGAGGCGCAGCGGCTCGGCATCGAGACGATTGCCGTGGACCGTTACGAGCACGCTCCGGCGATGCAGGTGGCGCATCGCAGCTATGTCATCGACATGCTGGACGAGACGGCGCTGCGCAAGGTCATCGAGAAGGAGCGTCCCGATCTGATCGTGCCGGAGATCGAAGCGATCGCCACAGACGTGCTCGTCGAGCTGGAGCGCGAAGGCGCCTATGTCGTGCCGACGGCGCGGGCGACCCGCCTGACGATGGACCGCGAGGGCATCCGCCGCCTCGCCGCCGAGACGCTCGGTCTGCCGACGGCGCCCTATCGCTTCGCCGATTCGCTGGAGGAGCTGGAGGCGGCAGTGCAGGAGATCGGCACGCCGTGCGTCGTCAAGCCGATCATGAGCTCGTCGGGCAAGGGGCAGAGCGTATGTCGCTCCGAGGCGGAGATCGAGGGCTGCTGGCAGGCGGCCATGGACGGCGGTCGCGCCAAGCGCACGCGCGTCATCGTAGAGGGCTTCGTCCAGTTCGAATCGGAGATCACGCTGCTGACGGTGCGCTCGGTATCGGGCACGACCTTTTGCGCGCCGATCGGCCATGTCCAGCAGGAGGGCGATTATATCGAATCGTGGCAGCCGCATGAGCTGAGCGCGGCCCATCGGGCGCAGGCGGAGGAGATCGCGCGTCAGATTACGGACTCGCTCGGCGGCTACGGCATCTACGGTGTGGAGCTGTTCCTCACCAAGGACGGCGTCTTGTTCAGCGAGGTCTCGCCTCGTCCGCACGACACCGGGATGGTGACGATGGTGACGCAGGACTTGTCCGAGTTCGCACTGCACGCACGGGCGATCCTGGGGCTGCCGATCCCGTCGGTGCGCCTGCTGACGCCGGGCGCGACGCATACGGTGAAGGCGGACCGCGCCCATTCGACCTTCCGCATCGGCGGCATCGAGGACGCGCTGGCGCTGCCCAATACGCAGGTGCGGCTGTTCGGCAAGCCGGAGACCAAGGTCGGACGGCGCATGGCCGTCGCGCTCAGCACCGCCGACGACGTGAATCTGGCCCGCGAGCAGGCGCGGCGCGCGGCTCAAGCCCTATATATTGATTATATCTAGCACGTTGCCATATTTGCGGCCACGGCGCCGGCGCTTCGGATGCGCCGGCGCCGTTTGCGCGCCGGGCGCCGCCGCAATGCTACGGCGATAAAGTTGCAAATGCCGGGCAGAACCTTTATTTTATAAAGATAGGCGCGAAATGCGAACGAATATTCCATGTCGAGCGGGGGTGTGGCAATGAACAAGCAAGCGGACGGCACGACCAGGCTGTGGCGCTGGATCGGCGGCACGGCCCTGGCCGCTACCCTGGCGCTGGGCGCAGGCTTTGGCTATGCGGTATACGACCTGCTCAACCCGCCCTCCGGCAGCCTCGCGCCGCCGCCCGGCAGCGCCGCGCAGGAAGAGCAGGCGCCGCAGCGGGAGGAGCTGCGGATCGTGGCGCTGGGCGACTCGCTGACCAAGGGCGTCGGCGACGAGGCGGGCGGCGGCTACGTCGACCTGGTCATCGAGCGGCTCGAGGCGGAGGTCGAGCAGCCGGTCACGCTGCTCAACAACCTCGCCGTCTCGGGCCAGCGCGCCGACGAGCTGGCCGAGCGGCTGACGCGCGAGGAGGCGTCAAGGCTGGCGGTCAGCCAGGCGAATGTCATCCTGCTGACGATCGGCGGCAACGATCTCTCCTTGCTCGCGCAAGGCGGAGGCTCGGGCCAGAGCGGGCCACAGACCGAGCCGCTCGACCCGCAGGAGGCGATCGCCGGACTGGAGCAGGGCGTGACTGCGCTGGGGCGGATCGTGGCGGAGCTGCACGCGCTCAGTCCGGAGGCGCAGATTGTCTATCTCGGCCTGTACAACCCGTTCTACGGCATCGAACAATTGCAAGGCGTCGACGAGGTCGTGGCGCAGTGGGACGGACGGGCGCGGGCCTTGGCGCGGGCAGACGAGCTGCTGACGTTCGTGCCGGTCTTCGATCTGTTCGAGCATGGGGGCGGGCGCTACGTGTCGAATGATCGCTTCCATCCGAATCATGCCGGCTATGCGCGCATGGCCGAGCGCGTCGTACAGGCACTGGAATAGAGGAGGGGCGGCAATGACGGAGCAATCGCATTCAGAGTCGCAGGCGCAGCCGGAAGTGCTGCTGCGCGTGGACAAGCTGCGCAAGCGGATTCGCGGCAGATGGATCATCGACGATGTCAGCTTCGAGGTGCGCGCCGGCGAGATCTTTGGCTTCCTCGGCCCCAACG
Organism: Paenibacillus sabuli; assembly: GCF_014705605.1. Lineage (GTDB taxonomy): Bacteria > Bacillota > Bacilli > Paenibacillales > Paenibacillaceae > Paenibacillus_D > Paenibacillus_D sabuli. Next base: position 2,614 of record NZ_JACXIZ010000029.1, read on the forward strand.
GCGCCGGCAAGACGACGACGATCCGCATGCTCGTCGATCTGATTCGGCCGACCTCCGGCTCGGTGCAGGTGTGCGGCCGCGACGTGCGGCGCGAGCCGGAGCAGGCGTTAGAGCAGATCGGCTGCATTGTGGAGAATCCCGAGGTGTATCCATACTTGACCGGGAGAGAGAATCTTGCCTTTGCCGCGCGGATGCTGCGCGGCATCGGGGCGGCGCGCATCGACGAGGTCGTCCGGCTGGTCGGCATGACGCAGCGCATCGACGACAAGGTGCGCACGTATTCGCTCGGCATGCGGCAGCGGCTCGGCATCGCGATGGCGCTGCTCGGCAAGCCGCGCCTGCTCATCCTCGACGAGCCGACCAACGGGCTCGATCCGAAGGGGATCAAGGAGCTGCGCGCCTTCGTGCGCATGCTGGCCGGGCAGGGTATGGGCGTCTTCATCTCCAGCCATCTGCTGAGCGAGATTCAGCTGATGTGCGATCGTGTCGCGATCATCGGCGCCGGGCGCGTCCTGACGACGGGGGCCGTGCATGAGCTGACGGCGGACGCGCCAAGCTATGTCGTGTGGCAATTGCAGGATCGGGAGGCCGGTCTGCGCTTGCTCGAGCGCGAGCCGCAGGCGGAAATTCTGGGCCCGGACGCGGCCGACGTGCTGGAGGATACGGCGCTGGCCGCTGCGCCGGGCGCAATTGTGACGACGATGCCGCCGGAGCTGGTGGCGCCGCTCGTCGCGCGCATGACCGAGGCGGGCATCGGCGTCGATGCGGTCCAGCCGGTGATGCCGACGCTCGAGTCGCTATTTCTGAAGCTGACGGAGGGGGAGGGCATTGTCTGATCTGCTGCCGCTGGTTCACAACGAGACGCTGAAGATTTGGAAGAAAAAACGGTTCTACGTCATTTTGCTCATTCTGCTCGTGTTGGTGCCGATCTTCACGTATGCCCAGATGACGCTCTCCCGCAGCGACGACGAGCGGGGCGGCGACTGGCGCAATCAGCTCGTCCAGCAGATCGCGGACTACGAGAATGCGCTCGCCAGCGACCGCATCCCCGAGGAGTGGAAGCAGTACCAGCGCGTGATGGTGCAGCAGTTGTCCTACTACCTGGAGCATGACGTCAATCCGAATGCGCCGGGCGCCGTCACCTTCACCCGCGGCTTCCTGACCAACGCGGCGACGCTGTTCATCCCGCTGCTCGTGCTGGCGATCGCCTCCGATCTCGTCTCGGGCGAGCGCGCGGGCGGCACGATCAAGCAGCTGCTGACGCGGCCGGTGCGGCGCTGGAAGATCCTGTTCAGCAAAGTTGCCGCGCTGGTGCTCTACATCTCGCTGACGATTGTGGCGACGGTGCTCGTCTGTTACGCGATATCGGGCCTGTTTTTCGGTTACGGCGGCTGGACGATGCCGGTGTTCACCGGCTTCGCCGTGACCGGCTCCAGCGTGGATACGTCGCATGTGCACGACGTCCCGCAATGGCTGTATCTGGCGATGCAGGCGGGGCTGATCTGGTTCGCCGCGCTGACGGTCGGTCTGCTGGCGCTGATGGTGTCGGTGCTCGTGCGCGGCACGGCGGCGAGTCTGGTGACGATGATGGCGGCCATCATTACCGGTACGATCCTCGTCAACATGGCCTCGTCGTGGAGCGGAGCCAAGTATTTGTTCGCCGTCAATCTGGAACTCGGCGGTTATCTGGACGGCACGCCGCCGCCGATCGAGGGGATGAGCCTCGTATTTTCCCTTGCTGTGCTGGCGGTTTGGAGCGCTGCGGCGCTGGTCGTTGCGTTCGGCGTCTTTACGAAACAGGATATCATGAATTAAAATAGCTTGGAACGACATCATAGGATCGGAGCTCGCCTGTCGAGCTGCGAGAGATTGGCAGGAAGTAAACGAGGGGGACGCGCATGAGCGAGCAAGTGGATGTGAAGCAGACCGAATTGGCCATGGCGGACCGCGCCTACGAGGCCGATGACATTCAAATATTGGAAGGCCTGACCGCGGTCCGCAAACGGCCTGGCATGTATATCGGCAGCACGACCGCGTCGGGGCTGCATCATTTGGTATGGGAGATTGTCGATAACGCCGTGGACGAGCATCTGGCCCGTTACTGCAGCGCAATCGAGGTGGCGATTCACGCAGACGGAGCGGTGACGGTCAAAGACAACGGCCGCGGCATTCCGACCGGCATGCACAAGAGCGGCATCCCGACGCCGCAGGTTGTCTATACGATCCTGCACGCGGGCGGCAAGTTCGGCGGCGGCGGCTACAAAAAATCCGGCGGCTTGCACGGGGTCGGCGCTTCGGTGACGAACGCGCTGTCGGAGTGGCTGGAGGTCGAAATCTACCGCGACGGCAAAATACATAAGCAGCGCTTTGCCTACTGGGTGGACAAGGACGGCAAGGAGCATGTCGGCGAACCGGTGACGGGGCTCGAGGTTACGGGCAATACGCGCACGACCGGCACCAAGGTCACCTTCAAGCCGGACAGCCGCGTGTTCCACGGCAACACGACGATTCATTTCGATACGCTGGCGGAGCGGCTGCAGGAGATCGCCTTCCTCAATTCGGGGCTCAAGGTGACGATCAAGGACGAGCGCAGCGGCGCGCAGGAGACGTTCCATTACGAGGGCGGCGCGCGTCAATTCGTGCAGTTCCTCAACGAAGGCAAGACGGTGCTGCACGAGGCCATTCACTTCGCAGCCGAGCAGGCGGACATCGAGGTCGAGGTGGCGATGCAGTACAACGACGGCTACACCGAGACGATCGCCTCCTTCGTCAATGCCATCCCGACGCGCGGCGGCGGCACGCACGAGACCGGCTTCAAGGCAGCCTACACGCGGATCATGAACGATTACGCCCGCAAAAACGCGCTGCTCAAGGAGAAGGACAAAAACCTCGAGGGCGGCGATCTGCGCGAGGGCATGATGGCTGTCATCAACATCAAGATGGCGGACGTGGAATTCGTCGGGCAGACGAAGGACCAGCTCGGCAGCGCCTCGGCGCGCAGCGCGGTCGACGTGATCGTCATGGGCAAGATGCAGGTGTTCCTGGAGGAGAATCCGAAGGTCGCGCAGCTGCTCGTCAAAAAAGCGGTCCAGGCGAGCCGCGCCCGCGAGGCGGCGCGCAAGGCGCGCGAGGAAATCCGCACCGGCAAAAAGCGCAGCGAGAGCGCCAACCTCAACGGCAAACTGACGCCGGCCCAGTCCAAGGACGCGTCGCGCAACGAGCTGTTCATCGTCGAAGGCGATTCGGCGGGCGGCTCGGCCAAGCAGGGCCGCGATTCCAAGCATCAGGCGATCCTGCCGCTCAAGGGCAAGCCGATGAACCCGGAGAAGGCCAAGCTCGGCGATATTCTCAAAAACGACGAATACAAGGCGATCATCTCGGCGATCGGAGCCGGCGTCGGCCCGGAATTCGACGCGGGCGAGGGCAATTACGACAAAATTATTATCATGACCGATGCCGACACCGACGGCGCGCACATTCAGGTGCTGCTGCTGACGTTCTTTTACCGCTACATGAAGCCGCTGATCGACGCCGGCAAGGTGTATATCGCCCAGCCGCCGCTCTACAAGATCACGAGCAAATCGGGCAAGCACAAAACCGAGCGCTATGCCTGGACGGACGAACAGCTCGCCAACTACTTGAAGGAATTCGGCAAGGGGTACGAGCTGCAGCGCTACAAGGGGCTGGGCGAGATGAATCCGGATCAGCTGTGGGAGACGACGATGGACCCGCAGACGCGCACGCTGCTGCAGGTTCAGATCGAGGATGCGGCCAAGGCCGAGCGGCGCGTCTCGACGCTGATGGGCGACAAGGTCGATCCGCGCAAGCGCTGGATCATCGACAACGTCGATTTTACGGAATACGTGGAATAGGAGGGGCGCGCGATGAGCATGCTCGAACAATTTTTGCCGGCGTTTCTCGAGGAGGTCGTAGGCGACCGCTTCGGACGCTATTCCAAATACATCATCCAGGACCGTGCGATCCCCGATGTGCGCGACGGGCTCAAGCCGGTGCAGCGCCGCATCCTCTATGCGATGTACGATGCGGGCAATACGCCGGACAAGACCTACCGCAAGTCCGCCAAAACGGTCGGCGACGTGATGGGCAACTACCACCCGCACGGCGACTCGTCGATCTACGAAGGCATGGTGCGGATGGCGCAGCCGTGGAAGATGGGCCATCCGCTGATCGACGGCCATGGCAACTGGGGCTCGCAGGACGACGATCCGCCGGCGGCGATGCGCTATACCGAGGCGCGGCTGTCGACGATCGCGATGGAGATGCTGCGCGATATCGAGAAGCGCACCGTCCTGTTCAAGGACAACTTCGACGGCACGGCGAAGGAGCCGGTCGTGCTGCCTTCGCGTTATCCGAATCTGCTGGTGAACGGCGTCAGCGGCATCTCCTCCGGCTTCGCCACCGAGATCCCGCCGCATAATCTGCGCGAGGTGATCGACGCCTGCATCGCGCTCATGAACCAGCCCGGGATGAGCATCGACGAATTGCGCGGCATCGTGCGCGGGCCGGACTTCCCGACCGGCGGCCTCGTCATGGGCGAGGAAGGTATCCGCGAGGCGTATACCTCGGGCAAGGGACGCATCCATCTGCGCTCCAAGACCGAGATCGAGACGCTGCGCGGCGGCCGCTCGCAGATCGTCATTACCGAGATCCCGTATCAGGTCGTCAAGTCGCGGCTGGTAACGGCGATGGACAACGTGCGTCTGGAGAAAAAGGTCGAAGGCATCGCCGAGGTGCGGGACGAGAGCGGTCGTAACGGCCTGCGCATCGTCGTCGAGCTGAAGAAGGAAGCCGACGCGGAGGGCATCCTCGCCTATCTGCTCAAAAAAACCGATCTGCAGGTGACGTACAACTTCAACATGGTGGCGATCGTCAACCGGACGCCGAAGCAGCTCGGCCTGCGCGAGATGCTGCAGGCGTACATCGAGCATCAGAAGGAAGTCGTCACTCACCGCACGAAATACGAGCTCGAAAAAGCGGAGGATCGCGCCCATGTGCTGGAAGGGCTCGTCAAGGCGCTCAATCTGCTCGACGAGATCATCGCGCTCATCAAGGCCTCCAAAAACCGGCAGGACGCGCAGCATAATCTGGTCGAGCGCTTTGCCTTCACCGAGCGCCAGGCCGACGCGATCCTGACCTTGCAGCTGTACCGGCTGACCAATCTGGAGATCACCTCGCTGGAGAAGGAGCTGAAGGAGATCGCCAAGCGGATCGCGCAGCTGCGCGCCATCCTGGACAGCGAGAAAAAGCTGCTCGGCGTGATCCGCACGGAGCTGCTCGAAATCCGCGAAACCTACGGCATCGACCGGCGCAGCGAGCTGCGCGGCGAAGTGGAAGAGCTGAAGGTCAACCTGGAGGTCATGGTCTCGCCCGAAGACGTGTTCGTCACGCTCAGCCAGGAGGGCTATATCAAGCGCACGAGCATGCTGTCGTTCACGCGCTCGGGCGGCGAGCTGGACAGCGCAGGCGTCAAGGAAGGCGATCTCGTCCGTCACCTGCATGCGGTCAATACGATCGATTCGCTGCTGCTCTTCACGCGCAAGGGGCAATACTACGTGCTGCCTGTCCATCAGGTGCCGGAATTCAAGTGGAAAGACAACGGCACCGCGCTCGTCAATGTCATTCCGATTCCGAAGGATGACGCGGTCGTGCGGATCCTGCCGGTGCGCGAGTACGATCCGGCCTTGTCGCTGCTGTTCGTCACGCGCAAGGGACAGGTCAAGCGCACGGAGCTCAAGGAATACCAGTCGAATCGGACGATGGCGATCGCCGCGTGCAAGGTAGGCCCGGGCGACGAGGTCGTCGCGGTCGAGCCAACTGCCGGAGGGAAGGAGCTCATCCTGGTCAGCCGCGGCGGCATGAGCATCCGCTTCGCCGAGGACGAGGTCAATGCGATGGGGCGCGTGGCCGGCGGCGTCCGAGGCATCCAGCTCAAGGAGGACGACGCGGTCGTGGCGGCGCTGCTCGTCGAGGGCGACGAGGGCGAGGTGCTCGTCGTCAGCGATCTCGGCTACGGCAAGCGCACGCTGCTGCTCGATTACCCGCTGCAGGGCCGCGGCGGCAAGGGCGTGGCGACGTTCGAATTCAAGGAGGGCAAGCGCGTCCGGTCCAATGGCGCCTCCCTGATCGGCGCGGCCTGGATCAGGGACAGGCAGGAGCTGACGCTGCTCACCGCCGCCGGCGAGCAGCTGACGCTGGACAGCGAGAAGGCGCCGATCGAAGAACGGCGCGCCACCGGCAGACTGCTGGCGCAGATCACCAAGACCGATCCGGCCGTGACGCTATTCGCACGGAGCGCGCCCGCGCTCGAACAGTCCGGTGGTTAATCTGGAAAATCCGGAAAATCCGGTCGACTGACCCGTCAGAGGGACGGCTTGCTCAATCATAGGGGCGGCCTGGCGGATCGATGCGGTCGATCATCCGCAGCAGCGTTTCCAATACGACCCACAGCGGCGCCGGCTCATCGAGCCGGCTTAGCCACTGCGGGTCTTTGAGCAGTCCGGCTTCCTCAATGCGGCGGACGACCTCTTGCTTGCGGGCTTCCATGGCGCAGCACTCCTCTCCCAAGGTTCGAGTCGGGTCAACAGCCTAGTTCTCCATTCTATGTCTAACGGTGTCCGATTGTTCGCGATTCAATCGATTAATGGCGCAAATTATTAACTGCGTTAACCTTTCTTTCGACATTCTCGGATGGTATAATGGAGGGTAAGGAGGCGAAAGCCATGCATGCTACGGAATTTGCCCGCTTGTGGATGAAAATGACCAAGCAGTGGAAGCTGCACCTGGAGGAGGCGCTCGCGCCGACCCTGACCGAGGGGCAGCTCAACGTGCTGGAGCTGCTGCTGCAGCATCAGCCGATGAAGCCGTCCGATCTGCTGCAGTACCTGTCAACGACGCCGGCGGCGATCACGACGCTGCTCGACCGGATGGAGCGGGGGGGACTGATCGCCCGTACGCGCGACGCATCGGATCGGCGCATCGTCTGGGTGAACGTGACGCAGCAGGGCGAGCGCGAGGCGCAGCGGGGCAAGCAGCTGCGCGACGAATACATTCAGCACTCGCTCGACCGCATCTCGCTGCACAATCAGCAACTGCTCGTCTATTTGCTGGGCAAGATCTCCAGTGGGGATAAGCCGGGGCAGCCGGCAGCCGAGGCGGATGAAGAGGGGGAGCGCGCGGTGGGGCAGTAGATTACGGCACCGGCGGCATGCTCCGTTATATCGATTGGAAAGGGCTGTCCGATCAGCTTCCTCTGCAAGCCAAAAAGTTGGACGGTTTTTCCGTCCAACTTTTTGTTTGTCAAACATCAAGACTGATTTCCCGGAACGAGACTTTGTCGTGCTGCCAGAGGGCGGCAGAGGGCTCCAAGCTGACGTTCTAACGCTCTAACGGACACCAGCGACGCTTAGCGTGTCGAATCGAAGAATTTGGATTTCTAACGGACACTGGAGAACACTGGAGACGCTTAGCGTACCAAACAGAGAGAATGCTGATGAATGCTGCCGTCACAAGGCTTTTAAGCGTCGCTGATGTCCGTTAGGTTAATCAATTGGAAAAACGTACAAGCAAAACTTGTTTTGCTACATACCCTTTCAAATACGAGCATGCCGACGCGGAGGGGTTTGGAATGACGCTGGGTGCGTTTGAAAAGCGCAGCGGGGTCCGCCGCTAGAGCAGCGGACGCGCCGCGGACTCGAGCAGCTCGGCAGGCCAGCGCAGCCAAGGCTCGACGCGTGGCGGCGCACAGCGCAGCAGCAGCGGCTCGCGCGTCGTCGGATGCTCGACCTCGATCACGGCCGACCAGAGCGCGGGCTCGCGAATCCCGGCGTCGATTGCCGCGGAGCGGGCACCGGGGCGGCCTTCGTCGGCGTGCCGGCGGAGGCCGTCAGGCTTACGTTCGTTGCCGCCGCCTTCATTACCGCCTGCACCTGCCGGACCGTACTTGCGGTCGCCGACGAGCGGGCAGCCAATCGTGGTCAATTGCACGCGGATCTGATGGGGGCGCCCGGTGTGCAGACGCACGCGGAGCAAGGACAATCCGTCTGCGGTGGCTACCGTCTCGTAGTCGAGCAGCGCTTCCTTTGCGCCTTCGGCAGGCCCTGAGAAGGCGCTCACCGTATTGGTCGCGCTGTCCTTGCGCAGATAATGGCGCAGCGATGCTGACGGCTCGGCCGGACGCCCGTGCACGACGGCCAGGTACGTCTTGCCGAAGCGGCGGCTACGCACAGCCTCTGAGAGGCGCGAGGCCGCCTTGGACGTCCTGGCCAGCAGCATGACGCCGCCGACCGGGCGGTCGAGCCGGTGCACGAGTCCGAGATAGACATTGCCCGGCTTGGCGTAGCGTCGCTTCAGGTCGTCCTTGAGCAGGGTCAGCATATCCGGGCCGTCGCTGCTGTCGGCCTGCGAGAGGACGCCCGGCGGCTTGACGACGGCGAGCAGATGATTGTCCTCGTGGAGCACGCGGATGTGCGGTGTGTCGTCGAGCGGTGCAGCAGCATGCGACGCCGGCGAGGAAGCCGGGGCGCGCGATGCGGATGCCGCGGCATCGTGCCGTGACGGCATCGCGTTGTCCGATGTATGCCGCTTGTCAGTGTGGCGGGGGTGTCCGCTGTTCGGATCGGACTGCCGAGTCTGACTTGCCGCGGCCGACGAGGAGCGACCGGAGCGATCAGCCGTACGGTACGCGCGCCCGGTGTCTGCCGCGGGCCGCGGACTCGAACTGTGCGGACTGCCCGGTCTTCCTGCGGCACGGGATTCCCCAGGTCGGCCTGCGGAGCGGCCGCGCGCGCTCCGCGTGTCTGCCGCGTGATGCCCGTCTTTGGGTCGCTCTCCGTCCGCCGCCCGCCGCCCGCCCCTTCCATTGCGGGCGCCGCCGGATGCGGAGCGGCCCGAGCCGGCGGCGCCGCGTCCGTCCGGGCGCCGCCGGCTCACGCCTGCGCCTCCCAGCGCCCGAGGATGCCGCAGGGCAGCTGCAGGCCGGAGGCGGTGATCGGCAGGCCGATCTCTCCGGTGTGGATCACGCCGTCATGGCGCCGTCCGACGGTCAACTGCAGCAGATTGCGCAGCACGGACGGCGACAGGCCGGTCGTATACGAATTGAGCAGGACGAACAGCGGCTGCGGCGACAGGATTGCGCAGCAGGATTCAAGGAAGGGGTAGAGGCTCTGCTCCAGCTTCCACATCTCGCCGCCGGGTCCGCGCCCGTAGGAGGGCGGGTCCATGATGATGGCGTCGTAGGTCCGGCCGCGGCGCTGCTCGCGCTGCACGAATTTGAAGACGTCGTCGGTGATGTAGCGGATCGGGCTGTCCTTGAGCCCCGACAGCTCGGCGTTTTCCTTGGCCCATTGCACCATTCCCTTGGCCGCGTCGACGTGACACACCTCGGCTCCGGCTGCCGCGGCCGCCACGGTCGCGCCGCCGGTGTAGGCGAACAGATTGAGCACCCGGATCTGCCGCCCGGCCTGCCGGATCTTGTCCATCATCCAGCTCCAGTTGACGGCCTGCTCGGGGAACAGCCCGGTATGCTTGAAGCTGGTCGGACGGATGCGGAAGCGCAGCGGCCCGTATCCGATCGTCCAGCTCTCGGGTAGCGGCGTCCGCTGCGCCCAGCTGCCGCCGCCGGAGCTGCTGCGGTGATAGTGGGCGTCGGCCTCCTTCCAGCCCTTGGCGCCGGCCGCGATCGGCCAGATGATCTGGGGATCGGGACGCCGCAGCACGACGCTTCCCCAGCGCTCCAGCTTGTCTCCGTCTCCGGTATCCAGCAGTTCATAGTCCTTCCATTGATCGGCGATATACATAGATTATGAGGTTCCTTCCTGACTGATGAATTTGTAGCCGACGCCGCGCACGGTGACGATATGCGCGGGATTTGCAGGATCGGCTTCGATTTTTTTGCGAAGATTGCTGATATGCACCATCAGCGTACGCGTATCGCCGATGCTGTCGGTGCCCCAGATGAGCCGGTACAGGCGGTCCAGGGGGAACGCCTTGCCGGGGTGTCGCGCCAGATGAACCAGCAGGTCGAATTCCTTGGCGGACAGACTCACGGGCCGTCCGCCGACCGTCACGGTGTGGCCCTCGGGATCGATCTCCAGCTCCCCGGAGCGCAGCATCCGTCCCGCAGGCCCGCCGCCCGCCGCATCGCCGGCGAGCAGCTGGACGCGGCGCAGATGGGCCTGCACACGCGCGACGAGTTGGCGCGGACTGAACGGCTTGGTGATATAATCGTCGCCCCCGACGGACAAGCCGTGTATAATATCGGTATCGTCGCTGCGGCAGCTGACGAACAGGATCGGGACGCCGGACTCGCGGCGCAGCTGCTCGCACACCTCGATGCCGCTGATCTCGCCGAGCTGGATATCGAGCACGATCAGCTGCGGCTCCAGCTCGCGGGCCAGCCGCAGCGCCTCATCGCCGCTCGCGGCGTGATACACATCGTAGCCTTCGCGACGCAGATACAGGCCGATCAGCTCGGCGATCTCGAGCTCGTCGTCCACGACGAGGATCGTTTGGTCGTTCATGGCAGGTGACGCCTCGCTTTCTATTGCGCAATACTGGACTTATTATAACGAATGTCGGAGGGACGAGCAATTGAGGGTACCCAAAAATCCAGGCCGCCGCAAGGCCGCAGCGGCCCGCAAGCACCGCTGGCCGGCGGGCGCGCTCCTGCTGGTGCTGCTGGCGGCCGCGCTGGCCGGCTGCAGCACGGCTGCCGGAGGAGACGATGAGCCGCGCGCGGCGATGGGCGAGATCGACCTTCGCGGGGTGCCGCTGAAGGAGGAGATCGTGGCGCTGGCGGGCAAGTGGGCCTTCTACCCGGAGGTGCTGCTCACGCCCGGCGCTGCGTGGGCGTCGCTGGATGCGGAGCATGTGCCGGTGCCGCAATCGTGGAACGGATACGACACGCTGGACAGCTTCGATAAGGGTCAGGGCTTCGGCACGTATCGTCTGACGATCGTGACGAAGCGGGACGGCGAGATCCTCTCGCTGCGCATACCGAATATTTCGAGCGCCTACCGGCTCTGGATCGACGGGCGCCTGATGGCCGAGGCCGGCACTGTCGGCCCGAACAAGGCGCTGTCCGAGCCGGGCGCGATGCCGCAGACCGTCTCCTTCGCCAACGACGCCGCGCGCCATGAGCTGATTGTCCAGGTCTCCAATTTCGACCACCGGCGCGGCGGCATCTGGCTCGATTTTGAGCTGGGCGGCAGCACGGCGATGGATCGCTACCAGAGCCGGACGACGGCCGAGCGCATGATCATATTCGGCAGCCTGTTCATGGTCGGCTTTTATCACCTCGGCTTGTTCGCGCTGCGCCGGCAGGAGCGGTTCACGCTGTACTTCGGCTTGCTCTGTCTGTTCGTAGCGGCGCGCATTATCGTGATGGGCGATGCGTTTTTGATGCAGTGGCTGCCGCAGCTCAGCTGGGAGGCCGGGCTCAAGGTGGAATACGGCGCTTTTGCGCTGGCGGCGTTAAGCGGCTATCTGTACATTTATCATCTGTTTCCCAAGGATGCCTCCCGCCGCATGCTGCGCGCGGTGGCCGGGGTGAGCGGAGCGCTTTGTCTGCTGGTGCTGCTCACGCCGCCCGCCTTCTTCTCCAAGCTGCTCGGGCTGTTCCAGCTGTTCGTCGCAGTGATCAGCCTGTATGCGATCGCAGTGCTGATCCGCGCGCGGCGGCGCAGACGGGACGGCGCGGCGCTGGTGTTGACCGGATTTACAGTCTTCGTGTTGACGATTCTCAATGACATGTCCTTTTACAACGAGTGGTTCGGCGTAGACGAGCTGGTGCCGATCGGGTTGTTTTTTGTCATCATGATGCAGTCGTTCATCATTTCCTACCGCTTCTCGCGGGCGCTGCGCAAGGTCGAGCAGGTGACCGAGGAGGTGCGGGAGCTGAACCTGGGCCTGGAGTCCAAGGTCGCCGAGCGGACCGAGGCGCTGCAGTTGACCAACGCGAATCTGGCCGAAGCGTATGCCGAGCTGGAAAAGCTGGAGACGTCGCGCCGCCGCCTGCTGAGCAACATCTCGCATGATCTGCGCACGCCGATGACGCTGGTCCAGGGCTATCTGGAGGCGCTCAAGGACGAGGTGGTCGAGGATCCGCGCCAGCAGCAGACTTATATTCGCATGATGCTGAGCAAGGTGAACGGACTGAATCGGCTCATTCACGATCTGTTCGAGCTCTCCAAGCTGGAGGCCGGGCAGGTCGCGCTGGAGCGCAGGCGGCTGAGCTTGTCCGAATGGATGGCGATCCAGGAGGAGAGCTGGCGTCTGGACGCCGAGAGCAAAGGCTTTGCATTCGAGATTGCATTCGTACCGGGGCCCGAAGGGACGTCCGCGGAGCAGGTCTGGCTCGAGCTCGATGAATTCAAGATGGGCCGCGTGATGGCCAATCTGGTGAGCAATGCGCTGGGGCATATGCAGCCCGGGGGGCGGCTAAAGCTGACGTTTTATCGCGACGAGGAGGCGGGTACGGTGGTCACGGAGATCGGCGACACCGGCAGCGGCATCGAGGCCGGCGATTTGCCGTATATTTTCGACCGGTTTTATATGCGGGAAAAATCCAAGCGCACCACGACGGGCAGCGGACTCGGGCTGGCGATCGCGAAGGAGATCGTCGAGGCGCACGGCGGCACGATTTCCGCGGCGAGCGAGCCGGGAAAAGGCAGCGTCTTTCGCATTGAACTGCCGGCGGCCCGGGAACACTAGCAGCCTGATCCGGGGAACGCAGCAGGCGTACTAGCAGGCAAGGCGCCTCGTTCCATTTGCGCAGCTTGCAGGAGCGGCGCCGCGAGCCGCAGGGTGTGGGGCTCGCGGCGCCGATCATTCG
>NZ_JACXIZ010000003.1 GCF_014705605.1 Paenibacillus sabuli
TTACAATAAGAAGCAAGCCTATGGGCAGAGATTATGACGAGGTTGGAGGAGAACATACAATGCGTATTGGCGCAATTGAAGCGGGCGGGACGAAGTTCGTGTGCGGCATCGGGAATGAACAGGGGACGATTCTGGAGCGGGTGAGCTTCCCGACTGAAGGGCCGGAGGAGACGCTGGCTCAGGTGATCGCCTTTTTTAAGGACAAGGAAGTGGAGGCGATCGGCATCGGCACGTTCGGGCCGATCGATATCGATCCGTCGAGCCCGACGTATGGGCACGTCACGACGACGCCGAAGCCAGGCTGGACCGGCTATGATTTTCTCGGCTCGATGAAGGCGGCGCTGCCCTTGCCGTACGGCTGGGATACGGACGTGAATGCAGCCGCTTATGGCGAGGCAACATGGGGCGCTGCGCAGGGGCTGGACAGCTGTGTCTATTATACGGTGGGTACGGGGATTGGCATGGGGGCGTACAGCGAGGGCAAGCTGGTGCACGGGCTCGTCCATCCTGAGGCCGGGCATGTGCTCGTTCGCCGGCACCCCGAGGACACATACGAAGGCTTCTGTCCATATCATGCTGATTGTCTGGAAGGACTGGCAGCCGGACCGGCCATCGAGAAGCGCTGGGAACGCAAGGGCGTAGACCTGCCGCCGGAGCATGAGGCGTGGCGGCTGGAGGCGTACTATCTGGCGCAGGCGGCAATGACGTCGATCTTACTGCTCTCGCCGCGCAAGGTTATTTTTGGCGGCGGCGTGATGAAGCAGCCGCAATTGTTCCCGCTGCTGCGCCAAGAGGTGCTGCGCCTATTGAACGGCTATGTCAGCGCCGAGGCGGTGCTCTCGGGGATCGACAGCTATATCGTCCCTCCTGGGCTCGGCGATAATGCCGGCCTGTGCGGCGCGCTGGCACTGGGCATCGATGCGGCCAATCAAGCTGCGGACTAAGGACGAAGCAAGATGTGCCGCAAGGCAATAAGCGTGAGCCATACAAATTTCTAGGTTCGACCCAAAACACGGGCGGTGGCCGCATCACTTGGGATGCGAGTCGATTCGAAGAAACGCAAATCAGGCAGGTTCTCAACAGGAGAGCCTGCCTGATTCAGGATGAAAAGGCGAAACCTATGTGCCACATGTAATATTCACATCCCGCCGTATAGCCTCACATATTGCGCTTATTTCTGCTGATGGAGCAAATCTCGCCGTGTAGCCTCACATATTGCGCTTATTTCAGCTAATGGAGCAAATCTCGCCGTGTAGCCTCACATATTGCGCTTATTTCTGCTAATGGGGCAAATGTCGCCGTGTAGCCTCACATATTGCGCTTATTTCAGCTGATGGGGCAAATGTCGCCGTGTAGCCTCACATATTGCGCTTATTTCAGCTAATGGAGCAAATGTCGCCGTGTAGCCTCACATATTGCGCTTATTTCTGCTGATGGAGCAAATCTCGCCGTGTAGCCTCACATATTGCGCTTATTTCAGCTGATGGGGCAAATGTCGCCGTGTAGCCTCACATATTGCGCTTATTTCTGCTGATGGAGCAAATCTCGCCGTGCAACCACACATATTGCGCTTATTTCTGCTGATGGGCCGAATACGGTACTCGTGGCAAGCTTCTGAGCATCAGCGAGGAATTCGCAATCAGGCCCCCCCCGCTCAGGCCCCTCCGCTCAGCTCACCCCGCTCAAGACGCCCTGCTAAGGACGCCCACCCTCATCTCCATCTCCATCTCCATCTCCATCTCCATCTCCATCTCCATCTCCATCAACATCAACATCAACATCAACATCAACATCAACATCAACATGATCATCCTTGATCCGCATCCCCAAGGCAATAGCCGATGCCGCGCGCTTGCGCTTGGCCGACCCAGTACGCGGCGGTCGCGATGTCGAAGGCGGCCATGCCCATGGGGCAGAACAGTACGGGCGCATCGGGAGCGAAGGCCGCCAGCGCATCGCGACACACGACATCGGCGAGCGAGCGCGTCTGCTCCTTGCGCAGGCCGCGCTGATGGTGAAGCAGCTCGATATCGGTATTCTCCCGGCATACCTCATCCCAATCATCGACGACAATCGCTTCGACCCGCTCCAGCGCGCTTGCCGCGTAGTCGCGCAGCGACACGTCCAGCAGCAGGCTGCCCGGCTGCGGCGGGCGATCGATGTAGCGCCGCTCGCTTACGGTGCAGGTGAGAATCACGTTGCAGTCGGCATAGAGCGCTTCCCAGCTCTGCGCCAACCGTGTGCGGTCGCGCAGCGCTGCGGACCCGGCGAGCAGCGGATCATGCGGCGCGGCACCTCGCATGTCGTCCAGCGCCGCATCGCGAGTGTCATAGATCTGCACCTCTGCAAGGTGCTTGCCCAGGATGCGGCTGCACATCGCATAGTGCAGCCGGCCGATCGGGCCGAAGCCGATAATGCCGATCCGCAGCGGACATGCAGCAGGGCGCGACTGGACATAGCTGCGCAGCAGGACGCCGCTGACTGCCGCCGTGCGAGCGGCGCTGGGCAGCGAGGCGTTGAGGATCGCCCGTGGAGCGCCCGTGGCGGCCTCGTTGAGCACGACGACGCTATGGGCGCGCGGCAGGCCGAGGGAGCGATTGCCGGGGAAGCTGGCGATCCACTTCAGGCCGGCCGTCTGCACCGTTCCGCCGACATAAGCGGGCATCGCGATGATCCGGTTAGCCGCTTCGCCGTAGCGCAGATAAGGCTTGATGGGCTGTGCGTAATCGCCGCTGTCCGTGATTCGTATCGTACCCGCGATGCAGTCCAGCAGCGCCTCCCAGTCCAGCCCGATCGCTTGGAGATGACGATCATTCAGATACAGCATCGTTCGCATCCTTCACGCCGCCGCGCGTGTCCAGCGCCGATTCGCCGAGGTGCCGCGCGACCCAGTCCTCGTCGTACAGCGTATCCAGATAACGCTCGCCCCGGTCGTGCAGAATGAGGGCGCAGACGGTACCGTCTGGCAGGCGCGGCAGCAGGTCGCCGAGCGCGTGCACGACCGCTCCCGAGGATGGACCGGCGAGGATCGCCTCGCGCTGCACGAGCCTGCGGCAGCCGGCGACCATATCCGCCTCGCGGACGAGTACCGCCTCATCGGCGAAGTGCGTCTGGCCGAAGGGCGGTACGATGCCGGCGCCCAGTCCGGGGAATAGCCGGCGGCCCTTGTCGCCGCCGAGAATGACGCTGCCCACTGCATCGACCGCGACGATCCGGGTGGCGAGCCCATGCGTCCGCACGTAGGAGGCGCATCCGAGCAACGTGCCGCATGTGCTGACACCGCCGAGCACATAGTCGACCTTGCCGAGCGCGTCAGCGATCTCCCGCATCGTGCCGTTTTTGTGCGCCAGGTAATTGTTCGCATTCTCGTATTGATTGGGCCAGAAGCTTCCGGGTATGGCGGCCAGCAGCGCTTTGACCCGTGCGAGCCGGGCCGGCAGGTACTCGCCGGTGGCGGGGTCCGGCTCCTCCACACGTTCGATCTCGGCGCCATACGCGCGCATGATCCGAATGTTTTGCGGTGTCGTTTTGGGATCGACGACGCTGATGAAGCGCATGTCCAGCCGCGAGCAGATGGCCGCCAGGCTGATGGCCATATTGCCCGAGCTGGATTCGACGACGACCGATCCGGGGCCGATCAGGCCCTGCTCGCGGGCGGCTGCGAGGATGCGGGCCGCGGAGCGGTCCTTGGTGCTGCCGCACGGATTGAGCATTTCGAGCTTGGCATAGACGGCGATGCCGCGCGTGTTGGCGAACAGCCGCGAGAGCCTCACGAGCGGGGTGTTGCCGATATAGGCCAGCCAATCTTCCGCCATGACGGCAATCGCCTCCTAGCGATACAGTTTTTTGGATTTGACCGCGCCGCGTCCCCAGGGCTCGTCGTCCGCAGCGGGGAGGACTTCGATCCGCTCCAGCATGCCGTTGTCGATCATCTGCCCGATCGCTTCGATGCGATGCTCGACGGCGTCTCGGACGTCCTCCAGCAGCTCAGGGGCGAGCATGGCGCTGCGGATGCGAAGGATCAGCCGGTTGTCCCGTACACCGACGCGCAGCGCGGCGTCGGGTACGAGGGTGTGCACGACGTTCTCGATATCGTACAGACTGATCTTCTCGCCATGCTTGAACTCGTGGCCGATGCGCTTGGACAGACAGGAGAAGATCTGACGCGGCTTGCCGTCCAGCTCGATCCGGCGCAGCCCGCGCACGACGTCGTAGGTGACATAGCGGACGACGGGGAACAGCCGGCGCTCCAGCGAGGTTAGCACGAGCACGCCCTCGCCTGGCTCGAGCGGCTCGTAGCGCGGGTCCAGCAGCTCGGCGGGCACAGTCTCGGCGTATAGACCGTCGGCGAGCACATACGCACCGCATGCATGCGAATAAGCGGCGATCGCCCCGACCTCGATCGAGCCGTACGTGTCGAGGATCGCCTCCTCCGGCAGTCCGAAGCGAACGGCCATATTGACCTGCCAGGCAGGCGATGCGAGCTCGCCGACGAGGATCATGCCGCAGAGGCCGAGCAGCTCCGGTCGCAGCGTCTGGCGTGCGATCGCCTCCAGGATCGAGGGCATCGTATACAACAGATCTGGCCGGAACGCGTGCAGCTGCGCAAGATGCGTCTCAATCGGGAGCGCGAAGGAAACGGTCTGCGTCTGCATCCCCATCTCGGCGAAGATCGCTTCGGCCGTCGCGGCGGCGTGCCCGGTGCCGACATCGATGAAGGCACGTCGGGTCTGCAGGCCGTTGGCGCTGAGCCAATCACGGTAGCTGGCGGCTTTGGCTGCGCGATAATGCGCCTCGTCGCCGTGGGAATAATAGATCGCTTTGCGCACGCCGGTCGAGGTGCCGGAGGTGCGATAGACGTGCAATCCGGGATCGGTGCGCGCAGCCTGCCCGTAGTAGCAGCGCTCCAGCCGCTCCGCGGTCAGGAGCGGCAGCTCGGCCAGAGACGCGGCCTCGGGCTGGACATGCTGTTCCGCTATCAAGCGCTCGTAGCCGGGATGAAGCTCGATCAGGCGCTGCAGATGCAGGCGCAGGGCCGAAGGGTCGATCATATGCCGGATGCCTCCTCGTGACGATGACGCTATGCTGCAGCATATGGGAAAACAGGTGCGGGTGTGACGACAGCGGCCTACCACCATTGTGTCAATTCCGGCGTATGCTGTAGCAAGCGTAACTCAGCCACGACAGAGGAGGAATGGCGAATGGCTCGCAGCATCATCGACAAGTGGACGAAGACCGCGCTCATGCGCAGAGACAAGAAGCTGGCTCGCCATATGCCGTCTACGGCATTGGCGGGCAAGGAGGCGCTGCGGCGTATGCTGCGGCGGCATGGCATGGTCTATGTGAAGCCGACGCGGGGCTCGCAGGGACGTGGTGTCATGCGGCTCGAGCGACTCGGCGGAGGACGCGGCTACCGTTATCAGCTGGGGGAGAGGCGGCGCAGCTTTGCCACGTATGAGCTGGCCTATGCATCGATCCGCCGGGCTATGGCCGGCAAGCGCCATATTGTGCAGAAGGGCATTCGCTTGCTTCGGCATCGCGGACGGGCCTTTGACATCCGGCTCATGCTGCAGCGCTCCCCGCGCGGCGGCTTTGTCTCGACAGGCAAGCTCGCGCGCGTGGCGCACCCGCGCAAAATTGTCACCAACGGCAGTCAGGGCGGATCGATCTATGGAACGGACCACGTGTTGCGCAGGCATGCCGGTCCCCGGAGACGACAGGCGCTCTATCGCCGGATGGACGATCTGGCGCAGCGCGCGACCCGGCTTCTGCGCCGCGCCGCGCCGCAGATCAACGAGCTCGGCATGGATTACGCAGTCGACGGCCAGCTGAAGCCCTGGATCCTGGAGGTCAACACCCGGCCCGATGCGAGCCCGTTTACACTGTTAGCCGACCAGCGTATGATCGGACGGATCGTTCGGTACGGCAGGGGATATGGACGCACGTACAAGCTGGTCTGCAAGAAAGCCAAGCAGGGCGTATAATTTTTTTTGGAAAAAAGGCAACCTTTTTCCGGGCTGCGCCGTCTTAATAAGTAAGGAAGACGGGAAAATAAAAAGCGCCGCATGGCTGCGGCGCTTCGAGGAATCGTAGTGGAAAGAAAAATAATCTGAAAATTTCATTTTCTCTGTTTCAATCCGGGAGGGACAGGGTAAGAATGAATAAGCAAGGACGAGGGTGGGCCGCTCTAAAGGACGCGACGAGCCGTGACGTACTTGTTTTTCCAATACGAAGAATTAATGTTGGCAAACGAAATGCCTTTGCTAGAAGAAGCATGAAGCATCTTGTTGTCGCCAGCGTAGATGCCGACATGGCTGATGCTATTTCCGCTCGTATTAAAGAAAACCAAATCTCCGACGCTCAAACTGCCGCGTGCGACCTTTTGCCCGGTTTTGGCTTGAGCGCGGGAAGATCGTGACAATTTGACGTCGTATTGTTTGAATACATATTGGGTAAAGGAAGAACAGTCGAAGGCATATGTAACTCCGCTTGGAGCACCGTACTTATAGGAAACACCGAGATATTCTTTTCCGGTTTCAATCAGATTAAGCGACTCTTCCGTTGCAGCCGAGGCCTTTGGGGCAATCGCCATAGTCAATGACGAAAATCCGATGGCGGCGCACAAGCTCACACTAACCAGTTTTTTCACAATGCTGTTTCGCATGCTCTATGTTGTCCCTCCATTTTTATCGATATCAGTACTTCCAGAAACAACTATACCATATCTTAAAATCGCTGTTTTTGCAGGATGAGAGAGAATGTGCGCTAGGGCTAAAGAATGAGAAGGTTTATTAAAAAACGATGAGAATTCTCTCATATTTGCAACTTTTTTATGAGAAGACGCAAAGAACCGCGAACCGTAGCGCTTTCCGGGCTCCGATTCGCGGTTCTTTGCTCCAAAAATGACCGTATCCTTCCGATTCGCAAGGCCTATAAATGCTTTTGGTTTACCCGCTCATTGCGGACCATTTGCTCTAATTTTTCAACCAGCTTCTGGTGCTCCGGCGGCTTTTTTTTCATGCCGAACATGGCGCGCCGTTTCTCCCGCTGCAGCAGCTCGAGCAAATATTGCTTTTCCTTGAGCGTAAACACCCGATTTCCCACCTCCGCTTTGCCGCGAACGCTTTTCCTTCATTGTACGGCATCTGCGACATTTGCGAAACCGTTATGCTAGAATATAAAAAACAAAATGGATAGGAGTCCTCTTCGTGATTACACATTCTGAGCCGTTACCCGCGGCGCAAGGCCTGTCCAAACCGGAAAAGCGCAAAATTATTGCCCTGCTCTGCACGGTCCTGCTTTTTTCCGTTATGAACAGCACGATGTTTATGATAGCCGTACCCGAGATTGCCGCTTATTTTGTTCTGACCCCGTCCCAGGTCAGCTGGGTTGTGACGGGGTATATTATTTTGTACGGCATCGGCGCGCTCATCTACGGCAAGCTGGCCGATCTTTATCCGTTCCGTTCGCTCTTGACGGTCGGACTGCTGTTGTTTGCGGCCGGTTCGGCGGTCGGATTTTTTGCCGATCATTTCATGATGGTCGTCGCAGCCCGCATGATTCAGGCGACAGGCGCGGCGGCGGTGCCGGCGATGGCCTTTATCGCGCCTGCGCGTTATTTTCCGGATGAAAAAGGCAAGGTGCTCGGCATCGCCTCCTCGACCATGGCCTTTGCCTCGGGCGTCGGCCCGGTCATCGGCGGCTTTGTCTCGGGGGCGTATGGCTGGCCGTACCTGTTTTTGATCTCCTCGCTTGTCGTATTTACGATTCCGTTCTTCCGAATGTGGTTGCCGCGCGAAGCGCCCAAGCCGGGGCGGGTCGATTTTTTCGGTGCGCTGCTGCTGGCCGTGTCGATCGGCGCTTTTATTCTCATGATCACAACCTTTCTGTGGTGGTTGCTTCCGGTCAGCCTTGTATTTGCCTGGCTATTCTACCTTCGCACGCGTAGGGCAGCGCATCCGTTCGTCAGCCTGGATCTGTTTCGCAACGCCAGCTTTCGCAGCGCGATTCTGACCGGATTTTTAGGCATGCTGACACTGTTCAGCATCATGTTCGTCATGCCGCTCTATTTGGCCGAATTCAAGTCGCTCAGCACGACGATGGTCGGCCTGGTCATGTTCCCCGGCGCGATGAGCTCGGCGCTGATCGGGCGCTCCGCGGGCGCGATGACCGATCGCAGAGGCAGTCTGCCGGTCGTCTATATTGCCTTCGGACTGATGTGCGCAGGCTTTCTGCTGACCTCTACGTTTATCGGGGCGCACGTAGCGGCCATCAGCGCCGTGTTGATCCTGTGCATGGTTTCGTTCCCGTTCTTTCAGGCCTCGACGGCGAGTCTGGTCTCGACGACGCTGCCGGCCGACCAGATCGGCGTCGGCATGGGCATTTATAATTTGTGCAATTTTATGGCAGGGGCGTTTGGCGGGGCGATTATCGGACGAATTCTCGACTTTGGCTTGCGCGGCGCGCCGTTCAATCCGTTCAGCTTTGCCGAGGGCGGCGAGTCGGTGTACAGCAATCTGTTCCTCGGCATCACGGCGCTGACGGTGCTTAATGCAATTATTTTCTATTTCAGGTTCGGCCGCGACCGCGCGTCATCGCCCGGAGGTTAGGATTTTAGACAATTTTTCGGCCAAGAAGTCACGAATTTGATCACGCTTCATCTCGCGCTCCTGCTACAATGTGGGCATACAGGCAGCGGACGCTGACCGATAAGGGAGATGAGGAAATTGTCATTTAGAGTAGCTTTTATCGGTGCGGGAAGCATCGGCTTTACGCGTGGCATTATGCGCGATTTGCTGGCGGTGCCGGAGTTCGCCGGCATCGAGGTCGCGTTCACCGATATCAACGCGCATAATCTCGAGATGGTCACGCAGTTGTGCCAACGCGACATTGATGCGAACGGGCTGGATATCCGCATTCAGGCGACCACCGACCGGCGCGAAGCGCTGAAGGGCGCGAAGTATGTGCTATGTACGATTCGTGTCGGCGGACTGGACGCCTTTGCGACGGATATCGATATCCCGCTCAAGTACGGCGTCGACCAGTGCGTCGGCGACACGCTGAGCGCCGGCGGGATCATGTACGGCCAGCGCGGAATCGCCGCGATGCTGGACATCTGCAAGGATATTCGCGAGGTAGCGGCACAGGATGTGCTGCTCCTGAATTATGCCAATCCGATGGCGATGATGACCTGGGCCTGCAATCGCTACGGCGGAGTGCGCACGGTCGGGCTCTGTCACGGCGTCCAGCACGGGCATCGTCAGATTGCGGAGGTACTCGGACTGGAGCAGCGTGAGGTGGACATCGTCTGCGCGGGCATCAACCACCAGACCTGGTACGTGCAGATCCGCCACGAGGGCGAGGATCTGACCGGCCGGTTGCTGGAGGCATTCGAGCGCCACCCGGACTTTAGCCGGACCGAGAAGGTGCGGATCGACATGCTGCGCCGCTTCGGCTATTACAGCACCGAGTCCAACGGCCATCTGAGCGAATACGTGCCCTGGTACCGCAAGCGTCCCGAGGAGATCGGGGACTGGATCGATATGGGCAGCTGGATCAACGGCGAGACCGGGGGATACCTCCGCGTATGCACGGAGGGGCGGACCTGGTTCGAGACCGATTTTCCGAATTGGATGAAGGAAGAGCCCAAGCTGTTCCGTGCCGAGGATCGGGGAATCGAGCACGGGTCCTATATTATCGAGGGTCTGGAGACCGGACGGGTGTATCGCGGTCACTTCAACACGGTCAACAACGGCGTCATCGCCAATCTGCCGGACGACGCGATCATCGAAGCGCCGGGCTATGTCGACCGCAACGGCATCTCGATGCCGCATGTCGGCGAGCTGCCGCTCGGGCCGGCCGCGGTGTGCAATGTGAGCATCTCCGTGCAGCGGCTCGCGGTCGAAGCGGCTGTGCGCGGCGACGACCAGTTGCTGCGGCAGGCGTTCATGATGGACCCGCTCGTCGGCGCAGTGTGCAACCCGCGCGAGATCTGGCAGATGGTCGACGAGATGCTCGTCGCAGGCGAGCCGTGGCTGCCGCAATACGGCTCCGCGATTGCGGAGGCCACGGCGCGCCTGGCGAGCGGCAATCTGCTGCCGACGCGCGACTACGAGGGCGCTGCCCGCAAGCGGATCAAGACGACGGAGGAGATGCGCCTGGACCGGGAGGCGGCCAGCAAGAACGCCGGAGCGTCGGACAAGGGCGAGGATCGCGCGGTCAAGCGGTAACGAGCTTCGCCATCGACCGAGCGGGAGTGGGTAAGACACGCGATCAAGCTAGCTGTCAGAGCAACACAAAGGGGCCTCCCGGGCATTGACGCGCCGGAGAGGCCTTTTGGGCTGTCGTATGCTCGCCTGTCGCAGGTCTGCAAGCGCTCGTCTGTCATCGCGTCGCTCGTTCGGCGAACAGGCGGAAGCCAGGGGCTTATTTGTAACGCTTGATGAATTCGACCGCTCTGCGGATGTCGATCTCGGGCTGCGTGCCGACCTCGCGCTCAATCGTCAGATAGCCGGTATACCCGATCTGCTGCACGGCTGCGAAGTATGCGTCAAAATCGACGCCGCCTTCGCCGAGGGGCACCTCCTGGAAGGCCGCGCCGGACGTCGCCATTTCGGCAATTTCGGCATGATCGAGCCCCTTGCCGCCGTAGCCGAGGAAGCCGTATACGTCGCGCGGGTCGATCGGGCGGAGCTGCTTGCCGTCCTTGACATGCGTGTGCACAATATAGTCCTTGAGCGTGATGAGGCCTTGCACCGGATCGTCGCCGGTGACCATGACCATATTGGCCGGGTCGAAGTTGACCGATACGCCGTTGGTGCTCAGCGTATCGAGGAATGCCTTGAGATGCGAGGCGCGCTCCGGGCCGGTCTCGATGGCGAAGTAGGCGTTCATGCTCTTGGCATAGCGTCCGAGCTCGTCGCACGCTTTTTGCATGGCGTCGTAGATCGGTCCGTTCTTGTCGTCCGGCACGATGCCGATATGGGTGGTGACGATGCTCGTGCCGAGCTCGACGGCCAGGTCGAGGATGCGCTTGGACTTCTCGACCTTGGCGGCGTTGGCGGCGCCGTCCTGGAAGCCGTGACCGCCCAGATCGCCGCACAGCGCGGCGATGTCGAGGCCGAGGTCGTCGATATACGCCCGCAGCTCGAGGCGTTTGTCCGGCGTCAGCGCCGCCGGATCCATCTCGCCGTCGACGGCATAGATTTGCACCCCGTCCGCGCCGACCTCCTGAGCCTTTTTCAACCCTTCCTTGACGCCGACGCCAAAGCTGTCGACGATGACACCGATTTTATTGGTGAGCTTCATGCTTGTCGTCCTCCTTCGTTTGAATGTTGCAGTGTATCGTTAGTCCAGCCGGATTTCTTTGCCGGAGGCGGCCGACTCATAGATAGCGGCGAGCATTTTGGTCACTTCGACGCCGTCCTGAACCGGGCTGCGCGTCTCGTGCAATCCCTGGCAGCATTCGGCGAAATGCGCGGTCTCGGCGTAGAAGGCCTGCTCGAAGTTGAAGGTCAGGTCGTCGATCTGCGGCGTCAGGTTGAGCATCGTATTGTGCCGCTCGCCGACAATGGCGAGCTCGGGCTCGACCTCGGCGCCGCCCTTGTCGCCGTAGAGCTTGATCGCCATTTCGTCCTGCTTGGCATGCAGCGTGAAGCTGACGTCCAGCATGAGCGAGGCGCCGTTCTCGAAGCGAATCAGCGCGTTGGCCAGATCCTCGACGTCGTTTTTGGCGGCGTCGTAATCGGCGGCTTTGTAGAAGGTCTTGTTCTGAATATGGCTGCGGTTGCCCAGCTTGCGGTACGTATTGCCGCTGACGGATACCGCCTTCGGGCGGCCCATCAGGTACCAGAGCAGATCGATCACATGCACGCCCAGATCGATCAGCGGCCCGCCGCCCGAGCGCGACAGGTCGGAGAACCAGCCGCCCGGATTGCCAAGCCGGCGCAGGCAGGAGGCTTTGGCATAGTAGATATCGCCGAGCTCGCCGGCGGCGATGAAGCGGTGCAGCACCTCCGTATTGGTGGCGAAGCGGCGTACGAAGCCGACCTGCAGCAGCTTGCCGGTGCGCTTGACCGCTTCCTCGACCTTCAGCGCGTCTTCTACGGTCCTGCACAGCGGCTTTTCGCAGAGTACGTTTTTGCCGGCCTCGAGCGCGGCGATGCTGATCTCGGCATGCGAGTCGTTCCAGGTGCAGACACTGACCGCCTCGATATCGGCGTTGGCGAGCAGGCTCTGGTGATCCGTGTAGACGCTCGGGATGCCGTACTGCTCGGCGGCTTGCCGCGCGCGCGCTTCGTTGCGGTCGCAGACGGCGACCAGCTCGACGTTCGGGTTTTTGGCATATGCGCTCAGATGGGCGCCGGAGATCGAGCCGGCTCCGATGACGCCGATTTTGACTTTGCTCATGTAGGGATTCTCCTTTTGGGAAGGTGTGTTTTCCTTACACTATAGCACCTGGGGCGTGCCGGATGAATGCTCGGCATGTCTAATTTCATGGATTATATGCTCATTCGCCCGCAATGCGGTATAATGAACATGACATCGATTAGGCACGTGCCGACATCCGCATGACCTACAGTACGGGAGTGAGCAGCATGGCGATTTTGAGCGATCCGAGCATTAGCGCGTATCCGATCCGACTATACAATCAGCCGGGCAGCGACGCCCCCGTCAGCGCCCGGCTGCCGAGCCTGCAGTTGGTCAACGCCGGGCATCTGCCCGGCCGCACCCTGCAGCGCAGGGCGGCGCGCTTTTCCCGCTGGGCTTGCGTCTATATTACCGGCGGCAGCGGCTACTATCAAGTCGACGACGGACCGCTGCAGCCGGTCGAGGCCGGATCGCTGTTCTGGCTCCATCCGGAGGCGGTCTTTCATTACGGCCCCTGGGAGGGCGCCTATTGGGACGAGTATTATTTTACGTTCGAGGGGACGCGCATTCACGAATGGCTGGCCAACTGGGCGCTGCAGCCGCTCGCGGTCACGGCCGTCGGCCTCGACGAGGCGCGGTTCGGACGGATGGAGCTGATGTTCCGGCTGATCGACAGCGGCATGCGCTACAATCTGGACCGGGCCGCGCTGCTGCTGGAGCAGTTCGTCTACGAACTGGTGCATCAGGTGACGGACGAGGGCGTGCGAGGGCAGGGCGAGCGCGCGCACCAGATCGTCGAGGATCTGAATTATTGCATCTACGAGGCGATCGACGCCCGGGGGTTCGCCGCCCGCCATCATATCTCGGTGTCGACGCTGCGGCGCATTGTGCACGCGCACACGGGCTATCCGTTCAACGAATACCTGCACCGGCTCAAGACTGCCGAGGCCAAGTCGCTGCTGCGCGGCACGAGCGACAGCGTCAAGACGATCAGCGGCAGGCTGGGCTACAAGGACGTGTATTATTTTTCCCGGCTGTTCAAAAAGTACACCGGCGTCTCCCCGAAGTTTTTTCGTCAGTTCGATTATTAAGGAAGCGACGAAGCTTTCATAAGGGTCGACTTATAAAAAAATCGTAAAATCCCGGGCAAAGCACTTGAAATGTCTCGGCAAAATGAGTATTATAAAAATGGTTATTAGCACTAAACGCCAACGAGTGCTAATAAAACGAAGGAACCCATTTCAAAAGGAGGCTATTTTTCATGATCAGACCTTTAGGTGAACGCGTATTGATCGAACCGATCGCGAAGGAGGAGACGACGGCGAGCGGCATCGTGCTGCCTGACACCGCCAAGGAAAAGCCGCAAGAAGGCAAGGTTGTGGCTGTCGGTAAAGGTACGCAGAAGGACGGTGTCTTCACGGCGCTGGAAGTCAAAGAAGGCGATCGTGTCATTTTCTCCAAATACGCAGGCACGGAAATCAAGTACGAAGGCGTAGAGTATTTGATTATGAAAGAAAGCGACATTCACGCGATCTTGGACTAGGCTCGCGTAGAACCAACATAGATGAAGCCAGGCTAGCGGTACATGTGCAGGACGATTCATATTATGAGGAGGTCATTAACGAATGGCAAAGGATATTAAGTTCAGTGAAGACGCTCGCCGTGCTATGCTGCGCGGGGTAGATGCGCTCGCAAACGCCGTAAAAGTCACGCTCGGACCGAAAGGCCGCAACGTCGTGCTGGAGAAAAAATTCGGCAGCCCGCTGATCACCAATGACGGCGTGTCGATCGCCAAGGAAATCGAGCTCGAGGACGCATTCGAAAACATGGGCGCGCAGCTCGTCAAAGAAGTCGCGACCAAAACGAACGACGTAGCCGGCGACGGCACGACGACGGCAACCGTGCTGGCGCAAGCGATGATCCGCGAAGGCCTGAAAAACGTCACGGCCGGCGCAAACCCGATGGTCATCCGCAAAGGCATCGAAAAAGCGGTCAACGCTGCAGTGGAAGAGCTGAAGCAAATTGCGAAGCCGATCGAAGGCAAGCAATCGATCGCCCAAGTCGCGGCCATCTCCGCGTCGGACGATGAAGTCGGCCAACTGATCGCGGAAGCGATGGAAAAAGTCGGCAACGACGGCGTCATCACCGTCGAAGAGTCCAAGGGCTTCGTAACCGAGCTCGAGGTCGTGGAAGGCATGCAGTTCGACCGCGGCTACGTCTCGGCCTACATGGTCACCGACACGGACAAAATGGAAGCGGTGCTGGACGATCCGTACATCCTGATCACTGACAAAAAAATCACGAACATCCAGGAAATCCTGCCTGTGCTGGAGAAAGTCGTACAATCCGGCAAGCAGCTGCTGATCATCGCCGAGGACATCGAAGGCGAAGCGATGGCGACCCTGGTCGTCAACAAGCTGCGCGGCACGTTCACCTGCGTCGGCGTTAAAGCGCCGGGCTTCGGCGATCGCCGCAAAGCGATGCTGCAGGATCTGGCGGCGCTGACGGGCGGTCAAGTGATCACAGAAGAGCTCGGCCTGGACCTGAAATCGACGACGCTGGAGCAGCTCGGCTCGGCGCGTCAAATCCGCGTCACGAAAGAAAACACGATCGTGGTCGACGGCAGCGGCGATTCCGCCGACATCGTCGCACGCGTCAACCAAATTAAAGCGCAGCTCGAGGAAACGACCTCCGAGTTCGACCGCGAGAAGCTCCAAGAGCGTCTGGCGAAGCTGGCCGGCGGCGTAGCCGTCATCAAGGTCGGCGCGGCAACGGAAACCGAGCTCAAAGAGCGCAAGCTGCGCATCGAAGACGCCCTGAACTCCACGCGCGCTGCCGTGGAAGAAGGCATCGTCTCCGGCGGCGGCACGGCCCTCGTGAACGTCTACAAGGCGGTAGCAGGCGTCCAAGGCAACGGCGACGAGCAAACGGGCGTCAACATCGTCCTGCGCGCGCTGGAAGAGCCGGTACGCACGATCTCCGCGAATGCGGGCCAAGAAGGCTCGGTCATCGTAGAGCGCCTCAAAGGCGAAGCGGTCGGCATCGGCTATAACGCCGCTAGCGGCGAATGGGTCAACATGTTCGACGCCGGCATCGTCGATCCGGCGAAGGTTACCCGCTCCGCGCTGCAAAACGCAGCTTCCGTTGCGGCTATGTTCCTGACGACCGAAGCGGTTGTCGCCGACAAGCCGGAGCCGGAAAAAGCCCCTGCCCCTGACATGGGTGGCATGGGCGGCATGGGCGGCATGATGTAAGTCGCTCCCCACAGACCCTTATATACCAAGGAAAACGGGACCTTTCGGGGTCCCGTTTCTTGTGAAAAGTCACTTAAAAGTCACATTCTCTACGGTAGGGCTAAAGAGTGTCACCCCAGATCTCTATATATCAGACACACTTTCCTTAGAGATGACTGAGGTCAAATCTAATTCTGCTTCATATGAATACATCCTTCGCTGTGTATTTGATTCGTTTTGGGAAACCAATCAAATCACATATCGAAGGATTTTTCAACTTCTTTGATTCTCTGCCGTTCCCTGCTATCATTCTCCTATGTTTTCGCCACTTTGCTCTGTTATATTGGCAGCCGAACAAACTGCAAGATGCGATGAATCCGCGCAACGGATTCGAAGTGGCGGACCTGATCGCACGGGGAATCGACGAATCGGACGGTGAATTCCATTACGCGTATATCTCCGGGGATTTGACGAAGGGCTACCGGCATACCTTCGATGCCGACAATCCCGATCGGGCGGAGAAGGTCACACGCTCGATGGTGACGATGCCGACTGATCGGACTGACCATCCCATGGCATTTTTTTGTATTCGACCGGATTCGAGCGACGGATGACTAGCAAGAAGAATGGGCTTCGCAACATCGTGGCGGCATTCGACTATGAAGACGCGAGTAATTATGCTTATGTTCTGCTGAGCGAAGATGCGGCCGAGAGCGGCGTCTACAAGCTTGAGAACGGCGTCGCGTTGACGAAGCGCGGGCCCGGACGAGCGCGAGGTGCGCGAGGCATTCGTAAGTGCGATTGTGACAGGGTAGCTTGCTTGGCCGCATGGACACACGGCCGTTCTCGTCTTGTTCGACGACGGGAACGGCTATTTTTATAACATCCCGCGCCGAACTGCAAGCAAGTGCGACAAAGCGGCTCTCCCGAATCGGGGGAGCCGCTTTTGTGCATCGTAATTGTCTAAAACGATCCTCCTCGCGCCGTCGCATGCTGCTTTCGGTGTTGTAGAGGTTCTGTATAGGTGGTTGATTTACGATGTGGAATGGCCTAAGCCTGACGTTGCAGCGAGGAAGGGAGGAACTCGAGAATTCACCATTTTTATAGCAAAAGACGATGGCTGGCCGGTATGTCCTCCAGAAGGGCCGTGGCCGTTCTGCTCGCGATTGGTGCGATTGTGCTGATTGCATATCCCTGGATCGAACGCGAGCAGCAGCGGCGGCAGCAAGCGCAGATTCTGGGAGCATGGGAGCAGGCGCAAGCGGAGCTGCAGGCGACCCAAGCTGCCGCAGTGCGCACGGGCCTCGACCGCACACGGCCCGCGCCGGAGCCTGCTGACTCGACGATCGTTGCCGAACCAGGCGACCGGTTCGAGCTGCCCTCGCATGTGAAGGGCATCGAGGTGAAGGGCGTGCTGCGGATCGACAAGATCGATCTGAAGGAGCCGCTGCTTGAGGGCACCTCCAAAATGGCATTAAAGCTCGGAATCGGCACGGTCGTCAGCGGCCGGAAGCCGGGCGAAATCGGCAATTACGCGCTGGCCGGACACCGCAGCTGGACGTACGATCATCAATTCAATCGCCTGGATGAACTGGACATCGGCGATGAGATTGTGGTGCAGACCGCCGCCGACACCTTTACGTACGCGATTCACGCCATATCCATTGTGACGCCAGACGAGGTGTCTGTCCTGGACGAACAGAACGGGAAGGCGGAAATCACGCTCATCACGTGCGAGCCCTTGTACAAGGCCACTCATCGCCTGATTGTAAAAGGCGAATTAAAAAGCACTTGATTCTAGTTAAGAGGGAGATTGTATGCGTCGACATTTTACATGGATTTCAAAACTATTGTTGTTCAGCCTGGTGCTCCAGGTGCTGCTGCCCATGTCGTGGGCCGGCAAGCTGGCCTATGCAGACGATAGTCTGCCGTCCGTCCCCGGCGCCGTCTATGTTCACGACGGCAATGCCATTTTGACGAATGCAGAGTTAAGCATGGAGGACGAGTACGGCGAGCCGGTGGCGGCTGCGGACAAGGCCTCCATTATTGCCGTAAAGTATGAGTTTGCACTCCCGAACGGGCACAGCTACGGGGACAAGCATGCCTTTGTGTTCGACGTTCCGGAGGAATTGGACATCTACGAGGCGATCACTGACGAGAAGATTCTGTTCGCCGGTCAGGAAATGGGGACGTTCTCCGTATCGATGGACGGTCAGGTCTCGATCCTGTTCAACAGCTTCATCGAAACGCACTCGAATATCAGCGGCTCGTTGGAGGTGCTCTCGCAAATCCGTGAGGATGTCGTAGTGACCGAGGACCGCGTCGTCACAGTCACGCCAATCGAAGGTCAGGCCTCCAAGCAGATTCCGCTGCGCTTCGACTACAGCGGCAACACCATCGATAAGCGGGGCGTTCCCGACCGCGGGTACAACGCTGCGCAGATCGAGTGGGAGATCGACTTCAACAAGGCCATGGACGAGATCGCCAATGCCCGATTGAGCGATCCGATTCCGTCCGGTCAGCAGCTGGTGCCGGACTCGATCAAGCTGTACGAGCTGATTTCGCGGCTCGACGGCAGCGTCGAGCTGGGAGCTGAAGTGAGCGGGCCGGCGATCGGCACGACCGATGAAGGCGAGGATTTCGCGATTGCACTTGGCGATATCAAGCGTGCGTACCGGGTGGTATTTGCGACCGAGCTCACGGACGGAGACGCGACGTCGTATCCGAACGAGGCCTTCCTCTCCGGAGACGGCTATCCCGAGGTGCGAGCCGCCGCCACAGTGGCCGTCGCGCGCGGCAAGGCGCTGGAGAAGCGCTCGACGGGCTACGATCAGCCGACGCAAACGATCGAGTGGGAGATTCGCTACAATTACAACGAGAAGCACATCAACCAGGTGGACGCGCTGCTCCGCGACCTGTTCAACGACTCGCAGGAGCTGTACGGCGGAATCCAGGTCGAGCGCGTGACGATTGATGTGTACGGCCACGAAGCGGGCACGAGCCTGGTCGCCCCGTCGGTATACGACGTGTCGCCGATCAGCGAAGCGGGACGCAGCGGCTTCGAGCTGCAGTTCCTGAGCGATCTTGATGCGGCATACAAGATCAAGTACCAGACCCGCGCGGTCAATCGTGTGTACGACAATACGACCATCACGAACGAAGTGCGGACGGATACAATTGATTCCGTCGCTGCGCAGCGCGGGATTCAGCAAGGCATTCTGACCAAGCGAAGCACCGGCGCGAATTACAAGACGAAGGTCGCGAGCTGGGAGATTGTATTGAATCGCGACGGCTATCCGATGGACGATGTGATGCTCACCGATGTTTTTGAGAATGACGGTCTGACGCTCTTGGAGGAGACGGTCGTCGTGACGGACGACAGCGGGACGCTGCAGCGGGACACGGACTATACGCTGACCGCAGAAGTGGACGGCTTCGAGCTGGCCTTCCTGTCGCAGATCACAGGTCGCGTGCTCATCAAATACGATACCGTCTTCGATTATGCAGCACGCGACACCGTCACTTATCCGAACGAGAATGGCTTCCGCAATCTCGTCACGATGGACTGGGTGGACGAGACGCTGACCGCGCGGTCGAAGTCGGCGCGAGAGACCTTCACCCCGGACACCTATACACGCGCCAACGGCTTCAAGGGCGGCTCGTATAATGCCCAGACCAAGGAAATCACCTGGGAAATCGGGGTCAATTATAACCTGATGGATCTGGCCGATGCGCAGGTGCTCGACTACATGCTCGGGAATCAGCGCCTGATCGACGGCTCGCTGCGCGTCTACGAGCTGGATCTGACCGGTGGCGAGAACGGCACCGGCGACGGCGACGAGCTGACGCTCGGTGAGGACTACGACCTCGAAGCAGTGACCGGCGGCAACGGCGAGCCCGGCTTCCGGGTCACGCTCGGCGAGATCGATAAGGCGTATCTGATCACGTATCGGACCAGCCTGGACGGCGAGCTGATTGTGGACGAATATGACAACACGGCCATTCTGTACGACGGTCCCGTCGAGCAGGCCGAGCTGGAGGCCCGAGTGGGCATCACGCACGGAGGAGAGTACGTCGACAAGTCGGGCGTACAAAGTGGCAAATTGATCGACTGGAAGGTCGAGATCAACTACGGTCAATCGACAATTACCAACGTCAAGCTGATTGATACGCCTTCGAGCAACCAGATGGTGCTGGAAAGCGCGTTTCATTTGTTCGCGACGGACGTGTCGGCGAGCGGAGCGGTAGCCAAGGGAGCCGAGCTGGTGCGGGATGTGGATTACACCCTGGCGCTCTCGGAGACGGGCTTCGAACTGGCATTTGCCAATCCGATCGACACCCCGTATATCCTGGAATATCAATCGCTCATCCTGGCCAAGGTCGGCGACGATGTAGAGAATCAGGTGACGCTTGCCGGAGACGGCATCACCGTCGAGGCGGTGAGCAACCAGGAGATCATCCGCGTCAAGCGCACGACCGGCTGGGGCGAAGGCGAGGGCGAGCTGGGCAGCCTCGTCGTCACGAAGGTCGACGCCGACACGAGCGCTCCGCTCGCGGGCGCCGAGTTCACGCTGGAGGATGCCTATTCGGGTACAGTCATTGCCGTGAAAGAAACGGAAGGCGATGGCACCGCCAGCTTCGGCCCGCTCCTGTACGGGGACTATATCCTGAAAGAAAGCGGGGCGCCGGAAGGCTATGTCGTCGGGATCGCCAACCAGATGACGGTAACCGTCGATCAGGATCCGACGGAGCTGACTGTGACCAACGAAAAGATTCGGCAGGCCGTGCGTCTGGTCAAGCACGATGCGGCTGATAACAATGTACGCTTGCCGGGCGCCGAGCTGGAGCTGCAAAAGCTCGAAGGCATGGACTATGTGACCGTGAGCACGCATACGACGAACAGTCAGGGCGAAGTGGTGCTGAACGAGCTGGAGGCGGGCACGTACCGCTTCGTGGAAGTGCAAGCGCCGGAGTATTATTTGCTTGACGGCACGCCAGTTCCATTCGTCATCGTGCAGGACCAGACCGAGATGGTCGAGGTGCAAAAAGCCAATACGCGCGGTACGGGCTCCATCATCGTCGAAAAAGTAGATGCCGATCAAAGGGATCTGCTGCTCGGCGGGGCCGAGTTCAAGCTCTACGATGCGTCGAACGCGGAAGTGGCCTCTGTCACCAGCAGCGCCTATCTGCCGCTGGAAATGACGAATCTGCCCTATGGCCGCTATGTGCTGCGCGAAGTGAAAGCGCCGGAAGGCTACCTGCTGAGCGCGGATGAGAGCGAGCTGGAGCTCACGCTCGTTCAGCCGTCGCTGACGCAGCAGATTGCCAATCAAAAGCTGGACCGATCCGTCCGGCTGCTGAAGGTCGATGCCGAAGATGCAGGGAAATCGCTGGCGGGCGCACAGTTCAAGCTGCTGGTCCAGCCAGCGGGGGCGACGGACTACATCGACTGGCCGGGAGGCGAGTGGCTGACGACGGACCAGAGCGGCGAGCTCGTGCTGGCCGACCTGGAGCCGGGGCATTACCAATTCATTGAGATCGCAGCGCCGGAAGGCTACAAGCTGGACGCCAAGCCGATCGAATTCGAGATCGCGAGCGACCAGACAGCAAGCATCGAGCTGACATTCTCGAATGAGGCTGTTGAAGATGTAGAAGAGCCGGGAACAGACGACCCTGGAACGGATGATCCAGGCACGGATGATCCAGGCACGGATGACCCGGGCGCGGATGACCCTGGAACGGATGATCCAGGCACGGATGATCCAGGCACGGATGATCCAGGCACGGATGACCCGGGCGCGGATGACCCTGGAACGGATGATCCAGGCACGGATGATCCAGGCACGGATGACCCGGGCACAGATGATCCGGGCACGGATGATCCAGGCACGGATGATCCAGGCACAGATAATCCGGGCACGGACTCGCCTGCGAGCGAGGAGTCGAATACGGAGCAGCCCGGGGACGACGGAGCATCTCCTCAACCGAGCGGTCCCGATGCCGAGCCGGGCCCCGGGGACTCCGGTGCGGACGCGCCGGGGATCGGGACAGAAGACGAGACCGGCGTCGATCCGAATGCCGCAGACGACCTGGGTGTGGACGGAGCCTTGCCGGAATCGGGCGAGGACAACCGCGGAGATGGGCAAGTCGCTCCGCTGCTTCCCAAGACCGGGGAGGCCTTCCCGGTCGCTCCGATTGTGGGCGGTGCGTTGCTGCTTGTTGCCGCGTATCTCTTCTTTTCCAGACGCCCCGCCGTCAAAAAGTAGGGCGAATCCATTCTACTAAGGTAGGCATGAAACCAAAAACAAGCTTCGGGCAGCGAGCCCGAAGCTTGTTTTTTCTCCATAACACGCGACTGCTGAGCCAGATGCTGGGAGTGGCTGGGCTTTCGATGCAGAAAAGCAGGAAGTCGGCTGCATCTCCAGCCTTCGCTAGGGATAAAAACAAGCTTCCGTGTTTGTGTCAAGTTTCGCTCAAATTTAAGGCCAGGCGGTCTAAAATGGCCGAAAATCCGATTTGTACTGTGCCTCCGATCAAACTATACTTACAACTTGAGATCATTCGAGCAGATGACCGGTCTGGAGGGACATACGTTGGAAACGTTCAAACGACTCAAACAGTTTTATTGGCCCTATCGAAAATACTTTCTATGGTCTGTCGTCAGCCTGCTTTTCGCCACCATCATGACGGTCAGCTATCCGCTCATCCTGGGCTTCATTGTGGATGAGCTCATTTTAGGGGATCGTCAGGATCTTATCGGGGTTACGGTGGCCGGTCTGGTACTGGTGATGGTGCTCAAAGGGTTGTTTCAATACTTGCAGCAATACTTGGGGGAACTGTTCGGCATCAACTCGGTGTACGAAATGCGCAATCGGTTGTATCAAAAATTGCAGTTTCTGCCGTTCCGCTTCTACGACAATGCCCGGACCGGGGATCTGATGTCCCGGCTCGCGCAGGACGTGGAAGCGTTCCGTTTTTTTCTGGCAATGGGCTGCGCCCAGATTCTGAACTTCGTGCTGCTGACTGTGTTCGGATTCGGCGTCATGCTGTACCTGAACGTGCCGCTGGCGCTTGTCACATTAGCCGTCATGCCGCTGCTGGCCATCGTCGTGTATCGCTTCGACCGCAATGTGCATCCGGCCTTCCTGGAGATCCGGCGTTCGCTGGCGCGGCTGACGACGAAGGTACAGGAAAATGTGAGCGGCATGAATACGGTCAAGGCGCTCAGCAAAGAAAATTATGAAATCGACCGCTTCGTCGATCTGAACAACAATTATCGGGACAATCACATCCATACGGCCGTCATCTGGGGGCGCTTCTTCCCGGTGATGGAGCTGATCGGCAACATCTGCGTCGTGCTGCTGCTCGCTTACGGAGGCTGGCTCGTGGTGGATGGCCGGATGGAGCCGGGCGAGCTGCTGGCCTTCTTCAGCCTGATCTGGTTCATCGTGATGCCGCTCATGCAGATCGGCTTCGTGCTCAATACGTACTCCCAGTCCAAGGCGGCGGGCGAGCGGCTGCTGGAAATTCTCGACGAGCGCGAGGAGATTCGCAACATCGAGCGTCCGCTGCGGCCGGAGCGCATCCAGGGGCATGTCACCTTCGAGGGCGTCTCGCACCGCTATCCGGGGGAGAGCGAATGGGCGTTGCAGGATGTAAACCTTGACGCGCCCCCGGGCACGGTCATCGGCATCATGGGGGCCACGGGGGCGGGCAAGACGAGCATCACCCAGCTGATGGCGCGCTTCTACGAGCCGCAGCAGGGAACGGTGCGCGTCGACGGCCATCCGGTGCGCGAGTACGACCTGCAGCGGCTGCGGTCGAGCATCGGATTCGTGCTGCAGGAGCCATTCTTGTTCTCCGCTACCATTCGGGACAATATCGCCTACGGGAATCCCGAGGCGACGATGGAGGATATCGTCGATGCGGCTCGGCGCGCCGACGCCCACGGTTTCATCCAGGAGCTGCCGGATGGCTACGACACGGTGCTCGGGGAGCGTGGGGGCGGCCTGTCCGGCGGGCAGAAGCAGCGGCTCTCGATCGCGCGGGCGCTGTGCGTCAATCCGAGCATTCTCATCCTCGACGACGCCACCAGCGCGGTCGATATGGATACGGAGCTGCGCATTCAGGCGGCGATGCGCGAGGTCATGCGAGGCCGTACGACCTTCATCATCGCGCACCGGATCTCCTCGGTGAAGCATGCCGACGAGATTCTCGTGCTGGAGGAGGGCAAGATTGCAGAGCGCGGCACGCACGAGCAATTGATTCGACATGTCGACGGCGCCTACCGCCGCATCTATGATATCCAGTTCCAGGATCGCGAGGCCGTCCTGCACGGCAAGGCGATCTGACCATGAACAATTCGGGATTCATTCAGAAGGAGTGCGACCATGAGCGACGAAGCGCGTGAGATTTATCACGAGGGATTCGATCCGAGAAAGGAACGCTTCGCGTATCCGAACGATCGGGTGATGGAAAAGCCGTTCAACTGGAGCCAGATGGCGCGGTTGTTTACGTATATGAAGCCTTATTCCAAAACATTGCTGCCGCTGGCGATTGCCGCCATGCTGGTGGCGACCGCGGTGCGGCTGGCCGTGCCGCTGATCATCTCGCATGTGCTGGACAACGTGGCGCTGGCGGGCAATCTCAGCTTCCTGTGGAAGCTGGTGCTGGCGATCGGCATCCTGTACGTGCTGCAGTGGCTGGGCAACCGCTACCGCATCATCTGGATGAACAAGCTCGGGCAGAACGTCATCTACGATCTGCGCAAGCATCTGTTCTCGCATATCCAGCGCCTGTCGCACCGCTTTTTCGGGGAGCGATCGGCGGGCTCGATCCTGGTGCGGATCACCAATGACATCAACTCGCTGCAGGAGCTTTTTAGCAACGGCATCATCAATCTGCTGACCGATGTGGTGATGCTGCTCGGCATCGTCGTCATCCTGGCGATCATGAGTCCGACCCTGACGCTCGCGGTGCTGGTGATCGTGCCGATTATGTTCTTCCTGTCGGTCAAGCTGCGGCGCGCGATCCGGCGCGCATTCCAGCAGGTCCGGCTCAAGCAGTCGCGCCTGAATTCGCATCTCAACGAGAGCATTCAGGGCATCCGCGTGACGCAATCCTACACCCAGGAGCAAGCCAATATGGGCTTTTTCCAGCGTATGAACCGCGACAACTTCGAGGGCTGGCGCATCGCAGTGCGTCGGGGCGCGATGTTCCGTCCGCTCGTCGAGATCACCGGGGCGATCGGGACGGCGACGCTCGTGCTGCTGGGCATCTATTTGTATAATCGGAATATCATCGAGCTGTATGTGTTCGTGGCCTTCGTGCTCTATCTGCCGCAGTTCTGGGAGCCGATCGCGCGGCTTGGGCAGATGTACAATCAGCTCTTGATGGCGATGGCCTCCTCGGAGCGCATCTTCGAGTTCCTGGACGAGCGCTCCAATGTCGAGGAGAAGCCGGATGCGGCCGAGCTGCGCGACATTCGCGGCGCTATCCGCTTCGAGGACGTGGAGTTCTCCTACGATGCCAAGCGGATGGCGCTGCATCGCATCAATCTGCAGGTCCAGCCCGGAGAGACGCTGGCGCTGGTCGGCCATACCGGCTCGGGCAAGACGTCGATCGTCAACCTGGTCTGCCGCTTCTACGATCCGACGGCCGGCCGGGTGCTGATCGACGGCCAGGATCTGCGGGACCTGTCGCTGGAGAGTCTGCGCAGTCAGGTTAGCATCGTGCTGCAGGATACGTTTATTTTCTCGGGGACGATCATGGATAACATTCGCTTTGGGCGGCCGGACGCCACCGACGAGGAAGTGAAGGAGGCGGCCAGAGCGGTCGGCGCCGAGAAGTTCATCCTGCGACTGATCGATCAGTACCACACCGAGGTGGAGGAGCGCGGCAGCATCCTGTCGATGGGCGAGAAGCAGCTGCTGTCGTTCGCCCGCACGCTGCTCGCGGATCCGAAAATTCTGATTCTCGACGAGGCGACGGCGAGCATCGATACCGAGACCGAGATGATTATCCAGCAGGCGCTGAAGCGACTGCTGAAGGGACGCACGGCGATCATGATCGCGCATCGGCTCTCGACGATTCGCGATGCCGACCAGATCCTCGTGCTCGATCACGGCCGCGTCATCGAGAAGGGCAACCACGAGGAGCTGATGCGCACCGGCGGCGAATATTTCAAGCTCGTGCGCGCGCAATTCAACGTGCTGGACGCGGGTTAGAATGCAGCAAGGCTGACCGACTCGCGGCTCGTCTGAACACGCCGGACTTCCGGGCAACACGCGGGAGTCCGGCTCATTTGAAATGTATACAAAGAAAACTTGGATGAGATGTCGCATTTGTCCTGTATCAGGATGTCGGTTATAACGATTGCTGCAAGCGGATCAACATCTTATAATTGATAATGATATTCTTTATCAATTATAAGATGCAAGGGAGAGACACATCCAGATGAACAACCGGTATTGGCGTTCTGCGCTTTGCGTGTTGCTGGGCATATTGCTGGCGCTGACCACCGCTTGCAGCTCCGGCAATATGAGCGATGCAGGCGAAGGGCAAGGTCAAGAGAGTATTGGAGGGAGTAGGGCAGACAGCAACGACGGACAAGCTGGGGACGGGACCGTAGAGCGGGGCGAGGACGTGACAGCCGCCACCAAAATGGTAACGGATGCGATGGGGCGCGAGGTCGAGATCCCGCGTGATCCCCAGAATGTCATCGCCTTGTGGACGGTGGGCGAGATGCTGGCGCTAGGGCAGAAGCCTCTGGGAACAAGCGAGAATTTGCTGCGCTTTTATTCGGAAGAAGAGCGTGCCGGCATTGCGATTGTAAGCAACGGGACGACGGGGGATTACGAGAAGGTGCTGGCCATGAGCCCCGATTTGATCATGCTGAGCGCGCGCGTAACGGAGGAGGTCATCGCCCAATACAGTAAAATTGCCCCGACCGTCACTACGCCGTTTTACGGCGACCCGATTGAAACGTTCCGCACGGTTGCTGATCTTTTGAATAAATCCGATGAAGCGGAGCAATGGTTGGCGACCTATGAGGCCAGGGTTGAGGAGAAGCGGCGCAAGGTTGCGTCTTTGAAGTTGTCCGAGCAATCGGCGCTCGTCATTCAATTTGCGCTAAAAAACATTTACATGTACAGGAGCAGCACCTTCCCTGTTATTTATCAGGACTATGGCTTCCAATTGACGGCCAAGCAGGAAGAGCTGGAACAGGCTCCTGATTTTGGGAGCTACCAGCTAGCTGAAGAGGCGCTGCCGGACTTCGCAGCCGACCATATCTTCGTGATCGTCAACGACGACGAGTCGAGGCCGGTATACGAAGAACTGATGCAAAGAGCGGTCTGGAGCGGTCTGCAGGCAGTCCGGGATGGACAGGTCTATCTGATTGACAATCGTCTGTCGATTAATGACGTGACCACGATGGATTGGGCGCTCGACGAGGTCGAGCGTCTGCTGGAGTCGCACGGTCTAATGGATTAGACGAACGGGAGGTCCTCCATGAAAAAGCAATTAAGGCTGGCGACGACGCTGATCGCGCCTGGAGCCACAAGCGGGCTCTGGCGGCATCCGTCACATCAAGTCGGGCTTAAGCTATCCGACTATGTCAGGATGGCCCGGCATGCGGAAGCCGGGAAGCTGGATTTTTTGTTTCAGCCGGATCAATACCGGACGGCCGGCACGACGCCCGATGAATTTCGCCATCATGCCCAAGTCGGTATGGAGCCTGTGACGTTGCTTTCCGCGCTTGCAGCCGTGACCGAGCATATCGGGCTGGCGGCTACTCTGTCAACGACCTATCACGAGCCCTATCACGTCGCTCGTATGATGGCGTCCCTCGACCATTTGAGCGGCGGGCGAGCATCCTGGAACATTGTCCATTCCAGGGGGGACCACGAGGCGCATAATTTCTCGATGGCCCATCGTCCGCCGCCGGAGGAGCGTTCTGCGCAAGGGACGGAGTTTGTAGATATTGTCAAGCGGCTGTGGGACAGCTGGGAGGATGAGGCGATCCTGGCCGACAAGAAGAGCGGTGTCTACGCCGATCCGGACAAGGTGCATGTGCTGAATCATGAAAGCAAGTGGTTCAGCGTGAAAGGGCCGCTTAATGTGGCGCGTCCTCCGCAGGGCCATCCGGTGCTCATCGAGGCGGGGCAATCCGAGCGCTTCATCGAACGTGCTGCCCGGCATGCGAATATCGTCTTTACGATGCTGAATCGGATGGACCAGGCCCAGTCTTTTTACCGGGCGTTGAATAACCGATTGACTGCATTCGGGAGACGGCCGGGCGATCTGCTGCTGATGCCGGGACTGACTTTGTGCGTAGGGCATACGGAGGCGGAAGCGCATCGCAAAAAACAAGAACGGGAAAGACTGGCGCGCCATCCTATGCGACTGGACTTGCTGTCGTACTGGATTGGACTGGACGTGCAGGCCTTCGGTCTCGGGCTGGATAGTTCGCTGCCCGATTCGCAGGCGGTGCCGGAGCGCCACCTGTACCGGGAGCGCAAGGCGATGGCCGATCGGCTCGGTCTTGTAACGGTGCGAGAGCTGGTTGAGGCGGTAAAAGAGAACCAGGGGCATTTGAGCATTACGGGCACTCCGGGGCAGATCGCCGATACACTTGGACAGTGGCTGGCCGAGGATGCCGCCGATGGCTTTATTTTCATCCCCGGGCTTTTGCCGGACGATCTGGACGACCTGGTCGAGCTGGTTGTTCCTGAGTTGCAACGCAGGGGCATTTTTCGCACTGCTTACGAGGGACGACAGCTCCGCGCGCATCTGGGGATAGGGCGCCCGGCCAACGGGTTCAGCGGGAGGCAGTCGTGACGGTGTGGGCGGATGGCGTGCCGTATATTCCGTCACAGACGGTGTACGGCATGTTCAGTATGCTGCGCTCTACGCTTGCGGCAGGCCAGACGCTGCCTCTGGAGACGGGCGAGAGGCCGGGACTGCTCATTGTTGTCGAGGGCAGAGGCGCAGTTGCGGATCGTCGCTTGCTGCTGGAAGCCGGGGACAGTTGGCTGCTCGAGCCCCACGCCAGGGTCGAGCTCGAGATTGTAGCGGGAGGTCGTCGGCTGTGCTGCTATTTCCTCGTAATCTGCTCGATGTCTGCGTCGGGCGTTGCGATCGACGCGTTGTCGCCTGGTGGAGCTGCATACTGGAGCGGACCGCGGCGCATCAAGCCGACGGCGGGCTTTTTGCGGGAGGTGGATGCCCTGTACACGGCGGCCGAGCAAGGCGGCGCCTGGTTGCAGCAATTCAAGCTGCAGCTTCAATTTCAATCGCTCCTCTACAGGCTGCTGGCATGGGATGTTCCGCGAGAGTCCGAGCAGGATTCGCTCGGTGCAGTTCGTGATTCCATTGCCTTTCTCCAAGCCCATTATGATGAGGCGATCACAGTTGCGCAACTGGCAGGGCGTCTGAATCTCAGCAGTCGACAATATACCCGGTTATTCAAAAAACTGACCGGCAAAACGCCGATCGAGTTCTTGAACGAATACCGCATCAATCGATCGAGAGAGATGTTGCTTCAGAGCAATGTACCGTCGCATCATATATCGAGCAAGATCGGCATGAAGGATGTCACATACTTCAACCGCAGATTCAAGCAGCTCGTAGGCTGTTCGCCAAAAGCGTATGTACGCAAGCGTGATCTGGACACCAGAATCGTTACGCTCCATTATGCGGGAGAAATGCTGGCGCTGGGCATGCTGCCGCTAGCATCGCTTGAAAACGGATTGCGGCAACTGCAGCCTGGAGCGCCCGCAATCGACAGCATCGGCTACGACAGCTGCCGGAACGATCGGGTGAATGCGCTGCGCCCGGACTTGATCATTGCTTCGGATTTTGTGAACCGACAGGAATTGGCGGCGCTGGGGGATGCGGCTCCGGTCATCATTATTCCATGGGATCAGAATGCCTTTGACCGTCTGCACAGCGTAGCGCGAGTCCTGGGCAAGGAACGGGAGGCCGAGCAGTGGCAGAAGCGCTACTTGCGGCGACGCCACGCGGTGCATCGTGCTTGCCGGGGGCTGCCCCACTGCACCGAAAGTGCGGCAATCGTTCGTTTGGAAAGCGACCGGGCCTGGGTGCATGCTGCTCGTTTCTTTCCGACGTTCTATGAGGTGATCGGCTTTCGACCGACGCCCCTGATGACGGTCACGACCGAGGCGGATCCGGCGATACGCCGTACGCAGGTACCGCTGCACCGGATCGAGGAGATGGAGGCGGATCGGTTGTATATTGTGGAAGATGACGGTCCCGCATTTGCGTCCAACATGGAGCGATTGTGTCAGACGGACGGGTGGGAGAGGATCAGCGCTGTTCGCAAGAGACACGTATATAAGCTAGCACAGTGCGGAATCTCGAATAGCGCGTATACGCTGGAATGGCAATTGCGCGCGGTATCGCGCTTAATCGATCCGAGGCGTACCGGCCTCCGATCCGAGGCGCTCGTGACACCGCTGCTGTAAATGCGGGGCGCCGTTCCGTGACGGTTGCATGTCGTGCCCGATTGACAATCCTTGTTCCTTCCATCAGAATAGATGCTGTGATGTAAATCTGATAGATACAGGGTGAACAATACATGAATCATAAACCAGGGCGGAAATCGTTTCGGGAACGGCTGGATCATTTCGTCAATAAGCTGCGTACCGATATTTTAAGCGGCGTGCTGGCGCCGGGGGACTATTTGCCCGCGGAGAGCGCGCTTGCCAAGCAGTTTCAATTAAGCAACAAGTCGGTCCGCAAGGGGCTGGAGGGGCTTGTGGAAGAGGGGCTGATTCGTAAGATCGACCGGGTCGGCAACGTCGTGCTGGCACCGGACCAGGAACGGATCCGCATTCATTTCGGATTCAGCTCGACGCTGTTCAAGGATTTCCTGCTGGACGATCTGATTGCCGAGTTCCACCGGCTCAATCCCGGCTTTCATGTGCTGCCCCTGGCGCTGCGCGATTACGATTCCGTCAGCACGGGCGTGGAGCTGATTCAGAACGGGATGCTGGATGTGATCTCGCTCAACAGCTCACAGTTCCAGGAACTGGCCGAGCTCGGCGCGGCCGACTTGCTGGAGGAACTGGAGCCGGCACCGGGGCTTTACCCGATTGCGACCGAAGCGTTCAGCGAGCGCGGCCGTCTGCACGCCTACCCCATCTCGCTGTCGCCGGTTGTCCTGTGCTACAACCGCCGGCACTTTCAGGAGGCCGGCCTGCCCGAGCCCGACAGCTACTGGACATGGGATGATCTGATTGCGTCCGCCGAGCAGTTGTCGCAGGCGCGGGGCCGCCATGCCGTTTATTTTCCGCCCGCCTCCGACAATCGTTATTCGGTTTTTTTGCTGCAGAGCGGCCTTACCGCCGCGGTGGATTCGGCAGGAGCGGCGACCTTGTCCGCAGAGACGGCTTACAGCCTCGAGGTGTACAGCAGGCTGGTCAACAATCATCGCATTTTCCCCAAGTACATGGCCGGGAGCTACGAGGACGAGACGATCCCGCTGTTCGTGAGCGGGCAGGTATCGATGATTCTGACGACCTACTTCAACCTCAATGAATTCAAAAATCTCGAGCTGGACTACGATCTCGCGCCGCTGCCGACCTTGAAGCCAAGACAACCGCAAAAAACGCTGCTCGTCACCATCGGCGCGGCGGTCGCCGGCAATTCCCGGGAGAAGGAGGCGGCGCGGCAGTTCGTCCGGTTCCTTGCTTCGGAGGTGGCGCAGAAGCTCATTCGGGAGCGCACCGTCAGCATCCCGGCGCGCAAGCGCGAGGCGGAGATGACGCCGGGCGGCGCGCTCAACCGGCCGTCGCGTTATCTGATGTACCGCGAGCTGTTTCCGACTTTCTTTTATCACCGCGACCTGGGCGTGCCGATCGGCGTGCTCAAGAGCTTCCGCAAGCTGCTGAACGCATATTGGTCCGACATGATGGACGAAGAGGCGCTGTATGCCGCCATGGGCGGCTTGATTGGGGAGCATCGCGACAATTGAAGGCATCTATGCCCTCGTTCGGCGGCTTCGCGCGCAAGGTGCGAGAACGATGAAAGAACTGCAGAACTCATGATCGTGATGTACCGTCAGGTATCGTTTGCAAGCCCGACTGCGCCGCAAAAGGCGGTGTAGTCGGGCTTTTTTTGTGCGCTTGGCATGGATGAGTGGATGGGCGACAGAAAATGAAAACGATTGCGTTAACTTACATAACGCGAAATGCCAAAATGTTGTGACATGTGTATTGACAGCTGCTCGGCGGACTTTTATAATATGTACATCAGATGTATATCAGATAGGGGGTATCGACTGATCTCAATAGGAAAAGTAAACCAATTGGAAATCAGATAGTAAGACCTTAAAGGTTGAGGTAATCATTTCTGGCGAGATTCAATTGGGATAACAGGCATGAATTTGAA
Source organism: Paenibacillus sabuli (assembly GCF_014705605.1). GTDB lineage: Bacteria > Bacillota > Bacilli > Paenibacillales > Paenibacillaceae > Paenibacillus_D > Paenibacillus_D sabuli. Next base: position 32,016 of record NZ_JACXIZ010000003.1, read on the forward strand.
TTCCGCACGCTTTTCGTTTTTTGTCCTGATGTACAGCTGATGAATTGTTAACAGGGTGTGAGGTTGGGAACTACCATTTTAGGGGGCTGAACCATGAAAATTGCGCAACGATTTCCGGTAAAAATGCTGTCGTTAGTCCTGCTGTTGGCTCTGGTGCTGTCCGCTTGCTCCAATTCTGGCGGCAACAACGGCAACGGCGATGCTGCTCAGAGCAACGGCGGCAACGCGTCGGCGACGGACAACGCGTCCGAAGGGGGCGCGGATACGCGCGATGTCGGCGGACTGGCGGTGCCGATCGTCCAGGATCCGCTGACGCTCACACTATGGTCGCCGAGCGGCGGCAACTTCCGGGGCACGAACTTCAACGAGAAGCTGTCGTTCCAGCAGATGGAGGCGAACACGAGCATCCACATCGACTTCCAGCACAGCACGGATGCCAGCGCCGAGGCGTTCAGCCTGCTAATGGCCTCCGGCCAACTGCCGGATATCATCTATAGCGACGCGTGGGGGACGGAATCCAGCAAGTACGGCAGCCAGGGCGCGTTGCTCCCGCTCGAGGAGCTGATCGAGCAGTATGCGCCCAACTTCAACAAGATTCTGAACGACTACCCGGATGTACGGGGACAGATTACCTCGCCGGAGGGCCATATCTACTACCTGCCCAATCTGGTGCTGGATGCGGAGAACCTGACGCAGATGTTCCCCCAGATTCGTCAGGATTGGCTGGAGCAGCTCGGCCTGGAGATGCCGACGAGCACGGACGAATGGTACGAGGTACTCAAGGCATTTCGCGAGCAAGACCCGAACGGCAATGGCGAGCAGGACGAGATTCCGCTCGTGACGGTCAGCCTGGAGAACATCATGATGCTGTTCGCTCCGGCATTCGGTGTAGAATACGGCTTCTTCGTCGAAGACGGCCAGGTGAAGTACGGCCCGGCCGACGAGCGGTTCGAGGATGTCGTCACCTATTTGAACAAGCTCTATAGCGAGCAGTTGCTCGATCCGAACTATCTCGTCGATACGACGTTCCAGACCTTGACCGAGAAGGTGACGACCGATGTCGCAGGCGCATGGTTCGGCTGGTCCGGCTCGTACATGGGCAACTTCACGACGCTGATGGAGGGCAAGCACGATACGTTTGCGCTCGCGCCCGTCCTGCCGCCGGCCGGGCCGGACGGCACGCAGCGCCACGTCTCGTTCCGCTGGCAAGCGGGTCCGCACGGGCTGGCGGTCTCCTCCCGCACGGAGCATCCTGAGGAGGTCATCCAGTGGCTCGACTATCAGTACTCCGAGGAAGGCATCCTGCTCAACAACTTCGGCGTGGAGGGCGAATCCTACGACGTGGTGGACGGCAATCCGATCTACAAGGAAGCGGTCACCAACCCGACCAACGGGCTGACCAATACGCAGGAGCTGCTGAACCACACGATCGGCGGCGGCAGCTGGGCGACGGTGGCTGACCCGCGCTACGCCGAGCAGATCCGGATCGCCAACGGCCAGACGGACAATCCGCTCGAGCTGTACAGCGACTATATCGACTTCGACGCCAAGCTTCCGCCAGTGCAATTCTCGGCCGAGGAGAGCGCCGCGGTCGTGCCGCTCATGGCGGATATCCAGACGTATGCCGCCGAGGCCGTCAACGCTGCGATCATGGGACGCGACCCAGTAGGGAATTATGATCAGGTCATCGAGCAGTTGAACAAGATGGGGATCGAGGAAGTGCTGCGCAATTATCAGACGGCTTACGACCGTTTCAAGGGGAATTAACACCTAGATTGCAATAAGGGGACGGGGAGCGCGCGCTCCCCCGATTCCCCGGAGGAGGCCGTCATGGCACAACCGGCAAGGGCCGTCCAACCGGCGGCAAAGCGGCCGCGCCTGGCGCGCGGGCGGCGCATGTACGCCAACCGGGGCTTGTATCTCATGCTGCTCCCGGTCGTCGCGTACTTCCTGATCTTCGAATATAAACCGATGTACGGCGCGATTATCGCTTTTAAACAGTTCAACGCGTACGCGGGAATCGCCGATAGTCCGTGGGTCGGATTTCAGCATTTTGAGCGTTTCTTCGAGAGCTACTACTTCTGGCGCCTGCTCAAAAATACATTTTTGCTCAGCTTGTATTCGCTGCTGTTTATTTTTCCGGCTGCGCTCGTATTTGCACTGCTGCTCAACGAGCTGCGGCACAAAAAGCTGAAGTCGGTCGTGCAGACGATTTCGTACCTGCCGCATTTTATTTCGCTGATCGTCATTTGCGGCATGATCATCGACTTCACGAAGCCGGGCGGCATTATCAACAGCGCCTTGCTCGCGCTCGGCGTGGTCGACAGCCCGATCCAGTTCCTGATTCTGCCGGAGTGGTTCCGCACGATCTACGTCGGCTCCGGCCTGTGGCAGAGCGTCGGCTGGAATTCGATCATCTATCTGGCCGCGCTCTCGGGCATCAATCCGAGTCTATATGAGGCGGCGGTCATCGACGGCGCGGACCGATGGAAGCAGCTGCTGCACATTACACTGCCCGGCATCCTGCCGACGGTGCTGATCCTGCTCATCCTGAATATCGGACAGTTGCTCAATATCGGCTGGGACAAGATCATCCTGCTGTACAATCCGAGCACCTATCCGACGGCCGACGTCATCTCCACCTTCGTCTACCGGCGCGGCATCATGGAGGCGGACTACAGTTTCTCGGCAGCGGTCGGCTTGTTTAATTCCGTCATCAATTTTACGCTGCTGCTGGCGGCCAATCGCATCAGCCGCAAGGCGACGAAGACCAGTCTATGGTAGGGGAGGGCACGACATGGTAGTAAAACGAAGCGTTGGCGAAATCGCGTTCGACAGTCTCAACGTGCTGGCCATGCTGGCGGGCGCCTTCCTGTTCCTGTACCCGATGTGGTACGTGCTGGTGTCCTCGCTCAGCGATGCGTATGCGATTGCCGCGGGGCGGGTGCGTTTTTGGCCGATTGGCTTTAATCTGGATGCCTACAAGCTCGTGTTCGAGGATGCGCAGATCTGGACAGCATACCGCAACACGCTTTTGTATGTGGCAGGCGGCACGCTGATCAATCTGGTGCTGACGACGCTGGGCGCCTATCCGCTGTCGCGCAGCGGGCTGGACGGACGCGGGTTTATTATGGCATTTATTGTGTTTACGATGTTTTTCAGCGGTGGGTTGATCCCGATGTATCTCAATGTGCGCGAGCTCGGCCTGTACGATACCCCGTGGGCACTGCTGCTGCCCGGTGCGATCAGCGCGTTTAACCTGGTCGTCATGCGTACGTTTTTTCAGACGATACCGGACAGTCTGGTGGAGTCGGCCAAGATCGACGGCGCCGGTGATTTTCGTATTTTATTACGGATTGTTCTGCCGCTGTCGCTGCCCGTGCTCGCCGTCATGACGCTGTTTTACGCGGTGGCGCATTGGAACAGCTGGTTTGCGGCGATGATTTATTTACAGGATCGCAATCTGTTTCCGCTGCAGCTCATCTTGCGCGAGATTCTGATTCAGTCGTCCGCGCAGAACATGCTGACCGGAGCTTCGCAGGACGAGGTATTCCGGATCAGCGAATCGATCAAGTTTGCCACCATTATCGTCGCCACGCTGCCGATTCTGATGATCTATCCGTTTTTGCAAAAGTACTTTGTCAAAGGCGTGATGATCGGCGCATTGAAGGAATAAGGGCAGGCGAATGCAAGGCGCAATCGCCGCAGGCAGATGGAAGGAGAACACTGACATGAAGGCGGTAGTATCTTGCGAAGGAGAGATCCGGCTCTCGGACATACCGGAACCTCCGCTGGAGGCCGGCCACGTCCGAATTGACACCGAATACTCGGCAATCAGCCCCGGCACGGAGCTAATGATGAACGGCCAAGGCCGGACGACACCGATCGTGCTTGGCTACAGCGCGGTCGGCGTGATCGGCAAGCGCGGCCAAGGGATGGAGGACTGGGCGGTCGGCCAGCGTGTCGCGTGCTACGGCGCTCCGTATGTGCGCCATGCGCAGCGGCTACTCGTGCCGCGCCATCTGATGGTGCCTGTACCCGCGGCGGTGAGCGCCGTGGAGGCGTCCACCGTCGGGCTCGGCGCGATCGCGATCCACGCGCTGCGCCAGGCGGACCTGCACTTCGGCGAGACGCTCGTCGTGATCGGGGCTGGCATCCTCGGCCAATTGATCGCCCAGATTGCCAGGGCGGCGGGCTGCAGGGTAATCGTGAGTGATGTGCTGCAGGGGCGGCTGCGCATCGCGGAGCGGACCGGCATCGCCCGCACGGCAGACAGCCCCGCGGCGGTGCAGCAGCACCTTGATGAGGCGACGGGACCGATGGGCGCGGATGCGGTCATTGTCTGCACGGGCAAGACCGACGGCCTGATCGATCAGGCGCTGCGGTGGGTGCGGGATCGCGGCAAGGTGCTGCTCGTCGGCGATGTGGAGCCGTCGTTCTCGCGCGAGCTGATGTTCGCCAAGGAGGCGACGGTGCTCACCTCGCGGGCCGGCGGACCGGGGCGCTACGATGCGCGCTACGAGCGCGAGGGCGTCGATTATCCATACGCCTATGTGCGCTGGACCGAGGGCCGCAATATGGCCGAGTACATCCGGCTGATCGCCGAGGGCGCGATCTCGGTCGGGCCGCTGATCAGCGGCGTCTATCCGATGGAGCAATGCTCCGACGTCTTCGCGCGCTATGCGCGCTCGCCGGCGGAGCTGCTCGGTGCAGTGCTGGCCTATCCGGCAGCGCGGGACGAGGCGGCGGCGCTGTCGCCCGGGCGCGCGATGGATGGCGAGGAGCGCGACGGGCGCATGGCAGAGGCAAGGAGCAGCCAGGCGTCCGCCGCACGGGAGCCGGGCGGATGAGTGCGCAGGCGCTGGGCGAGCCGCTGGACGGGCTGGCGATCTGGGCCTCCGCGTTCGACGTGGAAGAAGGAGAGCCGCGCATCTACGCCGTCTCCACAGGCAACCCGTGCATGCTGCATGTGATCGATCCGATCCGCTGCGAGGCGCTGCACGCTCTGCCGCTGGAAGGCTCGGATCATAGCTGGGGCGTGGTGAGCGCGCCGAGCGGTGTCTACATCGGCGGTAGCGGCGTGCTGTACCGCTACACCCCGGAGCGCGGCGTCGAGCATCTGGGAGAGATGATCGCGGGCGAGTATTACACCTGGCGTCTGGCCGTCGACGAGGCGGGCCGCATCTACGGAGGTTGCTATCCCGGCGGCAAGGTGTTCGGCTACGACCCGGCGACCGGACGCTTCCGCGATTACGGTGTCGTCGCGGCCGGCGAGCAGTATGCCAGATGCATGCAGGCGCGCGGCGGCAAGCTGTATGTCGGCGCGGGCACGATCGCGCCGCATCTGGTTGTCCTGGACATCGAGAGTGGAGCGAAGACGGAGCTGCCGCTGCCGCCCGAGTGCGCCGAAGAGCAGCTCGTCTACGATCTCGATATTGCGCTGGACCGGCTCTTCGTCCGTATCACGCCGTCAAGCGTCTGCTACGTCTACGATCTGGAGACGAGGGAGTGGACGGACCGCTTCGAGGGGGCGGCGGGGCTCAGCGTATCGTCGCCGGATGCGCGCGGCGCCGTCTATTTTGTCAAGGACGACGCTCTGCATCGGTATGAGGTCCGGACGAGACGCCTGTCTCGCACGTCGCTGCCGATGGCCGAGCCGGCAGGCGATTACGGCTGGTTGAGCGGTCATCCGCTGCAGCCCGAGGGGCCTTGTCTGCTCGGTGTGGGACGCGACGGCAGCTACTGGGTCTACGCGCCGGAGCGCGACGTCTACCGGCTGTACGATCCGCAGCTGCCCGGCCTGCCGGTCAGGCTGCAGGCGCTGGCGCCGGACGGACGGGGCACGCTGTACGGCGGCGGATATTTTGCCGGGGGGCTGGCGGTCTGCGACACGCGCAGCGGCGCGCTCACCGGCTATCGCGGTCTCGGGCAGGCGGAGGGGATGCTCTGCCACGACGGCTTGCTCTACATCGGGGTGTACCCCAAGGCGCTGATTCATGTGTTCGATCCGGCTCGCCCCTTCGTCCGGGGGGACAACCCGCGCCTGCTGTTCACGCTGCAGGGGGCCGAGCAGGACCGGCCCTTCGCCTTCGCGAGCTGCGGCGAAGAGGTGGCGATCGGCACCGTGCCGGCCTACGGACGGCATGGCGGCGCGCTGGCGCTGTATGCGCCCGGAGAAGAGCGGCTGCGCGTGCATCGCCACGTATTGCCCGGGCAATCGGTCGTCGCGCTGGCCGTGCGAGAAGGTCTGATCTATGCCGGCGGCTCGATCTGGGGCGGCCTGGGCGCGGCTCCGGTCGCCGCCGAGGCGGAGCTGCTGATCTGGGACCCGACCGGCGCGCGCGCGCTGTGGCGCGGCGTGCCGATCCCCGGGGCAGCGGCGGTGGCGGCCCTCGCCTTCGACGCCTCCGGCGCGCTGTGGGGACTGACGCCGGAGCGGCTGTTCTGCTTCGATCCGGCGACGCGGCGCGTGACGCAGAGTCTGCCGTTGCCGGAGACGAACCAGCCGCAGCCGGCGCACTTCTGGCGGGCTGGCTCCGAGCTGGTCTGGCAGGGCGGTGTGCTGTATGCCACCGCGCGCGGCCTGCTGCTGCGCTACGACCCTCGGGAGGCGCGGCTGGAGGTGCTGGAGGAGGACGCCCGGCTGCTGGCCGCGGACGGCGCAGGGGCGCTGTTCTATGCGCGCGGCGCGACATTGATGCGTTATGCGCCCAGCCATTTATTCACCTCCGGCGATCCAGCTGCGCCGGGCAGTTCCTGCCGGCAGCCAGAATAACGCGTCTTACGATGTGGCTGAGCGCGAGTATGACATTTTTGCGAGCACGACAATTTATTCAAGAAGGAGCCAACGCAATGGACGATACCCAATTATTCGATACGATGTGCAGCGAGCTATATACCGCAGTCATCTCCGATACGCTGGACCAGCTCGGCTACCGGGATCAGGTGATGCGGGAGAACATCAATCCGATCAACGTCGACTGGGTCGTGGCGGGCCGGGCCAAGACGGTGCTGTCGGTCGACGTGCATCATCTCGCCGATGAGCCGTACGGCAAGGAGATCGAGGCCGTCGACAGCGTCAAGCCGGGCGAGGTGGTGATCGGCTGCACCAACGAGTCGATCCGCAACGGGCTGTGGGGCGAGCTGCTCTCCACCGCTTCCAAGATGCGCGGCGCCCGCGGCGCGATCGTGGACGGACTGATCCGCGACACGAAGCATATCCTGGCGCTCGACTTCCCGGTATTCGCCACCGGGACGAAGCCGGTCGATTCGCAAGGGCGCGGCATGGTCATCGACTATGACATCCCGGTGCGCTGCGGCGGCGTGCTGGTCCATCCCGGCGACGTCGTGTTCGGCGATCGGGACGGCGTCGTCGTCATCCCGTCCGCACTGGTCGCGGAAGTGGTCGAGATCGCACTGGACAAGGCGACGCGGGAGAACCACACGCGGCGCGAGCTGCTGGAGGGCTCGACGCTGCGCCAGGTGTACGACAAGTACGGCGTGCTCTAGCGCGGAAGGGAGGCGGATGCAGCATGCAGCGAATGGCAGGTAAACGGGTGCTCGTCACCGGCGCCGCGCAGGGCATCGGCCTGGGCATCGCCAGGCGCTTCCTCGCCGAGGGAGCCAGGGTCGTCCTGCTCGATCGCGACGAGGCGGGACTCGCGGAGGCCTTGCGGTCATTGCAATTATTGCGGGAGGATAGCGCCGCTGACGCAAACGCGCTCACGGAGGTGTGCGATCTCGGCGATCCGGCAGCGCTCGAAGCGGCGGCGGAGCGGGCGATGACACGGCTCGGCGGGCTTGACGTGCTCGTCAACAACGCTGGCATCGCCTACCGCGAGGCGTTCCTGGACATCCCGCTGGCGCAATGGGAGGCGGTGTTCGACGTCAATGTGCGGGCGGCCTTCCGGCTCGGGCAGCTCGCCGCGCGGCGCATGATCGCGGACGGGCATGGCGGCGCGATTGTCAACATGAGCTCCAAGAACGGCCTGAGCGGCAGCGGTGAGCTCGCCGCCTACAACGCCTCCAAGGCGGCGCTCATTCTGCTCGGCGAATCAATGGCGGTCGAGCTCGCGCCGCATGGCATCCGCGTCAATGCGGTGGCGCCCGGCTTTGTCGACACGCCGCTCGACCGCCGTCTGCGCGAGCAGCAGGGTCTGCCGCCGGTGTCGGCGCGCACGCCGATGGGCCGCGCCGCGACGATCGACGAGGTGGCGGCGGCTTGCCTGTACCTGGCCTCGGACGAGGCCTCGTTCGTCACCGGCGCGACGCTGCGCGTCGACGGCGGCCATCTGGCCGCCGCCAGCGAATTGTGAGAAGCCAAAGGAGGGCGCCAACATGATATTCGACTGCCATACCCATCTATTCGGTCCGGGCATGATCAGCGGCGCCGCGGACGCGGCGATCCGGCGGGCTTGGGGCGAGGACATGCGGATCGAGGCGACGCCGGAGCAGCATGCGGCTAGCTTGAAGCCGTATCGCGGCGCGATTGTGCTCGCCTTTGCCGCGCATGCGACCGGCATGGTCGTGCCCAACGCGTACGTGGCCGACTATTGCCGATCCGATCCGGACCGGCTGTTCGGCTTTGCCAGCGTCGATCCAAGCGACTGGGATTGCGTCGCGCAGTTCGAGACGGCGGTGCGCGAGCTGGGGCTGCGTGGACTCAAGCTCGGCCCGATCTACCAGAATTTCCATCCGGAGGACAAGCGCCACTTCGCGCTCTATGCCAAAGCGCAGGAGCTGGGCGTGCCGGTGCTGTGGCACCAGGGCACCTCGTTCGTGCCTGAGGGCTACCTGGAGGCGTCGCGTCCGGCCGCGCTCGACCCGATTGCCCGCGCCTTCCCCGAGCTCAAGATGATCATCGCCCACATGGGGCATCCCTGGATCGACGAATGCATCGCGCTCGTGCGCAAGCATCCGAACCTGTACATGGACGTCTCGGCGCTCGGCAGCCGGCCGTGGCAATTCTACAATGCGCTCGTCTCCGCCGTCGAATACGGCGCCCAGGACAAGCTGCTGTTCGGCTCGGATTACCCGTTCTTCACGACGGAGCGCATGGCGGAGGCGGTGCAGGGCATCAATGCGCCGGCCGAGGGCACGCGGCTGCCGCGCGTCCCGGAGCGGGTGATCGAGCAGCTGCTGCACCGCCCGACGCCGGAGCTGCTGGGGCTGGTGTAGCGGATGCCAAAAAGGAAAGGCTGCGATGGCGGACAAGGGGCGCGAGCCGTGGACCGAGACTGCGAGCATACGGCAGTGATCGTTGATGAGAACGAGGAAGTGCGAGATTCAGTCATAGAGAACGAGGAGGCGGGAGCTATGGGCAGAGTCGATAGAGACGACCGAGCGGCGGGTGCGGAGCGGACAAAGGCGAGCTCGCCGGTGGATCGCGCGGCTGCTGGACCGACGGAGCGGGGCGCGACAATCCGCACATCCAGCTGGCGGGAAGCGGACGAGCCCGAGCCGCAAGCCCCGTCCGAGCGGAAGGACTCGGAGCGTCCGCCGCTGCGCAGCGCGGCGTACTTCGGCGAGCAGGAGCTGTGGGGTTTCATTCACCGCTCCTTCACCAAGTCGATGGGCTACACGGAGGCGGACATCCGGCGTCCGGTGATCGGCATCGCCAATACGTTCAGCGAGCTGAACAAGTGTCACTCGCACTTCCGCGAGCTGACCGACTACGTCAAGCGCGGCGTCTGGCAGGCGGGCGGCACGCCGATGGAATTCCCGACGATCTCGATCGGCGAGCCGTACATCAAGCCGACGACGATGCTGCTCCGCAACCTGATGGCGATGGATACGGAAGAAATGCTCAGCGGCCACCCGATCGACGGCGTCGTGCTGCTGGGCGGCTGCGACAAGACAGTGCCCGCCCAGCTGATGGCGGCGGCCAGCGCCAACATTCCGGCGATCGTGCTGACGGGCGGACCGATGCTGAACGGGCGGCTGGGCGGTCGCGCGCTCGGCGCCTGCACCGACTGCTACGGCTTCACGCTCGATCACAAGGCGGGCGTCATCGACGATGCGCAACTGGCGGTCGCGGAGAATGCGATCTGTCGCAGCGACGGGCACTGCATGGTGATGGGGACGGCGAGCACGATGGCGTCGATCGCCGAGGCGCTCGGCATGGCGCTGCCCGGCAGCGCCGCGATCCCGGCGCCGGACAGCCGGCGCCGTCACATGGCGGTCGCGACGGGCCGCCAGATCGTCGAGCTGGTGCGCCGTGATCTCCGGCCGCGCGACATCATGACCGAAGAGGCGATGGCCAATGCGATCACCGTGACGATGGCCAGCGGCGGCTCGACCAATGCGATCATTCATCTGATCGCCATCGCCCAGCGGCTCGGCCGCCGGCTGCCGCTGGATACCTTCGACGCGATCAGCCGGCGCACGCCGTTCCTGCTCAATCTGCGCCCCTCCGGCGAATATCAGATGGAGGAATACTTCGAGGCGGGCGGCGTGCCCGCGCTGATGAAGGAGCTGCTGCCGCTGCTGCACGCGGATTGTGTGACGGTGACGGGCGGCACGGTGGCGGACAACGTAGCGTCCGCAGCGGTGCTCGACCGCAAGGTGATCCGGCCGCTCGCGGAGCCGCTGGAGCCCGAGGGCGGGATCGCCGTGCTGCGCGGCAATCTCGCCCCGGACGGCGCCCTGATCAAGCAGACGGCCGTCTCGCCGCAGCTCAAGCGGCATGTCGGCCGTGCGCTCGTCTTCGACAGCCCGGCCGACCTGCAGGCGCGCATCGACGATCCGGAGCTGGAGGTCGACGAGCACAGCGTCCTGGTGCTGCGCAACGCCGGACCGATCGGCGCGCCGGGCATGCCGGAGATCGGGCAGATCCCGATCCCGAAGAAGCTGCTCGTCCGCGGCGTGCGCGACATGGTGCGCATCTCCGACGCCCGCATCAGCGGCACTTCGTACGGCGCGCTCGTCGTGCACGCCGCGCCCGAGGCCGCGATCGGCGGGCCGCTGGCGCTCGTCCGCGACGGCGACGAGATCGAGCTGGATATCGCCGCCCGTCGGCTTGAGCTCCGCGTCGGCGAGGACGAGCTTGCGCGCCGGCGGGCGGCATGGACGCCGCCGCCGCGCCAGTACGACCGGGGCTACGGCCGCCTGTTCCAGGAGCGGGTGCTGCAGGCTGACCGCGGCTGCGACTTCGATTTTTTGCTGCCGCCCGGTCTGGATTAGAGGTTCGGCGCAGACGAGATGGGCTGTGTGCGCATAAGGCGTGTTCGTACGTAGGAGTTTGCATGTCCCCGGCTATGCCGCTCGCGCTTGCACGAAGCGCGAGCGGCATATTTTTTCGTATAGGCGATGTTTGCGTGTCAGCCTCCACGCGCCAGGTGCCGCTGTTGGAGCATCATCGTCATCGCAGCGTGACACTTAAGCTTGACTCACCACGGCTCCTTTAAGGTCTCCCCGTACCTGGCTGGCGGCGCAATTCCAGACGAAGCGGACGGGTGCAGTAAGATCGGTACGGCCAGACGGGTGCGGAGCGGTCATGCGCGGGACGGCGTCACGCCGGCGGAAGCTCTAACGGACACCAGCGGCGCTTAGCGGTCATTTCCGCCACCTGCACGGCCCATTATCCCCGCTAAGCGTCGCTCATGACCGTTACACGTTGAAGTGAGCCAAAAAACGGTGCTAAGCGTCTCTCATGTCCATTACAAGCTGACTTTCGCCCACATCGCGTCGCTCACGGGGCAGGCCGCATGGATCGGCTTTTCCGTGGTGTGTACCCGAAGCGTCAATCAGCGATTGGGATGCCGCCTTATTTCTCGGGCATGCGCCTTGAGAGCGTTCTAGGGTATACATTGAGGATGATGAGACTTGACAGCGGCGCCAGTATTTTAGTAAGCTGCAATAAGTGCTATATATTTAGTAAATTAGTAAATCATAAAATCAGTAAATAGAAATCCTACAGTGATTAGAAACTGCAATGAATACGAACCTGCAATGATAATGAAAAGACGCAAGGGAGGCTTTTTTTTTCGATGAAGATTCCAACAACACTCAAGCACAAACCGGTCGTCGTCTGCGAGAACTACGAGCAGGTCGATGGCAAATACGCCTACCAGTCCGACGCGAAGGGACTGTCGCTCGGCCTGGCGCAATGGAACGACCGGGGCAAGCTGGACATCTCCGCAAAGGTGTGGCGCCATACGGGCGGAAAATGGTCTCGTCAATCCGAGGAGCTGCCGCTGCACCGCGTGATCGATCTGGCGATCCTGATCTGCAGCGCCAAGGTGCATTTCCAGGAAGCGTACAGGCATGAGAAACTATACGATCCGGAGCAGCCGGTACTCAGTCGCGTCGGCCTGCAAGGGGATGCCATGACAGTTGCCGTCTGCACGGACAACGAGCGAATCGACGAGGATGTGCGGCTGTTCAATCAGGCGCTCAGCGAAGACGGCGAATTGATCGGCGAGCGGCTGCAGACGCTGGCCAGACTGCTGGGGGAGATGGGCTACCGTGCTTGACAAGCAGAGGAAGAAGGACCTGGCTGCCGCCTACAAGGAAATGAAGCCGGAGATGGGCATCTTCGTCACGCGTACCCAGGATAACACCGTGCGGGTGCTGGAGACGTCTTCGAATCTGAAGGGCAAGATGAACAGCCGCATCATGCAGCTGCAGACCGGCTCGCATCCCAACAAAGCGCTCCAGCGCGAGTGGGACGCGCGCGGCGAAGCGGCATTCGTGATGGAAGTGCTGGAGACGCTCACGTACAGCAAGGACGAGACGAAAACGGATTACAGCGAGGAACTGGAGATTCTCAGGATGATGTGGGAGGAGCGCCTCTCTTCGGGCGGCTCCGCGCAGTAATCTCTGTCAGCTGCTTCGCCGGACCCGGCGATTGCACGGCAATAAAAAGACGCTTCCCCAATGAAAGAAGGGAGCGTCTTTTCAGGGTTACTTTTGGACTCGGCTACGACCGAATCGAAGCCGCCTGAATCGCGGCATACGCCCAGTGGCGTGCCGGGACGTCCGAATACAGCGGCGCAGAGTCCGAATCGCCGTTCATGCCGAGCAGACGGTTGAGCATCGCCACCGATTCGGCGCGGGTGATGGCTTCGTCGGGACGGAAGCTGCCGTCCACGTAGCCGCCGATGATGCCCGCAGTACTCAGCTGCGCGACGTTGGCGGCGGCCCAGTGGCCGTCCATATCCGTGAACGGCTCGCCGTCCTCGGCATTGGGCAGTGCGTGACCGGCAGCCCTTACGAGCAGGCTCGCCAGCTCGGCGCGTGTGATGGAGCGATTCGGCCGGAAGTCGCCGTTTGGATAGCCGACCATCAGTTGCTTGTCATCGGCCCAAGCGATCGTGCCGGCGGCCCAATGCGAGGCCGGCACGTCGCGGTAGGAGGCGGTGCCTTGGGCATCGCCGCTGCCGTACAAGCGGGCGACCATCGCTGCAGCCTCGGCGCGCGTGACTTGGCGTTCCGGTCCGAAGGTCCCGTCGGCGTACCCCTCCATGTAAGGCTGAATGACCAACTCCATTTTTTCGTCTGCCGGGGACGCGGCTTGGGTCTGGGCGGGCAGCAGGACAAGCAGGCCCATGGCAAGGACCAACGCCAAAAAAGCGGCAGCCACGCCATAGGGTTGGCGGCTTGCCAAGGAACGGAACGGTACGTGCATGACTCGATCTCCTCTTTTCTTTACGATGGAATGGTACAACTGAAATCACTCATTTTATAAGTAACCATTTTAAAACCATTTGGAACACCTTTCGTCAAAAAAAATCGAGACGGCATGATCTAATCTTCCACCCGTACCGTCATCTCTTCCAGCAGCCCGTAGGCGATCAGGTCGTATTGCGTCGGAGGCGGCGTGCCGTGCTGCCCGCCGGCGCGCCAATTGCCCGGCCAGACGTAGCCGCGCGGCCGGCGCGGATCGAAGTGGGGACCGAGCAGATTGCGCAGGCTGCCGTACACCCGGAGGGCAATGTGTTGCTCACCGGGCAGGACGAGTCGCGTGACGTCCAGTTCGTTGCCGCGGTCGAGTCCGATCAGTCCTGCTTGCGCGCCGTCGACCTCGACCACCGCTACGGTGCCCGCCCAGCTCGGGAATCCGAGCACGACGCGGCGAAAGCCGGGCGCCAGCGCCAGCGTGCGCCGATACGTCATCGCCCCGGCGTAGAACGGGTATCCTTGCTCCGTCCACGAGCCGAGTCGGAGCGGCAGCGGCCGCGCAATCGTCCATACCCCCGCTTCGCGGTCCGCACGCACGGCAAAGCCGCCCTCAAGATAGATCGCTTCCAATTGATGCAGCACGCGAAACGGCGACGCCCGCAGGACGATCTCGTTGCGCCCGGGGACGAGCAAGCCTGCGACGGAGCAAGCGCCGACTTCGGAATCGAGCCAGGAGGGTCCGAAGTCTCCGGCGAGCGGTCGCCCGTTCACCTCCACGGTGTACAGCTCCGGTCGCTCAATGATCAACCGGGTATCGGCGGCTACGGCCTCGGCATCGTCGACGTGCAGCGCGTATACGGCCTCGAACCCGCTGTCCGGGGGCATGAAGCGGTCCCGGTCCAGCACGCGGTCGCGGTACTGGACGCCGCACTCGAGCGGGTCTGTTGCGAAGCCGTGATGCTGGAAAATGCGCTTGGCCGCGTAGAGTGTGTGAATATCCGCGTACCGTTTGCCGCCTACCGTCAGATCGACATGCATGAGCGGCAGCAGGTTGAGACGCTCTGGCTGCACTTCGAGCGGGCCGATTCGCGCGGAGCCGGCCCCGATGGATTTCGGCGCAACGGCCGCATTCGCGTCCGATGCTGCGGCGCGCGACGCTAGCGGGGACAGCGACGCCCCCTTCGGCCTTGCAATAGGCTGCACATGGAGCAGCAGCGAGTCGCTGCCGAGCAGCGTCGCGGCGATGCGCAACCGCCCGTCCGAACCGGCTGCGCCGATCGGCGTGCGCGCGCCGGTCCACGCGTCCCAGCGCTCGGCCGAGGAGCCCTCTACCTCGATTGTGCCGAAGCGAGAGGCGGGGTGGCTGTTGACGACGAAGTAGAGCGCGCTCCCATCCGCGAGCTCGCGGCGTAGGTGGGCCAGCCCTTGGGGCGGCGCGGCGGCGTCTTGCTCTGCGGAGCCTCTGTCGCACGCGTCGCTCGCCGCGCTGGCGTCTCTGTCGCGCGCGCCGCTTGCCGCAGCGGCGTCCGTCCAGACGAGGCGCGGCTGCAACCGCGCGCGCAGCAGCGTATCGAGCGCGTCCAGGCTGTCTGCCTGCCGCCACCCCGGGTGGCGGCAGAGCTGCTCGGCCCGCGGTTCCGCGAGGCCGTCCGCGAGCCGGATCGGCTCGCAGAGCGCGAGTACGGCGCCGCCGCCATCCAGCAGCGTCTCCAGCAGCCGGAGCGTACTGCCCGTCAGATGACGAACTGCGGGCGGCAGGATGACGAGCGCATAGGTGCGCCGTCCGACACGCAACCGACCGTCCGTCGCGCGGCCGTGACGCGCCATGATGAACTCGTCGCCGAAGTCGAAGTCCCACTGGGCGTCGCAGAGCCGCTGTGTCAAGGCGCGAGTCGCTTCGACGCGGGCGCGGTAGCCGGACTCGCGCTCCTCGGCCGGCGTCATGACGAAGGTCGAGGTGGTCGGATTGAGCACGAGCAGCCGATTCACCGTCTCGCCCTGCCCGAGTGCGGCGCACAGTCGGGCAGTGTAGTCGCTCAGCGTGCGATAGTGCGGCCACCACGGCTGCCGCCAGTCGAACGACTGCGGGTGGTCGCGCTTGCGCGGACCGGTCATCGAGTCGAGCGTCAGATGCGGATTGACGAAATTGACGCCGTGCACGAGCATCCAGTCCCCGATGCGGCGAAGGTCTTCGAACGAGGACTCCCAGCCTCCGGCGCCGTAGGCCTCGCACAGTACGCGCGCTTTGCCGAGCTGATTGGCTGCGCTGTGCGCCTCGCGCAGCGTCACCAGATCGTGCGGATCGGTGCCGTCCTCCCGCAGCAGATAGGTGTGCAGCAGATCGATGCCGGGCCAGTCCATATATTCGTACAGCGACATGATCGCGGGCGAAGTGCGATGGAACGGGTGCGGCCAGTTGTGCTCGACATAGTGCCCCGTGTAGGCGATGCCGTGCCGTCTGCACCACTCGGCCGTCGGCTGCACGGACCCGGCCACCCAGAGCTCGCGGATCGTGGCGTAATAGTCGTAGCGCACACGCTGCGGGGTATGGACAATTCCGCATCCGGCGGCCTCGAGCAGCAGACAGGGCAGATGATCGAGCAGACTGTAGCCGCGCAGTTGCTCGAAGCGGGCCGCCAGCCAATAGCTAAACGGCAGCATGTAGTCGTCCTTGGCGTACAGATTGCCTGCGGTAATCTCGGGCTCGTCGGTGAACAGCGCCGGGATCACGGTGCCGAAGCGGTCGCCGTAACGCTGCCGGTACGCCTCGTGCGTCTGCTGCAGGAAGAGCTGCGTCACCTCCGGGCGCAGCAGATCGACGTACGTGAAGCCGCCCAGCCAGCGGCTCGGCGTCGCGCGGTGCATCTCGAATACGAGGAAGCGGCGGCCGTAGGCCGGCCACTGCGCGATCGGGACATCGGTCAGGTCCCGCGTCAGCTCCAGAGGTGCGCCGGCAGCGTCCGCCATCGACGTCCAGGGCGCGGTGCCGGAGCCTGGGGACGCGCCATTCGCCGGGACGGCAACAGCATAGGCGCGGATCAGCTCGGGCAGCGCCTCAGGGAGCCGCGCGAGCGCCGCATCCGGCGCGTCCAGATCGTAGATGCGGGCGGATACGCCGGTCGCAGCGCAGTCCGGCAGCGCGGCCGCGATCTCGCCGCCGCCGAAGCCGGACGGATAGCCGTGCTCGTCGTAGATGTAGAGGCGCAATCCGAGCTCCTCGGCCACGCGCAGCGCCTCGGACCAGAGCGACCACCATTCCATCGACAGGTACCCGGTGAGTAGGCCGGGGCGGGCGTGGACGAAGGCGCCGCCAAAGCCGCTGCTCTGCAGCTGTCGGAGCTGGAAGCGAATACGCTCCGGCGTAATGGCTTCATTCCATACCCAGAAGGGGGCCGGTCGCTCGTCCGGTCCGGGCGCGGCGAAGCGCGCCGCCACCATATCGCAGTCGGGCGTGTCGTAGTCTGGTCTATCGGAGTCAAGCAAAGTGTAATCTGGCGTATCATTGTCGGTCATGTCCGATCGCCTCCTTCTCCTTCGGTCAACGCGCTCAGCTCGGCCTCTACGATTAGCGTGCCCGTGCGTCCCTCGCGGCGCAGCGCGATGCGCCGGATCGTGCCGCCCGGGACGGGCAGCTCCTCGATGCGGACGGCGCAGTCCTCCGGCACGCGCAGCGCGACCCGCCCTCGTGTGCCAGTGAGCAGGATTCGGCCGTCCGGCTGCCGTGTCACGCGACGCCTCGTCTGCCAGTAGAAGTCGACGGCATCGCCCTGCGCCAGCGCATACTCGTCGCGAATCGTGAGCAGCCCCGGCTCCTCCGAGCGCCAACTGCGTGTCCAGGAGGCGTAGTAGCCCTCCCATCCCGGCGTCAGCTCGGCCTGGATATGCAGCTGTCTCGCGTCGCCTGTTCCTGCGGGCCGGATATCGGCGGGCAGCGGATTGGACGGGCGCGGCCGCTCGCCGGGGAGCAGCGGGACGAGCATATTGTGGCGCTGGCATTGCTGTAGCTCCGCCGCGAGCGGCAGACCGTAATCGCAGCTGCCCGGGTCCTCGGCGAACGTCTCGCCCGCGTATTCCAGCACGAAGCTGCCCTTGTCCTCGTGGCAATGTCCGGCGCCGGCGCGATTGCCGGCGATTAACAGCTTGACCGCGTGCGCGCCGTGCTGGCGAGTCGAAGCCATCCAGCCCATCTCCGGCAATTGCACGAAGGGACGGGGAGCGGGGACGCGTGCCGGAGCGAGACGCGCCTGCAGCGCGGCGGCTAGGAAGGTCTGGCCCCGGCCGCCGCTGCGCCGGCGGTGCTTGGCGCTGATCTGCGGCCACAGACTGTCCGGCAGCGTACGCGCGAGGAAGGCGAGCGCATCGTCATAGGCGCGCCAATCGTCGTCGGTCGGGACGGCGTCGCAGATCGGGATCAACTCGCCGTCCTCGGCCGTGGATACGAGCAGTTCGGCGTAGGCGGCCGTCGCCTTTAGTCGCTCCGGCAGCAGCGCCATCGGATCTGCGCCGGTGGCGCGGGCGTACGCTTCGATCGCGTGGGCGTAGCGCTTCACGGTCCAGAGGAAGTAGATTGGCCCCTCGACGTATCCGCCGTCGGGCAGGATCGAGCTCGCCAGACTGCCGCGCATCTCCTCCAAGGCTAGCTCCATATAGGGGCGTACGCGCGGCATCGTCGGCAGCAGCGCGGCATAGCCGAGCAGTCGCCCGGCCGAGAACCAGAGCAGTTGATTGCAGTGATGGATGTATTCGTGACGCCAGCTCGTCGCATTGATCGCGGCGAGCCCTTCCTCGGCGATGCGCCGCCGCAGATAGGCGCGCCCCCGCTCGGTGAGGAGCTCGCCTGCCGCATCGAGCGTATAGGCGAGGTCGTAGACGACCAGCGACTGGACGAAGCAGCGATGCTCGAATAAGCCGCCCGGCAGCGTGCACATCATGCCATCGTGCCAGTGCGCGCATCTCGCCAGAGACAGCGCATAGCGCGCCGCCATCCGCAGCAGACGCTCGTCGCGCAGCACGAGCCCGGCCTCGGCGAGCTCCGGCGCGCGGCCGACAAGCCAGCGTCCGCGGTCGCGCGCGCGGCAAAAGCGCGTATCGTCCCAGAAGTTAACGAATTCGCCGATCCAACGCTCCGGCGGCTGCTCAGCCCAGGCCCGCGCTCGCTCGATGAAGCCGGGCAGCGGGCGATTCTCCGCTGCCGCGTTACCTTCCAAGGCGTCCTCCGCTGCGTGGCTCGCAGCGCATGACTGCGCCCGGTCGCTAGCCGGGGGCTGGCGGGTGGTCCTCACTGGACCGGCCTTGCCGTTCCCCGCCGCGCACTGCTCATGCCACCCGTCGGCATGCCGTCCATGCCGCCCGTCGATTCGTCCGCGCAGCGCCGCCACGTCGGTGGCGTCAATGGCATAGCCGTGCAACGGCTCATAGCGGGGTACGTACGATTCCGGCTGCAGGTCGCCCTCCCAGCGCTCGTCGTCCGGCCCGGCATACTGGAGCAGATGCTGCGGCAGCCGCTCGGCGCTCTGCAGCAGCAGCCAGTTGAGCCAGCCGCCTGCCGGGCCGCGCTCCGCGGCGCGGAACGCGAGCTCGATCGCCAGCACGCGTTCCGCGCCATCCAGCGCTACTGCGTACTCGGTCGCGAGCGCATCGGGCGCGCAGTGCTCGGCCAGGCATTCGCCGCGCTCCGTGCGCACCCGCATGCACAGCCGCGTCTGCGGCGGCAGCACGGCGGACACGACCAGCCGGTCGTAGTCGCGGCAGTCCAACGCGCAGTAGCGGCGCAAGCGCAGGACCGGTTCGCCGGGCGCCGCCCGCACCCATTCAAAGGCGGCCTTGCACCACTCCTGGCGCAGCGTCACGCCGCTGTCCGCGGCAGCTTCGCGCTCCCATTGTGCCAGCCCGCTGCGCGAAGGGTCCCAGAGCGGGTCGACGATTGCTTCGGCGCTGTTGATCGGCGTCGTGCGGGACAGCGGGACGTACGTCCCCTCATGCGGGTCGTTGTCCGTTTTCATGCTTTCGGCGGAGTCGCGCGCCCGTGTCAATTGGCTTGCGCCTTCAGCGAAGCGTAGATTTCGTTGGCCTCCTCGGTCAGCACCTCGCCGCCGGAGCGCTTCCACAGCGCGACGAAATCGTCGAAGCCGCTGCCGGTGTTCACTTCGCCGGAGACGAGCTTGACGAAGTACTCCACCTGAATCTTGGACAGATCGGGATAATCGACGCCCGACGGCAGATTAAACGTCACTTTGTTGGAGATCGCCGGTTGTCCCTCCGTGTATTTGTCGCGGAAAGCGATGTCCTCCTTCGTGCTGTCGTACTTGGCCATGCCGATCGCCTTGCTACCGAACAGCCCGTAATAGCTGCCTGCACCGAGCTGAGCGCCGCGCTGGACGGGGTCGGTATATTCCGGGTACAACTGCGGCACGCCGTCGACCATATCGTAGCTCTCGCCCTCGAAGCCGTAGACCGTCTTCAAATACGTCTCCTCGTCGCTGTACAGATCGTTGAAGATTTCCAGCAGCTTGGCCGCCTTGGCATCGTCGACGCCTATGCCCAGTCCGATGAAGTTGTTCTTCACGCCCCACGAATAACCTGCTCCCGGAGAGCCGTCAATGTTTTGCAGCACCGGACCCATAACGATTTCGTTAGCCGGGTCTTTCTCGGTGAACGGCTTGCCGACCGCGCCGTTGACCGGGTTGGCGACGTAATACATATTGCTGAACACCCCGTACTTGCCATTTACGAAGTCGTTGCGGTGCTTGGCCGTGTCGCTGGTGATGTACTCGGGATCGATCCAGCCCGCCTCCATCCAGGCGTGCAATTTTTTGAAGGCCTGACGCGCCTGCTCGGTCACGAGACCGTATTCGAGCTCGCCCGCCTCGTTCTCGATCCACATGAACGGCTGGATGCCGAAGGCCGCGAACACTTCGTTGAAGGCGTTGGTGCTGCCGTCCTTGAAGTTGGAGCTGATGCCGTACGTGTCGTCGCGGCCGTTGCCATCGGGGTCCTCGGTTGTGAATTGACGGATCACGTCTTCGAATTCCTCCAGCGTCTTCGGCGCTTCGTCGCGGCCGATCGCCTTCAGCCATTTGCCGTTGTACGCAGGGACGAACGGCAGCGAGCCGGAGAAGAAATACTGCGGCAGCGCATAGTTTTTGCCGTCGACCTGGCCGCTGCTCCACAGCATCGGATCGATGTCATCGACGTCCGCCGCGTACTGCGGCATCGCCTCGCGAATCGAGTCGAGCGGAATCTCGCGCAGCAGCCCCTGGCGGGCATAATTGTTGATATCGCGGTCGGACCACATGAAGAAGACGTCGGGAATTTCCTGGGCCGCCAGCTTTGGATTGAGCTGATCGTTCCAGCTTGCGCGGTCAATGCGGATATTGGTGATGCGGATGTTGTACTTCTCCTCCAGGTATTGCTGGACCGGCGTGTCGTCGGTGGTCGGTGGGTTGAAGCTGAGCCAGGTGATGTCCATCGGTTCCTCCGCGGCGCCTCCCGCGCTTTCGGTGTCGGTTCCGTTGGCGCCGTCGGCACCGGATTCGGGCTCGTTCGCACCGCCCGAGCAGGCGGCCAGCAGGCCGAAGAGCAGCGTCAATGCAAGCGCGAGCATCGCGAGACGTGAAGCTTGTTTTTTCATGGTCGATAGACCTCCTTTTGTTTGACGAGACGGGGCTTCGCCGACTAGCCCTTGAGCGAGCCGACGATGATGCCCTTGACGAAGTATTTCTGCAAGAACGGATAGACGATCAGGATCGGCAGCGTCGAGATCATCAGCACGGCCGCTTTCATCGTTTCGGGCACGACGTACTGTGTGTTGGCTTGCTGCATCGCCATTTGCAGCTCCTGATCGAGATTTTCCACGACCAGTCGCCGCAGCAGGATTTGCAGCACGATTTTCTTTTGATCCTGGATGTAGATCAGTCCGTCGAACCACGCGTTCCAGTGATAGACCGCCGTCCAGAGCGCCACCGTGGCGAGGATCGGCTTGGAGAGCGGGACGACGAGCGAATACAGGATGCGGATATCGTTGGCCCCGTCCAGCTTGGCGGACTCCTCCAGCTCCACTGGAATGGTGATGAAGAAGTTCCGCAGGATGATGAAGGAGAACGTATTGACCAGCGAAGGAATGATGTAGACCCACACGCTGTCGTACAGGCCGAGGCTCTTGACGAGCAGGTAGGACGGGATCAGCCCGCCGCTGAAAAACATCGTGAATACGATCACCATCATCAGCGGGTAGCGATGCGGCAAATACTTGCGAGACAAAGGATAGGCGCCCATTGTCATGATGCAGAGCGCCAGCAGCGTGCCGACGACCGTGCGGAAGATCGTATTGGTGAAGCCGTAGTATATGCCGTCGTAGCGGAAGGCCTGGCGATACGCCTCCAGCGTCGGCTCCAGCGGATAGAGATGCAGGCCCGGTCGGATCGCGTGCACCGGTGTATCCAGCGAGACGGCGATCATATGGACGAAGGGATAGAGCATGACGGCCGAGAGAACGGTCAGGAAGCCGATTGCCGCAATCTGGAAGAGGCGTTCGCCCCGAGTCATGATGGAATGCATAGCGCGCTTCTCCTTTCCGGCGCGGGGCTAGAGCAGCCCCTCCTGCCCGGCTTTTTTCACAATAAAGTTGGTAAATAGCACCAGCAGCAGCGCAACGACGTTTTTGAACAGTCCGACGGCGGTCGTCAAGCTGAACTGCATCTGCAGCAGGCCGGCTCGGTAGACATAGGTGTCGATCGTATCCGCCACGGAATAGACCGATGGATTGTACAGATTGAGAATCTGATCGAAGCCTGCGTCCAGCACATTGCCCATGCGCAGGATGAGCAGGATCGTAATCGCCGGCATCAACTGCGGCAGTGTGATGTGCAGCACCTGGCGCCACTTGTTGGCGCCGTCCATCACCGCAGCCTCGTATAGATGCGGATCGATCGCCGACAGCGCAGCCAGATAGATAATCGTGCCCCAGCCGATTTCTTTCCAGATGTTGGAGACGACCAGCGTAAAGCGAAAGTAATCCGGATCGCCGAGAAAGAAGATCGGGTCCAGACCGAGCAACCTCAAGCCCTCGTTGACGATGCCCGTGGACGGCGAGAGCATAACCGTCAGGATGCCCGCCAGAATGACCCAGGACAGGAAGTGGGGCAAATACGAAATCGTTTGCGTCACCCGCTTGAAGCCGTTGTGCCGGATTTCATTGAGCAGCAGCGCCAGGACAATCGGCGCGGGAAAGCCGAACACGATGTGATAAAAGCTGATCGTAATCGTGTTGCCGAGGATTTGCAGGAAATCGGGCGATGCGGTAAATAAATAATGGAAATGCTTGAGCCCGACCCACGGACTGCCGGCGATGCCTTGCATGATCTGAAAATCCTTGAAGGCGAGCTGGATGCCGTACAGCGGCCCGTAGGCGAAGATCCCGTACCAGACGAGAATCGGCAGGAGCAGGGCGTACAAATACTTGTTGCGCTTATAATCGCTCCATCGTTTGTAAAAGCGCCTCGCGACCATCGGTTTCCTCCTTTCCGGCCGTCTGCGCCGCAGGCGGCGGACCGTGCCAAATGGTGTTTGGTTGGTTGTGCGATTGCAATCGCTTACAGGACTTGATTATACGAGCGGAACCGCCAAATAAACAGTTTGAATGCTTGGAATGGCGTTCGTTATTTTCGAAAAACGAAGACGCGGCGGCAGTCGTTTCAATCAAAACGCACTCAGTTCGAAAAAAACAAACGCCGGCTCGAGGGAGCCGGCGCGGCCGTGCAAAGACGCTGCGTAGCGGAGGGACAGGCGAATATCGAGCGAACGGACCTACAGGCCGGCCGGCGGACACGCGGACGGAGGCGAGCAGGCCGACACGGACAGCCGGACAAGCGGCAAGCGATGACAACGGCAGGCGAGCCCGGCACGGGCCGATATACAAGGATCACGCACCCGGCGGCACCCGGCGGCGCCCGGCGGGCTTACGCTTGTTGGCGGGCGCCCGCTCCGGAGCTCTTGTACTGATTCGGCGTCATGCCGCTGTATGCCTTGAAGCGGGTGCAGAAATACTGCAGATTGCGATAGCCGACGCGCGCGGCAATCTCGGTGACGGTAAGTCCGCTTGATGCGAGTAGTTGCTTGGCGCGCTCCATGCGCGCGCCGGTCAAGTATTCGGAGAACGAGACGCCCAGCGTCTCCTTGAACAGGGTAGAGACATACGCCGGCGTCAGGCCGGCCAGCTCGCCCAGCACATAAAGTGAGATATCCTCGTGCGCATGGGTATCGATATAGTTCTTGAGCTTGCCGATCAATTCGGCATGGACGCTGCCTGGGTCCTGGTTAAAGGGCTCGCTCGCCTGACCGGCCAACTGCCGCAGCTTCTCCAGCGTTGCCGCCAGCGTAAGCTGCTTGATTGCCTCGAAGCTGCCCGCCTCGGGCAGCAGCGCCTTGTGCAGCCCGGACTCGATAATCGTCTCCGACAACACGCTATAGAGGCGCAGCAAAGCCAGCTCGACCGCCTCAAGCTGCAGCTCCGGGGCGCTCAACGACGCCTCGGCTTGTCGGAAGAAGTGATCGGTGCGCTCCGGATCGCCGGACTTGATCGCATGCCGCAGATGCTCGTAGGCGATGCCCTTGACCGGCTCGGTCCGGGCATCGAGCTCGGATGCGGCGACAATCGCGGACGGCCCCAGTACGAAAGTATGGCGCATCGCGCGGGCGGCCAGCTCCGCAGCCTGCACGATCTCCTCCAGTCCGGCGCGCGGGCCGCCGATGCCGGCGGCGAACACGAGACTCGGGGCGCCCGTCTCGGCGAGCCGGCGCAGCCGGGCGGTGAGCGGCGCCTCCTCCAGCGCGGAGGCCCGGTTATCCATCACCAGGACGCGCAGCCGCCGCTTGCCGTCCTCGCAAATATCGTAACGCAGCTCGTCGAGCGTCTCCTGCAGCCGGCGACGCAGCTCGGCGGCGTCGCCGCGCAGCAGCTGGAGCTCGATGACCGAAAAGTAGCGGAAGCCGTCGGTGCCTTCGAAATCCTCGATCCGGGCAAGGTTGCCGGCCAGCAGCTGCTCAAGCGCACTATCGCGGATACGGTCCTTGAGGCGGACAATGTTGTTGTCCATCACCCGGAAGGTCTGGTCGATCAGCTTGTATTCGCTCTCCTCGGTCTGGGCCGGCAGCAATGCGCCGTACCGCGCGCGGATCATGCGAATAACTTCCCCGAGCGGCCGATAGGTACGGCGCGAGAGCCAGACTGCTGCGAGCAGACCGAGGCTGAGCACGAACACGCACACCTTGACGATATCCTGCTGCAGATTGCGCGACGCAAGGAAGGAAGCATGCATCGGACGGGCGATGACGTACGTCCAGCCTTCCGCCGAATCAGCCGCGCGGGAGTATGAGGTCACCGTCGTCTCGCCGTCCACGCTGCCGATGGTATAGCCGCTGCCGCTATCCTGAATCAGGTCGGCCAGGATATCGCGATCCAATGCGCTCGCGCCTGCGGCATTGACAATCGGTTGGCCGCCGCGGTCCAGCACGAGCAGCCGTTCCGACGGAGCGGCGAGCAAGAAGGCAATCTCGCGCTCCAACTCAGCCAGGCGCACATTGATCGCCAGATAACCTTGAATGCGGTCCCCTGTCGCCTTGTACGGCAGGGTATAGATATAAGTAAAGACGCGTTCGCCGTCCGGATAGGTACGCGGCAGCCACGTCTCCATCGGCTGTTCGCCGAGTCGACTCAGATATTCGGCATCCGGCGAATGCTCGGGCCTTGCGTAGAAGAACGTATTGTCCACCGCGAATCCGGATTGGGTAAAGGAAATGCTGACGCTATGCAGCGCTTTGTTGGACTGGGCGGTCATGCCCAGATCATTTACGAGTCGGTAAACCCGGCTCGTATTGCCGGCATGGCCGCGATCCAGGAAATAGTCGATCTCGTCGTTGCTGTGTGAATTGATTGTGGCGATCACCTTGCCGGAAAACAACTCCTTGTATTTCTGCAAAAAGGTCTGCTCCACGAAGCGCTCGAAGCTTTCCAAGCGGCCTTGGCCCTCTCGGGACACCTCGTCCAGCAAAATTTTGTTGGCCTCCGAGTATAGCCATCCCCCGCATAGCAGCAGCAAAAATGCCGACAAGGCGGCATATGAGAAAATCATGCGAAGCAGCGCCTTTTGCCGATATAAACGTTGCCACCTTCCCATCGCTTTGAGCCTCCTTTGTAGCTGGCCTGTCATTATAATTTGTAAGCGCTTTACATCTTGTTATTATACGACAAATTGCAGATGCTGCAAAGGCAAAGTCTGGCGTGTCGCTTTAGACCTCGCAGGGCGAATTGGCCGCTGCGTCCTTTGGCGGCGCGGCAAGCGCCGATCAGTTTCAAAAAAACGCCGCTTCCCGAAGGAAGCGGCGAGACGATCAGTTCGCGGCAAGCGCGATCGGCTAGGGCCGAATCGAGGCAGCCTGAATGGCGGCAAAAGCCCAGTGCCGCGCCGGAACGTCCGCGTAGAGCGGGGCGGACTCGGCATCGCCGGCGAGTCCCAGCAGACGGTTGACCATTGCCACCGCTTCGGCGCGGGTGACGGCCTCGTCGGGACGGAAGCTGCCGTCCACGTAACCGCCGATGATACCCGCAGCGCTCAGCTGCGCCACATTGGCGGCGGCCCAGTGGCCGTCCATATCCGTGAACGGCTCGCCGTCCTCGGCATGGGGCAGGGCGTGACCGGCGGCCCGCACGAGCAGGCTCGCCAGCTCGGCGCGCGTGATGGCGCGATTCGGTCGGAAGCTGCCGTCGGGATAGCCGAGCATCAGCTGCTTGTCATCGGCCCAGGCGATCGCGGCGGCGGCCCAATGCGCGGCAGCGACATCGCCGAAGGCTGCATGGCCGGACGCCTCGCCGCCGCCGTAAAGGCGGGCGATCATCGCGGCAGCCTCGGCGCGGCTGATCTGACGCGCCGGTCCGAAGGTGCCGTCGGGATAGCCGTTGATGTACGGCCGCGTCGCGAGCGTCTCATCGTCCTCGGAGTCGTCCGCAGGCGTAGGTGCGGCGCCCCATGCAGCGACATCGACGACGGTGAAGGTGCTGAACCGGTCGACGACGATGCGCAGGCCGTAGGTGCCGTCCTCGCGGGTGACGACCTCGCCGGCGACGAGCTCCTGCGTGCCGTCGCTATGCTCGATATAGACGCCCAGGCGATCGCTGTCGCCGTTCCACGCTGCGTCATCCAGCGGCAGCACGAGCGTGACCGGCTGCTGCTGCAGATTGGTCTCGATCGTCATCGGCCGGCCGACGACGGTGATCGCTTCGCCGCCGGCTTGCTCGACGACAGCGGCGTTCATCTTGGCGCGCGTCGCGGTGTCTGTGCGCTCGTCCTCGGACTTGAGCGGTACGAGACGGAAGTAGATGTCGCTCGTGCGGCCCTTGAGGGACGCGCTCGGAATGGTGATCGTCACGTTGCGGTTCTCGATGACCAGATCGACTTCTTCGTCGACGAGCAGGGCAGCGGAGCTGCGCCCGATCAGGAGCTCCCATTCGGAGATGGCGTCGTTCGCATCCGGCAGCAGGATTGTAGCCGCATTCGCTCCCTTTTCTTTGACTTGGGCGATGATTTCCAGCGCTTTTCCAGAGCCGAGGCTGAGCTGGTCGCGGATCTTGCCGTCGGCGCCGGTGCTGCGGGAGATGCTCAGCGACGAGACGACGGCGCCGCCGGCGCTGCCGCTGGCGACATCGACCTTGACGGTGTGGGCGCGATCGTCAGGCTTGTTCGGCGACGGGGTTTCCGGCTCGGGCTCAGGGTCAGGGTCCGTGTCCGGATCTGTATCCGGTCCAGGTCCAGGCGTGCCGCTTTGCGGCGTGAGCGCCTCGGACACCGTACGATCGGAGGTGCCGTGTTGATTGACCGCTTCCAGGCCGAAAACATACGGCAGTCCGTTGGTCAATTCCTCGACCACATGCGAGGTTCCTTTGATTTCCGCCAAGATAAAGTTCCATTCCTCCGAATCGGAGGGAGCGCTGGAACCTTGATACATGTATAAATTATAGTAATTCGCCAGCTCCGACTGCTCCCACTCTAATTCAATCTGACCGTCGCCTGGCGTGCCGGTGAACGCAGCTACCGAAGTCGGGGGCTGCGGGATGCGAGGAATGATCGGCTCGGATACTTTGCGCTCCGATACTCCGCCTCTGTTGCGTGCATCCAGGCCGAAGACATAGGGCAGGCCGTTAGTCAGATCGGTCACGAGGAGGTGAGCGTCAGGGATTTTCCCGTCGACAAACACCCAATCATCGGGGTCTGACGGCGCGCTGTCGCCTTGGTACATGTACAAATCGTAAGAGGTCGCCAGTGCCGAGCCTCCCCACTGCACATTAATTTGCTCGTCGCCGGGCGTGCCGATCAGAGAGGTCACGATCTCAGGCGGAGCCGTCAGCTCGGTCTCGTAGCTGATAACACCGTAATCCGAAAGCTCAGACTCGCTGCTCGCGCGGACGGCAAACATGTATGTGCCGCTTTGTTCAACCTTTACCGTATATTCTGATTCGGTTATCGAATTGGCAGCTTCAATCCACATGCTTGTCGTGGCAGGAGGTTCGTCACCCATATAATAATAGACCGAGTAACTTACCGTACCCGGAATGTCTCCCCAAGTCACTTTTGCATACAGGCCTTTGTCACTTGCATTAATGTATTGGGGTGCGGGTAACGGAGAAGTTACGGACGAAATCTCACTATAAGAAGAATATTCACTCATAAGTTCAGGGGCTAAAATCACGTAGACTACATCGCCATACGAGAGCCCGTTCAATTGTTCGGACTTTTCAACACCTGAAAAAACTAAAAAATTACCGTAACTACCACTTGTTGCAAAATCCAAAATTTCTGTCGGGGGATCCGAGTGAGGGGATGATTTGATATAATGCACGACTCCATTGACATTTGAACGTACGTTTAAAAAAATCGTGTTATCCTGCGTGATGGTTAAATTTGGATAACCTTCATCGAATTGAGGTTGCAGTGGCTCTGCCTCCACCTGATTAGGCGGCAGAACAACCGCACTGAATAGCAGCATCCATGTCATCAGGATGGCGAGAACGCTACTTGGCTTACGGAAGTCGGACCACTTTAAAGGCATTTCTTTCATCATTCTCTCTCCTCTTCGCAAATAATAGGTATTTTTGATCAGGTCCATTATACTGAATGATTCTGAACACATTTTGAACAAGCCCGGAAAGCATGGCGAAATGTGAAAAAACGCCCTCCGCCTCCCTTTAAGGGAAAGTAGGCGAAGGGCGTTTGCGCTGTGAGAAGCGTGCGTCGATTCGGCTGTTATTCCTTGACGGAGCCGAGCGTAATGCCGTGAATGAAGTAGCGCTGCAGGAACGGATAGACGACGAGCACCGGCAGCATGGCGATAAAGATCTTGGCGGAATCGAGCGTACGGTTGGACAGCTCGGACAGCCTGCGGTACTGATCCTCGGTCATCGTCGCCGGATCAACCGAGACGACGAGTTGCTGGATGTAGGTCTGCAGCGGATAGTATTGCTCCCGTGTCATGAAGATGAGCCCGTACAGGAATTCGTTCCAATGGTAGACGATACTGAACAGCGAGACGGTGGCGAGCACCGGCACGGCCAGTGGAATATAGAGTCTGAACAATGTGAACCACGGTCCTGCGCCGTCGACGAGCGCCGCCTCGTCCAGTTCCTTGGGCAGATTGCGGAAAAAGTTGACGGTCAGGATGATGTTGAACACGAGCGTCTGCGCCCCGCCGACCAGCACGAGCGCCCAGATGCTATTGAGCAAGTCGAGCTCCTTGATCGTCAGGTACAGCGGAATGAGTCCGCCGTTGAACAGCATGATGAAGACGAGAATCCACATCAAAACGCTTCGTGCCCGGAACTGCCGAGCGGTCCGGGAGAGCGGATAGGCCATCAACGCGACCACGATAAAATTGAGCCCCGCACCGAGCACAACGCGCTGCACAGAGATCCAGAAGGAGTTGAAAAAATTTCGATCCTCCAAAATTTGCAAATAGGAATTGAAATTGATATCGATTGGCCACAGCCATACCCGACCTGCCGCCGCCGCCGAGTTGGAGCTAAGCGACATGGCCAGCGTATACCAGATCGGCAAGATACAGCTCAGCGTAATGCCAATGAGCAGGACGAGGATGATGATGTCGGTGAGCCGCGAACCAAATGTTTTGTCTCTGACCATGGGTGGCGCCTCCTGTCGTTAAAAGATCCGGTAATTGATCAGCCGGTAGGCCAAGTAGTACGAAACGCTGATGAGAATAAAGCCGACTACGGACTTGAGCAGGCCGACCGCGGTCGCCAGTTCATATTGCAGATTGAGCAGACCGGTCCGATACACCCACGTGTCGATAATATCGCCTGTCGAGTAGACGAGCGGATTGTACAGGTTAAAGATCTGGTCGAAGCCGGCATTGAGCACATTGCCGAGGCTCAGTACCGCCAGCAGCACGGCGGTCGTGCGGATGCCCGGCAGTGTAATATGCCACAGGTTGCGCCAGCGGCCGGCTCCGTCCATACTCGCCGCTTCGTACAGGGCCGGGTTAATTCCCGTGAGGGCGGCCAGGTAGATGATCGTATTGAAGCCGAATTCCTTCCAGACGTCGCTGCCTACGACCAGGAACGGAAACAGCTCGGCCTTGGCGAAAAACAGCACCGGCTCGAAGCCTAATGCAGCGCCGAGTTGATTCACCGGACCGTTATACGAAAACAGGTCGAGAATGATGCCGCCCAGAATAACCCAGGACAAAAAATGCGGCAGATAGACAATCGTTTGAATCCAGCGCTTCATGATCGTAATTCGAAGTTCATTCAGCATAAGCGCAAACACCAGAGGAACCAATAAATTTGCAATAATTTTCATGACTGCGATCACAAGGGTGTTCACAAAAACCTCTCGAGTATCCTTCAGCAAAAACATATAGCGGAAATGCTCGAGACCGGCCCAATCGGAGCCGAATACGCCCTTGCCGGGGTTAAAATACTGAAATGCGATGACGATGCCGAACATCGGAATGATGCTGAAAACAAACAGCCACAGGTAACCGGGCAATAGCATCAAATAGTAGTGTTTGGCAAATCCTTTGATCCGCATCGGAAAAACTCCCTTCTATGCCAAAAGAGTAAGCGGGTGCGCGGGACGTGGGAGCACGCGGCGGCGCTCTCACCTCCCGCGCATCCGCTGGCGGGCTTGGATCGCCCCAGCGGAGCTTGGAAGAAAGGGAACCGCCGTAGCGACGGCATCCCCTCCATTGGCAGCTTGCGCCCCGCCGTTGAAGGCGAGGCACATGTCGTGCGTTATGGCTGCAGGGCTTGGGCGACTTCTTGCGTGATTTGTTCGCCGCCCTGGCGCTTCCAGTCTTCGACGAATTGATCGAAGGAATCAACCGGCGCTGCGCCCATGACAATTTTCAGGAACATTTCATCTTCCATCTTCTTGAGATTGACCCAACGGCTTTCCATGAGCGGTGTTTGCTCATAGATCAAGCTAGGGACTTCTTGCATGTCGGTTTCGACAATCGGATTGCCGCCGACCATGAGCGAGTACGAGCGCGTCCATGCGCCCCAATTGGCGTCCGGCGTCCAGGTGGAAATCCCCCATTGGTCATATGGCTCCTGCTTGATCGACTTGATATTTTCGA
Source organism: Paenibacillus sabuli (assembly GCF_014705605.1). GTDB lineage: Bacteria > Bacillota > Bacilli > Paenibacillales > Paenibacillaceae > Paenibacillus_D > Paenibacillus_D sabuli. Next base: position 63,276 of record NZ_JACXIZ010000003.1, read on the forward strand.
GATCGGAATTCAACAGTTTGTAGCCTTTGACGTCTGCGAAATCGTCCATCGTTTTCTCGCCGCTCAAAAATTCTTTAATGGCAATATTGGTGAATTCGATTTCGTCGGACGGTGCGAATACAACGCGCAGCGGGTAATAGCCGGGTCCGCCCTTGCTCGGATCAAAGGTGTTTTCCATTTCGTTTTTGTACAGATTGTTGAGCATTTTCATGGCGACTTCCGGATGCTCGTAGCCCTTGCGCACGACCACAAATTCGGTGGACGGCGTCGCGGTGTGGGGGCTGAATTCGCCCTCTTCGTTCAAGGGCAGAGCGTAGGCTTGCCAGTTGGCTTCAGGATTGTTTTTGACAGCGTTGGTAAGCGGTCCGTAACCCATCCACCATGGCGCTATGAACATGCCCGATTTGCCGTTGATGACCAGCTCGTCGGATGCTTCGCGTACCGCCATTTCCGGATCAATCAATCCCTGGGCATACAGGTTGCGCAGCCCTGCAAGCGCTCCCTTCGTCTCCGGCAGAATCGAACCGTACACCGGCTGACCGTCTTCGCCTTCGATCCAGAAGCCCGGATAAGCGTCATAAGCCGAGAAAATCGCATCGAAGCCGTACAAGTTGTTTTTGGATTCCAGGAAGTTGGCGTACATTTTGCCGTCGCCGCTTTGCGGTCCGGAGAGGCCGATCGTATCGTCCTGGCCGTTGCCGTCGGGATCCTGCTCGACGAAGGCGCGTGCGACTTCTTCCAGCTCTCCCATGTTTTTCGGCGCCTCCAGACCGACTTCGTCCAGCCAGTCTTGACGGATCCACAGCAGGTGAACACCGTCCGCATCGGCCTGTACCCCCGGGATGGCCATAATTTTGCCATCGAACGTTACGGTGTCGAGCGCAGTGCCGCCCGTACTGTCGAGAATGCCCTTAATCTCCGGAGAAGCATAGTCTTCGTAGATCTGGGTCAGATCCGCGAGCTGATCGGCCTCGACCATCTGGCGCATTTCCATCGCATTGACGACGACGGCGTCGGGCAGGTCGTTGCTGGCAATCGCCAGGCTAATCTTCTGCCGCATGTTGGCCGCCGAGGCCGTGAAGGCGTGCTCGACGTCGATGTTGAGCGCTTCCTTGATTTGACGCGTGTATTGGTTGTCCAGCGGCGTATCGCCGGAGGGCAGGCTTTTGTCCGTCGGATCGACCTGCATGCCGATGCTGATCGTGACCGGCTCCTCGTAGGCGCCGAACGGATCCGCCGGCTCGCTAGAAGCGTTATTATTATGGTTTGTCCCGCCGGTATTGGTTCCGGCAGTGTTGTTGTTCTCGGGTGTGTTCGTGTTGCTGCAGGCGCCGAGGACCAGCACTGCGGCCATCGTGAAGGCCATCGCTCCAGTGACATTTCGTTTCATGCGTTCCCCTTCTTTCGTCTTTGTTATTGAACTATCCTTACTGTACCATGAAGAAACCGCTTTCTCGGATAGAAAGCGGCACTGTAAGCGGTAGGATAAATGTACGGAAATGACTGGCAGCCGGAATGCATCGGACAGATCACCCCCCGGCTAGCGGACATCTGTCCCCTTGGGCGCATGCTGCTGTCTGAATTCACTCGGTAGCATGCCCTTCTGCTCGCGGAATATGCGGCTGAAATACTTGTCGTCGGCATACCCGACATGCTCGGCGACCCACTGTACCGTCTTGCGCGTCTCGACAAGCAGCGCGGCGGCCCGCTCGATTCGCTGCTGGCGGACATAATCGTTGAACGTCGTGCCGATGAGATCGCGGAAGCATTGGCTGAAATAGCTGCGGCTCATATTGACCTCGCGCGCGAGCTGTGCCGCCTGGAGCGGCTCGGCCAGGCGCTCCTGCACGAGCACGGCAGCACGGGTAATGCAGGCGCGCACCTCGGGGGAATACGGCTGCGCGCCGAGGACCGCGCGCAGTTGCTCGCGCATCTCGGTCAGCCATTGCCGCACCTCGTACCAGGCGGACATCGGTTCCGGCGGCGCCAGCCGGTCCCCGCTGACGGATTCGTAGATCCGATTCCACGCGTGACTCCAGCCGATGAGCTCGCTCTGGAGGCGCGGCACGGACAGCCGCATGGCGAGCAGATCGGCCTGCAGCTGCTCGAATGCGGTGTCGTCATGCACCCATTCGAGGCCGGTGCCGCGCTCGCGCACCGCGCTTAGCGCTTGCTCCCGAGCGTCTCGGTCCGGCTGCCGGGCGTCTGCGTTCGCCAGCTCGTCCAGCGCCAGATCATAGACTTGCCGGTCCGGCAGCCGTGTATAGTACCATTCCTCTCTCGCATAGGCTTGGAGCCGGTCGCCCAGCTCCTCCGTCCGCAGCCCGGCGGCTCCGCTCAGGCGGGTCAGGGAGAGCGCGGCGTCCTGCCTGATCAGGTCGGTCAGCGTCTTCTCCAGCGCATCCTCCTGTTCGTCTTGACGGGGCAGCCAGAGCGCGGCCACAGATGCATAGATGCGATCGGGACGGCGCAGACCGGGGACGGTGTCCGAGGCCAGCACGCGCTGCAGTATGGGCTCCGGCGCTTCGCCGATCACCGCATAGGCGGTGTCATGCGCGAGGCTGCCAGTCGCGGTGTCGGGTTCAAGAGCTGCGTCCTTCGCGGCGTCCGCGTTTCCGCGCGCGGCTCCCTTGTCCCGCTCGCTGCGAATGCGGGTGCAGATTCGCTCCAGCACCTGATCGAACTGCTCCTCCTCCAGTTGGACCTTGGCGATATAATCGATCGCGCCGAGGCGCAGCGCTTCCTGAATATAATGGAAGTCCTGATGCAAGGTCAGAACCACGATATAGATGTGGGGGTACCGGCTGCGCACCTCGCGCATCAGCTCGAGTCCGGACATGACCGGCATCGCCAGATCCGTCAGGAGCAGGTCAACCGGCTGCGACTCCAGGAATTCCAGTGCTTTTTCTCCATTGCGCGCCTCGCCGACGACCCGCAGATCGAAGTCCGCCCACGGCATTGCGGATATGAGTCCCTGCCGCACCAGCTTGTCGTCGTCTACCACCAGTACGTTCATCATGCATCATCCCCTTCCTCGTACGGCAAGAGCAGCCGGACATTCGTGCCGTGGCCGGGCATGCTGTCGATGCGCAGCTCGGCGCGCCCCTCGTAATGCGATTCGATCATCCGCTTGACGTAATTCATGCCGATCCCCATGCCGACTTTTTCCTGCGCCGTTTTTTGCTCATGCAGCAGACGTTCGATTTCCTCTTCGTTCAGACCGCCGCCGTTGTCCTGGATGGACAGCTCGATCATGCGCGCCTTTTGCTTCACGTCGACGTGGATGTAGCCTTCGTCATTGAGCCCGTGGTAGAGCGCATTCTCGACCAGTGGCTGCAGGATGAAGCGCGGCACCGCGACGTCCAGCACCGCATCGTCGACGCTGATGCGGACATCGAACTCGAAGTCGTAGCGGATCTGCTGGAGAATCAGGTACTGCCGCAGCGAATCGATCTCTTCGCGGATCGTCGACACCTGACCGAGCTTGCCGAGGTTATAATAGAGCAGCCGGTTCAGCGAGAGCACGAGCTTGTCGATTTCCTTCTGCCCGTTCATCACCGCCAGCCAGTGGGCGGTATCGAGCGTATTCATCAGGAAGTGCGGGTTGATCTGATACAGCAGCTTCTCGACCTCGAGATCGGCGCGCCGTTTTTCCTTCTGCTCGACCTCGCGGATCAGCGTGGCGATCTGCTGCTTCATGTTGTGGAATTGCTGCTGCAGATAATGAAACTCCGGTATCCGGTTCGGCGGCGATGGCGCGTCGAAGCGGCTGTGAATGACATTTTTCATGTCCCGGTTGAATTGGTTGAGCGGCTTGTACACCATTTTCCAGAGCAGGACGGCGATGAGCAGTCCGATTGCCAGGAAGAGCAACAGCAGCGTTGTCATGAGCTGCATCCAGCGCCGCTTTTCGGCCTCGTAGTCGTCGCGTGGGATGAGCGATACAATGCTCCAGCCTTGATTGCTCGTCCCCTTGAACCAATAATAATTGCCGGTCAGACCGGATGTGACGCTCGGATCCGAAGGAACCGCTGCACCGCCGTCAGCCTGGAAGTAGCTGTTCTCGGCGAATGCTTCCGGCAGCTCGCTGTAGGCGATGCGCAGATCGTTGTCCAGGATCAGGTGGGAGGATGTCTTCACGATGTTGTCGCTGTCGAGGATGTTCTGCGTCAGCTTGAAGCCGGATTCGATGTAGACGTAGATGTCCTCGCGTCCCGGAAGGTTCACCTCGCGAAGCGCGGAGAGCACATATTGGTCGTTGTAACGGTCTCGGCTGATATGCGGGCCATAATACGATATGCCGTAATAGCCGGCTAGCAAAGGCAGACGGTCCGGGTCGAAAGGCTCGCGCAGACCGGCATTGGGGAACAACACCTTGCCGTCTTCGCCAAAATAGTACATGACCAGGCCGGTGGTGGGGTTCGTAAATGTAATCAAATTGAGCTCGCTCTGAATGTCCTCGATCAGAGCAGCGCGCTCGTAGGGCTGCTCCGCCGCAAGATATTGCTCCAGTCTCTTGCCTACGCTGCCGGGATACGCGAGCTGCTGGGACACATGGTTGAGGTTGCTGATCGTATTTTCCAGCGAGAGCTGGACCTGATGCAGGTTGCTCTGCACGCCGGAGTTCAAGTTATTGCTAAGGATCACGGAGATCGTACGGTTGGAGACGAGCGTCGTGATGATGAAGGGGATGAGAATGCCCGCCGCGAATATGAAAATGATGCGCTTGCGCAGCGTGAGCTGCTCCGTCAGCGCGCCCAGCCATCGTGCCATGTCCAATCACCGCCTTGTACGGGTGGCAGCTTCGTCCGGCCGCCATGATGAATCATTGTACCTGATCGGCATGGCGCAGCGCAATAAACGCAAAATGCGCAACCTTTGCGATAACTCGCAACGATTGCGCAAAATGGCGGTTTTTTTTTACGCTCCTGTGCGGGTCGTGACGCCGGCCTTGTACATGCCGCGCAGCAGGCGCCCGGGGACCTCAAGCACGGAAGAGCCGCGGGCAAAGACGAACTCGTCCGGCGCGACGACCGTAATCTCGCCGATGTCGCTCCCGACGACGGCTCCGTCTTCAATAATGGCGCCTTCACCGACGATCGCGTTGGTAATGACGGCATCCCGGCCGATCCGCACGTTGGGCATGACGATGCTCTCCTCGACCCGCGAGCGCTGACCGACGCGCACACCGCAGGAAAGTATCGACCGATACAGATTGCCTTCTATGGCACAGCCCTGCTGCACGAGCGACTCGTGCACCTCGCTATGCGGATGGCAATATGCGCTCTGTGCGGGAAAGGCGTCTCTGGTATACAACGGCCAATCCGCGCGCTCCAGCTCCAGCCTGCCCCGCAACAGGTCCATGTGGGCGTCCCACAGGCTGTCGACGGTGCCAACATCGCGCCAGTACCCCTCGAACGGATAAGCGAGGATCTGGGAGGACGTGCCAATCAGTCCAGGCAGAATATCCTTGCCGAAGTCGTGGCTGGAAGTGGTATTGGCTGCGTCCGCGAGCAATTGCTCGCGCAAAAAGCGCCACCTGAACACGTACACGCCCATCGAGGCCAAGTTGCTCTGCGGCCGGGCGGGCTTTTCCGCGAAGCCGGTAACCCGCATCGATTCATCCGCCGTCAGAACACCGAAGCGGGAAGCTTCCTCCCAAGGCACGCGATGGACGGCTACGCTCACGTCTGCATCGGTCTCCAAATGCTTGTCCAGCATCGCCCTGTAATCCATCTGGTAGATGTGGTCGCCGGACAGAATCAGCACATGCTCGGGGTTGTGGCGCTCCAGATAATCGAGATTCCGATAAATGGCATCCGCGGTGCCGCAGTAGCCATCCGTCCCTGCATCGCTGCAACCTTCAAGCAAGTCGAGTTCGCCTTGTCCGTCCTTCAGCCATGGCGCTCCATCGCCGATATGGCGGTGCAGCGAATCGGCCATATATTGCGTCAGCACGCCGATCCGGTCAAGTCCGGAATTGCGGCAGTTGCTGAGCGAAAAGTCGATGATTCGGTAATTGCCGCCGAACGGTACGGCGGGCTTGGCCAGCCTGCTGGTCAGCGGATTAAGCCGTCGCCCCTCCCCGCCCGCAAGAATCATAGCCACGCATGTTGTCGAACGCATCAACAATCCCTCCTGTGTGGTTGCTTCGTAAGCTTCGTATGGAGTATTTACACGCTGTCCGCCAAGGTTGAAACCGATGAGTGAAGGGGCGGGTATGGGAAATAACGGGAATTAAAACGTTTTGTGAACTTTCACAATATGTGTTACACTGCTGCGTCGCGTGCGCTCTGGAGTGGTAATAAGAAGAAAACTGCCTTTTTTGCCCCGCTGCAGGAGCTGGAGGCAGGGAGAGCTTGCGAAGCTGTCGAATTAGTAGATCCATGCAGCCGAGTTCATGCGCAAGGCGTTGTCTACACAAACAAATTGGATAGAGAAAGTGGGAGAGTGAGATGAAGGTTTTGTTTGCCGCTGCGGAGGGAAGTCCGTTTGTCAAGACGGGCGGGCTGGCAGATGTCATCGGAGCCTTGCCCAAGGCCTTGATTGCCCAAGGCGTCGACGCCCGCATCATGCTGCCCAAATACAAAACGATCCCCGAACGTTACGTATCGGCGATGCGCTTTGTGGGGCATACCGAAGTGCCGGTCGGCTGGCGAAGCGCCTATTGCGGACTGTTTGAATTGGAGCACGAGGGCGTCACCTGGTATTTTCTCGACAGCGAATACTACTTCGGAGCGCGTGACGGCAGTTTGTACGGGCATTACGATGATGGCGAACGTTTTGCGTTTTTTAACCGCGCCGTGCTGCAGCTTTTGCCGCTAGCGGACTTTCAGCCTGATCTCATTCACGCGCATGACTGGCATGCCGGCATGATCGCGCCGCTCTTGACGCGTCATTACCGCCATGATCCGTTCTATGCGCGAATCCGTACGATCTATACCATTCACAATCTGCGTTACCAAGGCGTATTTCCTTACAGCATCCTGGATGAATTGCTCGGGCTGGACGCGGGATATTTCCATCCCGATCGGCTCGAATTCAACGGCGGCGTAAGCTTCATGAAGGGCGGCATCGTATACGCAGACTGCGTCACGACCGTCAGCCGCACCTACGCCGATGAAATTCGTACCCCTTACTTCGGCGAAGGCCTTGACGGTGCGCTGCGCGCGCGCGGATACGCGCTCACCGGCATCGTCAACGGCATCGACGAGGAGAGCTACAATCCCGCTGCCGACACCTGCCTGGCGCACAATTACCGCACCGGTCTGACCAAAAAGCTGGCCAATAAAGGCGCGCTGCAGCGCGAGCTCGGCTTGCGACGCTCCAACAAAACGCCGCTGATCGGCATGGTCACGCGCATGACCGCGCAAAAAGGCCTTGATCTGATCGCGCATGTGCTGCACGAGCTCATGGCTCAAGACGATGTTCAACTGGTCGTACTGGGCAGCGGCGAGCCGCATTACGAAGGGCTGTTCGGGGCGACGGCGCAACATTATGCGGACAAGCTGGCTGTCTACATCGGCTTCGACGAGTGTCTGGCCAGACGGATCTACGCCGGCTCGGATCTCTTCCTGATGCCGTCGCAATTCGAGCCGTGCGGCCTCAGCCAGATGATTGCGATGCGCTACGGCAGCGTGCCGATCGTGCGGGAGACCGGCGGGCTCAAAGACACGGTGCTCGCCTACGAAGAAGACACCGGCGAAGGCAATGGCTTTACCTTTGCCAACTATAATGCGCACGATATGCTGTACACCATTCGCCGGGCCGCCTCGTTGTATCGCCAGCCCGAGCACTGGAAGCGGATTGTCGCCAGCGCGCAGCGCGGCGATTACAGCTGGCGCGAATCCGCTTCGCGGTACAAGGAACTATACGGGCAGGTCTTAAGTTGAAATTATAGGAAGTCCGTTTAGCCTCAGCTAATCGTACGATAAAGGATGCGGTAGTCGAGCGGCGCGAGCTCCACGCGCAGCTCGCCGTCCGTCAACGGGACGGCTTCGCCGCTCAGCGCATCCTGCCAATCGTCCGTCTCCATCGGGTGAGCGAGCGTCGCGGGTTCCTCTGTGTTGTTCATCCAGACGGTCATATGCATTTCCTCGTCAAGCCGCTCGTAGACGATGCGCAGATCGCTGATATCGGACTTGAGGAAGCGGAAGTGGCCGCGGCGGAGCACCGGGTGCTCGCTGCGCAGGCCGATCAAGAGCCGATAAAAGTCGAACAGCTCCCGATCCTGACGCTCCTCCTCCCAGACCATGCACGGTCTGCAGTCCGGATCATCGCCGCCCTTGAGGCCGATCTCATCCCCATAGAAGATGCAAGGCGTGCCAATGTAGGTCATCAGGAATACCACGGCCAGCTTGACTCTGCGCTTGTCTTCGCCCAGCCGCGTCAGCACACGCGGGATGTCGTGTCCGGATAACAAATTGAAGATCACCTCGTTGGTCTGCTGCGGATAGCGCATCAGCAGCGCGCTCAGCCGATTCGCAAAATGCGCGCCGTCCATGCCGGCGCCGGAAAAAAAATCGAGCGCCGTGTTGGCAAACGGATAATTCATGACCGAGTCGAATTGATCTCCCTGAAGCCACGTCATCGAGTCGCTCCATACCTCTCCAATAATATAAGCCTCGGGATTCATTTTTTTGACGACCTGACGGTACTCCCGCCAAAAATGGTGATCGACCTCGTCGGCGACATCGAGTCGCCAGCCGTCGATGCCGAGCTCGTTCATCCAGTATTCTGTCAACTCCAGCAAATATCGCTTCGTTTCGGGATTGGCGGTATTCAGCTTGGGCATGTGCCCGAAAAAGCCGAACGTTTCGTAATTGGCCTTGCCGTCCTCGACAGCCGGAGGGAATTTGTGAATGTGGAACCAGTCCTTGTATGCCGAGTCCTCGCCCTTTTCGAGCACGTCGCGAAAGGGCTCGAAATCCTCGCTGCAGTGATTGAGCACGGCGTCCAGCACGACCTTGATGTTCCTCTTGTGGCATGCGTCCACCACCTTGCGGAGCAACGCCTTGTCGCCGAATTGCGGGTCGACTTCGCGGTAATCGACTGTATCGTATTTGTGATTGCTGGGCGAGGTGAACAGCGGCGTGAAATAGATGGCATTGACGCCAAGCTCGCTCAAATGATCCAAATGGTCCAGCACACCTTGCAGATCGCCGCCGAAATGGGACTCGTGCGTCACTTCTACGCCCCATGGGCGGACATGCTCGGGGTCGTTATCCGGGTCGCCGTTTGCGAAGCGATCCGGCATGATTTGGTAAAAAACCGCCGATTTGGCCCATTCCGGCGCGGAAAAAATATCGATTGCGTGAATATAGGGGTATTCGTAATAACCGCCGGGCGGGGTCGCGCGCTCTGAATGGACGCCGCTCTCGGTCATCCATAACGTTTCGCTGCCTGCGCGAATACGGAAGCAATACGAGAGACGCTTGTGCTGCGGACGAATGCCGACTTCCCAATAATCGAACAGCGAATCGGCCGCAATTCTGACCATCGGATGATCGTCGGAGTGGCCCTCCCAGTCGTACTTGTCGCCCGCTTCGACGACGACCTCCTCCACATCATCCCGCTTCGTCCGCAGCCGCAGATGAATCGTATGCTTATCGTACGTATACGACCAATTGCTGCGCGGCGCGTGGTAAAAGCTCTCGATTTGCATGCCCTTCAACCCCTCGTCACCAGTATAACGTGCATCGATACTTACCCGCCGTATCGCGACTCTGAAACGATGGGGTAGCCGTTTCTCCCGTGTGTTTAAGCGGGTAAGAGGTCGGGTAAAAAATGAACATCGGAAAAACAGCCCGCGATTCGGGCAAAAACACATTCAGGCAGCGAGGGGACTGCGATATGAAGAAGATACTGCTGGCCGTCGCGCTGGGATGTTTCGCCGCAACCTGTGCGATGGTTCCGCCTCTGCAGGCTCCCGCCAGTTTAACGTACGCCTGGACGGAGACAGACCGCGATCCTTCATGGGCGGTTGCAGCAGAGCATACTTTGCTTCGCCTTCACAATGATGTGTACGGTGCCTTCTCTGCCCCGGTGCGCCCCGATGTCCGCGGCGAATTGCAGGAAAACCAAGCATTTGACAGCATCAACGGCATCCGGCTCAGCGACGACGAACAGCGTGTGCGAGACATGCTGGGCGCGCCGCTAAGCGAAGAGGCCGACCCGGTCCTGCCGGATCGGCGTGAGCTGGACTATGGGCATATGCGTGTCGGATTCACAGACGATGCCATCGCTTATCTGCTCGTTCCCGTCTCCGCAACCGGGGTAATGATCGGCACGGAAGTGATTGACATGGATATGGAGTCGCTGCTTGATCGGCTGGGGCCGCCCGATCAACTCGCAGAGGACGGCTTGCTGTATCGCGGCGATCCGGCCAGTCTCAAGCTGTTTTATGCGGAGGGTACGAAGCAGCTTGCGTCCGTACAGGCATTTTGGTCAAACGATTAGCATTGAGCAGCAAAAAAAATTGATGCGGCTGTTTCGTTGGCGCAAGCGTGGGGTAATGACAAGGGGGAATCGCAATGCATAATTCAGTGCAAGTGCTCGATTCCGGCGCCGCGGCAATCGATGCCGTGCGCGACTTGAGTCAGAGAGGATACACGCATGACGACATTTGGGTGTTGGCGCACAAGGGCGATCGGTTTCGTTCTACGGTCGACCTGGGTCGGAGCAGCAGGCTTGGAGTCGCAGCCGAAGGTTTTTTTAACTGCATGGCAAGGCTGGATCGCTATGACGGTAATCAAGAGTTGCATGAGCGGTTGCTCGAGCTTGGCATGGCTGCGGACGAAGCGGAACGGTTTAGTCGACAAGGAAGAGGGCAGCTCCTTATCGTGGCTTCCTTGGCGTGATCACACAGGCGTCCATAGTGTCAGGATCCAATTGCATATATAATCCAAGGTAAGGCAAGTCTTCTCCGGAAGCTTGTCTTGCCTTTGTGTGCTGTCGTGCAACAATAGAACGTCGCATGCGCCAAAGGTGAAAATTGGCGTTTGCGTCGAACTGTAGCGAACCAAGAAAAGATGCGGTATGATGAAAAACAACGAATAAACAACACAGGCAAACGAAGACATACGTGGGGGAGCGGACGATGAGAATCAAGACGAAGCTGCTGGTCGCATCCATTGTCATGATCGTGGTGTTGATCGCTTTGGCCGGTGCCGGCATTAACAATATTAATATCCAAAGTCGTGAATTGCACACACTCAATGACAACCGGTATCAAAAAATGCTGTTGGCCTTTGAAGTGAGAGGCGAGGTCAACGAGATTGCCAAGGGGATCTCCAATCTTCTCACCGATCCGACGCCCGAGACGGTGGAGGCGAATCTGCCGATCATCGAGGATGCCGCGCAGCGAGCGGTAGCGTCGTTCGAAACGATGGAAGAGCAGGCCGAGCTGGCGCTGGAGCGCCAGCTGCTCAGCGACGTGACCAGCGCCGGCGAGGCGTACGTGGAGTACGCCGAGCAGGTAATCACGCTAGTGAGCGCAGGCGATGCGGAGGCGGCCATCGATCTGCGCGCCTCCAGAGGACTGGGCGTGCAGGACGCGCTCGTGCAGCGGGCCAACGATCTGGCGGAATATCACCGGCATGCGATGGACGACGCCTTCGAGGAATCGATTCGCAGCAACCGTTCGACCTTCACCTTGATGAATGTGGTGACCGGGATCGGCTTGCTGGCGGCCATCGGCGCGCTGCTGTGGAACATGTGGAATCTGAATGTCGGCTTGCAGAGTCTCTCGACGATGATTCGCGGCTTCGCGTCCGGTACGGTCGACTCCACGACGCGCATTCGAAATATTCGTAAAGACGAATTCGGCGATGTCGCCAAGGTGTTCAACAGCCTGGCCGAAGACCTCGAGGCACGGGTTCAGCGCGAGGAGGCGTACAATCGTCAGGTGGCGGACGAGTCGTGGGTCAAGTCGAATCTGGCCCAGGTGTCGCTGACGATCCAGAGCGATACGGAGCTGGCCAGCGTCAGCCGCGAATTTATTCGCGCCATTACCCCGCTTGTCGGCGCGCACTACGGCGTGCTCTATGTGCGCGAGGGCTTCGGGGAGCAGCAGTTTCTCAAAGCGCAGGGCGCCTTTGCTTTTGAAGATGAAAGCATCTTCGAGAAGCTCTACGTCTTCGGGCAAGGCCTGGTCGGCGAGTGCGCCCAAGACGGCAAGATCATTCAGACCGACCAATTGCCGGAGGATTACGTCAAGGTGCGCACTGGACTGGGCAGTACGCCGCCCCGTCATCTGGTGCTGATCCCGGTGCATGATCAGCAGCAGGTGCTCGGCGTCATCGAGCTGGCCTCGCTGCGCCCGTTCACGGAGCTGGAGCAGCGTCTGCTCGCGGAGACCGCCGAATCGCTGGGCGTGATCGTCAACAATCTGTTCGGCCGGCTCAAGGTCGAGGAGCTGCTGCGCGAATCGCAGGCGATGGGCGAGGAGTTGCAGACCCAGTCCGAGGAGCTCACTACCCAGCAGGAGGAGCTGCGGCGCTCCAACGAGAAGCTGGAGGAGCAGACGAAGCAGCTCAAAAAGTCCGAGGAACTGCTGCAGAGTCAGCAGGAGGAGCTGGAGCAGACCAACGAAGAGCTGCTGCAGAAAACGCATATGCTGGAGCTGCAGATGAAGCAGACGGAGCAAAAGAACGAACAAATCGAAAAGACGAAGGCAACGCTGGAGAAGCAGACCGTGCAACTGGCGATGTCCTCCAAATACAAGTCCGAATTTTTGACCAATATGTCGCACGAACTGCGGACGCCGCTCAACAGCCTGCTGATTCTCTCGCAGATGCTGTCGGACAACAAGGACGGGAATCTGACGAGCAAGCAGGTCGAATACGCAACGACGATTCATTCCTCGGGCAGCGATCTGCTCAAGCTGATTGACGAGATTCTCGATATCTCCAAAATCAGCGCCGGCAAGATGGACGTCGTCGTCGAGCATGTGCCGATCGAGGAGCTGGATCTGTACTTCCGCCGCAACTTCTCGCCGGTCAGTCTGCAAAAAAACGTCGCCTTCGAAACGAAGGTCGAAGCCGGCGTGCCGGAAGAAATGTATACCGACAGCCATCGCGTCAAGCAGATCATCAAAAACCTGTTGTCCAATGCTTTCAAATTCACGTCCAGCGGCTCCGTCCAGTTCACGATTCGGACAGCCGAGCAAGAAGAGCATGGACTGGATGGCGACAACGAGACGATGATCGCCTTTGAGGTCAAGGATACCGGCATCGGGATTCCGGAGGATAAGCAGCAGTTGATTTTCGAGGCCTTCCAGCAGGTGGACGGCACGACGAGCCGGGTATACGGCGGCACCGGACTCGGGCTGGCGATCAGCCGCGAACTGGCCGGGCTGCTCGGCGGGACGATCAGGCTGCACAGCGAGGAAGGCAAGGGCAGTACCTTCACGTTGTACCTGCCGGAATTCCATGTCGCAGGCGAGAACAATTCGCGCGAGCTGCACGACGATGTGCTGGCGCAGCGCGAAGAGGAGCGCGAGGACGGAGGTGCGCCGCAGGCGGTGGAACGGCAGGCAGCGCCGGCGCGCGAGCCGGCTGCGGCTGCGGCGAGCGAGCGGATGAGCGTGCTGCAGACGGAGATCGAGGACGATTCGGAACGGATCGAGCCCTCCGACAAGGTCGTCCTGATCGTGGAGGACGATGTGAACTTCGCCAAGGTGCTGCTGGACATCGCACACTCGCGCGGCTTCAAGGGCATCGTCGCTCTGCAGGGCGACAAAGGGCTGGCTTATGCCCGCACGTACAAGCCGGACGCGATCCTGCTCGATATCCAGCTGCCGGTCATCGACGGCTGGACCGTGCTCAATCAGCTCAAGCACCATTCCGACACGCGGCATATCCCGGTCCATGTCATTTCCGTCGTGGACGACATCCAGCACGGCCTGGCGATGGGGGCGATCGCTTACCTCAAAAAGCCGACCGACAAGCGCAGTCTGGAGCAGGTTTTCACGCAGATCGAATCGTTTTTGGAACGCGATCTGAAGCGGCTGCTTGTCGTCGAGGACGACACGGCGCAGCGCAACAGCATCGTCGAGCTGATCGGGCACGACGACGTGCTCATCACAGGGGTCTCGACAGGCGCGGAGGCACTGGCCGAACTGCAGCAGCATCATTTCGACTGCATGGTGCTGGATCTCGGTCTGCCGGATATCTCCGGCTTCGAGCTGCTAGACGCGATTCGCGGCGACGAGAGCATGCACGACTTGCCGATTATCATCTACACCGGCCGCGAGCTGGAGTACAAGGAAGAGCTCAAGCTCAAGAAGTATGCAGGCACGATCATTATCAAGGATGTCAAGTCCCCGGAGCGCCTGTTGGACGAGACGACGCTGTTCCTGCACCGGGTAGAGGCCGATCTGCCGGAGGAGAAGCGCAGTATGCTGCGCAAGCTCCACAACATCGAGACGATCTTCGAGGGCAAGGATATTTTGATCGTCGACGACGATATTCGCAATGTATTCGCGCTTTCGAGCGTGCTGGAAAGCTATCATATGAACATCACCTTCGCGGAGAACGGTCGCGAGGCCTTGGAGCAGTTGGATAAGCAGCCCGGCATCGATCTGGTCCTGATGGATATTATGATGCCGGAGATGGACGGCTACGAGACGATGCGCGAGATTCGCAAGCAGTCCAAATATGACAAGCTGCCGATTATTGCCGTTACCGCCAAGGCGATGAAGGACGACCGCGACAAGTGTATCGACGCCGGGGCCTCCGATTATATCGCCAAGCCGGTCAATACCGAGCAGTTATTGTCGCTAATGAGAGTGTGGTTATACAAATAATATGGCCAACATACACGATGAAGAGCGAGAGCGCATTGAGGTGGAATTGCTGCTTGAAGCGCTGTTTCGACTCTACGGCTACGATTTTCGCGACTATGCTTTTTCGTCGATTCGGCGCCGCATCTGGCATCGCGTACACGCGGAGCGACTGTCGACAGTGAGCGGTCTGATGGAGAAGGTGCTGCATGATCGCGCCTGCATGGACCGTCTGCTGTCGGACATGACGATTCATGTGACCGAAATGTTTCGGGACCCGGAGATTTATCGCGTCTTTCGCGAGCAGGTGGCCCCGCTGCTGCACACGTATCCGTTCATCCGCATCTGGCATGCGGGCTGCTCGACCGGCGAGGAAGCTTACTCCATGGCGATCCTGCTGGAGGAGGAAGGACTGTACGACAAGGCGCGCATCTACGCTACGGATATGAACGCGAATGTGCTGGCCGTAGCCCAGAAGGGCGTCTACCCGCTGGAGCGCATGCAGCAATTTACGCGCAATTATCAGGAGGCGGGCGGCAAGGCGACCTTCTCCAGCTATTATACGGCCAAGTACGATTCGGTCATTTTTCAATCCGACTTGAAGCGCAACATCGTGTTCGCCCAGCATAATTTGGTGACCGACAGCTCGTTTAACGAATTCAATGTCATTTTTTGCCGCAATGTGATGATTTATTTTAACAAGCAGCTCCAAGATCACGTGCACAGCTTGCTCTATGACAGCTTGAGCATGTTCGGAGTACTCGCGCTCGGGACCAAGGAGTCCATTAATTTTACACGGCATGCGGACGCGTACGAGGAGATTGGCGCCCAGAGCCGGCTCTATCGCAAAAAACAATAAGCACATAATCCAAGCTCGAATTCTCGAAATCGGTAAGGCGGGTGAATAAGGGTGAATACGTTGGAGATGCCGATCAATATTTTGCTGGTGGACGACAATCCGGATAATTTGCTGGCCCTCGAGGCGGTGCTGGATCACGAACATTATAATTTGATAAAATGCCTCTCCGGCGAGGAAGCGCTGCGCAGCCTGCTGAAAAACGATTACGCCGTCATTGTGCTCGATGTGCAAATGCCGGGCATGGACGGCTTCGAGACGGCGCGGTTGATCAAGTCGCGCGAAAAGACGAAGGAAATCCCGATTATTTTCATCTCGGCCACGAGCCAGGAGTCCGAGCACTTTTTTACCGGCTATTCGGTCGGCGCGATCGACTATATGTTGAAGCCGTTCGTGCCGCAGATTTTGCGCACCAAAATCGAGGGCTTCGTCAACTTGTACGTGAGCAACAAAAAGCTGCAAATGCAGACTGAACTGCTGCATCAAAAAACGCGCGAGCTGGAGAAGATGAACAAGGAGCTCATGCGCACCGCCTACAAGCTGAGCAAAACGGAGGCGCAGGCGCGCGTCGTCGGCGAGACCTCGATCAACACCATGATTACCTACGATCAGGATGGCACGGTGCTGACGGTGAACCCGGCGCTGGAGCGGATGTTCGGATACGCGGAGACGGAGATCGTTGGCGGACCGATCACGCGTCTGGTGCCTTCACTGGAGGACGGCAAGGAGGACTTGTCCATTGCGGACCCCGGAGCGGCGCGTCAGCTGCAGACGGTGCTGGTCACGAAGGAAGGCCGGACCTTTGACGCCGAGATTCAGCTCGGGATGGCTCTGGTGGACGAGGAGCGCATCTACGCTTGTACAGTCAGCGACATCACCTCCCGCAAGCAATTCGAGCAGGAGCTCGTGGAAGCCAAGGAGAGCGCGGAGATTGCGGCGCGCGCCAAAACGGAATTCCTGGCGATGGTCAGTCACGAGATCCGCACGCCGATGAACGGCATCATCGGCATGTCCACGCTGCTGATGGAGACGGAGCTGTCCAAGGACCAGCGGGAATACGCCGCAATCATTCACAAGAGCGGCGATGCGCTGCTGTCCATCATCAACGATATTCTGGACTACTCCAAGATTGAGTCGGGCAAGATGGAGCTGGAGGAGGTGCCGTTTCAGCTGTCGAGCTGCATCGGCGAAACCTTCGACCTGTTCACGGCCAAGTCCATCAGCGACAGGCTCCAGATCGTGTGCGGTCTCGATCCGCTGTTGCCGGACTATATTGAAGGCGACGTCACGAAGCTGCGTCAAATTCTGATTAACCTGGTCGGCAACGCAGTCAAATTCACGGAGGAAGGCAGCATCGAGGTGAACGCCCGGCTCAAATCCGATTATGGCAGCACGCTGGTCATTGAGATCGAAGTGCGCGATACCGGCGTGGGCATCCCGGAGGAAAAGCTGCCGCTCTTGTTCCAGCCGTTCTCGCAGCTGGATTCGTCCATGACGCGCAAGTATGGCGGGACCGGGCTGGGACTGGCCATCTGCAAGAACTTGATTGAGTTGATGGGCGGCGGCATCCGGGTGGAGCCCAACGCTCCGCGCGGAACGGCCTTTATCTTCACCATTTGCGTCAAGCCGCACGAGCTTCCGTTGCAAGAGGCGGGAACGGCCGAGCATGCCGGGCTTCTCGAGGCCGATATCCATCAGCCTTTTTCTTTTACCGAGCTGCTAGAGGACGAGAACTCGGCTGCCGCGGAGGAGCGCCATTGCGGCCCTCAGGAGAGACAGGATTACCGCATCCTCGTGGCGGAGGACAACGAGATCAACCAAAAGCTGTCGCTGCGGCTACTGGAGAAGCTGGGCTTCTATGCGGACATTGCCGCCGACGGCCAGGAAGCGGTCGAGCTGGCGACCAGCAAGCGCTACGACCTGATCCTCATGGATATCCAGATGCCCCGGATGGACGGTCGCGAAGCGACCCGCGAGATCGCGAAGGTTCTTCCGCAGGAGGAGCGTCCCTTCATCGTCGCGATGACGGCCAACGTGCTGGCCGGCGACCGCGAGAAATGTCTGGAAGCGGGCATGCACGACTTCATCGCCAAGCCGGTGCGCTTCGACGCCCTCAAGCAGATGATGGAGCACTACCTCGCGCGCAAGCCCGCCAAGCGGGCCATTAAATAAAAAGCGTCAAGCTTAAAAAGTGTGATAAAAAAGTGCCAGAGTGGCCGAAAATGCGTTGGAGAAAAGCATATGCTTTCGAAGTACGTTCTTGCAGAACGTTTCAGCGCCCGCCATTTTGCTCCTCGATTCCTTCCTCTGAGAGGGTTAGATTCAAGGAATCGGGGAGGAACGGCGGTCGGAAACGTATTTCGGACACGGCGGCTTTGCTTTTTAAGCACACTTTTTAAATTGTGACGCCAAGCAAGAAGGAGAGTTCGAACCTATGACAAGCGAACATCATCAAGCCGCCGCTCCTGCGATTCCGGTCCACATCCTGTCCGGATTCCTGGGCAGCGGCAAGACGACGCTGCTCATGCGCGTGCTGGAGCAGTATCGGGCCGAGGGCGTCAGGGCAGCCGTCATCATGAACGAGCTGGGCGAGGTGAACCTGGACGGACAGCTCGTGGGCGCACAGGTACCCATGCAGGAGCTGCTGGGCGGCTGTATCTGCTGCTCGATCCGGGGCGATCTGGGTCTCGCGTTGACGCGGTTGGTGGAGTCGGAACAGCCGGATGTGATCGTGATCGAATCGACCGGGGCGGCGAATCCGCTCGAGATCATCGACGGCGTGACGGAGACGGCGATGGTCGCGAGGATCGAGCTGCAGTCGGTGACGGTCGTCGTGGACGGGCCGGGTCTGCTGGAGCTGCGGCGCCGTGGCGGCGCGTCGCTGCGCCTCATGCGGGAGCAGGTCCGCTGTGCGACCGGATTGCTTGTCAACAAGGCCGATCGACTCGATCCGGAGCGTCTGGTCGAGGTGCAGCAGCTCGTCCGGGAGTGGAATCCGCTCGCCGCACTTGTCGTGACGGAGCACTGCCAGGTGGAGCCGGGGCTTTTTCTGAGACGCGGCCCGGTGGCGCCTCCGCGTGCCGCGGAGCCTTCTGCGGCGGAACCGCCTGCGGGGCAAGCGCCGATTCATCCTACGCATGATCATGTGATGGCCCACACCCATTATTTTCGGGCGCCCGTGGATAGCGAAGCGTTCGAGGCGCTGCTGGCCGGATTGCCGGAGCGGGTGTTTCGCGCCAAAGGCATCGTGACGTTTCGCGATACGCCGAGCCGCTTTTTATTTCAGTACGCGTTTCGCGAGTCTGATTTCATGCGCATCGATCCGCAGGGCGAGGTGCATGACGTGGCGGTGTTTATCGGCGAGCATTTTTCGCGCGAGGCGCTGATCGAGCAGTTGGAGGCGCTGGAGCGCATCGCAGCGGCGGAGGGCAAATCATGATGCGGAGCTACCGGACAACCGTCCCCCGGGCGATCGCGCTTGTGCTATTCAGTGTGTTTTTTGCGGCCGCTTGCGCGTATCACTTCAGAGAAGCGGAAGGGTTCGCGGCGATGCTGCCGTCCTTCGTGCCATGGCGGCTCGAAATCGTCTATGTGACCGGGGGGGTCGAGCTGCTGCTGGCGGTGCTGATTCAACTGCCAGCGTTTCGCCGCAGGGCCGGGAACTGGACGGCGATCTATTTAATCTTGATTTTTCCCGCCAACATTTACGCTGCCATTGCCGGTGTGCCCGCGCCCGGCCAGGAAGAGACGAGTGCGGCGCTTTTGTGGGGCAGATTGGCTTTTCAGCCGCTGATCATCTGGTGGGTGTGGTGGGCCACGCGCTTGCCGCGCAGCGGCAAGCGTTGACCCTCGGACCATTCACCGTTCTGTCCATTAAGGGGTTTTGTCTATCAAGAGGTTCACGAGGTTAACGATCCGTTCCAGCCGAGCTCATAGGAGAGCTCGGCCGCTGCGCGTTTGAGGCGCTCGGCCAGCTCGGGGATGCTGCGGTCGTCGAAGCGGACCTCCAGACCGGCGATGCTGAGCGCCGCCGCGATGCCGCCGGTGTAATTGAACACAGGGGCGCTGAGCTCGGCGGTGTAATTCTCCAGCTCGGCGCGGCTGAAGCTGTAGCCGCTCTGCCTGCACTGCTGCAGGGCATGGCGCAGCTTGGTCTTGTCCGTGATTGTGCCGGTGCCGATCACGGCCAGCTCGGTATCGGCGAGATAGCGCTCCCGCTCCTCCTCCGGAAGGAAGGCGAGGATGACGCGGGACGAGGCGCCGGCATACAGCGGCGCTTTGCGGCCGATTTTGGTGAACAGGCGGACCGGCTGATCGGTATCGAGCTTTTCGATATAGATGCATTCCTTGCCCTCGCGCATGACCAGATGGACGGCCTCCCCGATCTCGTCGCGCAGGCCGCGCATGACGCCGAGTGCCGCGTGGCGGATATCGAGCCGTTCGGCGACGAGCTGGCCATAATGCAGGAATAGCAGTCCGAGCCGGTAAGCGCCGTCGGACTCCTTGGTCAACAGGCCCATTTCCTCCAGCGAATGCACCATCCGATGGACTGACGTTTTCGGTATTCCGCACAGCGCGGTCATTTGGTTGAGGGTCAGCTTGGGATGGCCGACGAATAATTGCAGCACGTCCATCGCGCGGACGAGCGTTTTGTTTTTGCTCTGTATGGACATCCGGGAGCGCCTCCTATCTTCCAAAAGTATACACGCGCTGCCCTGTAAAATGAAAGCCTGGAAAGCAAGCGGCGAAAAAGAATGAACGGAGTGCCCAATGGGATAAGCTAAACTAAACAAATTTCAACAAAATTCGCAATTCCTCTTGCAAACGAGCCTATTCCAAGTATAATCATCGTATAAGTAGGTCCGAATATAGGGAAAGCCATTCCGAAATTCGGAACAGATTACGGAAGACGGACGCAGGCCGCTCCGATTTTCCGGGAGGATGAGATGAACCAGGAAAAAGTGCGCACGGTCCGAATGCATCCATTGGGCGACGCGGCAGTCGTGGTCGTGCTCGGCGACGACATCAGCGTCGACACCAATGCAAGGGTTAGACAGTTTGCGGAATATGTGGAGCACCATCCGTTCACGGGGATGATCGAGCAAGTGCCGGCCTTCCAGAGCGTCACCGTCTATTACGAGCCGCTGGCCGTGCTCGAAGCCTATGGCGATCAAGCCGCGCATGAGGGACAGTCGCCTTATGTGCTGGCCAAGAGCCGACTGGAAGGCTTGCTCGACCAACTGGGCGAGGCGCCGCCGGAAGCGCCCCGCACTGTAACGATTCCTGTCTGTTACGGCGGCGAGTTCGGTCCGGATCTGGAGACGGTCGCCCGCGTGAACCATCTAACGACGGAGGAAGTGGTTGCCATCCATAGCGGGGCCGAGTATCTGGTCTATATGCTGGGCTTCGCGCCGGGATTCGCTTATCTGGGCGGCATGTCGGGACGCATCCGGACGCCGCGCCGCGAGACGCCGAGGCTGGCGATTCCCGCGGGGACGGTCGGCATCGCCGGCGATCAGACCGGGGTCTACCCGATCGAGACCCCGGGCGGCTGGCAGCTCATCGGCAGGACGCCGACGCAGCTCTTCCTGCCCGGCGAGCAGCCGCCGGCCTTGCTCAAGGCGGGGGATCTCGTCCGTTTTCGACCGATTGCACGTGCCGAGTATGACGCGTGGAAGGAGCAGAGTCCATGAGCCTGAAGATTCACAAGCCGGGCCTGCTGACGACGGTTCAGGATCTGGGGCGCCATGGCGCGCAGAAGTACGGCGTTATCGTCAGCGGGGCGATGGACGGCTTTGCGCTCCGGACGGCCAATCTGCTCGTCGGCAACGAGGAGCACGCGGCGGGTCTGGAAGTGACGATGGTCGGCCCGGAGATCGAGCTGGAGGATCCGACCTTGCTGTCCGTATGCGGCGGCGACCTCCGGCCGCGTCTTGACGGCGAGCCCGTGCCGCTGTGGCGCACGATCTATGCCGGACGCGGCAGCCGGCTCGCTTTTGGCGGGATGACCGGCGCAGGCTGCAGGGCCTATGTGGCCTTCGCAGGCGGCATCGATGTCCCGGAGCGCATGCAGAGCCGATCGACCTATCTGCGAGCCGCGATTGGAGGCTATGAGGGGCGGCCGCTGCGGGCGCAGGACCGGGTGCCGCTGGGCCGGCTGTCGCTACGCAATGCGAATCTGCTGCTCGCGATCGAGGCGCAGCGGAGCTCGGTCAGCGGCTGGACCGTCGCTGCGGAATTGCGTCCGCAATACGGCGGCGAGACGACGGTCCGCTTCCTGCCGGGCGAGGAGTACGGGCTGTTCGACGAAGCGAGTCGGGCGCGACTGGAGCGGGAGCCCTTCCAGGTGCTGCCGCAGTCCGATCGGATGGGCTACCGGCTGACGGGCCCCGGATTGAATCTGGTGCGCAAGACGGAGATGGTGTCCGCGGCGGTGACGTTCGGCACGATGCAGGTGCCGCCGGATGGCAACCCGATCGTTCTGATGGCCGACCGTCAGACAAGCGGCGGCTACCCGAAGCTGGCGCAGGTGCTGTCGGCGGACCTGCCGCTGCTCGCGCAGGCGAATCTGGGGGAGCGCGTACGCTTCCGCCGCGTATCGCTGGCAGAAGCCGAGCAAGCGATCATCAAGCGCGAGCGCGCGTTGCGTACGCTGCGCGGCGGACTCGAACAGCGCGCGGAGCGTCACTGGAAATCGTAGCAAACCATTTTAAGCGCAGGAAGGACGGGGGCGACCGATGCCAAGCAGCAACCATCCCAAGCTCGACATACGGGATCTCAGAGTGGAGTACTACACCAAGGGCCAAAACACCGTAGCGCTCGAGGACGTCAATCTTAAAATCGCGGACGGCGAATTCGTCTCAGTCGTTGGCCCGAGCGGCTGCGGCAAGTCGACCTTGCTCAAAATCGTCTCCGGCCTGCTCAAGCCGGCCCGGGGCGAGGCCAAGATCGACGGCGAGTCGATCAAGGATGTCCCGGATCAAGTGGGCATGGTCTTCCAGAACGATGCGCTGCTGCCGTGGAAGACGGTGCAGGACAACGTTCGGTTGCCGCTGGCGGTCAAGGGCAAAAGCAAGGCGGAGCAAGAGCAAGAGGTCAATCGGCTGCTGGAGATGGTCGGGCTGAGCGGATTCGGCGGCTTTTATCCGAAGCAGCTGTCGGGCGGCATGAAGAAGCGGGTGGCGCTGGCGCGGACGTTTGCCTACGATCCGGACATTTATTTGATGGACGAGCCATTCGGCCCGCTCGACGCACAGACCCGTGTGAAGATCGGCGAGGAGTTTCTGCGTATTTGGGAAAAGGTCGGCAAAAGCGTCCTGTTCATCACGCATGATATCGAAGAAGCGATCGCGCTCTCCGACCGCGTCATCGTCATGACGGCGCGGCCCGGACGCATCAAGGCGGAATTCAAAATCGAGCTGCCGCGTCCGCGTCCGTTCTACGATATCCGGTTCGACCCGCAGTTCAAAGCATTGCAGCGCGAGGTGTGGCTGCAGATGGCTGAGGAAGCCTAGAGAGGGGGCGCTGAAGATGGCAATGGAAATGAAGCAGGCACAAGCTCAGGCACGCAAGCCGCGGCTGCGCGGAGAAAGCTCGGCGGCTACGGTATGGCTCGGCCGAATTGCCGTGTTTGTCCTGGCAATCGGGCTGTGGGAGCTGCTGTCGGGACGAGCGTTCAATTCCTTCTGGGTGAGCAAGCCCTCGCTGATCGGCGTACGTCTACTGCAGATGATAGAGAGCGGCGATCTGTGGTTCCACGCCAGCTTTACGCTGCAGATTGCGATCACGGGTCTGGCAATCGGCATGCTGGGCGGTACGCTGCTGGGGATCGTCATTGCCTACAGCGGGGTCGTCGAAAAATGGATTTATCCTTATATTATGGCCATCTACAGTCTGCCGCGGGTCTCGTTGGCGCCGCTGTTCATCGTATGGTTCGGCATCGGCATGAGCTCCAAGGTCGTCATGGTGGTCGCGATGGTCATCTTCGTCGCTTTCTATAATGCCTACGAAGGCATTCGGAATATCGACAAGGACCTGATGGACATGATGAAGACCTACAAGGCGAACTGGTGGGACAAGCTCAGATGGGTCGTCCTGCCGTCGATTACGGTATGGATCCTGACCAGCCTTCGACTCAATATCGGGATGGCCTTGATCGGCGCGGTTATCGCCGAGCTCGTCGGCTCGAATCGCGGACTGGGCTATTATATCTCGTATTCTTCGAACATGCTGGATACGACGGGCATTTTTACCGGCCTGGTCTCCATCATGCTCATTGCAATCCTGCTTGAGCAGGTCATCAATATCGTGGCCAAGCGGTTGCTCAAGTATCGTTAACCCTAGCGGTTTCACCTATCTTCATTCCGAGTTGTCCACAACAAGAATGGGGGAGACATTATATTACAAAGCTTTAAGGAGGAGGAGCAAGAAATGAAGAGAAACAAAATGCTGCTTGCCACTGTCCTGGTCTTGATGGTGGCCCTGCTCGCCGCATGCGGCGGCAACAACGGAGGCGCGAACAGCGGAGGAAACAACGGGGGGACGAACAACGAAGCCGGAGCCGATACCGGCGGCAATGCAGAGGGAAGCGATGCGCCCGAGGAGGCGACGATTCGCCTCGGCTACGTGGGCGGGGGCATGACGCCGGTCGCCGTGCAGATCGGCATGAACACCGGTGCTTATGAGGAAGCGAACATCAACATCGAAGCGACGACGTTCAGCTCCGGCGCCGATATGGTGCAGGCGCTCGTCGGCGGCAGCCTCGACGTCGTACTGGGCTCCTACGAGCACGTGCTGCGTCAGCAAAAGAACGGCCTGGGCGTCAAGGCCTTCGGCGAGATCTACAATGGCGTCGGCTACGCGCTCGTCGTCAAAAGCGATTCTCCGTACCAAACGCTGGCGGACGTGAAGGGCGAAACGCTCGCCGTCACGAAGGTCGGCAGCCTCTCGCATACCGGCCTTAGCGAAGGGCTGAACGAAGCTGGTCTGGATCCGGACAAGGATGTGACGATCATCAATGCCGGCAGCGGCGCGACGATGTTCGCCGCCATCGACGGCGATCAGGTGGCCGGCGGCATGGTGTCGGAGCCGACGCTCTCGCAGATGGTCGAGACGGGCGACTTCCGCGTGCTGTACGATCCGGAATTTCCGTTCGCCGGTATCGTCGTTATGGCCGATTCCGACTGGGTAGCGGATCACGAAGAGGGCATGAGCCGCTTCCTCGCGGTGACCGACGAAGCGGCTTCGGCCGCCAAGGCGGACCCGGCCAGCGCGGTCGACGCCATGCTCAAGGAATTCGACCAGATTACACCGGAGGTCATGG
Organism: Paenibacillus sabuli; assembly: GCF_014705605.1. Taxonomy (GTDB): domain Bacteria; phylum Bacillota; class Bacilli; order Paenibacillales; family Paenibacillaceae; genus Paenibacillus_D; species Paenibacillus_D sabuli. The sequence goes on from NZ_JACXIZ010000003.1 coordinate 88,236, forward strand.
AGGCCGCAGTGACCAATAACTTGCGGAAGGTGCCGGAAGGGCTCGTCCTGAGCGAAGAAGGCGCGGACAAGGTGCATCAATCGCAGCTTGACGAAGGCGTGCTGACCGAGCCGATTCCATTCGACCAAGCGGTCGATCTGTCGCTGCTTCCTTAGTGTTATCAAGCGTGGTGAAACGAAAGCTGACGTGTTCTTTTTGCACACTGGCCTTTTCACCACGCTTCTCCACGTTTAAGTCATCTAAAGGAGTGTGATTCCCATGGCCAAAGATTTGCGCACCTACCTCAAGCAATTGAACGATGCGGAGCCAGGCGGCATCAAGCTGGTCGACACCGAAGTGTCGCCGCGCTTCGGCATTACGGCCTACGCGGCCGCGCTCGCGGAGAAGGGCGATTACTCCGCGCTGCTGTTCGACAAGGTCGAAGGCTCGGAGCTCTCATGCGTGTCCAATCTGCTCACCTCGTACGAGCGCATCGCGCTGTATCTGGACTGCGAGGTGCAGGATATCCCGCGGGTCTACGGGGAGCGCCTGCAGAAGCCGATCCCGCCGGTCACCGTCGAGCGCGAGCAGGCGACCGTCAAGGAGGTCGTGATCGAGGGCGGGGATATCGATCTGGCGAAGCTGCCGATCCCGGTCCACAATTCGCTGGACGGCGGACCGTATCTGTCGGCTGGCGTCATGATTATTCGCGATCCCGATACCGGGCTGATCAATGCGGGCATCTACCGCCATCATATTTTTAATGCGACCGATATGGGCGTATGGTTCCTGGGCGCTCATCACGGCGGACTGATCTATCAGAAATACCGCAAGCAAGGCAAACCGGCGCCGATCGCGATCGCGATCGGTCATCATCCGGGCTTCGTCATGGGCTCGGTGTCGCGGGTGCAGGGCATCGGTGGCGAATACGAGGCGGCCGGCGGACTGATGGGCGAGGCGCTCGAGCTGGTCCAGGCGGATACGAACGATCTGCTCGTGCCGGCGCATGCCGAGATTATCCTCGAGGGCGAGATTCTGCCCGACGCCGACCATCCGGAAGGTCCGTTCGGCGAATGGCCCGGTCATTATCTGGGCGGCGGCTCCGTGCCGACGATCCGCATCACGCGTATCACGCACCGCACCAATGCCATCTTCCAGGACATCGTGGCTTCCAGCCGCGAGCATCTGGTCGTGGGCGGCGTGCCGCGCTCGGGCAGCATCTATCAGACCGTCAAGTCGGTCGTGCCGAGCCTCAAGACGGTCAATGTGCCGTTCTACAGCCGCATGAACTGCTACATCTCGCTGCACAAGGAGCGCGATGCCGATGTCAAAAAGGCCGCGTTCGCCGCGCTCAATACCGAGCCGGAAAATCTGCGCCACATCGTCGTCGTGGACGACGATATCGATGTGTTCAACGGCGAGGAAGTGGCATGGGCGATCGGGACGCGCTTCGATGCCGAGCGCGATCTGCTCGTCATTCCGAAGTGGAACGGACCCGGGGGCTTGCTGCCGACCAACTGGGAATACAACAAGGAAGGCAAAAATACGCCGCGCATGTCGAGCGGCGCGATCATTGACGCCACGAAGCCTGCGCCGCCGGTCGTGTTCCCCGAGCGCGCCGTCGTGCCGCGCAGCCATGTCGAGATGGCGGATCTGCCGGCGCTGCGCGACCTGGGCGACGCAGAGAAGGACAAATGGCTGTAGTAAGGTAACTCGCTTCGGGATGATGGCCTCAAATTACGGTTTGCTTTCCGTGCTTTGAGGCCGCCCGCATTTTAATAGACACAGGAGGCTGCACATCATGAAAACTGTCGATTTGAACTGTGATATGGGCGAAAGCTTCGGCGCGTATACGCTGGGCCGGGACGAAGAGGTGCTGAAGCACGTGACGTCGGCCAACATCGCCTGCGGCTTCCATGCCGGCGATCCGGCGACGATGCGCCGGACGGTCAAGCTGGCGCTCGCGCACGGCGTCGCGCTCGGCGCCCATCCGGGCTTGCAGGACTTGGCCGGCTTCGGCCGCCGCGACATGGACATCTCGCCGCAAGAAGCCTACGATCTGGTCGTCTATCAACTGGGGGCGCTCCAAGCGTTCGTCCGCGCCGAGGGCGCCAGCCTGCAGCACGTCAAGGCGCATGGCGCGCTCTACAACATGGCCGCCAAAAATGCCGCGCTCTCCGAGGGCATCGCCGAGGCGGTGTACAAGGTCGCGCCCGAGCTGATCCTGTTCGGCCTGGCGGGCGGCGAGCTGGTGAAGGCAGGGCGAAAAATCGGCCTGCGCACGGCTAGCGAGGTGTTCTCCGACCGCACCTATCAGGCGGACGGCTCCTTGACCTCGCGCCGTCAGCCCGACGCGCTGATCACGGACGATCGGGAGTCGGCGGCCCAGGTCGTCCGGATGGTGAAGGAGGGCAGGGTGCTTTCCCGCCAAGGCGCGGATATCGCCATCGAGGCCGATACGATCTGCGTGCACGGCGACGGCGCCCACGCCGTAGAATTCGCGCAGTTAATCCGCTCCTCACTGGAGCAGGCGGGTATCGTCGTCCAACCGATCGGGCAATCGCTCGCGGCACAATAAGAGAGGAAAGGGAGCGAGCTGAGATGGAAGCATTGCAACTGCAAGCCGACGTGCTGATCGTCGGCTCCGGCGCGGCCGGTCTGATCGCCGCGCGCGCGGCAGCCGACAAGGGCGCGAGCGTCATCCTCGTCGACAAGAGCCTGATCGGGCGCGGCGGCGCGACGATCCTGGCGCAAATGACGGTCGCCGTGGCGCTCGGGGAAGCGGACGACGACAATCCGCAGGTTCACTTCGAGGATACGATGAAGGGCAGTCGCGGACTGGCCGATCCGGCGATCGTGCGCACGGTCGTGGAGCGCGGGCCGGAGGTCGTACTCGAAGCGGAGGGCTACGGCGTCAAGTGGGCGCGCACGAAGGAAGGCGCGCGCTCGCAAGCTTTTGCGCCCGGCCATACGCGCTCGCGCTGCGTCTATGTCGACATTCTCAATACCGGCGGCGCCACGTCGAACGGACTGAAGCGGGCGATCTGGAAGGACAGCAGCATCCGGCGCATCAAGAATGTCATGTTGACCAAGGTGGTCGTCGAGGACGGCCGTGCGGTCGGGGCGGTCGGCTTCGACATGGAGCAGGTGCGGCCGGTCGAGATCGCAGCGGCTTCCGTGATCCTGGCGACAGGCGGCCTGACCGAGGTGTTCGAGCGCAATAGCGCCTCGACCAACATGACCGGCGACGGCTACGTCCTCGCCGCGGAGGCCGGGGCGGAGCTGCGCGATATGGAGATGGTGCAGTTCTTCCCGATCGCCCATCTGTTCCCGCCGCTGGTCGGCATCGATCCGATCATGTGGGACCCGTTCCGCTACAAGCTGGGCGGGCGTCTGCTCAACGGGCTGCACGAGGAATTCATGGATAAGTACAACGGCGAGGTCGCCGGTAAATATACGGCCGCGCGGGACCAGACGACGCTGGCGATCTTCCGCGAGGTCGAGGCCGGACGCGGTACGCCGCACGGCGGCGCTTATCTCGACTTCCGCATGGTGCCGGAGGACAAGCTGAAGGAAGCGTTCGGCCCGGTCATCGGCATCCTCGCCAATCAAGGCGTGGATCTGACGCGCGATCTGGTCGAGGTGGCGCCGATGGCGCACTTCATGCTCGGCGGCGTGCGCGTCGACGAGGCGATGCGCACGCGCGTCCCCGGCTTGCTCGCCTGCGGCGAGCTGATCTACGGCATGCACGGCGCCAATCGCCTCTCGGGCAACGCCATCACCGAGGCGCTCGTCACCGGTCGCGTCGCCGGCGAGACCGCGGGCGAGGCCGGCGCCGAGCTGCGGCCGGAGGCGGTCAGCCGGGCGATGGCCGAGGAGTGGGAACGGCTGCAGCGCTACTGGCATCCGTCGCAGACGGATCGCGACACGGCGTCGCTGCAGACCTTCAAGCGCAAGCTGCAGCAGATCATGTGGAAGGGCGCAGGTCCGCTGCGCACGGGCGAAGGGCTGGAGGAGGCGCTGACGGCGCTGCGCGCGCTGCGCGGCGAGCTGGATGCAATCGCACTGGCGCCGCATGCGCAGTACGCGCTGCCGCTCGTCGAGAAGCTGGAAGCCAGGAGCATGCTCGAAGTGGCGGAGACGATCGTGATGGGCGCGCTCGCGCGCAAGGAGTCGCGCGGCGCGCATACCCGGCTGGACTGGGACGCTACGCTGGAGACGCCGGTCAGCTCGAGCTTCACGCTGGAGCCGGACGGCGCATGGCGCATGGAGCAGATCGAGCTGCCCAGAGAGGAGCGATAACGATGGATAAGGTCACGCTGCAGATCGTACGCGGCAATCAGCAAGAAGGCGCGACAACCGAGCAGTACGAGGTGCCGTATATGGATGGCATGAGCCTGCTCGACGCGATCTTCTGGATTCGGGAGCACGAGGACCCCTCCCTGTCGGTCCGCTACTCTTGCCGCTCGGCCAATGCTTGCAAGGAGTGCTCGGCCGTCGTCGACGGCAAGACCGGCTTCCTTTGCAGCATCCGCGCCAAGGCCGGCGAAACGGCGCGCATCGAGCCGATCACTGGTCGGCCCTGGATCAAGGACCTGGTCACTGTGCTGGAATAGGAGGAATGAAGATGGCTTGGATACAGCCACGCAGCGTGGCCGAAGCGGTCGAGCTGCTGCAGCAGCGCCGCGCCCGCGTCGTCTGTGGAGGAACGGATCTGTTCGTAGGCGGACCGGCGCGGCCGCTCGCCCCGGAGCAGGAGGACTGGCTCGATGTGCGGCGCATCCCCGAGCTATGCGGGGCGCGCCGTACCGAGGAGGGACTGGAGATCGGGGCGGCCGTCACCGCCGCCCAGCTGTGGGAGGAGGAGACTTACCGCGCGCTGCCGGCCCTGCAGCAGGCGGCGAAGATCGTCGGCGGCTGGCAGATTCAGAATCGGGCCTCGCTCGGCGGCAATGTCGCCAATGCCTCGCCCGCCGCGGACATGGTCGTGCCGCTGATGGCGTATCGGGCCAAGGTACGGCTGGCGGGGGCTTCCGGCGAGCGCCGCATGGCGCTGCAGGATTTCATTCGCGGTCCGCGCATGACGGCGCTGCAGGAGGGCGAGCTGATCGTCTCGCTGATCGTGCCCGAGCGGATGCTCGGCACGGCGCAGGTGTTCCTGCGCCACGACCAGCGCGCGGCTACCGACATCTCGATTGTCTCGGTCGCCCTGGCGGCCGCGGTGGCCGGCGGCGAGATCGCCTGGGCGAGCGCTGCGGTCGGCGCCGCGGCGGCGCGCGCTTATACGCTCTCCGAGGAAGAGGAGCAGCTATGGCGCGGACGCCTGGACGCCAAGGCGATGGCGCGGCTGGGCGCGCTCTATGCCGCCCGCAGCGCGCCGATCACGGACGTGCGCGCCGGCGAGGATTATCGCCGTTCGCTGGTGGATACCTATATCCAGCGCGCCGCCCGCACCGTCCTTGGGCAGTGACATTTTTGACATAGCTATGCAGAGAGGTGGAACCTGATTATGACCGATACCAGGCTGACCCTGGCGATGTCCGAGAGCGATCGGACGGCGCGACTGCTCTCCGGCTCGCGCGTCCTCGAAGGCTTCGAGCTGGCGCCGCAGCAGGCCAGCATCGAGCGTATATTTGAAGTGCAAATGAACGAAGCGGCCTACGACATCTCCGAGCTGTCGCTGGCGTCTTACCTGATCGCGCGCGGGCGCGGCGAAGCGCGGCTGACGGCCATTCCGGCGTTCCTGTCGCGGTCGTTCCGCCACAATGCGATCTACGTCCGCTCGGACAGTCCTTGGAAGCATCCGTCGGAGCTCAAGGGGCGGCGCTTCGGCTTTCCGGAGTATCAGATGACGGCGGCCGTCTGGGTGCGGGGCTTGTTCCGCCACGAATGGGGCATCGCCAATGAAGAGATGGAATGGCTGACCTTCCGCCCCGAGAGAATCCCGGTTGAGACGCCGGCGACGCTGCAGGAGGGCGATATCTTCGAGGCGCTGGCAGCTGGCCGCGTCGACGCGATCATGACGGCGCGCCGGCCGCCGGCGCATCTGTTCCCGGATTCGGCCGAGGGCGGCGTGCTGCGGCGCCTCATCCCGGACGTGTGGGACGTCGAGCGGGCCTACTATGGTCGTACCGGGATCTTCCCGATCATGCATCTGACGTCCGTGCGGGCCGAGACGGCCGAGCGCCATCCCGAGCTGCCGCGCCGTCTCTACGAGCTGATGCTGGAGGTCAAGCGCGACGCTGCGGCCCAGATGCTGGAGACGATCAAGAATACGACCGTCAATCCGTGGCTCTGGGAGAGCGCGGAGCGCGCGATGGGACTGATGAGCGGCGACTCCTGGCCGTACGGCGTGGCGGCCAATCGCGCGCAGATCGAGACCTTCATTGCCTATCTGCAAGAGGACGGCATGCTGCAGCGCCCGCTGCAGGTGAACGAGGTGTTCCACCCGTCCGTGCTGGACACCTGATACCGGAGAAGGGAGGCGCCCGATGAACAGCGCACAACAGCAAGCGATGACATTGACGATTAATGGCCGCGAGACGGTCTGGGACGGCGACCCCTCGGCCTCGCTGGCCGACGTGCTGCGCGAGGGACAAGGATTGACCGGGACCAAGATCGGCTGCCGCACCGGCGAGTGCGGCGCCTGCACGGTGCTGATGGACGGCCGCCCGGTCGTCTCCTGCCTCGTGCCGGCGGGATCGGCCCAGGGCGAGCGCATCGAGACGATCGAAGGCCTGGCGGAGCGCGCGGATTACCAGGCGCTCGTCCAAGCGATGCTTGAGCATGGCGGGGTGCAGTGCGGCTTTTGCACGCCCGGCGTGATGGTGACGACGTATGCCTGGATGCAGCAGCCGGAGCGATTCGACGGCGATCTGGGCGCCGCGCTCAAGAACAATCTGTGCCGCTGCACCGGCTATCTCGGCATCCTGCGAGCCGCCGAGCAGGCGCTCGCGGCGGGAGGAGGGGCGCGATGAAGACGCAGCTCAGCAAGTCGCCCGCCGATCTGCAGGCGAAGCTGGAGGGACAGACGCGGTACGTGCACGACATGCGCCTGCCCGGCCAACTCGTCGGCAAGATTCTGCGCAGCCCGCATCCGCATGCGCGTATCGTCCGGCTGGACGTCTCGCGCGCGCGCGCGATCAAGGGCGTGGTCGCGGTCCTCACCGGCGAGGATGTGCCGCATCACACGTACGGCCCGACCAAGTTCAAGGATTGGAACATCCTCGCCCGCGACCGGGTGCTGTTCATCGGCGACGAGATCGCAGCCGTCGCCGCCGAGACCGATGCCGCGGCGAAGCAGGCCATCGCGGCCATCGAGGTAGAGTACGAGGAGCTGCCGGGCGTCTTCGATCCCGAGGAGGCGATGCAGCCGGGCGCCCCGGTGCTGCACGAGACGATTGCCGGCGACAACCGCCCGATGCGGATCGCGCTCGAGCGGGGCGACGTGGAGCGGCACAAGCAAGAGGCGGCGGTCGTGAAGAGCGGCCGCTACCGCTCCAATCGCATCTACCAGGGGCACCTGGAGCCGATCGGCGCGATCGCCAGCTGGTCCGACGAGGAGGGCATCACGATCTGGGCGCCGTCGCACATTCCGTACCGGGCGCGCGAGACGTACGCCGCCGGCTTCGGCTTGCCGGAGGACAAGGTGCGGATCGTCGTGCCGCCGATCGGCGGCTCCTTCGGCTCCAAGTACGTGCTCAAGGTGCACGTCATCGCCGCCGCGCTGGCGATGGCGGCGCGGCGGCCGGTGAAGATCATCATGGACCGCTACGAGGATATGGTGACGGCGCATCCGCGCGTGCCGCTCACCTTTGACCTGGAGATCGGCGCGGACCGCGAGGGCAATCTGTTGTACAAGGACGTCGTCGTCTACGCCGACGCCGGGGCGCGCGTGTATTGGAGTCCCAATGTAATCGCGACCGCCTGTACGCGTCCGGACAACATCTACCGCTTCCAGAGCGCCAAGTCCGAGGGCCATCTGTGCTATACCAACAATAGCCCGACGACCTGCATGCGAGGCTTCGGCAACGCGGAGATGCTGTTCGCGGTGGAGAGCGTCATCGACGAGATCGCGCTCGAGCTGGGGATGGATCCGGCCGAGCTGCGGCTGCGCAACATCGTGCGGCCCGGCGAGCGGACGATTCACGGCTACCGGCTCGACACCTGCCTGCTGGAGGAATGCATCGACAAGGTCAAGGCCATCTCGGGCTGGGAGCGCCGCGCCGACCTGCCGCCGTACCGCGGCATGGGCATCGCGCTGGCGAATCACGTCTCCGGCTTCCGGGCGATTGATCCGCGCTTCGACGGCTCGACGGCGGTGCTGCGGCTCAAGGGCGACGGCTCGCTCGAGCTGGAGACCGGCGAGATCGAGCTCGGGCAGGGCATGTCGCTCTCCTATGCGCGCATCGCCGCGCAGGTGCTGGGCGTGCCGGAGGGCTCGATCCTCGTCAAGTCCGGCGACACCGGCCGCTATCCGTTCGGGATCGGCACGCTCGCCTCGCGCAGCACGGTGATGGGCGGCAATGCGGCCAAGCTGGCCGCCGAAGCGCTGCAGCGCCGCCTCGTCTCGCTGGCCTGCGAGGTGCTGGGCAAGGGCGCCTCGCTCGAGGACGGACGTATCCGCTACGGCGAGGAGACCTATCCGCTCAGCGAGGCGGCGGCCTGGCATCGCGCCCGCCATGCGGGCGAGGAGCTAACCGTGCGCGAGACGTATGTGCCGGATACCGAGATGCCGGATGCGACCTACTACGGTCATCCGTCGCCGAACTATCCGTTCGCCGCGCATGTCGCCGAGGTCGAGGTCGATCCGGACACCGGCCGCACCCGCGTCGTCGGCTACTGGGCGGTGCACGATTCGGGCACGATCATCCACGAGACGATGGCCAAGGGGCAGGTATACGGCGCGGTCGCGCAGGGCATCGGCTGGGTGACGATGGAGGATCTGATCGTGGAGCAGGGCCGTGTGAAGAATCCGTCGATGATGGATTACCGCATGCCCGGCGCGCGCGACATCCCGAATATCGAGATCGCCTTCCTCGAAGGCGAGGATCCGAACGGCCCGCTCGGGGCCAAGTCGCTCGGCGAGGTCGCGCTCGATCCGGTGCCCGGGGCGATCGCCAATGCGATCGCCCATGCCACCGGCAAGCGCGGTTACGAGCTGCCGCTCTCCGCGGAGCGGGTGTGGCGGGCGATTCATTCGACGTAGCACCGGAAGGCCGCTCGGCGATTCATCGGGCGAGGCCTTCGCGGTAGCGGACAGACTATTGCGCATCGAAAGGAGCGAGGCGGATGGAGGAGCTGCGGGACAGGCTGCGCGCGTGTATGGATGCGGGCGAGCCCTGCGTCGTCGCCGTGATCGTCCGGGTGGAGGGCTCGGCCTATCGCCGCGAGGGCGCGCGCTGCCTCATCCGCGCCGGCGGCGAGGTGCACGGCATCCTCAGCGGCGGCTGCATCGAGGAGGAGCTGTGCGCGTATGCGGAGGAGATCCTGCGCAGCGGCCGCAGCCGGATGGTGCATTACGACTTCCGCACGGATGAGGACGCGGTGTGGGGCACGGGCGTCGGCTGCAACGGCGCAGTGACGATCTGGCTGGAGCCGTTCGATCCGGCGAGCCGGCCGGAGCGGGCGCGCGCCATGCTGGACGACCTGGACAGGCGGATTGCCGCGGCCGAGCCGTACGAGGCGGTGACGGTGCTCGGCAGCTCCGATCCGCAGCGCTGGCCCGAGGGCACGCGGCTGCGTCGGCCAGCCGACGAATCCGGGACACCGGGCGCTGCGGAGGAGGAGTCTGCGGTGCGTGTGTCCCGCGGTGGAGCCGGAGAGCCGCTGGGCATGAGGGATATGGCGCAGTCTCCCGGCTTCCATACCGAGGTATGGGCGGACGGCGCCGAGCTGGAGCTGCTGATCGAGCCGGTCCGGCCGCGTCCCGAGCTGATCATCGTCGGCGTCGGCGATGACGCCCGCGTCCTGTGCCGGCTGGCGCGCCAGCTGGAGTGGAAGGTGCGCATCGTCTATCATGCGACCGATCGACTCAGCGCCGCGCGTTTTCCCGAGGCGAATGCCCTCACGGTCGTATCTCGCCTGGATTATCGGAGTGTGGCCGTGCGGGACGCGTATGTCGTCGTCATGACCCATCAGCTGGAGCTGGACAGTGCGGCGGTCACCCAATTGCTCGTGCCGGAGGCGGCCTATGTCGGTCTCGTCGGCTCGCGGTATCGGCTGCAGCGGATCCTCGCTGCGTTGACGGCCGAGCGGGGAGAGCCGGACGCTACGCTCCTGGACAAGCTGCATTCTCCCGTCGGGCTCGATATCGGAGCGGAGACGGCCGAGGAGATCGCGCTCAGCATTCTGGCGGAGGCCATGGCGCGGCGACGAGGCCGCGCAGGCGGTCCGCTGCGCGAGCTCGGCGCACTGGGCGGTCGTGCAGGGCCGAAGAATCACGACGAGTTCGAAGATCGCGGCGAGCCAGAGGGTCACGCCAGGTCAGGCGAGCAGGATGGGCGAGCAGCACGAGGCATGCGCGCCAAGCGTGAAGCGTCGGCGGGCGCAGCCGACGCGCAAGAGAGCAGCGGCGAAGCAGCGGCCTCCTCGTCGGAGGAGTCGTATGGCGACCGCCGGGTTCCGGCTATCTCCGCCGATCGTCAGAGTGCGGGGGCCGGACGTTCTGCTCGCGGGCACGTATTCAAAGGTGGGCGGTGATGGATGGTCGCATCTGGGCCCTCATGCTGGCCGCTGGCCGCTCGGTGCGGATGGGCGAGCCCAAGCTGCTGCTCCCTGCGCCAGAGGGCACTGTGCTGCGGCAGTCGCTGCGTCGAATCGTCGATGCGGCGGCCTGCCGAGTCGCACTCGTGGCGGCTCACGACGGGCCGGTGAGGCCTGCCGATGCAGGCGATGTCGCGGTCGAATGGATCGGATCGGAGCGTTCGCATCTCGGACTCGGGGCCTCGCTTGCTGTCGGGGTGCGGGCGCTTGCGGAGCGGTTCGCTCCCGACGCTGTCGTGGTTGTGCTCGGCGATCAGCCGGAGCTGAATCCGGCGGTGCTTCGCCGCGTCGTGGCAGCCTATCGCGAGAGCCGCTCGCTGATCGTACAAGCACGCTATTCGGACCGGCCGGGGCACCCGGTCTTATTCGATTCGACCCTCCTGCCGGAGTTGGCTGCGTTATCCGGCGACAGCGGCGCCCGCGCGGTGCTGCGGCGTCATGCGATGAGCATACGGTATGTCGACGTGGCGGCCCCGGCCCCGCGCGACATCGACACGCCTGCGGACTATGCGGCGTATCGCGCGCGGCTCGGCCTGGCCCGGCCCGAGCACTGAAGCGCGACGCCCCCACCAGGTGTCAGGCATCGCGCTGATAGTCAATAAGCTTCTTGAAAACGTGCTCGTCGCAACAAGCGGCTGAGCACGTTTTGATTGAAAAATAGGGGAAGGGTGTCTAGGCTGACAGCGGCTTTTGGTCCGATTGCTCGCGGAAACACCGGCGCTACCGAGGAGCAGGCGAGCGAGCGGCGCGAATAGAGGTAGAAAGTAACGCTAAGCCTTGTACGAAAGGAGCTGGAAAATGGCCGAGCCGTTGAAACATGTCTACAATCCCGCATTTTTGAGCCAATTCGCGGGCATCGTCAAGTCGGCGTATCCCGCCTTTGCGTCGGAGCGCTTCGTGAAGGACGTGCTGAAGGACAACTGGGAAGCGCTGGAGCTGAAGGCGCGGATGCGCCGTATCACGAACGTGCTGGGTGAGCATCTGCCTGATCGCTACGAGGACGCGCTCGATGTCCTGCTCGCCATTGCGCCGCAGTGCAGCGGATTTCCGTATCTGTTTTTTCCCGACTTCGTCGAGGTGTACGGCATGGAGGAGCGGCATTGGGCGCGCTCGATGCTGGCATTGGAGCGCTTCACGCAGCGCTCCAGCGCCGAATTCGCGGTGCGGCCGTTCCTGCTGCGCGATCCTGTGCGCATGATGGAGCAGATGCTGCGCTGGACCGAGCATCCGGTCGATCACGTGCGCCGACTTGCCAGCGAGGGCTGTCGGCCTCGTCTGCCCTGGGGGCAGTCGCTGCCGATGTTCAAGCGGGATCCGTCTCCGGTGCTTCCCGTGCTGGAGCAGCTCAAGGCGGACCCCTCGCTGTATGTGCGCAAAAGCGTAGCCAACAACCTGAATGATATCGCCAAGGATCACCCGCAGCTCGTGCTGGATACGGCCTCTCGCTGGAAGGACAGCGACCCGCATACGGACTGGATCATTCGGCACGGCTGCCGCACGTTGATCAAAGGCGCGTTTCCCGGCGTTTTGCACTTGTTCGGGTATGCCCGGGAAGGTAGCCTCGTCGCGCATGCCGCGCTGACCGCATCGCCCGTCTCCCTGCCGATCGGCGGCAGTTGTGAGCTGACCTACGAGCTGCACATTCGGGAAGGGGAGGCGGCGAAGCTGCGCATCGCCTATGCTGTCGATTTCGTCAAGGCCAGCGGCCGCAGCTCCAGGAAGCAGTTTTTGCTCTCGGATCGAGTCGCTCAAGGCGGAGCGCTGATTCGAGGGGTGCGCACACACCACTGGCGCGAATTGACGACCAGGCGTCATTATCCCGGCCTGCACCGCATTGTTTTGCTGGTCAACGGGATCGAATTAGCCGAGACTGCGATTGAGCTTCAGGCTGCCCTGCCGAATGCGTGAGAACAAAATAAAATGTGAGACCAAAAGCCTATAAACCAGAAAATTTTTAAATGTTTTTTTCATCTTGATTCACGTGCTAACTAAGCACGTACGGTACAGTGGGTGAAAGTGGCGACTGCGAAAGCGGCCAACCTTCCGTTGTGATCTGTAACGGACAGAAATGACCGTAAGAAGCAGGGAAATAGACCGAGCTGCCAGCCTCGGAGTCTCAGCCCAACCCCGCGCCGTCAAAGGTCGGCTTGTCCGTTTCGCCTTGAAACGAACTCGACCATAAAAGACGGCCTTGCTGTATCGCCTTGGGAATCAGGCGTTGTACTTGGAAGAGAAGAGGTATAAAATGGATGGCAGAATAGGGGGAGAAGGGAGGAGATTTGGTGGAAAATGAAATGAAAGCGCTTGTAACAGGCGGTAGTCGGGGAATCGGCCGCGGCATTGCGATGGAGCTGGCGCAGGCCGGTTATCAGGTCGCTATCGCCCACTGGCAGGATGGGGAAGAGGCCAGGAATACGGCCAGCCAAGCCGAGGCGGCGAGCGGTCAACCGTGCCCAATCATTGAGGTCGATCTGGCGGACGAGGATGGGGCGCCTCGCACCTTTGCGGCGGCTCTGGATGGGATGAAAGGACTCGACGTATTGGTCAACAACGCGGGCATATGTGAATTTTGCGACACGCGGCAGCTAAGCGCAGAACACATCAATCGTGCCACGGCGGTGAATTTTCGGGCCCCGCTGCTCCTCATGCAGGCGGCGTCGGCGCATATGGTGGCGCATGGCATCTCCGGGCGCATCGTCAATATTACGTCGTCGCGCGGCACGCGGGCGTATCCCGGCGATGCCGTATACGGCGGCCTGAAGGCCGCCCTGCAACGCGCCACCGAGTCGGCTGCGCTCGATCTGGCGCCGCATGGTATTCGGGTGAATGCAGTGGCGCCAGGCGCGACGCTCGTGCGGGAGGCGAGTGCGCATGCGGAGCAGCTCGGCCGGCGCATCCCGCTGGGGCGGATGGGACAACCTGCGGACATCGGCAAGGCTGTGCGCTGGCTGGTGTCCGACGCGTCCGCCTATGCGACGGGCATCGTCCTGCGCATCGACGGCGGACTCATCCTGCCCGGCATGCCGGAGTCGGAGTGAAAAATCGAAAGGGTGTGAGGCGAAAGATGAACAAGCTGCAAATTACCAGCGTCAAGACGATCCTGACGGCGCCGGCGGGCATCAATCTCGTCGTGGTCAAGGTGGAGACGTCCGAACCGGGACTGTACGGACTTGGATGCGCGACCTTTACGCAGCGCTATCTTGCGGTGGCCGAAGCAATCGAGCGCGACCTGAAGCCGTTTGTGATCGGCAAGGACCCGCAGCGCATCGAGGACATCTGGCAGACGGCCATGGTCAGCTCGTACTGGCGCAACGGGCCGGTGCTGAACAACGCGCTCTCCGGCATCGACATGGCGCTATGGGATATCAAAGGCAAACTGGCCGGACTTCCGGTGTATCAGTTGCTGGGCGGCAAATGCCGCGAGGCAGCGGCGATCTACCGGCATGCGGACGGTGCGGATCTGGGAGAGATCGAGGAGCGCGTGCACCAGTATATGGAGGAAGGCGTCCGGCATATTCGCTGCCAATGGGGCGGCTATGGCGGCAAGCACACGGTCCAATCCCCGGAGGAGGCCTTGCCGGGCGCATACTTCCATCCGGCGTCGTATGCGCGCGGCGTCGTGAAGCTGTTTGATCGCATGCGCGAGCGGTTCGGCGACGAGATCGAGCTGCTGCACGACGTGCACGAGCGACTGCAGCCGGTCGAAGCGGTGCGGCTTGCCAAGCAGCTCGAGCCGTACCGCCTGTTTTTCCTGGAGGACCCGCTGCCGCCCGAGCATCTGCAGGCGATGCGTCTGCTGCGCCAGCAGACCGCGACGCCGCTGGCGATCGGCGAGCTGTTTGTCCATCCGCAGGAGTGGGTGCCGCTCATTTCGCAAGGGCTGATCGATTTCATCCGGGTGCACTTGTCCGCGATCGGGGGGATTACTCCGGCGCGCAAGCTGGCGGCGCTGGCCGATGCGTTCGGCGTGCGGACGGCCTGGCACGGACCTGGCGACGTGTCTCCGGTCGGCCATGCCGCCAATCTTCACCTGGATCTGAGCTGCCCCAACTTCGGTATTCAGGAATGGTACGCCTTCCCGGAGGCGGTGCAGGAGGTTTTTCCCGGTTGTCCGAGCGTGCGCAACGGGTACGCCTACGTCCGCGAGGCGCCCGGCCTGGGTGTCGACATCGACGAGACACAGGCCGCGCGTTATCCGTGCCGCCACGAGCTGCCGGCCTGGACGCTGGCGCGGCTGCCGGATGGCAGCTCGGCTCGGCCTTAGCAGGCCTGCTCCCCCCGAATAGCAACCGCTATGCCGCACGCCGATGCTGCGATCGAGCGGGTAGCCCGGGCCTACGGGGCTCTTCATTCTTCACAATTGCGCGCTACAAAGCCGCACTGGGAACCTGCGGGAAGTGCTGCTCGACATAGCGGCGGACCTCCGCCGCTATGTCGAGCTCCAGGACCTCCAGGGCAGCCTGGCGCAGCTTCGCCTGATCCGGCAGCTCCGCCTGCAAGCGGAGCTGCCGTCCGATGGCAGGGAGCGTCTCGTTGCTCACGCTGAACGTGTCCAGGCCCATGCCGAGCAGCAGCGGCACTGCCGCCGCCTCGCTCGCCATTTCGCCGCAGAGGCTCACTTTTTTGCCGCGATCATGCGCGCAGCGCGGCGACCGTGCCGCTCGATCCGTCGAGCCGCAAGCGCTGCCCGTCGCGGATGTCAAGTAGACCCGAGCCGATGCCGACGACGGCCGGGATGCCGATGGAGCGGGCGATGATGGCGCAGTGAGAGCTGGCGCGTGCGCGCGATGGGACTGGAAGCGGCAGCAGCAGCGAACTTCGACGATGTTGCGGCGGATGCGTACTATGCCGGAGAAGTGGCGGTAGCCAAGGCGCTGGGTTTGCCCGGGGGACGGGCGACAACCTTTTCCAGCCGGAGCAGCCGATCTCCGGACAAGAGATGATGGTGCTGATCGACAATGCCCTGGCGCTGCTCGAACGTTTGTATCGGTATGTATTCTAGATAATCTTCAGGCTCGGAGGCGCGTTCTGGCGCTTCTGTAGCAGTTTTAAGACAAAAGACCGTCCAATGAGGCGGTCTTTTGTCATTGAGAGCTGACAATGCAACTGGGGAAGTGCTCATTTTTTGGAAAGAATCCGCAACCTATGCCGTGCTTGGCTCGTCTCTTATGTAGGAATGCCGCATGATAGGCGAACGATAGCGCAACACATTGTGTCGACGGCACATGCAGACAGGCCCTGCGTACGCTGATATGGCAAGATCGGAAGGTTTGCTTTCATAAAATCGAATTAAAATGGGAAAATTGTTGGGGGTGAAAAGGGCTATTTTAATACTTGCATTTGCGGTATGATAGGAGAAAACAAACCGTTCAGGGTGGAGGCTCAAATAGATGAAGCATACAGGCATGATTCGCCGGGTGGATGAACTCGGACGGATCGTCATGCCGGTGGAGCTGCGGCGGCTGCTGCAGTTTTCCGAGGGCGATCCGATGGAATTCTTTTTTGATGATGAGACCCGCCGCATCATGCTGCGGCCGTTTCGCAGCCAGGCCTGCGTTTTCTGCGGCTCGACAATGGGGCTTGTCATGTACCGCGAGCGGTTCATCTGCTCGTCCTGCGTCAAGGAGATGAAGACGCCGCCGGTTCAGCCCAAAAAAGCGGCCGCACGGCCCAAAACCGGCAACACGCTGTATGAACTGGCAGTCGTCATGGAGCAGTATCCGGGCGCCAGTCCCGCCCAATGGGCGGAAATGATCGGCGTCGCGACGCGGGAGGTCGAGCAAATCATTGCCCAGTTCGGCGGCAAGGAGGCTTAGGGGCGAACACACACCTCGGCGCAAAACTGACGATGGGCTGCGGAGCATAAGACGTTTTGGCGCGCAAGTCGCTGTGGTACGCTCAACACCGTTTCATTCCGGTCAAGGCGAAACGGCTGGCACCATCCTTTGGTGGCGACACAAGTTACGTTCCGAGAATAGATAGAGCGATTTATAGGCGTTCAGCTTATAAATTCTATCTATTCTAGAAAAAATCGCTCCAATTCAGGCCCAGCCGGACCTGAATTGGAGCGGTTTTCAAATCGATAGAAGCTATAAGCTTCGCTTTGATCGATCGTATGGATCGGTTTGACGCAATGAAGCGTGTCGCCCTGACGGGCTCGGACTCAGCCGAGCGTCGCGAGATCCTGCTGGTGGATCTCGTAGCGCAGCTCCTCGCCGCTGGCGTAGGATGCGGCTTCTTCCAGCATGAATTCGGCCATGCGTGCGACCTCCTGATTGAAGCTGCCGGAAATATGCGGCGTGATGATGACATTGTCCATCGTCAAAAACGGATGGCCTTCCTTCGCCGGCTCGGGATAGGTGACATCGAGAATGGCTGTACGTGCCGGCTCGGCCTGCAGCGCACGGACGAGGTCGGCTTCGACGACCTGTGCGCCGCGCCCGGTATTGATAAAGGTCGCATTGGGCAGCATGCGATCGAACAGGCTGCCGTTCAGCATGCCGACCGTCTCGGGATTGTTGGCCAGATGATTGGAGATCGTCTGGCACGCGGCGAAGAGGGTCTCCAGGCTCGCCTTCTGCACGCCGAGCGCTTCGGCGCCTTCCTCCGGCAGGTACGGGTCGAATACGAGGAAGTCGATCTCGTAGCCGCTCAGCCGCTGGATGACGCCGCGGCCGATCCGCCCCGCCCCGATGATGCCGACCTTTGTACGATAATTCCCCGGGAATGTACGATAGTACGCCTTCGCATCGGCTACGCTTGCCTTGTACTTACTAGCGGCTTGATAGTACCCTTTGTTGGCCAGCACGATCTGCGCCGCGGTATATTCTGCGACCGGCACTGCGTTGGCGGACTGCGCGCTCGTGACGCGCACGCCACTGGCAAGCAGCGGCTCGGCGAAGCTCTTCACCGAGCCGGCCGCGTACAGCACCAGCTTCAGCTTCGGGAAATACTGCCGGATCTGCTCTTCCTCGAGCCGGCACATCCCCCACGTCGAGAAAGCCAGCTCCGTCTCGCGCAAAGCCTCTGCGTGTGCGCCCAGATTGTCCGGTGTAATGCGCTCGGGATAAAGCTCGACTTGTTCTTGCAGCCGCTCCATCATCTCTTGCGTGTACACATAATCGATCCGATTGTCTGCATTTCCGATTAAAATCGCCTTTTTTTTCACTCGCTCATCCCCCGAATCCTTAAGTTCTGCTTCATTTTATCGCTGCGTCGCGAGGGTGTCAATTGTTTCGGCCCCCCGCAAGCGCGCTCTGGAGCCGCCTGGGCGGCTTGTCCAGCGCTGCACATCTGCGGTAAGCTAGGTGGTAAAGCAATTGCAAACGAGAAATTCGCAATCACACGGGGGACCGAGCATGGAAACTGGTGCATCATCCGCATACGCCGCAACCGAAGACCCGCTGGAGCGGGTGCGCTTCGTACGCGCCAGGGGCAGCGGCCGCGTGCCGTGCGTGCCGGGCTGGCGCTGGGAGCGCCGCGAGCCGCTCACCGACTTCGACCTCTGGTATGTCGCGGCAGGTCAAGGCACGCTGCGGCTCGGGGCGCGCGACTATCCGGTCCGCGCCGGGAGTCTGTTCGTGCTGCGTCCGGGCGAGCTGCCGCGGGCGACGCAGGATGAGCGCGACCGTGTCACCGTCATCTTCGCCCACTTCTCGATGCGCTGCCCACCCGACCGCAGCTTTCTGCCGCCGCGGCAGGTGCAGCTGGAGGAGGAGCGGCACGAGCTCGAGCGGCTGTTGCACCGACTGCTGGAGACGGCCGGGCGCGACAGCCTCTGGCAGCGCACGGAATACGACAGCTTGCTCAAGCTGATCTTCATTCACAGCGCACGTCATGCTGCGCAGGCCGGGGTGCTTGCGGGCAATAGCCGCCGGCAGCTGCTCGTCCAGGCGGCCATTGGGCATATTCGGGCCTGCGGCGGCAGGGTGACGCCAGCCGAACTGGCGGCGCACTGCGGGATCTCGGCCCAGTATCTGAGCCGGATTTTCAGGGGGGTTGCCGGGGAGTCGCTCAAGCGCTGCCTGGTGCGCATCAAGCTGGAGCGGGCGCAGGCGCTGCTCACGGAGTCGTCGATGACGGCCTCCGAGGTCGCGGAGGCGCTGGGCTATGCCGATCTGTATAGCTTCAGCAAGCTGTTCAAAAAATACGTCGGCGTGCCGCCGTCCCGCTACGCGCCGGACCGCCCTTCGGATCGGCGCGGCGATGAACCGGACGCGCCGAATGAGTCACAGCGTATGCGGTAAAAATGAAGCGGACACTTCGCCTTGAACGTGCAGGACGTATTAGATGCGACATCCTGGTACGGCTCAGACCATTCTGTATGCGGCCAACCGGTGCTATAGTACGGGTATTCGCGGCGGCGGCCCTAGCGGCTGCCGCAGCATCAGGGGGGCCGAGCATATATGGAGACGATCAAGGGAATGGTGCATCGTGTAGCGGACGGGACCGTCCGCATTCAGTCCGACCGCAGAGAGTGGCATCAGGTGCCGCAGGAAGGCGAAGCGGCGAATCTGCTGCCCGGGCAACGGGTCGTGCTGACGGTAGAAGCGGGTAATGTCGTGCGAATCGGTGCGGAGACGGGCGCCGCGTCCACGCCGTGCGAGATCGCCGACTCGATGTATCGCTACGATCAGGTGGAGACGGAGCGCGTGCCGACAGCGGACGCAGTGGGAGAGGCACAGTTGAGGCGCTTCGCCGAACAGGGCTATCTCGTCGTGGACCAGCTGCTATCGCCGCAGGAGGTAGCGGACGCCCTGGCAGATGTCGACGCCATCATCCAGGGGCGCATTCAGGGACCGCGCGTGCAATTCATGCGCAACGCCGGCGAGCTGCGTACGCCCGAGGCGCGCGAGCTGGCGGTGCGCAAGCTGAGCAAGTACGTCGAGCATGCGCCTGCGCTGCGCGCCGTCTGCGAGCAGGCGGGGCTGCGCGGCGTGCTGGCGGGCATCTTCGGCGAGCCGGCGAGCTTGATCGAGGATCAGGCGATCCTCAAGCCGCCGGGCGGAGAGGCCGGGGCGGAGAAGCCGTGGCACCAGGACATGGCATACGGCACCCTGTCGCAGACCAAGCCGGTATGCGGCGTCTGGATCGCCCTGGACGAGGCGACGCTGGACAACGGCTGCATGCACGTCATCCCCGGCTCGCACGCGGAGGGGCCGGTGCCGCATTTCGCGGTGCGCGACTGGCAGCTCTGCGACGCGCATGTCCGGGTCGAGCGGGATGTTGCCGTGCCGCTGCAGCCGGGCGGCGCGCTGTTTTTCTCGGGGCTGCTGCATCACGGCACGCCGCCCAATTTCTCCGACCGCCGCCGCCGCGCGCTACAGTTCCACTTCAGCCCGCAGTCGTCGCAGCGCATGACGCCGCAGCAATTCAAGGCGATGTTCACGAGCGAGCTGAACGGGGCGGAGTGTTAGAGCGCAGGGAGAACGGGAGAATGACGCGCTGATTGATCAATAGAAAAACTGGTCGCCGGCTTCGACTTGCTCGTAGACCGGCGATTCCACCCTTTCAGGTTTCGTACAACCCTTCCAAAATTTATGTTGACACCGCTTCCAAATCGTTGTACATTCAAGTTAACCGTTTAACAACGATCCAAAGTCGAACCGCCACGAACCCTACCCAAGGGGCTTGAAGATGCGGCTAAACGGAATGTTGCGGGAGTTTTCGTAAGGTGCAAGTTGACGGAGCTTTTCTGTGGACATGAGCGACGCTTAGCGTGTCGAATTGGACCAACTGGAAATGTAACGGTCACCAGTGACGCTTAGAGCGCTCAATAAGGGTTTATTCGTGAAATAAAAGCTTCTAAGCGTCGCTCATGTCCAGTACA
This sequence comes from Paenibacillus sabuli, assembly GCF_014705605.1. GTDB lineage: Bacteria > Bacillota > Bacilli > Paenibacillales > Paenibacillaceae > Paenibacillus_D > Paenibacillus_D sabuli. Next base: position 108,808 of record NZ_JACXIZ010000003.1, read on the forward strand.
GTTGCGGAATGTGCAAAATGAGTCTCTAACGGTTTCTGATGTCCGTTACATTTCTCGGCAGCGCAAGATGATCCCGAAAGGCGACAAATTCCGAAAGGCGACAAAAGGAAAGATCATGAGATCGAGCAAATGATGCGTATAACCTGGATCACCAGGGGGCATGAGCCAGGCGCTCTGCAAGAAAGGATGTTAGCCTCAGCATGAAGAAAACGACAATCAAGGACGTAGCCAGTCATGCCGGCGTATCGGCGGCCGCCGTATCGTACGTGCTCAACGGCAAGGCGCACAAGGTGTCCGAGGACACGATCCAGAAAATTCACGACTCCGTCAAAGCGCTCAACTATATTCCCAACATCTCGGCGCGGGGGCTGGCCAAAAATACGTCGGAGCTGGTCAGCATCATCATCCCGCAGACGGAGAGCCGCAAGCAGCTCATGCTGGAGAATCCATTCTACGCCGAAATCATCAGCGCAATTGAGGCGGTCGTGCGGGACTACGGCTATCATGCGATCCTCGCCGGCGTCGACGAAGGGGTGTCCTATCTGGACATCTCGGTGTCGCGCAATCTCGACGGCGCGATCATCATGGGCGTCTATCCGGAGCGGCTGTACGAGGAATGCAAGAAGGTCAATATCCCGATCGTGCTGATCGACAGCTACATCCACGACGAGACATTCGCCAATGTCGGCATCGACGACGAGCACGGCGGATACCTCGCGACCAGCCATCTGATTGCCAAGGGGCATCGCAACATCGCTCTCGTGACCGGCACGATTCGCCGCGACGGCGTCGTGGAGAAGCGCTTCCTCGGCTACAAGCGGGCGCTGCAAGAGAACGGGCTGTTCTATCATCCCGATTATGTGTTCGAGGATTCGGTCAGCTACGAGCACGGCCGCGTCACCGGTCGGCTCATCGCCGAGCGCCATCCCGACATTACCGCCGTCTTCGCCACCGCAGACATGGTCGCCTTCGGCCTCATCCGCGGCATCCACGAGGCGGGCAAGCGCGTCCCGGACGATCTCTCGGTGATCGGCTTCGACGACATCTCAATGGCGCATATGTTCCTGCCGCCGCTGACGACCGTCAAGCAGCAGATCTCCTACAAGGGCGAGACGGCAGCTCGTCTGCTGATGGAGCAGATCGTCGGCGAGCGGCCGCGGCGCGGCGCCGAAGTGCCGCGCATCCTCATTCCGCTGGAGCTGGTGGAGCGTGACACGGTTCGATTGTTAAACGGTTAACTCGTGCCCGTACGAGGCGACCGCTTGATAATGATACAGCAGGGAAGGGCAAGTTGGTGCATCGCAAGTCCACTATCGGTATAGGGGGAGTAAGGGAATGCAAAAACCGAGAATTTTAAAAGCGCTTTCATTATTGGCGGCGTTTGCCTTGACGCTCGTCTTGCTGGCGGCGTGCAGCGGGGGGAATAACGACCCCGAAGGGAATGGTGCGGGAACGAACGGGGCGCAGTCCGCGGGAGGCGACGGAGCAAAGGGAAGCGGCGGCGGGGCCAAAAGTGGAGGCGGCGCAGGCGGCAAGACCGAGCAGGTGACCGTGAAGTTCGCCAACTTCTCCGGCTCCGGCGATCCGGCGCCGCTGCTCGAGCAGATGCGCGAGACCTTCGAGGCCCAGAATCCGGATGTGAAGGTTGAAATCGAGACGATCGGCTTCGGCGATTACTTCACGCAGATGCAGACGCGCGTCGCCTCCGGCACGGCGCCCGACGCCTACGAGCTGAATTACGAGAACTTCGTCTCGTACGCGAAGAAGGGCGTGCTGCTCGACCTGCAGCCGATGTTCGAAGCGGCCGGCTTCGACAAGTCGGTGCTGTATGAGCAAGCGCTGGACGCCTTCCAGGCGGACGGCGTGCAGTATGGCATGCCGGCGAGCTTTTCGAACGTCGTGCTGATCTACAACAAGGATCTGTTCGACCAGGCGCAGACTTCGTACCCGACCATCGAGTGGACGTGGAAGGAAATGAACGAGGCCGCCGTCAGCATCCGGGCGCTCGGCGACGACATCTTCGGCATCTCGCAGGGCGTGCAGTTCTTCGAATTCTTCAAGGCGGCGCAGCAGAACGGCGGCAGCCTGCTGAACGAGGACCAGACGGCCTTCACGATCAACACGCCGGAAAACGTCGAGACGCTGCAATATATGGTTGATCGCATTCAGAAGTCCAACGTCATGCCGACCGAGGCGCAGATGAGCGGCATCGGCGATTGGGACCTGTTCAAGGCCGGGCGGCTCGGCATGATCCTGACCGGGGTGTGGGCGTTCCCCGACTTCGTGCAGAACGTCGAATTCCCTTGGGATATCGCCGTCGAGCCCGGCAACGTGCAGAAGGCGACGCATTTCTTCTCCAACGGCCTGGTCATCAACAAGGACAGCAAGGTCGCGGAGGCGGCATACCGCTGGATCGCATTCATGTCCGCCAGCAAGGAAGCGGCGCAGATCCGCGTCGACGGCAACTGGGAGCTGCCGGCGGTCACGTATCCCGACGTGCTGGAGGCGTATCTGGCAATCACGCCCCCGGACAACCGGCAAGCGGTCTTCGACTCGCTGGAATACCTCGTCACGCCGCCGGTGATCGAGCAGTTCGCGGAGATGAACGACACGCTGACGCTCCATCTTGCCGCCGCCGCCCAAGGGGCGAAGACGCCGCAGCAGGCGCTCGACGACGCGCAGCAGGAGCTGACCGCCAAGATCAAGCTGGAGTGAGGTGGGCACGATGACTGGCACGATGAAATGGAGCAAGCGGCTGACGATCTTCCTGTTCCTATTGCCGTCCTGCGCCGGCTTGCTCGTCTTCAGCATTATTCCAATCTTCTACTCCTTCGTCATCAGTCTGACCGATTGGAACGGGCTCAACGCCTGGGACGCGGCGGCGGGCGTGCCCGCCTTCCGCGGCATGGGCAACTACGCCGAGATCCTGAGCGGCGCCGAATTCTGGCGCGTGCTGCGCAATACCTTCTATTATATTGTCTTGTATATCCCGCTGATCCTGATCTTCTCGATCGCCGCGGCGGTGCTGCTGAACAACGCCTTCCGCGGCATGGGCGTCTACCGCGTGCTGTTCTTCATCCCGGTGCTGACGTCGTGGGTGGCGGGCTCGCTCATCTGGAAATGGCTGCTCAGCGCCGAGTACGGGCCGGTCAACGAGCTGCTCTCGTTCGTCGGCATCCAGGGCCCGGCGTGGCTGCAGGACCCGACGTGGGCGATGCCCGGCATCGTCATGGCCAGCATCTGGAAGGACATGGGGTTCTTCTCGCTGATCATGCTCGGCGGGCTGCAGGGCATCAATCCGAATTATTACGAGGCGGCGCAGATCGACGGCGCCAGCTTCTGGCGGCGCTTCACGGCGATTACGCTGCCGCTGCTCTCGCCGGTGCTGTTCTTCGTGATGATCATCTGCGTCATCAATTCGTTCCAGCTCTTCCCGCAGGTGATGATCATGACGACCGACGCCGGTCCGTTCGGCGCGACGCAGGCGATGGTGGAGCGGATCTACAAGTACGCCTTCAAGTACTACAAGATGGGTTATGCTTCGTCGTTCTCGTGGATCCTGTTCGTGATTATCTTCGTGTTCACGGTCGTGCAGTTCAGGCTGCAGAAAAAGTGGGTGCATTATGACGGGTAGTCGCTACATGTGGAGGGCGCTGTCGTTCTATGTCTTCGCGTCGATCCTGGCGCTGTTCGCGCTGGTGCCGTTCTTCTGGATGATCAGCACCTCGCTCAAGAGCAAGGGCGCGCTGTTCATCATCCCGATCCAGTGGCTGCCGGAGCAGGTGAGCTTCGAGGGCTATACGAAAATCTTCACGCTGTTCCCGTTCGCACGCGCGATCTTCAACAGCGCCTTCGTCTCCGTCGCCTCGACGAGCATCACGCTGCTGTCGGCGCTGATGGCGGCCTATGTGTTCGCCAAGCTGGAATTCAAGGGGCGCGAGGTGCTGTTCGCGCTGTTCCTGGCGACGATGATGGTGCCCGGGCAGGTGACGACGATTCCCGTCTTCCTCGTGCTCAAAAATCTCGGGCTCGTCAATTCGTTCACCGGACTGCTGCTGCCGTCGATCTTCAACCCGTTCGCGATCTTCATGCTGCGGCAGTTCATGAAGACGGTGCACAGCGACTTCATGGACGCGGCGTTCATGGACGGCGCGTCGCATGCGGGGGTGTTCCGTCGCATCATGCTGCCGCTGAGCATGCCGATCATCGCCACGCTCGCGGTGATTACGTTCATGGGCGTGTGGAACGATTACTTCTGGCCGCTCGTCATTCTCTCGGACCGGGAGAAGATGACGCTGCCGCTGGCGCTCAGCCAGCTCAGCGGGCAGTACGCCAATGAATACAACACGCTGATGGCCGGCAGTCTGATCTCGATGGCCCCGATCATTCTCATGTATATATTCGCGCAGCGGTACTTCAAGTCCGGTCTGCAGCTGGGAGGAATCAAGTGATGAAGCATACGATTGCGAATCACGGGCTGCGCGACGGCGCGCTGCTCGTCTATCATGCGCTGCGGCACGGCGAGGCGGCGCGCGCCCTCGCCTACCTGGAGGAGGCGGAGCGGCAGCTCGATGCAGCGGTGGAGAGCGGCGGCCAGGCGCAGCTGCTGGAGCAGGCGTACTGGCTCTGGATCGCGGGCGAATACGCCAACCACGAGGGCGGCCCTGAGGCGCTGGGCGAGGAGCGCGTGCGCCGCGCGCAGGACGTAGTGGCGGCGATCGCGGACGGCTGGGAGACGCCGGCGCAGCACTGGCTGTACCCGGAGCGCAGCGGCGTCTTCCTCAGTCATCTGGCGATCTGCCACGGCGCGCTGCAGGCGATTGCCAACCATTATCCGCTGCTCGGAGCGCAGCGCGCGGCCAAGACGCTGCGCGAGCAGGCGTTCGCCGCCTTCATGCGCGGCACCCGCTTCGTCAGCGAACGGGGAGGCGACGAGGTGTGGCCGGATATCGTGGCGGCGGCGGTGCCGTTCGGGATGATCAGCGCCGGCGATCTGGCGCTCGTGCAGGCGGTGGAGGCGCTGGAGGGGCAGCCGCTGCAGCCGCAGGAGGCCGGGCTGCTCGCGTGGTACTGGATGGAGAGCGGCCGGCCGGCGCGTGCCGCGCAGCTGCTGGATGCGCAGGGCGGCGCGTCGGAGGCCGGATCGAGGCCGGATACAGCGCTGGAGGATGCGCCGGGGCTGGACGCCGGCGGGGCTGCCCGGTCGGATCGGGAGCAGGTCGAGGGACCGGACGAGACGGCAGTCGGGATGCCGGGTAGGGCAGTAGGGGATGGGGCGCAGGCCGAGGTGCCGGAGACGGCTAGTGTGCATGCGACGGACGGCGGCGCAATGAGGGCGCAGGAAGAGACGCCGCCCGCGCTGCTGCGGATCGCGCATCTGCTTCGCGCCAGGGGGACGGCGCAGACGCGCGGCGCGGTCCCGGCGGCGGGAGCGGTGTTCGATCATGAGCCGCTCGGCGGGGAGAGCCCTTACTTCGCCGGGCCCAACGAGCGGACGCCGCGTCTGGTGACGGCGGGCGTCGCGCCGACGGTCGAGGTGCGGGTCGCGCCGCATGATCCGGCGCGGCCGGTCTGGCTGGAGGCGGAGACCGGCACAGGGCGCTCGTACCGCGTGCCGCTGCAGCCGATTAGCGATCCCGAGCTGGGCGAGCGCTGGCGCGGGGAGCTGGAGGCGTGCGCGGACTGGACGCAGGTGCGCTATCGCTTCGTGCGACCGGCAGAGGAAGCGGGGGAAGGGGACGCGCGCGCCGCGCAAGGTGAATTGGGCGCGTACGCGGACCATGGGCGATACGGAGCGTATGGGGACTATGGGCAATACGGAGCGTATGGGGACTATGGGGAGCATGGCGAGCGCGGGGCGCGCAACGCACACGGCGGCGGTGCGACTTCGCCGTGGTACCGCTACGAGGTACTGCGCTGGCGGCCGCCGGGCGACGTGCTCCGCGTCACGCAAGGAGCGGGCGCGGTGACGGCAGAGCTGGCGCCGGTCGCGCCGGGCGGGCCCGCGCTGGAGCTGGAGCTGACGGAGAATGCCGCCGGCGGCGTGCGGTGCCGCGTGCGACTGGGCTCGGGCGACGAGGCGGAGCGTGCGAGAAGGGCCGGGGAGGCCGCGAACGTGCATGCGTGCGGCATAGCGCCCGGCAGCGGTGAGGCGCCGGGAGGAGATGAGCCGGGGGCCGGCGGTCTGGCGACAGACGGCATGGCGGCAGGAGCCGGCGAGGCGACGGGCGCACAAGAGCCGGGGGCCGGCGGTCTGGCGACAGACAGCATGGCGGCAGGCAGCCTCCGGGCGCAGGGCGACATGGCCGCGCCTGACGATGCTGCGGTGCCCGGCGCTGGGGCTCGGGCGGCCGCGAGCAGCGATGGCTCGTCGCCAGTGGCCGCGGACGGCGTGTACGCGGTCGGCGCGGCTCGACTGGCGGTTGCAGACGGCCGGTTGCGCTTGACGCTGACGGATGGCGAGGGCGAGACGCTCGCCGCCAGTGCCGGGAATCGTGAGTCGAATGCAGCCGAGGGCGCCTCGGCGCCCTTGGAGGCGCTGGTCGACCGCACCGGCCGCATATACAAGCTGCGTCTCAATTTCGTCAGGCGCCAGGGCGAGCGGTTCTACGGGATGGGCGAGCGCTTCTCCGGCCTCGCGCACGACGGGCGCGAGGTGGACAATTATGTGTTCAATCAGTACAAGGACCAGGGATCGCGCACCTACATGCCGGTGCCGTGGGCGCTGAGCTCCGCGGGCTACGGGTTGTTTTTGGACACGGCGATGTATTCGATGTTCCGCTTCGGCGCGGGCGAGCGTCCGGGACTGCTGCAGGTGGAGGCGGACCTTCACGCCGCCGAGCAGCAGTTGGACTGGCACTGGCTGTCCGGCCGGCCGGCAGAGCTCGTGCAGGCGTTCGCAACGCTCACCGGCAAGCCCAAGCTGCCGCCCAAGTGGGCGCTGGGCCCGTGGATGTCCAGCAACAACTGGGACAGCGAGCGCGAGGTCGATTGGCAGCTGGAGCAGACGCGGCGTCACCGCATTCCAGCCACTGTGATCGTACTGGAGCAGTGGAGCGACGAGTCGACGTTCTATATTTTCAACGATGCGATCTACGCGCGCAAGCCGGGCAGCGCACGCTTCACGCTGGCGGACTTCACCTTCCCCGAGTGGGGGCGCTGGCCCGATCCGCGGGCGATGATGCGGCGGCTGCACGACGCCGGGCTGCGCGTCCTGCTGTGGCAGGCGCCGGTCATGAAGGACATGGACGGCATCGCCCACGCCCAGCGCGACGAGGACGAGCGCGAGATGGCGGCGCGCGGCTATGGCGTAGAGGACGCGGACGGCGGACCGTACCGCATCCCGTCCTACGAATGGTTCCGCGGCTCGCTGGTGCCCGACTTCACGTCGCCGCAGGCATCGGAGTGGTGGCTGGACAAGCGGCGCTATCTGCTGGAGGAGCTGGGCATCGACGGCTTCAAGACGGACGGAGGGGAATGCATCTACGGCGCGGCGGCGCGCTTCGCCGACGGTCGCGACGGCACGCAGATGCGCAATCTGTACCCGAATGTGTATGTCGGCGCGTTCCAGGCCTATGCCGACCGCTACGTGGACGGCGGGTCGATCACGTTCAGCCGTGCCGGCTACACGGGCGCGCAGACGGTGCCGCTGCACTGGGCGGGCGACGAGAAGTCGACCTTCGCCGCCTTCCGCGCGAGCATCGTCGCGGGTCTGAGCAGCGGGCTCTCCGGCATCCCGTTCTGGGGCTGGGACCTGGGCGGCTTCTCCGGAGAGATCCCGACGGCGGAGCTGTACATCCGCTCGACGGCGATGGCGGCGCTGTGCCCGGTCATGCAGTATCATGCCGAGAGCAAGGGCGAATTCAACCTCGACCGCACGCCGTGGAATATCGCCGAGCGCACCGGAGCTCCGGAGGTGCTCACGCTCTACAAGCGCTATGCCGACCTGCGTATGAATCTGCTGCCCTATCTCTACGCCGAAGCGCAGCGCAGCGCGGCCACCGGGCTGCCGCTGATGCGGGCGATGCTGCTGGATTACCCCGACGATCCGCGCTGCGCTGCGCTGGAGCAGCAGTACTTGCTCGGCGAGGCGCTGCTCGTCGCGCCGGTGACGGAGGAGGGCGCGACTGCGGTCGACGTCTACCTGCCGGAGGGCGAGTGGCTGCCGCTGGTGGACGAGGCGGCGGGTATGCGATTCGCGGGAGGCGGCGATGAGGCAGGTGATGAGGCAGCGCCTGCTGCGGAGGTAGCGGCACCGGCGCAAGCGCTGGCGGCAGCCGAGGTCGTAGACGCGGCGGGGACCGATCGTGCGATTGGGATCGCCGCAGAGGCGGAAGGCGCTTCGGCTCCAGCGGCAGCCGAAGGGGGCGGCTCCGAGGCTGCTGTTAACGGCGTCGAGGCTGCCGCGAATGCCGCGGAGGGCGAGGGCGCGGGCTGGCCGAGGACGGCAGGAGGGATGGCGGCGAGGCCGGAGGCTGAGCCATCCCGTCCGGAAGGCGCCCGTCCGGAAGGCGTGGCCGCTGCGGGGAGCAATCCCGCAAGCAGCATTCTCGCGGCGGCGGCCCAGGCGGCCGATCCCGCGTCCCGCGTCGCGGGCGATACGGAGGCCAGGTCCGCACGAGAGGCTGGCCGGCGGCCGGGGGCATCTCCGATCGGGCGCCGGGCTGACGCGCCGCCGCTGATCGGCGCGTACGGCAGCGAGCCGGTCGCGGCCGGCCGGACCGTGCGGGTCAAGGCGCCGCTCGGGACGATCCCCGCCTTCCTGCGGGCGGACTGCGCGCTGCCGCTTAATCTGGGCGCGGACGCCATGCTCGCGGACGACGTCGGCAACGCCGTGGACGGCTACGAGCGGTTGTCCGTCATGCTGCACCTGCAGCGGCGCATTGACTTCGCCTACGCGGATGAGGCGGCGGGCGTGCGCGTGACGCTCACGGCCGAGCGCACGGCCGCGGGCGTGACGGCGCAGGCCGTGGTGAGCGGGGCGCCGGCGACGCTGATCTTCCGCGCCTGCGGGAGCCGGAGCACGACGCTTGCGCATGCCGCAGGGCCTGTCGCAGGGCCTACAACGGCGCCGGAGGGCGAGCCGGGGATCCGCTGGCAGGTGCGTGGGCGCGATCTGCTGGCGGAGCTGCCCGAAGGGACGCATACGATTCGCATTGCGCCGTAAGTTTGGCGGAGTGGAGGGTGGGGCGTGTTGAGCGAGTTGCGGCAGCCGGCAGCCGGCTGCCGGGCCGGGCGTCAGGCTGGGCGTCAGGCTGGAGGCTTCGGCTCTTTGCGAGCCTCTTCAGGTATGTAAAGGAAGTTCGAGCTTCCCGGACTATTCTGAACTGCAAAAGTGCAGTTTAATCTGCGGGATTTTGACTTTTTGGGCTCTTGAACTGTAAAAGTGCAGTCTAATCGATACAAATTGTGTGAAAATCGGGTTTGGGCCGGATTTGAACTGCACTTATGCAGTTCAAACGATGGTATAGATGAGATGCAACAATTCAACTGTATTTATACAGTTCGGAAATATAAGTTGCGAGATTCCGTTCGCCAGCGACTGACCAGACCAGCGACTGACCAGACCAGCGACTGACCAGGCCTGCGGCTGCGAGACACGGTTCGCTATTGGGGAGATCCAGCCAGCGACACGAAATACTGCGACAGCCGGGAAAACGGACTTGCGAGCGGAACGACGCAGGGCCCGTCAGTGACGAGATCTGCTTCGCGAGTCGAGCGAAGTAGAGCGTGCCAGTGACGAGATCCGCCTCGCGAGTCGAGCGAAGTAGGGTCTGTGTGTGAAGAGATTCAGCTTGAATTGCATGCGAAGTGAAGCGGGTTGCTAGGACGAGAACGGGCCCCTGGTTCAGTCTCGGCTAACGCATGTTAACGCGATCTCAGGATCAGGAAAGGAGGTGAGGCAAGGTTGTGCAACAGGTGAGGCGCGGCCGACCGAGCCGATCGGCGGCTGCACGGCCGAAATCCAGCTCGAAATCGCTCAAACAAATGCGAAGGAGTTGAGTTCACGATGGGACATGCTTATCAACGGGAGGATCGCAGGGAGGATCGCAGGGAGGCGCGGACAAGCGGGAAAAGGCGCGGCCGCGGCAGGTTGCAGGCTAACGGAGGCGCCGGTCGTCTCGGCAGGCGCGCCGTCAGTCTGCTGCTCATGCTGCTGCTGGCGCTCGGCGCGGCGCCGAGCGCGTGGGCGCTGGACGGGGTCTGGCACGACCCGTATGGCCTGGAGGATCGCTACGTCGCCGAAGTGACCGAGCGCTACCCGCAGGACCCGACGGCCGGCGAGAATGTGTATCTCAAGCTCACGACCTGGCCGATCGAGCCCGGGCAGGCGGTGTGGATCACCTGGACGAAGAACGGGGTGGCCCAGCCGGTCATCAACGGCTCCTACCAATACAATCAAGGCAACAACACGTACTGGGAAGTGGCGATGGGCAGCTTCGCCAAAGGGGACGAGATCGAATATACGGTGCACGCCGACCACTACGGCGCCAGCGCCAAATCGGTCGGTCCGTTCGACTTCACCGTCACCGGCTGGGAGCGCGCGGCCAGTCTGAGCGGCTACACCGACAACGGCGACCAGATCGTATTCGACGTGACGCCGGACACCGGCTCGCTGACGCCGGAGCTGGGGCTGTCCTTCAGCGCTGACGACGTGTTCCGCGTCCAGCTGTCGCCGACCGGCAGCGCCGCGCTGGAGACGGGACTGTCCAACTATACGATCACCGACGACACGACGCACTATACGGTCAGCACCACCGGACTGGTCGTCAAGCTGGACAAAAATCCGGTGCGCATCAATGTCTACGAAGCGGACGGCACGACGCTGATCTCACGCCAGTACGACAGCAGCTTGAACCGCACGATGGCGTGGCTGACCGACGGCGTCTCGCGCATCGACAAGGTCGAGGACAACTTCCTCTCGCCGACGGACGAACGCTTCTACGGCTTCGGCGAGCGCTACAACAACTACAACAAGCGCGGCCACGACGTCGAGACGTACATTTACAACCAATACCTCAACCAGAACGAGCGCACCTACCTCGCGATCCCCTACTTCCTCAGCTCCAAGGGCTACGGCCTGCTCGTCAACAGCACGTACTACTCCAAGTTCCAAATGGCAACTGCGCGCACGGATATGTACGGCTTCACCGTCGACACCGGCGGCCGCAGCGACGCGATGCTCGACTATACGTTCTATTCGGGCGACGATCTCAAGGACGTGACGGCGAACTATACCGCGGACACGGCCAAGCCGGCATTGCTGCCGAAGTGGGCGTTCGGCCTGTGGCTGTCGGCCAATGAATGGGACCGCGAATCCGAGGTGCAGAGCGAGCTCTCCAGCCTCGCAACCCATGACGTGCCGGCGACGGCAATCGTGCTGGAGCAGTGGAGCGACGAGGAGACGTTCTACATCTGGAACGACTCGACCTACACCGCCAAGAGCGGCGCCGACGCCTTCGCCTCGAGCGACTTCACCTACGGCGCCAAGTGGCCCGATCCCGAAGGCATGGTGGAGGATATCCACGACGCCGGACTGCGCGTGCTACTGTGGCAGACGCCGGCGATCAAGCACAGCGGCTCGCCCTATCAGCAGAAGGACAATGACCGCGATTACATGATCGCGCAGGATTATGCCGTCGGCGACGGCAGCGGCGGCGCGTATCTGACGCCGGACGGCTGGTTCGGCAGCAGCCCGATCCTCGACTTCACCAATCCGGACGCCGTTGACTGGTGGATGTCGAAGCGGGCGTACCTGTTCGACGATATTGGCATCGACGGCTTCAAGACCGACGGCGGCGAGCTCGTCTGGGGCCGGGACACGACCTTCTACAACGGCAAGAAAGGCGACGAGATGCGCAATCAATACCCGAACGAGTACATCCGCGCCTACTACGACTATGCCAAGTCCAAAAATCCGGACGCCGCTTCGTTCAGCCGCGCCGGTACGACGGGCGTGCAACAGTATCCGGCGTTCTGGGCGGGCGATCAGGAATCGACGTTCGGCACGATACGCCAATCGCTGATGGCCGGGCTGTCGGCGGGCGTCTCCGGCGTGCCGTACTGGAGCTGGGATCTGGCCGGGTTCACCGGCACGTTCCCGACGCCCGAGCTGTACAAGCGCGCGGTGACGATGTCGGCCTTCACGCCGGTCGTGCAGATTCACTCGGAGAAAAACAATCCGCCGGTCAGCGAGGCGCGCACCCCGTGGAACGTGCAGGCGCGCACGGGCGATTCGTCGATCATCGACCACTTCGCCAAGTATATGAACATTCGTATGAACCTGCTGCCCTACATCTACAGCGAAGCCAAGAAGACGAGCGACACCGGCGTACCGCTCATGCGGCCGATGTTCATGGAATATCCGAACGACCCGTCGGTCGGCGGGCTGAACGAGCAGTACATGTTCGGCGACAACCTGCTGGTCGCGCCGATCGTCGAGCAGGGCGCGACGCTGAAGAACGTCTACCTGCCGCAGGGCGAGTGGATCGACTTCTTCTACGGCGCGCTGCATCCGGGCAGCCGCACGATCCCGTACTTCGCGGGCGTGGACGATATCCCGGTGTTCGTCAAGGCGGGCGCGATCCTGCCGATGAATCTGAACGCCGATTACGAGCTGGGCGGCACGATCGGCAACGACCTGGACAGCTACACGAATCTGGCGTTCCGCGTCTACCCGGACGGCGACACGTCCTATGCGTGGAACGACGACATCGGCGGCGCGGTCAAGACGGTCTCCGTCTCCGAGGACTATCCGAGCAATGAAGTGACGGTGACGCTGCCGGCTACGGGCGTCTCCGCGACGGCGCAAGTGTTCACGACCGAGCCGAGCGCAGTCACGGTCGGCGGCTCGCCGGTGACGGAGTATGCGAGCGCGAGCGCGCTGGCGGCCAGCACGCAAGGCTGGTACTACGATGCACGCGCCAAGCTGGCCTATGTTAAGGCGGCCTCCGGCACGAGCGGCGCGGTGATCGAGCTGAGCGGCGTGCACAAGGCGTCGTATGAAGCCGAATTCGCCACGCACATGGGCGTCGCGACCAACGACAATCACCCGGGCTACACCGGCACCGGCTTCGTCGACAACTTCGCCAGCTCCGGCGACGCAGTGGAATTCGTCGTCTACGCGCCCGCGGCGGGCACGTACGATATCGCGCTGCGCTATAGCTCGGCCGCAGGCAATGCGACGCGGCGCATCTATGTCAATGAGGTCAATGTCGCGGGCATTACGCTGCCGCAGACGGCCGATTGGGACACATGGGACGAGGCGACAGGGGCGGTCTCGCTGATCGCAGGCCTGAACCGCGTGCGGATTCAGTACAATTCGGGCGACACGCTCGGCATCAATCTCGATCATCTGACGCTGCGGCAGTGAAGCGGCAATGAGCCGGGAGTGAGCGGCAGTAAGTCGGCAACGAGCCGGAAGTGAAACGGCAGTGAACCAGCAGTGAAAGGGCGGCCGATGGAGCGAGCCCGCCGGTAAGCGCCATGAGACGGCGGTGTACCGGCGGTGAGCTGGGCGTAGGCGCCATGAAGCGGCATGAGCCAGCGGTGAAAGGCCGTCGATGGAGTGGGCCCGCCGATGGAGCGGGTCTGCCATGTGGCGGCGCTGTGCCGGCGGTGAACCAGGCGTCGATGGGGCGAGCCCGCCGATGGAGCGGCAATGTGCCGACGGTGAACGGGCGTTGACCCGCAGTGAAGCGGCGGTGTGCGGGCAGTCGGCGTGGCGAGTCATCACGCGGCGCTATATGCGAGCTTTAGTAGACGAACTATAGTAGACGGACTTTCGACGGCTGACTTTCGCCAGATTCGAATGCCGTCTTTTCAGCACCAGTCTGCGATGTAACGGGCGGGTACCGGGACTGCCGCTACGGCGCTCCCGGCCTCCCTTTACGAATGACGCGATTGGTAGCGTAAGAACAAGCGGCTGGAGAAATGACCAGAGAAACGAACAGAGAAACGAACAGAGAAATGACCGGAGAAGCTATCGGAGAAGCGGTCGGGAAAGAAGTCGGGGAAGAAGTCGGACAAGTGGTGAAACAAGCTGCGGGACAAACGCCCGGGCAACTTGGCCGGACAGATGCTGACCCTGCATGAACCTAACGGACATAGACGACGCTTAGCGTGCCGAATCGGGCGATCTGATTCGATCTGATATTGTAACGGACACCAGAGACGCTTAGCGCCCCATTCAGTCCATTCAGTAGGGAATTCGTCAGAAAAATGCTTCTAAGCGTCGCTGATGTCCGTTAGAGCCGGGGGATGTGCAAAAAAGCCTTCTAAGGACCTCCTGTGTCCGTTAGAATCGAACACGGCCTAACGGCCGCCAAAGCCGAATAGCCGCAAAGCCGCAAAGCCGATAAGCCAATAAGCCAAATGGCGTATAGCCGCATAGAAAAATAGCCAAATAGCTGCATAGCCGCATAACCAAATGGCTAATGGCCAAATGGCCGGCTTGCTGGTAAGTTTCGTGTGCAATCAGATCTTCCGTAATGGTCTTATCTTTTGTGGGACGAAACGTGCACTGCCGCCAATTGACGGCTCGCCAGTATCGTCCATAATCAGGAAAGGTGGTCATCATGGATGACAACGAATCTTAGTCCCGGTTGCAACCGCAAGCGCCAACGCAATCACTTGTCGCGGCTGCTGCGCAAGCGCCAGCAGCAGCCGCGCAAGCTGCTGCAGCTGCTGCTCGCCGCACTGCTGCTGGGCGCGCCGGGCCTGGCGCTGCCGCCCGCGCCCGCGCAGGCCTACGTCAGCGCGCTCGGCGACGTCATCGGCACGGCGGTGTCCGGCGATACCTTGACGCTGACGGTCGACAACGGCGCCGAGCCCGGCGACGACCTGCTGGAGCTGAGCGCGCTGGAGAGCGGCCTGCTCAAGGTCAACTATCGTCCCAACGGCGTCGCTTCCAGCGCGAGCACGCCAATGCTCGATCCGGCGGCGAGCTTCGCCGGAGCGGGCGCGACGATCGATACGTCCGGCGACCCGATCCTCGTGGAGACAGCGGCGATGACGGTTGAGATCGCGCGCACGCCGGCCCGCATGACGATCAAGCGCGCCGACGGCACGACGCTGCTCTGGGAGCCGGCGGCAGGCGGCGTCTTCCACGATGGCGTGCGCTTCCAGCACGCCTCGGGGCATCACATGTACGGCATCCGTGGGTACAATGCGTTCGAGGATGAGGGCGACCTGCTGCGCAGCAGCAGCACCCACCCGGCCCATGCTGGCGAGCAGGGCGACACCGGCGGCCCGTTCATCTGGTCGACGGCCGGCTACGGGGTGCTCGTCGACAGCGACGGCGGCTACCCGTACACCGACGACGCCAGCGGCAAGCTGGAGTTCTATTACGGCGGCACGCCGACGGAGAACCGGCGCTACACCAAGACGAATGTGGAGTACTACGTCATGCTGGGCGATCCCTACGCCATCATGGACACCTATGCCGACGTGACCGGAGCTTCGCCGCTGCTTCCGGACTGGTCGCTCGGCTTCAGCAATTTCGAGTGGGGCATCGACCAGGACGAGCTGGAGCAGATCGTGGACACGTACCGGGCGAAGAATATCCCGCTCGACGGGTTCGCGCTCGATTACGACTGGAAGCGCTACGGCGAGGACAATTACGGCGAATTCGCCTGGAACACGGCGAATTTTCCCGATGCGGCATCAACCGATCTGAAGGACGACATGACCGCGCGCGGCGTCAAGCTGATCGGCATCACCAAGCCGCGCGTCGTCACGCGCGACTTCTCCGGCGATCGCACCGATCAGTATGCCGACGCCGAAGCGGGCGGCTACTGGTACCCGGGCCACGCCGAGTACACCGACTACTTCATCCCGGTGACGGTGCGCAGCGTCGATCCTTACAGTCAAGCGGCGCGGGACTGGCTGTGGGATCACTCCGAGGACGCCTTCGACAAGGGCATCGCCGGCTGGTGGAACGACGAGACGGACAAGGTGTCCTCCGGCGCGGCGCAGTACTGGTTCGGCAACTTCATGACGACGCACTGGTCGCAGGCAATGTACGAGGGGCAGCGCGACTATACGGACGATGCGCAGCGCGTCTGGCAGACGGCGCGCACGTACTACCCCGGGGCGCAGCGCTACGCAACGACGCTGTGGTCGGGGGACATCGGCGTGCAGTTCAAGAAAGGCGACCACGTCGGCTGGGCGGCCGGGATGCGCGAGCAGCGCGCGGTCATGCTCTCTGCGGTTAACCTCGGCCAGCCGAAGTGGGGGATGGACACGGGCGGCTTCAATCAGAGCATCAACCCGCATCCCGAGCTGTACGCGCGATGGATGCAGTTCGGCGCGCTCACGCCGGTCTTCCGCGCCCACGGCAACTTCAACCAGCAGCGCCAGCCGTGGTATTACGGCATGACCGCCGAGTCGGCGGCCAAGGCGGCGATCCAGCTGCGCTATTCGTTACTGCCGTATCTGTATGCCTATGAGCGCAGCGCCTATGATAGCGGCGTGGGGCTCGTGCGACCGCTGCTTTTTGACTATCCGAATGACGCGCAGGCGGCCAACTACACCGATGCCTGGATGTTCGGGGATTGGCTGCTCGCCGCGCCCGTCGTGGACGAGGGTCAGACGTCCAAGGCGATCTATCTCCCCGCGGGCGAGTGGACGGATTACTTCCGCGGACATACGTACACCGGCGGCCAGACGATTCACTATCCGGTCAACGCCGAGAGCTGGACGGATATGCCGCTGTTCGTCAAGGCGGGCGCGATCATTCCGAGCCGCGACGTGCAGGACTACGTCGGGCAGACGGCTGCGGAGGCAGTCGAAGTCGACGTATGGCCGTCGGCAAGCGAGACGGCGTTCACTTACTACGAGGACGACGGCGCCAGCTACGACTACGAGGATGGCGAGACGTTCGCCCAGCGGCTGACGACGCAGCAGAGCGGGGGCACGATCGCCTTCACCGCGGAGGCGGCTGCAGGGACGTACACGCCCGAGGCGGAGCATTATCTCGTGAAGCTGCACGGCCAGGCCGGCACGACGGCGACGCTGAACGGCTCTGCGCTGACCGCAGCGGCCGATCTGGAGGCGTTGCGCGCCATGGCGGGCGAGGGCTGGGCGATTGGACGCGACCTGTACGGCCCGGTCACGTATGTGAAGCTGGCGGCGGGCGCGGCTACAGCCAAGACGCTGAGCGTGAGCGGCAGCGTATCGCCAGCCGCGAGCGCGGAGCGGCTCGAGGCGGAGCGGGCCTCGCTGTCCGGCGATTCGATCGCCGGGATGGCCGTGGCGGCGGACGATCACGGCGGCTACTCCGGCACGGGCTTCGCCGCCGGACTGGACAACGCCGGCGCGGCCGTGACCTTCTACGCCGACGTGCGCAGCGGCGGCGACTACGAGGTCGCGCTGCGTTATGCCAATGCGACCGGCGGCGCCAAGGCGATCAGCCTTTTCGTCAACGGCTCATACGTCAAGCAGGTGACGCTGCCTGCGCTGGCGAACTGGGACACCTGGGCGACGCAGACGGCGACGCTGCCGCTCGAAGCGGGGCGCAACAGCATCACCTACCGCTACTTCACGGATGCGGGCGATACCGGCAACGTCAACCTCGATTACATCGAGGTGCCGTTCGTGCCTTCGCAGAGCGCGTATGAAGCCGAAAGCGCGGCGCTGACGGGCGGCGCGGGCACGAACACCGACCACTGGCATTACACCGGCACCGGATTCGTCGACGGGCTGAGTGCGACCGATGCGGAAGCGCTCTTCCGTGTGGATGTGCCGGCGGCGGGCAGCTACGACGTCGCGGTGCGCTATGCGAATGGGTCGGGATCGGCCAAGACGATCAGCGCCCATGTCAACGGCGTAGACCAGGGGCAGCTCACGCTGCCGAGTCCGTCGATGAACTGGAATGTATGGCAGGACAGTGTGCAGACGTATACACTCGCCGCGGGGACCAACACGATTGCGCTGCGCGTGGACAGCGGCGACAGCGGCGGCGTCAACCTCGACCGTCTGCTCGTCGGCGGGACCGTCTCGGCGCCCGCCGCGTCGGAGACGAATCTGCTTGACGATCCGGGCTTCGAGCGCACGCTGCCGGATCGCAACTGGACGCAGTGGCATCCGAGCGGGCAAGTGTCCGCGTACGGCATCGACGCCGGCAATTCGCTCAATCCGCCGGAATCGGCCGTTACCGGCAGCAGACGCGCGTATTTCCACGCGCCCGGCGCTTACCAGCAGAGCATCCATCAGCAGGTGAGCGTCCCCGTCAATCATGCCGATTACCGCGTCGAGGCATGGGTGCGGCTCGGCGGTACGTCGCCGAGCACGGCCCGGCTGGAGATCGGCAACCACGGCGGCGCGGCCATCTATCGCAATCTGACGAATGACGGACAATGGCATTATGTCCGTCAGGACAATGTGACGGTGACCTCCGGCGTCATCGACGTCGGCTTCTATGTCGACTCGCCGGGCGGGACGGTGCTGCAGATCGACGACGTGCGGGTGACGCGGCAGTAGCGCAGCGGAAGTCTTGATCGGCAGGGAATCATGCGCAGTAGATAAGCCAAGCAGGTGTTCCCAAGTCAAACTTGGGAACACCTTTTTTTTGATAGTACGTGCCCGGCGAAGTCCGCGTTCTCTAGCTGGCGGGCGGGGGAAAGTCCGGTCGCGGGAGGAGCCAAGTCCGCGGGCAGCTAGGCTACCTGCGCAGGGCGAAATTCGTGCGTAGAACCTTATCGACAAAAGTATCTGTCAGAGACAGGGGAGTGACTTGCCAGGCCGTAACATCAAGTGAATCCTGCCACTTCGTCAAAGAAGCCTCGCAAAAAGGAAATGAGGAAGCTCAGGATACGAGGCTGCACGACGGAATACAGGAGCGAATTGGCTTCGACAGTGGAAATAAGCGCAAAATGCGAGGCTACACGGCGGAATTCGCTCCGATGGCGGAAATAAGCGCAAAATATGAGGCTACAGGAGCGAATTGGC
>NZ_JACXIZ010000030.1 GCF_014705605.1 Paenibacillus sabuli
GCGCCGATCATTCGGCTTGCTGCAGCATTTTCAACAGCTTGGCAATAGAACGCTTTCTTTTTTCGGCGTCCATTCGATTCAACAGGCGCAGCATCTCCGCCGTATCGCCGCGCACCGGCTCCCCCTGGCGCCTCCGGTCGTGGTCCCCGCCAATGATATAATCGAGCGAGACTTCGAATAGCCTGGACAGCTTGATCAGCGTCTCATAGACCGGCTGCCGGTTGTTGATCTCGTAATGGCTGTATGCCGAGCGCGTCACTCCGATCCGGCGGGCGACCTCCTCCTGCGACATTCGCATGCGCAGACGCTGTTCTCGTAATCGATCTCCCATCGTCATTGGTTTAACTCCCTTACGCTTACTTGTACCGATAGCTCGTTTCCAAAAAAAATAAAGCGGATGGGTAATCATACTACTCTTAATTTATGATACAAATTGTATCATTGTCAAGTTCCATATTTCGACTCCGCTCAAAAGAAGGCTTGAAAAATAAAAATGATGCCAGTACAATGAAGATGTACGTACAAGTTCGCATGGATCTTGGTTCTTCTTTTTCATTTTGTTTCATTGGTACATACAAGCGATGAAGGAGGCTTTCGATGAATACGGATCGTCACGCTTATTTTTGGTTCGTCACCGGCAGTCAGCATTTATATGGCAACGAAGCGCTAGAGGAAGTGAACGCCCATGCGCGGCAAATGGTTGAAGCGTTGAACGGCAGCCCGGACATTTTCTACGAGATCAACTATCGGCCGGTCGTCACGACGCCCGGCGAAATCCGTTCCGTCTGCGCGGAAGCCAGCGTCGATCCGTCGTGTGCGGGCATCCTGACCTGGATGCATACGTTCTCGCCGTCCAAGATGTGGATCGCCGGCCTGCAGGAGCTGCGCAAGCCGCTGCTGCATCTGCATACGCAATTCAACCGCGACATCCCGTGGGATGAAATCGATATGGACTTCATGAACCTCAATCAGGCTGCGCACGGCGACCGCGAGCACGGCTTCATCGGCACGCGCCTCGGGCTTGGTCGCAAGGTCGTCGTCGGACATTGGCAGGATGCGCGTACGCAGCGGCGAATCGGGGCCTGGACGCGGATGGCCGCGGCGGCGGTCGCCTCCCGCGAGCTGCGCGTGGCGCGATTTGGCGACAATATGCGGCAGGTGGCCGTCACCGAAGGAGACAAGGTTCAAGCACAGATCGACTTTGGCTGGACGATCGACGGCTACGGCATCGGCGATCTCGTCGAGCGGATGCGGGCGATACCGGACGCGGAGGTGAAGCGCCTCCTGGACGAATACGGCGAGCGCTATGAGATCGCGGAGCATACGCGCAGCACGCGATGGGAGGCGATTGCCGAGCAGGCGCGGATTGAGTTGGGGATGCGAGCCTTCCTGGAGGAAGGCGGCTACACGGCGTTTACGACGACATTCGAGGATCTGCACGGCATGAAGCAGCTGCCCGGATTGGCCGTACAGCGTCTGATGGAGCAAGGCTACGGCTTTGGCGGCGAGGGCGATTGGAAGACCGCGGCGCTGACGCGCGTCGTGAAGCTGATGACCGGCAATCGCCGCACGTCCTTCATGGAGGATTATACGTATCATCTCGAGCCGGGCAACGAGCTGATCCTTGGCTCGCACATGCTGGAGGTATGTCCGACGGTCGCGGCCTCGCGCCCGCGTCTGGAGGCGCATCCGCTCGGCATCGGGGGCAAAGCCGATCCGGTCCGGATGATCTTCGACGGCGTCGACGGTCCGGCGGTCAATGCCTCGCTCGTCGACATGGGCGGCCGCTTCCGGCTGATCGTCAACGAGGTCGAGGCGGTGCGCTGCACCGAAGCGATGCCGAAGCTGCCGGTCGCACGCGTGCTCTGGAAGCCGCAACCGTCGCTGGCCGAATCGGCCGAGGCCTGGATCTATGCCGGGGGCGCGCACCACACGGTGCTCTCGTTCGAGGCGACTACCGATCAGTTGCGCGATTGGGCAGAGCTGACGGGCGTCGAATGCATCGTGATCGACGCCGACACGCGCATTCCTGCGCTGCGCAACGAGCTGCGCTGGAATGATCTGGCCTACCGCTTGCGGTAGCGGCCGCTTCGTCAGGACAACGGCGCCGTCCCGGTTCGGGGCGGCGCCGCACGATTATGAATTGGCGTTACTTCCCGTTTATTTTAAACGCTCCAACTGCGCGAGATGATGGCTGTAATGCATGGGAATAAGCCAAAACCACTCGTTGGCATGCAATGCGCCGAACCCGGGATGAACCATTTTTCTGCTTTCCGATTCTTTGCTCAGCGTCGCTTCAGTCCGTTTCATCCGCTCGACGAGCTCGAGCAAGCCTTCCTTTAGCTTCGCCTTGCTCGCCGGCTGCTTGGGGGTGTACTGCGGTGAAGCGGGCACTCGAATCCGTATAGGAGGGTAGCTGCCCCGGGGCTCCCAGGATCGGAACGCCCATTTCACTCAGTGCCTGCATGTCCCGATAAATGGTCCGCACGCTGGTCTCAAATAGCGAAGCCAGTTCTTCCGCCCGCACGACGCTCCGGCGTTGCAGCTCCAGCATGATGGCGAGCTGCCGATCGGTCTTATTCATTCCTGTACCTCCTTCGTCTGGACTACGGCTCCGCCGGTCCGGCGGGCGTCCGCGGAGCGGGCCGGGTCATGACGAATCGGCGATACAGCTTGATCGCAATCACCTTGCCGATCAGATAGACGGGAATTGCAATCATGATGCCGATGATGCCGCCGATGCTCCCTGCGATGAGGAGCAGCACGATCGTCATCATTGGATGAATGTCGAGCTTGCGTCCGTAGATATGCGGCGAGAGCAGGTTGCCCTCGATCTGCTGGGCGATATTGACGATCAGGAGCACCCAGATGATGGAGGTCGGCGAATCGATAAAGGCAATCGTCAGCGCCGGAATCATCCCGATGAATTGGCCGATGTACGGAATCAGGTTGAGCACGGCCAGCAGCAATGCCAGCAGCAGCGAATACGGCAGATCGATGATGAGGAAGCCGGCATAGATCATGACGCCGAGCAAAAAGCATAAAATGACGCGTCCGAGAATGAATTCGCTCAGGATCCGGTCGATTTGAAGCAAGGTGTCGCGCACCTCGCGCTTGTAAGGCGACGGCAAATGACGCATCAGCGAACGGTAAGCCGATTTGTCCTCCTTGAGCATATAATAGAGCAGAATCGGCACCGTGCTGACGACGATCACGAGCGTCGTGAAGAACGACACCGCGCTCGAGATATAGGTCGAGACGGTGTCGACCAGGTCGCTCACATAATCGGACAGCCGGCTCGTCAGATCGGAATCGCGCAGGTCGACGTTGCGCACCAGTTCGTTGTCCTGAAGCCGCAGCAGCTGCTCCCGAACGTCGAGCACGACGCCTGGCAGGCTGTTGGCAAAATCGATCGTCTGCTGACGGAGCGTCGGCCACACCAGGAAGAAGAATAAGGTGAACAATCCCGCCAGCGCGGCATAGAGCATAAGGATCGCGAGCGGTTTTTTAAGCTTGAAACGGCCCAGCATGCCGACAAGCGGCCGCAGCAAATAATAGAAAAAAACGGTGAACAGCAGCGGCATGGTCAAAATATCGATTGCGACGCGGATCGGACGGAAAATGAAGTCGACGCGCGATGCCAAATAGACGATCACCAGGACCAGGATCAAGCTGAAGCATATGCGATAAAACTTGCCGATTTTTCGCACGCGAGTTCCTCCGTTTCCGTAAACGTCAAAGCTGAATACCCGATAAAGCGCAGCTTCAAACGCGATGGCCAAATTATGCTATACTTTGGAAAAGAACGCAAGACGAAACGAGGGAACCGCACGCGCATGAATCGGATCAAAGGCAGGGGGCCGACGCTGGCTAAGGATATGAACCGCAAACAAATCTACGGCGAGCTGAAACGCAGCGCGCTGACGACGCGCGCCGCGCTGGCCGCGGCGCTGACGCTGAATAAAAACACGGTCAATACGATTGTGGAGGAGCTGCGCCGTGCCGGATATGTCCGCGAGCGCGGGTTGCTGGGCAGCGGCGGCGCCGGGCGCAAGGCGGTCGGGATCGCCTTTGCGGCGGACAATCGCTGCGCGATCGGCATGCAGCTGCAGCACGCGTCGCTGCGGGTCGTCGTGACGGATCTGTATGCGGCGCCGCTAGTTGAATTCGAGCAGCAGGTGCCGGGTCTGGATCCGGAGGAGGTAGCGCAGGCGATCGGCCGCGCCGCGACGCGCGCCGCAGCGGCGGCTCCGGCGCCGATTATCGGCACGGCGCTGGGCCTGCCGGGCTTGCTGGACGAGGCGGCGTCGACGGTCGTCGCCTCCAGTCATCTGGGCTGGCAGGCGGTGGCCTTCAAGACCATGGCCGAGCAGGCCTGCCGCTCGGCGGTCTTGCTGGACAATAGCGTCAAGCTGGCCACGCTCGGCGAGCTCTGGCAAGGCGGGGGAGCGGGCGACGCAGGCGCGCACTTCGCTTATTGCTCATTCGGCACCGGCGTGGGCTGCGGGCTGATCCTGGACGGGCAGATTGCCAGAGGCGCCGCGGGCAGTGCGGGGGAGCTGGGGCATATCGTGGTCGAGCCGGACGGACCGCGCTGCAGCTGCGGCAATCGCGGCTGCCTGGAGGCGGTCGTCGGCCTGCCGGCCGTGCGGGCGAGACTAGCGCTGGAGATGCCTGTGCCGGATACGCTGAGCGGCGGCTGGCTCGCCGAAGAAGCGGCGCGCGGCAATGCGCGGGCCGCGCAAGAGCTGGAGCGGATCGGCCATGCCATTGCAGCGGCGCTGTCTGCGCTCGTCAATTTGCTCAATCCGGACGAAATTATCTGCGACGGTCCACTAATGGAAGCAGCCGAGCGGCTCTTCCCCATCATCAGGCGCGAGATGGAGAAGCGTACGCTCGGCTATGCGATGACGCGGGTCCGGCTGTCGCGCTCGACGCTCTATCCGAGCGCGGGCGCGATCGGAGCCGCGGCCAGCGTCATTGCGAATTGGGAGCGTCAGGCCGACCCGCTGGAGCCGATGACCTTCTGACCTTGCTTGTAGACGGCCTCGACGACAGGCGCTCCCGCATCGGTGCGCAGCAGCACCAGATCGGCGGCAGCCCCGAGCTCGATGCGGCCGAGATCCGGGCGGTCGAGCAGCCCGGCCGGCACCGAGGAAGCGAGCGTCCATGCTTCCTCGAGCGTGGCGAGCCCGCGCCGGACGAGATGGCCGATGCCGGCGGGCAGCATCTGCGCGGAGCCGGCCAGCAGCTTGTCGTTGGCTGCCAGGTGGAGCTTGCCTGCCGGCGTGAGCACGACCTCGCCGCCGATATGCGTCGTGTAGCGTCCGGGGGCGAGGCCGCTCAGATAGACGGCGTCGCTGACCAGCGCGATGCGCCCCGGCTTGGCGCGCAGGAATACCTTGAGCAGAGACTCCGGCAGGTGGAAGCCGTCAGCGATGACGCCGGCGGTCAGCTCGTCGGCCGCCAGCTGCTCCCACAGATAATTGTCGTGACGCGGCAGCATCAGGTGCGAGCCGTTGCCCAGGTGGGTGCTCATGCGCGCGCCGGCGGCGACCGCCTCGCGGATCTGCTGCGGCGTCGCAGCCGTATGGCCGATCGAGACGAGCACGCCGCTGGCGGCGCAGCGCGCGATGAAGTCCGGCGCCTGCGGCCACTCCGGCGACAGCGTCAGCAGGCGGATCCGGCCATGTGCCGCCTCCTGCCAGCGCTGGAACAGCTCCCAGTCCGGGGCCTTGACGTAGGCGGCGCTGTGCGCGCCGCGCGCGCCGTCCTCGGGCGAGAGGAACGGACCCTCGAGATGAATGCCGGCGATGCTCGCGCCGGTCAGCGGATCGCGATCCGCTGCTGCTGCAAGGACGCCGAGCAGCTCGGCAATCGCTTCGTCGCTGTTGGTGATGACCGTCGGCAGATACGACGTAACCCCGTGGCTCCACAGCGCAGACGTGACCTCTGCGACCTGCTCTTCGCCGAGCGGCAGGGTGTTGAAGTCGATGCCGCCGTAGCCGTTGAGCTGCAGATCGACCAGGCCCGGCGCGAGCCAGGGCAGAGCGGGCGCATTCGCGGCATCTGCAGAGAGCGCCTCCGTCAGCGGCTCGATGCCGGCGATACGTGCGTCCCGGACGGTGAGCGTGACCGCCCGTCCGTCGAGCAGCCGGCCGGCGATGACAGCTTGGGGCCGGGATGTGCGATCCATGCTAGAGCAGCTCCTTGTAGGCGTCGCGGTCGGCGTACAGGACGCAATTCGGATGGCGCCGCAGCACGGTCGACGGACATGCGGTGTCGATCTCGCCGCTCAGCGTGCGCGTGATCGCCGCCGTCTTGGTCGGACCGGGCACGATGCAGTGCAGCTCGGCGCCGGACATCAAGGTCGGAATGGTCAACGTCAGCGCATGGGTCGGGACGTCGCCGATGCCGTCGAAGCAGCCGTCGTTGACTTGCTGCTGGCGGCAGATGTCGTCGAGCTCGACCGGCTTGATGGTCTGCGGGTCCTCGAAGTCCGCGACCGGCGGATCGTTGAAGGCGATGTGCCCGTTCTCGCCGATGCCGAGGCAGACGATGTCGATCGGGGCTTCGCGGATCAGCGCGCCGTAGCGCGCGCACTCCGCCTGCGGCTCGGCCGTGCTGTCGATCAAGTGGAGGACGCCCGGCTTTACCCGATCGAACAGATGCGCGCGCAGGAAAGCGCTGAAGCGCTGCGGCGCGGACTCCGGCAATCCGATATACTCGTCCATGTGGAAGGCCGTGATGCGCGACCAATCGATGTCCGGCTCGGCCGCCAGCGTCGCAAGGCATTCATTTTGCGAAGGGGCGGCAGCAAATACGATGCGAATGCGCGCTTTTTTTTGCAGTCCATTCCGAATACTGGCGGCCGCCGCCTTGCCTGCAGCGCGGCCCATCGCCGCTCGATCCGGGTAGACCCGTACCTGCAGGCGATCTACGGTACGTTCAAGAAGAGGATGTCCATGATTGCTCATCCCAATCAGCTCCATTCGTTTAATTAGTATAAATATTATACTAATTAAAGTATGCCTGATGCCGCCCATTTTGACAAGGGGGGAGCACCAAGTCTCCGGGGCGGAAGCGGCAGTGTAGCCTCGCTAAACGAGCTTAATTCCGTCGCCGGAGCGGAATCGGTCGTGCAACGATAAAAAACGAACTTAATTCCGCCGCCGGAGGGGAATTGCCCGTGCAACGATAAAAAACGAGCTTAATTCCGCCGCCGGAGGGGAATTGCCCGTGCAACGATAAAAAACGAGCTTAATTCCGTCGCCGGAGCGGAATCGCTCGTGCAACGATAAAAAACGAGCTTAATTCCGTCGCCGGAGCGAAATCGCCCGTGCAACGATAAAAAACGAGCTTAATTCCGTCGCCGGAGCGAAATCGCCCGTGCAACGATAAAAAACGAGCTTAATTCCGTCGCCGGAGGGGAATCGCTCGTGCAACGATAAAAAACGAGCTTAATTCCGCCGCCGGAGGGGAATTGCCCGTGCAACGATAAAAAACGAGCTTAATTCCGTCGCCGGAGGGGAATCGCTCGTGCAACGATAAAAAACGAGCTTAATCCCGCCGCCGGAGGGGAATCGGTCGTGCAACGATAAAAAACGAGCTTAATTCCGCCTCCGGAGCGGAATCGCCCGTGCAACGATAAAAAACGAGCTTAATTCCGCCGCCGGAGGGGAAGGCCGTGCAACGATAAAAAACGAGCTTAATTCCGCCTCCGGAGCGGAATCGCTCGTGCAACGATAAAAA
Source organism: Paenibacillus sabuli (assembly GCF_014705605.1). Lineage (GTDB taxonomy): Bacteria > Bacillota > Bacilli > Paenibacillales > Paenibacillaceae > Paenibacillus_D > Paenibacillus_D sabuli. The sequence continues at coordinate 7,753 of NZ_JACXIZ010000030.1, forward strand.
ACGAGCTTAATTCCGTCGCCGGAGGGGAAGGCCGTGCAGCGAGCATTACCCTGCTTACTGGCCCTCGGCCTGAGCAGTCTCGTCAGCGCCCTCCGCAGCAATGGCTTCGTCCAGCATCTGCTGCCCTTGCATCTCCAGGGAGGCGAGGGTGGCGCGGACAGGCGCATCCTCTTGGATCATGACGGACAATTCCTTGGTGGCCATACTCATGAACCCGTTAATGAAGTCAGCGGGCAGATTCTCGTACCCGGCATACATGCTGTTGCCACCGGGCTTAAGCTTGTAAAATGCCGCGAGGTTGTGGCCGTCGTCGTCTTTGATATACGCGCTGCGAATCGGGAAGCCGCCGCCGCTACGCGATTTGGACTTGACCCGTGCGTATTCGTCGCTATGAATATATTGAATGAACTTCCAGGCTGCTTCGTTGTTGGCGCCATTGCGATTGATGGCAAAATACGTGGACACCGACATTGCGCCGCCCTTGTCGGGTTGCTGCGGATCGGCGGGCATCGTCACCAGGTCCCAGTTCTGCACCCCTTTTTCGCCCAGGTGCTGCTTGGCCTGACGCAGTTGATCCAGCAGATAGCTGCTCTCGACCGCCATCGCGAGGCGTCCGCCGATGAAGGGATCGTGCATCAGATAGTCTTCGGTGGAATTAAACGTGCCCGATTGATTCATCTCCGAGTAAAGCGTATTCGAGCGAATCGCATCCGCTGCCATTGTATACGTCCGTTCCCAGGAGTCGGTGTCAAGCGTGATCTGTCGGTTGTTCGAATCCACAAAATTGAGCCCCTGGCTCATGCCGATCATCATGCCAAGCTGAAAAAGATCGGTGTTGTAACCGGCTTTGAGTCCGTAGACACGCGCCTGCTCCGGGCCGTCCGTTGGAAAGCGTTGCGCCAACTGAAGCATTTGCTCCCATGACATTCCGTCCGTAGGAAGAGGAATGCCGTAATTATCGAAGAGGTCCTTGTTATAAAAAACCGCCTGGCTGTAAAAGCTGGGCGACAGACCGAACAAGCGCCCGTCGGACTGCTCCCGGATATAATCGATCAGGCCCGGCACGACGCCCTCAAGATCGTAATTATCGCGTTCGATCAATGGATCGAGCTCCAGCAGCCGGCCTTCCGCGGCCATTTCCTTGTACTGCGTCTCGCTAAGCATGAGCACGTCAGGCTGCTCCTCGTCGATCAATTGCTTCAGCGCTTGCTGATAATCTTCAGTCTCTTGCTGTCGAATCGTGTTCGTGGAGATGACGTCGATTGCGACGTTCGGGTGCAGAGCAGAGTAGAGCATGCCGAATTGATCGTAGAAGCTTTGCTCTTCATAGTACATCACTTTGAACGAATCTGGTTCGGTGTTCGGCGGATCATTGCCAGCGTCAAAGCTGCAGCCGGCCAGGCCGATTGTGGCGCTAAGCGCGAATGCAGTGCCGACTGTGAGCCTGCGGCGCGGCTTGTAGGAAGGATGAATGGATTGTGTTTGCATAAAAGCCCACCTTTCTGCCTGGAATTATAGCATGATCATCCAATAAAATCCAGGCAGCGTACGCAAGCCAGCTATTGCCAAGGGGCAGCGCTTGAGGAATTCAACATGTCAGCGGGCCGCCTCCCGCTTGGTGAACCAACGACGCAGCAGGTCGGCAGGGTCGAGGCCTCTTCGACCTGTGCGTCCGTCGCCGCGCAGCACCTCCTCCATCCAAAGCTGGAAACCATAAATAATTAACGCCCAAATCATTGCTGTAGCAATGATGTGCCAATGCTTGTAAACAATAAGCTGATACAACCCGATTCGCTCAAACACATAACTGACGGGATAGGCAAAAATTAAATTTACTAGCGCATTCAAGGCCAGATAAATCCAGAAATGTCCAAAACTCATGTAAAAGATAAGGATTGTACCGACCACAAACGGTCCGAATACGATCGGAATATTCGTCACAAAAGCGGGAAACAGCTTATAGTGCTCCCACCAATCGTATGTTGCAGCCATCTCCGAAAACAAGGTGACGATCAGCGCCGCCAGTAAGGCCGTCGGCATATAACGTTTGACGACTTTGCGGTCCAAAAAAAAGAGAAGCGTCCACGGCAAAAGAAACAGCGCCCACAGGATCAGCTTGACTAGCACAATCAATCGCCTCCGATTGCAGGGTTTTGCCGTTAGTGTGACACAGACCGCCGCTTCCTATCCAACCAAGAAAGCCAATTGACGCTCAGGACGGCGGCGTGTCTTGCTCATTCAGCGGACCGGTATAACGGGATTGGGGCCGAAAAATCCGGTTCACACGAGCCTGCTCCAAAGCGTGAGCGGTCCATCCGACGATCCGGCCTGCCGTAAATGTCGGCGTGAACAGCTCCGGCGGCAGCTGCAGAGCGCGCAGGACGGCGGCTGCAAAAAATTCGACGTTGGTGTACAGTCGGCGGCCGGGCTTGTAATGCGCAAGCAATCGCAGGGCGGTCTCTTCGACATGCAGGGCAAGCGCAAACGCCGGGTCGTCGCCAACGAGGGCGGCGGTCACTTCGCGAAGCGCCTGCGCGCGCGGATCCTGCGTCCGATAGATGCGGTGACCAAAGCCCATGATGCGCCCGCCGCGCTCCAGCAGCTCTCGCAGCCAGGACTCGGCACGCTCCGCGGTGCCAATCTGCTCCAGCATGGCAATGACCTCGTAAGGCGCTCCGCCGTGAAGCGGGCCCTTCATGGCGCCGATCGCTCCGGAGACTGCCGCGTACAGATCAGCCTGCGTGGACAGGATGACACGGGCTGCGAACGTGGAAGCATTCAGGCCATGTTCCATGCAGAGGATAAAATAGGCGTCGAGGGCTCGCACATGAACGGCCGCGGGGCGCTGGCCTGTCAGCATATACAAGTAATTGGCCGTATGGCCGAGCTCGGGGTCCGGTGCAAGCGGCTCGAGCCGGGCTTGCCGGCGCGCGTGATGCGCAATAATCGTCGGCATTGCAGCGGTGATGCGCTCAGCCTGCTCCACCGTGGGCGGCCAATGCCCGGTGTCCGGCGCTTTTTGCCGAAATGCGGCAACGGCCGATTGGAGCACGGCCATCATCGGCATCTGAAGCGGAAGCGCGTCCAGCATCGCGCGCAAGTCCTCGCTTAATTCGCGCTTGTCTGCGAGCCGGCGCTCCGTCTGTGCGGCCGCGTCACGGTTCGCATCGGGCCGGCCGCCGTGCCAGAGCAGATGGGCAGCCTCCGCATACGTATGGCGCACAGCCAATTGGTTGGCGGGAATCCCTCGATAGATCAATTTTCCTTGTTCGCCGTCGACCAGGGCGATGTCGGTATCTGCCGCGACGACGCCTTCAAGTCCGGTTACCTGTGCCATTCTCCTTCACCTCTCCTAAAATATGGATCTTGCTGATGCAAGTATAGCGAGCGGAAGTGATATTGTAAACTTAACAATTTCTTGTTATATGATAAAAATAATTTATCAAGAAGAGGTTGTTTTTAAGCGCTTCTTTTTCGGTCTGGCCGGGCGCAGCTAAGCCGCGATCGATGCATGTTCCGCCATAGCTCCGGCTATACTAGGCTCACTGCGCTGTCATGATCTGACAGCTCGCAGCGGGCTTTTTTTTTCGAGCCCGCGCCACGAATACGACGCAGCGTCGAAAGGCTGGAAGCGACATGCCGATTATTGAAGTGAACGAGCTGAGTAAAATTTTTGGCCCCGAGCCGCGCCGCGCGATCGCGCGGCTGGACGAGGGGTGGAGCAAGGAAAAACTCGCGGCCGAGCTGGGACTGACAGTCGGCGTGAATCGGGCGACATTCGCAATCGAGTCCGGCGAGATTTTCGTCATTATGGGTCTGTCCGGGAGCGGAAAGTCGACGCTGGTGCGGCTGCTTAACCGGCTCATCGAGCCGACTGGCGGGGAGCTGCGCTTTGGCGGCGAGGACGTGCTGGCGATGAACGCCAAGCAGCTGCGCCGCTTCCGCCGTGCCAGGATCGGCATGGTCTTCCAGAAATTCGCGCTCTTCCCGCATCGCACCGTCCTGCAAAACGTCGAATACGGGCTGGAAATCCAAGGGGTAGAGCGAGTCGAACGCCGGTCGCGGGCGCTGGAGGCGCTGGAACTGGTCGGGCTCAAGGGCTGGGAGCACCATCTGCCGGCTGCGCTGAGCGGCGGCATGCAGCAGCGCGTCGGACTGGCGCGCGGACTGGCCAACGATCCGGATGTGCTGCTCATGGACGAGGCGTTCAGCGCGCTGGATCCCCTCATTCGCAAGGACATGCAGGATGAGCTGCTGGCGCTGCAGCAAAAAATGAAAAAGACGATCGTCTTCATAACCCACGATCTGGACGAGGCGCTGCGCATCGGCGATCGCATCGCACTGATGAAGGACGGAAGCATTGTCCAGGTCGGCACGCCGGAGGAAATCCTCATGCAGCCGGCCAACCGCTACGTCGAGCGCTTCGTCGAGGACGTCGACCTCTCGCGCGTGCTGACGGCCGCTCATGCGATGCTGCGGCCGGAGACGGTGACGTCGGACCGCGGCCCGCGCGTGGCGCTGGAGCTGATGCGCGAGCGCGGCATCTCCAGTCTGTATGTCGTCGACAAGCAGAAAAAGCTGCTGGGCGTCGTCACCGCCGAACAAGCCGCTGCGGCTATCCGTTCGGGGGCGGCGCTGGAGGCGGTCATGCACCGCAATCCGCCCCAAGTCGAGCCGGACGCGGTGCTCAGCGAATTGTTCGAGCCGCTCAGTCACTCCAGCGTCCCGATTGCGGTCGTGGACCCGGACAAGCGGCTGCTCGGCATCCTCGTGCGCGGCGCCGTCCTGGCCGCACTCGCCGGCAGCGAGCCCCGGGATGGAGCGGGAGCGATGCCGGAGACCGATTCGGCGCCGGAGGGGGATATCGGCACGGATGCGCCGGAGCAGCCCGCCCATCTGGCGCAGGAATCGGCTCGACCATCGGCCGGAGAAGCAGATGCCATCCACGAGGAGGAGAGACGCTCATGAATCTGCCCAAGCTGCCGCTCGACCGCTGGGTCGAGCGCGCCGAGGACTGGCTCGGCTATTCCTTTGCACCGTTGTTCGACGCCATCAGGACCGTCATTGGCGAGCTCGTATCCGCCTTGGAATTCGTGCTGCGCGAGCCGGCGCCGTGGATCCTGATCGTGCTGCTCGCCGCTTTGGCCTGGCTGGTCGCGGGCTGGCGCATCGGCGTCTTCGCGCTGATCGGCCTGCTCTTGATCGACAACCTTGGCTATTGGGATCACGCCATGCAGACGCTCGCGCTGGTGCTCACGGCCGCGCTGCTGTCGATCGTGCTGGGTGTGCCGCTCGGCATACTGTGCGCCCGCTCCGCAGGGCTGCGCAGCGCGATCACCCCGGTTCTCGATTTTATGCAGACGATGCCCGCGTTCGTGTACTTGCTGCCTGCGATCTCCTTCTTCTCGCTGGGTGTCGTGCCGGGCGTGATCGCCTCGGTCATCTTCGCCATCCCGCCGACGATTCGGCTGACCAATCTCGGCATTCGTCAGGTGCCGGAGGAGCTAGTGGAAGCGGCGGACGCTTTTGGCTCGACGCCGGGCCAAAAGCTGTATAAGCTCCAACTGCCGCTGGCGCTGCCCACGATCATGGCGGGCATCAATCAGACCATCATGCTGTCGCTGTCGATGGTCGTTATTGCTTCGATGATCGGCGCGCAGGGCGTCGGCGCGGATGTGTATCGCGCGGTGACGCAGACGCGCACGGGCGTCGGCTTCGAGGCGGGCATTGCCATCGTCATCCTGGCCATCCTGCTCGACCGCGTCACCCAGCGACTCGTGCGCTCGGCAAAATCGACATAACCAACACGATCCCGAACAGGAGGAACAAGACCATGAATAAAAGCGGATGGAAGCAAGCCGGCGCCGTCATCCTGTTGGCCGTGCTGCTGGGCGGCTGCGGCGGAGCCGGAACGAGCAACAACGGCAATCAGGCGGGAGCGGGCAATGCCGGGAACGGCACGGGTGAAGCCGCGCCTCAGGCATGCGGGCAGATCCGGCTCGCCTACGTCGCCTGGGATTCGGAAATCGCCAGCACCTATGTCGTCAAGGAAGTGCTGGAGCAAAAGCTGGGTTGTCAGGTCGAGCTGCTGCAGGTCGACGCGGGCCCGATGTTCGCCGGCATCTCCGACGGCAGCGCCGATGCGATGGTGGCGGCGTGGCTGCCGACGACGCATGCGGCTTATATCGAGCAATACGGCGACCAACTGGTCGATCTCGGTCCGAACCTGAACGGCACGCGCATCGGGCTGGTCGTGCCGCAGTATATGGAAATTGCGAGCATCGACCAATTGGCCTCCGACGCGGCAGTCGGCGACGCCGTGCAGCACCGTATCATCGGCATCGAGCCGGGCGCCGGCATCATGATGTCGACGCGGGCGGCCATGGACACCTACGGGCTGGAGGATTGGACGCTGCTCGAGAGCTCGTCAGCGGCGATGGCTCAGGAACTGGACAAGGCGTATCGAGCCAAGGAGCCGATTGTCGTCACCGGCTGGACGCCGCACTGGATGTTCGCCAAGATGGAGCTCAAATATCTCGAGGATCCGCAGAATGTTTACGGCGGAGCAGAGCAGATCCATACAATGACGCGCAAAGGGCTGGAGTCGGACATGCCGGAGGCGGCGGCCGTGCTGGATCGCTTCGAATGGACGCCGGAGGATATGGCCGAGGTCATGCTGGAGATTGCCGATGGCGAAGAGCCGCAGGCGGCTGCCAAAGCCTGGGTGGACGGACACCCTGACAAGGTCGGCGAGTGGGTAGGAAGCTGAACTGAAAAATTCATAACCGCCGAATCTGGGTAATAGGATGTTGTAGAGACATCATCAACCGAACGACAGAGCGGAGGTGCGCACGATGAACGGACGATCGATGTTGCTAACAACAAAGGACAAGCTATGGCGGATTGCGCCCATCCTGACCTTGGTAATCGGTGTGGCTTTATCGGGTTATGGAGGCGGCCACGCCGCGGCGCAAAGCGGTGACTCGGCTGCCGGTGAGCAAGCGCAGGCCGAGCTCAAGCAAGGCAAAGGCTTTTACGTCGGTCTGGCCGACGGACATACGCTGGAGATAACCTGGTATGGACAAGGCGTCGCCTTTCAATTTGGAGACGCCGTGCGCGAGCAGGTCGAAGCGCTAAACGAAGGCGACAAGGTACATTTTACGTATATAACGAAAGTCTACACCTTCGAGCGCGAAGAGGGCGCCGAAACGTTCTACCAGCATGTGCTCCAGGACGTAGAGGTGCTGAATGATGCACAAGCGCAATAACGAAAGCAAAAGAAGCTGCCGACTCTCGGATCGTTCCGGGGAGCGGCAGCTTTTAGATTAGCCCGCACGCCTCTTTCAATTTCCATTCTCTGTCTGGACGGGCATCGCGCTTCTTGCTACAATCGTAGCAAATTCATGCGAACGTATATTCCAGGGCGGGATGTGACAGCTGCATGGCGATCAAGGAGGCTGGAGACGGGTGCCTGGTTTTCGGTTCGAGCCCGCACGCTATCCCGAGCGGCCGGGCTGTTATCTGATGAAGGACAAGGCGGGACGCATTCTATATGTCGGCAAGTCCAAAAGCCTGCGCAGCCGATTGCGCTCGTATTTCGGACGGCCGCAGGAGAGACGACGGCTGCGCGAGCTGGTGGAGACGGTGGCCGATATCGAAATTATGCTCGTCGGCAACGAGGCTGAAAGCCTGATCCTCGAAAACAATCTGATCAAGCTGCACCAGCCGCCGTTCAATCGGGCGCTTAAAAAGGACAACAGCGGCTACGCGTATCTCAAGCTGACGGACGAGGCGCTGCCTCGTCTGGACGTGCATTACCGGGACCGCAGGAGAGCCGGTACGGCCAGCGAGTCGGCGCGCGGCGCGGCGTCCGGCGAAGTGCGCTTCGGCCCCTATCTGAGCTCCGCATTCCGCAGCGGCGTGATGGATTTCATCAACGATCACTTCAAGCTGCGGACCTGCAGCGAGCTGCCGCGCCGCGCCTGCCTGCTCTATCATATTAAGCGCTGCAGCGGCGTCTGCGGCGGCCATATCTCCGAGGCCGATTATTTGCGCGACGTACGAAGCGCCGCCGAACTGCTGGAGAATGGCGGCGCCAGACTGCTCCCGGCGATGCAAGAGCGGATGGGGCGCTACGCGAAGCGGCTCGAATTCGAAAAAGCGGCCAATATGCTGCATCATATTCGCAATCTTGAGCGCCGCGCCCCTGTCCAGATTGTCGATCGCGAGCTCACCTACGATCAAGATATCGTGTACATTGGCGAGCGTGAGGCGCTGGTGGCGACGGTCCAGGAGGGCATGCTGCGCGATTTCACGGTGCATGCGCTGGATGCCGCGGCGATCGAGCCGGGCGACGATTTTTTGATCGCCCGGTACCGGGGCGAGCGGCCGAAGGAGATCATCGTCAACCGCCTGGCGGATCGCGACCGCGTAGCGGCACTGCTGCGCCGCCGCGGCGCGCCGGTGCGCCTCTCCGTCCCGAGGCGAGGCCCCAAGCTGCGGCTGCTGGAGCTGTGCAAGGAGAATCTCGCCTACCGGATGGCCCAGCCTACATAAGAGCGCTCGGGCAATCGTCCCCCCCCCCGGCGCTCGCTGCGCTGCCGATACCCATTAGGATGCCGTCCGGCTCTGCCGGACGGCATCTCGTCGATTCGGCAGATGCGGCCGGACGCCGACTGTGCTAGGATATACAGCATGTGTGCAATTGACGCAAGGAAGGTGAGAAATTGTCAAAAGAATCAACGGAAGTCGCAGGAAACCTCGACCTCGCGCCGGCACGCTGGATGTGGCTGCCGTCGGCGCGAACGTTGCCCAATACATTCGTGCTGTTCCGCAAAAGGGTCGTGTTCGCCGCGCCGCCTCGCCGCGTGTCGGGGTGGTTGCTCGCGGACAGCCGCTACCGGCTCACGGTCGACGGACGCCGCATGCAGTGGGGGCCGGCGCCGTCCGATCCCCGCTGGCCCGAGGCCGATCCGATCGAGCTGACCGATGCGCTCGGTGCGGGCGAGCACGTGATCGGTCTGGAGGTGCTCTATTATGGACACGGCGACGGGACATGGCCAATGGGCAAGCCGGGGGTCCTGCTGCACCTGGAGGTCGAGGATGAGGCCGGTCGGATCGATCGGATCGTCTCGGACGCCACCTGGTCGTGTCGAGTCGACCGCGGCCATCGGCCGGGGCAATACAAGCGCTGGTACTTGCGGTCCTTGCAAGAGGAATTCGATGCTCGTCTGCATCCGCACGGCTGGGACACGCCCGGCTGCGGCACGGCTGATGAAGGCTGGACGGCGGCAATGGAGCTGGAGGGTGCGGCGTCTGGACCGCCGCTGGCTACGGATTATCCCGATTACCTCTACGAGCTGACGCCGCCGCCGGAGGGAGTCAGCGCGCTGCGGCGACGCAGCGTCCCGCTGCTGATCGAGCGCCGGACGCCGCCGCACAGGCTCGCTGCGGCCGCGCGCGTCGAGTGGACGCGCGACCCGGCCGACTGGTTTGACTTTCGCATGCCGGAGTCGATGCGCACCGTCCCCGCCGCTCCGGGAGACTTCGCAGCGGAGGAGCCGGGAGTGTGGCGCATCCCGGCTGCGCACAGTCCGCGCGAGGCGTTCGCGCTTACCTTCGAATGGTCCGAGCAGCTTGTCGGTTTTCCCTACTTCACCATCGAGGCGCCGCCCGGCACAGTGGTCGAGCTGATGACGCAGGAGGCGCACGATCCCGAACGGGAGCACTGGCTGGACAGTCACAAGTTCGCGTGGAGCCGCTTCATCTGCGCCGGGGGCGCGCATCGGTTCGAGTGCTATGAATACGAATCGATGCGCTGGATGCAGCTGCATATCCGCAACCACGGCGAGCCGGTCTGCTTGCGGGGCGTCGGCGCAAGGCGGCGTCTGCATCCGTGGCCGCACGAGGCCGCTGTCGTCTGCGGCGAGCCTGCGCTTCAGCGGCTGATGGATGCGTGCGTCAATACGATGCGCAACAATGCGCTGGAGACACTCGTCGACGGCATGGGGCGGGAACGTCAGCAATACAGCGGCGATATCGGGCATGAGTTGCATGCGCTCCGCTACGCGCTGGGCGATACGGCGCTGTCGGAACGCTTCCTGCGGACCTATAGTCAGGGCCAGACAAGCGAAGGGTACTTCCTCGATTGCTGGCCGGCCTACGATCGGGTCGTCCGCGTGCCGCAGCGCGAGCTTGGCCTGACGCGATGGGGGCCGATACTCGATCACAGCGTCCAGTTCGTACTGGACAATTGGCATCATTATCTGGAGACGGGACGCCGCGAAGCGCTGGAAGAGACGTATCCTCGGCTTCGTCGCTTCGTGGACTACCTGGCGCTGATCCGCGGCGCGGATGGACTGCTGCCGGTAGAGGGTCTGGGCGTACCGACAGTATGGCTCGATCAGCATGTGTATCAGCGGCAGCGGCACAAGCAGTGCGCCTTCAATCTGCACGCAATCGGCATGCTCCGCGAGGGGATGGCGCCGTTGGCGCGTGTCATGGGCGACGAGCGCGAGGCCAGGCGCAGCGCGCGGCTGGCGGACGAACTGCTCGCGGCCACTGTGGCGAAATACTGGGATGCGGAGCGCGGCCTGTATGTCTGCAGCCGGCCATGGCCGGACGAGCCTATGCGGCTATGCGACCGCTCGCTCGCGGCGGCGCTGCTGTACGGCTTGTGCCCGGAGGAAGTCACTGCGCCGGCTCTGCAAGTCTTGGCCGAGCGTCCTCCCGAGCTGGGGCGCTCTTATCCGCCCAATGCCGGGTGGCGTCATCGCGCGCTCGCGAGGGGCGGCCGAGCGGACGTCGTATTGCGCGAATGGCGGGAGGAATGGGCGCAATGGCCGTCGGTCCGGCTCAACAATACGATGTCCGAGTATCGTGAGGCGCGTCCGGATTCGACCGACCAGTGGAGTCATGCTGCTGTGGCGCCGCTCTATGTGCTCCTGATGGATATCGTCGGCCTCGCTCCGCTCGAGCCCGGCTTCCGAGTCAGCAGGCTGGCGCCGCGGCTGTCGGATCTGGCAAGATTGAATGCCACGATTCATACCGCTGCCGGCCTCGTGCGCTTTCGCTCCCGGCTGGTCGGGGGCTGCCAGCAGGTAGAGGTGGAGGTGCCCGCCGGGATGCGGCTCGAGGTCGAGCAAGACGCCGCGACGACGATTCGCATCATAGAGGAGTGACCGATATGGGGGGGGGATTCTGGCACTGGTTCAGCGCCCAGCTGCTAGGTGACGACATCGTGGCGTTCGCATTCCGGCTGGCCGCTGATCGACGTGCAGGGTGAGGAGGGGACAGATGAGTAGAGTGGATGGGGGCGCGACCGTGCGGTTGACTGCGCTGCAGCGGTTGGAGCGCCGTCGCAGACGCATCCTCGATAATCGGGATCTGGCAGCTGAAGCCCAGTTGGGTGCCCGTCCAGCCGCTTCCGAAAGAAAAGGCACTGATCGCGAAGCTGGAGCAGGGAAGCTACAATTGGCGGATCAACCGCGTGCTTGGCCGCGAGAGTCTTGACGCGCGCCATTATTTCGTGCCGTTCGTGACGGAGGAACCGGTGCGCTTCGGAATTGCCCACACCTCGCCAGTGCTTGTCAATCATGCGTAATATTACGTGACATGAGCTCCGAAAAAACAATTGACAGATGGGTATCCCCTCCGTATAATGAAAAGCAACCAAACAGTAATCGATTACTTTGTCGCCGCCTGAGAACGGAGACAGCCGTTTCGCCTTGCAAAAGCAATGCGGTGCCAGCCGTCTTGCTGCAAATGTCGAGTCGCTCTGAAATTGAATGCAGTGTCGCAGGCCCGTGTATCCGGATCGGTTTTGTGCAAAAAGAGGCACGCAAACGTTCGGCTCAAACCAAGCGGGTCATTGTTAGCAAGTAATAGTAATCGATTACTTTATGGGAGGAAGATGTGCATACTTCAAAAGATTTAGACAGAAAATATTGTGAATCATTGGTTTTCTTGTCCCCAGTCGAGTGTCTTCCCAGCAAAATGCAACCTCATTTTTTTCATTCGCACAACGGGAGGTTCGGGTATGAAACGCATATGGAAAATGCCGAAAATGTTTATTCTTATGCTCGCGTTGACACTGGCCGTCATTGGTTGCAGCGCCAACGAAACGGAATCGCCGAATTCAAATCAGGCAGAAGGCAATACGCAAAACGACGGAAACAGCGGGGAAACGTCGGGCTCGATCGCGAACGGCGACGTCACGCTGTCGGTCGGCACCAACGACAACTATTACACGCCCAAAAGTCTGACAAGCGGTTTGCCGGTCTGGCAAGAGATCGAGAAGAAGACCGGCGTCAAGATCGATTGGGACGTCGTGCCGGCCTCGCAATACGCGCAGACAATGAAGGTGCGCGTCGCCGCAGCCCAGGATCTGCCGGACATCCTGAACGCCCCGGAGGGCGATCCGATCAAGCTCGCCGATCAGGGCATCCTGATTCCGCTGGACGAGCTGATCGAGGCGCATGCGCCGAACATCACCCGGTTTTTTGAAGACTATCCCGAGCTCAAAAGTCTGATGACCGCGCCGGACGGGCATATCTATGCGATCTCGTCGGTGACCAGCGGCGCTGCAAAGACCGACCCGTACGCGCTCATCTTGAATCGGCGCTGGCTGGATGCGCTCGGACTCGAGGAGCCGACCACTCTGGACGAATGGCATCGCGTGTTCAAGGCCTTCAAGGAGCAGGATCCCAACGGCAACGGGCAAGCCGACGAAATTCCGTTCTCGCCGCGTTATGCCACTCGCGACCTGGGTCTGTTCGGCAGCGCGCTCGGCCTGCATATGTTCTACAGCTCGGGCTATGCCCCCAATGCGCAGGGCGAGATGGAATTCCAGTGGATGAAGGACGAAGCGAAGGAACTGATCGAATGGTCGCACCAGCTCTACGAGGAAGGTCTGATCGATCCGGAATTCGCCAGCTTCAACGAGGAGCAATTCAATTCCAAGTTTTCGCGCGACATGATCGGCGCTACCAGCGGATTCCTCGCCAATACCGCCAACTTCGCGACGTTGCAAGCCGACAACGGCATTGCTTCGCCGGACTGGATGATCACGGTGCCGCCGACCGGTGAAGCCTCCGAGCCCTTCTATGAAGAATACGGTCCGCTGAGCGGCTGGTTCGGCATCACTTCCAGCGCGGACAACCCGGAAGCGGCGATCAAGTGGCTGGATTACGTCTATGCCAGCGAGGAAGGCTCGCGGTACATGGCCTTCGGCATCGAAGGGCAGAGCTACGAGATGGTGGACGGCAAGCCGCAATTCACCGAATGGACGATGAATAATCCCGACGGACTGGACTTCACTGCGGCGCTGCGCTCGCTCGGCGCATTCCCGACCGTGCCGTGGATTCGCGCTACCGAGGGCTATCTGTCCGATCAGCCTGCGGCCATCATGGCATACAAGCCCGATCTGAAGGCGCAGGCGGAGCATGTCGAATCGTATCTGATCCCGGCGACGCCGCTCGGCCTGCCTTCGGTCGAGGAGAACGAGCGTCTCACCACGCTCCAGACCGACATCAACACGTACCTGCAGGAGAATCTCGTGCAGTTCGTCATGGGCTCCAAGCCGATCGACTGGGACAAATTCCGCAGCGATCTGAACGGCCTCGGCATCGAAGAGGTCGTCGCCATCAAGCAAGCCCAGTACGACCGCTTCCAGGAAGCGCTGCAATAAGTCGTTCGCTGGTCTAATCGGGCATCGGGCCGGCGCGAGCCGGACCGATGCCCGAACGGCGCGGCCGCATGGCCGGCTCGCGCCGGGCCATTACTGCCGCTGCCAGGCCGAACGGGAGGGGGACCCGCCTATGATAAGACAAGCTGCAATCGTGCTTTCCCGTGTGCGGCGAGACTGGATTTTGCTGCTGATTGCACTGCCGCCCATTTTGTATTATGTGATCTTTCATTACATTCCAATGTATGGCATCCTGATTGCGTTCAAGGATTTCAGACCGATCGAAGGCATTCTTGGCAGCCCGTGGGCAGGCTTCAAGTATTTCGAGCAATTTTTCAACTCGATTTATTTTTGGCGGCTGATCCGCAATACGCTGCTGCTCAGCCTGTATTCGCTGCTATGGGGCTTTTCCATGCCGATCCTGTTCGCGGTGCTGCTCAGCGAGCTGCGCAATCCGTGGTTCAAAAAAACGGTGCAGACGGCCAGCTACCTGCCGCATTTTATTTCCATCGCGGTCGTTGCGGGGATGATCGTCACCTTCACGTCGCCCGTCGACGGCCTCATCAACCAGTTGCTCGGCCTGCTTGGCATCGCGCCGATTAACTTTCTCGCCGAAGCGGGCTGGTTCCGCACGATCTTCGTCTCGTCCAACATCTGGCAGAGCTTCGGCTGGGAGTCGATCATCTACATCGCCGCTATCGCCGGCATCAATCCGCATCTGTACGAGGCGGCCGAGATGGACGGCGCCCGGCGCTGGCAGAAGATTCGCCACATTACGTTGCCCGGGATCGCGCCGACGATCGTCATCCTGCTGATCCTCAATATCGGCAATCTGATGTCGGTCGGATTCGAAAAGGTGCTGCTGCTCTACAATCCGGCGACCTACGAGACGGCGGATATCATCGGCACGTTCGTGTACCGGCGCGGCATACAGAACGCCGAGTTCAGCTATGGCGCGGCGATCAGTCTGTTCAACAACGTCATCAATATTGCGCTGCTGCTCATCGCCAATTACACGAGCCGCAAGACGTCGGAGACTTCACTATGGTAAAGCGAGGTGCTGTCTAAATGCCCTACCATCGCAAAGGCTTGGGGGAACGCGTATCCGACGGCGTCATCGTGCTGACCATGTGGCTGGCGCTGGCAGTGACGCTGTATCCGTTCCTTTATATCATCAGCATGTCCATCAGCGATCCGGTCAATGTCGTCAACAAGTCGGTGTGGCTGTTGCCCAAGGGCTTGTCCGGAGAAGCGTACGTGCGCGTATTTGCCAACCCCGACCTGTGGCAGTCCTATGGCAATACCGTGTTTTACACGGTGGCCGGCACGGCGCTCAATGTGGCGCTGACGATCATGGCGGCCTACCCGCTCTCGATTCGCAATTTCATTATACGCAAGCCGATGATGATTTTTATCGTGCTGACGATGTTTTTTACCGGCGGACTCGTGCCGATGTTCATCCTCGTGCAGGAGCTGGGCATCTACAATACGCGCTGGGCCATCCTGCTGCCGACGGCGATCAGCGCCTTCAATGTCATCATTGCGCGCACGTTTTTCCAGGGCATTCCGGAAGGGCTGCACGAATCGGCCAAGCTCGACGGCGCCAATGACGCCGTCATCCTGGTGCGCATCGTGCTGCCGCTGTGCAAGCCCATATTGGCGGTATTGACGCTCTTCTATGCCGTCTCGCACTGGAACAGCTTCATGCCGGCGCTGCTCTACTTGTCCGATTCCAGCCTGCAGCCGCTGTCGCTGTATCTGATCAAGGTGTTGATTCAGAACGACACCAACATGCTCGAGGGCATGATGGAGCAATCCGCACGCTCGCTCTATGCGGTGCAGATCAAGTATGCGATCATCGTCGTAGCAGTGCTGCCGATCGTCGTCATTTATCCATTTTTGCAGAAGTATTTCGTCAAGGGCGTGCTCATCGGCTCGCTCAAGGAATAGAGCGCTGGCGCATGGTACGTCTCCGCGCTAATGGGCATATGCTGTGACATCAGCCAAGGAAAGGAATGGTGTCACATGATTCAGAGCGCGCCTGCAGGTGTGCCATACGGGTATGGCGGCTACGCGTCATATCCAGTCATGCCGGGCAATTGGCCGGGCGTGGAGATTGCGGCCGTCTTGAACGGCATCCGGCGGGAGGCCGCCGCCGCCGGGCTATACGAACGACTGGTCGAGCTGGCGCCCGACCGGGAGCAGCGCGAGGGGCTGCAGCTGGCACTGGCGTGCAAGCAGGGGCAATTGCTGCGCTTCATCGGGCTGTACCGCGGCTTAACGGGTCAGGAGCCGGTGTATGCGGTCGAGCCGATCCCGTTCGCGGATTATCGCGACGGTCTGGCCAAGGCGGGCGCGATCGGCGCAGCCGGCTACGAAGACTACCGGCTCGGCGGCTGGGGCGGCGCATACGGCTATCTCCAGCACGCGTTCCGTCAAGCGACCCTGAGCGAGCAGCAGCATATGGAGCTGCTGCGCGGCCTCGGCCAGCCGGCAATCAAGGACTACGGTCCGCAGCCGCTCGTGATCGACATCGAAGAGGTCACCGAGCGCAACGACACGTATCGGACAGCGATCTGGACAGGCGAGCATCTGCAGGTCACGGTGATGAGCATTGATCCCGGCGCTGATATCGGACTGGAGGTTCACCCGCATACGGATCAGTTCATCCGCCTTGAGGAAGGGGAGGGACTGGTCGAGATGGGCAAGACCAAGGATAACCTGACCTTCCGGCAGAAGGCCGGCGAGGACGACGCGGTCATGATCCCCGCAGGCACCTGGCACAATGTGACCAACACCGGCGACAAGCCGATGAAGGTCTACGTCATCTATGCGCCGCCCCAGCATCCGCGCGGCACGGTGCATCGCACCAAGGCCGACGCCATGGCAGCGGAGAGTTAATCCTGCAGCACCGCTTCAAGCGTGATTTTGTGTTCCGTCCCGGAGATGTCTCCTGTCCGCTCATGCTTGGCGCAGTCTTTCGACCGCGACCGGGCTGCTTTGCGGTTGTCCCTATAATCCCCGAATCGTGCTATACTAGTGCAATACGCGGCGGCGTTGTACGATGCGGCGCGCAAGCTAGGAACGAAAGGGGAACGGGCATATGCGCAAACGAAAGCTGGGCAATACCGGAATCGAGGTATCCCCGATTGCCGTCGGCTGCTGGGCCTTTGCCGGAGGCAAGCTCTGGGGCGATCAGGACGAAGCCGAATCCGCCGGGGCGGTACATGCGGCGCTCGACGCCGGCCTGCAGTTTTTTGATACGGCGGAAGGCTACGGCGACGGCCACTCGGAGGAGGTGCTCGGACGCGCGCTGCTCGGCAGACGGGAGCAGGCGGTCATCGCGACCAAGGTAAGCCCGGGCCATCTGGCCAAGGCCGAGGTGATCGCAGCGTGCGAGCGCAGTCTGCGAAGGCTGCAGACCGATTACATCGATCTGTACCAGGTGCATTGGCCGAATCGCGAGGTACCGCTGTCCGAGACGCTGGAAGCGCTCACGCTGCTGGAGCAGCAAGGCAAGATTCGCGCTGCGGGCGTATGTAATTTCGGCGCCGTCGATCTGGGCGAGGCGCTGCAGCATCGCGCCCTGGCGAGCAATCAGATCATATACAGCCTGCTCTGGCGTGCGGTTGAGTACGAGGTCCAGCCGCTCTGCGAGCAAGAGGGAGTCGGCCTGCTCTGCTACAGCCCGCTTGCACAGGGCTTGCTCGGCGGCAAGTATACCGCCATCGACCAGTTTCCCGAGGAGCGGATGCGGACCAAGCATTTCGCCTCCTCGCGCGCGGCGGCGCCGCATCATGAGCCGGGGCTGGAGGCAGAGACATTCGCCGCGGTTCGCGCGATTGCGCAGCTGTGCGAGGAGATCGGCCAGCCGATGAACAAGGTCGCGCTGGCCTGGCTGCTGCATCAGCCCGGCGTGGCGTCCGTGCTGGGCGGCGTGCGCAATCGCGAGCAAGCCTTGTCCAACGCGGCGGCGGCATCGCTGGAGCTGAGCCCGGACTTCCTGCGGCGGCTCGACGCGATTACCGCCGAGGTCAAGCAGGGGCTGGGGCCGGATCTCGATTTCACCGGCTACCGGGTTCGCTGAGCGGCGGCAGAGGGGAGCGGACGAGCGTGGCGGCACGCGCGAGCGCGCCTTCGAGGAGCGGGAGGTGGCGTTCGTCGGCGATCCTGCTGGCGCGCCGCTATCGCGGCGGGCGCGTTTTTCGCCGCGGTCTGGCTTTTCTGGCAGATTATTTGACCGAGACGCATCCAGAAGTGCGCGAGATGCGGTTTGCCGCCTTGGCGAATAATGCCTATTTGTGCCGCAGATATGGCAAGTTTGCCCGAGAGCGGGGAAGACGGGACGGGACCATCGGTCCTGATATTGGGAATGGAGGCGGATGGCATGGTCGGGAGAGTCCGGCGGCCGCTCAGGTCCAGTTCTGGCCCGGCGCCGGCCCGTCGCGGCTGCAGCGCCTCTGGGCCAAGCTGGCTGCGCTGCCCGGCGCGACCCGGACCGTCTATGAGGGACGCGTGCTGTACACGCTCCCGCTTGACGAGTTGGAGATGCTTGGCGCGCGGTATGCGGGCTTTTTAATTCAAGTTTACATACATTCTGTATGTATGTTAAAGTGAAATTATCTTAAATCACAAGGAGGGTTCTTCACTGTATGAAAATTAACAGTTATTATCCCGTTATCATGACTGACGAGGTGTCCTTGACCGCGGAATTTTACAAAACGTATTTCGCTTTTGAAACGGTATTCGAGTCGGAATGGTATATTAGTCTCCGCATGGCGAGCGAATCGTTTGAATACGAGCTGGCCGTGCTGGACGCTTTCCATGCGACGGTGCCGGAGGGCTTCCGCGCCGGTACGCAGGGTCTAATCCTGAATTTTGAGGTCGAGGACGTGGACGTCGTATATGCGCGGCTCATCGAAGCGGCCGGACTTCCGCTGCGGCAGGAGATGCGTAATGAAGCGTTTGGCCAGCGCCACTTTCTCACCTCCGATCCGAGCGGCGTGCTGATCGATGTGATTCAGATCATACCGCCTACAGAGGAATTCTCCGAACACTACAACGAGCAAATATGGGAAGCCGGCGCGGAGTAAGCACGTTAACGCATCCGTCTTGACAAGCACGCGTCGATTCTGACAAAGTGATAGGACGATGAGGTTAGAATGGAGCGAAGATGCGGCTATGAGAAGAAATCAAGCGGACACCTATGAGACGGTTAAGCGTCTGCTGCGCGTGGCCAGGAGGCATTTCGCGGCACACGGATATACAGCGGCGGCACTTGAATCCATTGCGGCCGAGGCCGACTTGACGCGGGGAGCATTGTATCATCATTTCCGCAGCAAGAAAGGGCTGTTCGCGGCCGTGATGGATCAAGTTCAGCAAGAAGTAGCCGACAGTGTGGAGCGGGAGGCGAAGCGTGGGAGCGAAGCGTGGGAACAACTGCGGCTAGGCTGTGCGGCATTCATCAGAGCAGCCGTGGCGCCGAACAATCGGCGGATCATGCTGATCGACGGACCGGCTGTGCTCGGCTGGGCGGCCTGGCGCGAACTGGACGAGCGGCATGCGATGCGACATCTCGGCGAGCACCTGCAGACGATGCGGGAGCTGGGAGAGCTGCCTGAGGTGCAGCTAGCGCCGATGACGCATTTTTTGTCGGGTGCGCTCAACGAGATGACGCTGTGGAATGCCGAGCACGCGGAACGGCCGGAAGCGATGGAGGAGACGATGCAGATGCTCGGACTGTTCCTGGAGGGCTTTCGCATGCGAATGAAGGCCGGACGCGACGGGAAGGAATAGATCGCTTCCGAAATATCGTGCACAGAAAGAGCCGAGTCTGGTCCGGTATTGCATGACGTGTCCCGAGAGCAGGTTACCGGAGTGGCTCCTAACCGCTCAAGTGTCCAACGGACAATGGCTCGTACGCACCGTATCGCCGTCGCAGAACCCGCCCTGAATCTGAATGTGCTCATACGGCAGGCTCGGATTGGAGATGCGCCACAGCATCCGGTCGACGCCGCGGGCGCCGCTGTCGCGGACGAGCAGCTCGGGGCGGGTCAGACCGGGGAGCAGCCGGCTCGGCGCATGCTCGAGTCCGATCAGCGCATAGTCTGCGGGGATCGTGCGCCCCAGCGAGCGGCAGGCGTAGTAGACGGCGCCCAGATCGTGCTCGATCCCGACGAGCAAGGCCGTCGGGGCTTCTCGTACAAGCACGGCAGCCAATGCTTCGACATAGGCTTCGCCGGTATGCGAGCTGACCGTCATATGGTGCTCCGGCTGCGCCTCCAGGCCGGCGTCGCGCATCGCCTCGC
This sequence comes from Paenibacillus sabuli, assembly GCF_014705605.1. Taxonomy (GTDB): domain Bacteria; phylum Bacillota; class Bacilli; order Paenibacillales; family Paenibacillaceae; genus Paenibacillus_D; species Paenibacillus_D sabuli. Next base: position 27,745 of record NZ_JACXIZ010000030.1, read on the forward strand.
AGAAGGCGTGCCAGCGCACGCGGAAGCCGCGATGATGCGTAATGTCTCCGATATAAAGGATCCGGCGATGTCCGCGCTCGACCAGGTAGCGCACCGACTGATGCACGGCCGTCGCCACATCCCAGACGACGCTGTCGACGAAGGTCGCCGGCGGCGGATAGTTCAACAGGATGACGGGCTGCCGCAGGGCGAGCAGCCGGGCTTCGCTCGCGGCTTCGAGCAGCGGCGGGATGAAGAGGCCGTCGTGGTACGGCAAGCCGGCCCGCTCGACCCAGTCCTTGCCGTCCGCGACGCTATCCGCCTCGTGTGGCTCCGGCTCCATGACGGTCTCGAGCGCATGACCGAATTCGCCTAGCCGGGACTGTATGCCGTCCAGCAGCTGGCGATGGATATTCCCGAAATGCCGGCGCGGCATGACGAAGGCGAAGCGCCGCGGCTGCGCGCTGTAGATCGGGATGCGCTCCGCGCGCAGCGCCCGCTCCTGCTCCTTGGTCCGGTAGCCGAGCCGGGCCGCCGCGGCCGCGACGGTCGCACGGGTGCGCTCGGACATGCCGGGCAGGCCCCGCAGCGCCTTGGATACGGTATGCGGACTCAGCCCAAGCTCTGCCGCGAGGGTGCGCAGCGTGATTTCCTTGCGATTGGCCATACCTCTTGCTCCTCCGATCTGCGCTGGACTGCCTCCAGTATACCTCACCTGCGCCACAATCGCCCAAAAACGAAACCAAAACGAAACTAAAATGAAACGATTGCACGCTCTATAATGAAAATAGAGCAAGTAAAATGTGAAGCGCAAGTGCGCAGCGTAATGGTCAAAACAAGGAAGAGTTGCAGCAGATCTGCAATGGAAAGGGGCAATCACAATGCGCAATCAAGCGGAGTCGAAAGGGTCGATCAAGCAGCCGCAACGGGACATTCCCGTCTACGCCGAGGTCGATGTGATGGTGGCGGGAGGGGGACCAGCCGGGATCGGCGCGGCGCTGGCGGCTGCTCGAAACGGGGCTTCCGTGCTGCTCGTGGAGCAGCACGGCTATCTCGGGGGGATGGCGACGGTGTCGCAGGTGCCGGCCTTCTGTCCGTATACCGATCAGGAGAAGCCGGTCATTCGCGGCATCGGCTTCGAAATTCTCGAGGACATGAAGCGCCGGATGGAAGAAGAATTCCAGCAGACGTGGAAGGATCGCTACGACTGGGTGCCGATCGATTCGGAGGTGCTCAAGCGCCTGCTTGACGAGAAGATGGCGGACGCAGGCGTACGCGTGCTCTATCATACCTTCGTCGGCGATGTGGTCCACGAGGCGGGCACGGTCCAGGCGGCAATCCTGCACAACAAATCGGGGACGCAAGCCGTCAAGGCCAAACTGTACGTCGACGCGACGAGCGATGCGGACATCACCTGGCATGCCGGGGGCCAGTTCGCCAAAGGCGGCGAAGAGGGCGAGCTGCAACCGGGGACGATGTGCTTCGTGCTGCATAATCTGGACCGCAGCCGCTTCCTAGCTCAGGCCGAGACGTCGGGCCGCGATCTGAAGCATGCGATTCACAAGGCCAAGGCGGCAGGCGAGCTCAAGGTCGCCCGCGAGTGGGCGGGCATATCGTGGCTGAACGCGCATACGGCGGGCTTCAACTTCGGCCATGTGTTCGGCATCGACGGCTCCGATGCCGACGATCTGAGCCGCGGCGCGATCGAGGGCCGCGCGCTCGTGCATCATATCGTGCAATGGCTGAAAGGCGCGGTGCCGGGCTTCGAGCAGGCCTGCCTCGGGCAGACGGGCGAGCAGGTCGGCATCCGTGAGACGCGCCGCATCGTCGGCGATTACGTCGTGACGGCGGACGATTTCCTCGACTGCCGCAGCTTCCCCGACGACATCGCTCGCAATGCGTACTTCATCGACATCCATATGGCCAAGCCGACCAGCGGCATGACGATGGTGCACTTGCCGGCGGGGCAGTCGCACGGCATCCCGTATCGCGCTATGCTGCCGGTCGGGATCGACAATGTGATCGTCGCCGGACGGGCGATCTCGACCGACCGTGCCACGCAGGGCTCGACGCGCGTCATGCCCAATTGCTTCGCGATGGGCGAGGCGGCCGGCACGGCGGCTGCGCTGCTCGCCCAGTCGGGGCGGACCGCGAGCCGCAGGGTGGATATGGAGGCGCTGCAGCGCCAGCTGATGCGTCAAGGCGCCTGGATCGGCGAAGAGGCGCAGGCGCGCCTGAAACAGACAGCGCCCTAGCTCGCAATATAGCGAGCGCTTGGCAAGTGCAAGAGAAATACAGAGCCAGTGCAGGACCCGCGCAGAGCCAGTGCAAGATCAAGACAAGTACAAGATCAAGACAAGCGCATGATTTAAAATGTGAAAGACCCGGTTTGCTTCATTCGGCTAACCGGGTCTTTGCGACGCGTCGCGCAGCCGCTATTCCTTGACCGCCCCGAGCACGATGCCCTTGACGAAGAAGCGCTGCAGGAACGGGTACACGAGCAGGATCGGCAGCATGGCGATGAAGATCTGCGCCGACTTGACGCTGCGGTTGGAGAGCAGGTCCAGGTCCTCCGGATTGATCCCGGTCTTGCTGAAGTCCTGCACGACGACGATCGTCTGCAGCAGCGTCGCCATCGGCCACTTGGTGTTGTCGAGCATGTACAGCATCCCGTCGAACCAGCTGTTCCAGTGGAACACGAGCGTGAAGAGCGACAGTGTCGCGATGGCCGGCATCGAGATCGGCAGATACACCCGCGACAGGATGGTGAAGGACGAGGCGCCGTCCATGATCGCCGCTTCGTCCAGGTCTTTGGGCAGCGCCCGGAAGAAGTTCATCATCAGGATCATGTTCCACACATTGACCAGATGCGGAATGACCAGCACCCAGAACGAGTCGATCAGGCCGACGTTGCGGATCAGCACGTACGTCGGCACGAGGCCGGCGTCGAAGATCATGATGACCAGGAAGAACCAGACATAGAATGTGCGGGAACGGAACTCCTGCGGCGAACGCGACAGCGAGAACGCGGCCAGCACGGTGACGGCCATGCCGAGCACGGTGCCGGCGGCGGCGCGCATGACCGACATCTGCAGCGACGAGAGAAAGTTGCGGTTACTGAACGTCTCGGCGTAGCTCTCGAACGTAAAGTCCATCGGCCAGAACGTGACCAGATTGGAGTCGGCCGCCGACTTGCCGCTCAGCGAGACCGCGAATACATGAATCAGCGGCAGGATGCACAAGATGGAAATCAGAATCAAAAAGGTGACGTTGAAGCCGTAAAAGGTTTTGTAGCTTGGATTTTTATGATACATGACGTCCTCCTTGAACGTGAGCGGGCATCAGAAAATGCGGTAGTTGGCCCAGCGGTACGCGATGTAGTAGCCGCCGCCGATCAGAATGAAGCCAACGAGCGATTTGAACACGCCGACTGCCGTCGCGAGCGAATATTGACCTTCCTGGAAGGCCCGATACACATAGGTGTCGATGATATCGCCCTGCGAGAGCACGAGCGGGTTGATCAGGTTGTAGATCTGATCGAAGTTGGCGTTGAGCATGTTGCCCAGCGAGAGCGTGAAGACGACGATCATGATCGGAAGCAGGGACGGCAGCGTCACGTAGATCGTCTGCTTCATCCGCCCGGCGCCGTCGATCTCGGCCGCTTCGTAGAGCGCCGGATTGATGCCGGACAGCGCGGCGAGGAAGACAATGGCCGAGAAGCCGAATTCCTTCCACAGATCGCTCACGACGACCGTGAAGCGGAACCAGCCGCCGTCGCCGAGGAACATCACCTGCGGCAGACCGACCCAGCCGATGAACTGGTTGACGATGCCTTCCAGCGACAGCAGATCGAGCAGGATGCCGCCGAGGATGACCCACGACATGAAGTGGGGCAAGTATACCAGCGTCTGCACCGAGCGCTTGACCCCCATATGGCGGATCTCGTTGAGCAGCAGGGCGAACACGACCGGCACCGCCAATCCGAATACGATCTTGAGCGCCGAGATGAGCAGCGTATTGACGATGACCTGGCGCGCGTCGCTGAGCGTGAAGATGAGCTCATAGTTGGCCCAGCCGACCCACGACGAGCCGTCGATGCCGAGCCAGGGCTTGAAGTCCTGGAAGGCCATGATAATGCCAGGCATCGGCGCGTACTTGAAAATCAGCGCGATGATGACCGCGGGCAGCAGCATCACATGCAGCCGCCATGTATGACGGATCGAGAACGTCCGTCTGCGCTTCGTTTTTTGTGCCGTCGCTTTTTCGCTTGGCACGGCAATCTCGTTCATAAATCCGTTCCTCCCAGTTGATTATGACTGTGTTCTCATTGTAAAATTGCCGCTGCAGGGTGTATAGGCAGCAGATTTTAAGATCACCTGTCATTTTGTTAAGGGGGCATGGCCGATGAGCCGACACCGTCCAATATTAATCCGCATGATCGGTGTGATGCTGATCGTCGTCGTACCGGCAGTCCTGCTGTACACGTACTTCAGCCGCGTCAGCATCGACACGATCGATGCCCAGATTACCGCGAGCAATGAGAACCGGCTCGGCTTCCTGCGCAGCCAGATCGTCTCCAACGTCGACCGGCTGGCGATGGCCTCGAGCGTGCTGTCGCGCGATTCGTCGGTGCTCAATTTGCAGATCAGCATTCTCACCGGCGATTATTACGGGACGCGCACGTACCAGACGCAGCTCAAGGAGAAGCTCAGCCTGCAGAGCCTGTCCAGTCCGTGGAGCAACGAGCTGTCCGTGTCGCTGCCGGAGATCGAGCGCCGCATCTCCACGCTGCCGACCGATCCGTTCAACGCCCTGGAGCTGGATGCCGCGGACAACGGCGTATGGCGGCTGCTGACGGATGGGAGCGGCCGGGGACGCTATTACCAGATGTTCATGTGGGACCCGTTCGGCTCCAAGCGCGACACGCCGCAGGTCAACGCCGTCTACGAGGTCCGCTTCGGCCTTGAGAATATTCGCAAGATGCTCCGCGAATTCCGCCAGGAGGGAGACGGTCAGACCTTCCTGCTCGCCAGCGGCGGCGCGGCCTTCGGCGGCGTCGAGGGGCAGGACGAGCAGGCACGCGCGCTGGGCGCCGAGCTGCTCCAGGGAGAACTCGGCGATTCGGGACATCGCAGCCTGCACGTCGAGGGTCAGCAGGCCTATCTCAGCCATCTGTATGTCCCGTCGCTGGACGCGTATCTGATCGATTACGTGCCGCTCAGCGTCATTCACGCGCCGATTGTCGAGAGCCGCAACCTGTTCTACCTCGGCCTGCTCGCCGTGCTGCTGCTCGGAATGGCGGCCACGTACCTGCTGTATCTGCATGTGCAGAAGCCGATCTCGGCCATCGTGCAGGGATTGAAGCAATTCGAGATCGGCGATTATACGTACCGGATTCATCAGCGTTTTCACAACGAATTCGATTACATGATGCGGCGCTTCAACGACATGGGCAATCAGATCGAGCATCTGATTCGCAATGTGTACGAGGAGCAGAACCGCTCCCGCCTGGCGACGCTCAAGCAGCTGCAGTCGCAGATTCACCCCCATTTTTTATACAATTGCTTCTCGTTCATCGCCGCCTGCGCCAAAGGCGGCTACACCGATACGATTCGCCAAATGGCGTTTCACCTCGGGGACTACTACCGGTACACGACCCGCGTCGAGAATCAGACGCCGCCGCTGCGCGAGGAGGCCGAGCTGGTGCGTCATTATCTGGCGATCTACAAGCTGCGCCTGGAGCGGCTCGCCTACGAGGTCGAGCTGCCCGAGGAGATGCTGGAGGAGCCGATGCCGCGGCTCATCCTGCAGCCCGTCGTGGAGAATGCGATCGAGCACGGCGTCGAGCCGCTGCCCGGCAGCGGCCGGGTGCGGGTGAGCGGCAGCATCGAGGGGCCGTGGCGCATGGTCACGGTCGAGGATAGCGGCAGCGGGATGAGCGAGGCGGAGATCGAGGCCTACATGCAGCGGCTGGAGCTGCCGATGGACGAGACGATCGGCTGCGGGCTGTGGAATGTGAACGAGCGGCTGCGGCAGCGCTTCGGCGCGGGAGCGGGCATCAGTCTGACCGCCTCGCAGCGGCTGAGCGGACTGGCGGTCACACTGCGCTGGCGCATAGTGGATACGGAACAGGAAGGGAAGGATACCCATGATTGAGCTATTGCTGGTCGATGACGAGCCGATGCTGCTGCAGAGCATGATCGACAACGATTGGGACGCGATTGGCATCGGCGCCGTCCGTCAGGCCTCCTCGGGCCAGGAAGCGGCGGAGGTGCTCAAAACCCATCGCATCGATATCGTCGTCACCGACATCCGCATGCCGGGCATGTCGGGCCTCGAGCTGAGCGCGCATATCCGCGACCATTACCCGCACATCCGCGTCGTGCTGCTGTCGGGCTACGGCGAATTCGCTTATGCGCGCGAAGCGATCGCCTACGGCATCGTCAGCTATCTGCTGAAGCCGATTCAGGACGAGCAATTGCTCGCGGAGGTGGGCCGGGTCGCGGCAGGCATCCTGAAGGAGCGCCGGCATGCGGGAGACGCGGCGCGCGCCGCGCTCGCGCTGCGCACCCATCTGCCGGAGCTGCGGGCGCGGCTGCTCGGCGAGCTGCTCGACGGCACGGCGCCCGCAGCCGAGCTGGAGGCGCGGCTGCAGGAATATGAGCTGGCCTTCCGGCCCGGCGCGGCCTGCGCGCTCGTGCTGCTGCGGCTGGAGCAGGCCTTCCGCGAGGACAAGCCGCAGGACGAGGCGCTGTTCGGCTATGCGGTGCGCAATATGGCCGCCGAGCTGCTCGGCTCGGCCTACGCGGTGTGGCCGGGCGGCGGCGAGGGCGGCTATCTCCCCTTGCTGCTGCTGTCGCCGGGGGAGACGCCGCCCCCGCTGCTGGACCTGCTCGCCGAGCTGCAGCGCCAGGTGGAGACGCTGCTCAAGGGGCGGGTATCCGCCCTCGTCCAGCCGCAGACGCAATTCCCGGGCGAGCTGCCGAGCCATTATCGCGAGCTGCGCAACGAGCTGCGCAAAATTCCGCGCAGTGCGCGCGGCTTCGTCCTGGAGGGCGGGCAGCCGCGCGTCCTGGCCCAGCCGCTCCACGCGCTGTACGCCCCGCCGACGCTGCAGCATCTGCTGGAGGGCGGGCGGTGGCAGGATGCACAGACGCGGCTGGAGGAGCTGCTGGCCGCGCTGGCGAGCAGCGAGGCCGAGACGGAGGAGTACCTGCACGAGGTGTACCATGCGCTGCGGGGGGCGCTCGTATACGCGGCGCATCTGCAGGGCAAGACGCTGCAAGAGCTGGCGGGCTGGCAGGCCGAGCTCGGCGAGGACAGTCCGGTGCTGCGCCGCCCCGAGCTGATGGCGGAGTGGACGGCGGCCGTGTTGCGTCAGGCCGAGGCCTCGGCGGGCGGCGAGACGGCCGATCCGCGCCGCGAATTGATCGCCAAGATCCACCGCTTCATCGAGCGCAATATCAGCGGCGACGTCTCGCTGCAATCGATCGCCGACCACGTCGAGCTGCACCCGGTGTACCTGTCCTCGCTCTACAAGCAGGAGACGGAGGAGAACATCAGCGATTACATCATGCGCTATCGCATGGAGAAGGCGGCGATGCTGCTGCGCAGCACGAATACGCGCATTTATGAGCTGGCGGGCATGCTCGGCTTCGTCAATCCGCCGTACTTCAGCAAGCTGTTCAAGGCGTATTACAAGGCGACGCCGCAGGAGTATCGCGACCGCTTCGACGAACGGTGAGCGGCGGCTAGGCGGCAACCGGCAATCTTAACAAATTGCTACCCGATCTTAACAGTTTCACTCTACCCCGCTTCCTGGCCTGTGTATTACCATGAAGGTGCTTACAAAAATTCAGAGGGTACACAGGGAGGTTCACGCATGTACAGGAGACACAAGCTATCGCTCATGCTGCTGATCGCCGCATTGCTGGTCGGACTGCTGAGCGCGTGCTCGCAAAATGATAACGGAGGGAACAACCAGCCCGGGCAAAACGCGGGCGGCGACAACGGCGCGTCTGAAAATGCGGGGAATGCGGGCGCGAACAACGCCGCGGCGGACGAGGAAAAAGCGGCCGCGATCCGTGCCGGGGAATACAAGTTCGAGGAACCGGTCACGATCACGACGGTCAAGGCGACCGACAACACGATTGAATTCAAGAACGGCGAGACGGTCGAAAACAACGTGCACACGCAATGGGCGCGCGACGAACTCGGCATCGATATCGAGTACCTGTGGCAGGTGCCCGGCGATCAATTCGCGACAAAAATTCGGCTGATGCTGACCTCCGGCGAGCAGCTGCCGGACATTCTGGAAACCGAGGACATGACGCTGCTCAACGAAATGATCGAGTCCGGGTACTACCGTGACATTACCGAGGATTTCGAAATGTACGCCTCCGACTGGTACCAGGAGGTCATGGGCTCGGACCCGCTGATGTGGAGCCAGATGATGTACGACGGCAAAAAAATGGGCTTGCCGGGCTTTGCCAACGCCGGCAATGACAACGCCGTCATGTGGATTCGTCAGGATCTGCTCGACGAGCTGGACATGGAAGCGCCGACGACCTTTGAGGAACTGGAAGCGCTCATGCAAGCGATGAAGGACGAGCAGCCGGGCAGCGTGGACAATCTGATCCCGCTCGGCCTCAGCCTCGGCGCAGGCGGCGGCTCCAATCCGAATCCGTTCGCCGGCTGGCTCGGCGAAAGCACCTGGGTGTTCGGGCCAAGCGGCACGATCCCGGCGCAATGGCTGCTGGATGAAGAGACGGACACGCTCGTGCACGGCTCGACCAAGCCGGAGATGAAGGCCGGGCTGGAGCGCATCAAGAGCTGGTACGACAAGGGTTTCATCTCCAAGGAAGCCGGACTGCATGACGAGAACAAGCTTGCCGAGCTCACCGGCCAAGGCCGGATCGGCATACTGGTGGCGCCTTACTGGCTGATGAACTGGCCGGTGCCGGATCTGCAAAAGAACGTGCCGGGCGCTACGATGAACCCGTTCCCGGTCCCGACGCTGGACGGCGTGGCGGCGGCGCGCGATACGAAATTCCTGCGCGGCGGCATGCTCGTGCGCAAGGACTTCGAGCATGCGGATGCGCTCTTCCTGTATCTGAATCGTCTCGTCAGCGGCCGCGATGCGGGCGGCGAATTCGAGAACGGCTTCGCCGAGGATTACGACTACACCGTGCTGGACGACGGCACGATCTCGACGGAAGAGGACGCCATTCCGGGCGGGAAGGTCAGCATCATGAAGTACTTCCTCTACAACCCGACGGCGCCGTTCGATCTGATGCAGATGATGGATAAAATCGCTTCGGGCGCCGAGCCGGAGACGGCTGCGGAGGTGCGCATGACGCGGACCAACCCGAATCAGCTCAGAGCCGGACAGATCGTCAACGAAGGATGGGAGCAAGGCGTCTATATCCCGACCCAGTTCACCGGTGCGAATACGCCGGCGCTGCAATCCAAGGGCGGCATTCTCGCCAAGCTCGAGGGCGAGACGTTCACCAGCATGATCTACGGCAAGAAGCCGATCTCCGACTTCGACTCCTTCGTCGAAGAGTGGAAAAAGATCGGCGGCCAGCAAGTGACCGACGAAGTGAACGCGTGGTACGCCAAGAAGTAAGCAGATGATGAGCCAAGAAGTAAGCAAACGGCATGCCAGGAAGGAGCCAGCCTTGCATCATGGTGCAAGGCTGGACCGCGACCAGTTCGGGCGCTCCAAGGAATCGGAAGCGCCCGAAGGCGTCGGACTGCTTCAAGCAATCGGGACTGCTGAAAAGGAGCGAGTTTTTCCAAAAATGAAGACCGGTGAAATGAACCGGATTGCTGCAAAAGTTGGGCTCTTAAAGTCAGTCTGAAGTCGGTCCGACTAGCTAATGGTTTGAGACCATGAGACCAAGGGGGAAGCAGTCGACGAAGGCATTCCTCCATGCAGACGAAGAAGGCGTTCCCCGTGCAGACGAAGAAAGCGTTCCCTGTGCAGAGGAAAGGGGACGCAGGCGATGCATCCGTTCGATTTTTACGCTGCCAGGAAATGATAACGCTACCAAAATGGAAAAAGGAGGGGGAGGATGAAGAGAAAAGGAAGAACGGTCTCGCCGGGCACAGCCTCGCAGAGTAAAACGCCGAAGCCTGAAAAGTCGCAGCGCAACACGCAGCAGAATAAGACACAACTGCGGAACACGACGGATCATAAAGCCTCCGTGCGCAAATCGCGCTCGCTCATGCTCGTCGCTGTTGCGGCCGTGGCCATTGTATTGGGCGTGCTGCTCAGCGGCTGGCTGGCCAGCCGCGGCAGCGAGGCATCGAGCGAGAGAGCGAGGACTACCGCGGACAAGACAGCCGGAGAGACGGCAAACGAGACAGCAAGCGACGCAGCGGGTGAGACAGTGGCTGTGGAAGCGGTGGGCAGCGTGAACGGAATGCCGATCACACAGGACGAGTATGCCTACGCCGTCGCTCAAAATCGCGCCGCTATCCTGACGCGTTATCCGTCGCAGGAGCAGTCGGGCGTCCTGGATGCCGACTACTGGCACACGCCTGCCGGACCGTCGGACATGACCCCGGCAGCGGCGCTGCGGGAGGCGGCCGTGCAGTCTGCGGTCAGGCTCAAGATCCAGCTCGGCCTGGCCAGCCAATACGGTCTGCTGCAGACCCCGACGCTGGCCGAGCTGGAGCGCTTGCTGGAGCAGGAGAATGCGCGCCGCGCAGCAGCGCTAGACAAAGGTAAGCCGATCTATGGTCCGACGAAGCTGGAGCTCGAGCATTTCGTCCCGTATCTCGTCAGCCGGCAACGGACGCAGTTGATCGACCTTGTACCGGAGGGCGAGCTTGCGCCGTACGAGCGCGAGCAAGAGCAACAAGAGCAACAAGAGCAACAAGAACAACACGAAGGTCAAGCGCAACCCGAAGGACAAGCACAACAAAATGCGCAGTCTGCCGGTCAGACGGTGATCGCAGGGACCGAGCCGGAGGTGCCGTTCGTCGAGGCGGTCTATCGCTATCGCGATTCGGAGGCTGCGGCGGGGACGGCCGAACAGCGCGAGGCGGCGCTCAAGGCGGCCGAGCGGGTGTATGAACAACTCGGCGAGGGAGGTGATTGGCATGCATTGACCGCGTCCCGGGGCGCAGCAGGCCATGAAGCGGGGCCGGACGTGGCGGCGCGAACCTTGGACGAATTGACTGCGCGGCAATGGTTCAAGTCGCGACCTGAGCTGTACGCTTACCTGAACGGTCCTCGTGCGGAGGGCGATATCGGCGGCGTATTCGACGAGCCGGCGCTGGGGCAATACACGGTAGTGATGATCACCGGCCCGCCGCGCCAGCGCGCTCAGGTCCCGGCCGCAGCGGATCCGCAGGCTCGCCAAGCCCGCGCCTACGACGCGTATGTGGACGCGCTCGTCGGCGAAGCGAAGGTGCAGATGGATGAAGAAGCGCTTGAGCGGCTTCTTCCGTAAGCGCTTACGAAATTTGCAACGATGCGACAATCGAGGTTCACTGCAACGTAACTACGTATATTCGAGAGGAGATCGATTATGATTCGTAAGGGTGCTGTAACGAAGAGGGCCGCGAGGCCAGTCGCGCTGCTGCTTGTTTTTGTCCTGGCGGCGGCTGCCTTTTTGCTGCCTGCGCCGCTGGCGCCTTTGCCGGTCGCCGAGGCGGCAGGCACGACGTACTATGTCGACGATACTGGCGGCGACGATGCCAATGCGGGGACCTCGGCCGGCGCTGCGTGGCAGACGCTCGCCAAGGTCAACAGCGTCGTCTTCCAACCGGGCGACGCGATCCTGTTCAAGGCGGGCGGCGTCTGGAGCGGTGCGCTGACGCCGCAGGGCTCGGGCTCGGAGGGCAGTCCGATCACCATCGATAGGTACGGCGATGGCGACAAGCCGCTGCTCGCCGGCGGCGGCGTACCCGCGACGATTCATTTCTACAATCAGGAGCAGTGGGAAGTGCGCAATCTCGAGATTACGAACGACGCGTCCACGCCCGGCCAGCGCCGCGGCATTCACGTCGACGGCACGAGCGGCGGCTTCTCCAATCCGACCGTCTACGAGCACTTCGTCTTCGAGGACCTGGAGATCCACGATGTGCGCGGCGACGTCTCCAGCGACTACGCGCACAACGGCGGCATCATCGTCTGGGGCGAGAGCTGGGATTATCATGTCAGCGATGTCACGATCCGCAACAATACGATCTACTCGCTCGACAGCGTCGGCGTCTACCTCAACGGCGCGCAGCGCACGTATTCGACGGGGCTCAAGGTGCAGAACAACGTGATCTACGACATCGCCGCAGACGGCGCCTTCATTCTCAATACGACGGACGGCCTCATCGAGCACAATGTCGTCTACGACACGCATGTTCGCGCCTCCGGCTACCATGTCCCGCTGTGGGTGTGGGGCTCCAAGGACGCCGTCATTCAGTACAATGAAGTGTACAACACCGGTCCGGGCGGCGATGCGATGGCCTATGACTCGGACTACAACAGCGACGGCACGATCATCCAGTACAACTACAGCCACAACAACGCCGGCGGCATGTCGCTGGCGGTGAGCGACGGCACGAACGCGTCCAATTACAATACGAACACGGTCATCCGCTACAACATCAGCCAGAACGACGGCGGCGCGGTGTTCAACTTCAGCGGCAATCCGGACAACACGACGATCTACAACAATACAGTGTATCTGCCGAGTACCTCGAACACCAAGGTAGTGGATTATCTCAACTGGGGCGGCTATGCCTCGGATACGTACTATTATAATAATCTGATCGTCAACCTCGGCAGCGGCGGCTACAGCTTCGGGGGCAGCACGAACAACGTCTTCGAGAACAATCTGTTCTACGGCAATCATCCGGCGAGCGAGCCGTCGGATCCGTACAAGATCACGGCCGATCCGCAGCTGGCCTCGCCGGGCTCGGGCGGACTGGGACGCGACACGCTGATCGGCTACCAGCTGCTGGACACGTCGCCGGCGATCGGCGCGGGTCAGGTCATCGCAGGCAACGGCGGTCTCGACTACTATGGCAATGCGGTCTCGGCGACTGCAGCGCCGAACATCGGCGCTTATGAGGGACCGGGCCTGGATCCGGACAATCTGCCGGAGCTGCCGGAGCCGCCGAGCCAGGACAATCTGCTGGCCAATCCGGGCTTCGAGAGCGGCGACTTCAGCGGCTGGACGCTGCATTACAACGGGGCAACGGTGGACGGCGCGCTGCCGCATACCGGCGACTACGCGGCCAAGCTGACGGGCAACTACGCCGGCGCTGAGCAGACGGTGACCGGCCTGTACCCCAATACGATCTACAAGCTGTACGGCTACGGCCGCGGCGTCGGCGGCGGGGCGGTGCTAGGGGTGAAGAACCACGGTGCCGCCGAGCAATCGGCCTATGTCGGCAATGCGTCCGCCTACGGCCGCAAGGAGCTGACCTTCACGACCGGCTCAGGCGCGACGAGCGCGACGATCTTCCTGTACAAGGCGGGGGGCGGCGGCGACGTCTACTTCGACGATCTGGAGCTGATCCAGTTCAGCGCGGCGCCGGGCGGCCCGAGCGGGCCGGTCTATACCGTCGGGGGCGACGACGAATTCAACAGCGCGACGCTCGATGACCAGTGGAACTGGGTGCGCGAGAACAGCGCCAACTGGTCGCTGACGGATGAGCCGGGGGCGATGCGGATCGTGAGCGAGTCCGGGGACATCGTCGACGGCGGCGCGACGGCGCGCAACATTCTGCTGACCGGCGCGCCCGAGGGCGACTGGACGATCGAGACCAAGATGGATGGCAAGCCGACCGGGCAATGGTCGCAGGGCGGGCTGATCGTGTACGAGAGCGACCAGACCTACTTCCGCATGACGCGGCTGTACGGCTCGGGCAATCAGTTCCAATTCACCAAGCAGGTCGACGCGGTGCGGACGCACGTAGAGACGCCGGACACGATCGCCTCGAGCGTATCGTACATGCGGATCGTCAAGGAAGGCGATACGTACAGCGGTTACTACTCGGCGGACGGCGACACCTACACGCAGGTGTGGACCGCCCAGACGGCCGAGCTGGACGATCCCAAGATCGGCCTGATCGTCTGCGCCGGCACGACGCTGACGGCGGACTTCGATTACTTCCGCGTGATGCAGGAGGAAGAGCCGGTCGGCGAGTGGAATCTGATCGACGACGAGCTCGACGATTACGACGCCGGCTGGACGACCGCCGGTTCCAATGGCAGCGCGACGCAGCAGGACGGCTATGTCTCGATTACGGACAGCGTCTACAATTATTTCTTCTTGACGAAGCGGGACTTCTCCGCCCCGGCCGCGCCGTTCACCTTCGAGGTGCGGGCGCGGGCGACGGCGGCGGGCTCGACCAATGAGATTGCCGTACGCAGCGGCGACTACAATATCGGGCTGTTCCTGCCGCATGGCACATCCGGCGCGGCGCAGGATCGCGAGAGCAGCCCTCAGCACGCGTACACGCTGGACACGACGGCGTATCACATCTACCGCGTGGTCGTGCAGGACGATTATACCTACGATCTGTATGTCGACGGCAGCCCGGCCTGGAGCGGGGCGACGAGCAACGGCTCGGGCAGCGCGATCTTCAAGCTCGGCGGCAGCGCCAATGCCGGCGTCACCTCCGGCCTGGACGTCGACTACATCCGCATGGCCAGCGGCGCGCTCGCGCCTTGATGCCGATACCGGTGTCGTCGCTGATCTGGACTCCAGTACGTGCGCATGTCCAATGACGCGCTTGCTCGGTGATCAGTCATGATAGGCACCGCACGCCCATTTCGGCGTGCGGTGTTTCGGGTGCAGGACGAGCCTCCGATCGAAGCAAAATGCACGAGCCTCTTGATTCCTTGCTCGGAATTGTGTATGATAATCAACAATACATGTATACGTTGATGAGGAATAGTACCATTTTCGAAGCGTGCAGAGAGCTGCTGGCCGGTGCAAAGCAGCCGCAACGGAAATGCGAACTCGCCTCGGAGTAGCTCGCTGAACGGGGACCCCCAGTAGGCGGAGCCGGAGCCCTACCGTTATCTTGGGAGGATATAAGGCTGCTGCAGCAGTCCGTATCTATTGAGCGCATGCCGCGCGCGGCATGAAGTGGAGTGGTACCGCGTAAGACGTCAAGGTCTTTCGTCTCTATTGTTATAGGGAGACGGAAGGCCTTTTTTGATTGCGCCGCGCTGCTCGCGTGTCGCTGGACACATGAATACGGAAAGGAAGGTCGATACACATGAAAAACGTAGACAAATACGCACGCGGCTACTTCATGCCGCCGCAGACGAGCCTGAACTGGACGAAAAAGGAGTACATCACGGAGGCGCCGACCTGGTGCAGCGTCGATCTGCGCGACGGCAATCAGGCGTTGATCGTGCCGATGACGCTGGAGGAGAAGCTGGAATACTTCCACATGCTCGTCGAGATCGGCTTCAAGGAGATCGAGGTCGGCTTCCCTGCCGCCTCGGAGACGGAGTTCGCCTTCTTGCGCACGCTGATCGAGCAGAATCTGATCCCGGACGACGTCACGATCCAGGTGCTGACGCAGTCGCGCGAGCATATTATCCGCAAGACGTTCGAATCGCTGCGCGGGGCGAAACAGGCGGTCGTCCATTTGTACAATTCGACCTCGGTGGCGCAGCGCGAGCAGGTATTCCGCAAGTCGAAGCAGCAGATTATCGACATCGCCGTCAGCGGCGCGCAATTGCTCAAGCAATGCGCCGAGGAGACCGAGGGCAACTTCAAGTTCCAATACTCGCCGGAGAGCTTCACCGGGACCGAGATCGAATTCGCGCTGGAGATCTGCAATCGCGTGCTCGACGAGTGGCAGCCGGGCGCGGACAGCCCCGTCATCATTAACCTGCCGGCTACCGTCTCGATGTCGATGCCGCATGTGTATGCCAGCCAGATCGAATACATGAGCGAGCATCTGAAGTATCGCGAGCATGTCATCCTGTCGCTGCATCCGCACAACGACCGCGGCACCGGGGTTGCCGACGCCGAGCTGGGCGTGCTGGCCGGGGGACAGCGGGTCGAGGGCACGCTGTTCGGCAACGGCGAGCGCACCGGCAATGTCGACATCGTCACGCTGGCGCTCAACCTGTATTCGCACGGCATCGATCCGCAGCTGCAGCTGGACAATATCCCGTCAATCATCAAGGTGTACGAAAAGCTGACGAAGATGAAGGTGACCGAGCGCCATCCGTACGGCGGCGAGCTCGTCTTCACGGCCTTCTCCGGCTCGCATCAGGATGCGATCGCCAAGGGCATGAAGTGGCGCGAGGAGCAGCCGGGTCAGACCTGGTCCGTGCCGTATCTGCTGATCGATCCCAAGGACATCGGCCGCGAATACGAGGGCGACATCATCCGCATCAACAGCCAGTCCGGCAAGGGCGGCATCGGATACATCCTGCAGCAGAGCTACGGCCTTGATCTGCCGCAGCAGATGCGCGAGAGCTTTGGCTACGCCGTGAAGCATGTGTCCGACCGGCAGAACAAAGAGCTGCAGCCGAAGGAAATTCACGACATCTTCATGCAGGAATACGTCAATATTGACGAGCCGGTGGCGCTCGTCCGCTACCGCACGACAAAGCAGGACGATTTCGAGACGGTGGTCACCATCCGCGTAGACGGGCAAGAACAGGAATGTAGCGGCACCGGCAACGGCCGGCTGGACGCGATCAACAGCGCGCTGCAGGCGCATCTCGATCTGACGTACGGCGATCTCATTTACAAGCAGCACGCCTTGGAGGTCGGCTCGAAGTCGCAGGCCATCTCCTATATCGGCATCACCGGCACGGACGGCATGGTGCACTGGGGCTGCGGCATTGACGTCGACATCATGACCTCGTCGGTCAAGGCGCTGGTCAGCGCGGTCAACCGTCTGCAGCGGGAATCGGTCTAGCTTCAACAGAATGAGACAGCTTCACAGTCCAACACAACCCTCAAGCCCTCCCTCTCCGCAACGTTGCGGGAGAGGGGGGGGCTTTTCATTGCGTAAATGAAGTAGAATTCATTCGACAATATCTTACAAAATATCCTATTCATTAAATCGGTTAAATCATGTATTGTATGTATTATCTGGATATAAAGGAGAGGACTTAGCTAGAAGTAAAGTATTAGAAATAAAACAGAAGGAGCGTTTAATTTGAAAAAAAAGAGTGTTGTGATAGGGTTTATTTTGCTGGCGTCAAGTCTCTCCGTTAGCACTTTAGTTTGGGGAAATGTAACTCCATGGGGGAAAATGGAAAAGACAGAAGGTGTTTTGTCGATTCAAGAAAATAGCACAATACCAATACCAGGGGAAAAAGAGAAAAATAGTGTTATTAATTCGATTGATTCAATTACAGGAAATCCAACTAAAGAATTAGATGCGTTTGTTGATAAAGGAATCATCACCATTGAAACCATACAGTTTAATGATGGTAAAGAAAATCAATTATTAAAATTTTATGGAATTGAAACTGAATTAGGAAGAAAACCGATAAGTATAAATGATGAACCTTACATTTTGACAGAAGTACCTAACCAAAATTACTCTTTAATCGAGTATAAAGGGAACCTATATTCTGTGGATTTGAATCGCAAATTGATTTCTCCTGTTTTAAAAAATGAAGTCAATAATTACAAGAAAAAAGATCTGGATCAGTTGTATATCGAAGGAATCGTTCCCTCTTGGGGGGGAGACGCGCATGTTAGCCTGGATGGGAATTACATTCTTTTTCACACCACAAGAAATTTAATATACAATCAAAATTATAATGGGGAAATGTGGATAAAGGATCTGTCCAGCGGTAGTGAGAAAAAAGTTATGGATGGAGGATATTCTTTTATTGGTTGGGCTCAAGATAAAGAAGCCATTATTTTTCGTTCTGAAAAAATCGAGTTGGTAAATCTTGTTGACGGTTCTATTTCGGTTCTTGCTGATTTTGCGTTGACCTCCGGAGTAGCTTTTCCTTATCTTGTTTATCAAGATGAGTATGAAAAAGTCAACATTCTGAACCTTGAAAATAATGAAATTCGACAATTAGAGTTTGAACCGCTTAATCAGGTAGCTTTCATCCGTACTATAAGGAATAGCCCTTGGGCTCTGGTGCTTAATGCCCCCGATAAAATGGAAGCAGCTCGTACTTTAGAAATTATCAATCTTGAAACATTGGAAATTAAACATTTGGATGAACCGGAAAGTCAACTTATTTTGGATAGCCAATGGATTACAGAGGACCAATTTATGATTCATACACGGCATCTAAATACTGGAGCAGAGACATCTTATATTACAAATTTAAATGAAATCAAGGGGAACTAAACCAATGAAAAAAATTATTGTTTCATTGTTTCTACTTTCACTTTTGGCGACACCTTTTGTTAAAATAGATAATGCGAAAGCAGCAGACTATGATCGCGTCTTTGCCGAAGTTTATGGTTTATCGAGTTATGGTTCTACAAACGGGCGCTCCCCAATTCGCTCGGGTTCAAGTGACGTCTGGGCAAGAGTAAATAGTAAAACCAATCAGCCGCGGAGTTCAGGTACCAATCCTCATCAAGGTGCGGATTTGCAAGCTTCTGCAGGAACACTAGTATACCCGATTCTTCCAGGAAAAGTTGTTGCAGTCCAACATAATACATCAAGTCAACTCGGTTCTGTTACATTAAATCATGATATTGATGGTGACGGGATTTACGATAATTATTACGTTAGATACTTGCATATTGATCCCAATGGTAATTCGACTACCGGAATCTCGGTGGGCGATACATTTTCAGTTAATCAATCTATAGGGACGATAGACACGTATAAGGTGTACCCGCCACATCTTCATTTTCATAGAACTAATTCAATCTCCTCTTTAACATATAAGTTGTATGGTTTTTATAGATCGGTTTCGACGTGGAATTTCGGATCGCATCTGGATTTCATTTCTGGAGATGCCATTGTGACCAATACGCTTTATATAAATGCATATGCAGCGACGGACAATTCAACGAATATATACGATGTTTCAAAAATTGAACTTTACTATAAAGTTGGTTGGAGTGGAAGTTGGGCAAAATCCACCACACCATTCACAATAAGCACACCAAGCTACCACCGCTGGAAGATTGACTTAAAGTCCGCGACAGGAGCTGCTTCAGGAGATTTTATTTACTACTATTTAGTTGCATATAGAAGTACAGATCCTACTTTTTCAGGGTCATATAAGACTGGTTTTTGGCCGCAATACTACGAGCATCCAACCGCTCCTTTGACATCATCTCGAGCCAACACCATTTATCGATCATTCATTATTGAGTAATTATTCAAACAAAGCTCGAGGAAAACGATTTGTTCAAAATTGCGCTCCACTCCCGGAAACGAGCGTCTATAGGAGTCATCGACCAGACGACGTAATTGTAAATAAATGTTCGGTTTTGCCGCTGGAACCGGTATCGCGGGCAGCGCCTGATTGTGCTATGCTGGCTGCATAACGGGAATGGAGGAGCGGCATGTCACATCAGTCAGGAAGACCGGCGTCGTCGTTGCCGGAAGCGGGCACCGTGCTGACGCATCGCGACGGCCGGACGATCACCTTTGTCGATCATGGTCGGGACGACACCGGTGATTATCTCCTGCTGGAGCACCGCATCCCGCAGCAGGGGGCGATGAATGGGCCGCACTGGCATCCGCAGCTGGAGGAATCGTTTGTTGTCGAAGCAGGCCGGATGCGATTCCGTGTGGACGGTCAAGATCGCGTGCTGCTGGCGGGCGAGCAACTGACCGTGCGGCCGCGGCAGGTGCATCAATTCTGGAATGAGAGCGAGGACGGGCTCGTCGCCCTTCACACGATTCGCCCGCCCGGCCAGCATTGGAAAATGTTCGCGCTCATCCACAAGCTGGAGCTGGAAGGCAAGCTGAGCAAGGGAGGCATGCCGCGACATCCGCTGTGGCTCGGCGCGGCCTGGGCGAGCATCGACGGTTACCTGGCCGGACCGCCGCTCTGGCTGCAGCGACTCGTGCTCGGCGGCTTGGCTCGGGCGGCGGAGCGGCGCGGGTACCGGGTGTAACGGAGCGAGGTGGCGTTGTGCCGATCTACCAAAAACGGAAAAGCGCAAGCGACAGGATCGGGAGATCCTGCCGCTTGCGTTTTTTGATGGATTGCGCACACCCGTCAGACCGGACCCACCTGCGCGCATACAAGCCGACCTTATCGGCGGTTGCGTTTCCCCGTACTACGCGGATGCCGATGGGGAGGTACGTGCTCGCGCATGGCCAGGAAGACACGCGCCCATTCGCGCGTGTGCAGCGTGCGGACCGGCTGGCGGCGATCGAGCCCGTGCTGGCGCGCCATGCGGGCGAGCTGCGGCGGCGTGAAAATGCCATGCAGCGCCTGCTCCAGCGTCTGCGCCGGCGCACGAAGCGCATGCGCGGCGAGTCGTGCGAAGCGCGCGCGCTCGCCCGGCGGCAGCTCCGGCTGCGGGCGGCGGGTGATGCGTACGAGCGCGGCGTCGACGCGCGGCGGCGGCGAGAAGCTGGCGCGCGGAATCGTACGTTCGTACGCAAGTTCGAACCACATCCGCCAGACGAGCACCTCCGCGCGAGCCAGCTCGGACTGCGTCAGACCAAGCGCCGCGCCTTTTTCGAGCATCAAGCCGGCCTGGACCAGCTGCGTAGCAGGCTGACCGAGCAGCCGCCGCAGCATCGCGGTCGTACAGGCAAACGGCAGATTGGCCGCGACGCGGAACGGCCGCTGCGGCAGCGTGAGCTCCAGCATGTCGCGCGCCATCACGCAGATCGCCGGCTCCGCAGCGGCCAGGCGGCGCAGCACGGGAATCAGCGCAGGATCGTTCTCGACTGCGATAATGTTCGCCGCTCTTCCCGCGAGCGAGCGGGTGATGGCGCCGGTGCCGGCGCCCAGGTCGAGCACCGTATCGCCGGGACGAACGCCGGCGGCATCGATCAGCCGGTCGATCGCGTCGCGATTGACCAGGAAGTGCTGGCCGCGCGGCGCGTGCGCGCCGGTCTGAGGCGACTTGGCGCGCGTGCGCCCGCTTTGTTTTTTTACAGTCATCGTCTTTTCCTCCCGAATACGAAATGTACAAACCTTCCTTCCAGCACAAAAACAAGAAAAACAAGCACAAAAACAAGCATAAAAACAAGCAAATCAAGCACAAAAAAACACACCTGCTTGCTGCCGTCACGGCAACTGCAGGTGTGTCGGAATGGACTGCGCATAGCGGCAGTCGTCTGAATTAGCTTTTCCGCAAGCGCATGCGCGGGCGGAGGCGAAGCGGCGAGCCAGCGGGGCGCAGCCGGACGGCTGCGGTGTTCGCTTTCGCGCTTCGTTCCCTTGTGCGCATGCGGGCAGATCTGATCCAGGTTCCAGACACGACGAGCAGCGCCGCGGCGGCCAAGCTTGCCGCACGCAGACGTCCTCCGGCGCGAACCCAGACCATTTGATCAACCATTGTAATCCCTCCGTTTCCTAAAATTTTCTCAAGAGCACCCAGTCGGCAACATCGGCTTCGTCGTCTAAGATCGCGAAGTCAGGGACACTTGCTTCGTCGTCTAAGATCGTGAAATCAGGAAACTTGCTTCAACGTCTAAGATCGCGCAGTCTTCGCTGCTTGCTTCGTCATCGCGCCGTTCTCCGGCACGGGCAAGTCGCCCTCGAGCACCGTGATCTCATCCTGATAGCGGGCGATGTCGGCGCTGCGGCAGAGCAGCGTCAATCTGGTGCCGTCCTCGTCATATGCGGTTGCCTGCACGTCGGCATGCGCGTTGAAGTAAGCGGCGAGATGTCCCTTGTCGTACGGAATCCGCACCACGAAGCGGGCATAATCTGCGAACACGCGCTCCGCCAGCGCATCGGCCAGCCGGTCGATGCCGCGCAGCTCGCGCGCCGACAGCCAGACGGCGTCGCCGTCCGTCAGCGGGTAGGGCCGGTCGGTCCGATCGGCTTTGTTGTATACGACGAGCGTCGGGATCTGCTCGGCGCCGAGCGCGCGCAGCGTCTCCCGCGTGACCTGCATATGCGCGGGGTGTTCGGGATTGGACGCATCGACGACATGCAGCAGCAGGTCAGCCTCGGCGACTTCCTCGAGTGTCGAGCGGAAGGCTTTGACCAGATGATGCGGCAGCCGGCTGACGAAGCCGACGGTATCGGTCAGCACGAAGCTGCGCCCGCCCGGCAGGACGATGCCGCGCGCCTTGGTCTCCAGCGTAGCGAACAGCATATCGTGGGCGAATACCTGCTTGTCGCTGCCGGGGTGGTACGTCTCCAGCATGGCGTTCAGCAGCGACGACTTGCCGGCATTGGTGTAGCCGACCAGGCAGACGACGGGCGCCTCGCCGGCATTGCGCCGCTGGCGCAGCACTTGGCGGCGGCGCACCAGCTTCTCCAGCTCGGCCTGCAGCATCGCGATCCGCTCCTCGATGCGACGACGGTCCAGTTCCAGTCGCGTCTCGCCGGAGCCGCGGTTCTTCAGGCCCGTCCCGCCGCCGCCGCCCTGGCGGCCGAGCGACTCTCGGCTGCCGACGAGCCGCGGCAGCATATACTGCAGGCGCGCCACCTCGACCTGCAGCTGCGCCTCGCGCGTCTTGGCGCGCTGCGCGAAGATTTCGAGGATCAGCATCGTGCGATCCATGACGCGGCAGTCCAGCCGCTTCTCCAGATTGCGAATCTGGGCAGGGGAGAGCTCGTCGTTGAAGACGACGTCCGCCCCCTCGTAGGCGTGCAGCATCGTCTGCAATTCCTCCAGCTTGCCCGCGCCGATATAGTGAGCGGGGTGGATGCGCTCCGCCTTCTGCGTGAGCGAGTCTGCGACTTCCAGCTCGCAGGCGAGCGCCAGGTTCGCCAGTTCTTCCATAGCGCTGTCAAAATCACGCTGCTCCGGCAATTCGATGCCGACGAGCAGGACGCGCGATTGATGTTCGGTTGTCCTATGCGATTGATGTTCGGTTGTCATATCGGGAATCATCCTTTCCTTATTCCAGGGACTGCGCCTGTCGCGGCGCACAAAAAAACGCACGGGCGGTCTGCCTGTGCGCAAAGGGCGGTATGGAATCAGGTGGATGCTGCGCGCCGCAAGGGCGCTGCCGTATGGGGAGAGGGAGGGGCAGCCGCTCGTACGCACGGTGAAAGCGTAAGGGTCGCGTATCGCAAACCTATTGCGTCCATCATCATGCGAGTTTGCAAAGGCAGCTCGCCTTTGCGTGCGTTGCTGCCAATAAGCGGCTGGCTCAGCGAATCGAACAAACGACGTGTGGCCTACGCACCGCTCCCGAAAAACAAATACGGGCAAGTGGACAGATCGATCCTGATTCCTCCGCCGGCAAGGCAGAGCTTAGACGTGGGCAACATTAGCCGCGCATCATGCGAATCCGGATATAATCAATCACACTTAACCCTCCGTTCTGTTGAAAAAGTAATTTCAGGTTAACACAGGCGCAGGGCAATTGGCAAGACGAAATGGCTGGCGATCAACATTCGGCGTTGGTCATCTCGTTGGTGAACATGCGCTTGTATTCCCGCGGCGTCAGCTTGACCGCGGATTGCGGCGCGTAATGCAGCTGCAGCGCCCGGCGCCGTTTGACCGAGAAGTTCGGCGGCGTCCCGTGATGCAGCAAGCCCGAGAACAACAAAGCGCCGCCGGGCTTGAGCGGTACTGCGACATCCTGGTCGACCTGCACGTTCACATCGCACAGCTGCCAGTCGCGTACGGAGTAATGCGGCGAACCGCCGTGCATATGGGAGCGGGGGATGACATGCATGCAACCGTTGTCCAGCTCGGCCGGATCGAGTGCGATCCAGATGCCGACGACCGACCGGTCGTAGGCCAGATTACCGTAGGCCATATCCTGATGCCACGGCTTTTCGGCTCCCCCGGTCGGGGGCTTCAGGATCGCTTGATCCTGTACGATTTTGGCCGGTTCGCCAAATAGACGCGCCATGCCGTTCATGATGTCCGCATGCTCCGCGACGGCTCGCAGCCGGGGCTCGTGATCGAGATAATCGTAGGCCTTTCGGGCCGCGAGCTCCCGATCCTCGGCTGTTTTGATCCCTTCCTTCGGCTTGACGATCTGCAGCTTTGAACCGGTCGAGCGGCCGTGTACAATATCCATCAACGCGTCGATCGATTGCCGGATCTCCGCTTCATTCAGGACGTTGTCGACGACGAGATAGCCTTGCTCCCAGAACTGCTTCACGTGCGCATCCGTCAGTTGCGCCCAGGTCGGGATGCTGTCGGCGTTCGTATTGTCGTAGCGGTACATGGACGTGGCGATCGTTTTGGCGAGTTGCTCGTCTTCCGGTGTCAAGTAAGCGGTTAACGTTTTGTTGGCCATGGTCTGTTCCTCCGGTAAGTTTTGACTTCTGGCCTCTTCATTCTAGCATGCGAGTCCTTTCGCCAGACATGCAGCCACTTGCGTATTTTTTATACTTACTCGATAGCGATGGACGCGTTCAGGGGGCTTCCGTTCCGGGTTGTGGCGTACCGGAATGCGTCCGTGTCGGCGCCGATTTGTACAGGAAGCGAGAAGGCGGGCAGCCGTGATGCTGCTTGAACTGCCTGCTGAACAAGTAAATGTTCGTGTAGTGCAGCGCTTCGGCCACCTGGGTCACATTCATCGACGTTTCGGCCAGCAGATGCGCGGCCCGCTCCATTCTTACCCGGGTCATGTATTGCTTCAACGAGGTGCCGGTGTGCTTCTTGAACATTGCGCTTACATACTGTGGAGACAAGCCAACGCGGTCCGCCAGTTCGCGGTGCGGGATGCGGCGCCCGCCTTCTTCCCGCATGTATGCGATCAATTGTCCGACCAGATGCTTTTGCTTGCGCGGCAATTCAATCGCCGGATCAGGCGCGCGAGCATGCTCGCGGTACAGCTGCAGCAACGCGAGCTTGAGCACATAGTCCAGCTCCTGTTCTTTCCCGTCCGGTTCGTAATAGAGCAGATGAAGCATCCGGTGCAGGAGCATTTCAAAAAAATAGGGGTCCTCCAGATCTGTGCAGCGGGGCGGCAGCGCATCCGGTTGAACAGGCCCGGCCTTCTCTGCAATCGAAAAATGGATATAAATCACTGTCAGCCTGTCCATCGGGTCCTGCTTCGCCGCCGGCCGGTCGCCGGGACGAACCAGGAAGCACCGGCCTTTGCGCAGCGGGTAGCGCCGCCCCTCAAGCATCAGCTCGCCTTTGCCCGCAACGACGTACCACAGATCGTAATCGACAAGCGGAGGCGGCGACCAATTCCAGCCGATTTCGCAATTCGCTTTGCCAAAGCCGGCGAAGCGGCCCAGGTGTACTTCATCCAGCCATGTGATGTGCGTGGTCATGCCGACCAGTCCCTTCCCCGTGAATGAGCCCGCGCCGTTGCGCCGATTCCTCCGATATGCCACCAGTATAAACGAAATGGCGCGCAACGTCATGCAGCGCCAATCAATAGACGAGCACGGACTGGACTTCTATCCAAACTGTGATATACTATACAATATAAACTTACTGAATAAAGGTTAGTATATTTGCAGAAGGGGGAACTACACAATGGAAATCGGAATCAGCACCTTCGTCGAGACGTCGCCGGATATGAAGACGGGAGAAGTCATCAGCCACGCGCAGCGGCTGCGCGAGGTCGTGGAAGAAATCGTACTGGCCGATCAGGTCGGGCTCGACGTCTATGGCGTCGGCGAGCATCATCGCGAGGATTATGCCGCCTCGGCACCGGCGCTGGTACTGGCGGCAGCCGCGACGCGGACCAAGCGCATTCGGCTGTCGAGCGCGGTGACGGTGCTCTCGTCGGACGATCCGGTGCGCGTGTTCCAGCAGTTCGCGACGGTCGACGGACTGTCGGACGGACGGGCGGAGGTAATGGCGGGACGGGGATCGTTCATCGAGTCCTTCCCGCTGTTCGGCTACGATCTGCAGGACTACGACGAGCTGTTCGAGGAGAAGCTGGAGCTGCTGCTCCAGCTGCGCCAGTCTGAGAAGGTCACGTGGAAGGGCAAGCACCGGGCGCCGATTCACAATCTGGGCGTCTACCCGCGTCCGGTGCAGGACCCGTTGCCGGTCTGGATCGGCAGCGGCGGCAATACGCCGTCCGTCATTCGTGCGGGCATGCTCGGACTGCCGCTCGTGCTGGCGATCATCGGCGGGCAGCCGGTGCAGTTCGCGCCGCTCGTGCAGCTGTACAAGCAAGCGGCGTCCCGCGCGGGACACGACGCGGCGGCGCTGCCGATCGCTTCGCACTCGCACGGGTTCATCGCCGAGGACGATCAGACGGCAGCGGACAAGTTCTTCCCGTCGACCCAGGACCGCATGAATGCAATCGGCCGCGAGCGCGGCTGGCCGCCCTACACGCGCGGCACCTTCGATGCGGCCCGCACGCTGCAGGGGGCGCTCTATGTCGGCTCGCCGCAGACGGTGGCGGACAAGATCATCTACCTGCGCAAGCAGGTCGGCATCACGCGCTTCATGCTGCACATGCCGCTCGGCACGATGCCGCACGCGGACGTGATGCGCGGCATCGAGCTGCTCGGCACCGAGGTGGCGCCGCGCGTGCGCGAGGAGATCGCGCGCTGGGAGGCGGAGGGGGGCGAATAATCGAGGTTCGGAGCCTGGAAGTCGAAGCGTGAATTCGGGGATGGCTTCATATACGCAAGTTATCGGGTGATCGCAGCTCGATGGCTTGCGTTTTTTTCGTTGCCGCGCCGTCCTACGGAAGGCATTGAGAAGCGGAAACGGATCGTATACAATAGGCATAGCAAAAGTAAGCGGTTACGAATAAGGCTGCTCACGGCAGCGGCGCAGGGGGAGTCCGATGTATCAGGTAGTCATCGTAGACGACAACGTGTTGGATCGAAGAGGGATCGCCGGGTTACTGCCGTGGCAGTCGCTCGAATGCGAGATCGCCGGCATATACGCCAACGGGCTCGACGCGATGTCGGGGATCGGAGGCGCGTCGCCGGACCTGGTCATCACCGATGTCGAGATGCCGCTCATGGATGGCATCGAACTGGGGCGGCGCATTCGCAAGCGCCATGCGTCCACTCAGCTGGTGTATATGAGCAATTATAACGATTTTTCCTTCGTGAAGGAGGCGCTGCAGCTCGAGGCGGCGGACTACGTGCTGAAGCCGGTGCGCAAGGCGGAGCTGCAAGCGACCGTGGAGCGGGCGCTGTCCAAGGTGCTGCGGGAGCGCACGCTGGAGACCGAGCGCCGCAAGCTGCTGCAGGAGGAGCGCGACACGGGGCAGGTCGTCCGGGAGGAGGGCTACCGCGAGCAACTGGCCAATCGCATTGCGGGCATCGTGCACGAACGGTATGGCACGAGCCTTGCCGTGCAGCACATCGCGGACGAGCTGTACGCCAGCGTCAACCACATCAATCAGGTGTTCAAGGCGTGCCGCGGCCAGTCGGTGTTCGATTACTTGACGGCCTACCGCATCGAACAGGCCAAGCAATATTTGCGCCATTCGGACAAGAAGGTGTACCAGATCGCCGAGCTGGTCGGCTATACGAACAAATCCCATTTTACGCTGCTCTTCAAGAAGCATACCGGCTTTACGCCCGCCCAATACAAAGAACGGTATAGCTAAAAGTGCGGTGAAAAAGCGCCAAAGTGGCCGGAAATGGGTTGGAGAAGCGCAGCGTCGGTCGAAATACGCATTTCGGGCACGGCGACCGCATAAAGAGAGGGGGGATGCGCTACGGGCCCGTTCAACAAGTCGTCAGGTAGCCGGTGGGGCGGTTGGCGCCGCAGCTCCGGCAAGCTGCCCTACAAAACCAAGCTCATGCTGACCACGCTGCTCGTGATCTTTCCGCCCTTGCTTTTATTGTCGGTCGTCTACTTGAACACGTATTATGAATCGCAGCGGCTGGCGCTGCTTGAGCAACTGTCGCGCACGGCCGGGGCGGAGCTGGCGGTGTACGATCAGCGGTTTTATTCCGCATCGATGAAGCTCCGCAATTTGACGAACAATCCGGATGTCGTGTATTTGCTGCAGCACGATTACAGAGACAATTTGCTCAGCTATATGGAAAATCTGGACGAGGTCATGCCTGTCATGGACGCGCTTCGGTCCGACGATCCGAACACGAGCTTGAATTTGTACAGCTTCAACGAGACCTTGTACCGCACCTACGGCATTCGCTGGGCCAGCGAGCTGCGCGGCGTCGAGCCAGAGACGATCTATGCCTATGGGCGAAAGTTCATTCCGTATTATGTCTTTGACCTGAATGGATCATCCGGTAAGACGGTCAAGCTCTACGATGTCATCCACGATTACAGCGGCTTGCTGGCGATCGCCGAGATCGCGGTGCCGGTCGACCCGCTGGTGCGGCAGCTGGCCTCGCGCCTGCCGCAGGGCAGTCTGGTCGAATATGTGGCCTCGGCGCCGGAGACCGAAGTCTGGTTGTGGGGCGAGCCACCACCGCAGTCGTCGCATGCGCCCGCAGCGAGAGCGGCGAGCGCACAGTCCTTCGCTATGACGTCCGGTTCGGCGCAGCCCGCCGTCGGAGCTGATCTCGCAAGCAGCAGCAGCGACGCATTGTCTGCCTATACCCGGCTCGCGATTTCGTCCGCGGCCGGCGGCGGCGAATTTGTCATCCATGTACCGGATCGCTATGTGCGAGCCGAGCTGGCCCGCTACATCTGGACGCCGGCGCTGATGATCGGCGGCTTGCTCTGCACCATTTTCGTGTCGATTCAGCTCGTGGCCAGGCTGCTGACTCGGCGTCTCGGTCTGTTGATGGAGCGGACGAAGCGGCGGCTGGAGAAGGGGGGCGACCTGGACAAGGCGCCGACTTTTTTTGGCGCCGACGAGTTCGGGCAGCTCGACGAGGCGTTTCGCGAGTTGCTGGAGCGGGTCAAATTTTATTACAACGAATCGGCGCAGACCGAGCTGCGCAGGAAGCTGCTGGAGACCGAGCTGCTGCATGTGCAGGTTAATCCGCATGTGCTGTATAATTCGTTGTCCGCCATTCGCTGGGTGTACGACGATGCGCGCTTGCATCAGCTGATCGATACGATGGTCGATTACTACCGGCTGTTTTTGAATCGCGGGCACGTCGAGACGCGTCTGGACGACGAGCTGCGCATGATCGAGAAGTATGTCCACATGCAGCAGTTCGCGTACGCTTCGGCGTTCCAGTACGAATGCGAGGTCGAGCAGGGGCTGCGCGAAGACGCGTTCATCATGGGGCATCTGATTCAACCGATTGTGGAGAATGCGCTCGTGCACGGCATTCGCCTGCTGGAGAGCGGCGGCAAGGTCGTCCTCTCCGCCGAGCGGCAAGGCGAGCTGCTCCTCGTGACGGTGCGCGATAACGGGGCCGCGTTGTACCATCGACATGCGCGACGGCCGCCCGCGGGAGAAGCCGGAGCGGCGGAGACTGCGCAGACGGACGAGCTCGACGCCGATGAAGAGCAGCGGTTGCTGGCCGCGCGCAGCCAGTCCGCTTCACCGGTCGGCAGCGGCTACGCGCTGCACAATATTCAGAGCAGGCTGAAGCTGTATTACGGCGAACGATACGGCGTCAGGCTCGAGCGCGGACCGGGCGAATGGACCGTCGTGACCATCACGCTGCCTTATCGGACCGGCGCGTCCTCATGACGCGTCCGAATCGGCGCTTCAATCTTGCGCTCGCACATACCGACTGCCGTTGGCGGTCGGTATTTTTGTGTGGAATTCCGTTATCTTTTTTCGTTTTTCGCAGGTTGTGAAGCGATTCGGAATGAACGAAAATAAGACGTAGCGGACGGCAAGACATTACAGGAGAGAGGTTGCAAGCGCTATGAAAGTGGAAAATCGCATGAACCGGGGCGTTGGCTCACGGCGGCAGCCATTGCCCGACAAAAGAATGGCCGGCGGCAGCCGCCCGCCGTCATGGCGGTGGAAACAGATGAAAAAAGATCGGGCCGTGTATGTGCTGTTGCTGCCGGCTTTGCTATCGGTGTTTGTCTTTTCGTACATGCCCATGCCGGGATTGATTGTGGCGTTCAAAAATTACGATGTGTTTGCAGGCTTTTGGGGCAGCGATTGGGCGGGCCTGACGCATATCAAAGGCATTTTCCAGATGCCGGCCATGTCCGCCGCCATTCGAAATACGCTGTTGATCAGCGTGCTCAACCTCCTGATTGTGTTCCCGGCGCCCATTTTATTGGCGCTGCTGCTCAATGAACTGAGGCAGCAGCTGTTTAAACGCATTTCGCAAACCTTGCTCTATTTGCCGCACTTTTTATCCTGGATCTCTGTCGTCGGCATCGCCTATGCGTTTTATTCGCTCTACGGGCCGTTGAATGAGCTTCTCGTGACGTTGTTCGGCGAAGGGACGGAACGCGTGCTGTTTTTATCGGACCAGTCGCTGTTTATTCCCAACCTGCTGCTGCTGACGTTGTGGAAGGAAGCCGGATGGAGCACGATCATCTTTTTGGCAGCGATTTCATCGGTCGACCTGGCGATGTACGAGGCGGCGCATATGGATGGCGCGAGCAAGTTCAAGCAGGCGCTGCACATTACGCTGCCGTCCATTTTGCCGGTCATCATGATCATGCTCATTTTTCAGCTCGGCACGTTGTTCAAGAGCAACTTCGAGCTCGTCTACGGACTGCAGAACCCGTATGTCGACATGGAGGTCATTTCGACGCTGATTTTCAAGCAAGGCATCCAGCAAGGCTCGTACTCGCTCACAACCGCGCTCGGCTTCGTCGAAGGCTTGGTGGCGCTGACGCTGACCATTGCGGCCAACTTCATTTCGAAGAAGCTGACGAATAACGGAATCTGGTAAGGGGGCCAACGGCATGAAAAACCAAAGCTTGGGTTATCGCCTATTTACAATCGCCAATTATCTCTTTATTACCATGCTGGCCCTGGCCACCTTGTATCCGTACCTGAATACGCTTGCAGTGGCGTTGAACGACGGCGGCGATACGATGCTCGGGGGCGTGACGTTCTATCCGCGCATGCCGACGCTGGAGAACTTCACGACAATTCTGTCGAGCGAATCGATGCTCCGGGCGCTGTTCGTTTCGGTGCTGCAGACGGTGCTTGGCACCCTGCTCGGGCTGATCGTCCAATTTACAGCCGCGTACGCCCTGACCAAGCGCAGGCTCGTCGGAAGGACCGGCATCTTGCTTTATCTGACCATTCCGATGTTTATTACCGGCGGGCTCATCCCGACCTATTTGCTGTATTCCAATCTGCAGCTGCTCAATACGTTGTGGGTCTACGTGCTGCCGGGCGCCTTTTCGTTCTTCAACGTCATCATTATCCGCACCTATATGTACACGCTCCCGGAGAGCCTGGAGGAGTCGGCGAAGATCGACGGCGCAGGCGAGTGGAAAATATTGTGGCGCATCGTGCTGCCGCTGTGCCGCCCGATCCTGGCGACGATCGCGCTCTGGACCGCGGTCGCCAATTGGAACGACTGGACGACCACGCTGTACTTTATTACGAAGAGCAATCTGCAGACGCTGCAATACAAGCTGATGCTGATGATCAAGGAGAGCGAGATGATCGCCCGCCTGATGCAGGAAGCGATTGAACGCGGCGAAACGGTGCCGAACTATACGGCTCGCGTCACGTCGGAATCGATTCGCGCCGCGCAGGTTATCATTACGACGATCCCAATCATTCTCGTCTACCCGTTTTTGCAAAAGCATTTTATTAAAGGGGTGTTGATCGGTTCCGTGAAGGAGTAGCGCATGCGCGGACCGCTCGCATAAAAACAAAATTCCGGAAGGGACGGTAACGAAATTGACGACAACCACGCACAGGAGAACGACAAAGACAGCGATCGTGCTCATGCTCGTCCTGGCCTTGCTCGCTGCATGCAGCGGCAACGAAGGGGGCGACAACAACGCGACAGGCGGCGTCAACAACGGCGAGGAGACGAATGCCGGCGCTGGCGCAAGCAATGAAGGGGGAGGAGGCGCCGAGGGAGAAGCGTCGGCCACGATTCCGGTCGATACCCGGGACAGCTCGGAGCTGCCGGACTGGGACGGCAAGGAGCTGAGTCTGCGCGTCTGGTTCAACCAGGGGACCGGGGGCTCGTTCGCAGGGGCGCGCAAATACACCGACGACCTCGTGTCCGACGAGATCGCGCGCGTAACCGGCGTCAGACTCGACCTGGAAAATTCGTTCGACAACGGCGGCAGCACGACGGGCGAGGTGAAGCTCGGCATGATTGCGGCGTCCAACGACTGGCCGGACATCATTATTAACGGGAATGAATTGAATACGCTTGCAGACAACGACAAAATTTACGACTTGACCGAGCTGATTCCGACCTATATGCCGAATCTGTCTGCGAAGCTGCCGCCATCGGTCGAATCGGTGTGGAGCAAGCCGTATATTAGCCGGGACGGCAAAATTTACGGCATTCCCGCGGGAATCTACAATAGCGCTCTGCCGCAGCTGTACGAGGATATCGATCCCGCTAAATTTCCGCAGACCAGTCCCTACGGCTATATTTTCGTACGCGACGACGTCTTGAAGCAAATCTATCCGGATGCGAAGTCGCAAGCGGAGATTGAAGCGCTGTACGAGAAAAACGGCCAGTTCACGAAGGATGAAGTGCTGGACGTGCCGATTCGGTCGGAGGACGAGTTCTTTGAATTTTTGTATAAGCTGAACGAGCTGGCCGTGACGGAAAACAACAAGCAGGTGCCGGTCATGTATCTGTCCGCCGGTCAGGATAACTGGGGCTTGCTGACGACGCTCAGCGGCGCACTGTCCGGCAGCTACTCGCCGAACGGCGAAAACAATTACTTTACGTATTGGGACAAGGAAACCGGCCGCATCGAATGGCGGTTTTTGCAGGAGGAGTTCAAGGAGCGGGTGCTCCGGTTCAACAAGCTGCTGCGCGACGGCGTCGCCTCCAAGGAAGCGATGGTCGATCCGTACAATGTCTTCACCGAGAAGCTGAATAATGGCGAATACCTGGTCGCCTATCAGAACACGCCGGATAACAACATGCTGGAGCAAGCGGGCAAGCCGTACCGGTATCGCAAGGTGTACCTCGACATTCCGTTCAATTACGACAAGTATGTGCTGCCGACCAACTTCCCGGATACGGGCAGCCGCATCTATATTGTGAAGGATGCGGTCAGCGAGGAGGATCTGCCGCAGGTGCTGCGCTGGCTCGATTACCAGCTCTCCGACGCGGGGGAAAAGCTGTGGTACTGGGGCCCGGCGGACGCGGGACTGTTCACGGAGGACGCAGACGGTCAGCGGAGCTACACCGATCCCGAGCTGGAGGCGCAGCTCGCGTACGGCGAAGCCGGCAAGAAAGCGCAGGAGTACGGCCTGTGGGTCAACGACAATTCCAGCGACGACCGCATTCATACCGGTCTGATTACGTTCATGCCGAAGGGGCGGTTCGACCCGCTCAACTGGTACCCGCATGAGAAGTTCAGTCCGAAAAATGCGACGACGAATTTCGATATGGCGCGTGTCGGCACCTATGAAACGAACGATACGAATACGGCGCGCTTCTATTCCCAATTCGGTCTTGTGCCGGAGGCGCAGGAGGTCTGGAAGAAGCGGGCGAATTTTGAGGATGCGTTGACGAAGACGCTCGTGGCCAAGGATGACGCGGAATTCGAACGGCTCTGGACCGCCTTCCTCACCTCGGCGGAGAACGACGGCTTCAATGAAGCGATGCGGCAAAAAATCGACGAGGCGTTCCGCGAAGC
Organism: Paenibacillus sabuli; assembly: GCF_014705605.1. Classification (GTDB taxonomy): domain Bacteria; phylum Bacillota; class Bacilli; order Paenibacillales; family Paenibacillaceae; genus Paenibacillus_D; species Paenibacillus_D sabuli. The sequence continues at coordinate 61,398 of NZ_JACXIZ010000030.1, forward strand.
GAATGCGCCGTTCATGGCGAATATTACGAACTGATTCGATCCGAGAAAGGACGTGACCATATGGAACAGTGGCGAGTATCCGGGCGTCGATGGCGGCGCGCGACGATCGCCTGCTGTCTTGCAGGCTTGCTGGGCTTGGGCGTTCCGTTGCCGCGGGATACGGCGGCCGCCTTTGGACCGGCAGAGTGGACAGTGACCGAATTCAGCGCCGGGGGCACCACGACCTCCAGCACGGTAACCGAGCAGGACGGCGAGATCGAGCTGACGACCAATGGCTGGAATGTATGGGGAGCGGCTGACGGGGCCGGCTTCGTCTCGGAGCCGATGGAGCTGCTGCACGGCGCGTGCAGCATCGTCGGCATCAGCGGGACGCTCGAATCGGTGTCGGGCATCGTCAACAGCAACGCCGCTGCCGGATTGATGTACCGCGAATCGCTGGACGGCGATGCCAAGAACGTCATGCTGCGCATGCAGAACGGTGCGCTGCTGCTGACGTATCGCAGCGAGACGGGCGGCCAGACGCAGTACAAGCGGGGCGCGACGCTGACTCTCCCCGTGGAGCTGAAGCTGGTGCGTCAGGGCAATACGTTCGCAGGCTACTACAAGCAAGACGGCGCCTGGATGCTGTCGAACTATGTCGAGGTGGCCATGGAGGACGAGGGGCATGCGGGTCTGGCCGCCTACTCGGCCGATGCGACGCCGATCGAGGCCGTCTACACGGACATCGAGACCTCGGCCGAGCATTTGCTGTCCGGAGAGGTGGAGGGGTATACGGATACGGAGCCGATCCCGGAGGATCTGCTGCTGCGCGAGCGATTCCAGGACGGCTCGGTGACCAATGGCCCGGTTGCCGTCAACAATCCGATCTGGGGCGGCACCTCGCAGGCCTGTCTGGCCGACGATGACGGCGACCTGTCCTGGCGTCGCAGCGGTGCGAATGGCATCGTGTACACCGGGGAGCGGGGCTGGACCGACTACTCGGCCAGTGTCGATATTCGGCTGGATGACGGCAGCATCAACAAAAACCTGGCCCAGCTGATCGTGCGCGGCCGCACGCATGTCATCTATGGCGAGTTCTATTACGCCATCGGGTATGACGGCAGCAATCGGATCGTCATCGACAAGGCGTTTCGCAATACGGTCAAGCGGCTGAAGACGACATCGATTGCCGATGCGGCCGATGGACAATGGCGGACGCTAAAGGTCGAGGCGATGGATCACACCTTGAAGGTGTATCTGGATGATGTGCTGGTGCTGGAGCATACCGATGAAGCGATGCCGAACCTGCGGGGCGGCGTAGGATTGCGGACGGAGGACAGCGCCGTGCAATTCGACAACCTGCTCGTGTTCAAGCTGGATGACCCGCTCGGCGGCGATTACGACAATCTGGTCGGCGGCAATTTCGATCAACCGGCTCCGCCGGGATACGAGTAGAGGGGGAATGAAGCATGGCATGGGCACCTACTAGCAGACGCGCGATCGCCAGACTGCTCGTCGGCGTGATGCTGCTGACGACGCTGGCTTACGCGTTCCCGCCGTTCACCGGCGCGATTGCACGGGCGGAGACGACGAGGGACGCGTACACCGCGACCCCCGCCGGCACGGCGGATCAGCTCCAGGGCTCGCACATTGCGCCGAATGCCGGCAATGGACTGAGCAACATTCGGGAAGACAACTGGGCCTTGTACGAGGATGTCGATTTTGGCGCGTCCGGCGCGGTCGATGTCGGCTTCCGCGCAGCGGTGCCGTACGCGAACGCCGGCAATACGATCGAGGTCCGGCTCGGTGCGGCCGACGGCGAGCTCGTCGCCAGGCATCATCTGGTCGGCACCGCGACCGGTTATTCCAACGCGCAGTGGCAATATGTCGCGCTCAGCGAGACCGTGACGGGCGTGCATGACGTGTATGTCGTGTTCGTGCTCGATCCGCTGAGCGAAGGCACCGGGTTCTGCAATCTGGCCGAATGGCAATTCGGCGCCAGCTATCGCACGGATACGACTGCGCCCGTGACGACGGATTACTTGTCCGGCACGTACGATGGCAGCCAGTATACGTCGGCAGTGACCGTGACGCTGGCGGCGAGGGACGATTACCGCGGGGTTGCCCAGACGGTGTACAGCGTGGACGACGGCGCGACCTGGCAGTCGTACACCGCTCCACTGGTGTATGACGTGGAGGGAGAGTACAATCTCCAGTACTATTCGACCGACGCGGCGAGCAATGCCGAGACTGCGCGCACTGTCAGCTTCACGATCGCCGATCTCGGTACGCGCTCGGCATACGCGACGCTCCAGGCGGAGACGGCGTCGGAGCTGTCCGGCAATAATATCCGGGCGACGGAGACTGCGGTCATCGGCATCAATACGGGCAATTGGATGAAGTTCGAAGCGGTCAATTTCGGCGATGAAGGCGCGCTCGACGTCGCCATGCACGTCGCAGTGCCGAACGTTGCCGAAGGCAATCGGATCGAGGTGCGTCTGGGCGCGCCGGACGGCGAGCTCGTCGGCGCTCTGCGCCTGCGCGGCACGGCGGAGAATTATACGAATGCCGCGACGCAGCGAACGGCGCTGCTGCGCACGGTGACCGGGGTCCATGACGTCTATCTCGTATTCGCGGTCGGTCCCTACTCGACCTCGGCGCAATATTGCAACATCGACTGGCTCGTGTTCGGCGACGCGTATGCAGCCGATACGACGGCGCCGACGACGACCGCTCGGCTGAGCGGCACGCTGACCGGCAGCGATTATACATCAGCTGTCACAGTGACGCTGGATGCGTACGACGACTACCGCGGGGTGGCGCAGACGCAGTACAGCACAGACGGCGGTACGACCTGGCTGCCCTATGAGGGCCCTGTAGTCGTGCGCCGCGAAGGATCGCATACGATCCAATATTATTCAATCGATCTGGCGGACAATGAGGAGGCCGTTCAGACGGAATCGTTCGTCATCTCCGACCTGCCCGACCTGGCTGTCTTCCATATGACGAATCAGATGCGGCCGGGCGAGATCGCGCAGATTGTCGGCGATTATCTGGACGTGGTGGATGCGGTGCGGCTGTTCAAGCTGCCGGACAGCGCGCCGACGGGCGAGCCGGCCTTCGTGCTGCGGCCGAAGAGCCATACGACGGAAGGCGCGGGGGGCAGCGCGTACGAGACGACGGCCGTATGGAGCGAGGCGGATGCGGTGTCGGCCGAGATCGTCGGCCAGACCCGGCAGCTCGTGCAATGGCAGGTACCGGATGCGCTCGATCCCGGCGTCTACTCGGTCCAGCTGGATGTGTACGGTCAGCCTGGCCGTGCGCTCTATCTGAACGCGCCGGACATCACATGGATCCAGGGCGATGACGGCAAGGAAGCGACGCCGGGCGGCTGGATCCGGCTGACGGGGCGGCAGCTGTCCGAAGACGGATTCACGCCGACCGTCGTGCTGGAGGCGGTGGCGACCGGGCAGCTGACGACGCTGCCAGATGTCGAGGCGATCGATGCTTACGCACTGGATGCGAGCCTGCCGAGCGGCCTGGCGACGGGCGCATACCGGGTGTATGTGCACAATGGACGCGGCGGCCCGAGCGCCTGGAGCGAGCCGTCTGCGCTGCAGCTGAACGCCCCCGATGTGTGGCCGGACACCGTCTTTGACGTCAAGGCGTACGGCGCCAAGGGCGACGGCGTCGCCAACGATTCGGCGGCCGTGCTCGATGCGCTTGCCGCGATCGAGGCGGCGGGAGGCGGCGAGCTCTATTTTCCGCGCGGCCGCTATCATTTGACGGTCCCGATCGAGCTGCCGGTCTATACGACGATGCGCGGCGAATCGCAGCAGCTGACGGAGGTGTTCTGGAGCCCGTTCGAGTGGGATTACAATGATTTGCCGGAGGCGGTCATCGAGGGCTCGCACCATTTTGCGATTCGCGACATTTCGTTGCGGGCTTCGCGGGCCGGGCATTTCGTGCTCGGCGAGGAGGGCACCGAGGACGCCGGCTACGTGACGATCGAGCGGGCGCGCATTTTTTCCGATCCGTACATGGGACATGTGCCCTTCGATCTCAGCGTGGCGCTGCAGACCGAGGTCGAGCAGTTCCGCGCGAACCACGGCAACAGCCTGGATGTGGTGCGGCTCGGCGGCAAGCAGATCCGCATTATCGACAGCGAGCTGACCGGGCCGTACCGGCCGTTTCAGCTGGCTCGCGCCGAGGGAGCCGTCGTGCGGGGCAATACGTTCTACCATGGCGGCTGGTACAGCTTCCACGGTGCGGACGAAGTCATTTTCGAGGATAACAACATCGTGCCGCTGTCGATGTGGACGACCGGCGGGGGCTTCGGCAAGCCGCTTGACTTTGGCTCCCGGCATATTTATTTCGCGCGCAACTCCTTCTCGAATATCAACGGCAACGACCGCGAGGTCATGACCAATGACGGCGGCAGCGGCGCGTATACGGGGGCGATCGCAGCGGTGGACGGGACGACGCTCACGCTGCCGGCGGGAGCCGCGTCCTGGCAGCCGGGCGAATGGAGCCGGGGCGGCGGCGTGTTTATTCTATCCGGCACGGGAGCGGGGCAGATGCGGCAGATCGTGACGCATACGGCCGATGTGATTACGCTGGACGCTCCGTTCACGGTGGAGCCAGACGAGACGTCGGTGCTCTCGATTACCGCTATCAACTTTGACAATCTGTTCGTGGAGAATACGTTCTACCGCACCGGGGCGCTCAATCTGTACGGCGAGGGCGTCAATATGGTCATCGACGGCAACACGTTCCGCCAATCGCAGGGCATCTTCGCCTGGGCGAGGCTGGTCTACGGCGGCAATCAGCAGCAATGGTACACCGATATCAAAAATAATGTGCTGGCGGACGGCAACTACTCGCATTGGTACGGCGTCGAGGACAATCACTCCGGGCCGTCGACCATCAAGGTCACGACGCAAGGCAATTACACGCTGACGATCGGCGCGATGGTGCGCAACAATACGCTGATGGAGAACAGCGCGCTCATCCTCAACGGCGGCTCGACGCAGCAAGGGATGAAAGGGGTCGTCGTCTCCGGCAACCACTTCGCCGATACGGGTACGGCGATCACGGTGCTCGGCGGCGTCAACGACATCGTCCTGTCCGACAATACGTATGACACGACGGCGCAGGAGCTCGAGGTGGACAGCTCGCTGCTGGCCAGCGGCCGGGTGCGAGAGCTGGACTGATCCGGGGGGCGCATCGGGGGGCCGATGTGCGGCGGTCCAATCGAGAACAGGCAGCTTGCGGCGGCAGTCGCCCTTGACGGCGACTGCCGCTATTGCATGAGGAAGGATGAGGACGGCATGGGAACGAGAATCGAGAGTGTGCATGTGAATGCGTCCGTGCGCGGATCGGCGCGCAAGCTGATCCGGCTGGACGGACAGTGGAAGCTGCGTCTGGACCCGCAGGAGCTGGGGCTGGCTCAGGGCTGGGCCCGGACGCCGCTGGAGACGACGCTGCGCTGCCGGGTGCCGGGCTGCATCCAGCAGCTGGAGGCGCTGGCGGCGGACGATCCGGGCAGCGGCGGCCTGCACAATGGCTATCTGGGCACCGCATGGTACGAGACCGAGCTGCAGGCGGCTGCCCCGGCGCCCGGCGAGCGGCTGTGGCTGAAGCTCGGGGGGATCGCGCCGGCGGGACATCTGTGGGTCAACGGGCAATACGTGGATTACTATGCGCAGCCGAATATATCCGCCAAGTGGGACATCACGGATGCGGCGCTCGGGCCCCGGCATGCCGACGGGCAGTCGGCGCTCGCGCTGCGGATCACGATCGCGATCGTGGAGCAGGAGCTCGGCCTGCTGGGCGGGTACCGCTTCGCCGACAATCACTGGTCGGGCGTGTATCGCAGCGTGGAGCTGGAGTACAGCGGGGCGGTGCATGCGGAGGACCTGTGGATCCGGGCGAGCCTGGACGGCCCGGCGGCGGCAGGCGAAGGCGTGGCCGTATCGGGGGATGCGACCGTGCGGCTGAGCGGCTCCGTCTGGAATCGGACGGGGCAGGCGCAGCGGGTGCGCGTGCATGCGAGCGTACAGCGCTGGCAGCCGCAAGAGAGCGGGGCGGCCCAAGCGGCGGCCACGCTGGCGGCGGCAGAGGAAGTGGACGCGGAAGAGAAAGTGAAAGTGAAAGTGAAAGAAGCGCTTGGCGCCGGTGGCGCGACGCCGCAGGTCCAGGCCGTAGTCGAGCTGGCGGCGGGTGCGCCGACAGCGGTCGCGCTGGCACTGACGCTGCGCGGCGCGGCGCTGTGGAGCTGCGAGCAGCCGGAGCTGTACGTCCTGACGCTGCAGGTGCGGGAGGACCGCGAGGGCGGCGCGCTGCTCGACGAGCAGCGCCAGCGCTTCGGCGTGCGCGAGCTGCGCGCCGCGCAAGGCAGGCTGGCGCTCAACGGCCGCCCGTTATTCGTACGCGGGGCGGGGGCCGAGTTCATGTCGCCGACGATTCACCCGCTGAGCGACCGGGCGATCATTCGCGCGCGCTGGTCGATGCTGCGGCGGCACGGCTTTCAATTTTATCGCTGTCATACCTATATGCCGACTGACGAGGAGCTGGAGATCGCCGACGAGCTCGGCCTGATCCTCACCTCGGAAGTAAGCCTGGTATCGAACTTCGCCAAGACCTATCCGTTCGACCGCGGCGCGGCGCTATTGGCGGCGCATATCCGCCAGACGCGGCACTTCCCCGCGCTCGGCATCTACGGGCTGGGCAACGAAGGCAGTCAATTGATGGTGCATGATCAGCAGGAGTACGAGCATGCGGTGGCGGGCATCGCGCTCGTGCGCCGCGAAGCGCCCGATCACCTGGCGATGGCCGCCTTCGGCATGCAGGGGGAGCTGCCCGAGCTGCCGGGCGACGTCGAGAGTCCGCATCTGTGGAGCCATGAATTCCGCATTGCGTACGACGGATTGAGCCGCATCCCGTGGCCGCTGCTGGGCGACGCGGTGCGCGACAAGCCGATGCTGATCCACGAGTACGGTAAGTTCGGCGTCTGGCCGGACGCGGCGGAGCAGGCGCTGTATCCCGCCGACGGCTATGCGATGCCCTTCGGCGACGACGGACGCGAGGCGCTGGCGAGGCAGGGGCTGCTGGAGCACGAAGCGGCGATCGTGACCGCCTCGCGCCGGCTGAGCGACCTGTGCAGCCGGTTCATCCTGGAGGAGGCGCGCAGGCAGCCGGAGGTGAGCGGCTACGTCCTCTGGACGTTCTTCCGCAAGGGCGCGCAGAATGCCGGACTGGCGGACGATATGGGCATAGGGTCCGATCATGCGCCCAAGACGTACCGGGACGGCTGCAACGCCGATGTCGCGCTGCTGATCGACCGCGGGCTGGACGGACGCACGTACCGCTTCGGCGAGCGGCTGGAGATCGATGCGACGGTGTCCAATTACTCCGGTCGGGACTTGTCCGGCGCGCTGCTGGCGTGGGCCCTGGACGACGCGCGCGGGAGGTCGTGGCTGACCGGCACGGCGACAGCAGGTGCCGCGGAGGACGGCAGCTGCCGGGTGCAGGCGACTATCGCAGGCGAGGTGCCGGCGTGGTCGGCGCAGGGCGAGCGGCTGCGGCTGCGGCTCGCGCTCTACGCGCCCGGCGCGACCGGGAGCGCCGCGGCGCAGCCCCTCGCCGCCAATGCGTGGGACCTGTGGGTATTTCCGGCGCTGCGCGCGCAGGGCGGCGCATTCGCGCCGGACGCGCTCTTCGCGCTCGCCCGTGCAGCCGAAGCCGCTGTGGACAAGGGGGACGCAGGCGGTGTCGCAGAGGCGGGTGAAGGCGCGGGTATAGAGGCGGACTCGGGCGCGGACGCAATTGCAGCAGCGGACGAAGGCGCAATTGCAGCAACGGACGCAAGCGCAGTTGCAGATACGGGTCGCGGCCTGCTCGCGCATCTGCTATCCGATTCCCGCGCGGCGGCGCATTACCGCCGGCTGCTGCCCTGCAGTGTGCCGCTGCGCGATGTCGATTCGATGGTGCGCGGCTGCCGTTCGTGGCGAGGCATGGACGAGCAGGCCGCATTCGCCGTCCGCCGGCCGTCCGCAGTCGTGACGGACAGCTGGGAGGATGCGCGCCGACTGGCGTTCGAGCACGGGGTGCCGACCGTGCTGCTCGATCACGGGACGCTGCCCGCGTCCTGGTATCCGGAGCCGTCCGTGACGCCGGAGGGCGAGCGGATCGATTACTATCGGCAGTTCACGAGCTTCCGCGCCGGCTGGGACCAGGGCAATCTGGCGACTGTCATCCACGCCGACGAGGCGCTGCGCGGCTTTCCGCACGAGCCGTTTTGCGACGCGCAATTTTACCATATGGTGCAGGATGCGGCGCCGCTGCGCGTCGCGCGCGTGCGGCAGACGGTGCTGGAGGCGCTCGGCTCATCGCACGGCGCACAGCCGGCGCTTGCGGCGCCCGAGCTGAAGGTGATCGTGCGCTCGGTGCCGCGGTTCTCGGAGGCGGCGCAATCGGCGATCGTACTGCAGGATCCCAATGCGCGGCTGGCGCATCGTCAGCGGCCGATCCGGCGCATCGCCACCGAGGATCGCGCCTATCTGCTGCGCGTGCGCGTCGGTGCGGCCGTGCTGTATATTTGCTCGCTGCAGCCGCTGCTCGATGCGGCGGGACATTATTTGCTGGGCCTGTTGCTCTCGGCAGCGGGACAGGAGGGAGGGCAACGCGATGAATAGCGAATTTGCGGTCCATGACGGCGTCGTGCGCAGCCGGCTCGGCTTGCCGGCGACGCCGCGCTGGATCACGGACGGGCGTCTGGCGGTGGAGCTCGACGATTACGGCGTCACCCAGGTCGATTATTTTTCGCGTCGCCAGCGGCAAGGCTCGCCGACGCTCTTTTATCAGCGGCTGTTCCCCGGCTTCCGCGTGTACGTCGAGCGGGATCGCAGGCGCTACAGCCCGCAGCCGGCCGATTGCGAGCTGCTGCCGTTCGGCTATCGCTGCCGGTGGCCGGTTGACGGGATCGACTTTCGCCTGGAATGGGCGGTCGCAGGGGAGCGGCTGATCGTGCGGCTGACCGCGCCGGAGGATGTGCCGGAGGACTGTCTGTTCCGCCTGGAGTTCCACGACGCGTTCGGCCTGACACCGCGGGACGAGGACGATGCCCGCTACAAGTCCCGCGGCGAACGGCGGGACTGGCTGGCGTGGCAGTTCGAGGCGGAGCGCGCGATGCTCGTCGGCGGCTTCCGGGCATGGCCGGAGATCGCGGCGGGCGAGCAGGCCGGCGCAGCGGCTGCAGCTGCGCCGGCGGAAGCGGCAGCAGAAGCGGCGGTGGCAGATGGAGCCGCGGCGCAGATGCCCGGCGACGCGGGCCCATCCAGGGGCGGCGACAGCGGCGCAGTCGCGGGCGGTCACCGCACGCAGTGGATCGGCGTGGCGGCGAGCTTCCCGGTGCGCTGCGCCCAGACGCCGCGCAACCGCAAGCTGCAGCTGATCGGCACCGAGCCGATGCGCGGCGGCCGCAGCTACAGCTATGCGATTGTATTTGCCGACGAGCGGGAGGCGCTGCTGGCGGCTGGTTCGCCGACCGACGGCGAGCTGGCCCGCGCGCTGGCTGCGATGCATGCGCGCTATGCCGCGCTGGCGGCGCGCACGCCGCGGCTGCGGAGCGGGGATGCGGAGTTGGACGCGTACTTCGCGCTGCTGCCGATGCACCACGAGCCGTGCAAGGTGCCGGACGAGCCGGGCGCGCTCAAGGCCAAGACGTCGCAGTACTGGGTGTGGGGCTGGGACGGGCTGACGAGCAATCAGGCGAGCTTGTATTGGGGCGACGAGGCGGCAATCCTCGACATGCTGCGCTTCTATCGGCGCACGGCGCATCCGGTGCACGGCATCGTACACGCGTACCGGCCCGACGGATCGGCAGCCGACTACAGCGCAGTGCCGGCGCAGGGCATGTACATTACGCTGCTGCAGCAGTATGCCGCGTGTACGGGCGACGCGAGTGCGGCAGCCGAGCTCTACCCCTTCGCGCGCGAGCTGTTCGCGGCGATGGCGGCGCTCGAGGTCGGACAGACGGGGCTATGCGTCGGGACGTCGCTGTACCCCGATTTTCGCGAGCTGATCCTGGAGACGGGCCGGGATATCAGCAGCATGAACAATACGTTCTTTTATTGTGCGGCGCGTGCGATGGCTTACCTGGCCGACGTGCAAGGCGACGAAGCGACGAAGGCGCAGGCGATCGGCATCGTCAAACGCTTCGAAGCGCATTTTGCGCCGTTGTTTGGCGATCCGACGCATCGCTTCCCGGTCAGCTCCGTCGACGCGGATACGCTGCAGCGGCGCGAGGCCTTTCACAATTGCGCGGTGAAGTGGGACAACGGCTACATGCGCGAGCTGACGCAAGGCATGCATGCCGATCATATGCAGTTCTTCGAGCGCGAGCTGCTCGCCCCCGGCGGCGTGCGGCCGATCCCCCTCTGGTGCGAGGCGTACGATGCGGATGCGAATCAACTGCACGCGTGGTGGCCGGTGACGGGGGAGTATTACATGCGCCTGATGAATCTGATGGACCGACCGGACCTGCTCGGCCGCTGGACCGGCTGGCTGCGCCACTGGTACCGGCAGCTGAGCTGCCCCGAGGGCGTGCCGCTGTATGCGGAGCGCGCGGAGCCGGAGGCGGACCGGTGGAATGCGGTGCGCGGCGCCTGGCAGGCGTACAGTATGCGCGCCTGGTGGCAGGCGGTCGTGCACGGCCTCGTCGGCATCGACCTCGATGCCGGCGGCGTGCACCTCTATCCGAGCTCCGGCCCGGCCGCGACGCTCGAGGGACTGTACTATCGGGGGCGGCGGCTCGACGTGGAGGTGCGCGGACAGGGGCCGTATCTGACCCGGCTGACCGTCAACGGGCGCCCGCTGGCCGCCACGCACAAGCTCCCCTCTGATGTCTGGACGGGAGTGGGCGGACGCGACCGGATCGTCGCCGTGCGCGGCACGACGCCGCCCCCGGGCCCGCTGCTGCTGTACGGGTACGGGATCGAGCTGACGGGCTATACAGCCGGGACGGACGGCATGGCCGCGCTGGCGACCGGCGCCGGTCTGACGCGCATCGCGGTGCGGTTCGAGGCATCGGCGGCGGAGCGTCTCGTCGTGCGTGTGGACGGTGCGGAGGTGCCGCCATGGGAGGGGGCCGCGGTCGGCGAGGGGACAACCGGCGCAGAGGCGGCGGTCGACTGCGTCCGCTTGTACGAGCTGCCGCTGCACCCGGCGGAGCCGCGCAGCCTGGACATCCGGGCGATCCCCGTCGGCCCGGCGGCGCTGGCCGGTGACGGAGCGGCACGAGACAAGGGGGCCGAGGAGGCGGTCGAGGAGGCGGCAGGTCTTGCGGATGGAGACAGACTGGATCAACTAGCAAAAAGGAGGCAGTGAAGCAGCCATGGAACGAGAGGAACATTATGATGTCGTCATTGTAGGCGGCGGCATGTCGGGCGTGTGCGCGGCCCTCGCCGCCGCGCGCAGCGGCGCCCGCACGGCGCTGCTGCAGGATCGCAGCGTGCTGGGCGGGAATGCGAGCTCAGAGGTGAGAATGCACATCTGCGGCGCCTCCAGTCAAGGCAAACACGCCAACGCTCGGGAGACCGGCATTGTGGAAGAAATTTTGCTGGAAAACAAAATGCGCAACCCGTCGCATTCGTTTTATGTATTCGACCGGATTTTGTGGGAGAAGGTGCGGTACCAGGAGGGGCTGGATCTGTTCCTGAATACGGCGATGCTGACGGTTGAAATGGAGGGCAAGACGATCACGGCGGTGCAAGCCCGTCAATCGGTGTCCGAGCAGCCCTTTCGCTTTGCGGCCAAGCTGTTTATCGACTGCTCGGGGGACGGGCTGCTGGCGAAGCTGGCGGGCGCCACGGTCATGCGGGGCCGCGAGGCGGCCGATATTTTTCAGGAGCCGGGCGCAGTCAAGCGTTCGGACCCCGTTACGATGGGCAACACGATTTTGTTTCATGCGATCGATGCCGGCAAGTCCGTGCCCTTCGAGCGCCCGGCCTGGGCGCACAACTACCGGGAGTCCGAATGGATCCGGAATATGAAGTTCGTCGAGATCGACTCCGGCTACTGGTGGCTGGAGGTGGGCGGCACGGAGCTGGACATTATCAAGGATCACGATCGGATCTATGAGGAATTGCTAAAGATTGTGTACGGCGTCTGGGATTTTATCAAGAATGAACTGTCGCCGCGCGCGGATACGCTCGTCCTCGACTGGGTAGGCAGCATCGCCGCCAAGCGGGAGAGCCGGCGCATCGTCGGCGATTATGTGCTGAAGGAGCAAGACTTGCTCGAATCCCGGACGTTCGCAGACGCCGTCGCTTACGGCGGGTGGCATATCGATGTCCATCAGCCGGAGCGGTTCTATACGGAGCGGGTGCAAGGCCTGCCGGAGCAGGAGGAGAAATCCATATTTTTGGATGACTTGTACGCAATCCCGTATCGCAGCCTGTATGCCCGCGATGTCGATAACCTGCTGATCGGGGGACGCATCATCAGCGCCTCGCACCGGGCGTTCGGCTCCACGCGCGTGATGGGGACGTGCGCGGTCGTCGGTCAGGCGATCGGTACGGCTGCGGCGATGGCTGTCCAAGGCGGCTGCCTGCCACGCGAGCTGGGCGGACGCATCGGCGAGCTGCAGCAACAATTGCTGAAGGACGATTGTTACATCCCCGGTGTCGCCAATCGCGACGAGGCGGATCTGGCGCGTCAGGCGCATATCGCTTCTTCCTCAGCCGTTGCGGACGGCGCTTGCGCGCATGTGGTCAGCGGGATCACGCGCACCGTGAAGGCGGACAGTCATCTGTGGATGTCCGAATCGCTTGAGGCGGGAGCGCAATGGATTGCCTTGTCCTGGGCGCAGCCGGTCCGGTTGTCGGAGCTTCGTCTGACCTTTGACAGCAAGCTCTCCGCGGAGATCATGCCGTCTCTCTCCCGCTGGATCCAGAGCAAGCAGGACCCGCATGTGCCGGATACGCTGGCCGCCGATTACGAGGTGGCGCTGTATCGGGGCGGCGATCTGGTAGGGGAGCAGCGCGTATCGGATAATTACCAGCGCCTGCGTGTGCATGGGCTGAATGCGGTGTTGTGCGACCGGGTGAAGATCACGGTCACGCGCACGCGCGGCTGTCCCGAGGCCCGCATCTTCGAAATTCGCGCCTACGGCGAGCAGCCCCAATGAAGCAGCGGCAGGACTCGGAAAATCGTCGCGGCGCGCGTGCGGACGCCTCGACGCTGTGGTACCGGGAGCCGGCGGCCAACTGGAACGAGGCGCTGCCGCTGGGCAACGGCCGGATCGGCGCGATGGTCTACGGCGGGGCAGGCGACGAAACAATCAGCTTGAACGAGGATACGCTGTGGAGCGGCTATCCTCGCTCGTCTGACGGGGCGGGCATGCACCGCCATTACGAGCAAGCGCAGGCGCAGGTGCTGGCCGGGGAATACGCGCAGGCCCAGCGGCTGCTGGAGCAGCAGTTCGGAGATCACCTGGTGCAGATGTATCTGCCGCTGGCCGATCTGCAGATCACGATGCCAGGGCATGAATCGCCCGCGGATTATACCCGGCGCTTGACGCTGGAGGATGCGCTTCATACCGTGACCTGGCAGACCGCGCGCGGCCGGTACAGCCGGGAGATGCTGGTGAGCGCCCCCTCGCAGGTGGCAGCCATTCGCATCGCTTGCAGCAATCCCGGTCAAGTCAGCCTGGACGCGCGCTTGACCGGACGGCTGCGCTGCGAACAGAGCGCCGCGCCGGATGGTCGCACCGTGTACCTCGAGGGCAACTGCCCGGTGTGCGAAGCGCCTTACGGCCAGACCCATTCCGGCGAAGCCCACAAAATATACGACGCGGACGATGCCCGCAAAGGCGTCGGATATCGCGCCGGGCTGCGGGTCGTGGCCGAGGGCGGGGAGGTGCGCTGCCGCGACGGCCGGCTGCAGGTGCGCGGCGCGGATACCGTCTGCCTGTATGTCGCCGTGCGGACCAGCTTCAACGGCTACGACAAGCATCCGGTGCTGGCAGGCAAGCCTTACAAGGACGCGTGCGTGCGAGACCTGGATCGGGCGGAAGCGAAAGGGTACGAGGCGATTCGCGAAGCGGCGATTGCGGACTATCGGCACTTGTATGATCGCGTCGAATTGGCGCTCGGGGCAGACGACGACCGTCTGCTGCCGACGGACGAACGGCTGCAGCGGCTGCAGCGCGGGGAGCGGGACAACGCGTTATTTACCTTGCTGTTCAACTACGGCCGCTATCTGACCATCGCCTCCTCGCGCAGCGGCACGCAGCCTGCCAATCTGCAGGGCATCTGGAACGACAAGCTGGTGCCGCCCTGGTCCAGCAATTATACGCTGAACATCAACACGCAGATGAATTATTGGCCGACGCTGCTCTGCGGGCTGGAGGAATGCTACGAGCCGCTGCTTCGCCTGGCGCGGGAGCTCGGCGAAGCAGGAGCACGAACGGCTCGGCATTACTACAATGCGCCCGGTTTTGTGTGCCATCACTCCACCGATCTTTGGCGCTTGACGCATCCGGGCACGAATCGTCTGCCGGGCAATGCCCAATGGGGGTTCTGGCCGATGGCCGGCGGCTGGCTCTGTCAGATGATGTATGCGTATGAGCGGCACACAGGCGATGCGCAGCTTTTGCACGAGATCGCGCCGACGATTGAACAATGCGCCGCGTTCTATCGCAGCCTGCTTGTGGAGAAGGACGGCCAGCTCGTTTTTTGCCCGTCCACCTCGCCGGAGAATCGCCATCTGATGACCGGCGCGGGAGGGCTCGGCGATCGGGAGTCGTCCCCGCTGGACATCACGACGACGATGACGACGGCGATCATTCGCGACGTCTTCACCATCATGGCGGAGATTGCCGAGCGCCGTGGAGGCGACGGCGGACCTTACGCGCAGCTGGCGGAGCGGCTGCCGGCATATGCCCTCAATCCGGACGGCAGCTTGCGCGAATGGTACGGGGCATACGAAGACGCGGAGCCGCAGCATCGCCATCTCTCCCACTTGTACGGATTGTTTCCTTCGGGGCAGATTCGGCGCGAGGATGCCGGGCTGCGAGCGGCTTGTAGACGAACGCTGGAGCTGCGCGGCGACGGCGGCACCGGCTGGAGCCTGGCATGGAAGATCAACCTGTGGGCGAAGCTGGGCGAAGGGACGCGCGCTTACGCCTTGCTGCGCCGTCAGCTGCAGCCGGTCGCCAGCGCGACGGAGCAGCAGGATGCAGGAGGAGGCAGCTATCCGAATCTGCTGTGCGCGCATCCGCCCTTTCAGATCGACGGCAACTTCGGCGCCTGCTCCGGCATTTTGCAAATGCTCGTTCAGATCGAAGACGATCGGGTCTATTTGCTGCCGGCTCTGCCCCCGGAGTGGAGCAGCGGACGCGTGCGGGGCCTGCGTCTGCCTGGCGGAGGCCGGCTTGATTTTGCATGGGTGGACGGCCGTGTCGTGAGCAGTGCGATCCATGGCGGCAAGCAGGCATACAGGATAGTATAACGCGGTGCTCGAATGCATCATGCGTGCCGTGGATGATATTCCCCGGCGGCAAGCATGGGCCGGCAAGCATAGGCGAACTGCCGGCCTGTCCGTGCACGCGGACCCGGGGGCTCTGCCGGCTGTTACGCCAGCTGCTCTGCCGGCTGCTCTGCCGGCTGTTACGCCAGCTGCTCTGCCGGCTGTCATGTCCGCTGCGGCGCCGCAATCGTCCGCCCGTCGTGGAAGCCGCCCCGAATCCGCGTGTGCTGATGCGGCGCATTGGGATGGGCGATCCGCCACAGGATGCGATCGGCGGCCTCGTAGCCGGCCTCGCGAATCATCAGCTGCGGCCGGCTAATCGGCAGCGCTTCTTCCGGCGGGGCATTGCGCAGCGCGACGAGCGAGCAGTCCTCGGGGACGCGGATGCCGAGGCGGTCCAGCGCCGTCGTGATCTGGTCGCAGTCCTCGTCGATCCCGACGAGCAGCGCCGTGGGACGATGCCGGAGAAAGGCCGCCTCGAAGTCGTCCGCCGTGGCGCGCAGCGCCGGCTCGCCCAGGGCCGCCATCATCTCCTGATAGGCCTGCCAGCGGTGCATATAGCCGCGCTGCGCGGCGATGTCGCCGATGTAGAGCAGGCGGCGGTGCCCGGCGCGGGCGAGCCGATCGACCGCCATGCACACCGCCTCGTACACGTCCCAGATGACGCTGTCGACCTGGGTCAGCGGACGCGGGTAATTGATCAGCACCTTGGGCACCCGGTACTTGAGCAACTGCTCCTCCATCGAGCCCGAAGTGAGCCGCGGTGCGATCAGCAGGCCGTCGGCGTGCGTCAGGTTGCGCGTCTGCGCCCATTCCTCGAATTCGACCTCGCTCAGATTCTCCTCCAGCACATAGCAGTCGAGCCGGTGCTCGTACTGGCCGAGACGCTCCTGCAGCCCGGCCGTCAACAGCCGGTTGTACGTCAGCGACTGGTGCGATTGCACGAGCACGAAGCGCAGGCGATAGCTCGGGTAAGGCGCGATGCCTTGCCTGACCAGCTCCCGTGCCTGAGCGGAGGACATGTACCCCCGCAGATAGGCGGTCCGCATGATGCGGCCGCGCGTCTCCTCGGACATGCCGGGCCGCCCGCGCAGCGCCTTGCTGATCGTCTGGATGGAGATGCCCAGCTCGGCCGAGAGATCGGCCAGCGTGGCGCGCTTGCGTCTTCCCATGAATGTGTGCCTCCCAATGTTGCGGTTAGCCGCAATGTACGCTGCTTCTATTTTAAACAAAAGTTAAACTATTGTGTAGCGCGCGCTGCGCCTATACTGAGAGGCAATACGTGCAGGAAGGAGCAAGCAAATGATGAACGCAACACACACAAGCGAGCACAAAAAACTGGAGGCCGATGTCGTTGTCTGCGGCGGCGGACCGGCGGGCATCAACGCGGCGCTGGCTGCGGCGCGGGGAGGAGCCAAGACGCTGCTGATCGAGCGCTATGGCTTCCTCGGCGGGATGTCGACGATCGCGCTCGTCTATCCGTGGATGACGTTCCATACCATGGAAGGCAAGCAGGTCATCGGCGGCATCGCGCAGGAGATCGTGGATCGGCTGATGGCGGAGGACGCCTCGCCCGGCCATGTGCGCGATACGGTCGGCTTCGTGAACACGATCACGCCGTACGATCCCGAGGTGTACAAGATCCTGATCCACGATATGCTGCGCGAGGCGGGGGTCAAGGTGCTGCTGCACAGCTTCGTGGATCGCGTCAAGACAGACGGCGACCGGATCGCGCGAGTGGAAATCACGACCAAGTCGGGCCGGTATGCCGTACATGCCAGCCAGTATGTCGATACGACAGGCGATGCGGATCTGGCCTACCTCTCCGGCGCGCCGTGCCTGCAGGGGCGGGACGGGGACAAGCTGACGCAGCCGATGACGATGAAGTTCCGGATGCGCGGCGTCGATCTGGACCGGGTCAAGCAGTACATGCTGGATCATCCCGACGAATTTTACAAGAAAACGCCGTTCGCGGAGCTGCCGGAGCTGCCGCTCTCCGGCGTGCTCGGCTACTACAAGCACTGGAAGGAGGCGGCGCTGCCGATCAATCGCGACCAGGTGCTGTTCTTCATCGGGCCGGGGCCGGACGAGGTGCTCGTCAATACGACGCGCGTACAGGGGCTCGACAGTACGGATGTAAGCGATCTGACAGAAGCGGAGGTGCTCGGCCGCAAGCAGGTGCGCATGGTGGCGGACTTCATGAAGGGGCTGCCGGGCTTCGAGCAGGCGCGCTTGTCCTCGGTGGGCACGCAGATCGGCATCCGCGAATCGCGTCGCATCGAAGGTCAGTACGCGCTCCAGGTCGAGGATGTGATCGAGGGCAAGCCGATGGACGACTGCATCGCGCGCAGCGGCTATCCGATCGACATCCACGACCCGTCCGGCAAGGGCGTGACCGCGGCATGGGTCAAGGGGGACGGCGCGTACGATATCCCGTACCGCTGCCTGCTGCCGCAGCGGATCGCCAATCTGCTCGTCGCCGGACGCTGCATCTCGACGACGCATGAGACGCTTGCGACGACGCGGCTCACGCCGAGCTGCATGGCTACCGGCCAGGCCGCCGGCACGGCGGCTGCACTCGCCGCGGCGCAGGGCATCGCGCCGGCGGAGGTGGATGTCGCGCTCCTGCAGCAGCGACTGCGCGAGGCGGGGGCGCTGCTGCGGCAGTAGCACGCATGGGCCGGACTGGTACGGCGGGCGGCCCGCGAGACGCGGCCGCTGGCCTGGCCAGCTGCTGCCTCGCGTATCGTTTCGCCCCGTGACCAGGGACTCGGCATTCGAATGAAGGAGGTACACATGCAGCAACCGAATATTCTGCTCATCACGACGGACCAGCAGCGGGCGGACTGCCTCGGCGTCGCCCGCTCGGCGCATCCGGTCATGACGCCCCATCTGGACCAGCTCGCCTGGGAGGGGGTACGCTTCACCCGCGCCTACAGCGACTGTCCGCTCTGCATTCCGTCGCGGACGACGATCATGACCGGCCGTCCGGCCTATCAGCACGGCGTCGACACGAACGGCGAGTTCCGCATTCCCGAGCAGCCGCAGGACACACTGCCGGGCCGGCTCGGCGCTGCCGGCTACCAGACGCACGCCGCCGGCAAGATGCACTTCCATCCGCCGCGCAACCGCAACGGCTTCGAGCGCATGCGGCTGCTTCCGGAGGACTACGTCAACTGGCTGGAGCAGGCCGGCTATGGCGGCATGTACCGCGGTCACGGCATGGGCGGCAACGAAGTCCATCCCGTCTTCAGCGCGGTTCCCGAAGCCTATACCGCGACGAGCTGGACGGTCGAGGAATCGATCGGCTTCCTCAGACAGCGCGACACGGAGGCGCCGTTCTTCATGTGGACCAGCTTCGAGGCGCCGCACCCGCCCTTCGACCCGCTGGAGTCGTATGTACGGTTGTACGACAGCATTGCGATGGCCGATCCGGTCGCGGGCGAATGGAACGGCGAGTCGGCGCCGCAGTGGGTGCGGCACCGCCGCTTGTCGCGCAAGCTGGATCTGCTGAGCGAGCAGGTCGTGCGGGCGGCGCGCAAGCACTACTATGCGATGATCACCCACATCGATTACGCGCTCGGCCGGCTGCTCGGTGAGCTCAAGAGCCAGCGCTTGTGGGAAGACACGATCATCGTGTTCGCCTCCGACCACGGCGAGATGCTCGGCGATCACGGCTTGTTCCACAAGTCCTGCTTCTACGAGCCGTCAGCCAAGGTGCCGCTCATCGTCAAGCCGGCGCGGTCGACGCCGCTGCCGCTGCCGGCCGGCAGCGTGTGCGACAGCCCGGTGCTGCTGGCGGATCTGTATCCGACGCTGACACAACTGACCGGCTGCGCCAGGTCGGGCGACGATGCGCGGGAAGGCCGCTCGCTGCTGGAAGCGATGGAGCCGGGCGGCGAGCGGCGCGTGCTCTACGGCTATATTCAGGATGAAGGCGGCTTGTATATGGCCACGGACGGCAGCTGGAAGTACCTGTACTACGCCCAGGACGGGCGGGAGCAGCTGTTCCGGCTGGTTGACGATCCGGACGAGCGTCAGGACCTGAGCGGCGCGGACGACGAGCAGTCGCGGGCCGTGCTGGCGGAGTATCGGGTCCGGATCGCCGACCAATTCGCCGCCCACGGCCTGACGGACGGCGAAGGCGCGCTGCAGCTTGGCATGGCGGATGAATCGGGATCGGATGAGCGGCGTCATCGCACGGCCAATCCGTTCGCGTGGCGCGGGCCGATTCATCACGGCGGGCACTGGTAACGGGAGACCAAGGGGGAAGGAGGCGTCAGGCAAGGTGAGCGGCCGATGCGCCATCGCTGCGGCGAAGACGATCGACCGCAGCGATGGCGCGCGTCCCTGCTCCGCAAAGGACGGCTTGCCCGGTTCTGCCCGGTTCGTCTTGAAGCCGGGGTGGCCGACGGTTACCAGACCTGTACTTGCAGATCGGTTGAATCCGGACGGGGCGGCAGATCGGCGTTGCGGTCGTCATTGGCGAAATAGCCGAGCCCGAGCACGCCGGCAATGCGCTCATCCTCCCGCACCTGAGCCGTAGCGAGAAGGCTGGCGCAGCGCGAGTAATCCGCCAGCTCCCACGCCATGCCGATCCCCTGCTCCCAGGCGAGCAGCTGCAAATTCTGAATCAGGCAGCAGGCCGCGGCAAAATCATCCTCAGCCACGTGCGAATTGGGGCTGTCGGGCACGGCCACAATCAGCAGCAAGGGCGCTTCCTTGAGCACGGTCGCCAGCGCGGGATAACGGGAGGAGTCAACTGTTGTGCGCAGCCGCGGACGCGCACTGTCGGTGATGCGGATGAAGCGCCAGGCCTCGCGCAGCTTGTGCGTCGGCGCCCATACGGCGTCATTCAACAATTCAAGCAGCAACGGCTCGGCGATTGGCCGGTCAGTGAACCGGCGGGCCGGACGCATTTGTTCGAGCAAGGCTGTCATATTCATGCGAATCAACTCGCTTTCGGGTCATAATCATGAGGATCAGCGCAGCAAGGTCAGTTTGTCCTGAGCCGGCGTACGTCGTTTGGCCTTTGGCGCTTTGGCGAAGCGTCCGAGGTACAGGATGCAGACGATGCGCTGATCGTTGCCGAGTCCGAAGCCCTGCGCGATGCAGGGCTTGTGCAGGATGGGCTCGGTGTTCCAGACCAGTCCGATGTCGCGGCTCCAGGCGAGCAGCGTGAACCGGTGAAGCGCGGCATAGACGGAGGCCAGATCGCGCTCCGCTGCAGCGCCGGTGCGGAGCTGGACGATCAGGTAGGCCGGAATGCGCGCCAGTCGTTCCTGCATGACCCGATTCAGCTTGTCGGGCAAGAAACGGTAGAGCCCCTGCTCGCGGTAGGCTTCCATGATGATGGCGGCGGCACGCCGCTTGCCGTCGTCGGAGCCGACGAAGATGTAGCGGGCGTCCGGCTGCGTCCAGTCTGTTGCGACTGCACTGGCTGCGGCGTATAGCTGCGACAGCACTTCGGCGCGGTCGAGCGGGTCAGACGTGAAGCTGCGGATCGTGCGCCTGTCCCGGATCAGCGCGGAGATGCCGGACCGGGGTTGCGAATACTCGTTCATGGGATGCGTCCTTTCGATTATGTAGAGTTGGTATTCTCATCATACCGAAAATGAGAATCATTATCAACTGTTTCTTGATTGGTTTTTACAGCATTCCGGCAAATGGGAATGCGGGAAGGTGTATTGAAGGGGGGGTTCTGTTTGCGATATAATGAGAATGACTCTCATTGTAAAAGGAGCGATAAGCGCTGTGGAACTAATCGAAGCGATTCGCACGCGACGCAGCATCGGACGGGTCAAGCCCGACCCGGTGCCGTGCTCGCTGATTGAAGACATACTGGAAGCCGCCGTCTGGGCGCCGGACCATTTTCATGCCGAGCCGTGGCGTTTTTTTGTGATGGAAGGCGAAGGCAGAAGCGTACTGGGCGAGGCCTACGCCCAAATTGCGCTGCAGCAGCAGCCCGATCTCCCCGAGGGGGAGCAAGCGGCGGTGCGCGAGAAGCACCACGCCAAGGCGCAGCGTGCCCCGGTCGTCATCGCCGTAGGCGCCGTTTTGCCCGAGGAGGGCGATGTGCGCCGGCGTGAGGAATTGGCCGCTACACATGCCGCCGTGCACAATTTGCTGCTTGCCGCCCATTCCAAAGGGCTGGGCGCGATTTGGCGAAGCGGCGAGCCGATGTACGATGTGCGCATGAAGCAGGCGTTTGGCCTTGCGGCCAAGGACGAAATCGTCGCGCTCGTCTATCTGGGGTATCCTGCGTTCGAGCCCAAGACGCCGCCGCGAGCGCCGGCGGCAGACAAGACGGTGTGGCTGTAAGGGTGGTAGGCGCAAATGCGACTTGAGGGAGCGAGCGAATAGCCGCCAAAATGGCGGCTGCAGGCGTGCGCGCCCGGGGGAGCGAGCGAGTAGCCGCCAAAATGGCGGCTATAGGCGCGCACGCCCGGGGAGCAGAGCGACTAGCCGCCAAAATGGCGGCTGCAGGCGTGCGCGCCCGGGGGAGCGAGCGAGTAGCCGCCAAAATGGCGGCTGCAGGCGTGCGCGCCCGGGGAGCAGAGCGACTAGCCGCCAAAATGGCGGCTACAGGCGTGCGCGCCCGG
>NZ_JACXIZ010000031.1 GCF_014705605.1 Paenibacillus sabuli
TGAGTAGCCGCCAAAATGGCGGCTGCAGGCGTGCGCGCCCGGGGAGCAGAGCGACTAGCCGCCAAAATGGCGGCTACAGGCGTGCGCGCCCGGGGAGCAGAGCGACTAGCCGCCAAAATGACGGCTGCAGGCGTGCGCGCCCGGGGAGCAGAGCGACTAGCCGCCAAAATGGCGGCTACAGGCGTGCACGCCCGGGGGGAGCGAGCGAATAGCCGCCAAAATGTCGGCTACAGGCGTGCGCGCCCGGGGGAGCGAGCGAGTAGCCGCCAAAATGGCGGCTGCAGGCGTGCACGCCCGGGGAGCAGAGCGAATAGCCGCCAAAATGTCGGCTGCAGGCGTACGCGGCCGGGGAGCAGAGCGAATAGCCGCCAAAATGGCGGCTGCAAGGCATGCGCGCCCGGGGGGAGCAGAGCGAATAGCCGCCAAAATGGCGGCTACAGGCGTGCACGCCCGGGGGAGCAGAGCGAGTAGCCGCCAAAATGGCGGCTACAGGCGTGCACGGCCGGGGAGCAGAGCGAGTAGCCGCCAAAATGGCGGCTACAGGCGTGCGCGCCCGGGGGAGCGAGCGACTAGCCGCCAAAATGGCGGCTACAGGCGTGCGCGCCCGGGGGAGCGAGCGAATAGCCGCCAAAATGGCGGCTGCAGGCGTGCGCGGCCGGGGGGAGCGAGCGACTAGCCGCCAAAATGGCGGCTACAGGCGTGCGCGCCCGGGGAGCAGAGCGAGCAGCCGCCAAAATGGCGGCTGCAGGCGTGCGCGCCCGGGGAGAGCGAGCGACTAGCCGCCAAAATGGCGGCTACAGGCGTGCGCGCCCGGGGAGCAGAGCGAGTAGCCGCCAAAATGGCGGCTATAGGCGCGCACGCCCGGGGAGCAGAGCGACTAGCCGCCAAAATGGCGGCTGCAGGCGCGCGCGGCCGGGGAGCAGAGCGAAACCGGACGCATTACGAGGAAGGCACGCCAAGGTTCGTCTTCCCACATTAGGACTTGAGCCGCATGCGGCTCATTTCTTTTTTTGCGAAAGCTTACGGGCCGCGGCCTGCGCGGGGCCGCGTCCGATTTTTTTGTCGCTGGGACAAATGATGCTTGACGGAAGTCAACATATTGATATAAATTAAATGAGCCGCACTATATATTGTGATTGTGAATTTATTATTGTGATTCACACGGAACACTTTTGGGTAACTAGGGGTGTTTGATCGCGTCAAGCTGGAAGCATAGTCAAGTCTTAACTAAGCTACTTGGCCAAGCCTTTACTAAGATACAAGAAGTCAGGTTCTTACCAATCTTCAGCTTGGTACATAAGCAAGTTTATACGGCAAACTTCTACCCGAGCTTCTACCCAAACTTCTATCCAATTAACAGACAAGCGTCGTCGCAAGGAGTGAACAGATGGATGCTGATCGTATATGATTCCAAAACCGGCAACGTGGCGCGCTTCATCGACAAGCTGAACCTGCGCTGCGTCAAGCTGGACGAGTCGATGACCGTCGACGAGCCGTTCGTGCTCGTCACGTACACGACCGGCTTCGGCCAGCCGCCCGCCAGCGTGCTGGCGTTCCTGATCCGCAACCACGGCCGTCTGACCGGGGTATCGGCGAGCGGCAATCGCAACTGGGGAGACAACTTCGCCCGCAGCGCTGACCACATCGCGCGGCTATACGGCGTCCCCGTCATCAGCAAGTTCGAGATGTCCGGCACGGCGCGGGACGTCGATCAATTCGTGAAGGAGATGGATGCAATTGCGGTACATTGAGTTGAACAACGAGCTGATGAAGCCCGATCAGGAAGGCTTCTTCCGTCTGGATATGGATCTGGAGGCGGTCGAGGCCTTCATGGACGACGTCGCCGCGCGAACCGTCTCCTTCCCGACGCATACCGAGCGCATGCGCTACATGATCGCCGAGGATTACTACGAGAATGTGTACGCCCGCTACACCGAGGCTGAGGTCGAGGCGGTGTGCCGGCACGCGCACAGCTACGACTTCCGATTCCGCTCCTACATGGCGGCCTCCAAGTTCTACAACGACTACGCCGTGCGCAGCAACGACCGTGCGTACATCCTGGAGCATTACGCCGACCGCGTCGCGATCGTGGCGCTGCATCTGGCGCGCGGGCAGGCAGAGCTGGCGCGGTCGCTGACCTCGGCGATGATGGAGCAGCGGCTGCAGCCGGCCACGCCGACCTTCCTCAATGCCGGCAAGAGCCGGCGCGGCGAAATGGTGTCCTGCTTCCTGCTCGAGGCGGACGATTCGCTCAATGCGATCAACTACGTGCTCGGCACCTGCATGCAGCTCTCCAAGGTCGGCGGCGGCGTCGCGGTCAATCTGTCCAAGCTGCGCGGGCGCGGCGAGCCGATCAAGGACGTCGAGGGTGCGGCCAAGGGCATCATGCCGGTGCTCAAGCTGATGGAGGACGCCTTCTCCTACGCCGATCAGATGGGTCAGCGCAAGGGCTCGGGCGCGGCGTACTACAACATCTTCGGCTGGGACGTCATGGAGCTGCTCGACAGCAAAAAGATCAACGCCGACGAGAAAAGCCGGCTCAAGACGCTCTCGATCGGGCTGATCATTCCGTCGAAGTTCTACGAACTGGCCGAGCGCGGCGAGCAGTTGTACGTCTTCGGACCGCACTCGGTGCATCGCGCCTACGGCCGCCATCTCGACGATCTCGATCTGGACGAGATGTACGACCAATTGGTCGCGGACGGGCGCATCCGCAAGAAGGCGCTCATGCCGGCGCGCGATATGCTCGTGAAGATCGCCATGATTCAACTGGAGTCCGGCTATCCGTACATCATGAACAAGTCGAACGCCAACCGGCAGCACGCGCTCGGCGCGCTCGGCTCGGTGAAGATGTCGAATCTGTGCACCGAGATCTTCCAGCTGCAGGAGACGTCGGAGATCGGCGACTATCACGAGCCGGACACGATCCGCCGCGACATCAGCTGCAATCTGGCCTCGCTCAACATCGTCAACGTGATGGAGGGGCGGCGGCTGCGCGATTCGGCGCGCGAGGGTATCCTGGCCTTGACGGCGGTGAGCGACATGACCGAGATTGCCAATGCGCCGGGCGTCGCCAAGGCGAACCGCGAGCTGCATTCGGTCGGACTGGGCGCGATGAATCTGCATGGCTTCCTGGCAAAGTACAAGGTGGCCTACGAGAGCGACACGGCCAAGGCGTTTGCGGGCGCTTTTTTCATGGCGATCAACTACTACACGCTGGAGATGAGCATGGAGATCGCCCGCGAGCGCGGCGAGGCCTTCGCCGGCTTCGAGCGCTCGGACTATGCGAGCGGAGTCTACTTCGCCAAGTATATCGAGCGGGATTACCGACCGGCCGACGAGCGGGCGCGCGAGCTGTTCGCCGGCATCGACCTGCCGTCGCCGGACGACTGGCGGCAGCTGCAGGCGCAGGTGGCCGAGCACGGCCTGTACCACGCCTACCGGCTCGCGATCGCGCCGACGCAGAGCATCTCCTATGTGCAGAATGCGACTTCCAGCGTCATGCCGATCGTACAGCCGATCGAGACCCGCACCTATGCCAATTCGACGACGTACTACCCGATGCCATACTTGTCGCGGGACAATCTGTTCTATTACAAGTCGGCCTATCACATGAATCAGTTCAAGGTGATCGATCTGATTGCCGCCATTCAGGAGCATGTCGACCAGGGCATCTCCACCGTGCTGCATGTCAATAGCGACGTCAGCACGCGCGAGCTGGCGCGTTACTATATCTACGCGGCCCGCAAGGGGCTGAAGTCGCTCTATTATACACGCACCAACAAGCTCACCGTGGAGGAATGCCTGAGCTGCTCCGTTTAGAAGCATGGTGAAAAAGTTGCCAGAGTGACCGAAATTGCGGTGGAGAAGCGAAGCGTCCGACCTCTTGCTCCCCGATTTTTACCCCTGAAGGGTTTCAATTTCAAGAAATTGGAGAGGAACGGCGGTCGGAAACGTATTTCGGGCACGGCGGCTTTACTTTTTCACCACACGTCTAGGACGGCAGCGGCGGCGCGATCGGCGATGAACTTCCGAATCGTCAATTCAGGCAAAGGCGACGCGAGCCCGGCATATTGCAGGAGCGAGACAATCAAGGAGGTTACGGATACGTGACGATGGATAGCGGACAACGAGCGGACGGGGAACGGCAAGCGCCGCTGCGCGCGGTGAACTGGAACCGCCCCGACGATGAGTATACGGCGATGATCTGGAATCAGAACATCATGCAGTTCTGGACCGACGAAGAGATACCGCTCTCCGACGACAAGATGTCCTGGCTGACGCTCAGCCCGGCGGAGCAGGCATTATATATGAAGGTACTGGGCGGGCTGACGCTGCTCGACACGGTACAGGGCGGCGTCGGCATGCCGCAGATTCTCGGCCATGTGGACGGCCTGCAGCGCAAGGCCGTGCTCGGCTTCATGGGCATGATGGAGCAGATTCACGCCAAGTCGTACAGCAGCATCTTCACGACGCTGGCGACGAGCCGCGAGATCGACGACATTTTCCGATGGGTGGAGGATCATCCGCTGCTGCAGCGCAAGGCCGCGCTCATCACTGGCTATTACGAAGACATTCGCACCGACCGCGAGCTCTATCTGGCGATGGCGGCGTCGGTGCTGCTGGAGAGCTACCTGTTCTACAGCGGGTTCTTCTATCCGCTCTATCTGGCCGGTCAGGGCAAGATGACGAGCAGCGGCGAGATCATCGATCTGATCCTGCGCGACGAGAGCATCCACGGGTTGTATGTCGGGCTGCTCGCCCAGGAGGTGCTGGGGCGGCTGACCGAGCGTGAGCGGGAATCGGCGCTGGAAGAGCTGCAGCGGCTGCTGCGCGATCTGCATGCGATCGAGGAAGCCTACAGCGAAGAGCTGTATGCGGCGGTTGAATTAGCGGATGAGGTGAAGCGGTTCGTGCGCTACAATGGCAACAAGGCGATGATGAATCTCGGACTCGAGCCGGCCTTCCCGGACGAAGAGATCAACCCGATCGTGTTCAACGGCATCCGCACCCATACGAAGCAGCATGATTTTTTCTCGAAGAAAGGCAACGGCTACATCCGCACCACGCATGTCGAGGCGCTGCGCGACGAGGACTTCGTATTTGACTTTTGATCAAGTCTTGGCTTCCAAGCGTGCCAAGCGCCCTTCCGGAACGATTCGGAGGGGCGCTTTTTTGTCTTGTCGGCCGCGCCGACATCGGAGGCGAAGCGCCAACAGAGACTCAGACGACCGACTTGCGCAGCATGCCATAGGCGGCTATGGCGAGGACGAGCGTCAGCGGAAGGGTCCACAGCGACACGACCAGCAGCGAGTGGGTCGCGAACCATTCGAAGATCGCTTCCCACCAGGCGAAGCGCAAGGCCAGGAATCCGGCGACCGTGCCGACCACGATCGCGATCAGCAGGGAGTAGAGCAGACTCTTCACGCCGAAGCGGCGGAATGTACTGGCGATGAACATGCCCCAAAAAAACAGGAACATATAGATCAGGAAGTACTGGGCGACCACAGCCAGAGCATTGCCTTCGGCGACGTAAGGCAAGGCGAAGAAGTGAAAATCGGTACCCCACGCGTCAGTCAGTCGCTCCAGCCAGCCGAGCGCCAGCAGGACGATCGCGGTCATTGCGCCAAAGGCCAGCCCGGTCAGCGCGGTCCCGCGATAATAGTCGCCCCTTGTCGTGCCCAGACCAATCGCGAGCGGGAAGGTCTGCGGCACGACGAGGATGCCGATGACAAAAATGTAGACGAAGACCGAAGCGATCCCGCCGGTGTAGAGCGGCTCAGTCATGAACAGACTAATCAGGAGATTGATTGAAAAGCTGATGCCGACAATCATGGACGGGATCAAAAACCAGCTCCACTTGTCGCGCAAATGCATCTGCATGATACGTGTCGTTCGATTCATACGCGTTCGGCCGCCTTTCCCTCGGATTGATTCTTGGTCAATTGTACGATCAGCTCTTGCAGCGAGACGGGTGCGAATTCAAGGCCAAGCTCCTCTGCGCGGTGGCGCTGCTCCGGTCCGAGCGAACCGAGCACGGTCGCTGTCAGCAGGGCACCGAGCGGATCGCGCTGGATGACCTTCATTCCTTGCGCGAAGGTCTCGACCTTGTTCATCGGACCGGCTACGGCAAAGGCCTGCTGGCGCAGCGACTCGGCTTCTTCATTGATGAGAATGCGTCCGCGGTCGATGACGAGAACATGCTCGAGCAAGCGGCTCACCTCGTCGATCAAATGGGTGGAGAGCACGACCGTACGCGGGTGCTCGATATAATCGGCCATGAGCTGATCGTAGAACATGCGGCGCGCTACCGCATCCAGGCCGAGGTATGGCTCGTCGAAGATCGTCAGCGGCGCGCGGCTGGCGAGGCCGATGATGATGCCGACCGCGCTCAGCATGCCGCGGGATAGCTTCTTGATCTGCCTGCGCTCGGGCAGATTGTACTGCTGGCGCAGCGCTTCCGCGTACGATGCGTCCCAATTCGGAAAAAACATGGCGGCTACGGCCAAGGCGTCGGCTACCTTGAAGTTATCCGGATATTTCTGGCTTTCCTTGATGAAGCAGACTTGACCGAGTACGCGGGCGTTCTCATACGGCGCCTCGCCGAACAATCGGATCTCGCCGTCGCTCGGGATTGCCTGCGCGGTCAGCAGTTGCATGATCGTCGTTTTGCCGGCGCCGTTTCGCCCGAGCATGCCATAGATTTTGCCCTCCTCGAGTGTGAAGCTGACGCGATCCACGGCCATGTTATCTTTGTAACGCTTGCTTACTTCTCGCACCTCTACAATAGTACGCATTATTCAGTTGCTCCTTTCTCGATCATTTCGGTGAGCTGGGGAAAGGTGATGCCTAGCTTTTTGGCTTCCTGCACCATTGTCACCACGTACTGTTCATAAAATTGCTGCTTGCGCGTCTCCATCAATACGGCCCGCGCGCCGGATGCCACGAACATGCCGATCCCTCGCTTTTTGTATAGAATGCCTTGATCGACCAGCAAATTGACGCCCTTCGCCGCCGTCGCCGGATTGATTTTGTAGTACGCTGCGAATTGATTCGTCGAAGGCACCTGCGATTCCTCGGGAAGTATGCCTTCGAGAATATCATTCTCGATGCGAGCGGCGATCTGTGCAAAAATCGGACGGTCGTCGTCAATTAAAAAGCTCATGCATGTGTTCACCACCAAACTGGTTAATTACTTATGTAACTAACCATACAGGTGAGTGAGGATTTTGTCAAACTTTTTTTGAAATCCACTACCTTCATGCTCCTCGACTCCTTTCTCTGCGAGGCTAGGACAGGAATCATCCGAACTGGACAATTATACAGTAGGGGGGTATACTATGTTCAAGGATAAAGCCGACTTCATCTTGAGAGAATAGGGCGTGTGGGATTTCATGTATACTCCCGCCTCTTATTCAGATGTTAGCCTGCTCGGCATGAAGGAGTGAGCAACATGGAAGCGACAACTGCTGCGAAAAAAGCGACCGGCCAAACCGCCGATCTTCAGTTACAGGGCATGACGTGCGCGGCCTGCGCGACTCGGATCGAAAAAGGCTTGAACCGCATGCCCGGCGTCGCTTCGGCGGCGGTCAACTTTGCCGCGGAGACGGCCCGGGTCACCTACGATCCCGGCAAGGTCGCCGTGGAGGATATGCTCGCACGAGTAGAGAAGCTCGGTTATCAGGCTGCGCTGAAGCAGTCGGCGGAGGAGCGGGGGCAGCTGCGGCAAGCCGAGATCACCCGGCAAAAACGCAAGCTGCTGCTCGCGGCGGCGTTGTCGCTGCCGTTGCTGTGGGCTATGGCGAGTCATTTCTCCTTCACCGCCTGGATCTGGACGCCGTCTTGGCTCATGAACCCGCTGTTCCAGCTCGCGCTGGCGACGCCGGTGCAACTCTATATCGGATGGCCGTTCTATGTCGGCGCCTACAAGGCGCTGCGCAACAAGAGCGCCAACATGGACGTCCTCGTAGCGCTCGGGACCTCGGCGGCTTACGGCTACAGCCTGTACCTGACTGTCCGCTGGCTCCAGAGCGGCGGAGGCATGCACGCGCCGCCGCTCTATTTCGAGACGAGTGCGGTGCTGATCACGCTCGTCATCCTCGGCAAGCTGCTCGAGGCGCTGGCCAAGGGACGGACCTCGGAAGCGATCAAGACGCTGATGGGTCTGCGCGCCCGGACGGCGCTCGTCGTTCGCGATGGCGCAGAGCTGACCGTGCCGGTGGAAGAGGTTGCGATCGGGGACCGGGTGATCGTGCGTCCGGGTGAGAAGATCCCGGTCGACGGCGAAGTGTTGGAGGGACGTTCGGCTGTTGACGAATCGATGCTGACCGGCGAGAGTCTGCCGGTGGACAAGGCGCCCGGCGACGCGGTCGTTGGCGCGACTGTGAACAAGCAAGGCAGTATGACGATTCGCGCCACGCGGGTCGGAGAAGAGACGGCGCTCGCCCAAATCATTCGCGTCGTCGAGGAGGCGCAGGGGTCCAAGGCGCCGATCCAGCGCATCGCCGATACCCTATCCGGCATCTTCGTGCCGATCGTGGTCGCGCTGTCCGCTGCCGCGCTGCTCGTCTGGTACTTCGCGGTCGAGCCGGGCGACTTGGCCGGCGCGCTGGAGAAAGCGATCGCGATCCTCGTCATCGCCTGTCCGTGCGCGCTCGGCCTGGCGACGCCGACCTCGATCATGGCGGGCTCCGGCCGCGCCGCCGAGCTCGGCGTGCTGTTCAAGGGCGGCGAGCATCTGGAGCGTACGCATCGGATCGACACGGTCGTGCTGGACAAGACCGGCACCGTGACGAGCGGCCGGCCCGAGCTGACCGACGCGGAGGCGGCGGGGGCGGAGGACGAAGCGGAGCTGATGGCGCTGCTGGGCGCGGCGGAGCGCCGCTCGGAGCATCCGCTGGCCGAGGCGATCGTAAGCGGCATCCGGGCCCGCGGCATTGCGCTGCCTGAGCCGGATGAATTCGAGAGTCTGCCCGGCTACGGCATCCGCGCCGTCGTTGGCGGCCGCGAGGTGCTGGCAGGCACGCGCCGCCTGATGGAGCGTCGCGGCATCGCGCTCGGCGAGGCTCAGGCACGGCTGTCCGAGCTTGAGGCGCAAGGCAAGACGGCGATGCCGGTCGCAGTCGACGGCGTATACGCCGGCCTTGTCGCCGTCGCCGACACGATCAAGCCGACCTCGCGCGAGGCGGTCCGGCGGCTCGAGGAGATGGGCATCGAGGTCGTCATGATGACCGGCGACAATGGCCGCACGGCGCGGGCGATTGCGGACGAGGCGGGCATCGGCGAGGTGCTGGCGGAGGTGCTGCCCGAGGGCAAGGCGGCCGAGGTGCGCAAGCTGCAGGAGCAGGGCCGCAAGGTCGCGATGGTCGGCGACGGCATCAACGACGCGCCGGCGCTGGCGGCCGCCGACATCGGCATGGCGATCGGCACCGGCACCGACGTCGCCATCGAGGCGGCGGATATCACGCTGATGCGCGGCGATCTGCGCAGCATTCCGGACGCCATCGCGATGAGCCGGCGTACGATGGGCAATATTCGGCAGAATTTGTTCTGGGCGCTTGCCTACAATTCGCTCGGTATTCCGATCGCGGCCATCGGTCTGCTGGCCCCGTGGGTGGCCGGCGCTGCCATGGCGCTCAGCTCGGTCTCGGTCGTGCTCAATGCGCTGCGGCTGCAGCGGATGCAGTTGTAATGTTATGAGTTGCAACCCTTGCAGGTTGCTGCTTGCTTCCTTTAGCTAATGCACGCCGAGTACGGGTGGGTATGCGTTCAGACGGCCTGCCTCCGTCCGTTAGCGGATCCAAGGATGCAGGGCAACCAGGTTGTAATGGACAAGGGAGACGCTTAGCGCCGTTTTTTGTCTCCCTACCCGGTGTAACGGTCAAGAGCGACGCTTAGCCGGGGTTATGGGCCGCTTAGGTGGCGGGAATGCCCGCTAAGTGTCGCTGGTGTCCGTTATAGTTGCTCGCCCGAGCAGCCTCCTTCGTCCGCGCTTTCGGCGCAAAGGCGCTGGCGCACGGCAGCCACTTATGTCACTCCGTCTTTGGCATCGGCCGATTCTTGCTGTGAATTTTAGTAACGGTTGTAGATCAAGCTTAAATACAGATGGACGTTTCAAGATAGACGTGATACCTTTGCGAGCGCCGCTACTGCGGTCCGCAGAGTGTCGCGTTTTTTTTAGCTCTAAGCATGAACTCCGGGTGTATAAGGATTCGTTATGAAAAGGATAGCAATTTCGAATTTCACTTTTGCACCGTCGTAGCGTACGCTTGAATACATAGAAGGACGGTGTTCGCGAGGAATGTCGTGCGCGAAGGATGCAGTGCGTAAAGGGAGCCATGCGTAGGGAAGCCATGCATGAGGGAGGCCAACGCGAGTCATGCCGTCCGGGAATGCCGCCCGTGCAGTAAGCCCTGCGCGAAGAGCGGCGATGCCCGAAGGAGGCCATGCCCGTCACTGAATGTCCCTCGGCAGCGTGACCGACAGCTAGGGCGGCACACGGCAAGGAGTGAATGGCGATGCATACGCCTATACAAACAAACGATAAGCATGAACAGCTGAACGACAAGCACGAACAGCGTCGCATCGGGCCACGCATCAAGCTAGCAGTCGCACAGCTGCTGCCGGGAGTCGGCATCACTGTCGCGCTGGCAGGGGCGGCGACCCTGCTCGCGCGCTTGCCGCTGCTGAGTGTGCTGGGGCCGCTCGTGCTGGCGCTCTTGCTCGGCATCGGCTACCGCAGTCTGGCACGCTTGCCGGAGACGGCCGGGGCAGGCATTGTATTCTCCAGCCAAAAGTTGTTGCGCGCCGGCATTATCCTGCTCGGCCTGAGGCTCGATCTGGGCGATATTGTGCGCGCCGGACCGCATGTGCTGGTGCTCGCCGTCCTGCAGCTCGCATTCGCGCTGGCGGCTGTGTACGTTCTGGCCAAGCGGCTCGGCGTCGGCGACAATCTCAGTCTGCTGACCGCCTGCGGCACGGCGATCTGCGGCGCGGCGGCGGTCGTGGCGATCGCGCCGCAGCTGCGCGCGAGCCGCGACGAGACCGCCGCGGCAGCAGCTGTCGTAGCCCTGCTCGGCACGGGCTTCACCTTGCTCTATACGGGGTTGTACCCCGTATTGGGATTGACGCCGGATGGCTACGGCATGCTGACCGGGGGCTCGCTGCACGAGGTGGCGCATGCGCTGGCCGGCGCTGCGGCGGGCGGACAATCCGCCATCGAGGCGGCGCTGCTCGTCAAGTTGACTCGGGTCGCATTGCTCGTGCCGGTCGCGCTCGGCCTTGGCCTATGGGCAGCGCGCCGCGACAGTCGCCGCATGCCGGAAGACAGGCGCAGCCCGGAGTACGGAGGCCGTGCGGCTACCCGCGGACGCAAGCGGCGGCTGCCGGTGCCGTGGTTCATCGCGGGCTTCCTCGTGATGAGCGGGGCGAACACGGCAGGGTGGATTCCGGCAGCCTGGACCGCACTTGCATTGCAAGCCGCTTATGTGGGGCTGGCCGCGGCGATGGCCGGGTTGGGTCTGGGCGTGCAGTTCGGCCAATTCCGGCGCCTTGGGCTACGGGTCGCCATCGCCGCCGGGATCGGATCGGTGCTGCTGGGCGCGCTCGGGTATGTGCTCGTGCGCGTGCTCGTACCCGGTGCATCCTAGCCGCGGACGACGCGAAGAGACCGACCTGCGTCAGATCCTGCCGGAGGTCGGCCTTCAATCTTACGAGTAGCCAATTTGAAGTGAAGGTGAAGGCTGGTCCATATGGTATACGCGGGCGGCAACGGGAATGCGGCGGAGGAGCCGGCAGTAGAGGAGGACGTGACCATTACGTATTCGCAGTGGGGCACAGGCCGCGGCTTATGCCTTGCTGGCGTGGCTCGCCGGCGACGGCGACCTGGACGCCGCGATTGCGGATCTGCAAGCCCCAATGCAGTAGGTTTGTCGTGAGGTTTATCGCGGCTGATTTAAGCGCGTCCCTTTCCTAAGGCGCTCCCGAATCGCCGTCCTGACGGACGGAGGCTCGGGAGCGCCTTTTTTTGCCGCAAACAAACGAAAAATGAAAAAAAAACGGCTTCGTCATAAATGGCGCGCTCTCGCCGTTTCACCTTGCGTCAATAATGGCCGCGAAGGCCGTGGACCAATTAAAAAGCGAGTACGAGGCGCCTTATCTCATGCAACTCGTGACCTTTTTAAATTCGTATTTCAACGAGCTGCAGCCGGTGATCCGCAAACCGGCCGTTTTGTATGCTGCGGCTGAGTATTTGATAAGCGAATCCTACGACTTCGGCATCACCCAGAGTGAATTGGCGGCCAAATACGGCGTGTCCGGATCTGCGATTTCCAAACGCTATCAGGAAATCATATACTTTTTGCGTGAGCACATCGGAGGCGGCTGGGTGGATGCGGAGCACGACGTCGAGCAGGTCGGGCAAAGAATTATGGAATGGAAACGATGCAGGAGTATGTCGACTTGCTGCTCGCAGGCGGGCAATTCGAGGACGCCATTGGTCATCTCGAAGAAATGCTTGAGCTTAACCCCAATGATAACCAGGGCATGCGCTATACGCTGTTGAACGTTTACATGGCGACCGATCGGCTTGCAGAAACGGAACAACTGATCGCCGATTACAACGACGATATTACCGCCGCGTTTGCTTATAGTGGAGCATGGCTGGAATACTTAAAAAACGGCCCAACGTCGACCTTCAAGATGAAATTTCGTGCGGCCAAAAATACAAACGCGCACGTGCCCGACTATTTGGTCAGTCGAAAGCCACTGCCGCAAGACTTGCCGGAAGTCATCGGATTCGGGGATGAAAATGAAGCGATCGCCTACGTTGCAAGCACGGGACCTTTGTGGGTCAAAATCGCCCCTGCGCTTGAATGGCTCACTTCAAACGAAGAGGTCTGATCGTCGGACGGCCCCCAAACCGGAAGCTCGGGCAAGCCGAAGCCGTTGACTTCGTTCCGGGCGAGGTATATATTCTATATAAGGAATATACAAGATCGGAGGGGACGTCATGAATACCGCAACGTTGAGCGCCCTTGCTGAACCGAACCGCTTGCACATGGTCGAGCTGCTGCTGGACGGTCCGCTCACGGTCGGCGAGATTGCCGACCGGCTGGAGCTCCGCCAGCCCCAGGCCTCGAAGCATCTCAAGGTGCTCAGCGAAGCCCGGATCGTAGAAGTGCGGCCGGATGCGAATCGACGCATCTACAAGCTGCGCGCCGAGCCGCTGCAGGAGATGGACGCCTGGCTGGACCGCTTCCGCGGCATGTGGGAGAGCCGGTTCGAGCAATTGGATGCGTATCTGCAGCATCTGCAGCATCAAAAACGAGACAACTGATCGGCCATATCGGCAAGCGGCGAACGTGACATGCGCCAGGCGCGGCCCGTCGAACGCACCGACGCGCCTGGCGCGGCCGATCCTCCCGCAAGCACCCCGGCGCCGTATTGCTGCGCGCGCGGCGGGTGCTTATTTGTCTTCTCGGTCTTCTGCCGCAAGCCCGATCACATACGAGTCGATGCGCTTGATCTTGCCTTGCTTGGCCGCGCTCGTGAATTGATAGACGTCGCAAAATGCATACCGCGTACCGTCCGGAAAGACGAGCAGGCCGTTGGCGGAGGCGGTGGGGCCGTGCGTGATGATCGTATGCAGGTGGAGCTCGACTGCGCGCACATACGCCATTTCGTTGACGCGCTCGGCGAAGCCGGCGCGCCCCGCGACGGTGCCTTCGCCGACGACTTGCCAGACGATATCATCGGCAACTTGTTCCACGAGCGCTTCGGCGTCGCCGCTGGCGAACGCCACATTGAACGCTTTGAGCACGGCCTTGCGCGGCGCGTTGTCGCAGCCGGCCGGGCACGTGACGATCAATTCGGATGGTGCGGGCTGGTTGGCCAATTGTATCGCTCCCCTCTGTCGGACGATTCGCATGTGGAGCCGCTGGTCCGCGTCTCATCCGGCATACGTCTACTATAGCATACCTTCGGAGACGGCATTTCTTCCCGATTGCGCCAAGTGAGCGGGTAGAGCAGCTAATTGCGGACGATAACTTTTAAGCGGGAGGAAAACGCTTCAATTAACGCGAATGTTAGGGGGAAGAGGAGGCGAAACCATTGGGAAATGCAATTGAATTGGAAACCACGGGCATTAAGCTGTCATTCTCGACGCTCGGCTGTCCCGACTGGCCGATCGATCAGATTATCGAGCGGGCTGCCGCTTACGGGTACGACGGCATCGACATGCGCGGCTGCCAGGGCGTGATGGCGGTGTATACGCTGCCTGCCTTCGGGCCGGAGCGGGCGTCGACCAAGCGGCGGCTGGAGGAGGCGGGACTGGTCGTCTCCTGCTTCTCGAGCTCGGTGACGCTCGTCGCAGATGGAGACAAGCGCGCGGCCAACGTGCGGGAAATCACTGCTTATGCGCAGCTGTGCGAATTCTTCGGCACGCCCTACATCCGGGTGTTCGGCGGCGCCATCGGCGCTGCCGAACGCGCGGACGCATGCGCGGCGGCGGCGGAGCACCTGCGCGAGCTAAGCGCGCTGGCTCGGCCATACGGCGTCACGCTGCTGCTGGAGACGCATGACGATTGGACGCGGCACGAGGATGTGGAGCCATTGATGGCGCTTGCGGACGCCGGCGACACGGCCGTGCTATGGGACGTTCACCACCCGTATCGCATGCACGGCGAACAGCCGGAGGACACGCTGGCGGCGCTGGCGCCCCGGATCGCCTATACACATTGGAAGGACTCCGTCCCTGCGCCGGATACGAAGCATGGTCATCACTATTGCCTGCTGGGCGAGGGCGACGTGCCGCTGCGGCGTATGTTCGAGCTGCTGCGGGAGACGGGCTATGATGGCTGGTACACACTGGAGTGGGAGAAGAAGTGGCATCCGGAGATTGCAGAGCCGGAGACGGCGCTGCCGCAATACGTACAATACATGCGCGCGCTGGAGAGCGGGCAGTCGGGCTAATCGGAATGCTCGCGCCTGCGCTGCGAGCGCGCCAAAAAATGCGCTGCGGCTCCCGTCCATTTCATGGTATGATCAATTCGAATGCCCGTGCGGCAAGACATGCCATTTGAAAATGAGGAATTGCCATGGAACATCATCATATACACGGAACTTACGACACGGTCTTGATCCTGTTTTCCTATGTCGTAGCAGTGGCGGCGTCGTATACCGTACTCGATCTGACCGGGCGCATCAGCGCGACCAGCGGCCGCAGCCGCTGGGCGTGGCTGAGCTTTGGCGCCATTGCAATGGGCCTGGGCATCTGGTCCATGCATTTTGTCGGCATGCTGGCATTTACGTTGCCGGTACCGGTTGCATACGACGTATCGACGGTTGTGCTGTCGGTCGTGGTCGCGATCGCGGCGTCCTTTGTCGCGCTCTATGTCGTCGGCCGCAATCGGCTGACGCTGGCGCAGCTGATCGGTGGCGGGCTGCTGCTGGCGGCGGGCATCTCGGCGATGCACTACATCGGCATGGAAGCGATGATGATCGGCATTCGCTACGATCCGTTTTATTTTGCATTGTCGATCCTCATCGCGCTGGTGGCGTCGGTGAGCGCGCTCTGGCTGGCCTTCTACTTCCGGCAGGACAGCACGCGCGGCGGCGGATGGAAAAAGCTCGGCAGCGGCCTCATCATGGGCGCGGCCGTGGCGGGAATGCACTATACCGGGATGGCGGCGGCCCGCTTCTACCACGAAGAGACGGGCAGCGCGGCCACAGGCATGGTACTGGATCAGAAATGGCTGGCTTCCTTCATCTCGGCCGGCACGCTGGTGACGCTGGCGATGTCGCTGCTCGGCGTCTATATCTCCAAGCGCTTCTCCTACAAGGATTCGACCATCGCCGCCAAATCGCGGGAGATTGTCGCCGTCAACGAAGAGCTGCGGCGGCTCAACGAGAATCTGGAGCAGCTCGTCATGGAACGCACCGCTCAGCTGGAAAAAGCGCATGACGAAGCGATCAAGGCCAGCATGACCAAAAGTCAGTTCCTGGCCAACATGAGCCATGAGCTGCGCACTCCGCTCAACGCGATCATCGGCTACAGTGAGCTCCTGATGGAGGAAGCGGAGGACATGGGGGAGCAGAGCTTCGTGAGCGATCTGGGCAAAATCGAGCAAGCAGGCAAGCATCTGCTCGCGCTCATCAACGACATTCTCGACATCTCCAAGATCGAGGCGGGCAAGGTCGAGCTGGAGTATGGCGATTGCAGGGTATCGCATCTGCTGGCCGAGGCGGTCGGAGCGGTCGAGCCGCTCATGCAAGCCGGCGGCAATACGCTCAAGATCGAGCCGCTCGAGCTCGTCATCCGCGTCGACGGCGTCAAGCTGCGTCAGGTGCTGATCAATGTGCTTGGCAACGCGGCGAAGTTCACACGGGACGGCGAGGTCAGGCTGGTTGCCCTGCGTCAGCGCCGGCAGGAGCGGGAGGGCGTCGCTTTTGTCGTATCCGATACCGGCATCGGCATGACGCCAGAGCAGTTGGACAAGCTGTTCCAGCCCTTCACCCAGGCCGATCCGTCGACGACGCGCAAATATGGCGGGACCGGGCTCGGACTGGCAATCAGTCAGCGCTTTTGCCGTCTGATGGGCGGCGGTATTTCGGTCGAGAGCGAGCCCGGTCGTGGCAGCGTCTTCACGTGCTGGGTGCCGGACGGTGCGAGGAATCAGCCGGCGGGCGAGCGTACGCTGTAGCGGCCGACACGACCTGCAGGCCGGGCGGAGAAGCCGAAGACAAGACATGCATGCGAATCAGGTACAATCCTTCATATCCGGGATTGTACCTTGTTTTTTTTAATGATAGAACGTATAGGATATCGCCTATGCTTTTCTACATTTCTCGGAACGAAACGGGCTGCGCCGTCAAAGGAGGCTTGCCCGTTTCGCCTTGTTCCGCGCAAAAGACGGCCTCGCCATAGGTGTCCCGGATATCCTCGACGATTCGGCTGAGCCGCAAGTGCTCAAGCAGCAGATCGTTACGATGCACGAGATAGATCATATGACGCGGCAAGCTTCGGGACAGGTAAATATGAAACGGCACGGATTCGTGCTCGGCGAGTGTAAAGGTGCGGGGCGCGTCTTCGGGTTTGGGCTTGGCTAATTGGAAGGCTTGATAGATATAGGAAGCGGGCAGCAGCGTATAGCCCAGGCCGTTAGCGATAAAGCTGAGCATCGGATACGTGTCGTTCGTCTCAATGATGCGCTCGGGAAGACGGCCGAGCATGTCGTGCAGAACCGGCTCCACGGTGCGGCGTAGCGTCTCGGTGTGCGGGTGGAGAAAGAAGGTCTTCGATAGTAAATACCCGCGCCATTCATCCTCTTCCAGCTCCTTCAGCCGCGTATCCTGCTTGGGCGCCAACAACACAAGCTGTTCCTCGAACAGCGGGATGGAGCTGATGTTCGGCAGATCCCTCGTATAAGGGAAGATGCCGAAATGAAGCTGATTGATCGCGATCATCTCCAGCAAATAGTTCGATTTTTCGGAAATGACCTGGTAATCCAGCTCCGGATAACGGTGTTTGAACATTTGCAGCGCGGGGGAAATGAACGAGGAGCCCAGCGGACGGGAGACGCCGATTCTCAGATTGTGCGTCGTTTCGGGCTCGGCCACGCGCAGCCGGACGGACAGCGCGTTATACTCCTCCAGCAGTTTCAGCGCGTGGAAAAGGAACTGTTGGCCGCGGGACGTGAGCGTTACGCCCTTCCAGTTGCGTTCGAAAAGAGGAACGTTGTACTCCGCTTCAATTTTCTTTAGCCTGGCGGTGAGCGAAGGCTGAGTCAGGTGAAGCAGACGGGATGCCTTGGATATGCTTTGCGTACGCGCAACGGTGACAAAAGAATGAATATCCAGCCAATCCACAACCAATCCTCCTCCTAACAATCCATGAATGTCGAATGGAAAACCTGACTAGCAGGCAGAGAACGGTGTCTGAATATATGACATGTTGAATCCTTGAAAACATGAGGATGACATTATTTTAACATATATTTCGCAAAAATGAGCCATTGTTTTTTTCTATTTCTTACTATTCTGAATAATGTGATATTTTTATGTCATCAAAATGAACATACAAAGAGAGGGAGAGGACACATGCTGAGAAATCCGGATCTTGAGGAAGTCATGCAACTCGGCCGAGCGCTTGGTTTTGATTTTACGGAGACCGAAGCCGAGATTGCGCGGGAACGAATGGTCAGTTCCCTTGCGGCGCTTGACCAGTTTTATGAGCTGCGCATTGAGGAAGAGCGGTTGCCGCTGCGGCATCTGCATCGCGATCCCGGCTATCGTCCGACAGAGGAGGAGGACCCGCTCAATGCGTTTATCCGCAAGTGTCGTGTGGAGGGAGCAGAAGATGGACCGCTGAAAGGCAGGACTGTCGCACTCAAAGACCACACCGCGGTAGCGGGCGTTCCGCTGACCTTCGGATCGCATTTTATGGAAGGCTATGTTCCCGATTTCGATGCGACAGTCGTGACCCGGTTGCTTGACGCGGGTGCAACAATTACAGGGAAACTCAACCTGGTCGATTTCTCGAATGGGCCGGGACTTGCCGGAACTGGCGATTTCGGTCGGGTCAAGAACCCTCATCGCCCGGAACATGTGAGCGGCGGCTCGTCATCGGGCTCGGGGGCGGCGGTCGCCGGCGGGTATGTCGATATTGCGATCGGCGGCGACCAAGGCGGCTCGGTCCGCGCACCGGCGCATTACTGCGGCGTCGTTGGTCTCAAGCCGACATTTGGCCTGATCCCGCATACGGGCGTCATCGGCTCCGACCCGAGCCTCGATTATCTTGGCCCGATGGCCAAGCGGGTTGAAGATGTCGCGACTGTGCTGGAATGTGTGGCGGGTGCGGACGGCTATGATCCGCGACAGGCCAATCTGCCGGACTTGCCGGACTATACCTCTGCGCTTGCGAAGGGTGTGAAGGGACTGCGCGTGGGCATCCTGGTCGAGGGGTTTGGCTTTGACGGCATGGAGAAGGACGTGGAGGAGGCGGTGCTTGCCGGCGTCGACGTGCTGCGGGCAGCGGGGGCGCAGGTGAAGAAAATATCTGTGCCGATGCATACGGACGCCCATCTGATGGGTTTGCCGCTCGGTCTTGAAGGATCGAAGTATCTGTTTGATACGAATTTTGGCGGAGCCTTCGCTGCAACATGGTATCCAACCTCGCTCATTACGACCATTGGAAGGTTCAAGCAGAGCCACGGTCATGAATGGCCGATGACGGTGAAGATGCGCATGACATTGGCGCAATACATGCAAGACCGCTACCATGGCAGGTTGTATGCGAAGGCGCAGAACGTCCGCAAGACGGTGAAGCGGGCTTACGATGCCGCGTTCGAGGAGGTTGACGTGCTGGTCTGTCCGACGAAGCCGACGAAGGCGCCGAAGTACAGACAGGCAAGCACTTCCGGCGAAGCGATTGAGCAGATTTTGTACCGTGCCGGCGAGGCGCACTCGCGCAATACCGCATCTTTTAACTATACCGGCCATCCGGCCATCAGCGTACCCTGCGCCAAATCCGACGGCTTGCCGATCGGCATGCAAGTGATCGCGCCGCATTTTCGCGACGACCTGTTGCTGCAGGTCGCATACGCCTTCCAGGAGTCGGTGGACTTGGACGGCATTCAGGCGGAAGTTGCGACGGTATAACCGATTGTCAATACAAGGAATGAGGTGAGGGGTCCATGAGCGCACCGGTGCTGAAAATCGACGAGCTGGTGACGGAGTTCACCATTCGGGGACAGAAGGTTCCCGCCGTTCGGGGGGTCTCGTTAGAGGTCAAGAAGGGCAAGACACTCGTGGTGCTTGGTGAGTCGGGGTCTGGAAAAAGCGTGATGCTTCGCTCAATTATGCGTGTGCTGCCGCGCGGGGCGCATTTGAGCGGGTCCATTACGTACAATGGCGACAATGTGCTTGACAAAAGCGAAGCGGAGATGAGACGCCTCCGGGGCAATTGGATTTCCATGGTGTTTCAGGACTCCTTGTCCGCGATGGACCCGCTGTTCCGGGTCGGCGAGCAGGTCGGCGAAAATATTCGGGAGCACCGCCGGTTCCCGAAAACTACGATCAGGGACCAGGTCATCCGGCTGTTCGGCGAGGTCGGTATTCCGTCGCCGGCTGCTCGCACCCGATCGTATCCGCACGAGATGAGCGGCGGCATGCGGCAGCGCTCCGTCATCGCAATGGCATTATCCAACACACCGGACATCTTGTTAGCAGATGAACCGACCACCGCGCTGGACGTGACGATTCAGGCGCAGATTCTGTCGCTCTTCAAGCAAATTCAGCGCGAATACGGCATGACGATGATACTTGTCACGCATGATATTGGCGTGGCCGTCGAGATGGCGGATGAGATCGCGGTCATGTATGCAGGCAAAGTGGTGGAATATGGGGATGCGAAGCAGGTGTTGGGAGCCCCGGCCCATCCGTATACGCAAGGGCTGATTGCGGCGACGCCGCAAAAAGGAAAGCGCGGTCGACTGCAGGTGATCCCCGGACAACCGCCGGCAATTACTGCAATGCCCGGGGGCTGCGCCTTTGCTTCGCGTTGTCGGTATGCGACCGAGCGTTGCAGAAAGGAGATGCCGCCGCATACGCAGCTCGCAGGGGGACACATGACAGCATGCTACAAGACTGAGGATGGTCAAGCGTTGGCCCAATTGGTCCGCCAATGATCCGTCGAGGGGGAGAGAATGTAATGTTGACGTCTACAAAAACGGGTACGTTCAGGTTTGTTCTTGTTGCTGTGTTGATGCTGTTGCTGCAGGCCTGTCAAGCCGGCGAAGAGACGACGCCTGCCGGTGCGAATGCTGGGGATGAAACGTCAACGACGGCGTCCGGCACGCAAACCCGAAGCGATGAAGGCGGAACGGATGGCAGGGGTGGCACGCTGGTTGTTGCGATGACGGCGGGGAATGTCCCGCTTCCCGACATTGTGCCGACAGAAGGCTCGGAAGGTCGGCGATTCGTGACCTATCAGCTCTACGACGGGCTTGTGCGCTGGGACTTGTCGCGCGATGATGCGACGTCGGTGCCCCGGCCGGGACTGGCAGAGTCCTGGGACATATCGGAGGATATGATGACGTGGACGTTCCATCTGCGAGAGGGCGTCAAGTTCCATGACGGCACCGACTGGAATGCCGATGCGGCGGTCTTCGGGCTGGATCGTATATTGAATCAGGAGTCAGAGTGGTATAGCGCTTCGCTTGGCGGCGCAATCGCAACCTACACGAAGAAGATCGATTCGTATGAAAAGATCGACGATTATACGCTCGCCATTCATATGAAGGAGCCCTATGCGTTGCTTCACTGGGATTTGACGTGGGTGAGGTTTGCCAGCCCGGATGCGGTGAAGACCTATGGCAATGATGGCTATATCCAGCATCCGGTTGGCACGGGTCCATTTCGATTCGTCAGCATGGAGCAAGGCGTCAATATGATCCTGGAGCCCAATACCGAATACTGGGGCGAGGTTCCCAAGCTGGATCAGCTTATCCTGCGGCCGATGCCGGAGGCGAGCTCGCGGCTTGCCGCCTTGCAGACCGGTGAGGTCAACTGGGCCGAGGTGCCGCCGCCGGAATCGATGGAGATGCTGCGTCAGGAGGGCTTCCAGGTATTATTGAACAACTATCCGCATATGTGGCCGATCATACTGAACCTTCAGGTTGAACCGTGGGACAACAAGCTGGTCCGCCAAGCGGCCAATTACGCGATCGACCGCGATGGCATGGCGAATGATCTGCTGGGCGGCGCTGCGAATCCTGCGGTGCAGTTCATGTATGAAGGTCATGACTGGTATTCAGAAGACGGTACAACCTATTCCTATGATCCGGAGAAAGCGAAAGAGCTGTTGGCGGAAGCCGGTTATCCCGATGGCTTTGAGACGGTGTTCGTCGTGCCCAGCAGCGGGTCCGGCAATATGTGGCCGTTGCCGATGATTGAATTTTTGCAGCAGAATCTGGCGGAGGTCGGCATTGATGTCGAGGTTGAAGTGATGGAATGGGGGGCGTTGATCCAGACCTACCGGCCAGGATTCCC
This sequence comes from Paenibacillus sabuli, assembly GCF_014705605.1. Taxonomy (GTDB): domain Bacteria; phylum Bacillota; class Bacilli; order Paenibacillales; family Paenibacillaceae; genus Paenibacillus_D; species Paenibacillus_D sabuli. Next base: position 22,048 of record NZ_JACXIZ010000031.1, read on the forward strand.
GCCCGGTGAGAACGTGGGCGGCGTCATGGTCTCAACGGGGTCCTATGCGCCGATGCATGCCTTCGATCGCAATTTCGCGAGCACCTCGGTACCGCCGGCAGGCAACAACAAAGGACTGTACGATAATCAGCGGGTTGACGAACTGCTCCGCGAAGTACAGGTAGCGTCGGAGGAAGAATTCATTCCACTGATGAAGGAACTCAATAGTATCGTTACCGATGATGCGCCGTGGCTGTTCGTCGTACATGATCTCAATTTGCGTGTGGTTGCATCGAATGTAAAAGGTGTTGTAATGGCACAGAACTGGTTTATTGATCTGGATACCGTATGGGTGGAATGATGCGACAGAAGGAAAGACGCATCGGGAGGAGAGCGATATGCTGAATTTCTTGTTGCGCCGTATCGTCTACATGATTCCCACACTGCTGGGCGTATCCTTTGTCGTATTCATGCTCATTCAGATCGTTCCAGGGAACCCGGTCGATGCATTGCTGCCCCCGGAGGCATCGCAGGAAGCGAAGGAGAACATGATTCGTGACCTGGGACTTGACCGGCCGTTGCTTCTGCAGTATATGAACTGGCTCGGGAAGGTGGTGCAAGGGGATTTCGGTCAATCCATTATCAAAAAGTATTCGATCAATGAATTGATGGGCGAGGCGCTGGCCAACAGCATGCTGCTCGCGCTCGCCTCATCGCTTTTCTCCTTTTTCTTCGCGGTGCTGCTGGGTGTGTACGCAGCGTACCGACCGAATTCGTGGGTTGCTTCGCTTGGCAACATGCTTGCCATCTGCGGAATCAGCGTGCCGAACTTCTGGGGTGGCCTCATCCTGATGGGGGTATTCGGCATCATGCTGGGCTGGCTGCCTCCGATGGGCATGACGTCGATGGGGGGCGGCGGCTTCCTCGACGTGCTGGCACATCTCGTATTGCCAGCGGTTGCTGCCGGCATGGTCACACTCGGGACGATGACGCGGATGGTGCGTAGCAACGTGTATGAGTTATTAAATCAGGAATTTGTCCTGACGTTGCGGGCGAAGGGCGCGCGCCCGATCACGATTCTGTTGCATGTCATGAAAAATGCGACGCCACCGATTTTGACGGTGGCCGGGTTGCAATTCGGCAATTTGCTGGGCGGATCGGTGCTGGTCGAGACCGTATTCTCCTGGCCGGGACTTGGGCATCTGATCTACCAGGGGATCACACAGCGGGATTATCCGATTATTCAGGCGGGTATTCTGGTTATCTCCATCTTCTTCGTTGTCTTGAATATTATCGTTGACGCCCTGCACGCGCTGATCGATCCGAAAGTGCAGCGCGTATAACCGGGACAAAAGGGGGAAGAGCGAGTGGAAGCGAATCTGGATGCCATGGCATCGCCGGGGGCGTTCAAGGAAGACAGTCCATACCGGAAGGCGCTTCGGGCGTTTGTGAAAAACAAAGTCGCGTTTCCGTCGTTTGTCTTTCTCGTCGGGATTGTTTTGGCGACGACGTTTGCCGGCGTGCTGACGCCATACGATCCCTATCAGGGCAATATCGCCAACCGGCTGCAGCCGGTTGGCGCATCCGGTCATCTCCTCGGGACGGACGAACAAGGACGCGACATGCTGACCCGCATTTTATACGGGGGACGGTTAACGCTGCTCGCGGGATTCGTGCCGGTCGTCGTCTCCTCATTGATCGGCGGCACGCTTGGACTGGCTGCGGGATATTTTGGGGGGTGGTTGAACACGGTTATCATGCGAACGCTCGATATCTTCTATGCGTTCCCTGCGGTCATCCTGTCCCTGGGCATCTCCGCAGCGCTTGGACAAGGCATGACGAACATCATTATCGCCATTACGATCGTCTTCATCCCGCCAGTTGCCCGGGTGACGGAGACGGCAGTCAAGCGCATCCGGGGGCGGGAATTCATCGAAGCGGCGAGGTCGAGCGGAGCGGGCCATCTCTCGATCATCCGGTACCAGGTGGTGCCCAATGTGTTCCCGCAAGTGTTCGTATTCGCCACGACGAAAATATCGCTGGGCATCGTAATTGCCGCCGGTCTGAGCTTCCTCGGACTGGGCGTTAACCCGCCGACGCCGGAATGGGGCATTATGCTCAACAACATTAAGCAGATGATCTTCGTAAAACCTGTGCTGACGATTGTGCCGGGCATCTTTCTTTTTCTGACTTCGCTTACCATCAATTTGTGTTCGGACGGCGTCAGCGATGCTATGCAGATTAAGGCGTAGGCTCGCGAGGCCGACGGCTGACCGCGTCTATGCATACGATACGCGTCGAGAGGAGAGACGAGGATGGATGATTCGAATACGATCCTCGAAGTGAGCCATATTTCCAAGACGTTTCGGAGCAAAAATATTTTTGGGCGAACGACCAGTGAAGTATCCGCTGTGAACGACGTGTCGTTTCGTTTGCAAAAGCAACGCACGTTTGGCATTGTTGGCGAATCCGGCTGCGGCAAGTCAACGCTTGCCCGGCTCGTGCTTCGTCTCATCGAGGCCGACGGAGGACGGGTGATGTATCAAGGACACAACTTGCTCGCGCTGGGCGGCGAGGAACTGCGCAAGCTGAGACGGGATATCCAGATGGTGTTTCAGGATCCGTTCTCATCGCTGAATCCGAGCATGACATTGCTGGATAACGTGGCGTTTCCGCTCTGGGTCAACGGGACGTCGAAGCAAGACGGAAGAATTGCGGCGCATCGTTACCTGGAGGCCGTCGGCATCCCGCGTTCATCAGCCGAGCGTTATCCGCAGAGTCTGAGCGGCGGACAACGGCAGCGGGTGGCCATTGCGCGGGCGCTCGTGCTCGAACCGAAGATCGTCATCGCGGACGAGGCGGTCTCCGCGCTCGACAAGTCGATTCAAGCCCAGGCGCTTAATTTGTTTCACGAGCTGCAGCAGGATTTTCGCCTGTCCATGATCTTCATTTCGCATGATCTCCATGTCGTTGAATTGATGAGCGATACGGTCATGGTGATGTATCTGGGCATGGTCGTTGAGGTGGCGAGCGTCGAAGATGTCTACGCGCAGCCCTATCATCCGTATACGCAGGCGCTGTTCAAGTCGACGCCGTCCATGGATGTGACGCACAAAAAGCTCGACGGCTTCAAGCTGAGCGGCGAGCTGCCAAGTCCGCTGAATCCGCCCTCGGGCTGCCGCTTCCGCACCCGTTGTCCGATGGCGATGGAGACCTGCGCCGAACACATGCCCGAACTGATCGAGGTAGGGGACGGGCATACCGTTGCCTGTCATCTATACGGGGAGGCCGACGTTGCTCGCCGCGCGATTTAGAGCAGGGCGATGGCTTCTGTTTTCACTGCGAAACGTGTGCTGTGCGCTGCGGCGTCGGTCGTTTACGCTTGCTTGTTAGGCTGGTGAGGCTTTATGGTGCTTTACGTCTTTTTGACTGTGAATACGTTTTTCTTTTTCGCGATGCTTGGCACGCGCCCGATCATGCCGATCTATGCGGCGGAACTGGGCGTTTCGTCAACGATTATCGGGATGCTTGTTTCAACGACATCCTTTCTGCCGATGCTCATCGCGGTTCGCGCAGGCAAATGGGTTGATCGATTCGGCGCAAAAAAGGGGGCGATCACAGGCGGCGCCGGTGTGTTCGCGGCCTTGCTGATCCCCGCCCTGATTCCCAAAATCGAGTTGTTGTTTTTCTCGCAAACCTTGTTCGGTTTTTTTCAATTATTAATGATTTTGTCCATGCAGAAGACAATCGGCAACCTGCCGGGCAATCGGGACAAGTTGATTACGGCTCACAGCATGTCGGCGGCCGCAGGAGATATGCTTGGGCCGCTTGTAACCGGCTTTACATATGCGCACTACGGGTTTTCGGCGACGTACTTCATTGCCGCCTCGTCGGCGTTGCTTGGGTTGACGCTCATCTTGCTGGTGCGTAGCGAACATTGGCGTGCTAGCGGACCGCGTACGACGAAGACCTATCCATACCAAGGCTCCACCTGGACGCTGCTTCGCAATGTGAATCTCCGCAAGGCGATATTGATCGGCGGGATCGGACTATATTCAAAAGAATTAATCGTCGCCTATTTCCCGCTTTATGCAACCAGCATCGGGATGTCCGCAAGTCGAATCGGCATGATGTTGTCGCTGTCGGCCTTCATGGCGATTCTCGTACGCTTCGTGCAGTTCCCGCTCGTTTTACGGTTTGGCCGTACGACCATTATGACGACGGCGCTGGCAATCAGCGCCACGTTATATCTGGCCCTCGGGCTTACCGATTCTGCCGTTGCGCTCGCCTTGATTATTGCGACGCTCGGTGCGAGTCTCGGGATTGGACAGCCGCTAAGCATGGTGTATACGCTCAATCATACACCGTCTCAGCGGCATGGCGAGGTGCTCGGCATGCGGGTGTCGATTAATCGAACGCTGCAATTTTGCGCGCCGATTGTGTTTGGCGGCGTTGCCGGCGTCTTGGGGCTCACATCGATTTTTTTCTCGAATGCGGCGCTGATGATAGCCGGTGTCTACTTCACGCGCATTCGGGCGGGCCAGGAGGCGCTGCCGGATTCCGGAGCAACATCCGAAGCCCAGACATCGTCGGCAGACGCGGATTCGTCGCGGAGGCGATCGGATGAACAGACGGCGACCGGAGGAAGAGCATCGTTATAACCGCTGACGGCCCGCTCTGCAACCGCGACGTTCGGGAGAGCGTCGCGTCTACACGAAACCTTTACAGCCCGCTGACACAGCGCGAACAATTCGCCGGTATGATGAAGGCAACACCAAGAAAGCTTGGCTAGCCGAGCGGCGAAAGAAGGAAGCGGCGATGAAGCCTTATCCCGTCATTGCGTCGATAACCGAAGAAGGCCAAATCGCGCAAGCGATGGCAAGCAAGGTCAGGCGGCTCAATCTGATGACCGGCAACATCAACAACCTTCAGCAGATCGTGTCGGCGCTGCGGCAGGCGGGCAAGCAGGTGTATGTGCATGTGGAAATGGTCGGCGGAATCGGGCGAGATGCGGCCGCGATTGAGTATCTGGCCGAGACGGTCAAGGCGGACGGCATCATCACGACCAAAAGTCAGGCCATCGCCACGGCCAGACAGCATGGCCTGCGCAGCACGCAGCGGCTGTTCGCGATCGACACGTCGGCCTTCGAGACGGCGCTGCGCATGATCGCTTCGTCCAGGCCGGACGAGGTGGAGCTGATGCCCGGCCTGATGCCGCGCATCATCCGCGAGATGCGGGCGCGGATCCGTCAGCCGCTCATAGTCGGCGGGCTGATCCGGCATCCGGAAGAGCTGCGCGAGGCGCTCGCCAGCGGCGCGGACTATGTATCGGTCGGCAATGCCGCGCTATGGCATGCACACAATTGAATCGACTGTCCCAGGGTGGAGACGATGAGAAAACCCGGCGGTCAGAAATGCGCAGTACCCGGCTCAGGCCCGTATGACGGCTTGGGCGCGGCGTACAGCTTTCTGAGGCTGGGTTTTTTGGCGTGCCCGCAGGCAGTCAGGGGAGGGGAACGCGCAATTGCAACGCGGCAATCACGGCGTCCGCGAATACGCGGCGTATTGCTTCGATCTCGACGGCACCGTCTATGTCGGCGACGAGCCGGTGCCGGGCGCGAAGCGGACGATTGACGAGCTGCGCAGGCAGGGCAAAAAAATCCGCTTCCTCACCAACAGCTCCGTCCACACCCGACTGGATTGCAAGCGGCGGCTGCAACGGCTCGGCGTGGACTGCGAGGAGGAGGAGGTGCTGACCGCGCTGCATCTGAGCGGGCAGTACTTCAGGGAGCAGGCGCCGCAGGCGAGCGTCTTCCTCGTCGGGGAGGAGGCGATGCGGGCGCAGATGGAGCTGAGCGGGGTCGCGGTGGCGCGTGCGCCGGAGCATGCGACCCATGTGCTGGTCGGCATGGACCGCGCGCTCACGTACGAGAAATTGCGGCTCGGCATGCTGGCCGTCCGCGCGGGCGCGCGGCTGATCGCGGTCAATCCCGATCCGGTCTGCCCGGTGCCGCGCGGCTGGATTCCCGACACATGGACGATGGTGCGGGCGCTCGAGACCGCCTCCGGTGCCGTCGCGGAGCTGGTGATCGGCAAGCCGTCGCGGTATTACGCGAACCAGGCGCTGCGCGGCCTCGGTCTGCCGCCGGAACAATGTCTGATGGTCGGCGACCGGCTCGAGACGGATATCGCGCTCGGCACGCAGAGCGGCATGGCGACTGCGCTCGTGCTGACGGGCGTGACGGCGCTGGCCGAGCTGGCGCATAGCGGCCTGCGGCCGACGTACGTGCTGCGCGATATGACGGAGCTTGTCGGCCATTTTTAAGAATGCGCAATGAGAAAGGATGAGGACGATGAAGAGCGAAGCGAAGATCCTGGCGCATCGCGGCGCGAGCGCCTATGCGCCGGAGAATACGATGGAGGCGCTGCTGCTGGCAGCGGAGCAGGGCGCCGACGGCTACGAGATCGACATCCAGCTGACGCGGGACGGCGAGATCGTGCTGCTGCACGACGATACGCTCGATCGCACCTCCGACGGCAGCGGCGATGTGACGAGCTATACGCTGGAGGAGCTGCGGACGTTTAATTACAACAAGCGCTTCGAGGAGGCGGTACCCGCATGCGGCGATTCCGACGCTGCGCGAGGTGCTGCAGCTCGTCAAGGCTCGCGGACTCTATCTCAATATCGAGGTAAAGGACGTGATGGGCAAGCGCGAGCAGTACCGCGATCTGGCATTGCGCGCGGCCGAGCTGGTGGAGGCCGGCGGCACGACCGAGCAGGTGATCTTCTCCTCGTTCAACCACACGACGATGGTGCGGCTCAAGCAGGCGTACCCGCACATGAAGGCGGGGCTGCTGCACTTCGCCGGCCTGCACCTGGCGGGGCGCTACGCCCGCTCGGCGGGAGCCGACGCTCTGCATCCGCTGTATATCGGGGTCAACGAGGATATGATTCGCGAGGCGCACGCCGCCGGGATCGCCGTGCATGCGTGGACGGTCAACGATCGTCCCGAGCTGGGGCGGATGCTGGCTTGCGGCGTGGATGCGATCATCACCGATGTGCCGGATGTGTGCGCCGAAGTGAAGGGGGCGGGCGTATGAGCGGCAGCCGTATCCTCGCCCATCGCGGCGCAAGCGCCTATGCGCCGGAGAATACGATGGCGGCCTTCGAGCTGGCTCGCCGGATGGGCGCCGGCGCGCTCGAGCTCGACGTTCAGCTGACGAAGGACGGACGGCTCGTCGTCATTCACGACCTGACGATCGACCGCACCTCGGACGGCTCGGGCCGGGTCATGGACATGACCTTGGACGAGCTGCGCCAGTATGACTATTCCCATGCCTTCCGGCCGCATGACGCGCAGGCGAGTCCGCTGCACTTCCTGGCCGGCGGCCGGCTGTCCGAGGCGCCAGCGGAGGATTACGGCGAAGCGGGCAGCCGCCTGGCAGAACATTGAATACGGGCTCAAAAACAACAAGGTGCCCAAGGCCGAGCGCACCCGGCTCGTGACGGAGATCGCCGATACGGTAGGGCTGACCCCGCATCTGCGCAAAAAGCCGGAATTCCTCTCCGGCGGCGAGCGCCAGCGCGTGGCGCTCGCCCGGGCGATGGTGAAGCAGCCGGCCGTCTTCCTGATGGACGAGCCGCTCTCCAATCTGGACGCCAAGCTGCGGCAGCAGATGCGGATGGAGCTGATCGAGCTGCACGCGCGGCTGGGCGCGACGTTCGTCTACGTCACCCACGATCAGGTGGAGGCGATGAGCATGGGCACCCGCATCGTGTTGATGAACCACGGTCGCATCATGCAGGCGGACACGCCGCACGGGCTATATCACGATCCGGCCAATCTGTTCGCCTGCCAGTTCATCGGCACGCCGCCGATGAATGTGCTGGAGCTGACGAGCCTGAGCGCCGCCGAGCAGGCCGAGGCGCCGCCCGGCGCCACGTATATCGGCTTCCGCCCGGAGAAGGCGCGGCTGCTGGCGCCGGCAGCGGCGAATGGGGCAGGCGGGACGCTGACGGAGGCGGGGCCGGAGTTGCGTGCATCGGCGGAGGAGCGGTCGAGTGCGGCGGCGAGCGAGCCGGAAGCAAGGGACGTGACGATGGAATCGCAGCGGGCAGCCGTGAAGATGTCGGCGGAGCAAGGGGGCGTGACGGGGTCGGCCGCAGCGGCCGCCACAGGTCCAGGGCCAGGTGCGGCAACGGTGGAGGCAGAGCAAGGCGCTCTGACGCTGGAGGCGCGGCTGAGCGCGCGCGAGCTGCTTGGCGCGGAGATCGTCTACAAGGCGCAGCTGCCCTGCGGCGCCAGCGTGGCGGTAAAATGCTTTGATCAGGCGGAGCGACCGCTCGGCGCGGTGCGGCTGCAGGTGCGGCGCGAGCATCTGTATTACTTCGACGGCGAGCAGCAGCGGATTCGACCGGTGCTGCAGACGGCGGCAACTGCACAGTCGGAGAGCCGACATGGCGCGCCGGCGGATCCGTCCGCGCGGCAACCAGCGGCTGCAGCCGTGCCGCAGGCGGGCCCGGTAGCCGATGACCGGAGCGGCAGCAGTCAGGCCCGAAGAGAGCCGACTGGGAGTGAGCAGGCCGGAGGCGGTCTGACCGGGAGCGGCCGCGAGCCGTCCGTGCCGGCCGGGAGCGCGCGATGAACGGCGCTGCGCGGGGCGTGACGGCGCGCGGCGGAGGCGGCGGGGCACGCCGCGCAG
>NZ_JACXIZ010000032.1 GCF_014705605.1 Paenibacillus sabuli
TTCTCCGCGTCCTCGCTCGTCGTCTGGTACTCGACGTCGGTATCCACCAGCGCCACATTCGTCAGGCGCAGCTCGTTGCTCAGCACGGCCAGATCCGCATACAAGACCCGGTCGAATTCCGTCCGTTGGATTTCCGAGTACGGCCCGAACTTGCCGCCGGAGAAGGTGCTGTCCGTGATGTCGATCAGCGGCGCGCCGTTCACGTAGACACGATGCCGATCATCGAGCACATGGATGCGAATATCTGCGAACGTGCTGGCAGGGGTAGCCAATGCAATGCTTTTCAGCACGGTCCGCTTCCCATTGCTGACCTTCACCAGCCGCAGCGTGTCGCGATTCATCTCGACGCGGTACATGTTGCGGTTGTCCTGCATCTTGTACGAGAAGCCGGAGTATAGCTTGCTGGAGCCGACCTGATTGAGCCGCATCCGGAAGCGCAATTCGATGTTGTCCAGGCTTGGACCGCCGCGCAGCTGCTGCTGTGTGAGCAGCGGAACGGTGGACGATTCCTTCGGCGCGCTTTTGTATACATAGAGCCGGGATGTGCTGTCGGTATTTTCCCGCACTACAAGCGATCCGTCGTCAAGCAGTGCTTCCGATCTTGTGCTGCCCGCGTAGCTCCCGATATTTATCGTGTTGCCGGTGGCCAGCTCAACCGCCTGGAGCGTTTGATTCGCGCCCCACTGGTACATGTATTGATCGTTGGTGAGTTCGGTAGCACCGGGCAATGAGGTGCGGGTCACCTCGCCGTTTCCCCACTTGAGCAAGTTGTCTGTTTGGATAAACACATAGTCAGCCGATAATTTTTTTGAGCTTTTCGAGTAGCCGACTCCCAACTCGCTCAAACGTTGAATTCTCTCGCCATTGCGCATGTCGATCACTTCTCCGCCGTAATCGTATTCATGCAAGATTCCCGTCTTGCCGTCCGGCGAAACGAAAATATCTTCGGCGGCATCGTCTGCATTTTTGACATGATCGTCGAGCCGGATCAAAGAAAACTGCTTGGTAAATGGATTAAACTGATTCAGTGCAGCTCTCTTGGGCCACTGCCCGTAATCAAAACCATAGATGTACCACTTTCCTTTGGCGTCATTCTCAAATTTCTTCCCTTCTCTCAGCATCCTCGTAATCCGTAAATCATTGTCTTCTTCATCATCGGATGACCAGCTGCTGACAGGCGTCTCGTCGTTCTGCCACGTGTACCCGCTTATGGTATACCGATTATCGCTGCTCGTATGCTGGTTCACATCCGGGATATGCGCAACAACAAAATCCTGGTATCCAGCATGTGTGATGTTACCAGTACGTGCAGTTTTGCCCTGCCCAATCTGGATCGGCGGCGGCAACGTTGAGCGGTGAAACGGTGTGCCCGACGGATTTACAATCGAATCGAATGTATACCACTCATATTGGTCCGAGTAGGGATGGGCGAGGACCACGATCTCATGGATACGATCGATTTTAAAGATGACCCGATCCTCTCTTCCATTCCCTTGCTTCGTACCTGAGCTGGAAAAGGCAACAACAAAATGATCGCTGTTATCGTTTTTCGCATTACTGAGCATCCAATCCTCATTCAGATAATGGTGCTCATACGTATATTCACGAAATGTGCTCGTATCCCAATACGTCAAGGGAAGTGAAATCGTTCTAGTGCTGCTGAATGGCGGCAGCACGGCAGGGCTAAGGTAGATTTCACCTTCTGTCGGCACGTGGCCAAGGTACCCTGTTGCCGGATTAATCATCCAATCCTTTCGTCTGCTTTCACTGGCAATGTCGGTGTTCTTCCACGTGGAAAGTAAAAACTTCTCGTTGGAAATCGAGATTTTAGGTATGGCCACCGGCTCTTGCACGGTAGACTGGATATCGAACGTCACAAACGGCGCGTCATTGACGACGTCGACGATCTCCACCGTGCAGGCCCGCTTGCCCCAGTCCTCCTCCGCGCACACTTCGTATTGGTACTTCCCTACGCGCGTAAACGTCTCGGTGAACTTGTACAAGCCGTTGACGCTGATGCTCAGCGGCGAATCATTGGTGAAGGAGCCGTCGTTGGCTGCGTCGTAACGCCGCTTCACCGTCCGGCTGACGATCTCATCCCCATCCGGACTGCTGGCCTCCACGCTATACGTGAACGGCGTATTACGCACCGCCGTGCGCGAGCCGATCAGCTCTACCTCGGGCGGCAGATCCTCCAGCACGGTCAGCTCGTATTCGTCGGGCTCGACCGATTTCAAGCCGATGGAATCGTATACATGCAGCGTGATGATTTCTTGGCCTGGATTCGGATAAATCTCGCGCACATTCGTCCACTCGTCTCGGCTATGGTTGATGCTGCGGCCAACGGGGCTGTAGCTGCGCGAGCTATCGAATTCACCTTCGTACGGGCGCCCCTCGACGACACGCTCCGGCCCGTCGATGACCGGCACCGGATTCGGTGGAATGACGCGAATGTACGTTGTCGCTTCCGCGCAGGCACCGAGCTCGTCGCACATCGTGCCTTTAATGTTGGCATGCATGCCGAACTGCGACATCAGGATGTCGGAATACCCCTGCTGGGGAATCGTCTTGGCCCAGTCCGTGCTCTCGGTGAAGTCGAAGCCGCGGAAAATGGTCTTGTGCCCTTCCGGATCGTACGGCGTCGGCACCGACGGGTCCTCGATCACGACCAGATTCAGCCGGGTGCCTTCCTGGGCCGAGTACACGGGTACAGTCGGGTGCTGCGGATCGACGAAGGCGATCTGGAACACCGGCGGTCGATTGTCCGCCGCCACTTCTACCTCCAGTGGCTTCGGTCCGATCCATTCCGATTCGCCGCAATCCGTAAAAATCTTGAGAAACACCTGATGCGAGCCGGTCTTGATCGCACTGGGGTATGTATCGTACACGAATGACGATGACGTGGTCATGCCCGTCGCATTGATTGTGCTGGTCGTGCCGGACGCGACATGTACAATGCGGTAACGATGGGATTGATAGGTACACCCGTTCATTTCAAAATCTTTGGGCACGAGTGCGAACGGATCTTGGTAGTCGATCGTCCCCGGGACCACTTCGAAGTCACCGCTGAATGTGCCCGGCTCGTTATCGCTGGCTTCATAGTAGAATGAAACGTACGCCTTCTTTTGAGACGTTGTCATGCTGACCGGTACCGAATCGTGGCCGGTATAGGCGCTGCCGTAGCCGGTGTAGTACACGTTGGAGCCAATCAGGTCGCCATACGCTGCCTTTCCGTTCAATGTTTGGCTATATGGCAAGGGCACGATTTGGAATTCCTCGTCCGCAAGCGTGAACGGACCGCTGGAGCCGGTCCGGACCATGTGTCGGATGTTCAACTCGCCACTGCTCTCCGGCACGACGGGCTTATAATACAGGTAGAGATAATAGATACCGTAGGAACCGTCGTACGTAAAGGTTGGCGGATCGCTCGTTTGGATCGCCCCGCCGCTTGGCGGCGTGCCGGTGGTGGTTTTCTTGTAGCCTTCGTACGTGTAAGTGGGATTGGAGGGCGGTGTCGTCGAATACGACTGGCCGACCTCCATATCCCTCACGTCGTCCGGAAAGACGGCGGCCAGGCTCTGCCCTGTCGTGGTATAATGCCGGGTAATGAGCTTCCCTCCGGCCGGGCCGTAGGTTACCTTGAGCGTGCCGGGAAATTGATACGTCTTGGATACGAAATCTGCTTTGAACTTGGCGAAATAGATGTTCATTTGCGCCCATGGATTGGACCAAGGTTGATTGTATTCGTCATTTATAAAGTCTTGACCGTAGTAGATATGGATCGTGTCGGTATCGACGACTTCGAAGTCGTGGTAGCGGGTACTATTGTCGGTGTATCCTTTTTTTTCGAGTTCAGTCATTTCCACTTCTGTTTCAAAGTCAGCAAAAACATTTTCTGCTTGCAATTCGTTCTTGGAGACAGCATAAGATGGAATCGTCATTGCAGTATCGGCCCCATCAAGTTTGTAGGGCTTATTCCGGGTTAATACGCTGATCAACTCATCATAACTACAACCGGGCCACATCGGAACGTTATCTTTGTCGGGGTCCGACGGCCCTTCCGCGCAACCGTTAGGTTGTACGCTGGAGTACCATCTGCGTCCGTCTCCTTTGCTGCCCAAGCCATAGCGATCCCAGGTATACCATCCCCCAAATCCGCCATTGTTGTCTTCAGATTTTACATCCAAAGGAGTTCCTGTTATTTTACTTCTGCCTGACCATGTTTGTTTTCCGATTGCAGCGGTAACTTCGATCATTTCTTCTGATCCGATATACCATGCCAGCTTCTCGATGACCTTTCCCTCGCCGGCATCTAGGGATATCGTACTCGACTGCATCGTTTCGTTCGGGCCGTACATTGCCCCACTACTGCGATAAAGCTTGTCCTCCAGATCGCCGAAACTGACTGGAATGGTTTCTGTGATATTTGCAGCAATCGCTTGTGACGTAGGAGATAACGGAAATGCTGTAATCAGAAGGACAAATATGAGTATATATGAACCGCTGTTTTTCATAAATTTTTGCAAGTCCGGGCCTCCCCTTTAACTTTGCGTGAATAAGGTTAACGTTTTGTGAGTCGCATTGCTAGATCCCGGTGAAATCAAATCTATTGCAATAGAATCTTCATTGTCAAAGCGAGCTTTAGGGAGAATGAACGTGCTGGCTCCTGGCAAATGCTCACCGGTTTTTGTATACACAGCGGATAATCCGTTCAAATCACCTTCTATAAATGCATTGATGTCAGTAGTGCCAAAGCCAACCGTGCCAATTTTTTGACGTTGTCCTGTATCCGCATATTTAGAGGTATCTTTGTTGTAGTGAATCTTTGTCGAGAAATAGAGCAAATAGCTTTCAGGGAAATCTTTAATCGGGTGCATCCCGTAGTATTTACTACGCATCCAAATCAAAGAATCAATATCCTTCACCACATGCCGGTACGGATCGTTCGGGTCTTCCAGGTCGATGACGTACAGGTTCAGCATCTCGCCTTTATACAATCCGTCCTTCGTCTCCATCACATAGCCATTGCGGCCGAACTGCGTGCCGATGCGGTCAAAATGCAATTCGTTCTCCAAGGCCGTGTACATGTTCGTGCGATGCCACGCCAGCTCCGCGTCCATCCGCGTGTTCCTGTCGGCTGGCTCGAGCGTCTGGCCGTCCTTCACCTTCAGCATGCGCTCAATGATCGTCACCGCCTGCGCCCGCGTCGTCTCCCCCTCCGGCGCAGCCTTGCCAGCGCCCATGCCCTTGACTAGGCCGAGATTCGCAGCGACGTACAAATATTCCTCGGCTGTTTCCTGATACGCAAATTGCGAATACATTTCAGCCCCTACAGCCCGGCCAGCAAGCATGGCCATATCCTTGCGCGGAATCGGCGCGTCCCAAGAAGCGTCCTCGAAGTCGCTCGTTTTGTAGATTTTCGCCCTCGTTGCAGCCTCGACATACGGCGCGTACCATTTTCCACCTGCTGCCTCATTCGTTTGCATTCCAAGCGCGTCCACGGTCATTTTCAAAAACTCGGCATACGACACCTTGCGATCTGGCCGGAAGGTGCCGTCTGGATAGCCCTGGACGTATCCTTTACCGACCGCTCCCATGATGCCACTCTCCCCCCAATGGCCTGTCACATCGCTAAATTGCAGCCTCGCCTCCTCGGCAAAAGCCGCATAAGCCAGCGCCAGCCCCGTAAGAAATGCACCAACGGTCAACAGGATGATTTTTTTCATGATTTCATCTTCCCCTTTACTTGTTTTGATTGTACGCCTGTGGTCGTTCCGGTTCCCTTCTACCCTTCAAGGCAAAGCACCATGCCGCCGATTGGCGGCACGGTGCATTTTTTAAATGTTCAGTATTGATAAGCTTCACGCTTATTAACGGACTCTACATTCTCGAAAGTAACTTGCGTCGCGACCAAAGATTGGCCCCAGCCGCTTCACCTTGATTCGGTTTAGATCTTCTTTGACGATGTTTATGATCGATCTTCGTTATCCGGCGTATCCGTTTTCTGCTTGCGCTTCCCGGGATCCAAGAGCCAGCTCGGCACCCCGCCCGGCTGCCCATACCGCGAGTTTCCTTGCCCGATCTCCAATCCTGCGCCAAGTCCCATCCGGACCTTGTAGCGCTGCGCCCAATTCGTCATCGCCTGCCGTGAACGATTGGCCGGAGCTACCGGATTCCAGTAGCCATAGGGACGTGTCGACTGTCCATTCTGGCTATGCCTCCCCTCCCGAGCCCCGCTGCCTGGTCCTACAGATCCTCTTAATGTCTGTGCTTGTTTATTTCCCGGCAGCACCGTGAGATGCCGTTGCTCTCTTCCATCCTGCATGCGTTCCTCCTCAGCTTGTTCTTGGAGCGTCCTGCTCCCCTCGCCTGTCGATGTTTTCCTCATCCATGATTTCGAAGTCCCTTTTTGCATGGCCATTATATCCCCCCATCCCTAATTCCAAGGTCGCAATCAACCTTGACTAATTAGTCCTTAAGACGCTCTCCCTTTCCATTTCGACATAAATCCTCATAATCCTCCCACCTTCGCCCAGTTCATCCTGAACATGACAAACAAAAACACCCACAGCAAGGCAGATCTGCCTGTGCGGGTGCTTCCCACTTGTCGCAAATTGTATGCCCCTATTATAGGGCGTTCTCCAAAATAATACAATACCTATTACAAAATTAGACATGAACGTTGAAATAAGCAAGCCGCTCCGATTGTCCGAAACCTTCAAAAGCCTCACATGTCAGGCCCCGATGAAACGCGCTCCATTTGTTTGTCCAAACCCCCGCAATCCCATGGACTGATGGGACACGCTCTGAGCTAACGGTTATTATCGCGCTTATTTCGTCCAATTTTAATTGATTTCGAACCTAATGGTTGCCACAGCGCTTATTTGTTCCAAATCATGCTTTTTTGATCGATTTCACAGAAATAAGCACTGTGGTAACCGTTACAATTTAATCGATGCTGTTTTAGGCCGAATAGCCGCTGTGGCAACCGCTAGATTCGTTGATCCTGCTTCTGAGCAAGCAAAATCGCCTTCAAACCCACGTCAACAAACTGTTGCCGCAGGTCCAAAGGCGATTTCGTTTCGGCGTGGTACTGCTTCGCGCATGAGACTGTTTCGCGCATTGGGCCTTGCTCAAGGTGGCCGTCCGACCGTCGTCATGCCGCCGGCCCCCGCGCTAGGAGCTGCGTACGGAGGGAAAAGCACATGCATGGCCGCCGACTTTCGCATTGGCACCTCCGCCCTTGGCGCTGACACACGCGGCGGATCAGGCGTGACGATGCCGCCGCCGCGGCGAGCCCGACTCTCCTGCAGCGCCGCATTGCACGGCCGACTGATAAGCCCCCGGCGTCATCCCCGTGGCCTCCTTGAAGGAGCGATTGAAATGCGACGGATCGTTGAAGCCGATGCGCATGCCGATCTGGGCAACGCTCTCCTCGGAGCGCCGCAGCAGCCGCTTGGCCAGTCCGATGCGCTGCTCCATCAGATAGTGGTACGGCGTACAGCCGTTGTATTTCTTGAAAATCTTGAACATGTGCGAACGCGACAGGTGCTCGCGCTCGGCGAGCTCGGTCATATCCAGCGCGCGGCAGCAGTGCCCGGCGATGTAGCGCTGCAGCCGTTTGGCAATTCGCTGCATCTCGCACGCGCTGTGCGCCGTCTGGTCCGACTGCTGCTGCTGACGCGGGTGCTCGTCCTTGCGTTGGCGAGCAGCGCCGGGATAGGTCCAGAGCATGCGAGAGGAAGCAGCGCCACTGCGCCGATCTTCGGCAGTGACAGTAGATTGTATCTCGGCAATGCCGGCAGATCGTAGCATGGGCAAGTCCTCCTCTTGTTCACAATGTCGCAAGCACACGGCTGAGCGCGGGTGCAGACGCACGCCGCAGTACCGAATGCGCGCCTCGCCGCACGTTCCTCTAGTTCGGTGAAGGCCGATACGTATGCAGGCTTCAAGTACTGGTCCCGCTTGTATCCAGCCATCACGCGCTCATCACGCGTCCATCACGTCCGGGCGATACGGCGCAAGCCGCGATCCAGGTCCTCCATGATGGCCGCCGCGCTCTCCAGTCCGACCGAGATGCGCACCAGTCCCCTCGGAATCCCCGTGTGTGTGAGCGCCTCTTCCGGCAGGCCCACCCCAGGGAAATTCATCAGGCTCTCGAAGCCGCCCCAGCTCGGGCCGATCTCGAAGACCTCCAGCGCCTTCGGCAGCTCCTTGATCCGCTCCTCGTCCGCCTTTGGAATAAAGCTCATCAGGCCCGAGCTGCCGGACATCTGCCGCCGGACCAGCTCGGACTGCGGATGGTCCGCCAGTCCCGGGTAGTAGACCCGCTCCACAGCCGGATGCGAGGCGAGGAATTGCGCGACCTCGGCCGCATTGGCCGCGTGCTGGGCCATCCGCACCGGCAGCGTCCGCAGGCCGCGCGTGAGCAAGGCCGCCGTCTGCGGATCCATGACCGCGCCGAGCATGCCGCGCTCGGCATGCTTCATCTGCTCGCATAGCGCGGCGGAGCCGATCAGGACGCCGCCGATCAGGTCGCTGTGCCCGCCCAGGTACTTGGACGCGGAATGCACGACCGCATCGATGCCCAGCCGCAGCGGATTCTGATAGAGCGGTGTAGCATACGTATTGTCCACCATCGTGGCAATCCCTTTGCTGCGCGCCAGCTCGGCGATCGCGCCCAGGTCCTGCAGGCTGAAGACATTGGACACCGGCGACTCGAGGTAGACCAGGCTCGTGTTGTCGCGGATGGCGGCCTCGAAGTCCTCGATGCGCTCGCCCGATACGAGCGTCGTCTCGATGCCGAAGCGCGGCAAGTAGTCCTCCAGGAACAGCCTGGCCGGCGTGTATACGCTGCGCAGCGTCACGATGTGCGCGCCTTGCTTGGCGTAGTGCAGGATGCCCGCCGTGATCGCGGCCATGCCGGAGGAGAAGGCGAGCGCCGCCTCCCCCTCCTCGAGCAGCGCCAGCTTGCGCTCTGCCACTTCTACGGTCGGATTCGCAACCCGCGAATACGTATAGCCGTGGTTTTTCGTTTTGCGCGTGTAGAGCGAACTTTGATAGATCGGAGGGACGACCGCCCCGTGAAACCGGTCGTAGTCGTCCCCGCCATGCATGCAGATATCCTGCTTGCGATTCGTCATTACTCGATCCAGCCGATTTCTTTCAGACCGGCTGTGACTTCTTCGTCGTACGTCGGTCCGCCCATTTGCTCCCAACGCTTCAGCATCGCTTCATACGCGGTGTCGAAATCGTCGGCAATGATGATTTTGGACAGCTCCTCATACAGCATCGCATCCAGAGAGCTTGTGTTCTTCTCGCCGAACGGGCGCTCATTGGTGAGCAGCGGCTGGAACTCCGCATATTCCGTTACGATTTCCCGATACTCGACGACCTTGGTAGCGAACCATTCGCCTTCGGTCTCGTACTGAATCAGAGCCGTGTCCGACGGATACCATGGCAGCCCGAGGCTCATGATCGCCAGGTCGGAGGAATACCAGCTGATTTCGTTTTTCTTTTTGTCCGGATCGATGACCAGACGCAAGCCGTCTTCCATCGTGTATTGCTCGCCTTCGAACCCGTCCATCAGCGTGACCATGACGTCCGGATCGGACATCCAGTTCAGGTACTTGATGACGGCGTCGGTTTTGTCCGCGCTCGTCTTCGGCACCATGATGAACATGCCAAACGGATAGCCGGCCGTGATCATTTGCGAGCCGTCCGGCGCGACGAACGGTTCGACCGTTACCCAATCCACATCCGGCATTTTTTCGCGCATCTGCTTATCCAGGTTGTAGGCAGGTTCGTTGGAATCGACGAAGCCGACACGACCGGCGAGCAGATTTTCGCTATGGTTTTGCGAGTTGACGTCGGTGATGAATTCCTTCGGAAGAAGTCCTTCTTTATAGAAGCGGTTCATCGTTTCGAACAGAGCGCGTCCTTCTTCGGTGACGATTCCGGAATGGAACTCTCCATCCTTGATGTTGCCGGTCGGCAGGTAGATCTGCGTGCCGGGACCGTCCATTTTCATGCCCAGTCCGAAGCCCACGCCGTACATGAAGCCCTTCATCGATTGGCCGAACGCCGGAATCGAGTACGGAATGACTTTGTCCGCGCCTACGTCGCCCGGATCCTGCTCCTTGAACGCCTTGAGCACCTCGTACAGCTCGTCGACCGTCGTCGGCACATCCATGCCGACCTCATCCAGCCAATCTTGACGAATGCTCATCGTCGGACCCGTCGTGTTCGGCTTTTTGGCCATCACGGCATAGCGCGTATCTTCATACGTACCGGCCGCTTCCATGGCTTCCTTGTTGTTCTCCATCAGGTCCTGGCCATACGCCTCGATCGACTCGTCGAGCGGCGCCAGTCCGCCTTGCGAAGCGAATTTGAGGAATGTATTGGCGTCATACGTCAGCACGACGTCCGGCGCCGTCCCCGAAGCCATCCACGCGCTCAGCTTGGCCGACTCCTCGGAGCGCGGCAGCGGCACGAACTCGATCTGGATGCCCAGCTCGGCGACTTGCTCATTGATCCAGCGCGACATGAGCGTGTCGGTGATTTGCTGGCCTTCCGGCGCCGTCCCGCGATCCCAGATGGAGACGCGGACCGTTTCCATCTCCGCCGGCTCTTCGTTACCGCCATTGTTTCCGCTTGCCCCGCTATTGTTGCCACTGTTTCCGCCATTGGCCGAACAGCCCACAATTGCCAGCACGAGCAGCAAGATGCCCATGACTTGTCCTGCTTTTTTCATCATACCCCGTTACCCCCTAAAGTAATGATTGCATTATCCTTTAACCGAACCGATCATGACCCCTTTGACAAAATATTTTTGCAGCCAAGGGTACACCAGCAAGATCGGAACGGTAGAATAAACGATGGTTGCGGCCTTGAGCGATTCTTGAATCAGCTCGAGTCCGAGCTCCTGCTGGAGCGTCTCCATGGATGTATCCATCTGCGACAGCAGCAATATATTGCGCAGCTTGACCTGCAGCGGATACAGATCGGGATTGTCGATATAGAGTACTGCGGCGAAATAGCTGTTCCAGTGCATGACCGCATAGAACAAGCCAATGGTCGCCAGCGACGCCTTGGAGAGCGGCAGCACGAACTTGAGAATATACTTCAGATTGCTGCAGCCGTCGACAGTCGCCGATTCCCGAATCTCGTCCGGCATGGACCGGAAGAACGACATCATGATGAACACGTAGAAGGCGTTGACCAGGCCCGGGACGATGAGCGCCCAGACCGTATTGAGCAGCCCCATCTCCTTGACGAGCAAGAAGGACGGGATCATGCCGCCGGAGAACAGCATCGTGATCAGGATGAAGTTGATCACCGGCACCTTCCATTTCAAGTCCCGACGCGACAGCGGATACGCCGTGATGACCGTGAAGATGACATTGAGCATCGTGCCGACGACCGCCAGGAAGATCGTGACGAGCAGCGCCCGGAAAATAACGCTGTCGATCAGTACCGCCTTAATCGCATCAAGCTGGAAGTCCACCGGCCAGATGAAGACCTGCCCGGTCTGAATCGCATACTCGCCGCTAAACGCAGTGGCGAACTGATTCAGGAACGGAAACACGCACAGAAAGGTGAAGAAGATGATGAAGCCGTAATTGAAAATATTGAACAGTACATCCTGGTAGCGAATCGGCTTTCTGCGCTTCACACTGTTGTTGACTAAGCTGTTGTTGTCTCCACTGCGCTTGTCTACCATAGTCCCTGCCCCCCTGCCCGGCGTACCGTATAGTTGGCGCCCAGAATGAGTACAAGGTTGACCAGCGACTGCACCGTATCGACTGCCGTGGTGATGCTATAGTTGCCTTGCACGATGCCGTAAGAGTAAATAAATGTCGATATTACCTGGGAAATATCGAGTACGATCGGATTTTGCAACGCAAAAATGTGCTCGAAGCCGATCGTGGTCAGGTTGCCGATGTTGATGATCAGCAGGATCAGAATCGTCGGCGCGATGCCGGGAATTGTAATAAACCACATCTTGTTGAAGCGCCCCGCGCCGTCCATCTCCGCGGATTCGTACAGCGCGGGATCAATCGCGGTCATCGCGGCCAGATACAAGATCGTACCCCAGCCGGCGCTCTGCCAGATGCCCGAGAAGACATAAGAAGCCGTCCACCAGAAATCGTCGATCATGAAATAAATGTCGCTAAGCCCAACGGCGCGCAGCAAATGATTGACGACGCCATTCTCGGGCGAGAGCACATTGTAGACGATGCCGCCGAGAATGATCCAGGACATGAAATGCGGTACATAGAGCAGCGACTGCGTGAACCGCTTGAAATAGCGCGCCCGCAGCTCGTTGAGCATAAGCGCCAGGATGATCGGCGCCGGGAAGCCGAATAGGAGCGACCACAGATTCAGCAGCAGCGTGTTGCGGATGATCGGCCAGAAGTTCGGCAGCTCGACCATTTCCTTGAAGTACTGCAACCCGGCCCATTCGCTGGCCCACAGCCCCTGAAAGATGTTGTAATCTTTGAAGGCGATAATATAGCCGCCCATTGGGATGTAACGAAAAATGAGGAAGAACACAATGCCGGGAATAAGCAGCAGATAGAGGTCGTAGTTTCGTTTCCATTCCTTTTGCGCCGCCTTGCGGCGTGACACCTTGGGCAGTGGCTGCGTTTGCATGGCGGCAGTTTCATTGCTTCGCACCCACATTCCCCCTTTCCTGATTCGTGATTCACTATATGTTTATTTAATCAGGAATTGAAAACGGTTACCATTTGAATATTTGATCATTTTATATGTTATTTTGATTAGCCGTGGTTATTTTTATATTCCTGCGGGGAAAGATGCTCGTATTTTTTGAATACCTGGTAAAAATAAATGTAATTCTTGAAACCCGTCAGCTCGCTCACCTCGTAGATGCGGCGGGCCGGGTCGCGAAGCAGGCGCTTGGCCGCCTCCAGCCTTGTCCGCGTGACGATGTCGACGAAGCCGGAGCCCGTCTCCTTGCGCAGGATCCGGCTCAGGTGGCCGGAGCTGATCTGGAACCGTTCGGCGATGACCTTGAGTCCCAAGTCCTCCGCATAATGCGCCTCGATATAATGCAGCACCTCCTTGACCAGCGAGCTGTACGCCGGCCGGCCGGCGTCGAGCTGCTCGTGGCAGGCGGCCAGCAGCTCGCGCAGATACGACTCGGCCTGCGCCATGTCGCCGAGTCGCTGCACCCGGTTCAGAATTTCGTCGACGCTCTGTCCGAAGGCGGCGTCGGAGTTTGTTTTTTTGTAATAATGGCGCACGATCGTCAGACTCAGCTCGCCGATCAGCCCCTTGGCGACCGAGACATTGCCGCGGGCGTAGGCGGCGATCCGCGCCAGCACGGCGCCGACCCGCTCCTCGAGCTCCGCCTGCGTGCCCGCAGCCAGCTGCGTCTGGAATTGCTCCAGCTCATGCAGGATCGACAGCTTGACATGATCGGCATCGAGCGGCTCGGCCGCCTCGAAAAACCGCAGCCGCAGACGCCGGCCGGTCTCCAGAAATTGCAGACGCAGCTGGTCAAGCTGCCGCACCGGCTCGCTCCATGCGTAATAGAAGCCGTGATAAGGCGCTTCGTCCAGCAGGCGGTCGAGGGCATGGGCCAAGCTATCCATATGCGTTCGAATATCCGACTGCTGCCGCAAATTGCGATACATGAACACAAATACCGTCTGATTCAGCAGGTCGATGCGGAACAGCTCCGGATCGTCCTCCTCCTGCCAAGGCTGCAACAGCGCGTAGATCGCCTCGTTCAATCGCGCGAGACCCTCCGGCGCCTCGACGCTCTCCCACGGCGTCGCCGCACCGTCGCCGACGATAAGCAGCGCATAGCGGCTGGCTTCCAATCGGTGCATCCCGAAGCGCTCCAGCGAATCCGGCACGCTGACGCGTCCGGTCAGTACATCGGAAATATACTGCTTGCGCGCCGATGGCAGCAGCCATTCGTCCTCCCGCTGCTTGCGCTGCTCCGCCGCCAGCTCGCGCACTGCCTTGGTGACAGCCGCCTCAACCTCTTCGTGATCGATCGGCTTGAGGATATATTCCGCGACCCCCAGGCGCAGGCATCTGCGGGCATAATCGAATTCCTCGTAGCCGGTGATGACGATGATGCGGCAGCTCGGCAGCAGCTCCGCTGCAAATTCCGCCAACTGCAGGCCGTCCAGCCCCGGCATGCGAATATCGGTGATGATCAGATCCGGCCGCAATTCCTCAATCAGACGCTGCCCGGCGATGCCGTCGGCCGCGCTGCCGGCCATCTCGCAATCCAGCGCCGCCCAATCGATCGTCTCCACCAGCGAACGGCGAATGAACGGCTTGTCGTCAATGACGATGACTTTGGCTGCCAATGCTGAGTTCCCCCTTTGCTTTGGGCATGCGAATGCGGATTCGCGTCCCTTCGTTCAAGCGGCTGCGCACGTCGATCCCGTAGCGCTCGCCGAATAACAGCTGGATGCGCATGTGTACGCTGCGCACCCCGACCCGCGTGCGCCCTGACGGCTCCGGCTCGTCCCCGGCGAGCAGCGCGGCGACTTGCGCCTCCGACATGCCGACCCCGTTGTCCTCGACCTCCATCACCAGGTCTGCGCCCTCCTCGCGGCAGCGGATCGCAATATGCCCGACGCCCGGCTTCTCCTCGATGCCGTGCACGATCGCATTCTCGAGGATCGGCTGCAGGATGAGCTTGGGCACCGTCCACTGCAGCGCGCGCTCCTCGATCTCGTATTCGACCTGGAGGCGATCCTCGTAGGTAATACTCTGCAAGGTCAGGTAATCCCGAATCAGTTGGATCTCCTCTTCGAGCGGGATGAACTTCTGCTTGCGCCCGAGACTGCTGCGCATGAGCCGGCCGAGCAGATAGATCATCTGGCCGATCTCCTTCTCCCCGCGCAGCCGCGCCAGTCCGTGGATCGACTCGAGCGTGTTGTAGAGGAAGTGCGGATTCATCTGGGCCTGCAGGGCCACGTACTCCGACTCGAGACGCTTGTATTCGGCGCGCTCCTTCTGCAGCTTCTCCTGGCTGGCGGTATAGATCAGCTCCTGGATCTTGACGGCCATGATATTGAAACGCTCGGCGATGACGCCGATCTCGTCGCGCGAATCGGACGGCATGACCGTATCGAGCACCCCCAGCGACAGATTCTTCATGCTGCGCACGAGCCGATTGAGCCGCTTGGTGATGTAGCGCGAGAGGATGTCCGCATGGACGAAGGCCGCCGCAAGGGCGACCGCAAAAATCACCACCGCCCAGTACCGCAGCTCCTTGATCCATCTCGTCAATTGGTCCAGCGGCACCGCATTGAGCAGCCGCCAGCGCCCGTCGGACGTCTCGTAATCGGTGACGATATAGCGCTTGCTGCCGTGCGTGAGCTCGGCCGCGGCGCCCTGCCCCGCCTCCTCGTACAGCTGCGCTGCCTCCGGACCACCGTAGATCAGCAGCTCGCCGCGGCGATTGGCGAACATGATCTCCCCCGCCTGGGCGCTGCCGGGATACATGCTGCGAAAAAAATCGGTGTCGACACCCACGACGAGCGTGCCGCAATACGCGGACGTACTCGGATCGTACATGGCGCGCTGCATCAGCACGACCCTCTGGTCGCCGGGACTCCAGACCGTCTGGCCGCGCCGATCGATCAGCTCCGTGCGCCGCTCCGGCGTGAGCTGGTACGCATCCAGCGCCGGATTGACGGTCGAGGACAAGCGCATCTGACGGTAGACGGTGCCGTCGAGCCCCTCGATCATCGCATACGGGAAGATATTGTAGGCGTAGACCATGCGATACAAAAACTGCTTGATCGCCTGGGCCATGAACACGTTGCCGACGCCTTCTCCCTGCTGCTGCACCATCACGCTGCAAAAATTGGCCCGTTCATATTCCTGGAACGTCAAGTCCTCGAGATCCACCACGCTCTGCTCGACCTGGCGAGCGATCTGGTTGAGCAGCAGCGTCGAGCTTTCCGCCGACATCGTCTTGATCGAACGAATGGAGATGTAATAGTTGAACAAGCTGCTCGTCGCCAGCACAATGCAGAGCAGCAGCATAAAAGCAAACAAAAAACGGGTTCGAAGACTGAAGGTTCGCGTATGATTCCCTGGGTCGTGGCTAGACACCGGCATCCCCCATTTTCTCATTCTGCACACCGTATGGGCTGTGAACAGGCATACTGTTCATTTTACCGCATCTGCCGCGCGATGAAATCAGCAAGGATTGGATAATCGTCTTTAAATTGCCCGATTCGTCCTATTTTATCGATGCCTATAGTAGACTGGAGTCAAATTTGGCAACACTTACGGCAAGGAGATGAGTAATAATGGGTTCTAAACTAGGAATCGGAATTATTGGATGCGGCATTATCGCCGCCCGCCATATTGATGCATGCAAGCAGCTCGGCGAGTGGTGCGAAATCAAGGCCGTCGCCGACATTTCCCGGGAAAAGGCGGAGCAAGCAGCCGCCTCGGCCGGCGAGGGCACGGCGATCTATACGGATTACAAGGAAATGCTGGAGCGCAGCGATATCGACATTATCAGCCTGTGCACGCCGCCATTTTTTCATAAAGAGCCGGCGCTGGCCGCCTTTGCGAAGGGCAAGCATGTGCTGGTCGAGAAGCCGCTGGCGCCGTCGCTGGAGGACTGCGATGCGATGATCGCCGCGGCGCGCGCGCACAATTGCAAGCTGGCGACCGTCTTCCAGCTGCGCTTCCTGCCGGATATTCAGAAGATCAAGCGCATCCTCGATTCGGATGTGATGGGACCGCTCGTATCCGCCCAGATGAGCGGCAATTACTGGCGCGGGGACAAGTATTACGACGTGCCGTGGCGCGGCAAGTTCGCCAGCGAATGCGGCGGCGTGACGATGAATCACGCGATTCATACGATGGATCTGTTCCTGTGGCTGATGGGCCAGCCGCTCGAGCAGGTACGAGCGGAGATGGACACGATCAACCACGACATCGAGGTCGAGGACTGGTCAACCGCAACGATGCGCTTCGCCGGCGGCGCGGTCGCGCAGGCGACCTGCTCGCTCACGACTGTGCGGGAGGGGCACGAGATGAACTTCTCCTCGCAGCGCCACTACGTCGGCTTCCCGTATGCGCTGCACGCGGTGCAGCAGACCGACCTGGGCGGCGCCAAGATGGACCGCGAGGCAATCGCCGAGCTGGAGCAGGCGGCGCTGCCCACGGGGGATGAGCCGGAGCTGCCGACGCTCGGCCATTGCCATCAATACTACGATCTGTTCGAAGCCATCCGCACGGACAGCGAGCCGATGATCAGCGGCGCCGAAGGACGGCGCACGATCGAAGCCATCACCGCGATCTACAAATCGGCGACGCTCGGCGAGCCGGTCTCGCTGCCAATCGCGGATAGCGATCCGTGGTACACCGCCGAGGGCATCCAGCGGCTCGTGAAGCGCTCCGGACGCGGCGAATCCGCGCAGGAGTCGACGTCATGATCATCCAGCGCGCCGAGATCTACCCGCTGCACCTGCCGATGAAGGCGCTGTTCAAGACGTCGCGCGGCGCGATCGGCGGCGCGGGCATGGAGCGCACCGTCGTGCTCGTCAAGCTGACCAGCGACACCGGCGTCGTCGGCTGGGGCGAGGGCTCGCCGAGCCGGCTCTGGTCGAGCGAGACGATGGAGAGCGTGGTCAGCGCGCTGCAGCGCTACCTGCTGCCGGCCGTCATCGGCCGGGCGGTGAGCGATCTGGCCGGGCTCCACCAGGCGATGAACGCCGTAATCGCGCCGGGCTTCTCCATTGCGCATCCGATCGCCAAGTGCGCCGTCGATACCGCCGTGCACGACCTGCTCGGCAAGGCGCGCGGCCTCTCGCTGCCGGAGCTATGGGGCTACGCACCGACAGACGAGGCTGTGCTGAGCTGGACCGTCAGCGCCGGCGACGAGACTGCGCTGGACAGCGCCATCGCGGAGGGGCGCGAGCGCGGCTATGCCAACTTCAATCTCAAGCTCGGCACCGATCCGGCCTTCGACCTGCTACAGTGCGAGCGGGTGCGGGCGGCCGCGCCGGACGGCTTCCTGTGGGGCGACGCCAACGGCGGCTACCGCTTCCACGACATCCTGCGCCTGCTGCCCGATCTGGAAGCGGCTGGCCTCGATCTGCTGGAGCAGCCGCTGCCAGCCAACCAGCTGCGCGATCTCGCCGCGCTCAAGCAGCGCATGCGCATCCCGCTCGGCGCCGACGAGCCGATCATCGCGCCGCGCGAGCTGATGGAGTGGATCCGTCAGGACCTGATCACCGCCTATGTGGCGAAGCCGTCGCGCAGCGGCGGGCTGTTCCCTTCGCGGATCTGCATGGAGATCGCCGACCACGCGCCGCTGATGACCGTCTGCAGCGGGCTGACCGAGACCGGGATCGGCCTCGCGGCCAATGCGCAGCTCGCCTGCGCGTTTGGCATCCAGCGGCCGTGCGCCTGGAACGGGCCGCAATTCCTGGACGAGTCGCTGCTGACCGAGCCGCTGACGATCGAGGGCGGCAAGCTGCGGCGGCCGGAGGGGCCGGGTCTGGGCGTGACGGTGGACGAGGACAAGGTGCGTCATTATACGAACGGAGGCGAGCT
This sequence comes from Paenibacillus sabuli, assembly GCF_014705605.1. Lineage (GTDB taxonomy): Bacteria > Bacillota > Bacilli > Paenibacillales > Paenibacillaceae > Paenibacillus_D > Paenibacillus_D sabuli. Next base: position 18,577 of record NZ_JACXIZ010000032.1, read on the forward strand.
CCATGTCGAATGAGCTGAAGCTGGGCCTGATCGGCCTGGACACGTCGCATGTCATCAAGTTCACCGAGCTGCTGAATAATCCCGAGCACCCGCATCACGTGGCAGGCGCGCGCGTCGTGGCCGGCTATCCCGGCGGCTCGCCGGACGTCGAAGCGAGCCACACGCGCGTGGAAGGCTTCACGCGGCAGCTCGCCGAGCAGCATGGCGTGGACGTGCTGGAGACGCCCGAGGCGGTCGCCGAGCAGTGCGACGCGCTGCTCATCACGAGCGTGGACGGGCGCACGCACCGCGAGCTGTTCGAGCGGATCGCGCCCTATCGGCGGCCGGTCTTCATCGACAAGCCGTTCACCTGCAGCCTCGAGGACGCCGAAGCGATCTATCGGCTGGCTGCCGTACAGCGCATCCCCGTCATGACCACGTCGGTGCTGCGCTATCTGGAGGCCTTCGAGCGGGAGCTGGATACGGAGGAGACTGTCGAGGGCATCGACTGCTTCACCCCGCTCGTGCTGGAGCCGACCAATCCGGGGTGGTTCTGGTACGGCATCCACGGCGTGGAGATGCTGTTCCGCGCGCTCGGCACCGGCTGTGCCGAGGTGACCGTGACCGCCGAGACGGCAGGAGCCGCCGAGAGCGGGCATGCCGCGGACGCGGGAGCTGCTAGCGCAGCAGGGACGCGTACCGGCGGCGCGGACACCGATTCGGGGGACGCACAAGTCGCCAACGTGCGTGCCGAGATCGCGGTCGCGCGGTGGGCGGACGGCCGGATCGGCACGATTCGCGGCAACCGGACGCGCAGCTACCACTACGGCGCGACGCTGCACTTCGCCGGCCGCAGCGCGGCGGTCAGCTCCGCCTCCGGCGGTCGGCCGATGCAGGCAGGGCTGCTGGAGCGCGTGCTGCACATGTTCCGCACCGGCGAGCCCGACGTCTCGCCGCAGGAGACGCTCGCCATGATCCGCTTCATCGAAGCCGTCAACACGAGCCGTACGACGGGAACGACAGTAAAGCTCCAGCCTTAGGCTGGAGCTTTTTTTTCAGCTACTCGTAATAATTGCAGGACCGTCTGGTGTCACGCGGGCCTTTCGTCAGCGCAAACGTACGTTAGGGTGGCCCAGGTCAGAAGGGCAGATCAGCGGACCTGAAATAGGCTCTCTTACACCAAAAGAGCTGAGGTCCGTTAGAGAGTACGGACATACTGCGGAGACTCCCCAACCACGTTAGCCTCAAATTCAAGCAGTTGACCATAATGCTTGTATGCGGAATTCCACGCCGTCCTGCCAGATCATCTGATGCAGCATCAAACCATTGTCGCAGCTTTAACCATCCGGCTTGCGTTTTATACAAACTATAGCGGCTTTAATACCCAGTTGGTTGGATATCCTCCATCTTTATTGGTTTCTTTATTTATTTTGTCCTGCAGATTGTGCCAATTTACTCCCGGTTCAAAAACTTGCTTACTCTTCAGATAGCGTTTAAAGTGGATATGTTTGAAATAGTCCCGCGGCTTCAAACCCTCGTAAATAGAATTGAGGAATGCATCAACATACGTTCCAACTTGCTCTTCAGATAATTCTTGGCACTCTTCCGAATGTCCATACATCAGGGCTTCAAAACTGTTATCATTCGGCTCAAGTTGCACCTTGATCTCGAAAACTTGAACTTTTCCAAAACCGTAAGGTTTGGCCCCGCCGATCGATTCAAACAAGTTGTCGACATCCAGACCTAAGGTTCCCACCTTATCTTTATATTCCGATGTCCGATGAAGCTGCGAAATATCCAATGCCAGAATGAGCAAGCCTAGCTCATCTTTGGTCAAATTTGAAAAAGCGATTTCACCGGAAAGTTTAATACCGTCCGGCTGGAGGACACGTTTTGTGGAAAGCAACGAATCCCTTCCTGTATCTTTCTTATCAATCTTTGGTTCCGTATCTCCCATCGACTTATTTAAAATGTGGTAGTACTTGCGGCCGTTTAATTTAGGCTTTTCTTTTTGAGCATAAGTACTGGCCTTCCCCTTTTTCCTCTCCGGTTGCTGCAAATACATCCTGCTCGCTGAAGCATACGGCGTCAATAGTTGGAAGTTCTTATCATTAACTTGCGGCTTGCCTGTAATGTGAATTGGTGAAAAGCGTACCCGTGACTTGTAGGATTCTGGCGCTTCCTTTTTTGAGCTTGTCCGGGCTGCATAACCAAACAAGGCGTTGGCATAATCGATTCTGTCACCATCAGGCGTGCCTAGCAGATCGTTTAGTTGGTGCTTATACGGAACTTTGAAGTATGGCGTGCGACCAATCAGCATTTTCTTACCTGTGAACAGAAAAAATACGATCTTACGGCCTTCTTTCCATTTGCTCTCGTATTCAAACAAATCATAAAACTTTCGAAACTCTTTTGATGATTTACCTTTTTTATTAGGCCTTATCTTACTTAAAAACAAGTTATAACTATTAATTTCTTCTTGACTGATCACAACTGTTTTGTCATCAACCGGCTCGCCAATAACATAATGACTTCTTTTTGAGAACGCATTAGTCGAATTAAACAGCCTGCCTTTTGGCCAGTGTTCTTTTTGGCCGGCTCTCGAAATGCTGGTTATTGTCCCGTTATCAGTAGTTTGATAATAAACTTCTCCCGATTCATAAGGTTGAAATTCCCTGTTTTTCTTAATGAAAGCCTCATATAAAATATACATGCGCGCTTTCAACCCCCACCGTTGTGCGCTCTTTCCTGCCAAGTCAGTTAAAATATCGCTTTTACTGCATTTTCTCAACAATTTCTCAAGCAGCAATTTCTCTATTTTATCTAATTCTTGAAACACCGTGTCTATTTCTGCATGTTTCCATTCGCTAATTTTAAACATTTTTTTACGCGACATTTGCGTGAAACTAAATTGGTCTATAAAAACTGTTTTAAAATGATTTTCTAATTCAACACTTAGCAAATGTTTATTCTGAAATCGAATGCCTTTTATTTGCTCCGATATCTGATTTATTTCTTTCTCAATCTCATTTAAAAGCTCCAGATATGACTCTAATGATTTTTTGTCGTATAATAACCACGACCGGTTTAATGAAAGATTCCATTTTTTTAATTGATGTTCTTTAACTGATGAAAAATTTTTACTACCGATTGGTTTTGCCGGAATAAGGAAAAAATCATTTCCTTTTTTATGTAAATACCCGGCTCGAACCACATTTTCGATTTGAAATGTTTGATCCATCTCTTGCTTTTCTTTTTGTACTTCTGAATCTAATTCTGAATCATCGTTCATTTCAAAAGGATCATAAACAGAATTACACATTAATTGATACCTGTAAGTTTCTTTGTCTTCCCCCGCCAAATCCCGATACAACATCTCCGTACGATCAATAAAGTCCGGGGCGCTGGCGCTAAGAATTTCGGCATTGCTGCGCAGCTTTCCTCTCATCATACTGCCCGCGAGAAACGGCTTGTCCTCATAGTCCTTCCGCAGTTCAACTGCCAGCGGCGTACATGGCTTGAGTTGATAGCGAATACTACCACTTAGGCGCTCGTCCCGACCACGGATCGGAAGATGGCTCGGAAGCTTGCTTTGTTCATACTGAAGATAGTCACTATCCTCTCCATTCCCTGGAAAAGGAATGAAATGATAAGGCAATGTCACTTCTTTAAGTGGCGGCTTATTTCTGTCCGATTGTTTTCCCTTCCCGTTCTGATTATTCCCACGATCGTTCCCACTTCCATTTCTTTGTCCGCTTTGACGTCCCTTCCCATAATCCGAATGTTTCCCATTCATTCCGCCATCCCCTCCTCCAAGCCGTACAACACGGTTTTTGCCACAAAGGCCAGATTGTCCTTATAATCCAAATACTCGCGCACGACCAAAGTCTTGTAGGGCGAAGCGGTTTTTTTGAAGTGCCTGTCCAACTTATACTTGCGCTCAACGCTCTCCGAATCGAGCCCGCTATGCTCCATCGGCGCGTACAACACCAGTTGTTCTCCGTCTCGGGCGAGATACAGCTCGCGTTGCGCATTAAAGAAATGCGCCTCAATCACGCGATCGTCTCGTATAGCTTGCGACAACCACGTATCACCCGACTCTTCCTCTTCATTTAATCGGCCCATTCGCACATCATCCAGCAAATGAACGATGTAATAATCGTCGCGCAGCTCCAACTCGGCAAAATCAAAAATCGGCTTGCTCATTCTGCCCTGCACCACCTTTCGAATTCCTTGTAGTATATGCGCAGCGTTGCTTCTACTGCCGATTCGATGCGGCCCGAATTGCTGAGCGACAAGCTTGTCTCTAGTCCGTGTCCCTTCATCACCGTATGATTGGCGTAGAATTGACCCAGACCAATCCCCGTTCTCCCACCGATTGGCAACTGACCGCTGCCCAGCAGGCGCAGCGCATACACGATTGGGAAGACATAGCGCCGATGCGACTCGTCAATGGCATCCAACCCAATCTCAATCACAGCCTCCGCTTGAATTTCCCGCTGTCGTTTCAGCGCCCCCTTGAACGCACTCCCTGTCAGACGGTCGATCTTGACATAAGTCGGCTCCGCGTCTTTCTCTTTTTCCGGTCGTTCCACAACCACACGCTTCACTTCGCTCAGCTTGACATCTTCGAAACTGAATTTACCGCGTCCATCCTTGCTTCCGAACATTTCCGCGCATTTCTTGTCCGCTAGCTCCGTACTGTCGGTCATGCGAATCAATAGCTTGTACACTTGCTGACGCAGCAGGCCTCTGATACTCGTGGCGGGAATGACATAAGTGCCTCCCTCCTTCAGCAACCCTGTGAGCGTTCCCTCTATTGAATGCTCCGACTCAGAAAGCGCAAAAGCTTGATACACCCCGTACGGGAACTTGCCGGACAACGTAAAGGACATCTGCGCATGAAGCTCGCCCTCGTCTCGCTCTGTCGATAACGATTCGGAATGATCATTCGAACCCTCGAAGAGGTACGCGTCAACATCTTCGGCACATTGAAAGGCCCACACTTGGCGCTCCAGCTTTAGCAATTCAAAGCATCCAAAGCCGTTGCTTTTCTTCCCGCCGAATTGAAGCGCCCCGGACTTAATGCCATTCTTCCATATTTGTATAAATGATTCGAAGTTCTGATCCTCGAATTCAATCGTAAAGCTAAGCTCCGTGCCTACTGGCAAGTATTCCAGCTTGTACTTTTGCTTATCAAGGGCCGCACCTGTATGCGCATCGATCGCCGTGCCTTCTCTGTAGACTTTCGGTTCTCTCTTCCCCTCTCGCTTCAATAGCCTAGCATCGCTAATATAAATAGAACTGGTGACAAAAGATTCTTTTGGCTTATCTGAGTTTGTATTCTCATCCTGCTTGACAGGTTCGACTCCGCCCATGCAGTTGCGGATATCTTGCTCCGGTACTTGAACCGCCCTCAAATAATCGCGAAGTGCGCCGCCGATTGCATTGCCGCAAAGAAAAGGCTCACCGCTGCTGTTTCGCAATACAGCTTTGCCGTCCTCACCGTCCTCGCCGTCACCGAAATGCACCGGCGACACCGATTGAATCGTGAAGCGATACCGCTGTTTCTGGCTCACGCGCCTTCGCCTCCTTTCCGCGTTTCCCGATCTTTGTGTTTTCTCCTCATCATCCAGAGACCTTGGCGCAGCAGCTCCGCGATGAATCGCTTCTGTCTCATTCGCTCATTCGTCTCATCCGCATATAACAATTCCGCCTTCACGCCGCCCAACATCTTTTGAGCATACTCCGTTATTCTGGCGTCTGCCTCCATCACTTGGTCTGGATCGCGGTACAAGTAATCCAATATTCTTAAAAAGTTCGCCCCGGCAATCGAACACTTTGCATTATCCGTCATATAATCCGGTTGCGATTCTCCCGAAGCTTTGCGTTGACTTGGTTTTGTTTCTTTTTGATCACGTTGACCCAGCCATTCTTCGACTTCCCGCAGCATGCGCCCCAAGTGATGATTGCTTAGAGTATCTGCCAGGATCAACGCGGGGCCGTTCTCCGTTGGAGGCCGAATCGCTGGCTTGGATTGATTTCCTTCAAGAGAAGTCGCGCAGATCATTTCGAGCCAATTCGTCTTGACATGTTCGCTCAAACCCGCATTCATAATGCGAATAACTTCCCAATCTTCGTCGTTCTCTTTCACTTGTAAATGACCATCCTGCGATGTTGCATGGCCAGCAGCCTCCTTCGGCCCCGCTGCGCCCATGACAAGACGATTCGGATAATCCAGATTCACGCCGATCCAGCCGAAGCCCTCCTGCGTCCGGTATCCATGCAATTGAGCTTCCAAGCGGCGAATGCCCGCTTGCAGCAAGCTTTCATCCGGCGTCCCCTTCAACTTGTACCGCATGACCGATCCGGCCTTGACGCATGCTTCCTTCGGATAACGCGCCTGCCACTTGGCGTTGTAGCCTTCCGTCATCCCGGTTTGCACATAAATCTTTTCTACGCTCACCTCTACTCCAAGCATCTCCTCTAGTCGCTCAACCGGATAGTGCGGGGCCGGCTGCCCATGCCCGTCACGGAAAATGCAATCCGAAAGACAAGTGAGGGTAAGATTACCGTTGACAACTTCTTCGCTGGACGGTAACCCCAACAGTCCCTTAGCCTCTTCATAGCCGAAAGGGCGCTCGGTCAAGCGCACGCTGCAGCGCCCATACCCGGAGCCGCGCGATCCGCCGATGTACCAATCCGGCTCCGCTTGCAGCACCGGCTCGATCCAATCCAGCACGTCTTCATCCGCCGCAATCAGCGCACGGAAGTGTTGACCCGGGGCGAGCGCCTGATACTGAAATAAATTTTCTTTTTCGCGCTGGTCTTCGTTCTTCTTCGTATTGTGATGCAGACGATACACCTTTTTCGGCTTCATCCCGTGTAGAGTCGGTTCACCGTTCACCTGGTCCCGGCCAATAAAACGTGGCTCCAGCACATTTTTGTCCTTACCCTTGTCACCCTCGAATAAATTGGAAATTGTGAACGGTTCAATGCTTTCATAATCGCCGTGCTCCCGCAGCCTGTGCATATACGCACGCCAGCGATGCTTGTCCATACGCAGATGCTGCGGAGCCGGCAGATACAAGACGTCTCCAGCGCTCGGGTAGGCTGGATAACAGTATAGTCGCTGTAACAGCGCGGCCTGCTTTTCCTCTGGAAACCGACCATGACGAATCAACTGCGCAATCAGTGCGCCACGCACTGTCGAACCCGGCAGATGGTCCTTCGACGGCTCATTTTGGTTGGCCTTGCTCCCGCCCGCGCCGATCTTCAGCGGCTCATGGTTCACAATCTCAATGATGCGGTAATGGCGCATCTCATTGCCCTCCCTTCGATAATCCGAGCGGTTCGTCATTACACAACAGATTGGCTTCGACTTCACCCCTGCCCCGATGGATGGAGGCGCCAATGTGCCGGAATGCAGCCACGATTCGAACCAGATCATCCAAACATTCGCAGCTCGGAGAACACATAAAATGCACAGGCGCGTAGAAAATCAGGCCCTCCTTGACCGCATGATAGGAAGTGAAGTGTTTTTTTCGGGCGGAGCCGGCCTCTTCCAACTGAATGCCAACCCGCCGCTCGGTCTGCGCCGCCGTCAGATCATGCGACGAGATGCGTACATATCCCTGCTCCTCGTCCTGCTCCAACATTGACTTGTAGTAATGACGTACGGCCCGCGGCAACTCCAGATGTCCCAGCTTCATCTTTCCCTCTGTCACATTGAGACGATCCTCCTGCCGCTCATACAGATGCGCAACCAACGGCTTGTATTTGTCTTTCTTAAGTTCTAATTCTGGGTTTAAACCGAACAAAAAATCCATGTGCTCGCAAAATGAAGCCGCCCGTTGCTGATCAATTTGCATGTATTGCTTGAGCAGCCAGAAGGCTTCCCGCTTGAGCTGGCCTTTGAGCGATTTGGCGTGAAAATAAACAAATCCGTCTGGATCGGTGAGCGCCTTGCTCTGGACCAGACCGAACGCTTTCTCGCCACTGCTGAATATGGCTTCGCTGCGCAGTTGAACCCGAATAGCATAGGAACACGATTCAATCATCGGCTTCCTCTCCCTTCTGCGTCGTAAAAGCACGAAGCTCAATCGCATCGTTTAATACGTAAGTATAGGTGGTCCGCCCGTCTCGCTTGCTTACCCAGATCGGGGCATTAGATGGGTCCCAGCCTGGTTGATCACCATCTTGGTCAAATTTCGAGCCGGGCAAGTGCTCCTTCGTCATGCACGCCAGCTTGTCTTCGGCACCGCGCTGATCAAAAAAGAAACGGTACGCATGCTTGCCTTCGTAGGCGAGCTGCTTGACCTTCTCAAGTTGTGAATTGCTAATATCGTACATGTTGTCTGCCAATCCTTTTACGGCATCATAGCTGAAAATGCCACGATCAATGCCCGCCTCTTGATCGATGCGCAACGGACGGATACGGAACACCTCGCGGTCGTTGTTATGCTTGACATGACGGGCATACGCCGATTCCGGAATTACTTGGCCCTGCACAATCTCCCAATCGATAAACGAAGCCGTTGCTGCTTGTCCCGGCTCTCCCACGGCGTACAGCGCCTCCTTCGCCTGCTTGCACAGCGCCTCCGCTTTTTGCACTGCTTCAAAAAACGGGTACGTCACTTTCGTAATGACCACCCCTGCGCAAGCTGTCAGATACGGCTCATCCTCAAAAATATGAGGCAAATTCCCCGATTCTATGAATGCCTCAGATTGATGTTGAATATTTTTAATGATCGTCGCTGCCGTCTCAATCGCATGCTCCGCAGGGACAATCAGACAGACATCGTCCCCGGCCATGACGACCGGTGTCACAGGCACCTTCTTATCCTCCCATTCATCCGAACTAATCAGAGTAGTCTTTAACGCATTTACCACCGCATCTTGATAGAGTTGATCAATGGCTTCGCTGAACAAACGCAATTCATCATATGTACGAACCTTACTTACCAAGTCGCCCATTTTGTTGCCATCCAGTGCAATGACCCCAATATAGCTTTTCCCTTCACTCTCGCTATCTTTCTTAAAGTTTTGCAATTCATTTGTTGTTTCGATCTTGCTATTGGCTAGCTGTTCTTCCAGCGGTCCAAATAAATGGTTCCTGGCCCGGTTGTATTTTTGATCGTCATTCTTTTTATCCTGCTTGGCCTGCGCAATCGCCGGATACCCGGTCTCATCAATCTCTTCCACGCCGTAACTCCACCTTCTAAATCGAGCGCGGCGCTTATCCTTTAGCTGATCGGCCCTGCTATGAAGCTCTCGATGAATGACCTTATATGCATTGGATTGCTCCTCTTCCTTTAAAATGCCTTCAACTTCTTCATCCGTTACGCAACTGATGTATAGCTCAATGTCGGGGAAACGAACCAGCGCTTCCCGAGAGTACTCCCTTACAAACGGCACAAGGTCCTCCGCATTATAGAAGCGGACGATGCTGTTACCCCCGCCCGAGTAAACAAACTCGTGACGATTCGAATAGTTACCTGTTAGGAACCAGCTTAAAGAAAAATCGTCCTGATTGTCTTCGAGCTCTTTCATTTTTTCGGTCAACGCTTTAATGACAAAGGAATTATACAGGTTCTTTTTCAATCCGTTGTGTTTGAAAATAAACGTTTGCTTCTGCGAAACGTCGATAAATGCATAGCCGCCCATGGTTGGCCTCCATTTCGATTATTTCTGCCTACTGTGAGTTGAGTTTAAGTTTCGTCGTGGCGTACGTTCCTTTTTCCCTTCCGCTCGAGTAAATTCTTGCTGTGTCTTATTAAAAGCCTTGGCATACGCGAAATGAGGAAATAACATCGGGTTGTTTAATAACATTAGCAGTTGATTGAGTTGAAAGTTTAGTGTTAACAGCGGATTTCCAAATACACATAAGTCTTGCAGTGTATTGGCCAATTTTGGCCTATCATCCGCTTTTGCAAATATTAGCTCACTAAATTTGTCGTAGTCATGATCTTTACCCAGATGATCCAATTCCAAGTCCTCATTGGGTATATCCTTTAATTCTTGCTTGTAATTCAACTTCTTTGACCACCATCCTATTTTTTTGGACTCATGTTTGACCAGTAGCTCGAATTTTGCATTTTTTTGATTCCGTTCCCTTTTTTCAAGGATAATAAAATCAAAATGATCACCAAGCTCGTTCTTCACTTCTCTGATCTTACTTTCGTTCACGTAATTTTTTAATGCAACTAGCACTTGTATTGGGGTTGTTTGCTTCTGCGTCTTGTTTGTTAACCCGATTGCATGCCCAGTAGTCATTCTTGCTATGCCTGTGGCCCTCGAATTTAAATTCTTGATACTTTCACTCCAAGCTTTCAATTTTTCTGGTTCATAATCAGTGCTTTTGCATTCCACAACCATCACAACTGCTTCAATTGGAATAAATTTAAGCGCATTGTATTGAAAAACATAGGGCGTATACTGTTCATCGTATACAGCCAAGTCTACTTCCCGCGAAGTTTTGCGATCCGAGTCGATGATAATCACCCCTTGCGCAATTGAGAACTTGCGCGGAACGATACTCTGGAAAAATTTAAGCCACATTTGTTCCCGGTAATTTCCGGTTAGTCCATCGTGCTCCGAAGCAAGCTCCAATTCGTTTACCATCATGGCATTCAAGTCATTATAGTTTTTATAGATGGTTTGAAAGGTTTTATTTTCTGCCATCCCGATATACCCCTTTCCTGTTAATCCGTTATCTGATACTAAACATGCGTACGGAACAGCAAGCACAAGACTTTCGGCTCCCTATCAAAAGGATGATAAGATTCGCCAAATTACCACCATATTCACTTCCATATGGTAATAAAATTCGCTCTAATTCCCTAATCTCCTTCTTTATTCTCCAAATTTTGCTTGCGATCCGCTTATATCGCAAAATAAAAAACGTTATTGAGCAGAAAGTTCTACTCAATAACGTGGTTGTTTTAGTCCGACTTCTCTCAAGCATCATAAAACACCTCATACCGTCCAAACCCAATAGTCGAGTTCTTGCCGGCATGAAGCCTTCTTCCTGCCTCCAGCAAAGGCGTGAAGGAGGTCAGGTCGCCTTCGTAGCGCGCCCATCCCTCGATGGCTGGCAGCTCCAGCTTGCCGCCGCGGGTCATCGAGTAACGCTCGAAATCGACGTCGCGCCAGCTCTGCTCGACAGTCTGAACCATGCGCGCCGCCTCCAGCATCGCGTCTTCGTCCCACTGCAGCTCTTGTCCCGTATACGCCTTCGACAGCAAGGTCAGCCGACGGCTGATGGAATGGATTAATTCCTCAAAGGCGATTCGACGGCTCAACTTGCGCCGCACCAGAATACGCGTGGGGGTAACAAAACGAACCAGTGCCGTCCGTGCCCGCCGTTCGGGCATAGTCAGCGGCTGGGGCATCAGGTTGCGCATCCAGATGCGCCCGCCGCTCCAGATTAGCGCATCGCGCTCCGGGACGCTAATCTGTTCGAGCCGAAAGCGCAGCCTTTCCGCGCCCCAGCCTCGCTCGCCCATCGCTTGCAAGCCATCCACATAAAAGCCCGCCTCCCTGACCGCACTCCCGATCAGCGTCATCTCAAATGTACACTGGTCCCCCTTCTTCCACTCAATCTTGTCCCGTACATGCGGATACAGCACATAGGCGTTCACGGCGCCTGCGTCGTGCCCGGGCGAAGCAAAATTACGCGCATATGCACAATCTTGAGCGATCTGGCAGACATAGCACCGCACATCCGGTGTCGGACATACGAAGTCCCGCATGCTATGACCGAGCACCCCGCGCAGCGTCGAGCCCAGATAAGGGGGCAGCTTTCCTTCGGTCTCACACGCAAATGAGGCGCGCAGAGTCAATGTTTCAATATGTCCAAACATATCGGCATCCTTTCTGTGTGAGGAAGCTCGTCTCTGTAGTATAAACCATTGGTCGTGAATCTTATCTACTAATTCCCCTTTATATTTTCGATCTATATTCCCATATCCCTGCTCCACTCGCCAAAATAATTCACAAGTTTCTACATGATTTGCGCCTCATTTTACAAAATCATACTCTTTCAACATCAGAGGTGACCTCCGTTCCATGGCACGACGTTATCCGAAAGCGCCCAAATTCGACAATTCATGATAACGAGGAAGGATTTGTAAAAAATATGTCGAATGTAAACCAAACGATTCACAAGAAGTGCTGCATCAAAAAAATGAATCGGAGGGTACAAACATGCCAATTATCATCACCACAGGAAACTTGAACGTGCACTGCGAAGTCATCGATACTATATTTGCCATTGACTCTCACAAAGAGGGAGTGTTCAAGAGCGCTGATCCCAATTTAGCTTTCGAGGGGGTCAAAAATCAGCTAAAACAAAGAGCGGCGCAACTTGGAGGTCATGCCGTGATCAGCTGTCAATTTGAATACCGTGTCGCCCAAGCCAGCGGGATGATGGGGACCAAGCAAGTAATTGAAATCTTCGCCTACGGAACAGTCGTTCGATTCATTTAACTTCGCAAATTGAAGCGCTGGCTGCGCATTGCTGCGAATAACGAACTCGACGAAGTAAGGGAGGCTTGGTCCAGATAGCCAAAAGCCCAAAGAGTCTGCTGAGCAAGTTGCCGCTAGACAACTTGCTCCACCCTTCCCCATAGCAAACTTGCAGTATAATTTCAACCCTTTATAAATTCAGCCTTCACAATTCCATTCAGGGGCACGATTGTGATTCCTCAATGAGTCGCGTTTCAACACACGCATCCATATAGGATGCGACGACGCCGGCTTCTACGCGGAGGACGGCACGCTGTTTCAATCCACGCATCCATATAGGATGCGACACGTATGACTACGAAACCGATTATTGTTACGAAAGTTTCAATCCACGCATCCATGTAGGATGCGACCGTTGTCGGCAGCTTTATGGCATTGGGTATCACGTTTCAATCCACGCATCCATATAGGATGCGACTGGTTCGCCCAAAACAACTTTTGTAAGCGAGCATGTTTCAATCCACGCATCCATATAGGATGCGACCTCCTTCACTAAAAACAGTGAGGGTGTGTGGGAGTTTCAATCCACGCATCCATATAGGATGCGACAAAGAAGTAATTGAGCGATTAAACCGTGAATCTGTTTCAATCCACGCATCCATATAGGATGCGACTGTCCAATCGGGTCTGGGCCGTGACGATTCGAGTGTTTCAATCCACGCATCCATATAGGATGCGACGACCACTGAGCAATTAGCGGCATATATGGCCGCTGTTTCAATCCACGCATCCATATAGGATGCGACATTTTGCCTTACCGCGAGACACAACGCTGTTGTCGTTTCAATCCACGCATCCATATAGGATGCGACATAAAGAGATCCTTGACTTATACCAATATTTAACTGTTTCAATCCACGCATCCATATAGGATGCGACTGACAACACCAACAAAAACACACATGACCTTGGCGTTTCAATCCACGCATCCATATAGGATGCGACCAAAGTAGACGGTATCACCTTCGACAGCCGCGCGGTTTCAATCCACGCATCCATATAGGATGCGACCTCGTCGTAATCCATGCCGCGTAGCCAATAAATGTTTCAATCCACGCATCCATATAGGATGCGACCATTGACGATCCGGTCAAAAACGCCGAGGAAGCGTTTCAATCCACGCATCCATATAGGATGCGACATGGCTCGAGACTATGCAGACTACAAACGCCACGTTTCAATCCACGCATCCATATAGGATGCGACGTTCCGGAAAAAGGTATGATTTTTGTGGATGATGTTTCAATCCACGCATCCATATAGGATGCGACAAAATAAAGCGGGTGATGCCGATATGACAACCAAGTTTCAATCCACGCATCCATATAGGATGCGACAGTCCGATCGTGCGTATGACCGCAACGTGCTGGAGTTTCAATCCACGCATCCATATAGGATGCGACTGCCGCTCGCCCTCGTACTCGTAGGCGTGGACAATGTTTCAATCCACGCATCCATATAGGATGCGACTTCCGCTCTCCGCCCGCCTGGATGGCGAGGGTGTTTCAATCCACGCATCCATATAGGATGCGACGTCGATGTAGTGCACGTCGTACTGGTTCCACGGGTTTCAATCCACGCATCCATATAGGATGCGACCGTCGCCACTCCCAAATCGACCATCGTGCGGGTGTTTCAATCCACGCATCCATATAGGATGCGACCAGTCAAAACGAATTGACCAAAACGCCATTGCTGTTTCAATCCACGCATCCATATAGGATGCGACTACTCAGCTTAGAGCGCTCGTACCCGGCTTGGGTGTTTCAATCCACGCATCCATATAGGATGCGACCCGTACATCCTCCACAAAGAATACGTCGTCCTGGTTTCAATCCACGCATCCATATAGGATGCGACAGCGGCGCCCGGAAACCCTTACGGGGCGGGCGTTTTCGGGCCCCAAAGTGCGAACCCCTTTTTAGTATACGATGTTTAGCCTGCAAAATCGACCCTTTCTTCAAAAAAGCCAGTACTGGCGCGGGGTGCGAACCTCCCAGGGATTTCATGTGCACCTGAGGTTCGCACCAGCATCGAACCGAGTAGCCGACATCCCATTGGCGCTCACACACTGCAACATTTGCCATAGGCTAATTCACACGGCCTACCCTTCCAGTACAGCCGCTCCCTTGCCCAATCCAACCCACTCCGCAACCAACTACCGCCCGCCGCCGCTGTCCGACTCCATCTCGTGGAGCTTGATCGCGAGCTGCAGCTGCAGGCGCGTCTCGGGATCGTCGAGCTGCCAGCCGAGCTCGCTGCGCAGGCGCTCCAGCCGGTATGTCACCGTATTATAATGAAGGAACAGACGCTCCGCCGTCTCCTTGGTATTGCATCCGCACTGCAGGTATGTCGCTACCGTCTGCAGCATCGCGCCTTGCTGCTTGCGGTCGAACGCCAGCAGCGGCGCCAGATACATGCGCCTGTAAGCCTCCAGCTCCTCCGACCCGTGCAGCCGATACAGCAGCAGGTAGACGCCGAGCTCCTCATAGCGCACCACCGGAGCGCTCATCCGGCAGACCCGGGCCACCTGCGCCGTGCGCATCGCCTCGCGGAAGCTCCCCGGGACGCCTCCGACCCCCGTCGACGACCGCCCGAGCCGCAGCGCCCACTCCGCGCCGGGCAGCGCCTGGCGAAGCGCGCGCAACACGCGCTCCACCTCACGGTCTAGCCGCAACTGGCGCTGATCAACGCTGGGTGAGTCAGCCACTCTAGCCGAATTAGCCACTCTAGCCGACTCGGCCACGTCGGTCGCGTCCGCCGACGCAGCCGACACGCCGTCGACTGCGCGCGCCGCCCGATTCCGCGCTTCCTCCCCCTGCCCCGCAACCATCCCCGGAAGCGGAAACAGCACGACGAGTCGGCCCTCCAGCACGGTCCATTGCGGCTGAGCCGCGCCCCCGCGCGAAGTGCCGCCGCCGTAGCTCAGCCGCCGCGCCGCTCCCTGCAGCTCGCGCGTCTGCTCCCGGCCGCCCAGATCGGCTTCGCCGGCAACCTCGTCCGCGCCCAGCCGCTGCACGATGCCGACGACATAGCCCGCTCCCGCCGGTAGCGGCTGGCCGCAGGCCTCGGCGCGCAGCCGCAGATCAACCTCGGAGACGATCCGCCCCGCCATCCAGTCCTGCAGGAATTGGTCGACATATTTGGCCTCGATGCGCCGCCGCGCCTGCTCATTACTGATCTCAAAGCCGGCCAGCTCGGCCGCCCAGTTCATCGTCATCGTATCCACAATGCCGTACTCCCGATTGTGCTCCAGCAGCAGCAGCAGAAATGGCGCCCCCTGTCCATCCGGCACCTCGGCAATATACACGCGCACATTGCGCCCGGCCAGCGGCACGAAGCTCGTCTGCATGCGGGCATCCTCGCGCAGCCGCAGCCAATGGCCATCCTCCGCCTCCAGCTCCGCACACAGCGGCTCCGCCTCGGGCGAAGCCATCCACCCGCCGTCAGGATCGAGCAGTGCGACGGGATTGCGCAGCAACTGCTGCAGATGGTGCAAAAACGCAGGCAGCCCGTCCCCGTGCAGCAGCACGTGAGACAGGCGCTGGACATGACTCTGCAGCACGGCCAGATAGCGCGATTCAGCGACGAGCACGCGCTCCATCACCTCGCGCACGACATCGGAGAAGGACGTCTCCGGCCCCAGCTCGATGAGCGGCAGGCCATGCCGGTCGGCCGCCTCGACTGCGGATGGCGGGATCGCTTCGATGAAGCGCTTGGTCTTGATGCCGAGCGCGGCCACACCCTTGCCCGCGAGCTGGGCGATGAGCGTCTCCAGCACCTGCGGCTCCTCCCGGAACGGGTACCCCGTCGTCACGAGGAATTCGCCCGGCCGCACCCAGTCCACGACATCCGGCACCTCCATGACATTGACGCGGCTGACCAGCTTGTCCAGTCCGGCCTCGCCGCCGAGCAGCCGCGAGCCTTGCAGATGCGGCACATTCAGCAGATGCTTGACCATCAATCCCTGTATCTCTTCCTCTGTCACCTTGGATTCGCGCCTCCTTTCCGCTCTGCCGGGCCGCCCCGCTCCGCTCGGGAACTGGCTCCTGCCGCGTCCTTCCCCCTGATCGTCCTTCTATCTGCCGCTCATGCATCGTCCGACCGACGCGCCCGACGCCTTACCCCCGCCGGATCTCGGCCAATGCGTCCACGACCGCGCCGCTCTCGACCACCCAGCCGAAGATGCCGCCCTGCTGCCACACCATGCGCAGCGCAGCCTCGTGATCGGCCGGATCGAAGGCGGCGGTCGCGTCAGCGATTACCGCGCATTCGTAGCCGCGGTCATTGGCCTCGCGCAGCGTCGTATGGACGCACACATGCGTCGTCACCCCGGCGAGCAGCAGCGAGGCGATGCCCTGCTCCGCCAGATAGGCCTCCAGGCCCGTCCGGTAAAAAGCGCCTTTGCCCGGCTTGTCTACGATGTATTCACCATCCGCCGGCGCCAGCTCGGGCACGATCGCGTGCCCTGGCTCGCCGCGCACGAGCACCCGTCCCATCGGCCCCGGATCGCCGATGCCCGCGCCCTGGCGACGGCTGCGCGCCAGCTTGGACGGCGGGCAATCCGACAGATCGGGGAGATGGCCCTCGCGCGTATGCACGATGGTCAGCCCGGCCCGCCGCGCCGCCGCAAGCACGTCCGAGATCGCCGGGATGATCGCCCGCGCCGGCGCCACATCGTTGCCGAGCCGCTCGCCGAAGCCGCCGGGGGCGCAGAAGTCATTCTGCATATCGATGACGACGAGCGCCGTCCGCGCCGGATCGAAGGCATACGGGTACGGACGCGCATCGTCGATGCAAGGGCTATCGTTCATTGCCGGTTCACGCTCCGTTCGAAATTCGTCGTCCGATCATTCGTCGGCATGCTTGTCGCCGCTTGCGCACGCTATTGAGTATGTGGTGATGTACGCTGCCCGCCGCTCACGGCCCCCGCCATCCACACTCGACCAGCCGACGCGCAGGCGGCTACGCCCGCTTACCTCTCTTCGAGCGGCACATCCACCAAGATTGTATCAAAAAACGCGTTCTTCGGCACATTCGGCTCTGATGGCAAAAAGATGCTGATCTGCTCAGTCGGGGCAATGTCGTCGTTGCGCACCGAATGCACGACGCCAGCCGGCACGTGGAACGTGTCCCCGGCACGATACGTGCGCCACGCACCATTGCACAGCAACCGCACCTGCCCCTTCGTAATGTGAATAATCTCGGCCACGCTATGGTAATGCGGCAACACGGCGCCGCCGACATCAATGCGCTCCCACAGCACCGAGCTGGCGCGCACGCCGAGTCGGTCCGCCTCCGCCGCATCGGCGATCTCCCGATGGTAAAGGCCTGGATGCGCCGGGATCGGCGCCCACTTCAAGTGCTCGCCAACCTTCACCGTCGTCATCGCCGCACTTTGGCGACCATCTTCACCGTCCGAATCCACCCTGTTTCCCGCTCTACTGGCCTGCTCGCTCACACCTGCCTGATTCACCGGCTCGCGCTTCTGCATCGTCATCCTCCTCGTTCTCCTGATCCGATTGGCTGCCCCAGTGGCAGTCCCTCTGCCGCTGCCTTTGCCACCGACTGCGACTCTACCCCTGCCTCAGACGCTCCCAGCTCCAGCCGCAGCAGCGCCGCGATGAGTCGGTCCGAATCCGACAGCGCGCCGAACACGCCGCCCTGCATCGTGATCATCTTGAGCGCGGCGATATGGTTGCCGACATCGGTCGCCCCTGTGCAGTCCTCCAGCACGACGCATTCATAGCCGCGGTCGTTGGCCTCGCGCAGCGTCGTCTGCACCCCGACATCGGTCGTGATGCCGGTGAGCACGAGCTTGCGGATACCGCGCGTGCGCAGGATCAGATCCAGATCCGTCGCATAAAAGCTTCCCTTGCCCGGCTTGTCGAGCACGATCTCGCCCTCGGCCGGCGTGAGCCGATCGACGATCTGCCAGCCCGGCTCGCCGCGCACGAGGATGCGCCCGCACGGCCCCTCCGAGCCGATCTCCGCCCCTGCCAGAGCACTGCGCCAGCGCTTGATCGGCGGCAGGTCGGCCAGATCGGGGCGATGCCCCTCGCGGGAGTAGATCACCGTGAAGCCCGGCACCCGCCGCACCGCGTCGAGCACCCGCCGGATCGGCTCGATCGCGCGCGCCGTCACCGACAGGTCGTAGCCCATCCGGTCGATATAGCCGCCCTTGCCGCAGAAGTCATGCTGCATGTCGATCACCAGCAGCGCCGTCTGTACAGGGACGAGCGCGCCGTCATACGGCCAATCGTACGGCACGGCCTTGACGGCCCCGTTCGCTTCGTCCTTGCCGCCTTGCGCCGCAGCGCCTCCCCCTTCAGTTCGCGTGCGTTGTGAGTTGCGTCGTTCCACGTTGTCCCTCTCCCTTGCTCGTCGGCGCATTGTCGCACACTACGGCTGTTCCTTGTCCGATGTGCGCTATGTGCGCCTTGCCCCTCCGGCAGTTTCCATTGAAGACCGGGCCTGAACAGCTGAACTGCATAAGTGCAGTTCAATTTGCCCTCTTCCCCCGAAAACCCGGCCTGAACTGCAAAAGTACAGTTAAAACAAGGGCATATCATCAAAAATGCTGATTTCGACCCAAAATAACTGTACTTTTACAGTTCGCATTCCTAGGCGACCGTATCAACTGAAAATAACTGTATTTATGCAGTTCATGATCGACTCGGACGTTACGCTCGCGCTTTACTCTGAGCTCTACGACTCTCGAACGCTACTCTCGCGTTCTACCCTCAGGGGCGACGCCCCAGCTTCATTCCCGCACTGTGCCGCCATAGCGGCGCGTCGGACGAGGGAAGCCCTCGCCGGTGCCGTCGGTCACCTGGACCTCGTCCTCCCACGGCACGCGGTAGCGTCCAGCCGCCAGATCGTGCATGTACGTGTACGGACAGTCTCCCGCCCCGCCTTCGACGGCGACATAACCGCGGTGGCCGAGCTGATAGATATTGTTCTCCACGCCCCACAGCCGCCGCGCCTCGCGCACGAGGGCCGGGCGTACCTCGCCGGACACGATCTCGTCGGCACGGCCGCCGCCGCTGACGAGCGGCACACCGTCGTAGCCGACGATCATCGCCTCGCCCATCGAGTCGAATGTGCCGTCGCTGCCGCTCATGCACACCGAGACGGTATACATCAGGTTGCAGAAGGCATTGGCCTGATTCGTAATCTGCCACGCATGGCGGATCGGCGCCGTGTAGCCGGCCGTCCGGATCATGATGTCCGCGCCGATATAGGCGCACTCGCGCGCCATCTCGGGGAACATGCCGTCGTGGCAGATGATCAGCGCCAGCTTGCTGCCGCGCGGCCCGTCGCAGACCGGGATGCCCAGATCGCCCGGCTCCCACGGCTCCACGGGCACCCAAGGGTGGAGCTTGCGATACTTGAGCCGCACCTCGCCTGCATCGTCGATGATCAGGCCCGTATTGTACGGCATGCCGCCGGGATTGGCCTCCATGATCGAGAAGCAGCCCCAGATCCGATGATCCCGGCACGCCTGCCGCATCGCCTGCACCTGGGGGCCATCGTCCGTGCACATCAGCGCCGGATCGGTGTTCATCGACAGGCCGTGCAGCGAATATTCGGGAAAGACGATCAGGTCCATACTCGGCAGGCCGCGCCTGGCCTTGGCCGTCATCTCGACGATGCGCGCCGTCTGTCGCTCCAGCTGCTCCGGCGTCTCCACGACAGGCAGCTGCAGCTGTGCCAGTCCGATCACGACGCCGTCCGCCGACTTGTTCAATCCGCCTAATCCATTCACAGTCATGCACGCTCCTCTCTTGCTTGGTCCGATTCCAGGACCGGGGTCACGCCTGCCCGCCAACGCTGCCGACAGGCGCGGCTCCCCGCATCACAGTCCGACTACCCTGGGCTCTGCCTCCAGACCAGCCGCTTCGCGACTGCCTTCTCCCCAGTCCATCTCCACACTCAAAGTCCGACTACCTTCCCTTTACTTCGGAATGCTGCCGATTACGCCCTCGACGAGGAAGTCCGCCGCCTCCAGCTCGTCGAGCGTCGGCGTCTCGCCCTCTGCGATCCGCACCTCGCCGGACTGATCGCGCACCGGACCGAGGAATGGCTGCAGCGTGCCTTCCAGCAGCGCCGCCTTCTTCTCCTCGACGAGCGCCTGCACATCCTCTGGCACATTCGCCCCGTAGCCGGTCAATTGCACGACGTCGTCGGCGAGCATGCCGCGGTACTTGCCGTCATATTCACTATCTGCGAACTCGCCGTCGATCGCCGTCTGTACCATATCGACATACAGGTCCGGCCAGTTCCACACCGAGCCCGTGATCCAGCCCTCCGGCGCCAGCGATGAGGCGTCCGCGTGGTAGCCGACCGACATCGCGCCGCGGCGCTCCGCCGTCTCGATGACCGTCTTGGTGCAGTCCTGATGCTGGCTCAGCACGTCCACGCCGCTGTCGATCAGCGAGTTGGCCGCATTGGCCTGCTGACCGGGATCGCACCAGCTGCCGGTGAAGACGACCGACGTCGTCGCGTCGGGATTGACCGACTGCGCGCCCAGCTCGAATGCATTGACATTGAGCAGCACCTGCGGGATCGGCACCGAGACGATGTAACCGAGCTTGCCCGACTCCGACATCTCCGCCGCCGCGATGCCCGCCAGGTAGACGGGCTCCCAGATCGTGCCGAAGTACGTGCCGAGATTGTCCGCCGTCTTGAGCCCGCCCTGGTGGTAGAACACGACGTCCGGATGCCGCTTGGCGACATTAAGCGCGGGATCGAGATGGCCGTAGGAGGTCGGGAATATAATCCTGGCCCCGTCGCGGATCATCTGCTCCATGACGCGCTCGGCCTCGGCTGTCTCCGGCACGTTCTCCGAACGCAGCACCTTCAGATCCGGGAATGCCTCCTCTACCGCCTCGCTGCCCAGATAGGCCGCCTGGTTGTAGCCGTAGTCGTCGCGCGCGCCGACGAAGATAAAGCCGACCGCCGAGCCGCCGGTGCCCGGCGCCTCCGCAGTCTCCGCGTCGCCGTCACCACCCGCGTTCGTGTCATCGGCGCTTGTCGCGCCGCCGTTATCCCCCTCGGCCTGCGCATTGCCAGACGGCTCGGCGCCGGGCTGGCTGCAGGCGGACAGCAGCAGGATTGTCGCGATCAGGAGCAGCATCGATTGGTAGAGCATTCTCTTTTTCATCAGTAGGTTCCCCTCCACAATAATGGATTGATCGATTTGTACAGCTTGATCATCATTCGTGCAAGCTTTGCTTGCGCACTCGGGCTAACCGCCCGAGGTGCCGGTGAACACCCTGCCCAGCGCCTCCGGCATGCGGCTGCGCTGCCTGAGCTCGACCAGATAGAGCGCCGCCAGCGTCAAGAGATACGGCAGCATGAACAGGAAGAACGGCGAGATCGGCAGCCCGCTCTGCTGCACGGTGAGCTGCAGCGCCTGGGCCGCGCCGAACAGATACGCGCCGAGCATCGCCCGCAGCGGCTTCCACGAGGCAAAGATGACGAGCGCCACCGCTACGACGCCGCGGCCCTGCACCATGTTCTCCACCCAGCTGTGGGTGAAGGCGACTGCGAGCTGCACGCCGCCGACCCCGGCGAGGAAGCCGCCGGCCAGCACCGCCGCATACCGCACGAGCTGCGGATTGATGCCCGCCGCCAGCAGCACCTCCTCGCGCTCGCCCGCCGCCCGGACGATGACCCCGAGCCGCGTGCGGAACAGCAGCAGCCACAGCAGCGGCACGAGCAGGATCGACAGGTAGGTGAGCGGATCGTGATTGAACAGCACCTGTCCGAGCAGCGGGATGTCCGCCAGCAGCGGGATCGGCACCGGATTGAAGCCGACGATCTGCTCGCTGACGAAGCCGCGGCCGAAGAACGCCGTCACCCCCATGCCGAAGAACATCAGCGTCAGCCCGGTCGCGAGCTGATTGGCCCCGCAGGTGATGACGAGGAAGGCGTGGATGAGCGACATCAGCAGCCCGCACAGCCCGCCCGCCAGCGTGCCTAGCCATGGGTTACCGGTCCACACCGTCACCGCGAACCCGCCGAGCGCGCCGCCCAGCATCGATCCCTCGGTGCCGAGATTGATCACGCCGGCGCGCTCGGAGATGAGTTCGCCCTGACTCGCCAGCATGACCGAGGTGCCCGAGCGCAGCGCGCCGGTCAGAATGTCTGCGATCATGTCTTCACCTTCCTTCCGGCACCGCTGCCCAGCAAGAAGAACAGGACGAGCGCCATGAGTATGTGCACCGAGGACGAGGGCAGGCCGGAGCCGATCTCCAGCGAATTGCCCGCGACGCTGATCATGCCGAGTACGAATGCAGTCAGCAGCAGACGCAGTGGCTTGTTCCAGGCCATCCAGGCTGCCAGGAACCCGAGGTAGCCGTAGTTGACGCCCGTGGACGGCCGCAGCCGTCCCTCGATGCCGGCGATCTCGATCATCCCGGCGATGCCGGCGAGCGCGCCCGCGGCGATCAGCACCCAGAGCTGCATCCGGCTTACGTTCATGCCGGCCCGCTCTGCGGCGAGCCGGTTGCCGCCGAGCACCCGGATGCGGAAGCCGAGCCGCGTCCGCCCCAGCACGTACCAGACAGCGAGCGCCAGCACGATGGCGATCACGAAGCCGACGTGCAACCGTGTGCCGTCAATGATCGGCAGCCGCAGCGTCCAGTTGATCTCCGGAGAGAACGGCCAGTTGAACGACTCCGGGTCCTTGAGCAGCCCGTGCACGAACAGGCCGACCGTGAACGCCGCGACATAATTGAGCAGCAGACTCGTGATCGTCTCGTTGAGGTTGCCCTTCACCTTGAGCAAGGCGACGACGCCCGCCCACAATGCACCTCCGACCGCGCCCGCCAGCAGCATCAGCGGAATGCCGAGCCACGAAGGCAGGCCGCCGAGCAGGAAGACTGCGAAGCCGGTCGAGACGAGCGCCCCGATCGCGAGCTGGCCCTCGCCGCCGACGTTGATCATGCCCGCCCGCGCCGGAAGCGCGGCCGCCAGGCCGGTCAGGACGAACGGCGTCGCCTTGATCAGCACTTCGCCGAAGCCGTACAGATCGCCGAAGGTCGAGACGAACATCGCCCGGTACAGCAGCAGCGGATTGACCCCGTTGGCCAGCAGGAAGATCGCGAACAGCGCGAATGGCGCCAGTATAATGAGCGTCTGTCGCAGAGCGGGCCGCCAGCGCGGACTGCGCGGCGCCTGCCCCTCGGGCAGCGCGGTTGCGAGTGCGGCTGTAGCTTTCATGCGGATTCCCCCTTCAACATGCGTTCGCCGATCTGCCGCACATCCGTGTCCTCCGGCGCGTACGGCCCGAGCAGCCGCTGGCCGGCGAGCACGACGAGCCGATCTGACAGCTTGAACAATTCGCCCAGATCCTCGGAGAAGAGCAGCACTGCCGTGCCCTGCTCCGCCAGCGCCACGAGCTGCTGCTGGATCGTGCGCGTCGTCCCGATGTCCAGGCCCCGGCTCGGGTAGCTGATGATCAGGATATCCGGACGGCGCAGCAGCGCCCGCGTCAGCACCATGCGCTGCACATTGCCGCCGGAGAGCGTATCGGCGCGACGCTCGGCGGAGGCGAGCGCCAGCGCCGCAGCCGCCTCGCTCGCATCCAGCTCGGTGCGAGCTGCCTTCCAGTCGATACCCGTACCCTTGGGCTGTGGGGCGAGACCGTCGAGCACCATATGCTCGAGGATGCTGAAGCCGGGGATGACCGACTCCTTGAGCGGGTCCTCCGAGACGAAGCTGACGCCTGCGTCCATGAATGCCCGCACGCCGCCGCGCAGCCTCCGACCGCCGACCGTCAGCGTGCCGCCCGCCAGCTCGCGCAGGCCGAACAGCGTCTCTGCCAGCTCGCGCTGGCCATTGCCGGAGATGCCGGCGACGCCGGTGATCGCGCCGCGCGGCAGCTCCAGTTCCAGCTCGCGCAGCACGACCTCGCCGTGATTGCCGCGGATCAGGCCACCCTTGACCGCGAGCATAGTCTTGCCGATTGGCGACAATGCGGCGCTCCCGTGGTCTGCACGCGTGCGTCCGGGCGCTTCCCCACCGTTCGCGACATCCGACGCTTCCGCACCAGCTTCAATCACCGCGGCGACGCCTTCGGTACCGGGGCCGCGCCGCGCCTTGACGACTGCGCGCAGCTCCTTGTCGCCCATCATCGCGCGGATCAGCGACTCGCGCTCCAGCCCGCCCTCCTCGCGCGTTGCCGCGTACGTGACCGCGCCGCTGCGCAGCACGGTTGCCCGGTCGGCGCAGGCCATCACCTCGTCGATCTTGTGCGTGATCAGCAGGATGCCGTAGCCGTCCGCACGCAGACGCCGCAGCATCTCCAGGAAGGCGACGACCTCCTGCGGCACGAGCACGCTCGTCGGCTCGTCGAAGATGATGATCCGCGTGCCGTGCGCGAGTAGCACCTTGACGATCTCCAGCCGCTGGCGCTGGCCGAGATCGAGCTGCCACACCTCGGCCTCCGGATCGACGGACAAGCCGTATTTGGCCGAGACGTCAAGGATGCGTCGATGCAGCGCCTTGCGCCGCATCCGCCAGCCGCCCTCCGAGCTCGACAGCGCGATATTGTCCAGCACCGTCATCGCCGGCACGAGCCGGAAGTCCTGGAACACCATGCCGATGCCGCGCGCCCGCGCCTTGGCGGGCGGGTGCAACACCGCCAGCTCGCCGTCCATGCGCAGCTCGCCCTCATCAGGTACATAGACGCCGTAGAGCATCTTCATCAAGGTACTCTTGCCCGCGCCGTTCTCGCCGAGGATGGCGTGAATCTCGCCCGCCCGCACCTGCAGGTCGATCGCCCGGCTGGCGACGAGCGCACCGAAGCGCTTCGTCAGCCCCCGCGTCTCCAGCAGACAGGGCGCGGCGGACGCCGCTGTTCCCTCTCGCCCGGCGGTCGAATTGTCCCTCTCGCTGTCATTCATGCTGCCGCCTCCTCTCGTATCCTCTGACATTGGGCCGCGCCGGTTGCGGGCATCATGCCTCGTCTCTTCCTTCCGCAACCTGATGCGTCGCAAAAAAGGCATTGGGTTCCCGCATCTCTGACACCGGTAAA
The DNA here is from genome assembly GCF_014705605.1 of Paenibacillus sabuli. Lineage (GTDB taxonomy): Bacteria > Bacillota > Bacilli > Paenibacillales > Paenibacillaceae > Paenibacillus_D > Paenibacillus_D sabuli. Next base: position 44,129 of record NZ_JACXIZ010000032.1, read on the forward strand.
AAGATACTGATCTGCTCCGAGGCGTTCGCGCCGCGATTCGCCACCGCATGCACCGCACCCGCCGGGACAAGGAAGGTATCGCCCGCACCGAATTCCCGCCACCGGCCGTCCATCAGCAAGCGCACCTCGCCTCGTGTAATATGAATGACCTCGGCCACGTCGTGGTAATGCGGCAGCACCGCGCCACCCGGCTCGATGCGCTCACGCAGGATCGAACTGACCGCGACGCGTAGCGCGTCCGCCTTGGCCGCTGGCAGCAGCTCCTGGTAGCCCACCTGCCGATGCTCCGCAAAGTCCACCCAAGGAAGCTCGCGCTCCTGCCGCACCTCCGTATTTCTCATCATCGAACGCCTCCTTCCGGATACCTGCCCATCGCCTTCGTCTGCGACACGCCGGCAAACTCGCCGTCCGCCTCCGCGCCTAGGCCCGCCGCCCTCCCGCTCACGCTGCCCGAGCCGCCTGCTACCGTCGGGCCGGCTGCGTCCGTTGCACCTAGCCTGCACAGCGCCTCCAGCACATGTCCGGAACCGGACACCCCGCCGAATACGCCGCCTTGCATCGTGACCATCTTGAGAGCCGCCTCGTGGTTGTCCCGGGCCGTCGCACCGGTACAGTCCTCCAGGATCAGGCATTCGTAGCCGCGGTCATTGGCCTCGCGCATCGTCGTATGGACACAGACATCCGTCGTGATGCCGGCGAGGATCAGATTGCGGATGCCCTTGGTGCGCAGGATCAGATCCAGATCGGTCGCGTAGAAGCTGCCCTTGCCTGGCTTGTCGATGACGATCTCGCCCGGCAACGGCGCCAACTCCTCGATGATCTGCCAGCCCGGCTCACCGCGTACCAATATGCGGTTGCCCGGTGCGCCGGCGCCGATCTCGGCTCCAATCTGGCGGCTGCGCCAGCGCTTGTTGGCTGGCAGGTCCGACAGATCCGTCCGATGCCCCTCGCGGGTGTGAATGATCGTGAAGCCAGGCAGCGTCCGTGCGGCGTCGAGCAGTCTCCGGATAGGCGCAATCGCGCGCCGCGTCAACGACAGGTCGTAGCCCATGCGATCGACGTATCCTCCGATTCCGCAGAAGTCCGTCTGCATGTCGATGACGATTAGCGCCGTATTGTGCGCAACGAGATTGCCGTCATAAGGGTAGTCGTAAGGATTGGCCTGAATGTAGAGCGGCCCTTCTTTTTTGACGTCCAGTTGCATAAGCCAGCTCCCCTTTCGATTTTATTTGCTTTCAATTCTTGTTTCGGCTTTGCCAGTGTACGGATCGACTATATTAAGTAGAGCCCTTCACTAATGAGCACCAAGTCAATGTGAGGTTATTTGACTAATTTTCTGATACGTCAAATTATATAACATGGTTTTTCGGAAGTCGTTAGCAATTAATAACAGAATAACGGATGATTTATTGTGACTTAGTCACAAAACGACCTCGTAACTGACATTGAATTAACGCAAAGTGCGTTGTCCTTTATTGGTGAACTGAATCAAAGAAGGGAAGGACGGTCAGAGGAACTGAAGGGTGCTGAGACAATGAGAATACAGCGCCCATTGAGGAGAAGGCGGGGCGCATGGTGCGAACCTGAGGTGCACATGAAAACCCCGGGAGGTTCGCACCCCGCGCCAGCACTGGTTTTTTTGAAGAAAGGGTCGATTTTGAAGGCCGAACATCGTATACTAAAAAGGGGTTCGCACTTTCGGGCCCGAAAACGCCCGCCCCGCAAGGGCTCGGGGGCGCCGCTGTCGCATCCTATATGGATGCGTGGATTGAAACTACGAGTGGATCTTTCCAGATCGTGACGCGGGAGGTCGCATCCTATATGGATGCGTGGATTGAAACTTGCCCGTGGTCGGGCTCAGCGTACAGTACCGTGTCGCATCCTATATGGATGCGTGGATTGAAACGCCTCGAGATCGTCGTATGTCTCGCGGAACAGGTGTCGCATCCTATATGGATGCGTGGATTGAAACGACGGCGTGGTGTTGGATGAGTCATCGATCCTCGTCGCATCCTATATGGATGCGTGGATTGAAACCCTTTTTCGCCCAGCCAATTAACAAGCGTCCGCCGTCGCATCCTATATGGATGCGTGGATTGAAACCTATTCGGCGCTAAGGATCCTTCACGAAATAACCAATGACAGCTCATCCATCAGGCGGGCAAACGAACTCACCTCACCTCAGCTAACGGTTGCCAGCGCGCTTATTTCGATGGATTTCAGGCGATTTCCAGGCTAGCGGTTGCCACAGCGCTTATTTGGCCTCAATCGCGTTTTTTCGATGGATTTCAAGAAAATAAGACCTGTGGCAACCGTTACAATGCAATCGGCGTTTTTTTGGGCGCAATAGCCGCTGTGGCAACCGTTAGGTTCGTTGGCCGATGGTGAAGGGATGAGGACGGTTTCAATCGCACCAGGTTATTCTGTCATGGACACTAAGCCTGGTGTATCCGCCGCCGGTCGCATCCTATTATGGATGTATGCAGTTGGCGGCATTGATTTCGGATCAAATGATCGCCGTGAATTACAAACGAAACATCTCCTGCCCCTGCAAAAAAAAGGAGCCCTCACGGCATAGTCCGCAAAAACATTGCGGGCTAACCATTATTTTGGACGCCTCATCTATCACACTATGTTTCCTGTCGGTTTTACAGTATCCGTCAAAAGCGAATGATTTGCTTGGGAGTCTTACCAACTGCAACATATACAAATGCTGCGGCTTGCACCGTCAGTGTGAGCCACGCCAAATCGCATCGTTTCAAAATTATTTCCAAAGCAGGTGCCACAATTATCAGAACAATACGGATCCATCTGAATGCGCCATGCTTAATCATTTCTCGCCTTACCGCCCGTTGCCAAATAAAAACGATAAATGAGAGTGCGACCAAGCATGAAACACCAAACAATATGATGTTGAATCGAATCCAAACACTTGAATGCTCTTCAATCAACTGTACTAAACGAAAGATAAATATGAACAATCCAAAAATCACCACTATAGGAAATGATGGTTCGACGATCTTTAAAAGATAATACATCACCGGCACGTATTGACGGTCCTGCTCCTCGCGCTGGCGTCTCTGATCGATCAAGCCTTTAAATTCCTTGTAGAGCCAAACGAGCATCGTTCCAACGACTGAAATCTGTAGGGTTTCTGTGTTTTTTGGCGACCCAGCAAAAAGCCGAGGCTGACCTGAAAATAATCGGCAAACAAAACTAGCGTGGAAAAATCAGGTTCTCGATACCCACTATGAAAAACAGCCTTGACGATGCGTTGATTCACACAGAGCGGGGTACTGAAAAACTGAGCTCGGACGAAGCCATTTTTATGGAACGCTCCTTAAAGGCTTACCATGCGGCAAAAGCAAGCTGGATAGAAAACGAAGCCTAGCCCTCTATACTACAGGCTGCTCTCTCCCAGGCTTCCTCAGCCTGATCTTGCAACACTTAATCAATCATGTTCCTTCTAACGTTTATGACTGTAAAGGGCCGCCAAAGAATGGCGGCCTTTTTAGCACATCCTGGCTTCCCCCCGCTTTCAATGGCATATTTTAACAAAAACATACAAATGCCTTACACGCCCTTCATCAGCAAGGCGACAAAAGGCTTGTCCGCCGGTGCAAATGAAAAGGCCGAGAGCTCGGACGGCGCCACCCAGCGATAGTCGTCGTGATCGCGCAATTGGAGTTCGCCCGCAACCAACGTCGCACGGTAAGCGATGAGTCGAATCGCGGTGTCTCCGTAATCATGCGCATTGACTGCAAACGGCGCATACGGCGCAATCGCCAGATTCATCTCCTCCAGCAGCTCGCGCTGCAAGCAAGCCTGCGGGGATTCGCCCGGCTCCAGCTTGCCGCCCGGAAACTCCCACATGCCCGCCTGCGCTTTACCCGCTCGCCGACGCGCAATCAAGATCTGACCCTCGCCATTTTCGATAATGGCGGCTGCAACTTCGATCATATCCTGCACACCTCTCTTTTCTTTCGCTCTCCTGTCCCTATACGTTAGGGTACCATAAGATTTCGATGCCTTCACGCACCTCTTCCTTCCTCCCTGTTTCCTTAAAACGATTCTACACAAAAAATACCTCCGCCCCCCAGTCCCCTGCCATGCTATAATGCTAGTTATGTATGTTTCTACCAGACCATGGAGAGGGGTTCATATTTTGCGTAATAGATGGATTGGTCCGATAATGGGCGTCCTGCTGCTCACGGGCTGGGCTTATACACCTGCCGAAGGGGACGCAAGGGCGCAAGGCGCGGCAGTGCCGGAGAAGGCACAAGCCGCGGCGAAGACCGCCTTTGACGATGTAGCGGCGACGCATTGGGCGGCCGAAGCGATTGAGGAGATGGCCCGCGTCGAGATCATCAACGGATATGACGGCAACGTGTTTCGCCCGAGCAATCCGGTGACCCGCGAGGAATTTGCCGTCCTGCTGGCCAAGACGTTTGATCTGGAGTCTGTTACGGACGGCTCGCCAGCTCCGGCGGAGGCGACGTTCGCAGACGTCGCGCCTGGACGCTGGTCCTTCGATGCCATCGAAGCAGCCGAGCTCTACTTCCCCGGCGATGCCGAATCATCCGGCATGCCTGTATTCGAGCCGAAGGCGGAGGCAACGCGCGAGGATGTGGCGGCGGCCATCGCGCGTACGCTCGGCTATGCCGCTGCAACGCATGACGACACAGACCTGCGGGTATTCCGCGATGCCGCGGATGTCGCCCCCGGCGTGCGGGACGCCGTAGCAGCAGCCATCGCGTACGGAATTGTCGGCGGCTACGCGGACGGCACCTTCCGCCCGCAGGCGACGATCACGCGAGCCGAGACGGCCGCGATCCTGTACCGCGCCGTATTCGGCCCCCTCGAGACGGGCGCAGGCACAGCGGACGAACCCGCCGGTCGGCCAGACACCGCGATGCCCGCTGAGCTGATCACCGACTTCTCGGATGCGGACGGCTGGTACGGCACGGTCGCGCATACCGGGGACGTGAGTCGGATCGTCGAGGGCGCCTCCTCGATTATCCTGTCCACCGATGCGGACAATACCACCACCGCAGCCAGACTGACCGAAGCCGCGCTCGATCTGAGCCGAGCCCGTAATCTGATGGTGCGTCTGTATGTAGAGGATCTGGAGCGCCTATCCAAGTTCGAGGTGCGCGTCTCCGCCGACCCGGCCATGAAGGCGTATCTGCGCTTCGCGCAGACGAAGTGGCAATTGGTCGAAGGCTGGAACGAGGTGCTAATCCCGGTCGAGGCGTTCGACGCGGAGGGCGATGCCTCACTGGAGCGCGTCATGACGACGGTGCAGGTCTCGATTACCCAGCGCGGCGATCTGCCGGTAAGCGCAGTGTTCGATGCGCTCTATCGCGATTACGCCGGCAAGGGCAAGGTGATGATTCAGTTCGACGACGGCTGGTCATCAGTCTACAGCAAGGCGTTCCCGATGATGCAAGCCAAAGGATTCTCCGGCAGCTTCGGCATCGTCACCGACTTCATCGGCACGAAGAACTACGCCACGCTGGCACAGCTCGACGAGATGTACGCAGCCGGCTGGGATATGTTCAACCATACGGCTACGCATGCCAGTCTGACCGGGGTGAGCGCTGCCGAGGCAGAGGAAGAAGTGCGCGCCGCCAGGGCCTTCTTATTACGTCACCGCATGGCCCGGGGAGCCGACTATCTGGCTTATCCGTATGGCGATTACAATGAAGCGACCGTCGACATCGTCGCCCGCTACAGCCGCTACGCCCGCACCGTCACCGGAGGCTATGAGCTGGACCCTCCGATCAATCCCCATCGCCTCAAGGCGATTGAGCTGGTCAACGGCATCGAGCCAGCCGTCTACCAGGACGCAATTCGTACGGCAGCCAGAGAGGGCAGCACCGTTATCTTTTTCCTGCATCGCATTGAAGATGCCGGAGAGGCAACGAGTATGCTGCATACAGCGGATTTCCAGGCCTTCCTCGATGAGCTGGACGCGCAGCGGGGCACGGTCGACATCATGACGGTCAGTCAGTGGGCGCAGTCACTCGCACACTGAAGCCCGGCCCCGTTCGTACCGGCATTCGCACATAGACGACCGTACGAACGGGAGCCCTCTGCCACGCGGACGCATCCGCGGCGCGGTCCGGATGACGGGAGGCCGAGGCCTTGTCGCAGACACCGCGCCGATCACCGGCTTTCGCCGTCGCCTTTCACGGACCGACGATCAAGTCGTCGATCCTCCCCTCGAACCAGCGTTCGTAGCCGGCGATGCCGCGACCGATGTACAGCGGACCCGAGCCGGTGCCGGTGAGCGCCGTGTTAGCCACGCTGCCCGCCGCCACGCCATCGCGATAGAATCGGATCGCGCTGCCGTCGTGCACCGCCTGGAGACGGTACCACTGGTTGCTGTTCCAGGAGAGCGCGTCCCCCTCGTGCCAGCTCCCATTCCAGAATAGCCCGAGCTTGCCGGAGGCGGATACGCGCAATCCGTAAGGGACCGGCGCGCCTTGCATCTCCACGATCTTCTGAATCCGCGTCCCTGCATCCGCCGCAAAATTGACGCGCACATCGATCCGAATCGTCGAATCGAAGTCCAGCCCGGATACATCCGAGACTGTAACCCCGCTCGCGCTCCCGTCGAAGGCCAGCGCCCCCCCATTGTACCCGCTATCCCATACCGCGCCGCTCACCGTGCCGTCATGCCCGTTCCCCGAACGATCCGCCGCGACCGTGCTCGATCCCTCGTCGAACGTCCAGGCCGCCGCCTCGGTTGCCGACTCGAGCTTGATCTGGAACGTCTTGCCCCGAGCGCCGCCAACGGCAATGCTCAGCTTGACCTGCGGGCTTGATTGCACTTCCCATCCAATTCTTCATCATCCCTGGTCCCCTTCCTTCAATGTGCCAATCATGTTCATTTTCTTAATTTTAAGCGCTTTCAATTTAGTTGACGCTTCCGAGCCGCCGACTGTACTCGATCAGTCGGCGGCCGCTTCTATTTTTTTAGAAGAACGAGAACGTATCGTCAATGACCAGCGCCCCGGCCCCCAGCACAATCGCATTCTCCAGCTCCGACACCTCGACCGGCGTGCGCTTGCCTTTGGCACTGAGCACGCGCGCGCGGATGGTCTCCTGCACCGCTTTCGCCAGAATCGGTGTCGCCGTCCCCAGCTTGCCGCTCAGAATGATCGCCTCGGGATTAAGCAGATTCACCGCATTGGCAATTCCGATGCCGAGATAACTTCCCGCCTCCCGCATCGCCTGCTCGCACAACGCGGAGCCTTGCTCGAGTGCCAGCACAATGTCCGCGAACGCAAGCGCGTCGAGATCAGCCGGGAATCGCTCCCGCTCCTCACCCGGCGCAAGCTTGAGCTTGCGGCGGACGTTCTCCTCGATTTGGCGAATCGACACGAACGTCTCCACACAGCCATAATTGCCGCAGCTGCACCGCTCGCCGGCATAATCGATCGTCGTATGTCCGATGACGCCAGCCTCGCCGGTATCGCCGCGCAGCAGATGATCGCTGACGATCAGGCCGGAGCCGATGCCATTCTCCGCCAGCACCGTCATGAAATGCTTGCGCCCGATCCCCTTGCCGAACCACTTCTCGGCGATCGCTGCCGCATTGGCATTGTTATCCATCATGACCGGCAGATGATGGGCTTCGTGCAGCAGCCGGCGCAGCGGAATCCGCGACTGTCCGTAGAAGTCGGGAGGCGACACCTCCCCTTCTTCCGTCTCGTCGAGCGGACCCGGCACGACAACGCCGATCCCCAGCACCAGCTTAGGGGCGACGGCCGCTTCCGCGATGACCTGGTCAACCGCCCGGTGTACGAACTGCATCACCTCGCCGAACGGCATCGCCCTCGTGTCGTAGCGATGGCGGAGCGCCAGTGCATCGCCCTCCATGTTCATGATGGCCACCTTCACCCGGGAGCGACTGAGCTGGATGCCGATGGAGAAGAAGCAATCGCGGTTGAACACGAGCTGCACCGGGCGTCTGCCGCGAGCGGAAGGGACCGAGCCGTTCTCCATAATGATGCCGTCGCCGATCAGCTCCTCCGTAATGCGAGTGATCGTCGGCTGCGGAATGTTCGTCAGCGCCGAGATATCGATCCGCGAGATCGGACCTTGCTCCCGAATGACCTTGATGATACGTTTATAGTTAAGCTCCTTTACATTCACGAGGCCCATATGCATTCCCCTTCACATCTTTTCACGCTTGCTTTTGCTTATCCAATCTGCTCTGCACGTCCCGATGAATCTTGATGGAGAAGAACATGGAGACGAGCGCCAGGGCGAGGATCGCCAGCATCATTGGACGCGCCAGGAACTCGGTGACATGACCGCCCGATGAAGCCATCGACAGCAGGAAATTCTTCTCTATGATCGGCCCCAGGATCAAGCCCAGCAGCAGCGGCGGGATCGGATACGAGAAGCGCAGCATCACGAATCCGAGCACGCCGAAGATCAGCGCCACCCATACATTGAATACGTTGTTGGTCAACGCGAAGGTGCCGCAGACGACCAGCACCGTGATCACGGAGAACAGATAATGCGTCGGGATGTTCGCAACCTTGGCGATCAGCCGCGAGCCGTACCAACTGACGAGCAATACGAGGATCTCCAGGAAGAGGATGCCGATGAACAACCCCGAGACGATATCGCCAGAACGCTCGAACAGCATCGGGCCGACCTGGATGCCATGCAGAATCATCGCGCCCAGAATAATGGCCGTCCCCACATCGCCGGGAATACCGAACGTCAGCAGCGGAATCATCGCCGCCGATTCCGTACCGATCGCACCCGATTCCGCCGCCGCGACGCCGTCGAGCTCGCCCTTCCCGTACTTCTCCGGCTTCTTGGACGCGCGTACCGCTTCATTATAACTCAAGAAGGAGGCAATGACAGCGCCCGTGCCAGGCAACGCGCCGATGAAGCTGCCGATCGCGCCGCCCTTGAACATCGTCTTCAGCGAGCCGCGGATCTCCTTCCAGGTCAGGCCCTGACCGGAGAGCTGCGTGGCGGCTGCGGCACCGGAGGCGCGATGACGCATGTAGAACTGATGAAGAATGCCGGATACCGCGAACAATCCGATCAAGGCCGCGATCAAGTCAATGCCGTCGGACAAGTACGCGCTCCCGAACGTGAAGCGCTCGATGCCATTCTGCGGATCGGCGCCGAGCGTGGAGATGAAGATCCCGACGCTCGCCGCGATCAACGCCTTGCTCAGCGACTTGCCGGCGACGCCGGCGACGACCGAGATGCCGAATATACCGAGCGCGAAATATTCGGGCGGCCCGAACCGAAGCGCCACCTTCGCCAGCAGCGGCGAAAAAAGGACCAGGGCGACGATCGAGATCAGCGCGCCGACAAACGCCGAGAATGCCGACATCTGCAGCGCCTTGCGCGATTGGCCGCGCAGCGTCAGCGGATAGCCGTCGAGCGCCGCCGCCGCGCCTGCCGGCGTGCCCGGCGTATTGATCAAGATGGCCGTAATCGAGCCGCCATATACCGCGCCGAAGTGGATGCCGAGCAGGAACAGCAGCGCCTGCAGCGGCTCCATCGTGAACGTGAACGGAATCGCCAGCCCGAGCGCCATCGGATCGCTAAGCCCGGGCAGAGCCCCGATCAGGATGCCGGCCAGCACGCCGATGCACATGAACAGCAGGAGCATCGGATCGAATAACAAGTCGAATGCCGCTTGAATATGCATACTGAATTCATCTCCTTGCGAATTACCCCCACCAGCCGGACGGGAGAGGGATAGTCAGCCATTGTGAGAACGCATACCAGATGAGCAGAGAAGCAATGCCGGCACACAGGATCGCCTTGTACCAGGCGACGGTCCGCAGCAAGTAGATGACTCCGAGCATGCACAAGAAAGACGCCAGCAGGAAGCCCGCCGTATGCAATGCCAGTACATAACCCGTCAACAGAGCGATGCCGAGCGGCACCCGCCACGCGAATGCGTTTTTGGCGCCGCCCTTGCCGGTCTCCTCCGAATCGCTCCGACTTCCTGGTGTGTTTACGCTTTCGATATCATCCCGACTGTCGGAGCGGACTGTACGTTCTGCAGTGCCGGCTTGATCCGAGTCGAGCTCCGGCTTGCGCGCGGGCAGCAGCACCCCGACCAACCGCACGGCCGAGATGAGGATCATACACCAGGCCATCATCTTCGGGAACAACTGAGGCAGGGTAGAGGCCTCGCTCAAGAAGGAGCTGAACGCGTCGATTTGCGAAGGCACCAGGACGAGGATCGCCGCTCCCAGCAATCCGGGCACCAGACAATCGACGAGCACGGCCACTCTGCGTTTATCCTCCCGTTGCGCTTGCATGCGTCAACCTCCCAGCTCCGCTTTGATTGCGTCGATATTTTGCTTGTCGTCGACAATTGCCTGGACGAGCTCATCTGGCGTCTCGCCTGTGACGAGCAGATTCGTATTCGTCACGAAGGTCTGGAATTGCTCCGATTCCATCGCCTCGGCGAACCACTCCCGGAGTTGCTCCTGCAGCTCCACAGGCATACCCGCCGGTCCGTAGAGGGCGAAGGTCGCGCCTCCGACGACATCGATTCCCTGTTCCTTGAGCGTCGGCGCCTCCTCATAGTTCGAATAGCGCTCCTGCGCCGGCACGCCCAGCACCTTCACCGTCCCGGCGTCGAGCTGCGCCTCGACATTGGACAGATTGACGACCGCCACCTCCGCATTGCCGCCCAGGATCGCCGTGACGGCGGCCGGGTTGCCGTCGAACGGCAAATGCCGAATGCTCATTCCGGTCTGCTTCGCCGCCATCACCGCGAGCACGTGACCATACGTATTGACGCCCGCCGATCCGAAGCGCGGCTCGCCGCCTTGCGCTGCATAATACGTCGCCATCTCGGCCATCGTATCGTACGGCGCATCGGCGGGAGCGGCATAGATAATCTGGAAGTCGCCCACCCCGATAATCGGCGTGAAGTCATCGGGAAAGGTGAAGTCCACTTGCTGCAGCGCCGGCCGCAGACTGAGCAGCCCGCTCGGCAGCATCGCCAGCGTGTACCCGTCCGGCTCCGCATCCACCATCAGCATCGTCCCCGGCACCTGACCGCCGCCCGGGTGATTCTCCACCACGAGCGCCTGCCCCGTCAGCTCCTGGAACGCCTGCGCCATTGCGCGGGGCGCCAGATCCAGCGTACCGCCTGCCGCGGCAGGCACGATCAATTTGACTTCTTTTGCCGGATAATTCGCGGCGCCGTCCTGCCCGCCCTCCGGCGCCTTGGTCGATCCATTCGAGCTGCAAGCGACCATCCCCAGCATCAGCGCGCCGGCCGCCACGGTCATCCCCAACTTGTGCAATACCCTTTTCATTTGAATTCCCCCTAGAATGAATGGTAATCGTGCAGCCTTGCTTGTTTTACGTTCGGTCCGCCGCACCTGCAGCCGGGTCCGCCTGCAGCCTGGCGTACCACGCCTCCGCCTGCGCTTGCAATTCGGCGGCCAGATCGGGGTATTGTGCGGCCAGATTGTGCCGCTCACCCGGATCGGCGGCCAGATCGGACAGATGCACGCGGTCCGGCTGGGTCCGATTCATGTCGAGCATCCCGCCCAGGACCAGCTTCCAATTGCCCCTGCGTACCGCGAGCTGACCGTTGTATTCCCAGTACACCTCCTCGTGCGGCGACGGTGCATCGCCCTTCATCATCGTCGTCAGGCGCCGCCCGTCGAAGACGACGTCAGGCCCCGGGTCGATGCCGGTCAGCTCCAGCAGCGTCGGCACCAGATCCTTCATCATCCCCAGCTCGTGGTTCACCTGTCCCTGTGGCAGCGCGGCCGGATAACGGATCAACGCCGGCTCGCGGATCCCCCCCTCGAACAGGCTGCCCTTGTGCCCGCGGAATCGCCCCGCGCTCCCGCCATAATACAGATCCTCGGTGCCATCCAGCCAATTGCGCGCTTCGGTTGACGGGCCGTTGTCGCTGGAGAAGAATACAATCGTATCTTCACCCATTCCCGCCTCCCGAAGCGCGTCCATGATCTCGCCTACCCCGTCATCGACAGCGGCCATCATCGCCGCCATGATCCTGCGATCCCACGGCAGGTCGGGGAAGCGGTCGAGATACCGCTGCGGCGCATGCATCGGATAATGCGGCGCGTTGTAGGCGACGTACATCAGGAACGGCTCATCGCCATGCGTACGGATATACGAGGTCGCCTTGTCCGTGATGATCTCCGTCATGTAGCGTCCGTCGTTCCAGACCTCCTCGCCATTGTGCCACAGATCGTGCACCGGATTGACGCCCTTGGCCTGCGCCCAATAGAAGATATGGGAGTAATAATCGATGCAGCCAGAGTGGAAGCCGTAGAATTCCTCGAAGCCGTGCGCATTGGGCACGTCGTCCGGCGTCGAGCCGAGATGCCACTTGCCGAATGCTGCGGTGCGATAGCCGTTATCCTGCAGCAAGCCGGCAATCGTCGGCACCTGGCTCGACAGACCCGCGGTACCTCGCTTGCCGATCAGGATCTGATCCACGCCCGTCCGGGCCGGATACAGGCCGGTCAGCAGCGCCGCCCGCGAGGGCGAGCAGACCGGAGAGTCCGAGTGCCAATCCGTGAAGCGTACCCCTTCCTCCGCCAGGCGGTCGATGTGCGGCGTTCGCGCCGTATCCGAACCGTAGCAGCCCAGATCGCCGTACCCCAAGTCGTCGCAATAAAAAATGAGCACATTCGGTTTTTTGTTCATCCTTAACATCACTTCTTTCTTCGGTAGCGCTTTCATGTTGAAAATCAGGTCTAGCATAACACGCCCGTAATTTAATTTCAATATAAAATTAAAAAATGTAATTTCTTTTTTAATTTCAATTTCAACAAATAAAATCCTCTTTAAAACAAGGATATCTTTCGTTTTCGACGATTAATCCAGATTTTTGTTTTATTTATTTTTAAATTGAAATTATATAGATCATTTGCTATATTAGGCTCATCGGGTATTTTCGTAACCTGGACACTTAGCGAAGAGAGGGAGCAATCATTCATGGATAATGTTTTGTTTATTTTAACCGACCAGCAACGGACCGACACGATGGGGAGTTATGGGGGGAGCGTATGCCGCACACCAAATCTGGATGCGCTTTCAGAAGATAGCGTCGTGTTTACCAACGCCTATACGAGCTGTCCGATTTGCACGCCGGCGCGGGCCTCGCTGCAGAGTGGCTACTATCCGTTCAACGTCGGAATGCAGTCGAATATGTACGGCTCCAACTGCCTGATTCGCGAACTGCCGGACGATCCCGGTCTCTTGAGCCGCCAGCTTGTGCAGCAGGGTTACAGCGCCGGCTACACCGGCAAGTGGCATCTGGGCCACGGCAAATCCATCCTCGATACGGAGGATTTCCGCCGCTATGGCAAGCGCACGATTCAGTTCCCGGAATTCCAGCACGGTATCCGCAGCCTGCCGACCGACCTCGGCTACGAGGGAGACGACTTCCCCGGCCACGGCGACGGCGGACACGGTTATCCGCAATACGCCGATTACTTGGCGGAGAACGGCCTCAGCTTCGAGACCGTCAACACATTGTCGGGCAACTTCGACGTGCACACCGCCGCCGAGGTCGTCTCGCCGATCGAATCGACCGTCGATTATTACTTGACCGAACGCGCCATACATTACATTGACCGCTTCCGTCGTCGGCAACGGCCGTTCTTTTTTGCGCTCAACTTCTGGGGGCCGCACGAGCCGTACCTCGCGCCGACCAAGCATCTCGACACGTACCGCGACATGAAGCTGGAACCGTGGCCGAATTTCCACGATGACGGAGAGGGCAAGCCGTCCATTCACCGCGCGCGCATGGCCAATTCGCAAGAATGGGAGGCGTTCGAGCCGTATGTCAAGCATTATTACGGCGCAATGAGCGCCATCGACGAGCAGATCGGCCGCCTCATCGCCTATCTCAAGGCGCATGATCTCTACGACAACACGACAATCATCTTCTCCTCCGATCACGGGGAGTCGCTCGGCATTCATGGCGGCCTGAGCGACAAGGCGTTCTTCATGTACGAGGAGACCTGCCGCATCCCGCTGCTCGTCAAGCCGGCCGGTCAGCGGCATGCCACGCGCGAGGAGAGCCGCTTCGTCAACTCCTGCGACATTCACGCCACCATCCTGGACATGGCCGGGGTGGCGCGGGACGCAGCCGAGCAGCGTGACGGCCGTTCTTTTGTACCGCTGCTGCGCGGCGAAGACATCGCCGATTGGCCCGACTGCGCCGTGACGGAATGCTCCGGCCTGGAGAATGTCATGTTCACCCAGCGTATGATTCGCTACAAGCACTACAAGTATGTATTCAATTGCGGCGATACCGACGAGCTCTACGACCTGCAGCGCGATCCGCATGAATTGCACAATCTCGTCCAAGAGCCGGACTGCGCCGACACATTGGCCCAATTGCGAGGCAAGCTCGCCGAATGGATGGCCGCGCATCAAGACGGTCTGCTCAAGCTGTTCAAGCGCATGCGCAGCGTCGCCTAGAGCGAGCGTGTCGGCGCCGGTGACGCGGCGGCCCTGCTCCAGCACGACGATCTGAGAGGGTGTGCAAGCCATACACCGCGTGCAGGAAGCTGCGCGCGGTGCGGAAATGTGCAGGGCGGAACAACCAACGATCCCGTTCAACTACATCTAACGGGAATAGGAGCTGATGACCGCTGGAGCATTGACACGAATTCCCGGCCAGCCAGCCCAGCCGATCGGGCCGCCTCTCCCTCTCCCTGTCCCTCAGCCCTTCACCGAGCCGACCATGACGCCCTTCTCGAAATACCTGAGCATGAATGGATACAAGAGCAGCATCGGCGTGATGGATACGATGATCGACGCCATCTTCAGACTCTCCGGCGTCGGCGGCTCCTCGGACAGCGCGATGTCCGCGAACGAGTCCTGACGGTCCTCGATCAGGATCTCCTGCAGGATCTGCTGCAGGACGAACTTGCTGCGGTCCGTGACGTACAGCAGATTGTCCATGAACATATTCAGATGCGCGACGAGGTTCCACAGTCCGATCGTGGCGACGACGGGAATCGTCAGCGGCAGGATGACGCGGTAGAGCGTCTTGAGCTCGCTGGCGCCGTCGATTCGCGCCGCCTCCTCCAGCTCGCGAGGAATCGAGCGGAAGAAGGTGATCATCACCAGCACATGAAAGGCGTTCGCCATATGCAGCACGATATAGACGCCGCGCGTATTGAGGATGTCCAGCTCCTTAAGCAGCAGATACGTCGGAATGATGCCGCCCTCGAACAGCATCGTGAACAGAATTAGCAGCAAGAACATCCGCTTAAGCGGAAAATACGACTTGGAGAGCGGATAAGCCGCCAGGATCGTCACCGTCAGCGCGGCCGCCGTGCCGAGGACCATCCGGAACAGCGTATTGCCATAGGCCCGCCACAGGCTGGTCGCATCGAGAATTTGCGCGTAGGCCTCCAGGCTGACCGAGCGCGGGTAGAAATGAAAGCCTGCCCGCAGCGCCTCCCCGCGGTCGCTGAACGAGATCGATAGCACATGCAGAAAGGGATAGAAAATCATCACAACCGAACAGGCCAAAACGACATATAGCAGCACATCGAAAAATTTCTCGCCTCTGGATTTTGTAATCATTACCGGCCTCCTACCACAGTCCCTGCTCGCCGCCGCTCAGTCTGCGCGCCGCATAATTGGCAAGCAGCACGAGCGCCAGCCCGATCACCGAACGGAACATACCGATCGCCGCGGTGTAGCTGTACTGGAATTGCTCCAGTCCGACCCGGTAGACGTAGGTGTCGAATACATCCCCGGTCTCGAAGTTGAGCGGATTGAGAAAATTGTACACCTGCTCGAAATTCATGCTCATGAAGCCGCCCAGGTTCAGAATGAACATGATCGTAATCGTCGGCAGCAGCGAAGGCAGCGTAATGTGCAGGATGCGTTGCCATCGCTTGGCCCCGTCCACGGTCGCCGCTTCGTACAGCTGCGGGTCGATCGCAGACAATGCGGCAAAAAAGATGATCGAGTTCCATCCGGTCTCCTTGAGTAGCATCGAGACGACGAGCACCGGCCGGAAATACCCGGCCTCGCCCATGAAGAAGATCGGATCGCCGCCGAACCACTGAATGATGTAATTGACGACGCCGGCGCTCGGCGACAGGAAATAAATGAACAGGCCGGAGATGATGACCCAGGAAATAAAATGCGGCAAATACGTCGTCGTCTGCACGAGCCGCTGAAACCAGCGGTGGCGTACTTCGTTGAGCATCACGGCCAGTACGATCGGCGCCGGAAACACGAGCAGCACATAATAGAGGTTAATAATCAGCGTATTGCGAAAAATGCGATAAAAATTCGGATCTGCGATCAATCGTCGAAAATGCTCCAGCCCGGCCCAGGGACTGCCCAGGATGCCGTCCGAAATATTGAAATTTTTGAACGCAATGATCAGGCCGTACATCGGCCCGTAGCGGAATAGCCCGAAAAACACGAGCGCAACAAGCAGCATCGCGGTCAGCTCTTTGTGCCGCCAAAAGCTTCTTAAAACCAGCATGGTCTTCCCTCCAACTCCCTCGGTAAAGCAGAGCCGCCTGCCAGACGGCTCCCACACTTCGTCATGCGCATGCAGCCATGCTACAGCGCGTGCCAGCTAACATCCGGCCTTCGCCACCATCCGCGTGAGCGACGGGCGCGGCTCGGGGAGACGCCGCCGGCTGTCTTCCCTCACTCGTCAATTGTCATCACCTTGAGATTGTCGAATTCCACCGCGCCATCCCAGCGGTCCGCATAGAACTGGGCGGTGATCGTCGTCAGCTGCGAGTCCGCCAGCTCGAACACCTGCTGTCCGCTATCCAGCCCGAGCCGTTCGCCGTCCAGATCGACCACGTATTCCCCCGCGTCCAGGTCCAGGACGAGCTTCACGTGGCGCCACTGGCCCACCGTGCTCGTGTACGGCGATGCCTTCTTCCAGTCGACCCAGTAATGGCCGTAAGCGGAGAACAGCCCCTTGAACGAGATCGGTCCGTCGCCCGGAAACAGCGCAAAATGCAGCTGTGAATTGCCGGTATGCCGCACATCCCAGCTCATCTCGACCACACCGCTGTCGATTGCCTGCGGCAAAGCAAAGCTGACGCGCGGCTCTCGCCCATTGCCCGCCGAGGAAATGCGCAGCGCATGATCATAGCGGTCTTCCGTCCCGGCTATTGTAATCAGATCGCCGTCCCCGCTGCTGACGCTGTAACCTGGCGGCAGCGCGCCGGCCAAGGTCGCATTGTAATCCTCCTCCAGCACCGCCGTGCGTCCGGCGCTGCCGGTCGTGAAGACTGCCGGCTGACGCCCCGTCTCCCAGCTGTCCGCGCCCGCATGCGCCCGCACCTGCCAATAGTAGGTCGTGTGCGGCAGCAGCGAGCTGCCGCTCAAGGCGTAGCTGTCCCCTGTGAGACCGCTCAGCTCCGCGACCGGGCTGCTCAGGTCCTCGTCGTCATCGACGATCAGCGTATACGTATCCGCGCTGTCAATCGCCATCCAGTGGAAGGTCGGCTGCACGAGCACCTCCTGCGCACCGGACTGCGGCGTCAAGGCAATCGGCGCTTCGCGCGTGAAGTGCACCGCGTATTCGGTCTCTACTTCGGTCTCTACGGCGGTCAGCCCCGCGCCGGACGGACCGGCCACGACGAAGCGGACCGCATCGCCCTGCCGCACCTGGTACACACTGTCGATTACCGACTGCTCCGCCAGTGCAGACGAGGCGAGCACGCTGCCGTTCACTTCGAGGCGCCATGCACTGCCATGCGGCAGCGACGTGCCAGACGAACGGATCACGCCGTACAGACGCGCCTCGCCGTCATACGGCGCTTCCCACTGGCGAATCGCCTCGGAGGCGTCGCTGCCGTCGATCGCTGCCGTATGCCGGGTGAGGATGACCGAGTCGTCCGCATTGCGCCACGCATCGGCGTTGTACGTCAGCTCGCCGTCCGCATCCCGATAGGACCAGCCCCCCTCTCCCTGCTCGCTGCTGTAATCGAGCGAGGAAGAGGCGATGCCCGCGCCGCCGAATCCGGCGATTGCGGCCCCCGGCTCGCCTTGCCACGCTTGCGCGGTCCATGCCGCGACGCGGTAGTCGTACAGCTCGCCCGGCGCGGCCGCCGCATCCGCATACGTCGTCGCCGTCAGCGGCTGCGCGTTGAGCAGTGCATAGTCCTGCGCGCCGTAAATGCTGCGGAACACATTATAGCCTTCCGCACCGTACACCGCATCCCAGACGAGCTCGGCATAGTCGGACTGCGGCATCATCTTCACAGACGCCGGCGGCTGGGGCAGCTCGAGCTCCTCGATCACGGTGCCGCTGCCCGCGTCGCTGTATCGCCAGGCGACGCCGGCGAGCCGATTGTGGCGCAGCAGCGTATCCCGGGCGTTGACGGTCACGTCGATCGGGGTCGTCGCCGCGTTGGCCTCGATCAGCGTCTCCCGCACATTCGCCGACGGATCCTGGATCGAATTCAGCCGCATGCCCACGCTGGCGGACGTATTGCCGCGCAGCGTGTTGCCCATGGCAATGACCGCGTCGCGCGGGTTGCGCCCGATGCCGTATTCGGAATATCCGATGCGCACGCTCGGCGCGACGGTGTGCTGGATCGTATTGTAGTAGGCCGCGCCGTATTGATTCGGATTGCCGCTGTGGTCCAGTGCGGTAATGCCGGCGCCGCCCTGCTCCGCCTCGTTGCCGTCGAGCACATTGTCGATCACATTGCCCCACAGCAGGAAGCTGTTGCCCTTGTTGTGCGCCGCCGTATTGCCGACGACGAGATTGTGCGCGTGGAAGCGGGCGACGACGAGCTTGGACGTATAGTTCGGCGCCAGCTCCCACGGCCGGTCGACGACGAGCGTATCGTGGTCGTTGCTGACGACCTTGCGATATTGGCCTCGGCCCTTGCCGTCCACGATCAGCACGTACAGCTGCGCCATCTGGTCCGTCGTCCAGCTCACGTCCGCCACCGTCACCTCGCTGCCGCTCGCCTCGCTCACATCGCCGAAGTAGTGGGTATTCGGGAAGCTGCTGTCGCCGAGATTGTCGAACAGCACGTATTCGCCGTCATTGGTCGGGTACACCTCGTTGCCGACGTACGTGATGACATTGTGCGCCACGTAGTTCATTTCATTGGGGCCGATGCCAGTCTGGTCGGTGCCGTAGTTGAACGTGATGCCCCGGTTCGCCTCGCGCTTGCCGTCCGTATTGCGCCCGTCGATCGTGTTGCCCTCGACGATATTGCGCGACGAACCGCTAAAGACGATCGGCGTATACCTGCGCACCTGCACCGTATTGCCTTGAATCCGGCTATACGTCAAGCGGTCGAAGTTAATCGCATTGTAACCGTCGAACGCATTGTCCTCTACGGTGATGCGCTTCAGCTGAGCGGCTCCGCTGCCATAGACTCCGCCGAAATAGCCCTTGATCCCGGTCGTTGGAAAATGCGTGTTCAGCTTGTTGCCCCGCACGACGACGTCCGAGGCGCCATTCGCGATGACGATGCCCCGATCGACGCTGACGCTGCCGGTCAGCTCCAGGCCTGTGAGCGCCGTGTGCGCGGCCAGCTCGACCATCGCCGGGCCGAGTCCGCCGCCCGCCGGGCCGATCGGACCGGTGTCGGCATAACGGATGCGGGAGAGATGCGCGCCGCTGCCGTCTCTGCCCGCTCCGGCCAGCTCCACGCCGGCGTCGACGGCTAGCGTATCGTCGATCAGGTATTCACCGGCCGGGACCAGCACGCGCCCCCCTCCGGCCGCCGCTGCTGTGTCCAGCGCCGTCTGAATCGCGAGCGTGTCAGAGGCGGCATCGTCCGCCACCGCGCCGTAATCGGTGATGGCATAGGTCGCGGCCGGTGCCGGCTCGTCGACGACGGTCAGCGTCTGCACCTCGCCCCACCCGTAGGCGCCGCCATGTCCGCTATGCACCCAGACGCCGTATTCGCCGGGCGGCAGCGTCTGAGGCAGCTCGAATTCGAGCGAATAGGGGCTCACCGCGTCCAGCTCCATCGCGTACACCGCGCCGGACACGCTGTGCAGATACACATGCGAGACGCTGTCGCCGTTCGCATGCGACAGATTGCGGCCGATCACCCGCACCTCGCGGGCGCCGGCCAGATTGACGCGGTCGGGCGAGGCGTAATAGACAGTCGGCCGGTTCAGCAGCCGCACCTCGCCGCGCTTGCTCCCGTTGACCGCCCATAGCGCATAGGCGCCCCATTCGTCCGCTGCCGGCATGACGGCGCGCAGCACGCGCTCGTCTACAGCCTCGGCGTCGATCTCCGCCGCCCCGGCAGGGTCGATCGCCTCCGGATCCGCGGACGCTGTGCCGACCGCCGCTGCGATCGTCGCCTCGTCCCAGTCCGGCAGCCGCTTGAGCAGCAGCGTATCGCCGTCCAGCCGCTCGCCGAATACCTGCACCGTCTGGCCGGGGCCGACCGCATGCGGCGCCGTCTCGAAGACGACCGGCACGCGGTCCCCGCTCGCATCGAGCTGCGTGCGCAGCCCGTAGATCTGGCCCGACTCCCATGCCTCGCCGTCTTGCTCGGCGACGACCTTCCAGTAATAGGCCGTGTCATAGTCCAGCGCCTGTCCGGATGTCAGCGTGTAGGTGGGCTCTGTGATCCCTGCGATCGTGCGGCTGACCTCGCTGAAGTCCGGCGTACGGGCGACGATCAGCGTATAGCTGTCCGCGCCGGCATCGCGCCAGACGAAGGTCGGCGTGTCCGACACGTCCTCGGCCAGATGGGCGGGACTGATCGGCTGCGGCAGCTCGCGGGCATATCGGATCTCCAGATTGTCCACGTAATAGGCGCCCAGCTGATAGCCGTTGTCCGAGCCGCCGCGGCCGAACCGATTGTAGATCGCGAAGCGCTCAATTGCAGCGTCCGTCCGGAACGCCGTCGGCCCCTTCGTAATCGGCACGCCGTCGATCGCCAGCTCGAAGGTCCGAGCCGTCAGGTCGGCAGTGAGCGTGTAGCTGTACCAGCGATTGGCCTGATTCGTCCCGACCTCCTGGTAGGTCGGGTTCATCGTATAGTGGCGGTTGTGATCGACGAAGACGAGCGCCGGCGTATTGCCGAAGTTCATGTCCTCGCCGAGCCCGTACACGATGAACCGCTGGCCGGGCTCCCGGTACACGTCGAACGTCACGGTCAGCGCGCCGCTCGTCAGCGCCCCGCCAAAGTCGTAGACGATGCCGGGGCTGCCCTCGGTGCCCGTCGCCTCCCGGTTCAGCTTCACGACCCGGTTGCCCGCCAGCTCCGCCACCTCGACCGTCGAGCGCGTCCCCTGAATGTACGGGATCAATCCTGGCGGCAGCGCGGCGCCGAGCGGCGCGCTCTCGAAGTCTTCACTGAACAGCACCTCTTCCGCAGCAGCGCCGCTGCCTTCCGCGTCCGCATAGGCACGCGGCGCGGATTGTCCGATGTAACCTGTCGGCATGAGCAGGCCGATCGTCATGACCAGGCCGAGCAGCTGCGCCGTTGCACGCTTCACGATTCGCATGACACCTCTCCTTTTTTAACGTGACTGGATCGATTGTGCCTCCGAGTACCCTTCTGCTTCACGCTCCGAGCTGCAGCTCGGCATAGAGCGCGTTGGCTTCCTCGGTCAGCACGCTGCCGCCCTTGGCGTACCATTCCTCGACGAAGGCGTCGAAGGCGTCCAGCTCCTTCTGTCCGGTGATGATCTCCGCATAGGTGCGCTGCATGAGCAGGGTCAGATCCTCATTGTATTGTCCTCCGGAGGGCAAGGCGGAGAAGTAGAGCGCATCGGTCCATTGGTCGCCCGAACTGTAGGCGTCGATCGCTTCCACCATCTGCGGATTCATCATTCGCTCGCGCATCGCGATCTCCTGGATCGAGCCGAAGGCGAACAAGCCCGCGCCCATCTGGTAGCGGCCCTCCGCCTTTTCGTAGCCGGGCAGGTACTCGATCGGCCCGCTGTCGCCTTCGATGTATTGCCACTGCTCGCCCTCATAGCCGCTGCTCGCGAGCCGGTGGAGCGCTTCGTCGGTGCTCTGATCGCGCATGATCGTCAGGATGCGCGCCAGCTTCTCCGGCTCCTCCTGCAGCTGCTTGCCGAACACGATATAGTTGCTCTTGGAGCCCCAGCTCCACGAGCCGTGCCCGCCCGGACCCGTAGGATTGACGCCCGGCGCCAGCTCGGCATCCGGATTGAGCGCGAGCATCTCTGCAGTGGTCGGGGCGCTGTCGCTGTACAGCCGACTCACGGTCTCCTCGATCACGCCGATGCGGCCGTTGTAGAGCTTGGTCCGGTAATTATCCTGCGTATCCGTGATGAATTCGGGATCGATGACCTTGTCCGCGTACCATTGGCGCAGCAGCGCCAGCGCTTCCTTGGCCTCCGGCATGACGGATCCGTTGACGATCTCGCCATCGCGCGCATGCCACATCGTCGGCTCGATGCCATAGGCGCCGAAGATGCTGTAGAAGCCGGACGACCAGGTCGTCGTCATCGTCCCGGTCAGGCCGTACGTGTCGTCCCGGCCGTTGCCGTCGGGGTCTTCCCGGGTGAACGCGTAGACCGCCGCTTCGAATTCCTCCAGCGTCTCGGGCACCTTGGCAATGCCAACCTGATCCAGCCAATCTTTGCGCCACAGCATGGCGAAATCGTAATTGCGCTTGGTCACGAACATCGGCACGGCCCAGAGCTGATCGTCAAAGGTCGCCGGACCCGTCAGCTGCGCGTCCACCGCCTGCAAATCGCGATAATACTCGGGCAGCTTCTCCTCGAGCATCGACGGCTCAATCGGCATTAGCAGGCCCTGTGCCTGGTACGCCGCGACATCCTTCGGATCGCCGAGCGTAAAGACGTCGGGAATTTCCCCGCTGGCAATGCTCGCATCGGTAATCTTCACCGGCTTGATTTGAATATTGTAGCGTTCCTCCAGTTCCTGCTGCACCGGCGTATCGCTCACGACCCCTGCCGCGGCGAAATGGATGCCCCACGTCACCTCGATCGGCGCTTCCTCCTCCGCCGAGTCTGCCTGCCCGCTGTCCCCGCTTCCAGACGTCACGGCTCCTTCTCCTTGTGCCGAAGGGCTGTTGCCCTCGCCCGAGCAGCCGTACAGGGCAGCAGACATGAGCAGCAGCAACAGCGCCGCCCATTTCCATCCGTGCTTCTTGTTGTGGTACATGTCCTGTTCCCCCTCATTTATCATGGTTATCTTGGTGTGAGCGCCCCACCGCTCAAGGCCTACTATACGAATTTTGTATCCGCTTACACAATAGTGTTTTTGCGTTTTTCCGCCGCTTTCGGATAAAACAAGACCGGTCGCGGCAGTCGCTTTTCCGCTTTTTTTGGCTTTTCCGGTTTTTTATCGGCTTGGCGCACGGGAAAAACGCCCGTTGGTCCGACTCACAAGCAAGCCGTACCAACGGGCGAAGCCGTCGCCGCAAATTACCGCAATCCCCGATTCTGCGAACACCGCGCCGCCAGATCACCCTTCACTGTGATGCATGCGGCGAAACCCGCCCGGCGTATAGCCGGTTTTGGACTTGAACAGCTTGGTGAAGTAGCTGACTGTATTGTATCCGACCTCGCGGCAGATCTCCTCCACGACGAGATCGGTGCTGATCAGCAGTCGTTTGGCCGCATTGATTTTCAGATCCATCAAGTATTCGTTGAGCGTCCTGCCCGTCTTGTCCTTGAACAGACGGCCGACGTAGGAAACGCTTAATTGCACGTGCTCGGCGATTGCGTCCAGCGAAATATTGCGGTTGTAGTGCTCCTCCATGAAGCGAATTACCCGCTCCATCGTCTCCTCGTGAATGCGGGCGGCCTTGTCAGCGTAATACGTCATGATCCGCTCGGCCAGTCTCGTCAGGTACGCCTGCATCTCCTGCAGCGTGTGCACGCTGGAGATATCCTCGATTCCATGCGTCGGACCGCCGAGCACGACATCGATCGACTCGCCTGTCGCGGTTACCGACTTGATCATCTCGCCGCTGAACTGATAGAACAGATGGCGAATGTTGGTCTCGCTCAGCTTCTTGTCCCGGATGACCCGGACCAGTCCATCGAGAATCGGCGGCACGCCCGCCCGGTCGCCCTGCTTCAATCGGTCGATCAGCTGCTTCTCCAGCTCGTAGGGGTAATAATAAGGCGCCTCCCCGCTGTCCCAGGCCACGATTGCGGCATAGAGCAGAATTTCGCCTTTGCCGACATAGATCTTTTGCTGCACCGCGCGCTCGGCCTCGCGATAGGCCGTCTCCAGCCCCGGGAGCCCTTCATGAATGGCGCTAACGCCGATCGTCACGCTGATGCCGTGCGCAGAGGCGGCATAGCTGCGTATGCGCTGGGCCGCCTCTGCGCCTGCGTCCGTAGCCTCCTTCTCCAGCTCGTGCACGAGCACGAGCTGATCCTCGTCCTTGACCAGCACTTCGCCCCCGCTCATCGCGCCGATCTCCTCCGCCATGCGATACCGCAGCAGGTGCAGCGGCATGCGGTCCCCGCGTGCCGTCCACTGTCCGGCCTCGTCGATCTCGATGAGCAGCAGCGCGAATCGGCCCAGCGGCCGCACCTCCAAAAAGGCGTCATAATCGACATCCGCTTCCCGATCATGACGGAAGCCGTAGCCCCGCAGCCAGTCCAGTAAATACTTTTCCTTAAATGCCGACTTGTTGCGCTGCAGCACACGCTCGATGCTCTCCTTTTTTTCCACCAGTCGGGCATGCCGGCTCGTCATGTGCTCGTAAGCCGATTGAATATAACTGGCCTCGTCCTCGCCCGCAGCGGGGGCCTTGCCCCATCCCTTCAGATGCTCGATTGCCGTACGGAGCGGGCGGTAAATGCGGCGCGACAGGAACAGGGCGACCAGCGTCGCTGCCGCGATGTAGAACAGCGCCACCATCAATACGACCCACTTGATATTCTCCACCTGATTGAGCAGCGCCTTCTCCGGCGTCAGCAGCACGTACTTCCAATCCGTCACATCCGACACCGCATACGATTCGATCGTATTCTCGCCGCCGATGTTCACATGCGCTTGCCCGCCCCCGTCCTGGTAGACATGCGCCAGCTCCACATACGCGCGGCTCAGCCCTCCCGTCAGCGGCAGCACCGCGCGATTGTCGGCGCCCAATACGAGCGATTCGCCGAACGCCGCATTGCGATCGCCCAGCGCATCTGCGAACAGCAGGCTCCGATCGAGATTGATGATCAACGCGCCCTTGGGCTCGCCCAGCAGCGGGATCGGCTGCACGTGGGTGATGACGGCGCCGGCCGCATCCGGTTCCACCGGCACAGCGGGCGGCCCCTGGCGTCCGGCTGTCGCAGCCTGCGCGGAGGACGCCGCCGGCCCGGAGAGCGCCATCGACGCAGCCGGCAGCTTCGGCGCAGCGGGCAGCATCGGCCCGGGGGCCGGCTCCGCCTCCCCGGCTGCCTCCTGCCCTTCCGGCCCCTTCACCCGGTTGACGACCCATTGCACGCCGCCCTCTGCCCGGTCTTCGACATAGGGCAGCCAGGAGCGGTCCGCGAATTCGCCCAGCGGCTGGGCGGTACTGGACGAGGTGAGCACCTGCTGCAGATCGGCATAGTACAGGTAGATGGATTCGATATAGGGATAGAGCGATTTTTGTTGTTCGAGATAACGCGTGAGGTCGATCAGGGAGCCGACCGCCAGATCGTCCCCCCACTTCGCGAACATATACGACTGCGTCATCGTCATATTCACGGCCAGATCGCGCACCGCGGAGAGCTCCTTGTCAATCAGCGATTTTTGCTGATCCAGGATGTAGCGGTTGTAGGATTTGGCGTTGTCAAAGTTGTTATTCACCGCGATGGAATAGGTCACCGTCGAAATGAGCACCACACTGCACAAAATAATGCCCAACGCCAGCAGCACGATTTTCACATATAGACTCGGCTTGCGCATGCTTGGAATCATAATACGCTCCTCCTTGCTCGATCATGGTCCGAAGACGATGTGGGGATCGTCTACGCGGCTAATTTCACGGTTTATGTAAGCGCTTACTATATAATCGATTCCAATTCATTCTTTCTTAAAGTTTATCGCATCGCAATGGGCTTGCCAACATGAATTTGGGCTTACCTGTGGACCGCGCACATCCGCCCTTGCGCCGGCCCCGATTCGTCGCCCGATCGAGCCTCTGTTCGTTTGCGGCACGTGTTCGTTTCGCTAATGTCCGTTAGACAATTTTGACCTTCCAAATTTGGCGCTAAGGCGCTCTCATGTCCGTTACGTTCCGCGGGATTCCGCGGGGTTCCGCGAAGTTCCTTTGCGCTGCGTTCCGTCGTGTTCCGATGTGTGCTGCTCAATTTCGTTCCGTTCCGTTACGTTCCGAGACGTGTGCTCCATTCCAAGCCGTCCGATTCACCAAAAAAAACGCCCCTGCCCGCCGCAAAAAGCGGCGATGCAGAAGCGTACCCGTTTGCTGGACGCGACGCTTTGCTCTGCGTTCCTTAAGTGTTCGCTGCGTCTTAAGCGTCTTGAAGACCTCCAAAATTGCCAAACGCTCCGGCGATCCCCTCTACGCCATGATCTTGCAGACGTCGTTGGTGTATTGCACCGGGTCCTCGACCGGCAGGCCCTCGATGAGCAGCGCCTGATTGTACAGCACATTGGTCAGCACGGCCAGCTTGTCCTTGTCGCCGGCGAGCGCGCCTTGCAGCTTGTGGAAGACGTCGTGCTGCGTGTTGATCTCCAGCACCTTCTCCGCCTTGACATCCTGCCCCGGCGTCGGCATCGCGCCGAGGATCTTCTCCATCTCGATCGACACCTCGCCCTCGGAGGAGAAGCAGACCGGATGCGTGCGCAGCCGTTTCGATGCCTTTACGTCCTTGACCTTGCCCGCGAGCTGTTCCTTCATATAGGCGAACAGCTCCTGATTGTCCTCGGCCTTGTCCTCGGCTTCCTTGTCCTTGTCCTCGCTGTCGATGCCCAGATCGCTGCTGGAGACGGAGCGGAATTCCTTCTCCTTGTAGTTCATCAGCATCTTGATCGCGAATTCGTCGATATCCTCGGTGAAGTAGAGGATTTCATACCCCTTGTCCGCGACGAGCTCGGTCTGCGGCAGGCGGGCGATCCGCTCCTTGGACTCGCCGGTCGCGTAGTAGATGTACTTCTGCTCCTCCGGCATGCGCGAGACGTACTCGTCCAGCGTGACCAGCTTGTCCGCCTTGGAGGAATGGAACAGCAGCAGGTCGATCAGCACGTCCTTGTCGCGGCCGTAGTCGCTGTACACGCCGTACTTGAGCTGGCGTCCGAACGACTGGTAGAACTTGTCGTAGCTCTCGCGCTCGTCCTTGAGCAGGCTCTGCAGCTGGCTCTTGATCTTGTTCTTGATGTTCTTGGCGATCAGCTTGAGCTGGCGGTCGTGCTGCAGCATCTCGCGCGAGATGTTGAGCGACAGGTCCTCGGAGTCGACCATGCCCTTGACGAAGCTGAAGTAGTCCGGCAGCAGATCCGCGCACTTCTCCATGATCAGCACGCCGCTGGAGTACAGCTCCAGCCCCTTCTCGTACTCCTTGGAGTAGTAGTCGAACGGCGTATTCTCCGGAATGAACAGGATCGCATTGTACACGATTGCGCCGTCGGCGCTGATATGCAGATGCTTGAGCGGCTTGTCGAAGCCGTAGCGCTTCTCCTGGTAGAAGTTCGTATAGTCTTCGTCCGTCAGCTCGCTCTTATTCTTCTTCCAGATCGGCACCATGCTGTTGATCGTCTGCTCTTCGCGCACTTCCTCGAACTCGTCCTCGCTGCCTTCCTTCGGCCGCTGGCTGGACACCTCCATCTTGATCGGATACTTGATGAAGTCCGAGTATTTCTTAATAATGGCGCGCAGCCGGTATTCCTCGAGGAATTCTTCGTAGGAGTCGTCCTCGGTGCTCTCCTTGATCGTCAGCGTGATGTCCGTGCCGACCGTCTCCTTCTCCGCCGGTGCGATCGCATAGCCGTCCGCGCCTTCGGATTCCCACTTGTACGCTTGCTCTGCGCCGAGCGCCCGGCTGATGACCGTCACCTTGTCCGCGACCATGAACGCCGAGTAAAAGCCAACGCCGAACTGGCCGATGATGTCGTGGCCGTCCTTCGCTTCATTTGCTTTCTTGAACGCGAGCGAGCCGCTCTTGGCGATGACGCCGAGGTTGCTCTCCAGCTCCTCCGCGCTCATGCCGATGCCGGTGTCGCTGATCGTCAGCGTGCGCGCTTCCTTGTTCGGCGTGACTTTGATGAAATAATGGTCCTTGTCGAATACGAGCGAGTCGTCGCTGAGCGCCTTATAATAGAGCTTGTCCGTGGCGTCGCTGGCATTGGAGATCAGCTCGCGCAGGAAGATTTCCTTCTGCGTGTAGATCGAGTTGATCATCATCTCCAGCAAGCGCTTCGATTCCGCTTCAAACTGCTTCTTGGCCATGGATGTTCGATTCTCCCCTTTCAGATCCCGCGCCGTCCTTCGCGCATCGTTAGCACTCGACCGTCTCGAGTGCCAGTCATCATTTTTATACCATTCCCGGAGGGGGGCTGTCAATTCCTTATCGGCTGATCCGCAAACCCTGTCGTTAAATCAATAATTGAAAATACCATAAAATCCAAAATTATGGTGACATACGACATCCTGTGTGGTATCATTCGCTCATAGTCTAAAAGGCTTATTACATAAGGAGGATAAGAATTGAAAGCACTACTAAAAAATCAGGCCGGGGTCACAAAAAGCGTAAAAGTCGGGTTTAGCTGGACAACATTCTTTTTTGGATTTTTAGTGCCGCTTTTCAGAGGCGACTTGAAGTGGTGCATCATTTTGGTCATTTTGGAGGCGGTATTCGGTTCCTTTACGCTCGGTATTGGTGCATTCGTAACCGGAATTATTTTCTCATTCGTTTACAACAAACTCTATATTAAAGAATTGCTTGAGAAAGGCTATGCGCCGGCTACAGTACGCGACCAGGAAATTTTAGAGCAAGGACAAATTGTCGCTCGTGCAGCATAAGCTTCTACAAAAACGCACCCTTTTTGACCAATTCGCGATTTACCGAATTGGTCTTTTTTGTTGTTTCAAGGCGAAACGGCTGGCGCCATCCTCTTAGCGGCGCAGCCAAACTCGCTTATACTTGCGGCAACCTCAGCAAGCGCAAGCAAATCCGGCAAACGCGGGCAGCCAAAGTTTAGGGCTTGCATTTTTCTTTTCTCGGCTTTATAATGTGCTAGTAACAGTAACACTTTAAAAAGAAAAGGAAGTGGAGAATAGTGAGCAACGTATTATTCGTCAAAGCCAACGACCGCCCTGCCGATCAAGCGGTGAGCGTACAAATGTACGACGCCTTCCTGCAAGCGTACAAGGCCGCCAATCCGGACGACCAGATTACAGAGCTGGACCTGTTCAACTCGGAGCTGCCTTACTACAACAACGCCATGATGACCGGACTGTTCAAGCAAGCCAATGGCATGGATCTGGACGAGCAGGAGAAGTCGCTGACCGCGACTGCCAACGGCTACCTGGATCAGTTCCTGGCAGCCGACAAGGTCGTCTTCGCCTTTCCGCTATGGAACTTCACGGTGCCGGCGCAGCTCACGACCTACCTGTTCTATCTGGCGCAGGGCGGCAAGACGTTCAAATACACGCCCGAAGGCCCCGTCGGTCTGGCCGGCGACAAAAAAGTCGCGCTGCTCAACGCGCGCGGCGGCGTCTACAGCGCCGGTCCTGCTGAAGCGATTGAAATGTCGATGCGCTATGTGCGCAGCATCATGAACTTCTTTGGCATCACCAATCTCGTCGAGGTCATCGTCGAAGGCCATCAGCAAAAGCCCGACGAAAAGGACGCGATTCTCGAAGAAGGACGCCGCCGGGCGGCCGAGGCTGGCGCCAGCTTCTAAAGCGGCATTTCGAAGAGAGCCCGCCCCCGGGCTCTCTTTTTTCATTGGCCCGCATTTGGCCGATCGAACGTCGCCACGCAGCATGGCAAGCTTGGACGCTGGCATCCCTTGCCGCCGCGTGTCGTCCCTTTCATCCCTTGCCGCCGCTTGGCGACAACGCTTATAATGAGGATGATGCAACAAGCGACCGTTCAAGTGCTTCATAACAAGCTTATATGGAAGAAAGGGAGTGCTGTCGATGAGCATCGCCGACCGCAGGATCGACTTTGGCCCGCCTCACTTCAAGATCGCCGTCCATACCTTGGCCTGGCTCGCCAGAAGCGCGTGCACCGTCTCCAGCTCGGTGCTGGCCGCGCACGTCGACACGCACCCGACCTTCATGCGCAGAATGCTGCAGAGCCTTGCCGGCGCAGGCATCGTCGAGTCCAAGGGCGGACGAGACGGCGGGTACCGCCTGCGCACTGGGCCGTCCGCGCTGACGCTGGGCGATATTTATGCGGCCGTGAGCAATGCCTGCACAGCAGCGGCAGCAGACGCGCAGACGCCCTCCTCCGGGCAGCATCTTACCGCTGCGTGCGCCGCAGCCGGGCAAAAGCTGGATGAACAGCTCGAAGCCATCCTGCATGAGGCGCAGCAGCAGACGATTCGCTACTTGCATACCTTGACCCTCGAAGCGGTCATGACCCGCATGGAGCAGCCCGACCCGGACTGAATGCGGGTTCAGTGCAAGCCCCCCGTAGTCTGTATGATGACGTCGACCCGCACATCGAACGCTGCATCGGGGTAGTGTGTCGTCCAGTCGTCCCAGTCCGAGCGCCCGATATGGGAGCCACGGTAGCGCAGGCCGATTCCGAACGGATCGAGACCATGCTTTTGCAGCTTCAGCAGCAGATTCAGCGCCTCTTTTTGAAGCGTCTCCTCTGCTTCCTTCCGCGCTTCGCCGAGCTCGTTCGCAGGCAGACTCCCTTTTACTTCCTCGACGACGCCTTCGACTTCCATATCAATCGCTATCCGCATCCACCCTTCCGCTCCCCGCTTTAGTTTAATGCTCGTATGCGACTCGTCCATCGCCAAAAAAAACTCCCCGCCGTTCTCCCGCTTGATTTTAATATCCGCGCGATTGGCGCGGCCGGATAGGACGGAATACAAGGCCGTTTCCTTCGGCGACAACACCAGTTGCATCCGCTTTTTGTCAAAGACAGCCGAATGATCGATCGCAAAAAGATTGGAGCCGTCGACGCGAATGATCGGCAAAATCGGATCCAGCCCGCGCTCGTAGAGCCGCTTGCGAAAGCTGAACATGTACTCGGTAATGATATAAGGCGAGACAGTACCGGTGTCGCCGAACGACAAAAAAAGCGAGTTCGAGGGCAAGCGCTCCGATTTCGGTTTGAGCGCAAGCACTTCCTCCGCTGTGGGATCGGCCACCCCGACCCAGGCGATGCCCTGAATATCCCGGCGGCGGGTAAAGAAGTCGATCGTCTCCCGCATATCGCCCTTGGCCACTTCCTTCCCGAACACGATGAGCTTGGCATGGCTGAAATCCAGCTCTTTGTCAACCTTCGCCTTGGCAATGCGAATCGCCTCGGTGATCGAATTAGTCTGTTCCTTGACGAGTATAAATTCCTCCGCCCCCGACTTGATATTGGCCTGCGGCACCGCGAGCTTCAAAATGACCGTATAGGCCAGCTCCTCCTTGACCGCCTTGTCGACGCCGATGCTCACGACAAAAAAGCGCTTGTCGATATCCTTGTAACCGCATCCCGCCAGCACGAACAATACCCCCACTGCCATCCAGCAAGCGATCCTCCGAAAGCAGCGCGCCCTCATGTACTTGCCCTCCTTCGCATGGCGAGCCAGATCAGTACACACGCCAGCATCAGCTCCGCGACAAAACGAATCTGCAGCCAAGCTTCGCCAAAGGCGAAAATATCCTCTTGCCGAAACTGATTCTCCATCCAGATGATCACCGTCCCGTACGTGAACAACATCGCGAATCGGGCGCGCGCCCATACCTTGCGGCTACGTCCGGGCAGCCGAAAGACGCTCTGCAGCAGTTCGAACGACACATGCCACGCCAGAATGACCGACACGAGCGCGATGCTGATATACAGCACAAGGAATACCGTAATGAGCCGCTCGATCGGCGCATAATCCATGCGCAGCGCATCCGCTGTCGCAACCCACGGATACGTAAAATCGCCGACACCGTCGGCGCCGTGAAAGCCGACCGGAATCAGGAAGGTCGTCGCCAGATTAACAAGACCCAGCACCGGCAACGCCCACAGCTTGCGCAGCGGAATCTTGCCGTTGATGACCCGATGAAAAACTAGCAGGCCGATGTAGCCCGAAAAGGTGAACGTCACGCCTGCGACCGCACGCCAATTGGGCGGGTCCGGAAAATAAGACAACACCTCCATGATCGAAGGCCAGGTAATCGCCTTATTGATGTACGCATGGTACATAATTAAGAGCACGAGCGGCAGGTTGATCGCCAGGATCATCTCCAGCAGCATGAGCAGCTTGTCGCTCCCCAGAAACGCCAGAATGACGAGCACCACGACCGAATAAATGAACATCATATGGATGCCCGATATATCGGGATTGATGTAGCGGATCGTCACATTGTTAAAAGCCAGCAGCGTCATAGCGCCGGCCGCGAACCAGATCCAGCTGAAGCCAAACAGCACCGGCGCCCGCAGCCAGAACGGGCTCTGTCCGATTAATTCCGGCAGCCCCTGTGCCGGATACCGATTGAATATGCCGACGAACAGCAGCAGCAGCACCGAACCAATCAGCGTACCCAGCAAAATCGACATAATCGCGCCGTCAAAGCGATGCTCGATCAAAATAGACGGCACATACGCAAACACATTGACGAGCATATTGACGACCATCAAATAATACACGTACCTCGTCATCCCGAACGGCCTCCCTGCAGCCGCTGCGCCTCCTTGGCGGTCGGGACAAAAAACAACTTGAAATACGGCTGTCCAAAGCTCTCTTGCCGCACGATATACGCGACCAGGGCAATCGAGCCCACCACCAGACCAACGATGCCGTACCCGATACAACACGCCAACAAAAAGTACTTGGCGATGCGCACTGCAAAGCTCATCGCATTGATCGGAATGACAAAATTGGAGATGGCGACCGCCGCCACAATGATGATCATGATATCTGACACCAGTCCCGCCTGCGTCACCGCCTGACCGAGGATCAGGCCCCCGACCGTCGTCGCGGTGGAGCCAATTACATTGGGCAGTCGCACGCTCGCCTCGGTGAGCAGCTCCATCATGATCAGCATGAACAGTACCTCCAAAAAAGCCGGGAACGGCACCCCGACCCGGCTCCCTGCGACCGAGAAGGCGAGCTGCACCCGGAACAGCTCCGGACTATAGGCGGTCACGGCGACATACAGCGCCGGGACAAGCAGACAGATCAAGAGGCCGAGATAGCGCAAAAAAATCAAAAAACCGCTGATCCATACCGATTGATACAGATCGTCCATCGTCGACATAAAGTCGTAAAAGACGGTCGGCGCCACGAGCGCGAACGGCGTCCCTTCGATTAAAATGACCGCCTTGCCCTGCGCGAGATTGAGCGCGACCCGGTCCGGGCGGTCGGTGGTCATCATCGTAGGAAACAGCTTGCGCTTTCGTTTGGCCATCAGCTTTTCCAGCTGGCCGGCCGCAAAGAGCACATCCGTCTGCACCTGGTCGAGCTCTTGCTTGATCAGCTCGAGCGTGTGGGGATCAATTCGCTTTTTGTCGTACAACAGTGCAATCTCCGTCAGCGAGGCTGTGCCGATCCGCCGCTTCTCCATGAACAGCGAGGGCTGATGATAACGATGCCGCAGCAGATTGAGACTCGTTTCCAGGTCCTCCGACAGCTTGAACTGCGGACCCTGGATGACCTTCTCCACGTCCGCTTCAGTGACGGCGCTGTTCTTTTTCTCGCGCATATCCAGCAGGACGACGCAGGAGCCGGCCAGCAGCAGCGCATAGCCATACATGAGCTCGTGCACGCTTTTTTCCTTGCCCGGATACGGGATGCTGCGCGGCAAGGACAGCAGATACGATTCGAATTCGCTCTGCTTGCCGATTGCAAAAAGCGGCCGCAGCACCTGCTCGTTCAGCAGCTTTTCATTGCATAGACTGCACACATACACGAGGCGCGCCTCAATATCGCCCGTCCGGATCTCCTGGGCCACGACATCGGGCTGACTGCCGAGCTGATCCTCGATCCAGCGTATTTCCTCCAAAAGCGGACTGGGCTTCATTCGCTGCACCTCCCTTATGTGCCGATTCCGCCTTTCTTCGATTATTGCCTTGGAGCCAGGGAGTTAAACCCGCTGCGGCGTGCGCACAGCGAAAAGCCGCTCGGTTCACAGGATCTGTGCTCCGAGCGGCTCATACGCAGGATCGCATTCAATTATTCCGGGCGTTGGCAGCCCCGGCCGGGCCGGTTGTCTCACGCACAATGAGTTCCGCTGGCAGCACGATGCGGCGAGCTGGATCGCCGACGCCATCAATCTGGCCGAGCAGCATGCGCACCGCCACGCGTCCCTTGGCCAGGATGTCTTGGGATACGGTTGTCAGCGCCGGGGCGGTATACTCGGAGACGAACAGATTGTCGAAACCGACAACGGAGTAGTCATGGGGGACACGCTTGCCCTGCTCGCGCAGCCCCTTGACCAGCCCCATCGCCATCACGTCGGAGAAAGCAAAGGCCGCGGTCACGTCCGGCAGCGCGGCGACGTGCCTTGCGGCCTCGAAACCACCCTCCAGCGACGTAGGCAGACGCAATAGCAAGTCACCCTCATACGGCAGTCCGGCCTCTTCGAGCGCATCCCGGTAGCCGAGCAGCCGCTCGTAGAGGACGCCGAAATACGGTAGTTGCTCCGGCGGCATATCGCCGGTCAGCAGCGCGATGCGCCGATGGCCGAGCCCAATCAGATGAGCAGTGGCGGCATGCGCGCCGCTGCGGTCGTCGAGCACGACCTGATTGAGCTCGGGCGAACGCAGGTAGCTGTCGATGAATACGGCCGGCACACCGAGCGCGGCGACACGCGGCACGAGCGGCGAGCCCTCGCCCGCGCCGACGACAATCAGCCCGTCCAGCCGCCGTTCTTTGACGAAGGCCAGCGTCTCGCGCTCCTCGTCGATCCCAGTCAGGATCACATGGTAGCGCCCGTCCCTGGCCCCCTCCTCCACGCCTGCCAGCAGGTCCCAGTAGAACGGGTTGTCCTGCAGCCGACCGGGCTGCATCGTCGGCACGACGACGCCGATCAGATCGGAGCGGTTCGTCTTCAGATGGCGGGCCGGTAGATTGGGCGTATAGCCGAGTTCTGCGATGATGCGCTCCACCTTGCGCCGCGTCTCGCCCGAGACGCGCCCTTTGCCGTTGATGACATTGGAGACGGTGGCGATGGAGACGCCTGCCGCCTTCGCCACATCGACAATGCCGATTTCGTGATTCATCCCGATCCCTCGCTCTACTTCGCTCGATCCGCGGCATCAGCCAATCGGATAAAACGTTTTATCACCAGTATAGCGCATCCCGTCCCGCCGTCCAAGTTACCAGCCGCTGTTGCCCGGTCCTCTTACAATCGAGTACTGGTTGCCGGGATTGTGCAGCCCGCCGGACGTCGCCCCGGTCACGGTCACGCGGCTGAACTGGCCGCTGCCGCTGACGGTGTCGAAGGCGAGACCGTACGTGCCGGCGCCGTTAATCTCGACCCGGTCGAGCGTGATGCCCGTGATCGTCTGGTTGTAGCTGAACTTGATCCCCTCGTACGTGCTGTCCAGCAGCTCGAGCCGCGCCACCTCGATCGGCGCGGTGATGTCCTGATTCTCCGCGTAGATCCAGAGCGCGCCGAAGCTCGTCGACCAGTTCGGCTCCCAGCCGCCCGTCCGCACGAGCGTATTGCGCTTCACCTCCGTCGTGCCGGTGAACGGCACGGCGCCGAAGCGCGTGCTGACGACGATGCCAGCGCCCGCCGTCACCGTGTCCGCGCCGACGCTGTCCAGCACCTTATTGGCGTGGCCGCCGTAGATCGCGTATGTGTTGGCCAGCACCGGCACCTGCGCAGTGTTGTAACGGAACGTATTGTTTGCATTAGGCGCACTGTCCGACCACATCGCGAAGGCGTCATCGCCGGTATTGCGCACATGATAGTGGGCGATCGTCGTATGCTGCACGCCGCCGTGCAGGTTGAGGCCGTCCGCCCACGTGTTGCGCACCCGGCCGCCGACGGCGTACAGGCCGTCCGTGCCGCTCTGCAGCCACATGCCGACCTTCATATGCTCGATCCACACCTGCTGGATGAGCGAGCCGGTGCCGAAGTTGCCCTCGAAGCCCGCTTGGTCCGTGGCGTCGTTGCGCTGCACCGCATCGCCACTGATCGCCAGGTCAGCGATCGTCACGTCGCCCCCCGTACCGTAAAAGCCGCCCTTGCCGCCCGTCCCGAGCAGCTCGGTATGCCACATCCCCGCGCCGCGGATATGGATCTGCGACACCTGGACGCGGTCGTTCATCCGGTAGCGTCCGGCCGGAATCCAGACGCCCGCCGCGCCGCCTGCCTTGGCGTGCGCGATCGCGTCGCGGATCGCCTGCGTATCGTCGCCGCTGTCGCCGGATACGGCGCCGAAGTCGGCGATGCTGACGAAGCCCGGCGGCCGCGCGTAAGCCGGGTCAATCTGCTCCAGATCGATCAGGTCGATGGTATAGTACGCTGCCTGATCGCGTCCGTCCTTTTGCAGCCGGACGGTCGCGCCGGCCGGGATGGCGCCGACGAGGAAGCGGCTCTCATCATAGAAATGATGCGCGCCGCCGCCCGACGGGTCGTCGTTGTACGGATAGGCGCCGTAGGTCCAGGCGTAGCGCGAGCTCAGGTCCAGGCTCTGCCGCTTCGTCCCGTTGACGTACAGACTCAGCGTAGCCTCCGTGCCGCCACCGCCCGGCGCATCCGGCATGCTGTAGCGCACGACGAGCGCATTGGCCGACTGCGGCGCCGTCCACTCGACGTAGTGCCCGGTCTGGGTCAGCTTGACGGCGCTGCGGCCCGCCGACTCGGCCTCGACGGTCAGATAATCACGGTCCGGTGCCAGCACCTGCGCATTGGTCGCGCCAGCCTCGGCCTCCAGCTCTTGATACGGCACCGTAGCGCCACGCGCCTCGAGCGGTACGCCCGTATCTACCGTCAGCGCATCGACCGCGATGCCCGTGCCGCTGCCGAGCGCCCGATACGTGATCGTGTTGAGCCCGCGGCGCAGCCGCAGCGTCTCGCTCCGCTCGCCCCAACTGTCCAGTCCGCCGGTCGCGGCGAGCGTCGTCGTGCCCGCCGCGACTCCGTTGACCTCGACCTCGAGCGTGCGACTCCCGCCCGCATAGCGCAGCGTCGCCCCGGCCGCCCCCGCTTCCTCCGTCCGCACGGTGAAGACGACGCGGTCGCCCGTCGCTGCGAACGTCTGCAGCGCCGTGCCGGTGCTCGTCACGCTACCGGAATAGAACTGGTCTTCCGCCTCATAGCGCTCGCCTGAGCCTGGACCAGGACCGGGGCCCGGGCCGCTGCCGTCCGGCAGCGTCAGCGCCAGATGATCCAGATTGACATTGCCGCTGTCCGCGAGGTCGAACTGGTAGCGGATCGTATTGGCCCCGCTCTGCAGCGCCACCGTCTCGGTCAACGTGCCCCAGCTGCTCCAGCCGCCGGTGGCCGGCAGTTCGAGTTGCTTCGTCTTGACGCCGTTGACGTACAGGCTGAGCGTTTTGACGCTGCCGGTGCCGTTGGCGTAGCGGAGCACGGCCTCGCCGTCGCCCGCCTCCGGCGACGTCGCCGCGAACTGCACCGCGGCGCTGCCCTTGTGGCTGTCGATCAGTCCGCCGACATAGCCGCTCCCCGTGTAGCCGCCGTGCTCGGCCTCGGCCAGCGCGCCGCCGAGCAGGGTCGCGGCCTCGGCCTCCAGCATGCCCGCAGGCGGCGCCGCGGTCGGCTCGACGTCCAGCCGGTCGAGGTTGACGTTGCCGCTGTCGCTCAGATCGAACTGGTAGCGGATCGTATTACTGCCGCTCTGCAGCGCGATCGTCTCGACCGCCGTGCCCCAGCTGTCCCAGCTGCCGGTAGATGGCAGCGCGATTCCCCTCAATTTGGTACCGTTTACATACAAGCTCAGCGTCATCGTGCTACCGGTGCCGTTGGCATAGCGGAGCGCCGCGGTATAGCTGCCCGCGGCAGCCGCGCTGACCGCGAACTGTACGGCCGCCGCGCCCTTGTTGCCGTCGGTGAAGCCGTCTGCGAAGCCGCTGCCCGAGTAGCCTGCATGGTTCGTCGCGACGCCAGCGCCGCCCAGCAACGTCGCTGCTTCCGCTTCCCATGACGCCGCCTGCGCTTGCTGGCCGCCGACCGGCGCCAGCACGAGCACAAGGCACAGCGCGAGCCATGCGCTCGCCGCCGCCTTGATCCGTTTCAACTGATTCATCCCATGACCTCCTGTGAATTAGGTATCGTCGTGACGGCCCCGCACGAGCTTGGGGAGGGCGACGCCCTCAGCCCTTTGTCGCGCCTTCCGCGAGACCGGTGATGAGATAGCGCTGCAGGAACAAGAACACCGCGGCGATCGGTACGGCGATCAGGATCGCCCCCGCCGCGAACCGCGTGAAGTTGTTGGCGAACTTGTCGTTGATGAAATTGAACAGCCCGAGCGCCAGCGTGAACTTCTCCGGGCTGCGCAGGATGATGCGCGGCAGCAGGAAGTCCATGAACGGCGCCATGAAGTTGAATAACGCCACCACAGCCAGGATCGGCTTGGCCAGCGGCAGCAGGATGCGGGCAAAGATGCGCAGATGCCCCGCACCGTCGATCTTGGCCGATTCGTCCAGGTCCCGCGGGATCGTGTCGAGATAGCCCTTGACGAGGAAGGCGTTCATCGGCAGGCCGCCGCCGACGTAGATGAGCACGAGCCCCCACAGCGAATCGAGCAGACCGACGACATTGAGCAGCAGGTAGATCGCCACCATCCCCATCAGCACCGGGAACATCTGCAGCAGCAGGAACGCGTAGATGCCGTACCGCCGACCGACGAATTCGTAGCGCGAGAAGGCGAACGCCACCCCCGAGACGAGCAGCACCGAGGCGGCCGAGGTGACGGCTGCGACGAGCAGCGTATTGCGATACCAAAGCAGGTAGTCGCTGCGTGGGTCGGTGAACAGCCATTCGTAATGCGTCAGCGACCAGTTGTCCGGAATCAGGCTCGCGCTGAACAGGCTCGTGCCCGGGTTGAGCGAGATGCTCAGCGTCCACAAGAGCGGGTAGGCGATCGCCGCGAACATCAGCAGCACGACGAGATAGATCGACGACAGCTCGAGGCGATTCTTCAGCGTGCGTCTCATCTAGTACATCTTCTCCTCTCGGTACGAGCGGCTGCGCGTGAACTGGAAGAATGCGAATACCGCCACGATCAGGCCCATGATGATCGAGATCGCCGCCGCCATCTTGTAATTGTTGTTCTCGAAGGTCAGCTTATACACCCAGGAGATGAGGATGTCGGTGCCGCCCGCCGTCTGTCCCCGCACCGGCGGCCCGCCTTCGTTGAACAGATAGATGATGTTGAAATTGTTAAAATTGCCCGCGTACTGCATGATCAGCAGCGGCGCGGTCGCGTACAGCACATGCGGCAGCGTGATGAAGCGGAACTTGTGCCAGCGGCTGCCCCCGTCCACGTCGGCCGCCTCGTACCAGTCGCGCGAGATGCTCTGCAGCACGCCGCTGAACAGCGCGAACACGAACGGGAAGCCGAGCCAGATCTGGATCAGGATGATCGTCACCCGCGCCCAGAGCGGATCGGACATCCAAGGCAAGCTCACCCCGAAGGGTGCCAATAGCTCGCGGTTGACCGCGCCGAAGTCGTCGTTGAACATCGCCGCGAAGATCAGGATCGTCACGAACGAGGGCACCGCCCACGGCAAGATGAACACGGTGCGGATGAGCCGCTTGAAGCGCACCCGCGCATCGTTGACCAGCACCGCGAGGAACATCGCCAGCCCGATCTGCAGCGTCGTCGCCACGAACGTCCAGACGATCGTCCACGACAGCACCGACAGCAGGCTGGAACGCCAGATCGGCTCGGTCAGGAGCGTCCGGAAGTTGGCCAGCCCGACCCAGTCGAGCAGCTTTGCCGGCGGCGAATTGTAAAGATTGTAGTTCGTGAAGGCGAGCGCGATCATGAACAACAGCGGGAAGACGACGACGAACGCCAGGATGAAAAAAACCGGCAGCACCATATAGTACGGAAAGCCGCGATCCCAGGCCGCATGGAAGTTCTCCTTGACGCTCGGGATGCGCCAGCCGGCCTGCAGCCGCCGCGCGTCGCGGCGGGCATCGACGATATTGTAGGCGTAGAAGGCAAGCAGGAACGCCGCCACGATGAGCGACAGCAGCCCCTGCACGAGCAGCGTGCGCGAGTCGTCCAGCTGCGGGATCGTGCCCAGCGTCGCCAGCCCCCAGAAGCCGATATTCATGAATTCGTACAGCAGTCCGGCCGCAGCGGCGGCAAGGCCCAGGAACAGCATGCCTTTGATCCATCTGCGATTGTACAGCTGGCCGAGACCCGGCACGATCGACAAGATCGCGGCGAGGCCCGGCCGGTGCGTTCGGCGGCGCGGTCCGGTCGGCTGCTGCGGGCGCAGCGACTGGCGAGGGACTTGCCCTTGCGCCGCATGCGCGTGCGCCGGTTGACGCGTCGCTCCGTTTTGATGCCGTGATGTTGGTTCGGTAGCCATGACTTCACCCTCTTGCTCGTTGTTATTGCGCGCCGGCCATCTTGATCCGGTCCTCGATCTGCCCGACCGCCTCGTCGAGCACCTCCTGCACGTCCTCGCCTTCGGAAGCGAACACGAGCGCATTGGCCATCGGCTCCCATACATGCGACAGCTCCGGCACATTGGGGAACGGCTTGCCGTAGGCGATCTGCTCGGAGAAGCCCGCCACCAGCGGATCGCCCGTCAGCTTCGGATCGCGCAGCACCTCTACATTGGGCGGGGTCTCGCCCGTGCCCTCGAACCAGGCCATCGTCGACTCCGCATTGGTCAGATACGCCGCCAGGTCACTCGCCCATTCGGGCTGCTCGGAGAACGCCGACAGCATCCAGCCCTTGACGCCGATGAACGATTGCGGATGAGTGCCGTCTGGCAGCGTCGGCAGCGGCGCCACCGCCAGATCGTCGCCGAGCTGCTTGCGGTGATCGGCGATCGCCCACGGTCCGTTGATGACCGCCGCGACCTTGCCTTCGTTGAACAGACCGCCCACGATGTCGCCGGTGACGCCCCGGGGGATATACCCCTTGTCGAACCAGCTCTGGATCAGCGACACGCCGCTGACCGTGCCTTCCTTGTTAAGCCCGATGTCGGCGATATCGTAGCCGGTGCCGCGCTCGCCAAAGATGTAGCCGCCGCTGCCGCCCATGAACGCCCAGGAGAAGTAGAAGTCCGTCGCATTGTACAGGAAGCCGTATTCGTCATTGGCGGCATCGGTCCGCTCCGCGGCGAGCTGCTCCAGCTCGGCGACTGTCTGCGGCGCCTTGTCGATCAGTGCCTTGTTGTACAGCAGGGCGTACGTCTCGACGACGAACGGCAGGCCGTACAGCTCGCCATCCGCGCTAAGCGCCTCGAGCGACTCTGGCGTATAGCGCGCCAGTACGTCCGCGCCTGCCACGATCGGCTGTACGAGCCCCTGCACCGCCAGACTGCCGATGCCCGGCTGGTAGAACAGATCTGGCCCCTTGCCGGCCGGGCCGTCCAGCGACAGCGCCTGCGGCTGGTCGTTCATCGCGATTGGCGTGATCACCACCGGGATGCCGGTCGCGGCTGTATACTTTTCTGCAATCGCTTCCAAATGGTCGAGACTTTCCGCGTTTTCGTCTGCCCAGATCGTCAGCTGTGCCGGTTTTTCCGGCATTTCGCCTGCACCGCCCGCGTTGCCGTCCGAATTGCCCGTTCCCCCGTTCGTCGTTTCACCGCCCCCTGCGACTGCATGATTCGAGTTCCCTGACTCTCCCGACGCGTTTCCATTCGCCTGCGTCTGCACATTGTCGGCCGCACCGCTTTCGGCGCCTTCTCCACTGTCCCCGCGGTCCGGTCCGCACGCGGCCAGCAGCATGACGAGCAGCAGCAGACCGAGCGCGGGCATTCCCTTCTTCTTGTTCAACACCTGGTATTCCTCCCCTTCGTGAATGTTCCAAATGCGATGCTTACTTCACAGTCTAGCGCGTCCGCGACGAGCTCAGCCACCCATCGCTTGTAACAGCAGCACAGAGAGACCGCCGCTACGCCGGCGTTCCGGTCGTCTCGCGCACCTTCAGTTCGACGGGCAACACCACCTTTCGTGAGAATCCGGCCTCTTGCTCAATCTGGTCCACGAGCAGCCGGATTGCCGCAAGACCTTTTTGCACAATGTTCTGCGACACCGTCGTCAGCGCCGGGGACATGTAGCCCGATAGGCACAGGTCGTCGAACCCGATGACCGATATGTCGGCCGGCACGCCCAGTCCCTCCTGCCTCAGCCCCTTGACAATCCCCATTGCGCTGATGTCGGAGAAGGAGAACACCGCGGTCACATCTCCGGCCTCGCGCAGCCAGGCAGCCGCCTGCAACCCGCCTTCCATAGAGGTCGGGTAGCGCATGAACAGCCGCGGGTCGTAGCCCACACCCGCTTCCTCCAGCGCCAGCCGATACCCGCTCCAGCGCTCCTGCAACACACCGTTGCGGTGCAGACGCTCCGGCGCGATATCCCCTGGCAGCACCGCGATGCGCCGGTGGCCGAGCTCGAGCAGATGCTGCGTTGCCAGCAGGCCGCCTAGCCGGTCGTCCAGGCATACCTGATACAGCCGGGCATCGCGCAGATAGCTGTCGACGAATACACAGGGCACGCCCAGTTCCAGCACCCGCTCCACCGCGCCGCCCTCCTCCGAGGCTCCGACATAGATCAGTCCGTCGAGCTGGCGTTCCTTGACGAAGGCGAACGTCTCATCCCCCTCCTCGATCCCTGCGAGAATGATGTGAAAGTCGCGGTCGCGCGCGCCTTCCTCAATTCCAGCGAGCAGGTCCCAATAGAATGGATTGTCCTGCAGCCGCCCAGGCCGGGCCGTCGGAATGACAAGCCCGATCAACCGCGACTGATTCGTCTTCAGAATGCGGGCTAACAGATTAGGCGCATAGCCAAGCTGCTCGATCGCGCGCCGGACTCGCCGTTCGGTTGCCGTAGAGACCCGGCCCTTGTCGTTGATTACGTTCGATACCGTCGCAATCGACACTCGTGCCGCCCGGGCTACTTCACTTAGTCGGATATCCTGCTTCATCTTTCCTCTCCAAGCAATGTCGAAATATATAATATAATTAAACGTTTAATCAACATATAAATATGATGATTAAACATTTAATCAGACATTACCATATATCGGATGAAAGCGTCAAGCAAAAGCTTTAGGATCCCCCACCTTTCCACGCTTACCACTTCTAGCGTTTTCTCCCTGTCCCTTTGCCCCTTTGCCCCCTTTTTGCGCCAACTGCAAAAGTACAGGTATTTTGGTGAATAATCGCCGAAATCGCCTCATGAACTGCAAAAATACAGTTAGAATCCTTGCGTTTCACAAAAACCACGCACTTCCTCCAAAATAAACTGCAGATATACAGTACGAGCGCCGCAATTTCAACACCACGCCGCAAGTAACTGCACATTTACAGTTATTTGTGCTTAGATAAGCCAGCCTTGACTACCCGGAGAAACATCCGGTCTGGGTAAGGCCAGGCAGCCTCGCATGCTCCGGCCGAATCGCCGATTGCACGGCGACGTAAGCAAGACGCGCGAAACGCTTGGCAGCGCGGTTATATAACAGCGGTGTGCATGACAAAAAGCGGATCTGCAACGCGCTCCAACGAGCCGTCACAGGATCCGCGAATGGTCTGTGGCTATACGAACGCGTACCCTCACATGCTTAGGCTCCAAACTGCGCGGCGCCGTTGGCAACAGTCAGACCGGATCGGAGCTTCACGAGGGCGGCAACCGGGGCAGTGAGAGATACCCGACTCGCATCCCCTCGTCCGCTCAGGACTTGTGCTTGCCCCAATCCGGATCGCTATTGTCGAGCAGATAGGCAAAGTCGTTCTCGCGCCGCTTGCGCTCCGCCTCGCGCTCGGCCCGGGCCTGCTCGCGCACCGCCTCCTGCTTGCGCGCCTCCTCTTCCTTGAGCTGCGCCGCTTGGTTGCTTAGCTTGTTGAGCGTATCGGCGCTCAGCAGGTCCTTGAGCGTCGCGCCTCCGCCCGAGCCAAGCGACTCGCTCGGTCGCTTATCGCCCCGATCGTTACTCCCCTGCGCTCGCGTGCGTTCGGGGCCCTGATGTCGTTGTGCTCGCGCTTGCTTTTTCTTACCCAATGCAATCACCTCTACCCGCATTATAGCATGCACGCCCCGTTTTCAAAGTCGAATGCTGTAGATTCCGCTCGATTGATATGCCATTTTTTTCTTCGACATAGTATAATGATTTTATCACGATGGAGAAACTTGACATATCCCACTATCCTGCATCCACTCGCGCGAGCTCACGCTAAGGCTGCGCCCATCACCCGCCAGGAGGTACACACAGATGAAAAGGATGAGACGAGCCGCCCTTGTACTGCTAACCTCGCTGCTCGCAGGAGGAGCCGCGACGCATGCCGCCCCGCTGGTCAATACGTTCGAGCGCCCGGAGGCGGACAAGCCTTACGCGCTCGCCGAGTGGGCGGCTGACGGCTGGAACGCGCCGTGGGAGCTCGGCATGGATGCCCGCACCTTGATTGATACCCGTTACGCCAACAGCGGG
Source organism: Paenibacillus sabuli (assembly GCF_014705605.1). Taxonomy (GTDB): domain Bacteria; phylum Bacillota; class Bacilli; order Paenibacillales; family Paenibacillaceae; genus Paenibacillus_D; species Paenibacillus_D sabuli. Next base: position 88,826 of record NZ_JACXIZ010000032.1, read on the forward strand.
GACCAGTCGCTGCGCGTCTTTTACCCGCAAGGCAAGTTCGACCCGCAAGATTCCGGGGTGCTGGCGCCGTTCGCGCTTGAGCCCGGTCAAGAATATTACCTCTCCTACTGGGTGCGCTTCGACGAGAACTTCAGCTGGGGGACGACGTCGTACGCCGGCAAGCTCGGACTCGGCCTCTCGGGCGGCGGCGCCTGCTCGGACGGCGAGACCTGCACCGGCTACAATGGCTTCAACTCCCGCATCAGCTGGCGCAGCGGCGGCCAGGCCGCCGTCTACTATTATGATATGGGCAACCACAGCAACTACGGCCAATATGTCGCCTTGCAGCTGGAGGGCGAGGACATCTACTATCCGAAGGACGAATGGATCAACATCGTGCAACGGCTCAAGGTGAACACCGTCAAGGGCGGCCATGCTTATCCGGACGGCGAGATTCAGGTCTGGTACAACGGGGAATCGGCAGCGCACATTACCGACCTGCGCTTCGTCCGCAATCGGGACAAGGTCGACACCGCCTACTTCTCGACCTTCTTCGGCGGCGCCACCGCGGCCTTTGCGCCGGCCGGCGATTCTTACGCCTGGTACGACGACATCACGGTATCCGCCGATCCGGCCGACATTTGTGAGCTTCGATCCGAGGGATGCCCGGCTGATCCGGACCAGGTTCGTTCGGACCAGGCTCTTCCGGAGCAAGTTCTGCCGGAGCCATTTTTTTCGGACCACGCTTCCGCCCGCGCCGTCTTTTCAGCATTTCTACATAAAATCTTAAAATAAAGCAAGGCCCAGCCCATCTGAAATCCCCAAATCTGCATACAATTGCAAAACTGCCTTATCGAGCAAATCTGCATCTCATGCTACGCTCTAGATGCGCGTACACACACCTCGTTTACGGACCACGCGTCCGGGACGAGGTGTGTTTTTTCTTGCGCATACGGCCCGCCAAATCGCTAAAGAAAGGAGAGGATGCCGGCACCGGCTCAAGCCATCGACAGGAACCTGAAAGGCCAGAACAGCAAGGTCGTCCATGAGGACCAAGTGAGTGTCGTTGCGTGAAATCCTGTAAGTCCAACTTCGCACAGGAGGTAGGTAAATGATGAAAACGATAAAGCGCGTCTTGATGTTGTGCATGATCTCGCTCCTCGCCGGAGCCGTCGCGGTCAGTGCCGCGCCGCTGGTCAATACGTTCGAACGCCCGTCCGCAGGCGGCCCGTACACGCTCAGCGAGTGGGCGACGGACGGCTGGAATGCGCCTTGGGATCAAGGGATGAGTACGCGCACGATGATCGACAGCAATTATGCGCACAATGGCGGCAAGTCGCTGCGCGTCTTTTATCCGGAGGACGAGGTCGGACCGATCGATTCCGGCGCTCAAGCACCGTTCGCCCTCACCCCCGGTCAGGAGTATTATCTCTCCTATTGGGTGCGCTTCAGCAACGACTTCAGCTGGGGCACGACGGAATTCGCAGGCAAGCTCGGTCTCGGTCTGGCGGGCGGGGCGGCCTGCTCGGGCGGGCAGGTCTGTACCGGGTACAACGGCTTCAGCTCCCGCATCATCTGGCGCAGCGGCGGTCAGGCCGCCATCTATTACTACCACATGGGCAACGGCGGCCAGTACGGCGATTACAGAATTCTGAAGCAAGGCGGCAACGATATTTATTATCAGAAGGGCCAGTGGATCAATATCGTCCAGCGGCTCAAGGTCAACACCGTCAGCGGCGGCAACGCCAACCCCGACGGCGAGATCCAGATCTGGTACAACGGCGTATCGGCGGCCAATATCACCGGCCTGCGCTTCGTACGCAATTCAGACAAGGTCGACAAGGCTTACTTCTCCTCCTTCTTTGGCGGCGCCACCGCATCATTCGCACCAGCCAACGACTCCTACATCTGGTACGACGACATCAAGGTGTCCACCACCCCGGCCGACATCTGCGAGCTGAGCTCCGGCGGATGCTCTAGCGGACCGTCAATCTTCCGTGAGGCCGAGAACTATACCTACATGTCCGGCATCATGACCGAGCCGACGCCCGATGTCGGCGGCGGACTGAATGTCGGCGGCATCGACGCCGGGGACTGGGTGGCCTACGCGGGCATTCCCATCACCAGCGGGGGCACGTATCTCATGGAATACCGCGTCGCCTCGCCCAATACCGGCGGCAAGATCTCGCTCGATCTCGGAGGGGGCGCGACCGTGCTGGGCCACATTAATGTGCCGAATACCGGCAGCTGGTCCAATTACCAGACGATCTCGCACCAGGTCCAGATCCCGGCCGGCACGCATCAGTTCGGCATCTACGCCGTCGCGGGCGGCTTCGACATCAATTGGTGGCGGCTGACGAAGGTGAACTAATGCAGGCGCTCCGGTGGCCGGAACGACTATAGCCGGTCGCCAGAGCGCCAGGCAGCAGCTACCTGCGCTCACAGCCTTGCGGCGCCGACGCGGGGGGCGTGGGTAACGATACGATTAGGTGCTGCTGCACTGATGGGCAGGCAGGCCGTGCGCCAGCCCCCCCCCCTTGGCGCACACCCAGCCGCACCGCAATAACGATACTTTCTGTCGCTATTGGACCAGCCAGCCGGATCGCCCAACTCATCCCAGTAGTGGTACGCCTATTGGTATTGTTGCTCAATGACGACTCGCCCCTCCATTCGCCCAAAGAGCCCTCGCGACCATGCATGGTCGCGAGGGCTCTTGCTTTTGTGCTGCCGGTTATTTTGGCGTGTTCGTCGATTGCGCGCTTGCTATTTCTCTATCTGCCTTCCATCTCGCCGCGATCCTCCAGCAGTCGCAGCACGACCGTGATCGCTTCCGCCCGGGAAGCCGGAGCCAGCGGGTCGAAGCGATTGCCCGGACGGCCGGTCATCAGACCGGCCCGCTGCACGAGCTCTACCGCAGCTCGCGCCCATGCCGGAATGTCGCTCGCATCGGTGAAGTCGCCCGACGGCCCGACTGGCTGTGGACCCGTCGCTGATTCATCCGTCCGCGTAGCCTCCATCGCTGCGCCATCAGTCAATGCTGCCCCTGCCGCTGCTCCATCCGCCGATGAGGCATCTGCCCCTGCGGCGTCCGCCTTCAGGTCGAGCGCTTTGGCGAGCACGACTGCCAGCTCGGCACGCGTGAGCGGCGCTTGCGGCTGGAAGCGGCCGTCCGCATAGCCGCCGACGAGCCCCAGCTCGGCAGCCAGCTGGGCCGCGTCCGCGGCCCATGGGGCAATGGCTTCGCCGTCGGCAAAGGCGGCCTGCGCTGACGGAGATGTCCCGTCCCCAGACGCATCGGCTTGGGATAGCGCAAGCATGGACCGCAGTCCATTGATCAGCATGACGACGAATTGCTGGCGCGTCACCGGCGCATCCGGCCGCACCGAGCCGTCGCCAAAGCCGCGCACAATGCCCGCTCGCAAGGCGGTCTCAATGCTGCGCTTGGCCCAATGGTCCTCCGCCAGATCCCGCACGACAGGCAGCGGGTCCGGATCGGACGGGTTGCCCGAATCACCGCCGATCCCGTCCTCGTCACCGGCGCCATCTTCCTCCGCAGAGTCGCTCGATTCGTCCGAGTGCTCCTGGTCGCCGGAACCATCCGAGTCGCCAGGTTCCTCAGTATCGCTCGGATCGTCGGAGTCGTGCGGGTCGCCGCCATTATCGGAATCGCCGGAATCCGGATCACCTCCATCATCCGAGTCTCCGGGGTCCGGACTGTCTCCATCATCGGAATCGCCGGGGTCGGCGGGATCCGCGGGATCGCCCCCGTCACCCGGGTCGTCTCCGGCCGGCGACTGGATCAGCACATACGCGCCGTCCGTCGTGAACGGCACGGTCTCGCCGTTCCAGCTCGCCGCCGTCGCGCCCGGCGCATAGACGACCGCCGTCACGCGCTCCACGCCCGCCTGCTCCGGCATCGTCACCCCGACAGTCGCCCCCGACAGCTCGGCCGTCGGGAGCGCGACCTGCTCGGCATCATACGCCGTGCCGTCCACGAGCGCATACTGCAGCTCGCCCGGCGCCTCCGACTCCCCGCCGTAGGCGAACAGATTCGTGCGGCCGTCCAGCAGCTTCACCTCCAGCCGGTCGTCCGTCAGCCTGCGCGCCGAAGCGATCTGGCTCCCCCCGTCGCCCAGCGGCTCCAGCACCGTGACGAACTGCGCGCTCGCCGCCTCGACCCGATTGACCACGACCGGCGAATACCGGCTCGGATCATCGGCTGTGCCCGGGGCCTCGCCGACGATCATCGTCGAAGGCGAATCCTGCGCGCTCGTCAGGCTGATCATGCGGAGTCCGTTGCCCGCCGTGGTATGCCAGGCTCCGCTCCAAGGGCCGGTCAGCTCCGCCGACTCGCCATCGCGGAAATACGAATACGCGTCTTCCGTGCCGAGCGGCGAATCCAGCTCGTCCAGCTGAACCGACGGATCAGACGTCAGCTCGCCGACGCCGTGCAGGATCCAGTCGTACTGGCGGCTCGTGTCCGACTCGAGCGCGAACAGGTCGATCATATAGTCCGGCGTCACGGCGACCGTGCGCTCGTAGCGATTCATGCCCGGATACGCCTTGGTCGCCGTATTGGTCATGCTGCCGAAGTCGTCCGACGGCAGATACAGCTTCGTCGGCTCGTAGATCTCGGCGCCGCCCGCGCTCGGGATCGCCTGCGTCTGCCCGTCCACCATCACCGTATTGTGCGGGAAGGTCTTCTTGTAATACGCCTCGTACATCGAGTGGCTGTACGGCGGAATCCCCGGGTCCGGCGCGAGACGCTCGCCCTGGCCGAACACATCCAGATGCAGCTTGTCCGGATGGCCGTGATAGCCGCCGTGCAGGCCGTAGTCCACCAGTGCGAACAATTGCTCCTCGCCCTCTCCTACACGAATGACGGAGTGGCCCAGCCCTTCGAAGTTCAGACTCTCCGAAGGCAGCTCGCCGCCGCTCGGGAGCACCGGCTTGCCGTAGAAGACTGCCTCCTCGCCCACGATCGCACTGCTCGCATTGCCTGCCAGCACGTGGCCGCCGCGCGGCCGGCCGAGCTCGCCGTACAACGTATCCAGCAGCGTCCCGTATATCGGGTCTTCATACTGCGCATAGACCGCCTCGTAATCCTTGGGCACCGTGTGCCCCGGCTTGCCCAGATGCGTCGGATACTTGCCCGAGTCGTTGCTGTTGATGATCCCCAGATCGGGATACATGTACTGCAGCGTCGCGTCGAACGTCTTCTTGAAGTTCGGATAGCCGAACAGATCGTAGCCGACATTCTTCAGCGACTGCGCATGCAGCAGCAGCGCCGACTGTGCGTAGAAGTGGTAGCCGATCGCCCCCTCGTACCAGAAGCCGTCGGCCAGCACACTGTTATCCATCTGATAGTCGAAGCCGCTGCGGCCGTTGACGGAGAAGTCCATCAGCTCCTCGTCCTCGAGCGCAGCCCCGACGGCTCCGATTGCGGCATTGTGCCACGTCTGCCAGTTGGACTTGCCGACGTCGTAGCCCTGCAGCGTCTGCGCCGACGCTGCGAATAGATTGCGCTCGATGCTGTGCGTCTCCTCGGCGCTCAGCAGTCCGCTCGGGGCGATCAGATCGTACGCCTGCACAAGCTTGATCATCTGTACCGCCTCGTCCAGCGTCTGGAAGAACAGCTTGCCGTACTGCGGCTGCACCGGGTAGCCCGGGTACAGCTCGGCGTAGCGGACGAGGATCTCCTTGGCCTTGGCCGCATACGGCGTCTCGCCGGTGAGCGCGTACACGAGCGCCAGCTTGCGCGCGGCCTCCACATTCAGCGTATGCGTGGTGAAGCGCCAGCCCGCATCGACCTCGTCCCCGGTATAGTATTCGTTATCCGTCGGACACAGATGGGCGTGCGGCGAATCATAGTCGTAGACGAGCGGCTCGTCGCCGCAGGCGAACCAGGTCGTCTGCCCGGCCGGCTTGGTCGGATAGTAGATCGCCTTGTTCAGCCACTCGTCGGCCTCGGCCCGGATCGCAGTCAGGTAATCGGCGGCCCAATCATAGGTCGCGACCTTGTCCCGGGCGTCGTCCAGCTCGGACTGCGTGAGCATGATGTACGGGTGCTGCATCGTCGGCACGCGCTCCGCTCCGACCTGCACCTCCAGCTCGAGCTTGATCTCCTTGCCGCCCGCGACGGGACGCACGGCGAACGTCGCCTGCGCGGTATCGCCCTCGGCCGCAGAAGCCGGCACCTGGACCTCGATGTCGAGATCTGTCTCCTCGCCGACCGCGACGCTCGCGGTCATCGCATCGTAGCTCGCGGTATAGCCCGCCCCGAATTCGGCCTGCGGCACGATCGCATAGGCCGTCGCTTCGGCGCCGATATTTTTCAGCGTGAAGCGATAGTGCAGCGTGCTGCCGGGCAAGGCGCTTTTTGTGATTTGTTTGATCGATGGCTCGACGACATTTTTGGCCAGCGCCAGACCGTCGAAGTAGAGCTCGTCGTCCGGGCTCGGCACAGGGTCGGAGCCGTACCACCCGTGATGGATGATGATCTGATTGAAGTTGTCCAGATCGGCCGAGCCCGTCGAATTGAGGAACTTGTTGTACGGGATCTCGATCTTCTTCCACCCCGTCCAGTCGACGAAGAAGGAGGTCATGAAGTAATCGAACGCCGGCGTCTCCGGAATATTCGCATCCAGGATGAAGTAGACCTTCTTGTTCGAGGCATACTCCGAGTACAGCCAGAATTCGACCTGATCGTAATCCTTCCACGGCGCGTCGAAGCCCGTCACATTGATCGCATTGGTCGGGTCCTGCCAATACCCCGACCGTTCCCCGAGCACGGCGCGCTCTGCAGTCGGCGTCGTGTTGGTCCAGCCGGCGAAGCCCTCCATGTCGCTGATCGGGTAGCTGGAGATGCCCGACAGATCGATCTCGTACGGGTGCGTCGTCACCTCGCTCGTCTTGCCGTCATACACGGCCTTGGTCACGAGCGTCGCCGATTCGTCGACGAGCACGGGATCGGTGTAGATCCGATAGGCCGCATCGTCTTCGCCTTCATAGCGATAGTACACCGCCGCGCCGACGGTGTCCGAGGTCAGGCTGACCTGCTTGGGCTCGGCGTAGGTGCCGGCGGGCGGCGCGGCGACGACCTCCTCCACCACATCGCGGTACTCGAACGTATACGTATACGTCGTCTCCTCGCTGTCCACGCCGCCGAGCCGCGACTTGGCAACGAGCGTCGTATCCTCGGTCAGCAGCAGCGGTTCCGTATACGGCTGGAAGTCCGCATCGAGGCCGAGCCGCTGGTAGTAGATCCGGCTCAGCGCCTGCGGCTGCGTCGCGCTGGAGAGCGCCACCGTCACCTTGTTGACGTATTGCCCGCTCGGCTGGTCCGCGACGACCGGATGGAGCTCGCCCTCGCCGGTCAGGCGAAAGTCGTCGAGGTAGACCTGCAGCTCCGGATCGAGCGTCGTGCCGCTCACCCCCGCCTGGTCGAAGCGAACGTAGTCGAGCGCGCCCCACGGCTTGACCGCGGACGAGCTGGACAGCGTCTTGACGACATCCAGCGGCACCTCGACCTGCTTCCAGCCGGTCCAGTCGAGCGGCATCCGATAGTAATAGTAATTGGATGAGTCGCCCTTCATGAAGAAGCGCAGCTGGATCGGCTTGTCCGCCTGACCGCCGGTGCGCGCCTTCGCCGAATACGCCCAGAACGAAAGCGTCGTGTAGCCGTTCAGATCGATATTCGGCGCCAGCTTGGGATAGATCAGCGCCGAGCCGGCGATCAGGTTCCCCGGATTGCCCGGATCGTCGATGGCGAGCAGCCATTTTTTCGAACCGTCGCCTTCCTGGATGTACGCCGGGTCCGAGTTGGCCACGAGCGCGATCCCGGCTGTGCCGACCGTATCGCCGGTGCTGTTCGTCGCCGAGTCCATGTCGTTGAGCGGCGCCGACAGCGCGATTGTGCCGGACGCGGCATGCGTAGGTTGCGGCCCTGCGACGCCTGCCGCGCCCAGCAGGCCGACCAGCATCGCGATGACAGTCAAGACGGAGATCCGCCTGGTGAACCGGATAGATGTCATGCTATACCCTCCCCATGTGTGAACGATACGTTTGTCTTCCCCGCTTACAGCACCAGCCCCGTTATCGCTAACGAGGCTGGCGGTAGATCGAGGCGGCGATGCATGCTGCGTTCGCCCGGTTGCGATTTGCGGGCGCGCAGCGCCGCTCCCGCATGACGGCTTTTACTGTACGGCAGCGAGCGCGCGCTCGTGCGCGGCCTTGTAGATGCCGAGAATTTCTTCGTAGCCGAGCTTCTTCTGCTCTTCGATGAAGGCGCCCCACTCGTCGAAGCTGCGCGTCCCCATGATGAACTTGGCGAAATTCTCGTCGCGGTGGCTGTTGAGCGCATCGCCCTTGGTGCTGATGATCTGCTGTTCATCCGGCGTGAAGGCCACGGATACCGGCTTCTCGCTGTCATACTGCGGCGCTTGCTCGTAGGCGGTCTTGAGCTCCGGCGAGGAGACCGAGATGTGCGCATCGTAGTCGAACCAGGCGTACGTGCCGTCCGTCGAGAGCCCGGTCTGCTTGCGCAGATCGGCGACATCCGCATAATCGGCGATGAAGGCGTCCCCTTCGTACGTCTCGCCCTCCTTGCCCCAGCTCACCATCTGACGGCCTTCCTCCGAGTAGAAGAAGTCCAGGAAGCGGACGATGTCGTCGATCTTGTCGGAGGTGGAGGCAATCATGAAGCCTTCCTCGCTGACCGCGGTGTACGCGTTCTCCTGCGGACCGCCCGCCCAGCCGGCCGGCGGCGGCATGAAGTTCATCGAGAACGCCGGATTGTCCGCGCGCAGCGCCGAGTTGAAGAAGTCGATCCGGCCGATGTAGTCTAGCGTGATGAAGGCGCGGTCCGTGGAGACGATATCCTGCCACATCTTTGTGTCGATGGTCAAGAAGTCCTTCGGAATGAGCTCTTCCTTGTAGAACTTGTTGAAGTATTCCAGCATCTTCATGTAATCATCCTGCACGGGCGCATAGATCCACTGCTCGCTGGCCTGGTCGAAGAGCACGCTCGCCTTGGCCACTTCTACCGGAGCCGGCACGCCGAAGCCTGCGCCGAAGTCCAGGAAATTGCGCAGCCCGCTGCGGAAGGTAAGCGGATAGCTGTCCGGGTACTCGGCCTTGAGCGTCTGCAGCACCTCATACAGCTCGTCCCAGGTCGACGGCGTCTGCAGCCCGAGCTCCGTGAAGACGTCCTCGCGGTACATCCAGGTGCGGCGATTCGTCTCGCCGATGCCGCCGTTGGGCGTCATGTACATCTTGCCGTCGGCGGAGATCATGTGCTGCGTCTCGGCCGGGTATTCCTCCATCCACGCCTTGAAGTTGGGCATCTGATCGACATAGTCGAGCAGATTGACCAGGGCGCCCTGCTGGCCGAATTTGTCTGCGGCCGCCTTCGTCTGGATCCACATCAGGTCCGGCATCTCGCCGGAGGCAATCGCCAGGCTGACGGCGTCCTCGAGCAGATTGCCCGAGGGCAGTTGCACATCGAGCGTGACGCCCGTGTTTTCCTTGATGAAGTCCCATACCGGCCAGTCTTCGTTGTACGGCCAGCTCGGATTGCTGTAGTTGAGGAAGGTGAAGGTCTGCTCCTTGAGCGGTTCGCCGCTCCCTGCGTTCTCGCCCCCGGTATTGCCGGACCCCGCGTTGACGGCATTGTCGTTGCCTGCTCCGTTGGTGTTGCCGCCGTTGCCGCCGTTGCCGCCGTTGCCGTTGTTGCCGCCGGAGCACGCCGCCAGCACCAGGCACAGACCGAGTACGACCGCCAGCATCATCGATGTTCTTTTTTTCATGCTTTGCCCTCTCTCCCTTTGCATACGTTTTTCTTTCCCTTTCCCCTGCTATAGGTGCACCCTTATAGCTTTCTATTTTAACCTTTGACCGACCCGATCAGCGCGCCTTTGGCAAAATACTTCTGCAGGAACGGGTAGATCAGAAGGATGGGAACCGTCGTCACGATAATGGTCGCGTACTTGAGCGACTCGTCGATCAGCAGGTTGTCGCCGCCGATGTTGCCGGCGCCGTTGGCGCCGCCGGAGCCCTGCAGCACCATATTGCGAATGATGACCTGCAGCGGCAGCAAGTCCGCGTCGCGCAGATAGAGCAGCGCGGAGAAGAAGTTGTTCCAGATCGCGACGCCGTAGAACAGCCCGATCGTCGCGAGGATTGCCTTGGACAGCGGCAGCACCAGTCGAAAAAAGATACCGATGTCCGTGAGGCCGTCGATTTTGCCCGATTCCTCGACCTCCTGCGGCATATTCGTGAAGAATGTGCGCATGACGATCAGATTCCAGGAGCTGACCGCCGTCGGCAGGATCATCGCCCAGATCGTGTCGATCAGGTTGTAGCTCTTGACGACGAGGAAGGTCGGGATCATGCCGCCGCTGAAGAACAGCGTAATGACGACCATGATCATGAAAAAATTGCGGAACAGCATCGTTCGCTTGGAGAGCGCGTAGGCGCCCGCCGCACTGACGAACAGCGAGATGAACGTGCCCAGCACGGTATACAGAATCGTGTTGCGGTATGCAATGCCGATATCCGGGTTGTCGAACACAGAGGCGTACGTATTGAGCGAGAAGTCCTTGGGCCACAGGAACACCTCGCCCTTGAGCACCGGCACCGGGCCGCTCAGCGAGACGGCAATCATATAGATGAACGGATACAGGGCCGAGACGACGACGCCTAGCAGCACCAGGTAGATGAGCGCGTCGAAGACGTTGAATTTATGTTTCATAACGGGCTTGCTCCTTTCCTACCAGAGGCTCGTCTCGCTCACGCGGCGGCTGATCCAGTTGGCGCTCAGAATGAAGGCCAGGTTGATCACGCTCGTGAACAGATCGATCGCGGTGCCGTAGCTGTAGTTCATCGCCTGTATCCCCGTCCGGTAGACGTACGTGCTCAGCACGTCGGCCGTGGAGTAGATCGACGGATTGAGCATGAGCAGCACCTTTTCGAAGCCGATGTCCAGCAGCTGCCCCATGTTGAGTATACAGAGGATGATGATCGCCGAGCTGATGCCCGGCAGCGTCACGTGCAGCAGCTGATGCCAGCGGCTCGCACCGTCGACCCGCGCGGCCTCGTACAGCTGCGGATCGATCGCGCTGAGTGCGGCTAGATAGATGATGGTCTCCCAGCCGACATGCTGCCAGATCTCGGAGAGCACGTACAGCGAGCGGAAGTAATTCTCGTCCTGCATGAAGTTGATCGCGTCGGCGCCGAACCACTCGACGATCTGATTGACGAGCCCGTTGCTCGGCGACAGGAACAGGAACATCATACTGACGACGACGACATTGGAGATGAAATGCGGCAAGTAGCTGACCGATTGCACGAACCGCTTCAGCACCTGCTTGCGCACCTCATTGAGCAATAAGGCGAGAATGATCGGCGCCGGAAAGCCGAACACGAGCCGGTAGAAGCCGAGCAAAATCGTGTTTTTCACCAGCTTCGGAAAATCCGGGCTCTCAAAAAACAGCTTGTAGTATTTGAGGCCGGACCAATCGCTCTCCCACACGCCCTTGAACGGGTTGTAATCCTTGAAGGAAATCAGAATCCCGAACATCGGCACGTATTTGAATAGGATGTAATACACGAGCGCCGGCAGAAACAACAACAACAAATATTTACTTCGGTTGAATCTTGCAAGGAAAAGTGACATCCCTTGTCCTCCTGTCTGCATTTACGGTGCGAGGTCTATGATGAATACAATACGAACCTCGCGCTTTTCGGACAAGCGTCCAAGCTTATAAAACGTAGCAATTCTTCATCTATCTGCGAATCGGACTAGTATCGCAAGAATTGCGAAGCGATTACCTGACATACTAACGTTAGTTTCGCCTTTCATCGTTTCACGTTTGCTGCATTTTCTTCATTCGCTGCTGCATCCTTTACGCGTTGTTGCATCCACTTCATACGCCGATCCAACCCGCTCCTCGACGCTCCCGCTCGGATCGACGTGTCCTCGCCTCAAGCGGCCGGACCGCCAAAAACTCCCAACGCTACACACCGCCCATTTGCATACGCTTTCATTTTACGTAGAACCGTGCACACAGACAGCCGCGAGGCTGAAGCTCCGCTCGACCGCGCCGTAACGGACATGGGAGCCGCTTAGCGTCGCTGGTTTCCATTACAACTGCCGCACTCTCCCACGCTGCGTCTGTCTGCCTGCTCCGGTCTACGCCGCGCCGCCTTTTGCATCTTCTGACACTCGCACACACGCCGGTCTGCCCGCATCGACAGTCGACATTCGATAATGACGGTCGCTTGCTCCACGCTTGCCCGGCAGATCCCCGTCGACTTAGCCGTTTACCTCGACCGCCTGGCCGCATGCGGCGGAGCGATACAGCGCTTCGACGGCTGCCACCACGCTGCGGGCATACTCCGCGTCTGCCTCTTGCGGCTCAGCGCCTTGCTCGAGTGCCGTGAGCAGATTGCGCAGCTGCAAGACGAGCGTCGGCTCTTGCTGCTCCGTCTGCACCGGGGCGTAGTCGCCGCCGTCGCTGATCCAGAGTCCGAGTCCGGTGCGCAGACGCAGGCTGCCGCGCGTGAAGTGCAGCTCCGTCTCGTCGATCGGCGCGCCCGGATAGCCCGATTGGCAGATGACCGCCGGGATGCCGCTTGCCGTGTGGCACAGCGCCGCCCCGCTGCCCTCGACGTCGCCGCGGCCGAGCGCATAATCCATAGTGGCATGGACCCGGACCAGCGGCTCGCCGGTCAGCCACTGGATCTTGTCGATGCAGTGCGCGCCCAGATTGGTGAGGATGCCGCCGCCCGCCTTGGCCCGCTCGAAAAACCAGTCCGGCCGCTCCGGCTTGTCATACGGCAGGTGGCGTCGCACGTTGATCATGACCAGCCGGCCCAGCTCGCCGCTGCGGATGTACGCCCTCGCCGCCGCATTGTCCGCATAATAATGCTGGGTATGGGCGATCGCCAGCGTCCGCCCCGCTGCACGCGCAGCGGCCGCAATGACCTCGCATTGCGCCGTATTCAGCGCCATCGGCTTCTCCAGCAGCACATGGCAGCCTTGCTCGAAAGCAAAGACCGACGCTTGCTCGTGCAAGTGATGCGGCAATGTCACAATCGCGATATCCGGCCGCTGCTCGCGCAGCATCGTCTCGTAATCCACATACGCTGCGATACCATAGGCTTCCGCCAGCTCCTTCGCCCGCTCGCTGCGAATATCCGCGATTGCGCAGGCCTGCGCATCCGGCAATGCCGCCATGGCTTCGAGATGGGAGGCTGCGATGATACCGCCTCCAATTATTGCAATTCGATAGCTCGCGCTCACTCGTCCTGCCCCCTTGCCCTTTCGATAACTGCTTGGATGCATCTTACATCTGTATCTGCTCGCGTTTTATCGTACCAGCGATGCGGTGCGTCGCGCGATCAGGGAATCTTGCGATTCTTTGCGTTTTTCGCGAAAAACGCCTTTTTTTCAGCCTTACATTAAGAAATGATAAGGATCGAAAGCGTTGATTATTGAGCCCGTCCGAACGGCTCATGCTATACTCATTTATATGGATGGAGCCGAGAGAGCGATTAATGAAAGGAATCCTGACATGAAGCGACCGATCCGAATCCCGAACATTTCAAACCACCAGCTGCCGCTTTTTTACACGCTGCTCTGCAGCTTCGTCGCAATTATCGTCCTGCTGGCATCGATCCATTTGGCCTCCTACTCGTTTTTTCGCAATCGCATCAAGGACGAAATTATCGTGAACAGCGGGCTCAACCTCAACACCACAGCCACCAATTACGAAAAGCAATTTAAAGTTGTCCGCAGTTTCATGCTCGGCTACCTGTTCGATAACGACACCCAGGTGCTCAAAAGCGGAGGCGACGCCATTCGCTACGATGTCGTCTCGCGCGTGCAGCACGAGCTGCAAGCGACGATGAATAATGCGCAGCTCTATTTGGACAACATTATTTATTTTTTCAAGGACACCGGCTTCGTCTTCGACCGGGACGGCACGCGCGATGCCTCGACGATGTTCACGAAGTTCTATGCCAGCGACACGTATACCGAGGCGTTCTGGAAGGGCGAGGTGGAGGAGGTGGACAGCTTCCGGGTGTACCCCTCCGCTGTGTTCCGCATGAACACGGCCTTTGAGCAGTCGTCGCACGGCAATCTGATGCCGATTCTGATCAAGAGCCCTTACGACGAGCGGCTGGCTTTTATTTTGCTGCTCAAGAGCCGGGCGGTGTACGAGGCCTTTCACCAGCCCAAGCCCGGCAGCAATCTGTACATTCTGAATCCGGACGGCCAGGTGCTGTTCCATTCCGCGCCGTCCGCCGAGCTGCCGGCGCAGGTGCGCGCCGCCGCCGGCCAGGGCTACGACAAGGTCGGGGACACGTATTATTTTTACCGGCCCGGACGGGAGACCGGCTTGCTGTATGTCGAAGCGGTGGCCGACCGGGGCCTGACCGACCAGATCCGGCAGCTCAATACCATTATGCTCGCGCTGCTCGGCCTGTCGATCCTGATTGGTCTTGGCGTGTCGTACGTCATTGCACGACGGTTCCATCACCCGCTGGCCAGGCTGATCCGTTCGATCCAGGCCTATAGCGTACTGGGCGGCCCTCGCGCCTCCGGCAGCCGGATCCGAGAGTACAACATGCTCCACACGACCTTTGACCAGCTCTCGCGCTCCAATGAAGCGATCCATCTCGACCTGCAGGCCAAAAATTCGATGCTTCAGCAATTCGCTTATATGGCCAAGCTCAAGAAGATTGCGGCCGGCGCCGCGCTGGAGCCATCGGTCGGCACCGATCGGCCGTATCGGATCGTGCTGGTGCATCTCGAATTCAAGGCGCGCTTCCTCACGGAAATCTCGAGCTCGCCGCACCGTGCCTTCAATACATACAAGGAGGTAATCGACCTGCACTTCTCCGGCCAATATCCCGACTCGCTCACCTTCCAGATGGAGCGCGACCAGATTCTGTCGATCCTCTTCCTGGACGAGGAGCCGGACGGCCTTGGAAGCGCCGGGGGTGCCGCTCCAAGTGCCGTAGTAGGAGGCATCGCGGGCGTCGGGGGCCGCGAGAGGACTGTCACGAAGATCGGCGAACCAGGTGCCGCGAAGAGCGAGGCGCAGAGCGGCGCTCCGGCCGCGGCTCCGGGCAGTGCAGGGCCGGCTGCCGCCCACGAAGCGGAGCTGGCGGGACTGGTGCAATTGTTCGAAGCAGACTCGGCCTATTGCAACTTTACAATTGCGCCGAGTCCGGTGCGCACGCACACGACCGATTTCGCCGAGACGTACCAGAATGCGCTCGATCTGATCGCACAGCGCAGACTCGGCGAGGACGTGCAGGTCGTCACCGAGTGGCGCCCCTTGCCCGAGCTGCTCATTCCGACGCCGTCGGAAGAGACGGAGCTGGCTGCGAATCTGCAGGCCGGCGTGGATGCGGTGACCGTCCCGCTCGTCGACAAGCTGCTGGATCAGCTCGAGCAGGGCGGCGCGGTGGCGGCGCAGGTACGCGAATTCGCCAAGGACGTCGTCAATCGGACGATCAAGGCGATGTATGCGCGCAACGTCCCGGTCCAGGCCGTGATCGACGGCGACGCCGTGTACGGACAGGTGGAGAACTGCCACACGCTGGAGCAATACAAGGCGTTTTTTCACGCCTTTCTGAGCCGCTCGGCGGCAGCCATTCAGGAGAAGAAGTCGGAGACGGACCCGATCACCAAGTTCGTGATCGAATACGTGGAGGGCCATTACGGGGGCGATCTGTCGCTCGACGCCCTGGCGCACAAGCTGGGCATCACCGGCCCCTACCTGTCCAGCTACTTCAAGGAAAAGACCGGCACCAACTTCAGCGATTATATCTACACCGTACGCATGAACAAAGCGAGCGAAATGCTGATCGAGACCGATCTGCTCATCCAGGAGATCGCGTCGCTCGTCGGCTATCTGACCGTCGCTTCGTTCAACCGCGTGTTCAAGCGCTACACCGGCATGACGCCGAGCGAATTCCGCAGGCACAAGCGGTGACAGCAGGCAACCAGGCAACCAGGCAACCAGCCGGCCAGTTGGCGGGCTGGCATGAGGCCTCGCCACGAGGGCGAACCGGCGAGGTCATTTCTTCAAGGATGAGGAAAGCGACATCAGGCTTGCGTTGCGGCGAGGCGACCAGTTCAGTTGCCTTCTCACCGTACTCCCTATCTCCCACGAAATAAAAAAGAGCGCACGCTGGTCTAATTTCAGCGTGCGCTCTTTTTGACGACTGTGGTCGTCCGACCGCCGTCATGCCATCGCCTTCGCATAGCGGACATAAGCTCGCCACGTCTCGTAGCCCAGCTTGCCGTAGAAGTCGACGAACGGCGTCGTGTCGATCACGATCGCGCGGCAGCCGCGATGCAGCAGGAAGTGGATGCCCGCCTGCACGATCTTGATTCCGTACCGGTGGCCGCGGTAGCGCTCGTCGATCCCGAGCGGCCCGATGCCGCCGAGCGGCTGCTCGAACAGCGGCGCCCAGTAGATATTCTGCGCCAGCAGCGGCGAATCCGCATCGTTGATGCGGCAGAAGCCGATCGGCTCGCCCCCATGCTCCAGCACGACATATTCCCGCCCCGTGCCGCCGCGCTCCCAATACGCCCGATGCTGGTAATCCCATGCGCCCGGAAAGCAGCGCGCCATGAATGCCGTCATCGCCTCTCTGTCTTGCGGCGTCGCCAGACGCATCGTCGCCTGCGTCTCGCCGAGCTCCGGCAGCGCCACTTCGACATCGGCCGCATAGGCACGACGCATGTCGTACACGGTGCCCTCCTCGGCGTAGCCGCGCCGTTCCAGCCAGACACGCGTCTGCTCCAGCTCGGCCGGCAGCCCGGGCGCGAGGCGGCTGTACAGATCATTGCCCAGTTGGATGCGGCGCGCCCCGCGGGCGGCGAGCACTCCCTCCGCACGGCGCAGCAGTTCGCCGCCGATCCCCCTGCCTCGCGCAGCCTGCGCGACGAGCAGCGAATGGATCCAGCCGTGCTCGCTGCTGATCCCGTATGCCGCGAGGCGCGTGCCGGGATGCTTGGCGACGACGAAGCCGATCAGCCGCCCGGAGGCTGGATCCTCCGCCGCCCATGATCCTTCGTGCAGCAGATTCTCGTCCTCGAATACTGTCTGCCGCAGCAGGCGCTGCCGCATCGGCAGCGCCTGCCCCAACTCCTCGTTCCATAGCGCCTGCATGCGATCCAGATGCGCTTCGTCGAGCGGCATCAGCTTGCATTTCATTGTGCACTCCCCCTCAGCTAGCTCTATGCTAACCGTACCGGAAATCGCGGCGCAGTGGTATAAGCCATTTTTCAGATTCTTTGCCTATGATCGGATGCCGGGACGAGCGAGCCGCCGTCAATCTCCCGGATAGCGCGTCGGTTCGAGCTGCCCTGCCAGCCGATAGGCAAGCAGATCGTCCGCCACCCGGAGCAGCACATCCTGCAGCTCTACCCCTGCGGCCCAGTCCGCGGGTATCCGATCGTACCCGAGCGCGGCGCCCAGAATATTGCCCGTAATCGCGCCGGTGCTGTCGCTGTCGCCGCTGTGATTGACCGCCGCGATGAGCGCTTGCCTGAAGTCGCGCGCATGCTTGAGTGCGCAATAGACGGCGATGCCGAGCGCTTCCTCGCCGACCCAGCCCTCGCCCAGCTCGGCGATCGCCTCGACGTCGGGCCGGTCTTGCTGCGCGAGCCTCACCGCCGACTGCAGACACCGCGTGCATTCCTCATGCCCCGTATAGCCGGGCAGGACGCCCAGCGTAGCCGCGACCGCCGCTTCCAGGGACTGCCCTTCGATGATTGCGGCGACCAGATACGCGAGCGCGCCGGCGGACAGGTAACCGCTCGGATGGCCATGGGTCAGCGCAGCGTACTTAACCGCCATGTCGAAGGCTTGTTCCTTCGGATAAAAAAGTCCGGCGGGCGCAGCCCGCATCACCCCGCCGCAGCCCTTGCTGTCGTTGATCGGCCTCTCCGCCGTGCCGATCGTGCGGCTCGACAGCGCGCTCAGGCACGAATGCCCCGGCGCCCGGCGCGCATACAGCTCCTGTACGTCGAGCAGCCAGCTTTTATACGCCCATGCGTAACCGTCGTACTTCGGGTAGCCTTGCGTCAGCAGCCAGCGCTGATAGGCATAATAGACGGCGGACGGCGAATGCGCGATTCCCTTCTGACGGCCCCGCGACTCCGCGCGCAGGATGCCCTCGGCCGTGAACAGCGTCATCTGCGTATCGTCCGTAATCTCCGCTGCGCCGGCGTCGCCGGGCTGCAAGTCGCGGATGCCGCCGCTGCCGTATTTGGCGAGAATCGTCTCGTAGCTGTCGAATTCCACCGGCCAGCCTAGTGCGTCGCCGATGGCGCCGCCGACGAGACAGCCTCTATAAAAAGCGGGTGTGCGCTTCATCGTGAACCCCCTCATCTTCAAATTACCAACGCAAAAAACGCCCCATCCTTGTGGCTTAAATCTACTATATACTATACGCCTGCAAGCCGCCCGGACACAAACGGCGCTCGGCAGCCGCGCCTCATGAACGGCGAAAGAAGCCTCCCGCAGCCGCGCCTCTCAAAAGAAAAAACCGACGCTCGCCCGAGCGTCGGCTTCTCTCTCGATCCCGCCGGGACACGGCGGTCCCGACTAGACTATGGCAGCGGCAGCCACTGCTCGCCGCCTGCCTCCCTCACTTCGTACGCATGGTCGACGGACGCCTCCATGATGTCGGCATACGCCCAGTGGCCCGCCGTCACGTCCGGCCACTCCAGCTGCTCCGCCCCGTAGAGCGGGCCGCGTCCGAATACGCGGTTGAGAATCGTCACCGCTTCGGCCCGCGTCAGCTGCCGATCCGGCGCGAAGCTGCCGTCCGGATAGCCGCCCATGATGCCCGTCTCCTGCACGGCGGCGATGATGCCGCTCGCCCAGTGCGACGCCGACACATCCGCGAACGGACTGCCTGCGACCTCGTCCAGACCCAGGTTATTCGCCACGACGGCCGCCATCTCGGCGCGCGTGATGCCCGACTGCGGACGGAAGCTGCCGTCCGGGTAGCCGCTCATCAGACCGGCTTCGAGCGCGCGGGCAATATCTCCTGCCGCCCAATGCGACGCCGCCACGTCCGGGTAGCCTGCTGCTGTCTTACCCGTCAGCTCGGCAAGCCGCGACAGCATCGCTGCCATCTCGGCGCGCGTAACGTCGCGGTCCGGGCGGAAATTGCCGTCCGGGTAGCCATTCATGTAAGCATCATGCGTCAGCACCGCATCCGCCGGGAAGTGGATGATCGTGAAGGTGCTGAAGCGGTCGATGCTGAATTGTAGGCCCAATGCGCCATCCGCCATCGTCACGACCTCGCCGCGTACGACTTCCTTGTCGCCGTCGGAATGCTCGATGTACACGCCCATGCTGCGCAGGTACAGCTCGCGCGCCGCTGCCTGCTCCGGCAGCGCCACCTCATCCATCGGCAGGATCAAGGTAACCGGACGGCTCGACAGATTCGTCTCGATCGTCATCGGACGCGAGACGACCTCGGCGTCGTCGTCGCCGCTGATCGCACGGACGACCGCTTCGGTACGCGCCCGATCCTCGACTTCGCCGCGCTCCTCTTCATCGCGCACCGGTACCAGTCGGAAGTAGAAATCCTCCTCCAGCCCTTCCAAGGAGCTCGCCGGCACGAGGATCACGCCATGCGGCGAACGGATCTCCAGGTCGATGCCATGCTCCTGCAGCTGGCGCACCGTCGCCAGCGGCACCTCGATCGACGCTTCGTCGATCTTGTCCTCCGCATCCGGCACGAGCACCGTGATGCGCGATTCCTCACGCTCCAGCGCCTTGCCGATTGCTTCCTCCGCCTTGGCGGCATCCAGCTCGACGCGGTCGGTGACGCGGCCGTCGGCATGACGCGTGCGCTCCAGCTCGACGAGCGTCACATTGTCGTCATCGCCTGAGATCACATCAACGGTGATCGTCTCGGTGTTGGTCGCCGGCGGGACGAACGGCCCGCCGGTCGAACGGCGATTCAGATCATCGCGCGCCTCCGTCACAGCTGCCAGCGCTGCGTCTACTTCGCGCTGCGTAGCAGACGGGTCGTCCAGCACCGCTTGGGCCGCTGCCAGCGCGTCCTCCAGCGCCTTCCAGCTCGACGAGGTATAGCGTGATTCGCGCAGCTCCTCGGCGTCGATCTCCTCGACCTTCGCCTGCAGCGCCGTCTTGTCGACGACGAGCTGATTGTCCGCCGCTTCGTCGAAGCCGTCCACCGGCAGACCCGTCTCCCCGCGCAGATTGCCTGCCTCTGCATCATAGGCGACCGTGACAGCCGTATCGATATCTACGGCGTCAGGCAGGGTGAGGATCAGTGTGGCGCCGTCCACTGTGAATCCGGTCGGCGTCACCGTCTCGCCGTTGACCGTCACCGTGAAGCCGGCCAGATCGTCCAGTTTCACAGTCTGGTCAAAGGCCAGCACAACTTCGCTCGGGGTCCTCACCGTGATCTGCTCCAGCTCCGGCTCCACCATACCCGCGAGTCCATCATAGGCAGCATCCAGCGCATCCAGCGCATCGGCTACCTCCTGCTGTGTCGCCTCCGGATCGGCCAATACCGCCTGCGCAGCTTGCAACTCGTCCTGTAGCGCCGACCAGCTCGCAGGGGTGTAATTCGCTTCCGTCAGGTTGGCATCGTCGATCTCATCGACCTTGGCCTGCAGCGCCGACTTATCGACCTCCAGCCAATTGCCCGCTGCTTGCTCGAAGCTTGCGACCGGCAGACCCGTTTCGCCCGTCAGGGTGCCCGGGGCCGCCGCATCATAGGCGACTGTCACGCTCGCATCCGCATCTACCGCCGCCGGCAGCGTCAGCGTCAGCGTATCGCCGTTCACGGTGAATCCCGCAGGCGTCACCGCTTCGCCGTTCACGGTCACCGTGAAGCCGTCCAGATCGTCCAGCATGACCGTCCGATCGAAGGCCAGCTCCAGGTACGTCGAAGCGGTCACCGTCGCGCGCTCCAGTACTGGCGCCGTCAGCCCCTCCAGGCCGCTATATGCCGCATTCAGCGCATCCAGCGCTTCGTTCACTTCCTGCTGCGTCGCTGTCGGATCGTCGAGCACGTCCTGTGCAGCGGTCCGCGCCGCTTCCAGCGCTCCCCAGCTTGCAGGCGTGTAGTTCGCTTCCGCCAGCGTACCGCCGTCCACTTCGCCGGTGATCGCATCGGCTCTGTCCGCCAGCGCCGACTTGTCCACCGTCAGATTGTTGACGGCCGCTTCGTCGAAGCCGGCTGCCGGCAGACCGGTCTCGCCGGTCAGCGTGCCCGGCGCAGCCGCATCGTAGGCCACCGTCACGCTCGCGTCCGCATCCACCGCCTCCGGCAGCGTCAGCGTCACCGTGTCGCCGTCCACCGTGAAGGCACCTGGCTCCAGCGTGACCGGCGCGCCGTTCACTTCGACCGTGAAGCCGCTCAGATCGGTCAGCTCGACCGGCTTGTCAAAGGTCAGCTCGACCGCCGTCGGACTCGTCACGGCGATGCCTTCCAGCTCAGGCGCGGTCAGGCCGACCAGTTCGTTGTAGGCCTCATTCAGCGCCGTCAATGCGTCGTCTACCTCCTGCTGCGTCGCTGTCGGATCGTCGAGCACGTCCTGTGCAGCGGTCCGCGCCGCTTCCAGCGCTCCCCAGCTTGCAGGCGTGTAGTTCGCTTCCGCCAGCGTACCGCCGTCCACCTCGCCGGTGATCGCATCGGCTCTGTCCGCCAGCGCCGACTTGTCCACCGTCAGATTGTTGACGGCCGCTTCGTCGAAGTCGGCTACCGGCAGACCGGTCTCGCCGGTCAGCGTGCCCGGCGCAGCCGCGTCGTAGGCCACCGTCACGATCGCGTCCGCATCCACCGCCTCCGGCAGCGTCAGCGTCACCGTGTCGCCGTCCACCGTGAAGGCACCTGGTCCCAGCGTGACCGGCGCCCCGTTCACTTCGACCGTGAAGCCGCTCAGATCGGTCAGCTCGACCGGCTTGTCAAAGGTCAGCTCAACCGCTGTCGGACTCGTCACGACGACGCTGTCCAGCTCGGGCGCAGTCAATCCGACCAGCCCGGTGTACGCCTCATTCAGCGCCGTCAACGCTTCGTTCACTTCCTGCTGCGTCGCTGCCGGATCGTCGAGCACCTCCTGCGCCGCCGTCTGCGCCGCCTCCAGCACCGCCCAGCTTGCAGGCGTGTAGTTCGCTTCCGCCAGCGCGCCGCCTTCCATCTCGTCTGCGAGCTCATCCAGCTTGTTGGCGAGCGCCACCTTGTTGATCGCCGCCAACGCCTCGAACGGATTCGCCGCGACATGGCTTGCCGCGTCCCGGACATTGCCGGTGCCGTCGTAAGCGATGGTGACCGGTTCGCCAGAGGCGAGCTCCGCATCCGGGAGGGAGATCAGCAGCGTGTTCGGGTCTGCGGCATCCACCTCATAAGACGCGGCGCTCAAGTCAAGCACGGTGTCCCCGACACGCACCGTGAAGCCGTTCAGGCTGCCGACCGCTACTGCACGGTCGAACGTCAGACGGAGCGTGTGATCATCCGTATCCGATGCCGCCAGTTCCAGCGCCGCCTGCGTCGGCACCGGGTACTCGAAGCCGAAGGTAAAGTAAACGCCGTCGGCCAGCTCTGCGCTGTTCAGCGTGACCGTACCATCGGTATCCGATACCGCATAATACGCGACATTGGCCTCCATATCCGCCGAATCGCTCACGATGAGATACGCCGGATAACCGACATTGTAATCGCCCTGGTCCATCACTTCGTCCGCTCGCAGCGTAATCGTCGTATCTGCCCAGTTCGTCTTGTCGACCTTGTAAATCCGCGCCAGTGTTGCAAGCGACGCGTCCGCATACTCCAGCCGAAGGCCGTCTTCGTAGCTGGCCTCCGCGCCGTTGTCGCCGAACAGCAGGAACGATCGGTCCTGCGCGATCGCCGCCGCATTTTGCGAATTGGATGGCGCGACAGCGTCACCGACCGCAATGGCCACATTCCCGTCCGCTTCGGACTTGGACTGCTTCTGCAGTTGGTTGCCCTCGTCGTCGCGTCCAATGCCGGTGACGCGGTTGCTGTATGCCGCGTAGTCTGGATTGGTGAAATCCCAGAATACCGTGCCGGCCGTGCCGTCCCAATTGCTCGCCACATAGTACTCGGCATTTTGCAGCGTCAGGCCGTATTTTAAGGCCAGATAGCTGTTCACGCGATCCCGCTCGGCCGGAGCCAGCTCGCGATCGAACAGGATCATTTCCGGTATTGCACTGCCTTGCAAGACCGAATTATGACCTGCCCCAATGTAATAGCGACTAAAAGCCGTTAATGTTGGGAATCCAAAACGATTGCCGGTTGCATCTGTCGCTTCGAACTCCTCGTCATACAAAGATGTTCCATTCAAGCTCAGGCGCCATGATTCAGGAGAGCTCAACACGCGCAGCAAGCCCGCCTGGTTCAAGTTCGCAACCGGATCCGTCAGCGTTACTTGCGGATTCGACACGCTGCGGCCAAAATAGGTGCTGAACCCGTTTGCTCTGTAATGTGCTCCGCTCGCATATGCGCCACCCAATTCCCAAGGAAATCCGGAGTTGCCGCCAGCGGCCTGCACCGAGAACACTTCACGCGTGTTATCGCCAGTGGAAAAATTGGGCGTCCAATAATAGCGCGCCCCGGTCATGCCAACATTGAAATTCATGGCCGCGCGGTTGCTTTCATAGTTAAAGGCGCTAGTAGGTGCAATCGCCTCCCACATGCGGTCGGCCGCGAGATCCTGCAGCTGCTGGACATCGCCATTGCCGTCGATGACCCCCGCTTCCGCACTGCGCTTCATGTCCACCCAGGAGATCAAGCCATCCGACACTCCGCCCGGGGAGACATCGCCCGAAGCCGCTACCGTGAGCCCGGTCCGCGCCGCCTCCAGCCGCTCGAGCGCCAACCCGATATCCTCGGCAGTGGCGTTCGCATCGTCCAGTACATCCTGAGCCTTGTCCATTTCGATCTGCAAGGCATTCCAACTCAAGGGCAAATAATCGGTGACGTCGAGGCCCTCGCCCGCAATCTCGTCACGCTTCGCCTGCAGCGCCGACTTGTCGATCAGCGTGACCGTGGCGCTGATCGAGCGGCTCGTATCGTCGCCCGGCATGCCGCCGTATTCCACGACGTAGCCCAGAACCGAATTGTTCGTGTTGGCGAAATCATTCCAAAGTCCGGAAGTGGCCCCGCCGCTGTAAATGTGCGTAACATATTCTTGTCCGCTATGATCGTTGGGTTCCCCGCCGGCCCAATTTGTATACATCAGGCCTGTCTGCGGAACGCCGTAGACGGCATCGGCCACAGCACTGCCGTTACCTGTCAATCCGGTGTAGAATACAAGACCGCTTCCGCCATCCTGCAGACCTTCCGGCCCCGTCACCCAGCGCCACTCGACATTGGCCGCGTTCGCCGGCCCGGTTACCACGCCGCCGCTCACGGCACGGTTGACGTCCTTGCCGCCGATCCAGCCGATGCCTTGCGCTTTTTCCTCGATGAAATCATTTTCGGCCTGGCTCGTAATGGTGGCCAGGTAGCCCTGAAGCCCGAAGTGAACACGCGTTGCCGCCGCCTGAACCGCCTGTTCCCAGGTCAACCCTCCGGCAACGATGTATTCATAGTAATGGCCATTGCCGCTAAACCCGAGCGCCGTGCCGAGCGAGAACGTGATCTCGCGCTTCCTCGTGCCGGTCGCCAACGCGGCAAATTCGGCGCCCTGCAGCACGGCCTCGTAGTCCGCAGGAGTTGCCGTGCCGGACAGGACGTAGACGCCATTGCCCTCGTCACTGACCATAATGCCCGTCGCCCCAGTATCAAACGTCAGCGTATCGCCCGGCTGATAGCCGTTGATGACCGCATTGGCGCCGTCCAGCGTCTCGCCGATATCTTCTGCAGAGATGGACAAGATATCGAAAGAAGAACCAACAAAATCCATATACGCGGAAGAAGCGTCAATCTCAATTGTACCCGGCGCCGCGTGCACCTTGGCCGGCGCCGGCAACGCAAACCCGCTCAGTACCAGTGCCAGCGACAAGGTCATCGCCAGCCAGCGCCGGATGACCTTCTTTTTTCGTGTGTCGATCAACTTGAAAAACCTCCTTGCATCGATTGCTTATTCTAGTGCGTCTCTTCCCGATTGAATACGGCAAACCATTCTAAAACCACTCCGGTCGGTCGCTCCCTCCTTCGCATGGAAAATCCAAGAAAACAATATCGCAGCTACCTCTACAAAACCTTTACAGGTGTCACAAAACACAAATTGGGACAACCAAGAAGTCAGATTCGCGCCTGCATGCCTTCGCGCAAACGCGCTACAATAAGAAGAGAACAAACGAGGAGGGAAATCCATTGTCCACGATGAAAATCGCCATCATCGGCTGCGGCACGATTGCCAGCAACGCCCATATCAAGGCTTATATGGCCAATGCCGAAGCGGAGATCAAATATTTTTGCGATCTGATCCCCGAGAAAGCCGAAAAAGCCGTCGCCGAATTCGGCTGCGGCATCGCCATCACCGACTACAAGGTCGCGCTCGACGATCCGGAGATCGAGGCCGTCTCGATCTGCACGCCCAATCACGTCCATGCCTCGATCTCGATCGATTGCATGCGCGCGGGCAAGCATGTGCTCTGCGAAAAGCCGGCCGCGCGCACGTACGCGGAGGCGCTGGAGATGCAGCAGGTCCAGCACGAAACCGGGTGCGTGCTCAACATCGGCGTCGTGAACCGGTTCAACTCGGCGGTCAACCATATCAAGCGCATGGTCGAGAACGGCGAGCTCGGCGACGTGTACCACATCTATGTCAGCTTCCGCTCGCACCGCTCGATTCCCGGTCTGGGCGGCGCCTTCACGACCAAGGCGATCGCCGGCGGCGGCGCGCTCATCGACTGGGGCGTGCATTTCCTCGACATCGTCATGTACTGCCTCGGCGATCCGCGCCCAGTGGCCGTCTCGGGACAGGCCTATTCCAAGCTCGGCGCCGATATCCCGAACTATGCCTACACGAGCATGTGGGCCGGCCCGCCCAACCCGGAGGGCACGTACGACGTCGACGACTTCGTGACCGCGCTCGTGCGCACCGAGGGCCCGACGATCTCGATGAACGGCGCCTGGGCGCAAAATATCGGCGAGCGGGAGATGTACATCGACTTCCTCGGCGACAAGGCCGGCATCC
Source organism: Paenibacillus sabuli (assembly GCF_014705605.1). Classification (GTDB taxonomy): domain Bacteria; phylum Bacillota; class Bacilli; order Paenibacillales; family Paenibacillaceae; genus Paenibacillus_D; species Paenibacillus_D sabuli. Next base: position 114,987 of record NZ_JACXIZ010000032.1, read on the forward strand.
GCCTGCAGTACGGCAGCGACTTCAAAGTTTACGGCGCCAAGGACGGCGTATTGCTGGAGACCGCACCGTCCTTCCGCTCTGTGGACATGTTCCAGGAGGAGATCGACCGCTTCGTCGCTTGCATCCGCAGCGGCGAGAAGCTGCCGTCGCATATCGACACGGTCATCCTGTCCTCGCAAATTATTCAGGGCATCTATGATTCATCGGAGTCCAAAAAGGAAATCTTGTTCTAGAGGCAGATAGACGCCAAGGAGGGATCGGCAAGCGATGCAGACGATCGGCTTCATCGATTATTATCTGGACGAATGGCATGCGAATAAATATCCGCAGTGGATCGAAGCGGCGTCGGGCGGAGAACTGAAAGTGACATGCGCCTACGGCATGGTCGACGCCCCGAGCGGACGGACCAACGCCGCGTGGGCAAGCGAGATGGGCATCGAGCTGCTCGGCAGCATCGAGGAGGTCGTGGCACGCTGCGATTACCTGATCGTGCTCTCGCCCGACCATCCGCAGTATCATGAAGAGTTGGCAAGGCTGCCACTGCAGTCCGGCAAGCCGACCTATGTGGACAAGACGTTCGCGCCGGACCGGGCGATTGCGCTGCGGCTATTCGAGCTGGCGCGGCAGCATGGCACGCCGCTCTTCTCCTCTTCGGCGCTGCGCTTCGCAGCCGAATACGAGGCGGCCGCAGGCAAGCGCCTCGATACCCTCGTCAGCCGCGGGCCCGGCCGCTACGGCAATTACGCCGTGCATCAGCTCGAGTCGATCGCGATGCTGATGGGCACGGACGCGAGCCGGATCATGGCGGTCGGCACACAGCAGGCCCCGAGCCTGCTGCTGCAGTACCCGGACGGCCGCCAAGCGAGCATGACGCATATGGCCGGCAGTCCGTTCGCGCTGGCTTGGCTGGAGGACGGCGGTCAGGCCGGCGAAGCGGTGGCCGAGGGTGATTTTTTTGCTTCCTTTATCGCGAATCTGGTACAATTTTTCCGTACCGGACAGCCACCCGTCGCCCCGTCTGTCACCGTCGCCGTCATGACGTATATCGAATATGGCGCGAAGGCGATGCAGACGCCGTATCAATGGGTGGACTTGCCGGCAGTACAAGGCGAATAGAGGCGATCGGAGCATGACCAAGCGCGATTCCCAGCAGGCGGGCCGCCTGTTTCACTTCGACAATTACTTCGAGCGCGGCGAGGCCGTCTACGGCATGGTCGAGCTCGTGCAGATCGGGGAGATTGCGTGCGAGCGCGGCTACGAGATCGCGCCGCACGAGCAGTCCTGCATGGAGCTGAGCTGCATCGTCTCGGGCAGCGGCACCGTGCGCGTCGGGGACGAGGAGCTGGCGGTGCGCGCGGGGGATCTCGTGTTCAACAACGCCGGCCATGCCCATGCCATTACGGCCAGCGACGCCGATATGCTCCGATTCATCTACATGGGGTTTCATTTCACAGCACTAGCCGACCGGACGTTCGCCGCGATGCGGACGCACTTCCTGTCGGCTCCTTATCATATTGCCCGGGACGCCCCCTCGCTGCTGCAGCCGTTCCAGCGCAATATCGACGAATTCTACGCCAGACGCCCTTACTCCGCCGCGATGATCCGCGGCTACTGCGAGGAAGTCCTCATCTCCGCCTACCGCGCCTTCACCGGCGGCGGCGATCCGGTGGCGCGCTATGCCGCAGGGCGCGCGCCGCACTCGGCCGGGCACACGGTCTACGCCGTCATCCGGCATATCGAGCGCCATCTCGAGTCGCTGGGCAGCATCCGCTCGATCGCCGAGACGCTGAACTACGATGCCACCTACCTCTCCCACGTCTTCAAGGCCCGCACCGGGATGACCGTGCAGCGCTACATCCATCACAAAAAAATCGAAAAAGCGCTGGAGCTGCTCAGTCGCGGCAGCCTCACCGTGAGCGAGGTCGCAGAGCGGCTCGGCTACGAATCGCTGCAGTCGTTCAGCAAGGCCTTCTCGCGCGCGATGGGCTACCCGCCCTCCCAGCATGCGATAAGGGAGAGCCTCCCAGACAACGAATAGGCCGGGCCGCGCGACGCGCAAGGTGAAACGAGCAAGCCGTCCTTTGGTGGCGAAACGACGGGGCGGTCTTTTATGGTGCAGCAACAAGTCACGCACAAAAAGGAGCCTGTGCGCATACCCGAGCACAGGCTCCTTGCATGGCTTGCCGAACTCGCACCCGGCATCGGTCGTCCGGCAGCCGTCATACTGCCGTACACTGCCGCACATGCGCGCCGGGAGCCGCGCGCGCTTATCGGGAGCCCGCAGCCGCTACTGAGCGCTGGTCGCCGCCATAATCGCGGCATATGCCCAATGCGTAGCCGGTACGTCCGGCCAGATGGGCCGCTCCGCTGTGCCCGGCTCGTAGCTGCGTTCGAACACGCGATTGAGGATCGTCGCCGCTTCGGCGCGTGTTAACGTATCATGCGGGGCGAAGCGGCCATCCGGATAACCGCTCATGATGCCTGCCGCGCGCACCGCCGCGATGGCGCCGCTCGCCCAATGGCTCGTCGGCACGTCCGCGAATGGACGGTCCGGCGTCTCCTCCAGCTCCAGCATATTCGCGACCACCGCCGCCATCTCCGCACGGGTGATGCCCGCCTCCGGGCGGAAGCCGCCGTTTGGATCGCCGCTCATCAGGCCCGCCGCATGCGCCTGGGCGATCGCGGACGCCGCCCAGTGCTGCGCGTCCACATCCGCATAATCGAGCGCTGCGCCCGCCTCGTCCAGCTCCGCCAGACGGCTCAGCAAGACTGCCATCTCCGCACGGCTGATCATCCGATCGGGGTGGAAGGTGCCGTCCGGGTAGCCGCTCATGTACGCTGGGGCGTCGTCTGCGGGCAGTCGCAAGATGGTGAACGTGCTGAACCGCTCGTTGGCGAACTGTACGCCATAGCGTCCGTCCTCCAGCACGACCGCTTCACCGCGTGCCACCTCGGCGTCGCCCTGGGAATGCTCGATGTAGACGACCAGCCCGCTCAGGTATTGCGCGCGCGCCTCCGCGCTGCTCGGCAGGTCTCCCTCCGTGAGCGGCAGGACGAGCGTCACCGGACCGCTCTGCAGGTCGGTCTCGATCTTCATCGGCCGCGCGATCGCCTCCGCCGCATCGCCGCCTGCCGCGCGCACCGCCTGCTCGGCGCGAGCCCGCGTCTGCAGCGCCTCGCGCGCCGCCGCGCCGCGCATCGGGACGAGCCGGAAGTAGAATCCGCCCTCCTGCCCATCCAGCGCATCGGCCGGCACGATGATCACGCCGTGCGGCGAACGAATCTCGAGCTCGATGCCGCGCTGGATGAGCTGGCGGACGGCACTCTGCGGCACCGTCACCGTCGCCTCGCTCGAGGTATCCGCGTCATCGGGCACGAGCACCGTGATCCTCGCTTCCTCGCGCTCCAGCGCCTTGGTGATCGCCGCCTGCACCTGGACGGCGCCCAGCTCGACCTGGTCCGTGACGCGACCGTCGGCGCGCGTCCGCTCCAGCGCCACATCGATTACGATGCTCCCCGGGGCCGCGCCCGGATCGGCCGGGATCGTCTCCGTGCTCGTCGCCGGCGGGAAATAAGGGATGAATGCCCCGCCGCTCGTGCGCCGGGTCAGCCCGGCCCGGGCTTGGCCCAGCTCGCCAAGCGCCTCGTTCACTTCCTGCTGCGTCGCTCCGGGATCGCCCAGCACCGCTTCGGCGACCTTGCGCGCCGCGCCCAGCGCGCTCCAGCTCTCGCTCGTATAGGCGGTCGCGGACAGCTCCTCGGCGGCGATTGCGCTGAGTCTATCTCGCAACGCCGACTTGTCCACCGTCAGCCGATTGTTCGCCGCCCGGTCAAAGCTCGGCGCCGGCAGACCGGTGGCGCCGCGCAGATTGCCCGCGCCGGCCTCGTAGGCGATTGCAGCCTGCGCTGCCGCATCGTAAGCACCGGGCAGCGTCAGCGTCAGCAGGCTGCCGTCCAGCGCGTATCCGGTCGGCGTCACCGCCTGACCGCCGATCGTCACGGCAAAGCCGCTCAGATTATCAAGCCTGACCGTCACGGCAAAGCGCAGCTCAAGCGTACGCGAGCCCGTCAACTCCACCGTATGCAGCACCGGCGCCGGCACGCCCTCCAGTCCGGCATGCGCCGCCTGCAGCGCAGACAGCGCATCGGTTGCTTGACGCTGCGTCGCCGCCGCGTCGGCCAGCACGGCGCGCGCATCCGCCAGCGCATCCGCCAAGACCGTCCAGCTGGCCGGGGTATACTTCGCTTCGCTGAGATCGTTGCGCTCGATCTCGTCCACCTCGGCTTGCAGGGCAGCCTTGTTCACCTTGAGCCAATTGGCCGCCCGCTCGTCAAAGCCGACCGCCGCCATGCCGGTCGCGCCTTGGATATGGCCTGCCGCGGCGTCGTAGATGACCCGCACGGCCGCATCTGCATTCAGCGCTGCAGGCAGCTCCAGCACGAGCGTCTCGCCTGTCGCCTCGTAGCCGCCGGGCGTCGCCGCCTCGCCATTGATCCGAATCGTCAAGCCGTCCAGATCGGCGACTGTGATCGCCTGATCGAACGTGAGCGCCAGCTCGGTCGCCGCCACCAGCGTGGCGCGCTTCAAGCGCGGAGCCTGGAGCTTCTTGAGTCCGGCGTATGCCGCATTCAGCTCGGTCAGTGCCTGATCCGCATCCTGCTGCGTCGCTGCCGGATCGTCCAGCACCGCCTGTGCCGCAGTGCGCGCGGCCTGCAGCGCCGCCCAACTGGCCGGCGCGTAATCCGCCTGCTCCAGCATCGCGTCGGCAATGGCGTCCAGCTTGGCCGTCAAGGCCGCGCCATCCATCACGAACCGGACCTCCACTGCCTGGTTGAAGCCGCGCGTCGCCAGCTCGGTCATGCCGCGCAGACTGCCGCGGGTCTGGACATACGCAATCGTAACGGTCGCGTGCTCGGCTACGCTCCGCGGCAAGAACAGCGCCAGCGCGTCGCCCGCCTCGCCCTGGACGGCATAGCCTGCCGGCGGCACGATCGAGCCATCGACGCGCAGGGTGAAGCCGTCCGCATTGGTCAGCTGAATCTGCTGATCGAAGGTCAGCAGCACCTTGGTCGGCGAGGTGACCTGCGCAGAGACCAGGACCGGCGGCTGCATGTCCTGCAGGCCGCTGTAGGCCGCGTCCAGCTCGGTCCGCGCCTCATCCGCAGCCTGCTGCGTCGCCTCCGGGTCGCCGAGCACAGTCTCCGCCGCGTCCAGCGCATCGACGAGCCGCTGCCAGCTCTGCGCCGTGTAGTCGCGCTCGAGCAGCATGCCGCCGTCCAGCTCGCCGCCCACCGCAGCCGCGAGCGCCTGCAGCGCCGCCAGATCGACCAGACCGTCATAGGCCGCCTGTAGCGCCTCCAGCGCCGCGTCCACCTGCTGCTGCGTCGCGTTGCCCGCGAGCAGCGCATCGTCCGCCTCCTCCAGCGCCTGCTGCAGCCCTTGCCAGCTCGCGGCGCTGTAGTCGACCGCTTGCAGGCTCGCTGCCTCGATCTGCACGATCAGCGCTTGCAGTGCCTGCCGATCCACATTGAGCAGATTATCCGCGAGCCGGTCGAAGTCGTCTGCCGCCAGACCGGTAATGCCGGTCAGATGGCCGGAAGCCGCGTCGTAGGCTACCGCCACGACCGCATCTGCGTCGACAGCCTCAGACAGCTCCAGCGTCAGCTTGGTCCCCTGTGCTTCGTACCCGGCCGGCGTCACGGGGAGGTCGTTGACGGTCACGACGAAGCCCGCCAGGTCGCTTGCCTGGACAGCCTCGTCAAAGCTCAGCACGACCTTGGTCGGACTCGTGACCGCGACGCTCAGCAGGACGGGTGCGGCCAGATCCACCAGTCCGTCGCGAGCGGTCGCCAGGGCAGCCAGGGCCTCGTCCACCGCCTGCTGCGTCGCTCCCGCGTCGGCCAGCAACGTCAGCGCCGTGGTCAGCGCCTCGGCCAATGCGCTCCAGCTCGCCGGCGTGTAATAGGCCTCGACCAATGCCTCGTCCGCAATCGCGTCGCGCTTGTCACGCAGGTCGGCAATGCGCACCAATCCGTCGTACGCCGTGTTCAGGTCCGCCAGCACCGCGTCCACGTCCGCTTGTACGGCCGCGGGATCGTCCAGCACCTCCCCGGCCGCAGTCAGCGCATCGGTCAGCGGCGGCCAGCTGCCGCTCGTGTAGTCGGCTTGCGCCAGCTGCTCGTCCATGATCGCCGTGTAGCGGCCGGTCAGCGCTGCCGTGCCGACCAGCGCGTCGTACGCCGCATTCAGCTCAGCCAGCGCGCCGTCCACCTTCCGTTGCGTTACCTGACTGCCAGCCGGCATTTCCTCCGCTTGCTCCTCGTCATACGCATCAAGCACCGCTTGCGCCTGATCGAGCGCATCGGTCAGCGCTTGCCAGCTGGCGTCGGTGTAGTCGGCCTCCACCAGCACCTCGTCGTCCACTTGCCCCTGAATCTCGGCGGCGCGATCCGTCAGCGTCGAAGGATCGACGACGACCTGGTTGTCCGCCTCTTGCTCGAAGCCGTCCAGCTCCAGGGCCAGCTCGTTGCCGGTGATCAGATTGCCGCTGGCCTCGTCGTAGACCACGGTCACGGTATCGTCTACGTCGATCGCCGTGATCAGCGTGATTGTCAGCAGCTCTTCAGCGAACGTATATGCCCCGAGCTCCAGCTCTTCATCCAGCTCAAGCTCCTCATTCTTCACGTTTACCATGAAGCCATTCAACTTGTCCTTGACATCAACCGGCTCGTCAAAGGTCAGCACCAGCTCGGTCGGATTCGCCACTACGGCACTCTCCAGCACGGGCAGCGGGACCCGCTCGAGCGCGTCATAGGTAGAATTGAGGTCGCTCAGCGCATCGTCGACTTCTTGCTGGGTGGCGGCTTCATTCTCCATGACCTCGTATGCCGTCTGAGCCGCACTTTCGAATGGATCCCAGGTGGCTGTCGTAAAGGCCTCCGGATTCAAATCCTCATTTAATATTGCATCAAACTTTTCCTGCAGCGCCGACTTGTCAGCATCAGGCGCCGCCTTGGCCATATCGCGCACCGGAATCGCGAAGCCGCTCAGCACCAGCGCCAGCGACAAGACAATCGCCAGCCCGCGCCGCCAAGCGTTCCCCCCATAGTTGCTCAACATTCGAACAATAACCTCCTTCAAGTCATTGAATCCTGTTTGTCTTGCTTAACAGCGTGCAACAAGGCGGGCCCATCTGCGATCGACGGGCGCCCCCTCCACACCTAAGGGACATTTTTTTCCGTTACCGATTACAAGTATATTCAAGGCGCAACGGCGACACCGGCCTCTAGCGGCGACACAAGTTACGATCCGAGAAAGTTAACTTTTTAAAATAATGCCAAGCTGTGTCCAGCCTGGTACTTTCTCTTACCATGTACGATAGAGGCGTCACCTGTTGTTTTTCACGCTGTGCAGAATTTATCAGGTCAAGTATAGCGGATTTGTCTAAACAAAATCTGAACAACCGATGGACACCCCTTCTGCGGGCGAGCAAACGAAAAAATAGGACCTCCGGTCTGCGCGGGGTCCTATCCTTATTTTTCATAACTAACAAAACAGACCGTTCAGCAAAATGGACCGCACCAGGCCCGAACACGCGCGGACAGCGGGTCCCGTCACAGCGACATGGGTAGAGACGGGCGCACGTTGGCGGGCGGCAGCTCTAACGGTCACCAGCGGCGCCTAGCGCAACAATTGAACGCGCGCGCGGCTCTAACGGACACCAGCGGCGCTTAGCGGGCATTTCCGTCACATACAGGGCCCATTATCCCCGCTAAGCGTCCCATATGACCGTTACACGTGGAGGAGAGTAAAAAAAAGGCGCTAAGCGTCTCTCATGTTCTCTCATGTCCATTACATCCGCAGCCCCTGGCGCCAACAGCTCCCTTTCCGTTACAGTCGGCATGCGGTCAGCATGGGGGCGACATACAGCAGGCATACAGTCTGTTGCATCGTGGATGCCTCGCTGCCGGGGAAGCGCACATGGATCGGCCTTCGACGTTTCGCTCTTCGGCGATTCGACCTTTGACGATTCGGCCTAGGGCGCTTCAGTCTTCGACGTTGCGACCTTCGGCGATTCGACCTTCGGCGTTTCAGTCTTCGATATTACAACCTTCGACGACTCGGCCTAGGGCGCTTCAATCTTCGATGTTGCGACCTTCGACGTTGCAACCTTCGACGATTTGACCTTCATCTTTTCGTGCTAGGCGTTCGTCGGCGCCCGTTGCAGCGACGAGCGGCGGGGACGGTGAAGCCAGGCGGGCAATCTCATCCACAATCAAGCGCGGCTCGCTGTACAGCACCATATGGCCGGAATTCGGCGCCGGCACCCAGCGTGCACGGTCCAGGCTATCCACCGTCCGCTTGTGAGCGGCAATCAGGGCCGGTCGAATTCTGCGGTCCGCCTTGGCGATCTCCGTACCGGAGATGACGGTCACCTCGAGCCCCTGCAGCTCCGGCGGCTGCACGCGCAGCCGCGTCAGCTCGTGCACAAAGACCCTCGACTCGTTGGCCACCGCACGGGCGGCGGCCAGTGTGAAATCTTCTGCGCAATGGTCCTTGTATACGTCTGCAGGCAGCACCCGCCCTTCCTTGCTCCCCATCCGGCGATACAACCCGAATCGCGCCATCGGCGGGAGAAGTCCGCGCATAACTGCAAAATTCGTCCTGGCCAGTCTGGAAAAATAAAGCGCGCAGTGCTCGTCGGAAGGATCGACCAGCACGAGGCCGCGTATACGGCTCTTGTCCATCGCAGCCACCGTCCGTACAATCGGGCCGCCCCAACTGTGTCCGACCAAGATATAAGGGCCCGGCCCCAATGCGGTCAACAGCTCAGACAGATCCTGCGCCATGCGTGCGAGCGTACGCGGCGACGCGTCCGGGTCGCTGCGACCGAGCCCGGCCCGATCGTACACGACCGTCCGCGCATCAGGTGCAGCCATCGGCTGCACTAGCCCCCACGCAGAACGGCTAGCGCCCATACCCGACTCAAAAACGACGGTCGGCTCTCCGCTTCCCTTCCACATATAATGCAGCCTGCGTCCGTCGGCAAGTGTCAGGTAGCGGCTTGCCCCAAGCGAATGCGAATGTGAAGTCATGGGTCCCTCCGATTCTTTCGATTGTTCTTTTATTGGCCTCCTTCCATTATAAAGCATCATCAGGCTTGAAAGCATAATCAAGCATGCCGCTGTGTGCGAAACAGATGAAAGGATGCGCGATCCGATCATTTTGCAGACAAATTCGTTCAAATTCTAGCTAATCGTTCTTCCTGCCGGTATAATGAAAGAATAGTTTAAGCCAAATTCTATTTAGGCCAAATTCTACCGCGCTATTCTTTCCATACCGAATGCCGGAGCCGTCCTTGGGCGGTCTCGGCTCGCAAGGCATTGCATTTGCACAGGAGGTCGAAGCGTGAACGCAAATCTACAGCCCCCCCGCCGGCCTGCCGGAACAGGCTTGAATTGGAACCGCTTCAAATCGAAGCTGCTTTTTACCTATACATTGTCCTACATCCTGATCTTCCTGGTGCCGCTCTCCGTGGTCACCTGGTTCATCTACCATAACGCAACGGCCAACCTGCGCTCGGAGATCGAGCAATCCAACGTCAATCAGCTCAATCAGGTGCGCCTCTCCATCGACAACCAGATGACCAATCTACTCGAAATCGCAGGCAAAATCGCCTATGACGAACGGCTCACCAAGTATATGGTCTCGCACCCGTACTACAGTCGCGAAGCGATCGCCGCGCTGGCGAAGTACAAGGCCAACAACGCGGTGCTGGAGGAGCTGTTCCTCTACTATCGCGGCGAGGACCGGATCTATTCGAACCTGGGCATGACCGACACCGGGGTCACGTTCGGCGAGCGCTTCCACTTCGCGCACTGGCAGCCCGAGGCCATCGAGCAGGCGCTCAATGAGACCGTCTTCACTACGGTCCGGCCGGCCGAGGACGTCGTCGTCAATTCGCGGCGCGAGTCGATGCTGGCGATGCTGATCCCGATCAAGCCGAACGATCCATATCCGTACGGCACGCTGCTCTACCTGATCAAGGAAGCGCAGCTGACCGGCGTCATGGATACGATCCTGAGCGACTTCTCCGGCAGCAGCTACATCTTCTCCGGTTCCGGGGAGATGCTGACAGCCAATTACCGGGGCGATGCGCTGCGCGATCAGGACCAGGCCGCGCTGACCGCGCTTGAGCCCGGCATTCACAGCCTGGAGCTGGGCGGCGAGCGCTACTCTGTCGTGACCGTCCAATCCCGGGTTAACGGCTGGACTTACGCCACGGCGATTCCCAGCTACCAATTTTTCGGACAGGTCGGACAGGTGCGCACGATCATCTGGCTCGTCTTCGGCTTCACCGTCCTGATCGGTATCGCCGCTGCGATGCTGCTGGCCCGGCGCCAGTACCACCCGATCCGCGACCTGCTGGACATCGCTTCGCTGCGGGGCGATGTGCGGGAGCCGTCCAAGGGGCGCAACGAATGGGAATGGATCAAGCAGACGATCCGCGATTATCATGCCCGCATCGATCTGCAAGAGCCGTATGTGCGCAATCAGTGCCTGCTGCTGCTGTTCAAGCATGGCAAGCCCGGCGATCCCGAGATCGAGCGCATGATCATGCAGTCCGGGCTGGAGCTGCCGTGGCGCGGCGCCTGCTTCACGCTGCTCCTGAGCTGGGACGGACAGAGCCGGGACGCCCGCACCTGGGCGGATATGCAGCACCTGCTCGAGCGGCTCGGCGAGCTGGAGCTGCCGGAGCAGCAGGCGCGCATCTACGGCGTCGAGCTGACCGGCGCGCATCAGTTCGCGCTCATGGCTGCGCTGCTGCCTGCCGGTGCCGAAGGTGAGGCTTGGCCCGCCGCCGCCGACGCAGCACGAGGCGCCACGTTGGCGAAGGACGCGGCTCGACGCGTCCGGGACACCGGCGACGCGGCTCGTCACGTCTGGGACACCGGCGACGCGGCTCGTCACGTCTGGGACACCGACGACGCAGCGCGGCGCGCCGCGCGCGTCGTCGAGGCGCTGGACGCTCAGCTGGCGGATCTGCTCCCGCAGCGCCCGAACATCGGGGTCGGCACGGTCTACCCCGATCTGGGCGGACTCAGCCAGTCGTTCCTTGAGGCCGCCTCCGCGCTGGAGCAGCGGCTGCTGACGAATAGCGGCCGGATCGCCTATTTCGAGCAGCAGACGGAGCAGCCGGATGCTGCCGGTCCGAGCGAGCAATACTGGATCCCCAAGCGCTCGATGCTCAAGCTGGAGCAGTCCCTCAAGCAAGGCAACGAGGGCATGGCGCTGCAGTTGATCGCCGGCATCATGGAGGAGATCCAGCGCAAGAGCGCCTCGGTCGCGCTCATGCGCTGCCTGTGCTTCGAGGTGCTCAATACGCTGCTGCGCACCGCTGCCGAGCTGGGCGTCGCCGATGCGCGCCACGACCTGTCGGCGCTGCACGCCTTCGAGACGATGGAGGAGTTGGAGCGCCAGCTCGGCGCACTGGCGCTGCGCATCTGCAGCGGCAGGGCGCATCAGACGGAGACCGAGCAGCCCGAGCTCATGGACGAGATCGTCGCCTATGTCGCGCACAGCTACGCGGATTACACGCTCAGTCTCGAGCATGTCGCGCTCAAGTTCGACATCTCCACCTCCTATCTGAGCCGCAGCTTCAAGGACAAGACCGGCACGAACTTCTCGCAGTTCGTCTGGCAGCGCCGGCTCCGCGAGGTCATCCGCCAGCTCGAGCAGACGAGCGCGCCGCTCAAGGAGATCATCGAGCGCGTCGGCTATCTCGATGCGCCGAACTTCATCCGCAAGTTCAAGAAGGAGACCGGCTGCACGCCCGGCCAATACCGCAAGCTGCACGGCGGCGGCTCGCTTCCGGAGGGCAAGTAACCGTGCCAGCGAATGTGCTAGCGGACGGGAATTACTGTGGCGGCGACCAGTTTCTCTTGCGCACCGCGCGCAGCTCCCAGCGGGCGGGATCTCACTGCATGACGTCAGTCGGTCGACCACATGCAGGTGACGGCGGCGGGGTCACATGGGTCGCGGTCGCGGCGGAGGGGATGCCGCTTCCCCTCCTGCAGCCGCCATTTTGGCGGCTATTCGGCGTCCCCGCGCCGCTTCCCCTCCTGCAGCCGCCATTTTGGCGGCTATTCG
>NZ_JACXIZ010000033.1 GCF_014705605.1 Paenibacillus sabuli
TGGACGGTGCCCGAGCGGCAGCCCGAGGCGCTGGCCGCGCAGCTGCTCGGGCTGGCCGCGCGGCAGGCGGAGCGGGAGGCGGCGGCCGCGGCCGGTCTGGAGGCGGTCCGCCGGCGATACAGCAAGCGTGCGCTGGCCGGGGCCTTTGCCGCCCGGCTGACGGAGCTGCCCCGCGGCGAACGGCCTGGGCGGGAGACGCTGCAGCGGGTGTGAGTGCGCGCGCCGCGCGATGCGCACGGTATTCAAAGGGAGAAGAGGAGGACCAAGCATGACCAAACGAAAGCCGACCGTCGTCTATGTCGCCCACGATGCCGGCGGCAGCGGCGGCATGGAGCTGCATCTCGACGAGCTGCTGAGCCGGCTCGGCGGCGAATGCGAGGTGATTGTCGTCGCCTGCAGCATGAAGGTCCGAGCGCCGGACGGGATTCGCTTCATCCGTATCCCGGTTATCCGGCGGCCGGCGCCGCTCAAGACGGCGCTGTTCGCCGTGCTGGCCTCGCTGCGCATTGCCCTGCTGCGCCGGGACCTGCTGCACACGACCGGCGCAATTGTCTTCAACCGGGCCGATGTGTCGACGGTGCATTTCTGCCACGCCGGCTACCGCCGGGCGGCCGGTCAGACCCGTACGCGCGGGCAGGGACTGTGGCGCAGCCTGAACAGCCGTCTGGCGGCGGGACTTGCGCGCTGGCTCGAGCGGCGCATCTACCGCCCGCGGCGCACGCGGCAGCTCGTGGCGGTCTCGCGCCGCGTGCGCCAGGAGGTGCTGGAGGCCTATCCGTATGGCGAGCGCGAGGTGACGGTCATTCCCAACGGCGTCGATCTGACGCGCTTTCGGCCTTGCGAATCAGCGGAGAAGCGGCGGCTGCGCAGGCGATTCGGCCTCCCGGAAGCGGGCGTGCTGCTGCTCTTCATGGGCGGCGACTGGCCGCGCAAGGGGCTGGATCTGGTCGTGCAAGCCTTCGCGGGACTGGCCGGCGATTACAAGCAGGCGCAGTTGGTCGTCGTCGGCCGCGGCGACGAACGGGCGTATACGGCCGCGTTGCCTGGAGCGACGGCGGCGCGCATCCATTTCGCGGGCCATCAGCCGGAGCCCGAGGCGTGGCTCGGGCTGAGCGATGTCTTCGTCTTCCCGTCGAGCTACGAGACCTTCTCGCTCGTCGTCCACGAAGCCGCCGCCGCCCAGTTGGCCATTGTGGCGACGCGGGTCGGCGGCGTCGAGGATCTGATTCGCGACGGCGAGGACGGGCTGTACATCGAGCGCTCGGCGCAGAGCATCGAGAGGGCGCTGCGCCGCCTGCTGGACGACCCGGCGCTGCGGCGGCGGCTGGGCGAGAGCGCGGGAGCGCGCGTCGCCGCGCTCACCTGGGAGCGGGCGCACGCTTCGATGACGGGGCTGTACGACGAGCTGCTCGCCGCCCGACAGCCGGAGAGGGGACGCGGCGTTGAGCCTTTTCATCCGTAGGCTCATCCATCTGCGGCCGGTGCGGCTGGCAGCCGGTATCCCGCTCGTGCTGCTGGCCAGCTACCTGATCGGCCAGTGGTCGCTGGACGGCGCCAAGCTGCGCATCCTGATCTTCGTCGCGCTGCAGCTCGGCATCGTGGCAGTCAGTCTGCGCCGGCCGCGGCTGGCGATGCTCGGGCTGCTCGTGTACCTGCCGCTGATGGGGATCTTCCGGCGCTGGCTCATCCCCTATGCCGGCTGGAGCGCGATCGATCCGCTCATACTGCTGGCGCCGATGACGGTGCTGCTGCTCGGCTCGTACTGGGCCTATCGCACGTACATTCAGCGCCAGCCGATCATGAATGACACCCGGTTGTTCCGGATCGTCCGCTGGCTGCTGCTGATCGAGCTGCTGCAGGTGCTCAATCCGCTGCAGGGCGGACTGATGTCCGGTCTCGGGGGCGTGATCTTCTACACAGTGCCGCTGATGTGGCTGCTGCTGACCCGCATCTATGCCGACGAGCGCTGGATGCGCATCGTGACGGCGCTCGTGCTGGCGGTCGGCGCGCTCGGCGCGCTCTACGGCTTCAAGCAGATGCATCTGGGCTTCTTCGACTTCGAATTGCGCTGGGTCTATACGGCGGGCTACGCGGCGCTGATGATCGGTCCGGGCATCGTGCGGCCGTTCTCGATCTTCACCAGCGCGGCCGAATATACGCAGTACTTGCTGATCGCGACGATCATCGCCTGGTGTTGGCTGTTGCGCGGCCGGCCGCTGCAGCGCGCGATCGGCTTGCTCACGCTGCCGCTCACGGCCTACATGCTGTTCATGGGCGCGAGCCGCACACCGGTCGTGCTCGGTCTGATGGCGCTGGCGGCGCTCACTGTGGCTCATGCCCGCAGCGCGCGTGCGCGCGCCGCGCTGGCGATCGCGATGCTGGCGGCGTGCCTGCTGGCCTTTCGCCTCATTACCTCAATCGATGTCGGCGACAATTCCTTCGCCGCGCGTCAGGTCAACGGCCTCAGCAATCCGTTTGACGCCGAGCATTCCACGTTAGGCCTGCACTGGCATTACTTCGTCGATGGCATCGCGTCCGGACTGCGCAATCCGCTCGGCTACGGGCTCGGCGCGACGACGCTGGCGGGCGACAAGTTCGGCGGCAGCAGCATGAATTCGGAGGTGGACTTCAGCAATATGCTGGTCTCGACCGGCTTGTTCGGCGGGGTGCTCTATGTATGGCTGATCCTGCGCACGCTGCGGCTGGCCTTCGCCTGCTGCCGCGAAGGAGTGACGCAGCTCACCGTGCTCGGCATTCTGCTCGGGACGCTCGGCAGCTGGTCGATCGGCGGCAACTATTCGACGGTGGTCATCATCTGGCTGTGCATCGGATACCTCGATGCCTATACGGGAAGGCTGTCCGCTCCGGAATCGGCGACGCGGCAGCTGGAGAGGAGGAAGCAGACGCATGCGGATGTCCGTTATCATCCCGACGTATAAGCGCACGGCCGATCTGTATCGCTGCCTCGAGGGACTGCGCCGCCAGCGGCGGCGGCCCGACGAGGTCGTGGTCGTCGTCCGCGAGGGGGACGAAGAGACCGCGCAGCTCCTGACCGGTCCGGCCGCGGCGCGACTGCCGCTGCGTACGGCGATGGTCGCACTGCCGGGACAGGTGGCCGCGCTCAATCGCGGCCTCGAGGCGGCGCTCGGGGATATTGTCTCCATCGTCGACGACGATACGGTGCCTGCCCCCGACTGGCTGGCGCGAATCGAGCGCCATTTCGAAGCGGACGCGGCGGTCGGCGGTGTCGGCGGGCGCGACGACGTCCACACCGCCCGCGGGCGCGTGAGCGAACGGCGGCGGCGCGTCGGCATTGTGCAGTGGCACGGCCGCGTCATCGGCAATCATCATCTGGGCGACGGCCCGCCGCGCGAGGTGGACGTGCTCAAGGGGGCCAACATGAGCTACCGGCGCACGGCGGTCGGGGAGCATCGCTTCGATACCCGGCTCGCCGGGACGGGCGCGCAGGTGCACAACGATCTGGACTTCAGCTACGGCGTCAAGCGCGCGGGCTGGAAGCTCGTATACGATCCGGAGGTACGGCTCGATCATTACCCGGCGCAGCGGCATGACAGCGATCAGCGCGGCGCGTTCAATCGGGCGGCCCAGTTCAATATGGCCTACAACGAGGCGTACATCATGATCAAGCATCTGGGCGGACCCCGCAGGCTCGCCTATTGGTGGTGGGCGCAGCTCTGCGGCACGGCGGCCAAGCCGGGCGCAGTATGGGCGCTCCTGCTGCTGCTGCGCGGTGCGCCCGAGGCGCGGCTGCGCTGGCAAGAGACGCAGCGCGGACGCGCCGCGGGCAAGCGCGCCGCCGCCGAAGCCGGCCGGGACGCGCTGCCGCCCCGTTCGCCGGGCCGGCGCGCTTATGGCAGGTGAGGATGGCTCGAATACCGGTTATACACAATAGGATTGGAGAGTGGAGTGGGATGAACAAGCGCGCATTGATTACCGGCATTACCGGTCAGGACGGGGCGTACCTCACCCGGCTGCTGCTGGACAAAGGGTACAAGGTCTGCGGTCTGCTGGCCCGGCGCAGCACGGATACGACGTGGCGGCTCGACGAGCTCGGCATCCGCGGCGAGGTCGAGCTGCTCGAGGGCGATCTGAGCGATCTGTCGTCGCTGCTGCGCGCAGTCGAGCGCAGCCGGCCCGATGAAGTATACAATCTCGGCGCGCAGAGCTTCGTCGGCACGTCGTGGGCGCAGCCGGTGCTGACCGCGGAGGTGACCGGCGTCGGCGTCGCCAAGCTGCTCGAGGCGGTGCGGCTGCTGCAGCCGTCTGCGCGCTTCTATCAGGCGTCGACGAGCGAGATGTTCGGACTCGTCCAGGAGCAGGTGCAGTCGGAGACGACGCCGTTCTACCCGCGCAGTCCCTACGGCGTCGCGAAGCTGTATGGGCACTGGATCACTGTCAATTACCGCGAGAGCTTTGGACTGCACGCGAGCAGCGGCATCCTGTTCAATCACGAGTCGCCGCTGCGCGGCATCGAATTCGTGACGCGCAAGGTGACCGACGCGGTCGCCCGCATCAAGGCCGGACAGCAGCGCGAGCTGCGGCTCGGCAACATCGATGCGCGGCGCGACTGGGGCTTCGCCGGCGACTATGTCGAGGCGATGTGGCGGATGCTGCAGCAGGAGCGGGCGGACGACTATGTCATCGCCACGGGGGAGACGACCTCGGTGCGGGAGATGTGCCGGATCGCCTTCCGCCACGTCGGGCTGAACTACGAGGATCACGTCGTCATCGATCCGAAATTCTACCGCCCTGCGGAGGTCGACGTGCTGCTGGGCAATCCGGCCAAGGCGCGCGAGCGGCTCGGCTGGGCGCCGCGCACCTCGCTGGAGCAGCTGATCCGGATGATGGTCGAGGCCGACCTGGCGCGTGTCGCGCGCAGCGAGGAGGAGACGGCGCATGCGCGTCTTGGTTACGGGAGCTGACGGCTTCGTCGGCCGCATCCTGGTCCGGCAGCTCGCAGCGCGCGGCTACGAGGCGGTCGCGGCCACGCGCGGCGGCACGCCGCAGCCCGATGCCGCGGCGTCCGTAGCGCTGGAGCTGGGTGATCCGCAAGGCATCGAGGCGGCGCTGCGCGAGGCGCGCCCGGACGCCGTAGCGCATCTGGCGGCATTCAGCCGCGTCGGCGACTCCTGGCGCGCACCGGCCGAGACGATGACGGTCAATGCGGTCGGGACGGCACACCTGCTGGAGGCGATCGCGCGAGTCGACCGCGGCATCAAGCTGCTGTCGGTCGGCTCCGGCGACGAATACGGGGCCGCGGGACAGACGGGCAATCGGCTGACCGAGGAGCATCCTTGCCTGCCGCGCAATCCGTACGCGACGAGCAAGCTGGCCGCAGGTCAGCTGGCGCTGCAGCTCGGCGCGCGCGCGGGCATCTGCGTCGTCCATGCGCGCGCCTTCAACCATTTTGGGCCCGGGCAGCGCGAGGGCTTCGCGATCAGCGATTTTGCCTCGCGGATCGCGCGCATCGAGGCCGGGCTGTTGCCGCCTGTGCTGGAGGTCGGCAATCTCGAGGCGCGCCGCGACTTCCTCCCGGCGACAGCGGTAGCACAGGCATACGTCGCCCTGCTGGAGCAGGAGGTCGGCAGCGGCGTGTTCAATGTGTGCAGCGGTCGCGCGCGCCGCATCCGCGACATGCTTGGCGAGCTGCTGGACGTGGCGGCGCGGCCGATCGAGGTTCGCATCGATCCGGCGCGGCTGCGACCGCTCGATCTGCCGGTCTACGTCGGCGCGCCCGACAAGCTGACGCACCTCACCGGCTGGACGCCGCCGGAGGGACTTGGCGCGCATGTGCTGGAGACGCTGCAGTGGTGGCGCGACCGGATGACCCGCTCGCGGGCCGGGGGCGAGCCGTCATGGGAGGGCGGGGAGAGGGGGAGGAGGCGTTGGGAATGAATATACTGGCTTCGGGCATGGGCTGGTTCGATCATACGCCGGGCGGGCTGAACCGGTATTTTGCCGATTACATGGAGGCCATGCGACGTCAGGGCCACGACATGCGCGGCTTGATCACTGCGCGGGGCGAGCGCGTGAGCGCGCCGTCCTACGTCAAGGAGGTACTCGCGCCGGCCGCACAGGGCGCGGCGGGCGCGAGTACGCTGGCGCGCAATCGCGCCTTTGCCGGGGCGGTGCGCGCCGAGCTGCGGCGCGAGCCGGCGGATGTGTTCAATCCGCACTTCGCGCTTTATGCGATGATGGTGACGCGTCAGCTCCTGCCGCCCCACGTCCCGATCGTGACGCATTTTCACGGCCCGTGGGCGCAGGAGGGACGGGTCGAGGATCGGGGCGGGCGCCTGGCGCGCGGCGTGCGATATCGGCTCAAGCGCCGCATCGAGCTGCTCTCGTATCGCCGTTCCGACCGCTTCATCGTGCTGAGCGCGTACTTCCGGGACGTGCTGGCGGACAGCTACGGCATCGCGCCTGAACGCATTTCTATCATTCCCGGCGCGGTCGACACGGCGCGTTTTTGCCCGGCGCCGGATCGGGAGCTGGTGCGGCGCGAGCTGGGTCTGCTGCCGGACCAGCGCGTCTTCTTTTGCGCGCGTCGTCTCGCCGCCCGCATGGGGCTGGATCGGCTGATTCGGGCGATGGCCGGCGTGGCGCAGTCGCATCCGCAGGCGGTGCTGTATATAGCCGGCGACGGAGTCCAGCGCGAGGCGCTGCGGGCGCTGATCGCGGAGCTGGGGCTGGGGGGGCGCGTCGTGCTGCTCGGCCGCATTTCCAACGAGGCGCTCGTGCAGTGGTATCAGGCGGCGGACTGCAGCATCGTGCCGACGGCGACGCTGGAGGGCTTTGGCCTCGTCACGGTCGAGGCGCTCGCCTGCGGCACGCCGGTGCTGGGCACGCCGTACGGCGGGACGCGCGAGATCCTGGAGCGCTTCGCGCCGGAGCTGCTGTTCGCGGACGGCAGTCCGGAGGCGCTGGCGGCCAGGCTGGACGCGGTGCTCGGCGGCGCGGTACGGCTGCCGGATGCGGCGCAATGCCGCGAGCATGTGCTCGCCCGCTACACGTGGGCGGAGGTGGCGCGGCAGGTAGGGGAGTTGTTCGCGGAGGCCGTCCACGCGCGCAGCGGCCAGGTGGCGCGATGAACCGGGCGCAGAGCAGTCACAATGACAGTTACATCGACAAGGACAATCACGATCTCAGTCACATGCCAAAGAGGGATGCGCGCCGCTCCGACGGGGACGTCGCCCGGCCGCGCCGGATCGCGTTCTACAATCATACGAGCGACGTCAGCGGGGCGGAGATCAGCCTGCTGCTGACCGCCGGCGCGCTGCAGCGGGCCGAGCCGCTGCTGCTCGCGCCAGAGGGCGAGCTGCTGCGGCGCGCCCGCGAGGCGGGGCTGGCCTGCATGCCGCTGGCCAGCCACCGGGCGCGCCTGAGCCGCAATCCGCTGCGGCTGCTCGGCGGCGCCCTCGGCATGGCACGCGCCGGCCTGCGTCTGGCGCTGGCGGTGCGGCGCGCCCGGGCAGACGCGATCCATGCCAATTCGCTGCGCGCCGGGCTGATGGCCTCGGCCTACGTCTGGCTGCACCGGCGCCCGGTGCTGTGGCATGTGCGCGACATGCCGCCCGGCGGCTGGATCGGCCGGGCGATCCGGGGCGTGGCCGCGCTGACGACGAGCGGCATCATCGGCATCTCCGAGCCGGTGCTGGCCGGCATGCGCAGCGCCAGGCTCCAGGGGCGCCTGCATCTGGTGCACAACGGTGTCGCGCTGCAGCCGATGGACGCGAGCCGGCGCGAGCATTACCGGATGCGGCTGCGCGACGAGCTGGGCGCGGCCGGGGAGACGATGGTAGCGGCGATCATCGGTCAGATCGCGCCGTGGAAGCGGCAGCGCGATGCGCTGCTGGCGGCTGCCGAGCTGGTCCGGCAGGGCCATGATCTGCAGCTGTGGGTAGTCGGCGAGCCGAAGTTTCGCGCGGAGAACCGCGCCTACGATGCCGAGCTGCGGCAGCTCGCGCGCGAACTGGGCATCGCCGAGCGGGTGCGCTTCACCGGCCACCGCGACGATGTCGATCAGCTGTGCTGTGCGATCGACCTGCTGCTCCTGTGCTCGGACCATGAGCCGTTCGGCCGCGTGCTGATCGAGGCGATGGCGCAGGAGCGCCCGGTGGTGGCGACCCGCGCCGGCGGCGTGCCCGAAGTGGTCGAGGACGGCGGCTGCGGACTGCTGTACGCCGTCGGGGATGTCGCTGGCCTGACTGCCGCTGCGGACCTGCTGCTGCGTGACCCGGAGCTGCGGCGGGAGCTGGGCCGGCGCGGGGCGGCGCGCGTGCAGGCCCGCTTCACGATCGCGGGCACGGCGAAGCGCGTCGAGCGCATCTACGCCGGACTGCCGAGCAGACGGGGGGGCGACACAGTGGCGACCGCGCCTGCGCCGGGCGAGCTCGAGGAGGCGCTGTATCAGGAGCCTCGGCCGAGCGCCTTGGCGCGGAGCGAGGCGACGACCGCGGCCGCCGCGAGCGTCGAGACCGCGGCGACCGCCTACCGGGTGACGGCATCGCCCGCACGCGAAGCATCAGAGCTGCCGCCACCTGAATTTGGCGCGATCGATCTGCCTGACGCATCAGAGCTGCCGCCGTCCGGACCAGTCGCACACGGCCCGCTGCCGGCCGGAGCCGGCATGGCCGCAATGGCGGCTTCCGGCATCTGGCCGACGCCGGAGCGCGGGGGCCCGCGCGTGGCGATCGTGCACGATTATCTCAATCAGATGGGCGGCGCCGAGCGCGTCGTCGGTGTGCTGCATCGCATGTTTCCGCACGCGCCGATCTATACGACGATCGCCGACCGCGCGCGGCTGCTGCCAGAGCTGGAAGGAGCGGACATCCGGACAACGTGGATGCAGCGCATACCCGGCATTCTCCGTCACTTCAAGCTGTACTTCTGGCTCTATCCGCTGGCGATGCGCAGTCTCCGGCTGCGCGGCTACGATCTGGTTGTCAGCTCGAGCAGCGCTTACGCCAAAGCGGTGCGCGTCCCGCGCGGCGCGGCGCATCTGTGCTACTGTTATACCCCGATGCGCTTTGCCTGGGATTACGAGGGCTACATGGCCGGCGTGCAGGCGCCCCGACTTGCCAAGGCGGCGGCCCGGATGATGGTGGCGCCGCTGCGGCTCTGGGATCGCCGCACGACGCGCCGCGTCGACGAGGTGGTGGCGATCTCCGGCGCGATTCAGGCCCGCATTGCCCGTCATTACGGACGCGAGGCACCGGTTATTTTTCCGCCTGTCCAGGTGAGCCGCTTCCCGCTGGAGCGGCACCCTCGGGGCGATTACTTCCTCGTCGTCTCGCGTCTGGTGGCGTACAAACGGATCGATCTCGCCGTCCAGGCATGCACGCATCTGGGCGCGCCCCTGGTTGTGATCGGCGACGGACCGGACCGCGCGCGCCTGGAGGCGCTGGCCGGCCCAGCGGTGACGTTTGCCGGGCGGTTGCCGGACACGGAGGTGACGCGTTACATGGCGCACTGCCGGGCGCTGCTGTTTCCCGGTCTGGAGGACTTCGGCATTACGCCTCTTGAAGCCAATGCGTGCGGTCGGCCTGTCGTGGCTTTTCGCGGCGGCGGCGCGCTCGATACGATTACTCCGGGAATCAACGGCATCTTCTTCGACGAACAGCGCGTGCAGGCGCTCGTACTGGCGCTGGAATATTTCGATATTTACACCTTTGATCCCGAGCGGATTCGCCGTCACGCCGAGCAGTTCGACGAAGCGCGATTTATTGCGCGCCTTGCCCTGGCGCTCGAGCAGACGTTGCGGAGCCGGGCTATGTCGACCGGACAGTCCGCACCCGTCCAGCCTATGTCGACCGGACAGCCCCCGTCCGCCCGTCCGCCGCGCAGTGCGCAGGGCAGACCGCTCTAATCCCTCCCCCTCCCCGAGCTTTGGCTGCCAGGAATGGTCTGTCCTTTTGTGAATCGGCGCGCCGGATGTAAGTCCGGCGCGCCGATTTGCCATGCTTGCCCATTCTCTGCACATGGTCTGAGTAACAGACGGTTCAGTGGCAGAAGGATCTGTCCCCAGTTCCGCACGCGTCCTGTCTCTATGCGCATGGCGTCCATCTTAGCCCCCAATAGTACCTTGGCAGCGATTTGGTCTAACCTTCGCCATCGTCTTTGACGAACGTGCGTCATTCGTGCCGGATTTCGGCACATTTCAATTCGGCTTCTCGACAAAAGACTCATTTTTCGCGCTTGACAAATAGCGATTTTTGTCATAAATTAAAGATTATAAAGATACGTTTTGTAACATTTTGTTTTCCAAACCGCATCGGGCTTTCATAAAGGGGGACGCGTCGGACATGCCACTGTCCAATCTCTATTATTGCGTAGGCTGCGGTCGGCTGGAGGAGCTGGGCGGGGCGGCTACGTTGTTTCATACCGGCTTTTATAAGGTCGTGCATCCGCTGGGCTGCTGCGGCGACTGCGCGGACAGCGCGTCGAACGTCAAGCCTGAGGCCGGCAGGCGGCAGGCGGCCGCTCTGGACGAGAGCGGCCCGCAAGGGCCTGACGGGACGAAGCAGGCTAGCGCCAGCTCGCTCCGTGCGGCAGGCTGCCCGTGTACGGAGCACGTATCCTGAACGCCAGCCTGTCGTTAGGAGCAGGGCGGCTACGCCACTCTGCCCGCGCGCAAAATGAAGTGATGCCGGTATGAGCCCGGAGTCAAATGATCATTTGCACCTTCACATCCAGCACACCATCCGCCGCAAGGGTGCGGCAAAACAAAACGGACGGCGCCGCCATTGCGCAAATCCGTTTTGTGCGCCAATCCCGCCAAGCGACCTTAATTTTCCTTAAAGCGGCTTTTACTCCTTGGGAAGCTTCGTTTATAATGGGAGCAGCTTCAAGGATGGAGGGAAAGTATGGCTGAACCAATACAGGCGCCGCCCGCACAGCATGCGGGCCGGGAGGACGAGCCTGTCGTCCAAATGCGCGGCGTTACAAAGCGTATCGGAAAACGCAAGCTAATCGACAATCTTACCCTGGACGTCCCGGCAGGCGAAGTGTTTGGCTTTTTGGGCCCGAACGGTGCCGGCAAAACGACGACGATTCGCATGATGGTCGGACTGATGCGGCTCTCGGAAGGCGAAATCATTATTCGCGGACAGAGTATCAGCACCGCTTACGAGCAGGCAATCCGGCATGTCGGCGCCATCGTCGAGAATCCGGAAATGTACAAATATTTGACCGGGTATCAAAATTTGCTCCATTTCGCCCGGATGATCCCCGGCATTTCCCGGCAGCGCATCGAAGAGGTCGTGGAACTGGTCGGGCTGAAGGCGCGCATTCACGACAAGGTCAAGACGTACTCGCTCGGCATGCGGCAGCGGCTCGGGGTCGCGCAGGCGATCATGCACAAGCCCTCGCTGCTTATCTTGGACGAGCCGACCAACGGACTCGACCCCGCCGGCATTCGCGAGCTGCGGGACTATCTGCGGCTGCTTGCGCGCAATGAGGGCATCACGGTCTTCGTCTCCAGCCATTTGCTGTCGGAGATGGAGTTGATGTGCGATCGCGTGGCGATCATTCAGAACGGCCGGCTCGTCGATGTGCGGCCGATTGCGCGCGGCACCGATGCGCATGCGGCGGCGGTCACCGTACTGCTGGACGTGGATCGGGCCGACGAGGCCCGGCAGCTCTTGGCCGAAGCCGGAGCGATCATCGAAGGCGGCCTGCTGCGGCTTGAGGCCGATCGCGAGACGGTGGCGAATATCAATGCCCGGCTCGTCGGCGCGGGCTTCAAGGTATACGGCATCCGCACGCAAGCCAAGTCGCTCGAGGATCAATTCCTCGAAATGACCGGGGGTGAGCGCATTGTCTGATTTTTGGCAGTTGGTCACGAACGAAAACATGAAAATTTACCGCCGCCCGCGGACGTGGATCATGCTGGGGGTGCTCCTGGCGATCACCGCTGCCGTCCCCATCAGTATTTTTGCTTTCGAAGAGGGCGGCCTCTCGATGTGGATGCCCTTCCAGGTCAACACAAGCATGAGCGTCGTGCTGGTTACGGTTTTTGCCGTCGTTCTGTCCGCGGAGAGCGTCGCCGGCGAGTTCAGCTCCGGCACCATCAAGCTGCTGCTGATCCGCCCGTGGAGCCGCTCCAAGCTGCTGCTCTCCAAGTATATCGCGCTGCTGCTGTTCGCGCTGCTCTTCATGGTCGGCATGCTGGCGTGGAACCTGGGGCTCAACGCGCTGCTGTTCGGCTACGACGGCAGCAATGAGATGGGGAGCCTGTCCGCGCTCAACTATTTCCTGCAGACCTATCTGTTCGAGTTCATTACGCTGGTCGTCATCGTGACGATTTCGTTTTTGATTTCCACCGTATTCCGCAGCGGCGGGCTGGCCATCGGCTTGTCCATCTTCCTGCTGCTGATCGGCTCGGCCATCTCCGGCATGCTCAGTCTGCTCGATTACGCCTGGGTCAAGTATCTGCTCTTCGTCAATCTTGATCTGACGACGTATATCGGCGGCGGCAGCAGCATGATCGAGGGCACGTCGTTGGGCTTCTCCTTGGCGGTGCTGGCGGCCTATTATGTCGTGTTCGTGGTCATTACCTGGATCGTATTCAGCAAGCGCGACGTGGCGGCCTGATCCTAGGCGAGGCCTTCAATTGGTCAATCCGCTCTTGCATAAGACCCTTTCAATTTGACCCCAAGGCCCCGCGCGGGATGATTCCGCGCGGGGCCTTTTTGACCGCTAGGGGGCTCTAGCGCCTGCGTTCATGCCGGATTTTCGGTCTGACGGACATTAATGTCCGTTAGATACATGGAGAGCTGGCCGAGCACAACCGATCTCAATTGGCGGCATGCCCAAGTCCAAATGGAGCAAATGGACGGCATGGCCGGTTGGCCTGTCAGACCGCTTGCCGGGCCTTGACCTTCTCCTTGGCGGGCTCATCCGTCCGGTACTCCTCCGGCGGGGACGGCTTGGCCGGCGCTGCGCCGGGACGCTCCATGCGCGACTGGCCGTTGAACAGGGCCCCCTCCTGAATGTGCAGCACGGCCGCCTGCATCGTGCCGTGCAGCTGTCCGGTCGCGGTGATGACGAGCCGTCCGCGCACGGTGATGTCGCCGTAGACCGCGCCGGCGATTGTCACGTCCTGCGCTTCGATCGCGGCGCGCACGATGCCGCATTCGCCGACGATGACCTCGGCCTTGCTGGTGATGTCGCCGCGGCATTCGCCTTCGATGCGAATGCCTGCATCGCATGCAATCTTGCCCTCCGCGAGCGTGCCTTGCCCGATCAGTGTATCGGTGGACAGCGTACGTTTGTTGTCCTTGAACATGGTAGCATCCTCCTTTTTTCCGGCTCTTGCGCCGATCGGCCGGTCCGTCGCGGCCGCTAGCTGAGCCTCTCGCGCCGCACGTAGTCGAGCGGATTGACCGGCTCGCCGTTCGCTTCAATCTGGAAATGCAGATGCGCGCCGGTGCTGCGGCCGGTCGAGCCGAGCGCTCCGATTCGGTCGCCGCGCGAGACGCTGGCGCCTTTTTGCACGCCGATGCCGCTCAAGTGCAGATAAGACGTTTTTAATTGCCCGCTGTGACCGATAATAATAAAGCTGCCTTTACCGGTATCGTAACCGGTCTCCAGCACGGTGCCGTCTGCCGCGGCATAGACCGGATCGCCGTGTCGGCCGCCAATGTCGATTCCCGCGTGGAAGGTGGATCGCCCAGTGAACGGATCGCTGCGATAGCCGAAGGTCGAGGTGATGCGCGGCGAATCGGTCGGCCATACCGATGGACGGGATTCCAGCAGGGCTGCGCGATGCTTCGCAGCGCGCAGCGATTCCGCCATCGCGGCCTCCATCGTGTCGACGAGCGATGCCAGATTGGACAGCTTCTCCCCGCCTTCTTCGGCCAGCAGTGCCAATTCGTGCGCCCGGGGCAGGGGAGATGAGCTGGCCAGCGGCACGAGCTCACGGTAGGTGCGGTTGAGCGCCTCGACTTTGCCTTCCAACGTCTGCAGATCTTGAAGCCGCTGCTGTAGACTCGCTTCCTCGTCTTCCATGCGGGCGAGCGCGGCGCGCGTGCGCTCGTACCGCAGGGACTGCGCCTCGCCCGCGGTCCGATACGTCGCGGCCTGATCGGCCAATGCCGTCTCCAGCTCCTGGATTTTGAGCGCGGCGCGCAGCTGCAGCCCGCCGATGCCGCAGCCCAGCGCCAGTGCCATCGCGGCAGGCGCGGCGACGACGGATCGTCGCGAGACGCGGATCTGCCGGACCGAGTCGCCCGGTCCCCGCATGACGAGCAGCGACCAGCCTTGTTTTCGTTTGCGCATTGCCCAGTTGCTCCCTCCTTCCGGCCGGGACTTGGTTGACGAACGCGTTCTTTCACTATTTATTCGAGGACATGCAAAAACATGCCATCCGGCGGCGATTTTGTGCGAACGGACTTCGCCACAATTCGCGTTTCGACCGTTTGAATTGGGGTAATTGCAAGATAGCTGGCTATGCGTATTCGGCAGAAGATGGCCTGAAATGCGCTGTCCTGGAAATGAGGTTCCCTATGATTTGGGTTGTACTCGCGCTGCTAATATTCATTTTCCAAATTGCGACGATTCTGATCGCCGAGTTTCGCCATCCGAGCAAAGCGATGGCCTGGCTGCTCATCCTGTTCGTCTTCCCGGTGATCGGCTTCGTCATGTATTACTTCCTCGCCCGCTCCTTCCAGCGCCGCCGCATCGTTCGGCAACGCCGCATCATCTCCGAGGAGACCCGTCTGGAGGCGCTGCGGCGCTCGCGGCTGCTGCACCGTCCAGAGGATCTGGGCAGCGGGGAGTTCCGTGAGCAGGAGCGGATGTTCGCGCTGCTGCAGCAATTCAGTCTGCCGATTACCGGCTGCAACACGACGCAGGTGCTCAATAACGGCGAAACCACGTACGCCTCGATCCTTGAGGCGATCGCCGCCGCGCGTCATCATGTCCACGTCGAATATTACACGGTGCGCGATGATCGCGTCGGCCGCCGTTTCCAGCGGGCCTTGCTGGACAAGCTGCGCGAGGGTGCAGAGGTGCGGCTGATCTATGACGGTATCGGCAGCTACGAGCTGAGTGCCGCCTACGTACGCGAGCTTGAGGAGGCCGGCGCCCAAGTGCAGTGCTTTCTGGCGCCGCGCATCGCTTTTTTTGACAAGCGCATCAATTATCGCAACCATCGCAAAATCGTCGTCGTGGACGGCATCGTCGGCTTTGTCGGCGGCATCAACGTCGGCGACGAATATGTCGGCGGCAACAAGCGGCTCGGGTTTTGGCGGGATACGCATCTGCGCATCGAAGGGGACGCGGTGTATTCGCTGCAGGAGGTGTTCATGCGGGACTGGTGGTTTACCGCGCGCGAGCGGCTGACCGATTCGCGCTATCTGCCGGAGCACGGCTGCGTCGGCGAGGATCAGGTGCAGCTCGTCTCCAGCGGCCCCGATGCCGGGCCGGATGCGATCGTGCAGTCGGTGTTCGCCGCGCTGGCAGTCGCCAAGAGACGCATCTACATCACGACCCCGTACTTCGTGCCGGACAAGGGCGTGCTGATGGGACTCAAGACCGCCGCGGCCAGCGGTGTCGACGTGCGTCTCATCCTGCCCTATGTGGCCGATACGCGGCTGGTCATGCTCGCCTCGCTGTCGTACGTGGAGGAGTTGTTGCTGGCGGGGGCCCGCGTGTATCGGTACCACAAGGGCTTTATTCATTCCAAGGTCATGATCGTGGATGGACTGCTCGGCTCGGTGGGCTCGGCCAATATGGATTTGCGAAGCTTCTACAGCAATTTCGAGTTGAATGCGCTGCTGTTCGATACGCGGACGATCGAGGAGCTGGCGCAGACCTTCATGGACGATCTCGACGATTGCCACGAGATTCGGCTGGCCGAATTTGCCGCTCGGCCCCGTCTTCAGAAGGCGGGCGAGATCGCTGCGCGCATGCTGTCGCCGCTGCTTTAGAAGTGTGATGAATAGTAAGCCGCCGTGCTCGAAATGCGTTTCCGACCGCCGTTCCTCCTCGATCCCTTGAATTTAACCCTTTCAGAGGAAGGAATCCAGGAGCAAGATGGCGGGCGCTCAAACGTTCTGCAAGAACGTACTTCGGAAGCTTATGCTTTTCTCCAACGCATTTTCGGCCACTCTGGCACTTTTTCACCACACTTCTAGCGGCTTACGTCTTGCGCTGCAGGAAGCCGATGATCGGGCCGAGGCGCTGGGGCGGCACGTTCGCAATCAGGTCGCCGACCTGGCTCAGGCGCGCGCCGATGCTCAGCAGGTGATAGTCGGCGATGCGCGCGCCGCCGCGCACCTCCTCCCAGGTGAGCGGCGTCGAGACGGTCGCTCCTGCGCGCGCGCGAGGGGTGTACGGCGCTGACAAGGTTTTGCCGGGGTAGTGCTGCAGATAGTCCAGGTAGATGCGGTCGCCGCGGTCTTTTTTGAGCCGCTGGGCCGTGAACAGCCGTGGATGGCGCTGCACGAGGTATTCGGCGAGGAAGCGTCCGAAGCCGCGCAGCTCGTCGAAGGTCAGCTCGGGCTCGAGCGGCACGACGAGCTGCATCCCGGTCGCGCCGGACGTCTTGGGCACAGCGGCGACGCCCAGCGAGTCCAGCAGCTCGCCGGCGAGCGCGGCAGCCTCCATGATGCGCGGTTCCTCCTCGCGCGAAGGATCGATGTCGAGCACCCATTCGCTCGGACGCAGCGGCTCGCCGATCCGGTCGAACGAAGCATGGAATTCGAGACACGCCAGATTGCCGAGCCAGAGCAGGGTCGGCAGACTGTCCAGCTCGACATAGCGGATGCCCGCGTGCACGGCCACCTTGACGAAGGGAGGCGCCGGCTGCGGGCAGTTTTTTTGGTAGAACGACTTGTCGCCGACGCCGTGCGGATAGCGAATCGTCGTCAGATAGCGGCCCTTGCAGTAGCGGATCAGATAGGGCGCGAGCTCGCCCAGCTTTTGCAGATACAGCAGCTTTGTGATGCCCATCTCCGGCCATAGCGGCTTCTCGGGATTGGTCACCTCCACCGTCTGCCCCTCAATCGTAATCGCGCCTTTGCTCGTCCTCGGCATGTGCGCTCATCCCTTCTCTACTATGAATCTGGACACGGACCCGGCACAGGCTCGGACAACGACGCGACAGGAACTCGTCACGCTACCCGGACTCATCACGGCCAAAGCCAAGCAGCTTCGGATGCCGCAACAGACCGGCGGCGGTGCGCTCGAGTCCGGTGACCCGGCAGGGCAGCGGCTCCGCGAGCCAGACGATGCGCGCCCCGGTCAGCTCCGCCGGCAACTGGACGAACGGACACGGCAGCGTCGGGGCTTGCGGCGGCGGGACGAGCCGCTGCCGCAGCAGCTCGCGCATCGCCTCGCTGAGCCCGAGCGAGACCGAGCCGACGAATGCCCCATCCTCCGCCATCACGAGGCTGGCGACGCGCCCCTCGCGCAGCTTGAGCCCGACGATGTCGACCGGCAGCCGCAGCGCGGTCTTGACCTTGCGCCAGTCGTCGTGGCGCTTGCCCTCGCGATAGGGACCGTCCAGCCGCTTGGCGACGACGCCCTCCCAGCTGCGGGCCTCGACCCAGGACCACAGGTCCGCGCCGGAGCGGTACAGCTCGCAGGGCAGCAGCGCGGAGGAAGGGGCGCCGGCCCCGGCCCGCTGCAATAGCTGCTGGAGCAGCTCGTGGCGCTCCCGCAGCGGCCGATTCCGCACATCGCGGCCGCCGCTGACGAGCAGGTCGAAGACGACGTAGAGCAGCCGGCCTTCGGCGGAAGATCTCCCGGTCGCGCCTGCGCGCTCGCGCTGCAGCACCTTGGCGAAACTGGGCCGATCCCCGTCCCAATAGACGAGCTCGCCGTCGAGCAGACAGTCCTCCAGCGCGTGCGCTTGCTTGCGCAGTGCCCGTACGATCTCCGGATAGACGCTGTCTTTGCGCAGCAGTCGCCGCGAGTAGAGTGCGACCTCGCCAGCGGACTTGATCTCAGCCAGCAGGCGCACGCCGTCCCATTTCAGCTGATAGCCCCAGGCGTCGCCCTCCGGCAGCGTCCGCGCCACCAGCGGCGCCATCGGCTCGGCGGGCAGCTCCGTCATCTACGAGCCCGTCCCCTCGGCGGACGATTTCGATTTTTTGGCGGTCTTCTTCTTGGGCTTCTCGGCGCCGGCGCCGTCGGCGGGGGTGACCTTGACCGCTTCCAGGCTTGCCTGCAGCGCCGCCATCAGATCGACGACATTCGTCTCCTGCTGCTCCGGCGCGATATGGACCTCTTCGCCGGCGATTTTTTTGCCGATCAGATCCATCAGCCGGGTGCGGTAATCGTCGGTGTATTTTGCCGGCTCGAACGGGGAGGTCAATTGCTCGATCAGCATTTGCGCCATGCCGAGCTCTTTTTCGTTGACGGCCGGCTTTTCCGGCAGGCCCGGCACTTGGCTGATCGGCCGGATCTCGTCAGGGTAGAAGATCGTTTCGATCGCCAGACAGCCGTCGAGCACGCGGATCGCGGCCAGCGAGCTTTTCGAGCGAATCGAGATTTTGGCGATGCCGATGCGCCCCGAGCCCCGCATCGCTTCCAGCAGCAGCTGGTACGCATTGCCGCCGGCCTGATCCGGAGCGAGATAGTATGTTTTTTGAAAGTAAATCGGATCGATCTCCGTCAGATCGACGAAGTCGAGGATTTGAATCGTTTTGGTCGTCTCCGATGCGAGCGCGTCAAGCTCCTCCTTTTCAAACAGGACGAACTTGCCCTTCTCATATTCGTAGCCCTTGGCGATATCGTCCCATGCGACCTCGACCTCGCAATTTTTGCATTGCCGGACATAAGCGATTGGTCCGCCGCACGCCTTGTGGACGAGCCGCATCGAGATGTCCTTGTCCTCCGTTGCCGAGAACATCTTGACCGGGACATGGACGAGACCGAAGCTGATTGCGCCTTTCCATACCGTATGCATGATGCCTTCGCCTCCTTTTTTCCCTGAATCGGTTGGGTATTCCGGTTCTTCTACCTATATTCAGGTTGCCCGGAATGCATGAAAATCAGTCGGGGCGGGCACGTTTAATTAGAGCTTGGCAAACCTGAAAAGGAGAGGATGAGGGGCAATGAGCGAGAAGCAGCAGCGCAGCGGCGGCAGCCGGGGGCAATCGCAGCCAGGCAGCGAGGGCCGCGTCGAGGGCCGGGACGTCTATGACATGGAAATCGACCGCATGGTCAACGAAGGCCTGGGCGGGGGGCAAGTCACGGTGCACAACGGCTTGATCGAGGAGACCACGACCGACACGATGCCGGGGACGCGCGACGAGGCGTCGGCCTCGCCTCAGGCGGGTACGCCCGAGCAACTGGCGCGCAACGCGCAGGAGCAGGCGCGCAGACCAAAAGGGCAGGGGGCGGAGGCGGAATGAAGCGGACCATGAAGCGCGGCAGAGGCTTGCTTGTCTTCGTGCTCGGCGGCATGCTGATGCTCGGCGCATGCGCAGCGGCGACCTCCGATTCGAGCCCGGACGCCGAGTCGCAGACGCCTGCGGGCAAACGGGACAACCATCCCGGCGCGCAGGCTCGGACGCCGCGCGGCGCGCTCAAGATCAAGTCGGCCGCGCCGGAGAAGCAGACGCCCGACTTGTCGGGCGGAAGCGAGAAAAAGACGCGCGATCCGAAGCCGATGACGCTGGCCGAGCTGCGCAGCAAATACCCGAGCACATTTTTGCTGCAGGGGCCGGCCGGCTCGGGCAAGGTGGCGCTGACCTTCGACGACGCGCCGGACAAGACGTATACGCCCATGGTGCTGGATGCGCTCAAAAAGGCGGGCATTCAAGCGACCTTCTTCGTCGTCGGCAATCGCATCGAGGCGCATCCCTACGTGATGCGCCGCATCGTCGCCGAAGGGCATGTAGTCGGCAATCATTCGTACAGCCACGCCAATCTGCCCAAGCTCTCCGACAAGCGATTCCGCGAGGAGATCACCCGGACGGACAAGCTGATCAAACAATATACCGGCTACACGCCGACCTATGTCCGGCCGCCGTACGGCAATATTAACGAATCGCAGCTGCAGTGGCTGGCCAGCCAGCATCGCAAAATTATCAATTGGAACGTCGACTCGCTCGATTGGAAGGGGCTGTCCGCGGACGAGGTCGCCACCAATGTATTGGCCGACAGCAAGCCCGGCGCCATCATCCTGCAGCATTCCGGCGGCGGCGTCGGCGAGGACTTGAGCGGCACGGTGAAGGCGCTGCCCCGCATCATCGCCCGGCTGCGCGAGGAGGGCGTCGGCTTCGCGACAATACCCGGACTGCTCGGGTTGCCCTGACTCTGACTCTGCCGCGGCGTCACAGGTCCGGCGCACGCGCGTCCGGGCGCGCGTTGCTGTCATGATTCGCCGAGGCTGAATGGCGATACTGCGCTTCGCCTGCAACGGCGGAGTCACTTGCACGTGCGCCGGCACTTGCGGCGCCGGCGGGCCGCAGCCGGGTGAGCAGCACCGCTCCCGCCGCCAGCAGCAGCGCGGACAGGCCGTACGCGCCGAAGAGCGACACGAGCTTGACGAGCGGACCGGAGAGCGCCGTGCCGGCCAGCATGCCGCCCATCATGAGCGGCGTGATGATGCCGTTCGTACGGCCGATGTAGGCCTCGGCGACTTCGCGAATCAACAGCGCGCTCAGCACGATCTGGAAGAAGGCCATCGTGACGCCGGACACCACCCTGACGCTGCCGGTGAGCAGCGGCCATAGCGACAGCACCTCGGTCATCGTCACGGCGGCAAAAACGAGCATTGCCAGCGGCAGGATCAACCGGCCCCGGCGCTGCGCCCAGCCTGCCGCCGCGGCTGCGACCGCACCGCCGATCAGCATGCCGACGCCTTCCGAGGCGGCGAACCACTGCACCGCTTCCTTGGGCAGCTGCAGCCGCTCCATCGTCACGAACACATCGAGCGGCTGCGTCACGCCGACCGCCAGTCCGAGCAGCAGGAACAAGCCGCCGATTGTGCGCAGATTGGCATGGGCGAGAACATAGCGAAAGCCCGAGCGCAGATCGGCCCAAGCCGACGCGGGCGCTTGCCCGCCTGCGCGGCTGCGGCTGGATGCGGGCAGGAGCAATTGCAGCAGCGCGGCCGCTCCGAACAAGGCGACCAGCGCCCAGAGCGAGCGCTCCAGTCCGAAGCGGCTGTAGATGAGCGTGCCGAGCACCGGTCCGAGCACGACGAACAGCGACATCAGGCTCTGGGTGATGCCGATCGCCGCGCCGACCTGGGTCTCCGGCACATGACGCTTGAACAGGACCGCCGATGAGGGCTGGGAAAATTGGCTGACGATGGACGAGACGACCGTTGCGGCAAATACCGCCTGCCACCAGCCCGCTGCAATGAGCGGAAGAATTGCGAGTATGGAGAGTGCGCTGAGCGTATCCCCGGCAATGACCGTTTTTTTCGGATTCCAGCGGTCGGCGAAGGTGCCGCCTACGAGCGAAAACAGTAAAATCGGCGCATATTGCAGCGCGCTGAGCAGCGCAACTGCGGTCGGGTCATTGTTAGTCATCTCCATAATATAGAAGAGCAAGGCCATGTTGCGGATCCATATGCTGATCTGCTGGAGCAGATCGGCTCCGGCGACGACGAGAAACACGCGGTTGCGCAGTAAGGGAGACAAGTCGTTTCCACCTTTCTTATTCGAATAATTAATATGACTGTCCGGTTTAATTGATGGCGGCGGCGTCGCAGCCGCCGGCCCGGCCAAGCCCGTCATCAGACGGGTTGACGCGCTTGCACGCCGTGCAGGAAGACCTCGATGGCCATGCGGTACAGGGCGAGCACCTTCGCTCGGGGGAGCTGGTCGTAATGCGCCATGCCGAGGCCGCCGAGCGTGCCAAAGAGCAGGTAGGTCAGCATGTCCGGATCTTCCTGGCGCAATTCGCCCGCTGCGATGCCTTGCTCCAGGATGTCGCGGATAATCGGGTGATGGAGCTGGGTCAGGGCGATCATTTTTTTGATGACCTCGGGCTCGTCGCTATGGCTGGCCACGAACTCGTCGCCGGCGCTGATCAGCGGGTTATCAAAGTCCAGCACCCAGTGGACGGCCAGCGCGTGCAGCTTGTCGGTGAGACTTTGATCCGGCTGCGCGATCTGCTTCCACTTGTCCAGCCAGTCCTGTATATTCTGCTCCAGGATCGCCAGGAACAACTGCTGCTTGCTCTTGAAATGATAGTAAATGCTGCCCTTGCTCATTCCGGAACGGCCCCGGATTTCCTCCATCGAGGCGGCGCCGTAGCCCTTTTCCACAAAAATTGCCCTGGCGCTGCGCATGATTTGCTGTCTGGATTGCTCGGCTTCCGCAGCGGTTTTGCGCGCCATCTCGTTCCCTCCTCTCGAATTAATATGACCGATCAGTCTAATTAATTCGAGTGTATCGCATTCGTCTTTGTTTTGCAAGCGGGCGGACACGTCTTCGTTTTGCAAGTTGGGGGGCAGGGTGCGAGGCGCGCTTGCTTTTGTGAAGCAGCCGAGGGCTATGCTATACTGGGACTGGAAGCGACTGGCCATTATCGGCAGCGATCATGGAAGGGAGCGATTGAGATGGCGGAAGTAATCATCATCGGCGCCGGCCCGGCCGGCGCCAGCGCGGCGTTGTTCACGGCGAAGGCGGGCAAGGAGACGGTCGTAATCGACAGCGATCAGAGCATCACCAAGCGGGCCTGGATCGAGAATCATTACGGCGTGCCGGAGACGGCGGGGCCCGATCTGCTGGAGACGGGCAAGCGCCAGGCGGAGAAGTTCGGCGCGAAGCTGATCGCCGGCAAAGCGGTCAAGATCGAGTCGGGCGATAGCGGCGTGCGCGTGCACACCGAGTCGGGCGAGGTGCTGGAAGGTCAGCACGCGATTGTCGCGACCGGACTGTTCGCCGAGCTCGCGGAGGCGAGCGGGATCGCCGTCAAGCCGGGCACGGAGCCGCGCATCAAGACGGTCGTCGATTGCGATGCCGCGGGACGGACGAGTCTGACGCGCGTATGGGCCGCCGGTACCGCCGCAGGCGTCAGCGTGCACACGATTGTCACGGCCGGCGACGGCGCCAAGGTCGCCATCAACGTCATCAGCGAGCTGAACGGCGAACGCTACGTCGACCACGACGTGCTCAAGTCCTGACCCGCCCGTCTAGCCTCGCACACGTACGGCATCATCCCAGCCTCAGGCACGGCTGCTCCGATTCCCGGGGCAGCCGTTTTGCATTGTGCATCTATGCACCCCGTCCGGTTTCAGGTAAAATAAAGAGATAGATACATAAGATAGGGAATGGGGGAAGCGGCGCATATGGCCCAGCATCAGCACACCAGACTGTCGAGGCTTCAATTGCTGCGACGGATCTTGTTCATTACAATCGGAGCTTCGCTTGTGGCGATCGGGCTTGAAATTTTCCTGGTCCCCAACTCCATTATCGACGGCGGCATCGTCGGCATCTCAATCATTGTGTCGTACCTTACCGAGTGGCCGCTTGGCTTGTTTCTATTCGTTCTCAACCTGCCGTTTTTGTTTCTCGGCTACAAGCAGATCGGCAAAACCTTCGCCTTATCCACGCTGTACGGCGTTTCGGTGATGTCGCTCGGCACGTTTTTGCTGCATCATGTGCCGCCGCTGACCATCGACGATTTTCTGGCGGCGATTTTTGGCGGCGTCGTGCTCGGCACGGGCGTCGGTCTGGTCATCCGGTTCGGGGGCTCGCTTGACGGGACGGAGATTGTCGCCATTCTGTTTACGCGCAGAAGCGCGTTTTCCGTCGGCGAGATCGTCATGTTTTTCAATCTGTTCATTATGTCGCTGGCGGGCTTTGTGTTCACCTGGGACCGCGCTATGTACTCGATTATCGCCTACTACATTGCCTACAAGATGATCGACATTACGCTCGAGGGCCTGGATCAGTCCAAGTCGGTCTGGATCATCAGCGAGGAATCGGGCGAGATCGGTTCGGCGATCATGCAGCGGCTCGGCCGCGGCGTCACCTTTCTCAACGGCGAAGGCGCTTATACGGGAGACAGCAAGAAGGTTATTTTTTGCGTCATCAACCGGCTCGAGGAAGCGAAGCTCAAATCGATCGTGAACGAGCTTGATCAATCGGCGTTTTTGGCAATCGGCAACATTCACGACGTCGCAGGCGGCCGCTTTCGCAAAAAAGACATTCACTAGAAAGCGGGCGACGATGCGGCGGGACGCGCGGTCTGCGGCCCGCCGCTTTGGCATGCGCGGCGCGGAGCTTGCCCCGCCGCGGGAGGACCGATATAATAGGACGAAAATAAGGCGGGGGGCGATGAAGTGGATGAATTCGAACGGATTCGCCGCTGGACGAGCGGTCGCCAATCGCCTCAGTGGCTGAGCGCCCGCGGCGTACGGCTCGGCATCGGCGACGACGCTGCTGTCGTCGAACCGCCGCAGGGCGCGGACGGCGAACCGGTGCAATGGCTGTTGGCGGTCGACACGATGGTCGAGACGGTGCATTTCAATTGGCGTACGATGTCCGAGGCGGACGTCGGCTACAAGGCGCTGGCCGCCAATATTAGCGACATCGCCGCGATGGGCGGCCAGCCGGCGCACGCGCTCGTCTCGATCAGCGCTCCCGCCGCCTGCACGGCAGAGCGGATGACGTCGCTGTATGACGGCCTGTATGCATGCGCCGCGCGCTACGGCGTCGCGATCGTCGGCGGCGATACGACCTCGGCGCCGGAGCATCTGGTGATCAGCGTCACCGTGACCGGCACCGTGCCCGCAGGGCGAGCCGTGCCGCGCAGCGGGGCGAAGCCCGGCGACGCGGTATTCGTGACCGGGCCGCTCGGGCTGTCGGCGGCGGGGCTGCATTACTTGCTGGCGGCGCCCGCGCGGCCAGGAGCGGCGGCGATCGAGGCGGACGAGGCCGGATCGCTCGTGCAGGCGCACCGCCGGCCCGTGCCTTCGCCGGAGGGCGGCCGTCTGCTGGCGGAGCGGGGCACCTGCCATGCGCTCAACGACGTGAGCGACGGCGCGGCCAGCGAGGCTTGGGAGCTGGCCGAGGCCTCCGGCGTCTCAATCGTGCTGGAGGAGGCGCGCTTGCCGCTGAGCGGCAGCATGGCGCGCTATGCGCGCCGTCAGGGACGCGATCCGCTCGACTGGGTGCTCTACGGCGGCGAGGACTACGTGCTCATGGGGACAATTGCGGCGGACGATGCGGAGCAGGCGGGGGCGGCGCTGCGCGCGCGCGGCATCCCGTTCTACCGAATCGGCGTGGTCGAGTCCGGGCCGTCCGGCGTATGGCTGGACCGCGGCGGAGGTCGCGCGCCGCTCGCCAAGGGCGGCTACAATCATTTTGCTTCGGCGACAGGAGAGAGCGATGACGACAGCAACGACGAGATATGAGATCGGCTCGGAGGCCGATACGGTACGGCTGGCGCAGCGGCTGGCGGCGCTCGCGGACGCAGGCAGCGTGCTGGCGCTGGACGGCGAGCTCGGGGCGGGCAAGACGCGCTTCTCGCAGGCGCTGGCGGCGGCGCTCGGCGTGACCGAGCTGGTCAATAGTCCGACTTTTACGATTATCAAGGAATACGAAGGCGCAACATTGCCCTTCTATCATATGGATGTCTACCGGATCTCGACGGCGGAGGCCGACGAGCTGGGCTTGGACGACTATTTCTATGGCAGTGGCGTCACTGTCGTCGAATGGGCGAGTCGGATCGAGCCGCTGCTGCCGCCGGAGCGGCTGGAGCTGCGTATCGCCCATGCGGGCGATGATCGCCGCAGCATCCGCTTGACCGGCATCGGCGCGCCGTATGCAGGCTGGATCGAGACGTTGCGGCAGGGAGGGGGAGCGGAGCAGTGAGCATACAGCTGGAGCAGATGCATGAGCGTGAACAGGAGCAGACGGGAGCGCGGAGCGGAGCGGTGCTGGGCTTCGACACCTCTACGGCCGCACTCGCAGCGGCGCTGATCGGCAGTAGCGGGGTGCTGGGCGAGGTGCAGTCGGTCGCCGAAAAAAACCATTCCGTGCATCTCATTCCGATGCTGCAGCGGCTGCTGCGCGAGGCGGCCGTTCGTCCGGAGGCGCTGACGGGGATCGCCGTAGGCTGCGGACCGGGCTCCTATACAGGCGTGCGCATTGCCGTGACAGCGGCCAAGACGCTGGCCTGGGTATGGGACAAGCCGGTGGCGGCGGTGTCCAGCCTGGAGGCGCTCGCGTACGGCGCCTGGCGGCGCGCGGAGGCTGATCCGGCAGAGGCGGCAGGCGGCGCGCGCTGGTTCGTGCCGATTATGGATGCGCGCCGGGGGCAAGTGTACAGCGCCGCTTTTGCGGCCTCGGCCGCAGGCGGCTGGACGCGCCTGGCCGACGACGGCATCCGGCTGATGGATGGCTGGACGGACGAGCTGCTCCGCCGCGCGGCTGCTGCGGCGGAGCCGCCGCAGGCGATTGTATTCGCGGGCGATCCGGGGCCGCACGCCGCCGCCATTGATGCGCTGGCCGCCGGCTCGCATGACGACGCGGCAGGCGCGCTGCGGGTGGCGCTCGATTCGGCGCATATGGCGGGCCGCTGGGTGGCCGAGCTGGGCCGGCGGAGGCTGGCGCGCGGCGAGGCGGACGAGGTGCATGGCCTCACTCCGAATTATACCCAGCTGGCAGAGGCGGAAGCCAAGCTGCGCGCGGCTGCGCAAGGACGGGAGGGCTGAGGGCATGATGGAGCAGATCGAGCGAGAGCTGGATGATATCGAATTTCGCGCGATGGAGCTGCGGGATATCCCGGCCATCTGCCGCATCGAGCGCGAGTCGTTCAGCAGCCCGTGGTCGGCCGATGCGTTTCGGCAGGAGCTGACGGGCAATCACTTCGCGCGCTATACCGTGATGGTGCGGGGCGGCGAGATTATCGGCTACGGCGGCATGTGGACGATCATGGACGAGGCGCATGTGACGAATATCGCGGTGCGCGGCGACTGGAGAGGGCGCGGACTCGGCAGCCGCCTGCTCGGCGAGCTGCAGCGCTTGGCCGTGCACAGCGGGATGCAGCGCATGACGTTGGAGGTTCGGGTCAGCAATACGCTGGCGCAGCATTTGTACAAAAAGCACGGCTTCACGCCCTCGGGCCTGCGGCCGGGCTATTATTCGGATAATCACGAGGATGCCCTGATCATGTGGGCGGAGCTCAAGCCCGAGCACGGAGAGGGGACGCCAGGATGAGCGGCACGGAGATAAAGGGCATGGAGATGAGCGGCAAAACGGAAGATGCAGCCGCACGGCGGCCGGAAGCAAACGCGGCGAACGCCGTGCGTGACGAGGACCGGGTCGCAGCCGGCTCGTTGATTCTGGCGGTAGAGACGAGCTGCGACGAGACGGCTGTCGCGGTCGTGCGCGACGGCCGCGAGATTCTCGCCAATGTGATCGGCAGCCAGATCGACATCCACCGCCAGTTCGGCGGCGTCGTGCCGGAGATTGCCTCGCGCCAGCATGTCGAGTCGATTACCTTGATCGCTCGCCAGGCGGTGCGCGAAGCGGGGATTGCGCTGCAGGACGTGAGTGCGGTCGCCGTGACGCAGGGCCCCGGTCTCGTCGGAGCCCTGCTCGTAGGCATCGTGGCGGCCAAAAGTCTGGCGCTGGCGCTGGACGTGCCGCTCATCGGCACCCATCATATCGCCGGGCACATCTATGCCAATCGGCTCGTGGAGGAGCTGAGCTACCCGGCGCTGGCGCTCGTCGTCTCCGGCGGGCATACCGAGCTGGTCGTCCTGGAGCGGGAGGGGCGCTTCCACATCATCGGCCGCACCCGCGACGACGCGGTCGGCGAAGCCTATGACAAGGTGGCGCGCGCGCTCGAATGCCCGTATCCGGGCGGCCCACATGTCGATGCGCTCGCCGCGGGCAGCGCGGACGAGATCGTGCTGCCGCGCGCCTGGCTGGAGCCGGATGCGTATGATTTCAGCTTCAGCGGGCTGAAGTCGGCCGTCCTCGCACAGCTGAATCAGGCCCGCATGAAGCGGCAGCCGATCGATCGCGAGGCGCTGGCCGCGGGCTTCCAGGCCTCGGTCATCGACGTGCTCGTGACCAAGGCGATGCGTGCGGCGCGTGAATATGACGTCAGGCAGCTGCTGCTGTGCGGAGGCGTCGCCGCCAACAAGGGCCTGCGGGCGGCGCTCGGCGAGCGCTGCCGCGAGGCGGGCCTGCCGCTGGTCGTGCCGCCGCTCGTGCTGTGTACGGACAATGCGGCGATGATCGGCGCGGCCGCGCATCTCAAGTGGCAGCGCGGCGAATTCACGCCGCTCGACATGAAGGCCGATCCGCAGCTCCCGCTCGAGCAATGGTCAGTCGGGCCGGCGAGTAACCGCAAAAAGTGAGCTTAAATCGGCCGTCGGAGGAAAAGCAGCTGAGTAACCGCAAAAAGTGAGCTTAAATCGACGCGCGGGGCAAAATTAGCTGAGTAACCGCAAAAAGTGAGCTTAAATCGGCGTCCGGAGCGAAATTAGCTGAGTAACCGCAAAAAGTGATCTTAAATCGGCGCGCGGGGCAAAATTAGCTGAGTAACCGCAAAAAGTGAGCTTAAATCGGCGCGCGGAGCGAAATTAGCTGAGTAACCGCAAAAAGTGAGCTTAAATCGGCGTCCGGAGCGAAATTAGCTGAGTAACCGCAAAAAGTGAGCTTAAATCGGCGTCCGGGGCAAAATTAGCTGAGTAACCGCAAAAAGTGAGCTTAAATCGGCGTCCGGAGCGAAATTAGCTGAGTAACCGCAAAAAGTGAGCTTAAATCGGCGCGCGGAGCGAAATTAGCTGAGTAACCGCAAAAAGTGAGCTTAAATCGGCGTCCGGAGCGAAATTAGCTGAGTAACCGCAAAAAGTGAGCTTAAATCGGCGTCCGGGGCAAAATTAGCTGAGTAACCGCAAAAAGTGAGCTTAAATCGGCGTCCGGAGCGAAATTAGCTGAGTAACCGCAAAAAGTGAGCTTAAATCGGCGTCCGGGGCAAAATTAGCTGAGTAACCGCAAAAAGTGAGCTTAAATCGGCGTCCGGAGCGAAATTAGCTGAGTAACCGCAAAAAGTGATCTTAAATCGACGCGCGGGGCAAAATTAGCTGAGTAACCGCAAAAAGTGAGCTTAAATCGGCGCGCGGAGCGAATGTATGGAGGCTCTGCGCATGCAACAATCCAAAAAGGCGGCTCTCGCATTTAGAGAGCCGCCTTTTTGGCGTAACCATGCAACCGTGCGCCGTGCGCGCTTTCCGTTGTCTATATCACCGTGCGCCGTGCGCCGCCTTCCGTTGTCTATATCACTGTGCGCCCTGCGCCGTCTTTCATTGCCTGACGTATCGTACTCCATTACAGTCTTTCATTGCCTTACCTCATCGTATTCCCTATGCGCTGTGCATTGCCTTATCTCGCCGTGCGCCTGTCTCGTCATACGTCACCCGCGTGCCTTCATGCGCCTATTGTGCGCGCCGCACAGCACCATGCATCGGCGCAACGCCGCCTACTCAAAAAACAAAAAGTGCGTGGCCAGCTTGCGCAGCCGTCCGTCCGACGGGGCGTTGACGATGCGTCCGTCGAAAATGAGCGAGGACGAGCCTCCGCCGTCGAGATTGTAGGCGTCCTGGGCGCCGAAGCGCCGGAGCAAAAGCTGCAGCTCGCCCAGCGTGGCGCCGGAGCGGCCGGACTCGTCCGCCGCATCGGTGACCAGGAACAGCAATTGATCGTCTTTGTAATTGGCGATGACGGTCCGCGCGGCTCGCTTGGGGCTGGATGCCCATTTGGCCGGGATCGTCTGACTGACGCCGTCCTTGAGCAGGATCGGCACGAAGGAAGCGCCGAATTCCGGCTCGTCCCGATCCAGCTCCGCTTGCGTCGTATAATTGCCGCCCACGA
The DNA here is from genome assembly GCF_014705605.1 of Paenibacillus sabuli. GTDB lineage: Bacteria > Bacillota > Bacilli > Paenibacillales > Paenibacillaceae > Paenibacillus_D > Paenibacillus_D sabuli. The sequence continues at coordinate 29,823 of NZ_JACXIZ010000033.1, forward strand.
GCTTGCGGTTCTTGTTGACGCCGACGAAAAATAAGTTGGAGAAGGTCGGCTCGAACCCGTTGACGTATTGGCCGTCCATCACGGTCGTGCTGAGCGGATACCGCGAGCCGCGCTGGTCGGCGAATCCGCCGGCATTGACGCCGGCAATCGCGCCATAGCGCTTGACGGCGGCCAGCGTCGTCTCGGCGCCTCCGAACCTGTCCTCGCCCAGCACCATCGACATGGCGCCTTCCTCTTTCAGCTTGACTTTGAGCGCGTACCCCTTGAAGTGCTGCGCGCGCACGTAGAACAATTGGGCGCGCAGCTTGTCGCTTTGCACCGTTTTCGACGGCGTGCCAAGCGCCAATGTGATGCGCCTGTCGTATATGCGGCCCGGCCGTCCCGACTGCGCGGTGGCCAACGTAACCAGTTGCTGCATCTGCTTGCCGGTCTCGGTATACAGCCAGGCGGTTTTGCGAATTTTGTCCGCCGTGACATTGGCCAGCTCCTGCGAGGCGTCGAGCTTGTCCGCAATCGGGGCGCCAAGTTCCGCGCTCGCAGACGCCGGGGCAGGCGGCGCCTCCGGATAAGCGGAGCTGCCCAGCTCCAACGAGAAGCCCGCCCACAAGAGCCAGACGAGCATCCCCAGGAAGGGGGCGCAGGCGAGCAGCAATGTGCGATTCATCAGTTTGAGCGGCGTGGTCATTTCAGCACATCCAGGCTTTTTTTCAGCTCGTCGAGCTGTTTTTTGACTTCGTTGATTTGGCTATATAATTTGTTGCTGTTGTCCGTCCGATCGGTCGCATTGTCCTTCGTGAACGTAAGCAGCTCGTTCAACTGGTCGACCTTGCCCGAGAGCGTCGTCAGCTCCGCCTCGAAGTCCTGCTCCACCTGCGCCAGCCGCTGGTCGTAAGCGGACTGAAGCGCGGCAATCTGAGCCGAGGTTTGGCGCTCCAGATCGGAGGTAACGGCGATCCGCGCCTGCTCGGTGTACCACATCGTGCCTCCTGCACCGGCAGCAATCAGCAGCATCCACAACAACACAAAAAAAACAATTCTTCCGCTGCCCGTCTTGCGCCGACGCTGTTCGCGGCTTTGCGGAAGGCTCGTCTGGTATTCGGTATTCATGCGCGTGTTATTCTCCTCCATGTCCATCAATGTGCAGCTTGTCCCTGTCATACCATTAGACGACGAATGAAGGAAAAAGTTGCGTATTGCATCATGTGTAAAACGTTATCCACATATCCCCACACAGCTGTGGACAACGCTTCGAAAGCGAGAGACAGCAGGGTGGGGGCAAAAACTGCGGTTGGGGACAAGTTTTTCAACAGTCGGCTGTGGATAATGTGGATGATGTGTGTAAAACTTTCATGTCATGCGTTGGATTCGCTCCTTTGTTAAGAAAATACAAAGGCAGGCCCGTTTTGAGCCTGCATTTATCGACAGAATTTTAGAACAACTCACAATTTGTTGTGGATAAAGCTGTGGAAATCGTGGATAGCGAAGTTGACGCGAAGTTTATGGTAATTAATTACATTAATTGCTCCCACTCGTCATACCGTTCGCCGAGCGTCGCCTTTTTTTCATCAATTTCCGCTTGCAAATCCTGTACCTTGACGTAATCATTGTAGACAGCAGGATCCGCCAGTTGTCGTTCAAGCGCCTCGATGTCGCTTTCCAGATCGGCAATGGTCTGCTCCAGCTGCTCCAGCTTGCGCTGCCGCTGACGTTCCTCTTTTTTCGCCGTTTTTTCCTTCTGGTAGTCGGATTCTTCCGCAGCAGGCGAAGCGACGATTCTTTTTCCCGCATTTTGCAAAGCTTCCGCCTTTTCCTCCCGCAATTCCGCCATTTCCTGTTTCTTGTCCAGCATTTCGTCGTAATTTCCCAGGAAATGATGAACGCCCTCGGCCGACAGTTCGACAATCCGCTCGGCCATCTTGTTGAGGAAGTAGCGGTCGTGGGAAATGAACAGCAGTGTGCCCTCGAAATCCATCAACGCCGACTCCAGCACCTCCTTGCTGTACAGGTCGAGGTGGTTGGTCGGTTCGTCCAGGATTAATACATTAGCTTGCTGCAGCATCAGCTTGGAAAGCGCTACGCGCGCCCGTTCGCCGCCGCTGAGCGCGGCGATTTTTTTCTTGACATCCTCGCCGCTGAACAGGAAGTTGCCGAGCACAGTCCGGATGCGCGCTTCCTCCATGTGCGGGAAGGCGCTCCACACCTCCTCGAGCACGGTGTTGGCATCGCTGAGCTGCGTCTGCTCCTGATCGTAATAGCCAATCCGCACGTGCGTGCCCCAGCGCACCGTGCCCGCCTGCGGCTGCTGCTCTCCGACCAGCGCTTTGAGCAGGGTAGACTTGCCGATGCCGTTGGGACCGACGAGCGCGACTGTCTCGCCGCGCTGCAGGCGCAGTGTGACGTCGCGCATGAGCGGGGCGGGGGCGTCGGGGTAGGCGATCGTCAGGCGGGTCGCTTCCAGCACCTCCTTGCCGGTCTGCCGCTCGATCTCGAAGCTGAAATGCGCGCGCTTCAGCTCGCCGCCGGGCCGGTCCAGCCGCTCCAGCTTGTCCAGCGCCTTGCGGCGGCTCTGGGCGCGCTTGGTGGTGGAGGCGCGCACGAGATTGCGGGCGATGAAGGACTCCATGCGGGCAATCTCGGTCTGCTGCTTGTCGTATTGCTTCATCGCCGCTTCGTATTGCTGGGCCTTGAGATCGATGAAACGGCTGTAATTGCCGGTGTAGCGCTGCGCGGCGTGGCGCTCGATCTCGATGATGGAGGTCGTCATCGCGTCCAGGAAGAAGCGGTCATGGGAGACGACCAGCACAGCGCCCGAGTAGCTGCGAAGATAGCCTTCCAGCCAGGTCAGCGTATCGATATCCAGATGGTTGGTCGGCTCGTCGAGCAGCAGCAGATCCGGAGCCTGGAGCAGGATGCGCGCCAGTGCGAGCCGGGTCTTCTGCCCGCCGCTGAGCGCGTCGATCGAGGTGCGGGGATCGAAGCTGCCGAAGCCCATGCCGTGCAGCACGCTGCGAATGCGGGTGTCGATCTCGAAGCCCCCGCGCTCGCGGAATTGCTCGGAGCGCGCGGCATAGCGATCGAGCAGCTCGGCATACCGGACAGCGTCGGCCTGCACGTGCGGATCGGCGATGCTTCGCTCCAGCTCCCGCAGCTCGCGCTCGATCTCGAGCAGCGGTGCGAAGACGGCGCGCATTTCCTCGTCGATCGTGCGTGCGGAGCTGAGGCCGCTGTTTTGGGCGAGGTAGCCGATCGTCGTCTCCTTCGCCTTGTAGATGCTTCCGCTGTCGGCCGTCAGCTCGCCGGCAATGATTTGCAGCAGGGTCGATTTCCCCGCGCCGTTGACGCCGACCAGCCCGATTCGCTCGCGCGCCTGCACCTGGATCGTAATATGAGAGAGCACGGACGTGACGCCGTAGCTTTTGGACAGGTCGGATAATTGAAGCAGCATAATGAACCTCCGTATGAAATAGAATGCGTATGGCGCGTCTTTTCTTACAGTTTACCTGAAACGACGCCGCGAAAAAAGCGGGATGGCGCGCACCTGCCGACCAGCGCGAAACCGGCCGTGGATTGCTGCGGGGGGATTGGCGAAGAATATCCAACAATGGTAAACTGTAAGCATCGGAACAATTACGACTGACGGTGGGGTACGAGCAATCATGAAGCAAGCGACAAATGATCCGTCAAGCGAGGGCAAGCGGGCGCTGCGCCAAGAGATGCGCACGCTGCGCGACCGGCTGGACGCAGCCAGCCGGGACGCATGGTCGGCGCGCGTCTGCGACCGCGCGGCCCGCTGGCTGACCGAGACGGGCGCCGCGCGGCCGATGCTGTACGCTCCCTGGCGCTCGGAGGTGGACACGGGGCCGCTGATCGAGCGGCTGTGGCGCGCCGGACTGCCTGTCCTGCTGCCGCGCTGCGAGCCAGCGACCCGAGCGATGACGCTCTATCGCATACGGAGCTGGGACGAGCTGATGCCCGGCGCCTATGGCATACGCGAGCCCGATCCGCGTCGGGCCACGCGCTGCGAGGAGGGCGAATGGCCGGACGCGGTGCTCGCGCCGGGTCTGGCGTTCGACCGGGACGGGGGCCGGCTCGGCTACGGCGGCGGCTATTACGACCGCTTCAGGGAGCGGATGGACGCGGCGGGAGCTGATGCCGGCTGGGTCGGCCTCGCCTTCGAAGCGCAGCTCGTGGCGCGGGTGCCGCTTCAGCCGCATGACGCTGCGATGGACGCGGTCATGACGGAGCGCGCCGTCTATATCGGGCCGCCAGGAGGCGCCGCGCCGATCGCGAAGGCTCACGAAGAGGAGAGCGAGGCATGAACGACAAGCTGACGCATATCAACGAGCAAGGACGGGCGCGGATGGTCGATGTCACGGACAAGGCGGTGACCAGCCGCGAGGCGACGGCCCGCACGGCCGTGACGATGCAGCCGCAGACGCTGGCGCGCATCAAGGCCGGCGCCGTCGGCAAGGGCGACGTGCTGGCTGTGGCCCAGGTGGCCGGCATCATGGCCGCCAAGCATACGGCAGACTGGATCCCCATGTGCCATCCCTTGCCGCTCACCGGCATCGATATTCGCTTCGACGACAACGGCGAGGATCGCCTCTTTATTGAAGCGACGGTGCGCACGACGGGACGGACGGGCGTGGAGATGGAGGCGCTGACGGCCGTATCGGCGGCGGCGCTCACGGTATACGACATGTGCAAGGCGCTGCAGAAGGACATGGCGATCGGAACGACGGAGCTGGTGCGCAAGCGCGGAGGCAAGAGCGGCGACTACGAGCTGGAGCGTGATTCGAAGCAAGACGGCCCTTCGATCTAGTAGCTCGGCTGCTGTGGCGAATCGAATATGCGCAATCTCGAGGTGGGGGAGGGGTGACCGTGGTGCAGTGGAAAGCAGCGATATTGACGGCCAGCGACAAAGGTTCGCGAGGCGAACGGGAGGATACGAGCGCTCAGGTCATCCGCGAGCTGGTGGAGGAAGAACTGGGAGGCGTCATCGTGGACTACCGCATCGTGCCCGACGAGCAGGATGAGATCACGGCGGCGCTGATCGAGATGACGGAATACTATCAGGCGGATCTCGTGCTGACGACAGGCGGCACCGGACTGGGGCCGCGCGACGTGACCCCGGAGGCGACGCAGCGGGTGGTCGAGCGTCTCGTGCCGGGCATCGCCGAGGCGATGCGGGCCGGCTCGATGCAGAAGACGAGGCGGGCGATGCTCTCGCGCGGCATCTGCGGCATCCGCGGACATTCGCTGATCATCAATCTGCCGGGCAGTCCCAAGGGCGTCCACGAGAGCCTGCTGGCAATCATCGACCAGCTGCCGCATGCGCTCGGTATTCTGTCGGGCCGCATCGGGGAGCATAGCCGATGAGCGGGCGCGCAGGCGGTACGCGGCTGCGGGAGATCCCGGTCGAGGCGGCGGTCGGCCTTCCGTTGGCGCATGACCTGACGCAGATCGTGCCCGGTACGTTCAAGGGCAGACTGTTCAAAAAAGGCCATATCGTCACAGCAGCCGATATCCCCAAGCTGCTCGACATCGGCAAGGAGCACATCTATATTCTCGAGCTGGGCGAGGGCGAGCTGCACGAGGACGACGCGGCGCTGCGCATGGCGAAGGCGCTGTCCGGCGAAGGCATCGCATACGGAGAGCCGCATGAGGGCAAGGTCACGCTGAAGGCGCAGCATACGGGGCTGGCCGCGATTGACGAGACGCTCGTGCACGAGGTCAATCGGCTCGGCGAGATCGCACTCGCCACGGCGCGCCACCATACGCTGATCCGCGAGGGCGGACCGCTGGCGGCGACCCGCGTCATCCCGCTCTACACCTCGGAGGCCAAGCTCGCCGAGGTCGAGCGGCTGGCCCGTGAATGCAGGCAGCGCACCGGCGCTGCGCCGCTGCGGATCCGTCCGCTGCGGCGGATGCGGGTCGGCCTGCTGACGACCGGAGGCGAGGTGTACAGCGGACGAATCGAGGACAAGTTTGGCCCCGCTGTGCGGGCCAAGCTCGAGGCGCTCGGCTCGGAGGTCGGCGAGCAGCGCTTCGCACCGGACGACCGCCATACAATTGTCAAGGAAATACACTACTTGCGCGGCGCGGGGTATGATATGATATTGGTAACAGGCGGGATGTCCGTGGACCCCGACGACCGGACGCCGGGCGCCATTCAGGCGGTCGGCGCGGACATCGTGAGCTACGGGACGCCGATGCTGCCCGGCTCCATGCTGCTGATGAGCTATTTGGACGGCGTGCCGCTGCTCGGCTTGCCCGGGTGCGTCATGCACGACCCGTTCACCTCGTTCGACGTGCTGCTGGCGCGCATTCTCGCCGGCGATACGATCGTGCGCGAGGACATCGTGACGATGGGCTATGGCGGCTTTCTCGGCTGTTGACGGCATGAGACGTTTACGTGGTTGATCATAAAGGAGGTTAACACCAATGAGTGGACTGGGCGTATCCGGCGTCATCCTATTGATTGTTGTGGCGCTGCTGCTGTTCGGACCGAAGAAGCTGCCCGAGCTGGGCCGCGCTTTTGGCAGCACGCTGCGGGAATTCAAAAAAGGCGCGCGCGAGATCATGGAGGACGACGACAAGCAGGATCGCAAGGACGCAAGCCGCACAGAAGCGCGGGAGGAACAGCCGCGCGCGCAGCGTCTGCCGGACTGAGGAATTGAAGATCGCAAGGCTGGGGAAACGGGTGCCATCCGGGCCGGATGACAGCCGTTTCTGCATGTGCGGAGGAATAGGCGAGCGAAAGGAGGCGAAGGCATGGCGGTGAACGAATCGGACGTTCCATCGGCTGCGGACACGGCGGCCAAGGAGCGGCGCGACCGGGCAATGTCGATTTTCGATCATATCGGAGAGCTGCGCAAGCGGCTGATCGCCGTGCTGCTTGTCACGGTGCTCGGACTTGTGATCGGTCTCATCGCGGCGCAAGGTCTTTACGAGTATCTCGTCTCCCAGGAGCCGCTGAATAATCTGCCGCTCAATGCGCTGTCGCCTTGGGATAGCATCGGCATTTATATGAAGATCGCCTTCGTCATCGCGTTGATTCCCGCCCTGCCGTTTGCGCTTTTGCAGGTGTGGCGGTTTGTCAAGCCGGCGCTCGGCCGGAGCGAGCAGCGTTCGGCGCTGCGGTATGTGCCGTTTGCGCTGCTCATGCTGCTGCTCGGCTTTGCGTTTTCGTATTTTGTCGTGTTTCCGATGGCGTTCCACTTCACCTCCGGGGTGGCGGAGCGGCTCGGACTGGTGGAGACGTACGGCGTCGTGCAGTATTTTTCGTTCATGTTCAATATTATCGTGCCGATCTCGCTGCTGTTCGAGCTGCCGATCGTGATGATGTTCCTCACCAAGCTGCGGATCGTCAACCCGCTGCGGCTGCGCAAGCTGCGGCGGATTGCCTACTTCCTGATGGTGCTGGTCGGCACGCTCATTACGCCGCCGGACGTCATCTCCGATCTGCTCGTGGCGGCGCCGCTCATCCTGCTCTACGAGTTCAGCATCATGCTCTCCGCCCTCATCTACCGCAAGCAGCTGCAGGCGGACAAGGCGTGGGAGGAAGAGTTCGGTCCGGATGCGTGACGCCGTGCCGCGTCGCGCTTGCCGCCCGCCCTCCCGCATCGGGACGGCGGGCTTTTTTATGCTCAGCCTGCAGCCCAACTGCTCCCCGACCTCAGTCCAGGTCCAAAAACCGCCGCAGGTCTGTTTTGGATTCACGGCGTTTCCCCTACAATAGAGTCATAAGGTTGATTGATGATCCACACTACGTACAAGGCGGTGAAGGGCAAGCATGAACGGTAAAGCGGCGCTCAGCGTAATTCTGGTTTTGCTCGGCGGCTGGATTTTGCTGCGGATGCTCGGACTGACGGATTCGATCATGAGCTTTTTGTTCCCCGTCATTCTGATCGGACTCGGCTGGGTCGGACTCAAGAACGACAAGAAGTACATCGGCGGCGGACTCGTCGCCATCGGAGCGTTGATCCTGCTCGGCAAGCTGTCGGGGCTGATCCTGTTCCTCGGCGCGGTCGCGCTGATCTACTGGGGCGTGACGATGTTTCGCAAGCGCAGCGGACGGGCATATATCGACTAGGCGCCTGATCGCGGACAAGGCTGCGCAGGCAGCGCTCTAACTCAAGGGAAACGGAGGGAACAAGATGAGCTTGATACGTCGGGTACGCGACATCACGATCGCGACATTGAACGAACGGTTGGAGAAGGCCGAGGACCCTGTCCGGCTGATCGACCAGTTCCTGTGGGGCACAAGGGAAGAAATTATACAGGCCGAGCGCCTGTATCAGCAATACGCCTCGCACGGCGGCCATCTCAAGCAGCAATGGCTGCAGGCGGAGCAACAGAGCGAGAAGCGCGAGCAGCAGGCGATGCTGGCGCTCAAGGCGGACGAGGAGAACGTGGCGCGGATGGCGCTGCGGGAGAAAAGCTCGTACGATCAGCATGCCGCGCAATACAAGCAGCTCTATGAAGAGAGCCGCAAGAACATCGAGGAGCTCGAGGAGCTGCTGCAGGAGCTGCGCGGCGAATATCAGAGCGTGTACGACAAGCGCGAATATTATACCGCTCGCATGGAGTCGCTGCGGCTGCAGCAGCGCATGAACGCCAGATACGGCGCTCAGGGCGGCTCCGGCCAGCGTCCGGACAGCATGTTCCGGCGGCTTGAGGATCGCATCAGCGATATGGAGCTGGAGGCGCGCAGCTTTCGCGACCTGCGTCGCTCGGGCGAGGAATTCCTCGGTCGCGCCGGCGCTTCGGTGCAGTCGGTGATCGAGAGCGAACTGGAGCAGCTGAGGCGCAAACTTTCCAAGGAAGGGTGACCACCCGATGAAAAAGCTATACCGGTCCACACGGGACAAGAAATTGCTTGGCCTGTGCGGCGGAGTGGCCGAACTGCTCAACATCGACGCTACGCTGCTCAGGGTATTGTTTATCGTCGCAGTCATCTTCTCTAGCGGAGCCTTGATTCTCGTCTACGTCCTGGCCGGACTCGTCGTGCCCAAGGAGCCGACGTACCGCATGGACGGTTATCACGATCCGTATGGTCAATCGTACGACAACCCGTACGGCAGGCGGCCCGGCTCGGGCAGCCACGGGTATTATAATCCGGGACACGGCCCGCAGAGCGGACCTTCCCAACAATGGTCCGGCTGGCAGCAGCCGCAGCAGCCACCGCAGCAGCCTCGGAGCGGCGGCGCGCAGCAAGCCCCCGACCTGGACAGCATGATGGGCGATATCGAGAAGAAGGCGATGCGCAAGGAGATTGATGAATTGCGCGCCAAATTGGCAAGATACGAGAAGGGAGATCATTAACATGGGTGTATTCAAACGAATGAAGGACATGACAAAGGCTTCGCTGCACGAGATGCTCGACAAGATGGAAGATCCGGTCGTCATGCTGAATCAATACCTGCGCGACATGGAAGCCGAGATTCATCAAGCCGAGGTGACGGTCGCCAAGCAGATGGCGAGCGAGCGCCGGATGCGTCAGCGTGTCGAAGAAGCCTCCCGCAACGGCGCGGATCGCGAGACGAAGGCGGAGCAAGCGCTGCGCGGCGGACACGAGGAGCTGGCGCGCAAGCTGCTGGAGGAGAAGGTGTTCTTCGATCAGAAGCTGACCGAATACAGCGATCTGCATGCCGAAGCCAAGGAGCATGCCGACCAACTGATGGCCCAGCTGCATGAGATGAAGGACGAATTCTATCAGCTGCGCAATAAGCGCAACGAGCTGGTGGCACGGGCCCAGATGGCCAAAGCCAAGAAGCAAATGTCGCAGATGAGCACGAGCCATGCAATCGAAAGCGGCGGCGCTTCGCGCGGGTTCAGCCGAATGGAAGAAAAAATTATGCAAATGGAGGCGGAAGCCGACGTGCTCCGCGCCCCTGGCCTGTATACGCCGCGTGCCGGCGCAAGCGCGCCGGTCGATCCGGAGAAGCAAATGAAGGTCGACGAGCAGCTGCATGCGCTCAAGGCGCGGATGAATCAAACGTCCGGCGAATAGCGCACAGCATGCGCGGGCCCCATTCGCCCAGCAAGCCAAGCGAGAAGAGGAAGCGCCCGGCGGCGCTTCCTCCTCCAGTCGGCTTGCTTTTGCATGTAAGAACCTGCGGGCCGGCTGCAACCTAACACAGGGCGCTCTCGTCCAATACACAGAAATACACAGACCGCAAGCGCAAGTACACAGATCGCAAGCAAATGGAGGATACTGATGGAGGACAAAAAGCCCGTCCCGAAAGTGCAGCCGAACCAGCGGCGCAATACGGCGGAGACTGTGCTGTGGCTGCTCGTCATCGTCGGTCTGCTCGTGCTGGTCCTGCAGGGAGCCGGCTATCTGGAATGGTTCCAGCTGCAGGGGGCCGCGGCCGCGATCGGCCTGTCATTCATCGGGCTGGCGATGATCTCCGTGACGATCTACGGCTATCTGCAGCGGATCAAGCTCAAGGAGACGATCAAACGCCTCACCGAGCAGCAGCGCCGACGGAGTCGATCGGTCACGCTCAGCGATGAGGAGTCGGACGCCGAGGGGGCAGAGGAGGACGAGGCTGCGGAGGACCGGGTCTGGCAGGAGAAGGTGCGCTTCACCGCGGTAATCGAGGAGCGGCAGCGGCTGGCGCGCGAGCTGCACGACGCGGTGAGCCAGCAGCTTTTTGCCATCTCGATGACAGCGACGGCGGTCGGCCGCACGATCGACAAGGACTTCGAGCGTGCCCGGCGCCAGGTCGAGCTGATCGAAGAGATGGCCTCGGTCGCCCAGTCGGAGATGCGCGCGCTGCTGCTCCATCTGCGGCCGATCCAGCTCGATGGCAAGACGCTGGCCCAGGCGCTGCGCACGCTGCTGGACGAGCTGAAGCAGAAGGTGCCGATGGAGATCCGTCTGGAGATGGACGAGTCGATCCGGTTGCTCCCGCAGGCGGAGGACCATCTGTTCCGCATCGTGCAGGAATCGCTGTCCAATACGCTCCGGCATGCGCGCGCGGATCAGATGGAGATCGCCATGTTCCGCTATGGCAATCAGATCAGGCTGACGCTGCGCGACAACGGCGTCGGCTTCGATCCGGAGTCCAAAAAGCAGACCTCCTACGGCCTGTTGACGATGCAGGAGCGGGTGACGGAGCTGGGCGGCGCGATGCAGCTGCTGAGCGCGCCGAAGCAGGGCACGACGATCGAGATCGCGATACCGGCATTGGCCGATCAGAGGGGGAACAGCTGAGGAGATGGAGGAGCAAGCGATGGAGCAACAGTCGATCAAGGTGCTGCTGGTGGACGATCACGAGATGGTGCGCATCGGCCTGGCTGCCGTGCTGGATACGGAGGACGGCATCGAGGTCGTCGGCGAGGCCAGCACCGGCCAGGAGGGGATCCGGCTCGCACAGGCGTACAAGCCGGATATCGTGCTGATGGATCTCGTCATGGAAGGGATGGACGGCGTCGAGACGACCAAGCAGGTGCTCGATATTCATCCGGACTGCAAGGTCATCGTGCTGACCAGCTACATCGACGACAGCAAGATGTATCCGGTCATTGAGGCGGGAGCGTTCAGTTATTTGCTGAAAACATCGCGCGCCGGCGAGATTGCCGATGCGATCCGGGCGGCGGCGCGCGGCCAATCGGTGCTGGAGTCGCAGGTGGCGGCGAAGATGATGAACCGGCTGCGCACCCCGAAAAAACCGCAAAAAAAAGCGCTGCACGAGGAGCTCACCGAGCGCGAGATGGACGTGCTGCACCGGCTGGCCCAGGGCAAGTCCAATCAGGACATTGCAGACGAGCTGTTCATCGGCATCAAGACGGTGAAGTATCACATCACCAATATTTTCAACAAGCTGGAAGTCGAGGACCGCACGCAGGCGGCGATCTACGCCCACAAAAACGGCATTGCCGAATAAGCACGACGGCATGGCTGTGCGGCCGCGAGCCCGTTTTGTGTCTGTGCGGCGCTTTCGCGCACAGGTCGAGGTTCAGTGCATGACGGCAAGTGACGACTGTAGCGGTGTGGGGTCCCTGGTCGGCTTCGCGATCGGGAAGCCTCGTGCCGCTTCGTTGTCATCGCTAACCAAGTTGCAAACGAGACTTGAGGCATCGTTTTCGGCATCGCGCCGGACGGTGCCTTTTCCTTATAGCGCGTATAAGCTCAGATAGAGATTCGCCTGCTCGCGGTCGAGATGAGGCTCTAACGGACATCAGCGACGCTTAGCAGGTGATTGAGTCAAAAACAAGCGCTATTATCACCGCTAAGCGTTCCTCATGACCGACCGCCGTTATGCTGCCGGGCACCGCCCTTCGAGTCTCGGTTCAAGGCTGCAGCGTCTGTAGTCCGGCGAGACCGGGCACAGGTGCAGACTGCCCTTCGCGATCCGGCTGCTCGGCGCGGACCTGGGTCACGAAGCGCAGCACGTGCTCGAAGATGTCGGATCGACTGGCCGCATGATGGCAGACCATATGGCCGCAGTTGTTCACGATCAGCAGCTTTTTGGCCGGCGTGCGCAGATGACGGTAGATATGATGGGCGCTTTCGGTGCGCACGATATGATCGTGATCGCCTTGCACGACGAGCGTCGGCATCTCGATCCGGCTATAGATGTCGTTGGACTCCATGAGCATGCTTTTGAATTCCCGCGCCGTTTGGATCGGGGTCGACAACAGCTTGCGGGCGTAATTTTTGAGCATATGCGGCTGCGTCAGCGAGCGCAGCAGCACCCGTCCGTTGAACAGATACACCGGCGCTGCCAGCAGCGTGAGCGTGCTGATTCGTTCAGGATAGCGGATGGCCAGATGCGAGGCGATCAGGGCCCCGGTCGAGAATCCGATGAGGTGAATGCGCGGATACTGGCGCAGCAGCTTCTCCAGCTCTTCCTCTGCGATCCGCAACCAATCCAGGCGCGTCGAACCGCGCATGTCGCGGCGGGTGCCGCCGAGCCCTTTGAGTAAAAACGTCGCCGGTCGGCAATCATGGTCCCGCAAATACGATGCAAGCGGCTCTACCTCCCACACACTTCCCGTAAACCCATGGATAAGCAGACACGGTTGTTCCATTTTCGCCATTCACCCCTTTACTTTATTTCATACCCGGTTACCAAGGAGACTCAAACGAGCCTTGTATCAACGAAATGGCGCGTCGTACTCTGGCGGCGGCGATGCGCGCCAATCCCGAAATTGTGACGCATTGTGATCCTCGTCAACCCGAAACCGCGGCGCGTTGCGACCTTCGCCAATCCCGCATCCATGGCGCGTCGCGATTAACGCCGATTCCGCATCCGTATCGCGTCGCGAGCCATCGTCGACGATTGTTCGCTTAGTGTGAGTCTGCTGCTGTTAAGTTATGCAGCCCATGGGCGCGTGGTCCGGGACGCGCGGGGCGGGCCGAGCGCAGCTCCCGGCGCGTAGGGCCTGCTGTAAGATGGCTATCGGACGTCTATGTACGGCTATCTCACGGCTATCGGAATCATATGCTTCCGCCTCGGTCTCCGTCTTGAGGCCGCACCGGGCCCCGACCTGAATCCAGGTACAAAAACCGCCGCAGGTCTGTTTTGGCAAACGGAAATTCATTCTACAATAGAGACATGAACAGAAGAGACGCGGAGGTGAGAAATCATGAACGGAAAAACGATAATGAAAACAGTGCTCGTTATCGCCGGCGTCTATCTGGTATTGAAGCTGCTGGGAATCACACTGGGAGCGGTAATGAGCTTCCTGTTCCCGGTCCTGCTGATCGGCATCGGATGGATCGGCCTGAAAAACAAGCATTCGCTCATCGGCGTCAGCCTGATCGTCATCGGCGCGCTGCTGTTGATCGGCAAGCTCTCGGGCCTGCTCGTCATACTCGGCATCGTAGGCCTCATCGTATGGGGCGTCTCGCTGCTGCTGAGCGGCAAACGCCGCGCAACATAATCGACAACAGCGGCGACATCGACAGCAGCGGCAACAAAAGACGGTCGCAGGCCGGATGGCCCTGTCGGGAAGGCCGGGCCAGCCCGGCCGAGAAAGGAGCAACTGACATGCAATTGATTCAGCGTGTGCGCGACATCACCGTCGCCACATTCAACGAGCAGATGGAAAAAGCGGAGGATCCCGTCAAGGCCATCGATCGTTTCCTGGCCGATACGCGGCAGGAGATCGACCGGGCTGAGGCGCTGCATGCGCAATGCAATCGGCACAGCCTGCAGATGAAACGGCAGTGGCTGGAGGCCGAGCGCCGGCAGGACAGCCGCGCGCGTCAAGCGGAGCTGGCTCTCCAGGAGGGCCGCGAGGCGGGAGCGCGGGCCGCGCTCTCCGACAAGCTGACCCAGGAAGAAATCGCTGCGCAGTACAAGGCACTGTATGAGGAGAGCGCGGAGCAGCTGACCCAACTGCGCGAGCGGCTCCAGGAGCTGCACGGCACGTACCAGGCGGCTGCGGATCGCCGGCAGTACTACGCGGCGCGAATGGAAACGCTGCGGCTGCAGCAAAGCATGCCGCGCCGCGGGACGGCGGCAGGCGCAGACCCGGCGCGCATGTTCCACCGGCTGGAGGAGCAGCTCGGCGATCGCGAGCTGGAAACCCGCGCCCTGCGGGAGCTGCGCAGCGCGCAGTGCGCGCCGCATGCGCCGCTCTCCCCGGAGCGTGAAGCGGCGGCGGAGCAGGCGCTGCAGCAGCTCAAGCAAAAACTGGCGAAAGGAAGTCGATGAGCATGCATAAATTGTACCGGTCGCGCAGCGACCGCAAGCTGACGGGCATCTGCGGCGGACTGGCGAAGTATGTCGGGGTAGACGCGACGCTGCTGCGGTTCCTGGCCATTGTCGGCACGATATTTACGAGCGGCGGGCTGTTGCTCGTATACATCATCGCCGCCTTCGTCATCCCGAATGAGCCCGGATACGACGCGCACGGCATGTACGAATACGGTCCGCGTACGGAAGGCTACAGCGCCTACGGCGGCGCAGCCGGGGCCACGCAATGGCAGAGCGCCGCAGGCGGCGGCTACGGCAGCGGTCACATGTCGTCGCCTGGCAGCTACAAGGCGGAACCGGCCGGCGTGGACGCAGCGATGGACGATCTGGAGAAAAAAGCGCTGCGTAAGGAATTGGACCAATACCGCGCCAAGCTGGCGCAATACGAAAACGAGGAGCGATAAACGATGGGAATCCTGAAACGTGTAGCCGATATGACGAAAGCCTCGCTGAATGAAGTGCTCGACAAAATGGAAGATCCGGTCGTGATGCTGAATCAATATGTGCGCGATATGGAAATGGAGATTAACGAAGCGGAGCGTACCGTCGCCCGCCAAATGACGGCCGAAGCGCGGCTCAAGCAGCGCCGCGAAGCTGCCGTTCAGACTGCGGAGGCCTGTCAGGCCAAAGCCGAGCAGGCGCTGGCCGCCGGAGACGAGGACCAGGCCCGTCGGCTGCTGGAGCAGAAGCTGGCTAGCGACGAGCAGGTCGCGCAATTCGCCGAGCTGCTGGCGCAACAGGAGGGCCGAGCGGCGGAGCTGAGCCTGGAGCTGGAGTCGATGCGCGAGGAGCTGGCGCGTCTGCGCGCCCGGCGCGGCGAGCTCGCTTCGCGGGCAGAGGCTGCTCGCGCCAAAAAGCAAGTGGCGCAGGTCTACGCGCCGCATGCCATCGAAAGCGGCGGTGCGGTACGCGGCTTCTCCCGCATGGAGGAGAAAATTATGCAGCTCGAAGCCGAGGTCGAAGTGTCCGGCACGTATCGCGCAAGCGCGGCGTCGTATGTATCGGCTTCGCCAAGCACCGTCAAGCAAGCGCAGGTCGAGGACGCGCTGGATGCGCTCAAGCGCAAAACTTCGTCCGCAGACGCAGCGCCTGCAAGCGATGCTGCGTCGGACGAAGCAGGGGCGGCACGTTCCAAGGAGAATGACGCCTAGTTCAAGCTTGAACAAGCTGTCAAGCCAAGCATTCTCCAAGCGTCGCTTAAGGCGTCGTCCAAGGGTGATGTAACCGTCATCCCAGCGTTCACCAGGAAGCACTTGAGCCGTCCGGCTGCTGAGCCGGGCGGCTTCCTTGCATTTGCTGCGCGGGTAAGATGTAAAAATCGGCGCATCGCTGGCAATAATCGAATATTTACAAGCGTATGCTTTCGACCCTACCCTAAAAGAGATAGAATAGAAACATTCGGCATGAGGATCACATATTTCTTTCTCGGCATTTCTTGAAAGCGGTTTAAGTTAGCGGAGGGTCAGACATGGAAAAAAAGAGATTTAATCGCGCCTTGTTTTATACGTACCTCAGCTCATACATCGCGGTGCTGGTCATTCCGCTGGTCGTCCTGTGGCTCGTCCTCAGCCACAACATGGCAGGGCTGCTGAAGGACGAGATGATCGGCAACCAGCTGGAGCGGCTCGGGCAAGTCCAGGACATGGTCGAGATCAAAATGAACGAGCTGGAAAAAATCGCGTTTCGCATTTCCTCCAATCCGGAGCTCACGCCTTACAATGCTACTAAAAATGCCTACGCGGCAATGAATACGGTAAGCGAGCTGCAAGATTACAAGGCCGCCGACGCGTTTTTATTCGATCTGCTGCTCTACTATCGGGACAAGCCGCTGCTGTATTCGTCGGAGGGAACGCATGCGCCGCAGCAGCTCGTCAGCCGCACATTTCCTTATGAGCGGTGGACGGACGAGGCTTTCTTCGAGACGATCAGCACCCTGACCTTGGCCGAAATTCGTCCGGCGGAGGCGCTCCTGTACGCGCCGCCGGTCCGCATCGTGACGTCGATGATGCCGATTCCGTATCAACGCACGACGCCGTATGCGACGCTGGTGTTCCTCATCCGCGAGCAGGCGCTGCTGGACCTGATCCAGCGCATCGACGACGATTATGCCGGCAATACGATGATTGTCAATGCGAGGGGAGAGATCATCACCTCCGTCCGGCCGGCAGCGGACGCGCCGTTCAATCCGCAGGCGCTCGAAGGGCAAGGGACCGAGCTCATGCAGGCCGACGGCAGCGAATACTTCGTCTCCTATATCTCCTCGGCGCGCAGCGGCTGGACCTACGCCACCTATATCGACAAGGCGGCCGCGCTGCAGCAGGTGCAGCAGATGCAGCGGCTCGGGATCATTCTGCTGCTGGCGGTGCTGTTCCTCGGCAGCGCGCTCATCTACGGCTCCATGCATCTGAATTACAATCCGTTGCGCCGCCTGTTCCAGTATACGGAGCAGCGGCTCAAGGAAGTGACGCCCGATGTACAGCCGATTCGCGATCTGGACAGTGTCCGGCTGGCGGTGCATGCGATCTCGGACAACAGTCGGCGCTTGCATCTGGCGCTGGATCAGAGCCGTCCGGCGCTCAAGGCGCAGCTCGTCACCGAGCTGATGCGAGGCAGCGTCAGCGATCTCGAGTCGTTCAACCGGCGCGGAGCGGCGGTCGGCGTGCTGCTGCGCGATACGCCTTACCGCTTCGTGCTGCTGCTGCTGCAGCAGCGCCCGCCCGAAGCGGCCCCGGGCGGGATGATGGAGCTGCTCGAGCGCGAGCTGCCGCCGGGAATCGAGGGCTATGGGATGGAGAGCAGCGAGGGCAACATGCTCATTTTGGCTTGTACGTCGGCAGACCTGGGCGAGGACGCATTCATCGCGAGTATGGACGGGCTCAAGCAGCGGCTGCATGCACAGTGGGGCGCCTTGGCCACGGTCGGGATCGGCCGTTCGTACGAGACGCTTGCCCAGCTGGGCAAGTCGTACCTGGAGGCCTCGACCGCGCTCGATTACCGGCTCATCAAGGGCAGCGGCGCGGTCATCGTGTTCGACGAGGTATCGGAGGCGTCGGCTAGCGGCGCGTGGTATCCCGAGAGCGAGCTGGAGGAGCTGCGCCTGGCGGTTCGGCAGGGCAGCACTTCGCGCATCGAGAAGCTGCTGGATGCATTGATCGCGACGATGAAGGCGGTGGAGATCCCGCTCTATCTGATCAAGTGTATCTGCTTCGACTTGATCAATACGCTCGTTCGCACGATCCAGGAGATGTATCCCGAGGAGGCGGACGAACGGCAGCGCTACCCCGACGTGACGTCGATCGTGCAATTCGAGACGGTCGACGGGCTCGTCGAATCGCTCAAGACGGCCAGCACGCAGCTGTGCGACGTCATCCGGGCCAAGAAGGAGAGCGGCAATGCCCGCCTCGTCGAAACGCTCAAAGCCTACATGCAGGCGCATTATGCGTCGTACAGCTTTTCGCTGCAGCAGATGGCCGCGGACATGGGCATGTCCGCTTCCTATATTAGCCGTTACTTCAAGAATCAGACGTCGTTGACCGTGACCCAGTACATCCAGCGGCTGCGCATCGAGCGCGCCAAGGAGCTGCTGCGCGGCGACGACAATCTCCAATCGATCGCCGAGCAGCTCGGCTACGGCAACGGCTCCAGCTTCATCCGGCGCTTCAAGGAACACGAGGGCGTCACGCCGGGCGAGTACCGCAAGCAATTTGAATCTTAAAGGCCGGCAGCGTCGTCAGGACGGCGTTGTCGGCTTTTTGGCGCCCATAGCGCGCATGGCTGTAGAGGCCGCTGCCGAGGTTGTTGATGACGCTGCCGATGAACATAGCGCGCTTCATTCTGCCCGAGATGCAAAGTCGGCTGGCTAGGTGGCAATAGAGTGAAAAAGTAACGCTACACCGCTTTTTACATTACTGGCGCCGGAGCGGCATGTAAACAAATGCGCATTGACGAAACCGCCCCGGCGGCCTAGCCTTTGGGACAGGAAAGCGCTCACCCGCTTTTCGGCAAACGAGAGGACAAGCGAGAGGAGGGCCCTACGAGGATGCGACCCAATATATTGCTGATCATGACCGACCAGCAACGCTATGATTCCCTGTCCTGCTACGGCGGCACGACCGTGCGGACGCCGCGGCTCGACGAGCTGGCGGCCGCGGGCGCGCGCTTCGAGCATTGCTACGTCAACGGGACGATCTGCACGCCGAGCCGGGCGAGCATCATGACCGGCAAGCCGCTGCCCGGACACGGCGTGTACAAGTTGCACGATTGCTTGCCCGACGACCAGGTGTGCTTCACCGAGCGGCTGCAAGAGAGCGGATACAAGACGGCGCTGTTCGGCAAGCTGCACGTCTCCGGCCGCGTGGCGGAGGCGGCGGCGCGTCATCCGCACGACGGCTTCGATGTGTACGAATGGTGCAACGACCCGGCGGGGCTGCATTTTGACAGCGCGCTCAACGCCTACGGCAGCTGGCTGCTGGAGCGCTTTCCGGAGGTGCATGCTCAGGTGGCGCGCGAGGGCAAGCAGATGCGCCACTTTGCGCAGCAGGCTCATTTTACGCGTTGGGCTGCTCAGCGGGCGACGGAATTTTTGCGCGATCAGGACGGACAGTCGCCGTTCTTTTGCAAGCTGAGTCTATTCGATCCGCATGATCCGTACTGGGACTACCCGGAGGAGATGGCCGCCGGCGTCGATCTGAGCCAGTGGGAGCCGCGCCCGGCGCCGGCCGGGGAGGCGCCGCTGCCGGATGCGGTCGCCCAGGAGCGGGAGCGGCTGTTCCGGCCGTTGACCGACGAAGCGCTGCGCGCGAGCCGGCTCGGCTACGACGCCTCGGTCGCCTTCCTCGATCAGGAGATCGGCCAGGTGCTGGATACGCTCGATACGCTCGGCCTACGGGACAATACGCTCGTCCTCTTCGTCAGCGACCATGGCGATATGCTGGGCGATCGCGAGCTGATGGAGAAGGGGGCGTTCTTATACGAGGCCTGCACGCGGGTGCCCTTGCTCATGCGGTGGCCGCAGCGGATCGCGCCCGGGACGGTCGTGTCCGCGCTCGTGCAGCCGCATGATCTGGCCGCGACCGCGCTGGCGGCGGCAGGCTGCGCCGAGGCGCAGCGTCTGGCGTGGATGCCGCATGCGGCGGATCTGCTGCCGCTGGCTGCCGGCGAGCAAGCGGCAGCACGCGATCACGCGGTCTGCCTGTATCGCAACAGCGGCTACGGACCCGGGGGGACCTACTATGATCCGCCGATTCATGCTTCGATGTACCGCGATCCGCGTTACAAGCTCAATGTCTACCATCACACCGCGGCGAGCGGCGAGCCGCAGGGCGAGCTCTACGACATGGCGGCCGATCCGCAGGAGACGGTCAATCTATGGCGGGACCCCGCGCATGAGCAGACGCGCAGGCGCCTGGAGCAGCGGCTGCTGGACTGGCTGGTCGAGCAGGACTGGACGTACAACGGCTCCCGAGGCGGCGAGGCCATCGTACGGCAAAGCCGCGGCTAGCGCGGGATTGCAGCAATGTAAAATTTGAACGACGCGGGGCATAAACGCATGCTTTACATGACAAAGCACCCCCGAGTATGATGCAGGTCACAAGGAGGTGTGCACGCTGAAAGCGTTTCAAAAGAAAATCGGAGTCAACTGGCAGCTTTATCTGCTGTTTCTTCCGACACTGGCTTACTTTCTCATTTTTCAGTACGGCCCGTTATACGGCATTCAGATTGCATTCAAGGATTTTTCGGCGGTACGTGGGATTACGGGCAGCCCGTGGATCGGCTTCGAGCATTTCGAGCGTTTCTTCGGCTCGTACCAGTTCTGGACACTGCTGTACAATACGATCGAGCTTAGCCTGTACGGGCTGCTCGTCGGCTTTCCGGTGCCGATCATTTTGGCGCTGCTGCTCAATCAGCTCGGCCACGAACGCTTCAAGCGCTTCGTGCAGACGGTGAGCTATGCGCCGCATTTTATCTCGACCGTGGTGCTGGTCGGCATGATGTTTGTCTTTTTATCGCCCAATTCGGGACTGCTTAATCAGATCATCGTCGCCTTCGGCGGCGACCCGGTCTTCTTCATGGCGCGGCCGGAATGGTTCAAGACGCTGTTTGTCTTCTCGACCGTATGGCAGAGCGCCGGCTGGGGCGCGATCATCTATCTGGCCGCCCTTGCGAGCATCGATCCCGGCCTGCACGAGGCGGCGCGGATCGACGGCGCTTCCAAGCTGCAGCGCATCCGTCATATCGATCTGCCCGGCATCATGCCGACGATCATTATTCTGTTCATTCTGGAGATCGGCAAGCTGATGACGGTCGGCTTTGAGAAGGCGTATTTGATGCAGAATTCGCTGAACATCGATTCGTCCGAGATCATCCAGACCTACGTGTACAAGACCGGCCTGCTTGGCGCGCAGTTCAGCTTTTCGACGGCGGTCGGCCTGTTCGACGCCGTGATCAACTTTATGATTCTGATCTTATTCAACCGGCTGTCTCGCCGAATATCGGAGACCAGTCTGTGGTAGAGGGAGGTGAAGCGGTCAGTCATGCGCAAAACGACCGGCGATAAGGTGTTCGATCTCTTCAATATCGCATTCATGCTGCTGCTGCTGCTGATCGTGCTGTATCCGCTTTATTTCATCGTGATCGCCTCCTTTAGCAATCCGGACCGGATCAACGCCGGCGAGGTATGGATCTGGGTCAACGATTATACGTTGAAGGGCTATCACGAAATTTTCCAGCATGAGCGCATCTGGACCGGTTACCGCAACACGATCATTTACATGGTCGTGGGCACGCTAATCAATGTTGTCATTACGTTGACCGGCGCGTATCCGTTGTCTCGGTCCGATTTTTACGGACGCAAATTTTTTATGCTGCTCATTGTGTTTACGATGTTTTTTTCCGGCGGTCTGATTCCGATGTACTTGCTCGTCAAAAATCTCGGCATGGTCAACACGATCTGGGCGATGATCCTGCCGCAGGCGGTATCGGCCTGGAACTTGATCATTGCGCGCACGTTTTTTCAGAATTCGATCTCCAACGAGCTGCGCGAGGCGGCGGCGATCGACGGCTGCTCAAATCTCAAGTTTTTCCTGCAAATTGTCATTCCGCTGTCGAAGGCGATTACCGCGGTCATGGTGCTGTTTTACGGGGTCACACACTGGAATTCATATTTCCAGGCGCTGATCTACCTGCGCAACGAGGACCTGTATCCGCTGCAGCTGGTGCTGCGCGACATCTTGATTCTGAGCCAGTCGATGTCGGAGATGATGGCCGATCAGGACGACTATGAGAGCCTCGGCGAGACGATCAAGTACGGCGTGATCATCATGGCGAGCGTACCGATGCTCGTGCTGTATCCGTTTTTGCAGAAGTACTTTGTCAAGGGTGTCATGATTGGATCGTTGAAAGGATAAAAGGGGGAGCAAAACATGAGCACATGGACGAAAAAGGCAGGACTGGGCCTGCTCGCGGCCGCGCTGGGAACGTCGCTGCTGGCGGCTTGCAGCAATGGCAATAACGAAACGCCCGGCGGCGCGGAGGCGGAGCCCGGCGACAATTTCAATGCGACGGGTTATCCGATCGTCGACGAGAAGGAGACGCAGCACTTTGTCATCTCCAAGGGGCCGGCCCACGGCGACTTCGATGAGATGGACACGGTGCAGGCGCTCGAGGAAATGACGAATGTGCATATTCAGTGGGAAGCGATCTCGCAATCGGGCTTCGACGAGAAGAAGAACCTGATGTTCGCCAGCGGCGAGCTGCCCGACGGCTTTTTCCTCGGCCTCAACTCGCAGGACGTCATTCAGTACGGCCAGCAGGGCATCCTGCTGCCGCTGGAGGACCTGATCGAGCAATACGCGCCGAACATCAGCCGCATCTTCGAGGACTACCCGGCAGTGCGGCAGGCGGCGACCGCCCCGGACGGCCATATCTACGCCTTGCCGTGGTTCGAGGGCTATGAGTACTTCCTGTACCGCAATACACTGCTGATCAACAAGACGTGGCTGGATAATCTCGGGCTCGACGTTCCCGAGACGACGGAGGAATTCCATGAAGTGCTGAAGGCGTTCAAGACGCAGGACCCGAACGGCAACGGCAAGGCGGACGAGATGGCCTCGACCTGGCTGCATAACGAGGCGACACGCGGCTATTACGAGCTGTTCGGCGCATTCGGAGCGGTCGACGCGATGGATATGTTCTCCATTGAGGACGGCAAGGTCCGCTTTGAGGGCGTGCGCGACGAATATCGCGACGGGCTCAATTATCTGCATGCGCTGTATGCGGACGGGCTGATCGATCCGGAGACGTTCACGCAGAATGCCGATCAGCTCGCGGCCAAGACACGCACCGGCAATGTCGGCGTACTGGCGGCGTTCACGGGCATCTTCGAGCTCGGCGAGGAGCTGCTGTCCGAGCATTATGTAGCGGTGCCGCCGCTCAAAGGGCCGAACGGCGATCAGCTATGGCGTCGTCAGGACAACCGGCTGCAGCAGAACTTCTTCTCGATCACGTCGGAAAATCCGCATCCGGAGGTCGCGATCCGGCTGGCCGATGCGATGAACGAGACGGATATGCGCGTTCAGTTGCATCGCGGGCCGTTCGGCACGCATCTGCAGCGGACGGACGACGGCCTCATCGAGCCGGTCGACCCGCCGGCAGGCGTCAATGCGCTCGAGTTCAAGGGGCAGGAGGCCCCGCTCAATTCGCTGCCGTTGCTGTATCCGCAGGAGGACCTCGATCTCAACAAGCCGGATGCGCCGCAGCGCTACCGTATGGAGTTCTATGAGATCTACAAGCCGTACATCGTGCCGGAGGAAAACTATTTCCCGCTCACATACATCGACGAGGAGAAGACGAGGCGCCTCGCCATCCTGGAGACGGATATCATGCAGTACATCCGCAAAATGGAAGCGAAGTGGATCATCGAAGGCGGCGCCGATGCCGAATGGGATGCCTATCTGAAGGAGCTGGGCAACATGGGCTTGGAGGAGTACATCCAGATCCATCAGGACGTGTACGATAACTTGATGAGCGCGCAGTAAAGGGCGCGGCCGTAAGCGAAAAGACGCTCATGAGTGAGCGTGATCCCCGTGAGGAGTGAGGCATGTGCAAGCGTATAATGTGAATAGCAATAACCGTCTTGTCGTTAGCGAAGAAGAGGTGCTCGTGTATGAATCGCCGCACCCGTCGAACATCTTCGCCTACAGCCCGTCCATCGCCGCGCTTCCCGGCGGTCGGCTCATGCTGACGATGGATATCGGCGGCGCGGGCGTCAGCGAGCTGGAGGGCCCGCTGACCGCGCATCCGTACAAGGAAAATCCGACGAAAAAGCATTGGCAGGGCAAGCTCTTCCTCTCGGATGACGACGGGCTGTCGTGGCGGCATCAGCTCGACTTCCCGTTCAAGTGGGCCCGCGCCATTCAGGACGGCGAGGCGCTGTATCTGATCGGGGTGGACGGCGACCTGACGATCATGCGCTCGCCGGACCGCGGCGAGAGCTGGTCCGAGCCGGTGCGGCTGACGTCCGGCGACTTCTGGCATCAGGCGCCCTGCAATGTGCTGTACGCCAACGGCTGCGTCTATCTCGTGATGGAGAAGCGGATCGAGCACGACATGCAGGGCTGGTATGTGAGCGAGCTGGCGCCCGTGCTGATGCGTGCGCGGCTGGGCGACGATCTGACCGCCCCGCAGAGCTGGACGTATGCCTCCGAGCTGCCCTTCAAGCAGGCGGTCGATCCAAGCAAGCTGGAGGCTGTCGGTCTGCCGTTCTACCCGGAGACGAAGGACCGCATGACCGAGCAGGCGCCGGGCCGCTCCAGCGCGCCGATCGGCTGGCTGGAGACGCATGTCATCCAGTTCACCGATCCGGACCACTACTGGTGCGATCCGAGCGGGCACACCTTCCATCTGTGGGCGCGCGCCTTCACCGGGGGTACCGGCTATGCCGCGATCGCCAAGGTGACGGAGCATCCCGACGGCTCGATGACGACGAGCCTGGAGCAGGCGCCCTCGGGCAAGGACATCGTCTATGTGCCGTGTCCGGGCGGGCACATGAAGTTTCATATAATGCACGATCCGCAGAGCGGTCTGTTCTGGCTGCTCAGCACGCAGCCGACCGACAGCATGATTCGGGCGGATCGCATGCCGGACGGCATGGATGGCCTGGCCAACAATGAACGCCACCGACTGCAGCTTCATTTCTCGCGCAATGCGGTGGACTGGTGCTTTGCCGGCATGGTCGCGATCGGCGATACGCCGCTGCACTCCCGGCACTACGCGGGCATGGACATCGACGGCGACGATCTGGTCATCGCCAGCCGCTCCGGCGATGCGCGCGCTCATAGCGGCCACGACGGCAATCTCATTCTGTTCCACCGGGTGCGGGACTTCCGCAGCCTGGTGTACTAGAGCGAGTACGCTATGATGACGGAGACTGGAGAGCGGCGTCCCGCGCCCAATGTCATCGTGATCGTCGCCGACGACCTTGGCTACGGCGATCTGGGCTGCTACGGCAATGGAGAGGTATGCACCCCGCATCTTGACCGGTTGGCGGCAGAAGGCGTGCGGCTGACTCAACATTACAGCGCTTCGCCGATGTGCGCACCGGCGCGGGCCAGTCTGCTCACGGGCAAGTACCCGCATCGGGTCGGGACGACGGACGTCTGCTCGTGCCGCGGCCTGGAGCGGATTGCGCCGGACGAGCGGCTGCTGCCGGAGGATTTTCGCGCGGCGGGCTACCGCACCGGCCTCGTCGGCAAGTGGCACAATGGGCGCGACGACCGCCGCTATCATCCGCTGAGCCGCGGCTTCGACGAATTCGTCGGCTTCTGCATCGGCGGCATGGACTACTGGGACTGGACGCTGGAGGATAACGGCAAGGTGCGGCCGGCCGACGGCCGCTATCTGACCGACGTGCTGACCGAGGAGGCGCTTGGCTTCATCGGCCGGCATCGCGCGCAGCCGTTCTTCCTCTACCTCGCGTATAATGCGCCGCATACGCCTCTGCAGGCGCCGGAGGCGGAGATCGAGCCGTTCCGCCGGACGGGCCGCTTCACCGAGGCGGTGAGCACGATCTATGCGATGATTCATCGCATGGACAGCGGCATTGGCCGCATCCTGGAGGCGCTGCGGGACTATGACCTGGAGGACGATACACTGGTGCTCGTCGTCAGCGACAACGGCCCGGACATGAAGGGCGAGGGCGAACGTTCGGCGCGCCGCTTCAACGGCATTTTCAGCGGGATGAAGGGCAATGTGCTGGAGGGCGGCATTCGCGTGCCCGGTATCGTACGCTGGCCGTCTCGGCTGTGGGGCGGTCAGACATGCGCTGCCCCGATCCACTTCAACGACTGGCTGCCGACGCTGCTGGACTGCGCTGGCATCGGGCTGAATGAGCGGCGGCGCGGCGCGCTCGACGGGCGCAGCGTGCTGCAGTTGCTAACATCCGCGTCGGATACGGGAGCAGGCAGCGGAGGATGGGCCCGGGCCGACGGAGCCAGCCACGGGCTCAACAATGATACGACCGGGCATGATGCGCAGACAGTCGGCATAGGCGACGCTTATCGTGGCGCCGATCAGAGCGAGAATGCTTCTGCCTCTACCTCCGCCTCTGCCTCTGCCCCGGCCGATCTCGCCACGAGAGCAGGGCCAAGCTCCGATTCGGCGGGGGAAGCTGAGGACGCGGCAGATGCTGTGGGGGCTGCGGCAGCGCTGCGGCAGCTGTGGCAGTGGAACCGCTACGAGCCGGTCGCGCGCTGCAATGCGGCATTGCGCGAGGGCGACTGGAAGCTCGTCTATCCCGCGATTGCCGAAGCCATGCGCTACGAGCCGAGCGATACGCCGGTCACCCAGGCGATGCAGCGCAATCCGACGCTGACCTACGAGCTGGTGCGGGAGCCGGTGCGGCGCACGTATCCGGCGCCTGCGCCGCCGCGGCTGTACAATCTGGCTGCCGACCCTGGCGAGCGGGAAGACGTATCGGCGCAGCACCCGGAGCGCACGGCCCGTATGGCGCGGGAACTGGATGCCTGGTTCGCCGAGCTGGCGGAGCAGAGCCGATTACGGCAGCGCGAGACACTGGGCCTGGGGCAGCGGTGATCTTTATATGATGAATAGGACGCGCACTTGTCATGCATGATAACGGGGAACGCTTGCTTGAAGCGAAAGGAGCGATTCCCTGATGAAGCACTACGATTCCAGCATGCCGACGAACAAGCCCGTCTCTCAGGCGCAGGGCTCGGTAAAGAAACTGCACAATGCCGTCTCCCAGGCGCTCAGCCATCCGTCCGAGCAGAGTGTGGAGCAGGCCGAGCATGCGTTGGCCCATTCGGAGCAGGCTGTGGCCGAGGCGCGCGCGCATTCCGAAGACGGCCAGGGCGTAGATCTGGTGGAGGGCGTGCTGCAAGAGGAGCGGGAGCGACTGCAGGCGGCCGAGCAAGCATTGCGTGAGCAGGAATAAACGCCGTATGGATGCAAAGATGCTGCCCAAGTAAGTGTAAGAACCCAATCGACAACCGCCCTCATGTGGGGCGGTTGTTTTGCTTGTCTGATTTTTATCTTGCATTCAAAAAAAGTGGTTTTTGGTGATAATGGGGCTGTAAATCTGTATTCGTATTTAAAAATAGGTTATGATGATAGAAGATGGTGTGGGAAAGCGAGGTTTAGATTTTGAAAAAGACACCCTTTATACCAGATAGACTGCCGCTGCAAAGCGATCAATTAAATCAATTGTTTTTTTTAAAGGAACTGATTGAAGCAAATAAAAAGATTGCCCAGTATCAGGTTTTGCTGCAGAATACAAAGCTGCCCTCCCATTTGTTGCTCAATCCGGTCATGCTTAATGAGGCTGTCCAATCCACAAAAATTGAAGGCACTCAGGTCACGCTGGACGAAGTGTTGGAGGTAGAGACGAAGAGTAGAAAAAATAACAAAGATGTGCAGGAAGTCGTTAATTATTATCAAGCGCTCCGTGAAGGCATGGATAAGCTGGCACTCCTCCCCATTTCAACGAGGCTTTTCAAAGCGATGCATCTTACGCTCATGTCGAATGAAGTAAGAGGGAGCAACCGATCGCCGGGAGAATATCGAAAAATACAAAATTTTATTGGACCGGAGGGCTGCACGCTGGAAACGGCGACATTTGTTCCTCCGCAGCCCCAAATGGTCGACAATCATATGAACAACCTGGAGATCTACATCAATGATCCGCAGGATGAATTAGACGAGCTTGTGCGCATTGCGGTCATTCATGCCCAGTTTGAAACCATTCATCCCTTTCTTGATGGAAATGGTCGAATCGGACGTATTTTAATTCCGCTCTATTTATTCAACAAGAAGGTCATTGACTTTCCTAACTTTTTTTTAAGTGAAGCGCTTGAGCGGGATAAGCACAAGTACTATCGATTTTTGAACGATACGCGTTATAAAGGGGATTGGAACCAATGGGTCCAATTTTTCCTCCAGGCCATGATTCACCAGGCCGATAAAAATATTCGATTGATTCATGATGTCAATCAATTATACGAGCATGACCTGGAACTATCGCAATCCTTGATTAATAGCAGCGGGGTCAAAAAATTGGTGGACGCCATGTACCAGAAGCCAATTTTCACGGTTCATACAATCTCTGCGATAGCTGACATTCCGGAGGGGACGTGCAGGCGGTATTTGACAGCCCTGGAGTCCAGTCGGATCGTCTTTTCCGACGGCAAGCCTCGCTCAAAGACATACTATTACTACAATCTTCTGGATAAGCTTAGATAGAGCGCAGAAAACAGTTATGCCAAAGAAAAGCGACCGCAATTCAGTCGCTTTTTTTGGCATAATCGCTGGATGAGGTGCCTTATCCAATTTTGCGAAAATTTTTATATCCCTGCCCAAGCTTTCTTATATATCCGCCAGATCTGAAAGCGCTTTATAATGAGGGCGTAGCATCCAATCCAAGATGAAGGAGTTGGTGTGTGATGAAGAGGAAATGGTGGACAGGCACGGCACTGGCGTGCGCCGTTGCTTTGGTGGCCCCAATGTTGGGTCCGGTGCCGGAGGCGCAGGCGGCGGGCGATTTCCTTATGGGCGGCGACGTCTCGATGCTGCAGGAGATCGAGGAGCGAGGCGGCGAGTTCTACGACAACGGCGTGGAGGGCGACGCGCTGGAAATTCTGGGCGAGCACGGGATGAACGCGGTCCGGCTGCGCCTGTGGGTCGACCCGTACGACAGCTCCGGCAATCCGTACGGCGGCGGCACCAACGATCTGGCGACGACGATCGCACTCGCCCAGCGGGCCAAGGCCGAGGGGATGGACGTGCTGCTCAATTTCCACTTCAGCGACTTCTGGGCCGATCCTGGCAAGCAGAACAAGCCGAAGGCCTGGCAAAGCCTGACGTACAGCCAGCTGCGCACAGCAGTCTACAATTATACGAGCAGCGTCATCAGCCAGATGAAGACCGCCGGCGCACTGCCGGATCTGGTACAGGTCGGCAACGAGGCGAGCAGCGGCATCCTGTGGAACGACGGCAAGGTCGGCGGGGGCATCGACGACTTCACGCAGCTTGGCGAGCTGCTCACCTCGGCGATTAACGGCATCAACGCGGCGCTCTCGCCGAGCGAGGACATCGAGATCGTGCTGCATCTGGACCACGGCGGCGACAACAATCTCTATACGTGGTGGTTCGACAAGATCGAAGCCGAGAACGTCGACTACGACATCATCGGGCTCACGTATTACCCCTTCTGGCACGGGACGATGGGCGAGCTCGCGTACAATCTCAATGCGATCAGCGCGCGGTACAACAAGGATGTGATGATCGTGGAGACGGCGTACGGCTTCACGCTCGCCGACGGCGACGGGCTGGGCAATTCCTTCTACACAGCGGAGGAGAGCATCGGCGGCTATCCGGCGACAGTGGCGGGCCAGACGGCGTATCTGCACGATCTGAAGGAGATCGTGGAGGATGTGCCCGGCGGCCATGGCCGCGGCATCTTCTGGTGGGAGCCGACCTGGCTGCCGGTCACGGGCGCGCACTGGGGCAGCGAGGCCGGCAAGCTGTACAACAACGATACCGGCCTGCTGTCCAACCCGTGGGACAATCAGACGCTGTTTGACTTTAGCGGCAACCTGCTCTCGACCGTCTCCGTCTTCACCGAGCAGGCTCCGGTCAATCTGGTCGCTAATCCGAGCTTTGAAGCGGACGGCTGGACGACCACCCCGTCCTCCTGGAGCCGCTGGGCGGTCGACACCGCCTCGTATGATGCCATCAAAGTCGAGGATGTCGGCGTGAATGGCGGCTACAAGCTGACGCACTGGCTCGATACCGCCTATGAGGCGTCCACGTACCAGACAGTGAGCGGGCTGGCGAACGGGACATATACGTTGTCGGCCTGGGTGCTCAGCAGCGGCGGGCAGAATACGGCGCAGCTGTACGCCAAAAATTACGGCGGCACCGAACGCAATGTCGCTGTGCCGACCAGTCCGTCGGAATGGGTGAAGATCGAGATTACGGACATCCCGGTCACGAACGGCCAGATCGAGATCGGCGTCTACTCCGACGCCAATGCGAACAACTGGATGAATCTGGACCTGGTGAAGCTGTACCGGACGGACTGAATCCGGCGAACTGTCTCGGCTGGCCGAACGATCGAACAGAGCCCGGATAAACGAACCGATCGAAAGGACCGAACCGAAGC
The DNA here is from genome assembly GCF_014705605.1 of Paenibacillus sabuli. GTDB lineage: Bacteria > Bacillota > Bacilli > Paenibacillales > Paenibacillaceae > Paenibacillus_D > Paenibacillus_D sabuli. The sequence continues at coordinate 60,216 of NZ_JACXIZ010000033.1, forward strand.
CGCACGCACCGAACGGACGAACCGCAACCTGACAAACCGAACGAAACTGCCAGCCCAGGATCTGAGCTTGACCCGGCGTCGTTAATGATGCCGGGTTTCTTGAAGTTGATAGATACGCGGGACGAAACGGACTCGGCGTCCAAGGACAGCCACGCCGTTTCGCCTTGCCCCACACTCTAACGGTCACCAGAGACGCTTAGCACGCTAAACACGATGAATTTCGCCATGAAAGAGCCTCTAAGCGTCGCTCCTGTCCGTTAGAAGTGGCGATAGATGCATAATCAGCGCTAAGCTCCTCCAGTGTCCGTTAGCGCCGCGCTGGCAATCCGTAATCGGCTTGCCTTGAAGCTAGCGGCTGGCAGAGCACTTTTTAGGCGGACGGGCCGCTTGCAAAATCTTTATACACCCCGCGAAGTTTTCTTATATAGGACACGGACTGAAAGCGTTTTATAATAGGGGTAGGGCAAAGCAAGACAACGCAAGGCAAGGCAAGGCAAGGCAAGGCAAGGCAAGGCAAGTTGTTGGAGGCAAGCCATTCAAAGGGGGAGAGCAAGATGAGAATAGATAAGGTGAGAGCGTTCGTCCTTCCCGTATTGGTCGCTCTGCTCGCGCTGACGCTGTCGGCGTGCGCGCCGGATCGGAGCGGGCAAGAAGGCGGGGCAGGAGATGGAGGGGGCGGCAACGCGAACGTGGTCGGCAATGCGAATGGAGAAGGCGCGAACGGGGGCAATGGCGCCGGGGGGAGCGGAGGCGCCGGCAACGGACAGGCAAGCGGCGGAAACGGAGCAAGCGGCGACGCCGGGGCGGGCAGCGGCGATGACGCTGCCAAGCCGGAAAGACTGATCGTCTGGTCCAACGACGACGCCAAGCATGTGGCGGCGGTGGAGCAACTGGCCGGCGCCTTCACGGAGGAGACCGGGATAACGGTCGAGATCGTCCCGGTGAGCGGCTCCGAGCAGGTGCAGAAGCTGGCGCTGGCGGCGCCGGCGGGCAACGGGCCCGACCTGTTCTACCAGCCGCAGGACCGGCTCGGCGACCTCGTCGTGCAGGGACTGGCCGATCCGGTGGAGCTGACGGCGGAGGAGGCGGCGCAGTACAGCGAGGCGGCGCTCGATGCGGTGCGGTACGAGGGCGAGACGTACGGTCTGCCGATCTCGATCGAGACGTATGCGCTCTATTACAACAAAGCGCTCGTCGGCGAGCCGCCCGCAGCCCTGGAGGAGGCGGCGCAGCTGCCGGCCGAGCTGACCGATCCCGGCGCGGATCGGTACGCCTTCCTGATGGTGCCGGACTTCTACTATGCCATTCCGTTCATCCTGAATTACGGCGGCTACATTTTCGGCGAGCAGGACGGCGCGTACGATCCGACCGATATCGGACTGCGTAACGAAGGCACCGTGGAAGGGATGACGGCGTTCGCGGACTTCGTGGCTAGTACCGGCATTCCGCCGACGATGACGATCGACGTCATGGATACGCTGTTCCTCGAGGGCAAGGCCGGCATGGCCGTCAACGGCCTCTGGGCGATGAAGCCGTATGCCGAGGCGCTCGGCGACGATCTCGGCACGGCAGCCATTCCGACGGTGAATGGCGAGTCTGCGCCGTCCTTCGTCGGGGTGAAGTCGTGGTTCGTCTCCTCGTACTCCGAGCATCCGTCATGGGCCAAGGCGCTCGCGCTGCATATGACGGGTGCCGAGGGCTCGGCGGTGTACTACGCGCAGACCGGGGAGATCCCGGCGCAGCCGGATGCGCAGCAGGGCATCGACGATCCGCTCTACGGCGGCTTCGTGGACCAGATCGAGAGCGGCGTCCCGATGCCCAATATCCCCGAGATGAGCGCCGTGTGGGCGATGGACAGCGCCGTCGACTTCATCGTGCAGGGCGAGGATCCGCAGGAGGTGCTGGACGAGACGGTGCAGCAGATCGAGGAGCAGATCGCGTCATCCGGCCGTTAGCATTGGAGGAATCAACATGACGGAGCACAACCTTTCGAAGGTGCCGACCGTGCCCGGGGCGCAGACCTCGCATTTGAAGCTGTCCCGGTCGCAGCTAACACAGTCGGAATCATCGCAGTCGGAATCATTGCCGTCGCAAACATCGCAGTCGCGTTCAACGGAGCGGGAGCCGCTGCAGTCGGGGGCATTGCCGTCGCCATCATCACGCGCGCAGTCACTGCAATCGCAGTCGTCACAGTCGCGCCCGCCGTCACAGCCGCCACCCACGCCGCCGCGCCCCGGCCATCGGCCGGGGCTGGCGATGGCGCTGTCGATTGCATTCGCCGGACTCGGTCAGCTATACAATCGCAGCTACATCAAGGGCGCGGTGCTGATCGTGCTGGAGCTTGCCTTTATCGTCACCTTCGCCGATTTTATCGGGCTGGGACTGTGGGGCATCGCGACGCTCGGCACGATTCCGCGGCTTGACCATTCGATTTTTTTGCTCGTCTACGGCCTGCTGTCGCTGATGATGCTGGCAGTAGCCGCAGTGATCTATGTCATCAATGTGAAGGATGCAAGGCGCCAGGCCGAGCGGATCGCCGCCGGCTGGCGGCGTCCGGGGCTGCGCGAGACCGTGAAGCAGAGCTACCTGGCGAGCGTGCCGTATCTGTTATCGGTGCCGGGCTTCGTGCTGTTGCTGTTCGTCGTCGTCTTCCCGCTGCTGTTCGCGGTGTCGCTGGCCTTCACCAATTACGACCTGTATCATTCGCCGCCGCGCAATCTGGTCGATTGGGTCGGCTTCGACAACTTCGTGCGGCTCGTCACCGTGCCGATCTGGAATCAGTCGTTCGTGAAGGTGCTGTCGTGGACGCTCGTCTGGACGGTCGTGTCGACCTCGCTGCAGATCGCGCTCGGGCTGTTCCTGGCGGTGCTGGTCAACGACAAGCGCATTCGCTTCAAGCGGCTCATCCGGACGATCCTGATCCTGCCGTGGGCGATCCCGAACTTTGTGACGATCCTGATCTTCTCGGCGCTGTTCAACGATCAGTTCGGCGCGATCAACCGCGCGCTCCTGGGCGGACTCAACCTGCCGTCGATCCCGTGGCTGACCGATCCGCTGTATACCAAGGTGGCGCTGATCGGCATCCAGGTATGGCTCGGCTTCCCGTTCCTGTTCGCGCTGTTCACAGGAGTGCTGCAGAGCATCTCGCATGACGCGTACGAGGCTGCGGACGTGGACGGCGGATCGCGCTGGCAGAAGTTCCGCTACATCACGCTGCCGCATGTGCTGTTCGCGACCGCGCCGCTGCTGATCATCCAGTACACGGCCAATTTCAACAACTTCAATATCATCTACCTGTTCAACGGCGGCGGTCCGGCGGTGCGCGGGCAGACGGCGGGCGGCACGGATATCCTGATCTCGTGGGTGTACAATCTGACCTTCACGACCAACAATTACAACATGGCGGCGACGATCTCGCTCATCATCGGGGTCATCGTGATCGCCTTCGCCTGGCTCCAGTTCAGGCGGACGCGGTCGTTCCGGGAGGAGCGTGAGCAAGGATGAGTCCACGTGCGAAGTCGCGGCTCGAGGTCGCGCTGATCTACCTGATCGTCGCGGCGGCGGCGGTCGTCATCTTCTACCCGCTGGCGTGGGCGGTCGGCCTGTCGTTCAATACCGGCACGAGCCTGTATTCGTCGTCGATGATTCCGCGCCAGCCGACGCTGGAGCATTACCGCTGGCTATTCACCAGCCCGGAGAGCAACTATGTGACCTGGTATCGGAATACACTCTACGTCTCCACGCTCAGCAGCGCGCTGTCGATCGTGTTCACCTCGATGACGGCGTACGCGCTGTCGCGCTTCCAGTTCGTCGGCCGTCGCAGCGGCATGTACGCCTTCCTGTTGCTGCAGATGTTTCCGGTCATGATGGCGATGGTGGCCATCTATATCTTTCTGAATCTGATCGGACTGCTCAATACGCTGATCGGGCTCATCCTGATCTACGTGGGCGGTCAGATTCCGTTCAATGCCTGGCTCGTCAAGGGCTACCTCGACACGATCTCGCGGGAGCTCGACGACGCGGCCAAGATCGACGGCGCCGGTCCGATCCGGCTGTTCCTGCGCATCCTGCTGCCCTTGATTACGCCGATTCTGGCGATTGTCGCGTTGACCAACTTCATGCTGCCGATCTTCGACTTCATTTTGCCGTCGATCATCCTGCACGATCAGAGCAAGTACACCTTGGCGGTCGGCCTGTATCACTTTGTGACCGAGCGCTATTCGAATAACTTCACCGTATTTACGGCGGGCGCGATCCTGATCGCCGTGCCGATTGCGGTCATCTATCTGTTTTTGCAGAAATATTTCATTTCGGGTCTGGCCGCCGGCGGCACCAAGGGCTGACGGCCGGGCGTAAGGAGCTGCGAACATGACCAAGCCTGCTGAACCGATCCTGCCCTTTTTGAAGGGCGCGGACATTTCCTTCGTCGACGAGATCGAGCGCGAGGGAGGCGCCTTCTACGCGCATCCCGGCGCCGAGCGCGACGTGCTCGATATCCTGCGGGAGAGCGGCGTCAATTCCGCCCGCCTGCGGCTGTGGAACAATCCGGAATTCGACTATTGCAATCTGCCGCGGACGCTCCGGATGGCCCGGCGCATCAAGGACAAGGGCCTGCACTTCCTGCTCGACTTTCACTACTCCGATTATTGGGCCGACCCGTCCAAGCAGCATATGCCCAAGGTGTGGCGCTCGCTCGCATTCCCTCAGCTGCTCGAAGCGGTCGAGACGTTCACGCGCACTTGCCTGCGGGAGCTGGAGGCGGCGGGTGCGCTGCCGGACATGGTGCAGGTTGGCAACGAGATCACGAGCGGCATGGTATGGCCGGCCGGGCGCGTGGACGGCGAGCACGATACGCCGCAGCAGTGGGAGCGGCTGGCCGCGCTGATCGAGGCCGGGGTGCGGGGCGTGCGGGCCGCGGCCGCGGAGACGGGGCGACCGATTCCCGTCATGATTCACATCGATCGCGGCGGGGACAACGCCGGCAGCCGACGATTCTACGATCGCCTCGCGGAGCATGGCATCGACTACGATGTGATCGGCTTGTCTTACTACTCTTGGTGGCACGGTACGCTGGACGAATTCAGTGCGAACATGACCGATCTGGCGACGCGCTATCGCAAGCCGATCGTCGTCGTGGAGGTGGCGTACCCGTGGACGATGACGCCGCCCGACGAGCAGCCGCTGATCTTCAACACCGAGGAATGGCTGTATCCCGGCTATCCGCCGACGCCGGACGGCCAGCACGCTTGGCTGCGTGAGCTGATGCGCCGCATTCGCGAGGTGCCGCATGGGCTCGGCCGCGGCCTTTACTACTGGGAGCCATGCTGGATCCCGTCCAAGCCGACCTGGTCGGTCGGCCATGAGAACAACTGGTCGAATCTGACGCTGTTCGATTACGCGGGCCGCAAGCTGCCCTCGCTGGACGCTTTTCGGGAATAATCGAGGAATCGATTGAAAGGCCCCCGGGCCTTTCGGCATAATAAGGAGTAACAACGCCCGGGTGGTGATGGCTCCTTGGATTGGGGAAATGATAACATTCGCTACGTATTCTCTTCGATGGAACGCTCACTGCCGCTGTTTTTGGAATCGATTGGCTACAGCGCATGGGAGCGCGTCTTCCAGCGCCCCGAGGGCTATCCCTATTACCACTGGCTGCACACGCTGGAGGGCGAGGGCCGCTTCGAACTGCTCGGCCAGGCGGTGCGGCTGACCCGGGGGCAGGGCGTGCTGCTGACGCCGTTCGCGCCGCACAGCTACTACCCGGCCTCCGATCGCTGGTCGACGATCTATATCACGTTCGGCGGGGCGGCGGCGGAGGCGATCATGGAGGCGCTGCATATGAACAGCTCCACCATCTACGAGGAGGGCGAAGGGCCTTCGTTCGGCACGTTGTTCAACGACCTGTTCCGGCGCATTGAGCGGACGCCCTCGCATTCGGACATCGACGTCTCGACCGACCTCTACTACTTCCTCATGCAGCTGCGCAAGTTCGGCATGCTCAATCACGAGCCCTCGCTGTCGCAATACTATCAGCGTCTGGCGCCGATCGTAGGCTGGATGGAGGAGCACCTGGCCGACAACATCGGTCTGCCCGAGATTGCGGCGCATGCCCAGGTGGGCATACACGCCTTGCACGAGCTGTTCCAGCAGGCGTTCGACATGAGCCCGTACTCGTACTTCATCCAGCTCCGCATCCGCGAGGCCAAGAAGATCATACTGCAGCATCCCGAGCGCGCCCTGCGCGAGGTAGCCGAGCAGACCGGCTTCAACGACGTCAGTCATTTCGTGGCGACCTTCCGCAAGAAGGAGGGCATCACCCCTGGCAAGTACCGCGACCTGCACCAGACCGTCGACCAGGCGGCGGTGACGGAGCGGAGAGGGTGGTCGGAGACGGTAGGGGAGGAGCGAGTAGAGGAGGCACGAGAGGAGTAGCGAAGACGGCGCGGGGGATGAGGGAAACGGCGCTGTTGGAGTGAGTGGAGGCGGCGGAAGATCGGATGGCGCAGGAGGGGAGCCGAGGCGGTACGTAGTTGGCGCAAGATTGATAAGACGGGCGCGTCACGACGCATGCGCTGACGAACTGCCTAACGAACTGCGCGCGCGCTGCTTGGCGAACTGTCTGGCGAACTACATGACGAACTGCACGCACTGTATGACGAATTGCACTCCTTGGCGAATTGTCTGGCGAACTGTGTGACGAACTGCACGCGCTGCCTGGCGAACTGCACTCCTTGGCGAATTGTCTGGCGAACTGCATATGTGCAGTTGGATATAGATTGTACGATACAAAATAATGATTAAACTGCAAATGTGCAGTTGAATTCGTGTGATTCACGCCAAATTCGCTTTTTCATACGAATTTAACTGCACTTTTACAGTTCATACCCTTATTCGGCGGAATTTCATTGCATTAAACTGCACTTATGCAGTTGGTAGGCATCACTCAAGAACACAAGAGCCCTCTTGCCACACGTGGCAGGGGGGCTCTATGCTTGGAATAAAACTTGGGTCCAAAAGCAGCTATTGCAGGATCTCGAATCCTATAAATTGTAAATTGCGTAAGGGGCTACAACGCCCCCATGCGCTCCAGCAGGCGAACGAGCATGGCGGCGGCTTCGGCGCGCGTGATGTCGGCCTGCGGCTGCAGGCGTCCGGCCGGGTCGCCCTGCAGCAAGCCGGCGCTGACGGCGTCGGCGATGGCGGTGCGGGCCCACGGGGCGATGCGGTCCGCATCGGCGAAGCCGCGCAGCGCGTCGTCCGTGCCGGCTGCCGGGGCGGCGCCGACCCACTGCAGCGCCCGCAGCAGCAGCGCGGCCGTCTCCTGGCGGCTGATCGGCGCATCGGGCCGGAAGCGGCCGTCGGCATCGCCCTGCACGAGCCCTTCGCGAGCGGCGGTGGCCACGATGCTGGCGTACCAGCGCTCAGGGTCGACATCGCCAAACGCAGCGGCGGCATCCGTCTCCGTCGGCAAGCCGAGCGCGCGCACGACCATGGCGGTCAGCTCGGCGCGGGTAACGGCGGCCTGGGGCGCGAAGGTGTCGCCGTCCACGCCGTTCACGATGAGCCGCGAGGCGAGCCGGTGTACGGCATCGGCGGCCCAGGAGCCGTCCATGTCGGCGAAGGATGCGTCGTAGGTCAAGGCGGCGTAGAGTCCGCCCGTGCGAATCTGCCACGTCCAGCTGGCCGCGTCGGCTGAGCCGGCGGACTGGCGCACGGGCGAGAAGCTGGCTTGCGCCGATGCGCTGGCCGTGAAGCGCGCTATGAAGCCGCCTTGCGTCGTCGCCATGTCCTGCGGCTGCGGCGTCGTCAGTGTGACATCGTGGCCGAAGTCGGTCAAGGTGCGTTCGAAGCCGGCCACGACGGCGCCGATGCTGAGCTTGAGCGGCTGGCCGTGCAACTGGGCGCCGAGCTGTGCAACGGCTTCGAGCAGCGCACCTTGCTCGGCCTCGGTAGCGGGAGCAAGCGTCACCCGGAGCTCGCTGTAGGGCTGCGCTTCGAGCTCGGCGAGCATGGCGACGGGCAAGGCGTAGTCACCCAGGCCGGTGCGCACGTGCAGCAGGCCGTCGGGGTGCGTACGCAGCAGCGCGGCGGCGGTCGCCTTGGGCAGCGTCAAGGTCCAGGCGGCGTCGGCTGCCGCCTCCAGCTCGCGGCCATCGAGCGTAAGGCCCGCGCTCTCCAGGTCCTCCAGCTCGGCTTCGGTCCATTGCAGCTCCAGTGCCTCTTCGCCGACGGTGAGCTGCGCCTCATATTCGCGCGGCTGCTCCTGCGGCTCGTCGGTGTCGACCGACTCGTCGTCCGGATCGGCCGGCGGCGTCACCGGGTCGACCGGATCGACCGGGTCAACCGGGTCAACTGGCTCCGTCGGTTCGACGATGCTGTCAATCGTGATCGTCTGCAGCGCCACGTTGCCGGCGGCATCGCGGGCATAGACGGTGTAGGTGCCGTTGTCGCTGGCGGTGAAAGCACCCGTCGCCAGGATATCCGTGCCGCTGGCGCCGCCGTCGAAAGCGTCGGCCGTGCGGGTGCCGGCCAGCCAGCGCAGATGGGTCAGGGCATTGCCGGCCTCGCTGCCGTGCGTGCTGGCGGTGACCGTGATCTCGGCGGTCTCTGTCCCGCCGTCGGCGCTGAGATCGAGCGACGGTGCGCTGGAGACGACGGTGACGCCGCTCGTATCCGGGACGGCGAAGGCCGTCATCGCCGGATCGCCGGAGCCGCTGTAGACGAGCGTCGCCCCGTCCGGAAGGGCGACCTGCGCCTCGAGTGCGATCCCGTCCAGGTCGGCCAGACCGGCCGGCACCTCATAGGCGAACGGCAGGGTGGTGCGCGCCTCGCCCTGGCTGCCGGTATAGGCGGCGTAGACGGTCTCGGTGGCGGAGCCGGTGCCGAGCGCGATGCCCAGGCGCGGCGTGCCGGTGACGACCACGGGATCGCGGTAGGTCAGGGTGAAGGCAAGCACGCTGTCCGTGCCGTACAGCCCGTCGTTCGGGGCCGTCAGCACGAGGCCGACGACGGCGGCGCGGAAGGCGGCGGTGGCCGCTTCGAGCGTCGCTTCGGCGCTGTCGAGCTGCCCTTGCGTCTGGTTCGGGGCATCATCCGCGATGGCTTGCGCGTCGTTGACGGCGTCCTGCAGCGTGGTACGTGCCGCAGCAGGCGTATCGCCGACGTTCGCCCCTTCGGGATGATCGGTCAGCGCCTGCTCGGCGTCGGCGATGGCGCTCAGCAGTGCACTCGCGTCGCCTGCGCCGATGACGGCACCAAGGAACGCCGCGGTTGCCGCCTCGAGCGTCGATTCTGCACTGTCGAGCTGCCCCTGAGTCTGGTTCGGCGCATCATTTGCGATGGCTTGCGCGTCATCGATGGCGTCCTGCAGCGTGGTACGTGCCGCAGCAGGCGTATCGCCGACGTTCGCCCCTTCGGGATGATCGGTCAGCGCCTGCTCGGCGTCGGCGATGGCGCTCAGCAGCGCCGAAGCATCGCCGGCGCCAATGACCGTCCCGAGGAACGCAGTCGTCGCCGCCTCGAGCGTCGATTCTGCACTGTCGAGCTGCCCCTGAGTCTGGTTCGGCGCATCATTTGCGATGGCTTGCGCGTCGTTGATGGCGTCCTGCAGCGTGGTACGTGCCGCAGCAGGCGTATCGCCGACGTTCGCCCCTTCGGGATGATCGGTCAGCGCCTGCTCGGCGTCGG
>NZ_JACXIZ010000034.1 GCF_014705605.1 Paenibacillus sabuli
TCTCCGCGCTGTCGAGTTGCCCCTGTGTCTGGTTGGCGGCATCATCCGCGATGGTTTGCGCCGCATCGATGGCATCCTGCAGTGTGGTGCGTGCTGCAGTAGGCGCGTCGCCGACATTCGATCCTTCGGGATGATCGGTCAGCGCCTGCTCGGCGTCGGCGATGGCGCTCAGCAGCGCCGAAGCATTGCCCGCACCGATGACGGTGCCGAGGAACGTCGCGGTAGCCGCCTCGAGCGTCGATTCTGCACTGTCAAGTTGCCCCTGAGTCTGGTTCGGCGCATCATCCGCGATGGTTTGCGCGTCATCGATGGCATCCTGCAGCGTGGTGCGTGCTGCAGCAGGCGTATCGCCGACGTTCGCCCCTTCGGGATGATCGGTCAGCGCCTGCTCGGCGTCGGCAATCGCGCTCAGCAGCGCCGAAGCATCGCCTGCGCCAATGACCGTCCCGAGGAACGCAGTCGTCGCCGCCTCGAGCGTCGTCTCCGCGCTGTCGAGCTGGGCCTGCGTCCGGTTCGGGGCATCATTTGCGATGGCTTGCGCGTCGTTGATGGCAGCCTGCAGCGTGGTACGTGCCGCAGCAGGCGTATCGCCGACGTTCGCCCCTTCGGGATGATCGACGAGCGCCTGCTCGGCGTCGGCGATGGCGCTCAGCAGCGCACTCGCGTCGCCGGCGACCAGGATATTGGTTACCGAGATGGTTTCAACCGTTTCACTGCCCGCATCATCGCGTGCATATACGGTGTAGGTCCCGTTGGCGGCGGCCGCGAAGCTGCGCGGGCCCGTGATGTCGGCCCCGGCCCCGGCGAAGTCGGCCGCGCTACGATTGCCGGACAGCCATTGCAGGCTGTCCAGGCCGTTGCCGTCGCCGTCAAGCTGCACATCGACCGACACCGTCACCGGGTCGAACGTGTCGGCGGTCGTGGACGGCGTCAGCGTCAGCTCGGGCGCATCCGGCATCGCAACCGTGTGCGCGATCGGATCGGACGTGAATGCGGTGTAATTGTCATCGCCTGCATAGTGAACGGTCAGACTGTGCGAGCCGACCGACAGGGTAGAGACGTTCAGCGTGGCTGTGCCGCTTGCATTCAGCGTCGCATGGCCGAGCGGAGTCGCGCCGTCCCGGAACGTGACGGTCCCGGTCGGGGCGTCCAGGTCGCCGGAGACGGTGGCCGTCAGCGTGATTTCTTCGAGATAGGTCGACGTGGATTGCGAGACGCCCAGGCCTACCGTCGGGCTAAAGGGCAGTGGACTTGGCGCCAGGCCGTACCCCAGCCCCCACGCCCATATTCGACCATCGGCGTCGAGAGCAAAGGATCTTTCAAAGCCGGCCGTAATCGAAGTGAATTGAACGGGAGTGCCGTCGTCCGTGACCTTGACCGGACCGACGGTTCCAGTCGTCCCGTCGCCGAGCTGCCCGTGGTTATTTTTCCCCCACGCCCACAAGTCGCCGTTCGTATCGAGCGCGAGTACGTAATGATTGCCGCCGGAAACTTGGGTAAAGGTCACCGTATTGCCGCCATCGGTGACGGTCAGCTTCTCGGGGGCCCAGGTCTGAGTCGCATCGGCATAGCCTTCGCCGAGCTGTCCGAACGCGTTGTCGCCCCAGATCCAGATCTCGCCGTCGTCTTCAAGCGCGAGGGCAAGATGCGTACCGTTTCCGAAACCTGCGCCAACGGAAACGGCTTGAAATTGAGCGGGCGTTCCACCATCGGTCAGGTCAAACTTTTGGGTCTGGCCGCCGACAACTGCGATTTGCCACAAGCGGTTGTTCGAATCAAGAGCGATTGCCTGCGCATTATAGGCAGAGATGGAGAGGAATTCGACCGGGCTTCCGCCGTCGGTCAGACCGAGCTTGATTGGAATCAAGCTATCTGGCGAAGTTGCAGATATGCGACTACCCCATCCCCAGATCTCGCCGTTCTCGTCGAGCGCATAGGACACGTTCCGACCAGCAGCGACCGAGGAAAAGAAGACCTCCTCCGAGCCTGCATCGGTAATGGCAAGCTTGCCCCAGGACAAGGATGCGTTCGTGCTTCCATTGCCTAATTGTCCAACGTTGTTACTTCCAGCTGTCCAGATTCGTCCTGCACCGTCCAGTGCGATGCTGTGCTCAAATCCGACCTCTGCCTGCTGAAACGTAACCGGTACGCCGCTATCGCGAACGTCAATCTGCAGCGGAGTAGCGGTGGCAGTGGTAGTACCGTTGCCGAACTGGCCGACGGCATTGGTCCCCCAGGCCCACATATGCCCCTCGCTATCCAGTGCCAATGATGCAAGGTTCTGACTCGCAACATCTGTAAACACAGCCGCAGCCGCTGCCGCCTTGGGCGGCAGAATCAGCGGCCCGAATGCGAGCAGCAGTGAAATGAATAATAAGATTCCTTTTTTCATTGTCCAGCATCCTTTCCCGACTTCAAGTACGATACGCTCAGACCATCATATACCCTGCTAATGAAAGATTAATGAAAGACTCGGGAGAGCCGGTGTGTTGAACGCATCATGCGCCGGCGGACTGAACAAAAGTGCTACTTTTTGCGCCGTTCAGGCCAAGTAATCGGAGAATGGCTCCGGTATAATGAAGGCAACTCAAGAAAAGAAAGGGGTTTCAAACAGATGACGACGACAAGCGCGGTATCGGATTTTCAATTGACGGACGAGATGGTGGAGCATTTTTATCGGGAGGGGTACTTCTACGCGCCGGGCTTCATCAATCAGGAGACGGTGGACGCGATCAACCGCGAGAACGAGGCGTATGCCAACACGAAGGGCGACGGCGAATGGAAAAGCAAGGGGTTCGTTCACATCGATGAGGCGCGCGAGCCGTATCCGGCGACGACCCGCTTCCTGATCGAGCCGCAGATCATCCGCGTCTATGAGCGCATCCTCGGCGCTGACGTGAAGCTGTGGCAGGGCATGTACGCGGTCGTCGAGCCGCAGGGCAACGGACTGGCCTGGCATCAGGACAACCAGTATACGCATGTGCTGGGGCATATGCTCAACGGCTTCGTAGCGCTGGACGCAATCTCCGAGGCCAATGCCGGCCTGTGGATTGCGCCGCGTTCGCACCGCCAGGGCCGGCTGGCCAATCTCAATGAAGAGGGCAGCTCGCATCGCCGGGCGGCCGAGCCGGAGAACGGCATGCCGTGCAAGCCGATGAAGCCGGGCGACGCGGTCATCTTCCACCGCGAGACGCTGCATCACAGCAAGCGCAATCACACGGACGCGCCGCGTCGCGCGTTTGCCTTCCAGGTGGCGTCGGCCAACTGCCGCTATGCCGAGACGGGCAAGCTGCTCACCGATCGCGACGACCTGTCCGCATACGCGAAGTAAAGGGCCTTCGGCACCGGATCAGAAGCTAGGGAACGAGTCAGATAGCGGAGGCGTCCATTCAGGCCGTCCAGGCAGTGCTGTGTGGGATAAACGAATCGCATGGCCATGCGACGTGCAACATATGCGCATGCAGTAGGTCGCTACTAAAGAGCCTCACGCATCGCTGGCTCCGCCGCCGCCCTCAGCGCGGAATTGGCGCGGCGAGACGCCGCGAAACGCCTTGAACTGACGGTTGAAGTAGCTCACCGAGCTGTAGCCGCTCTCGAAGGCGATCTCGGTAATCGGCATCGCGGAGTGCAGCAGCAGATGGACGGCGTGCTGCAGCCGCAGCCGGTTCACGAAGTCGTTGGGCGTCAGCGCGGTGAGCCGTACGAATTGCTGGTAGAAGGTCGTCTTTTTGAGCCCGGAGGCGCGAATGACGTCCTCCATGTCGACCGGCTCGCGGAATTGCCGCAGCAGCCGCTCGACCGCCCCGACGATGCCGCCTCCCGGCGCGCTGTCTTCGCCTGTGCGGGCATCCTGCCGGAGCGCGAGGAAGTAGCGGGCGATCTGGACGAGGATCTCGATCAGGCAGGCGAATTGGCGGCTCTGCCAGCCGGGTCTTCCGCGCTCCTCTTCCTCGACGGCCTGTCCGGCCGCCGCTCGGATGGCCGCAGCCTCGGCGGAGTGCGCCGGGATGAGCGGCCGCCAGTCGGTGGTATAGAACGGCGCCAAGAGCGCGGAGCCGTCCGGGATGTGGCGGACGACGGCGGGGGAGAGCAGCAGCATGATCCAGGCCGCGGGCCGCTCCTGGTCCTCGGCGAGATTCCAGTGCGGGTCGAACGGCCGGAAGACGAAGATGTCGCCCGGCTTGCCGACGTAGTCGCCTTGGGCGAGATGATAGCGAATATTGTTTTCCAGCAGAATGCTGACCTCCAGCGTGTCGTGCATGTGCATCTCGTGCTCGGTGAGCCGGGCGAGCTTGCGAGTGAAGGCGAATTCCTGCGTGAGCCGAATGTCGGCATATTCCATAATGCGATCACCATCCGTGGCCGCGGGCTTTGCGGCATGGTTTTTACTTTAGAAGGGTTGCTGAACAGTGCTCTAACGGACATCAGCGACGCTTAGCGCACGAATGGCACACACGCGCGGCTCTAACGGACACTAGCGACGCTTAGCGGGAGATTGCGCCATGTAAAGGGGGCGCGATACCCGCTAAGCGATTCTCCTGACCGTTAGACGGGGAAGGAGCCCGTAAAAAGGCGCTGAGCTGCTCCCATGTCCGTTAGAGCCGGTATGCTTCTCGTGACTGGACTGAGGTACTGATCACTATAGCATAAAACGCAGGTTCGATTCATGTATCCAATGCACGTATCCAATGCACATATCAATGCAATCAATGCGATCAAGGCGCGGGCACGTAAGCGGTCCGCGCCCGATCAGGCAAGGAGGACAAGTCATGCAATACAATCTGTTTCCCGGTTCGGAGCAGCAGGTCAGCCGCCTCGGCTTCGGCGCGATGGGGCTGGGCGGCTGGTTCGAGGCCAAGGACGAGGCGTACATGGTCCGCTCGGTGCTGCTCGCGCTGGAGCGCGGCGTCAATCTGATCGATACGGCGCGCGCCTACGGCGATTCGGAACGCATCATCGGCGAGGCGCTGCGCCAGTGGAAGGGTGAGCGGCCGTTCGTCGCGACCAAGCTGCTCGCCGGCGCCGCGCCGGCCGGCATGCTGCCCGGCGCGGGCATGCATTACCCGCTGCCGGTAGAGACGGCCTATCCGCCGGGCTCCATTACCGAGAGCGCGCATGCGTCGCTGCGGGAGCTCGGCGTCGACGCGGTCGACCTGCTGCAGCTGCATACGTACTGGCCGCAGTGGGACGACGCGGACTACTGGATGGAGGAGCTGATCCGGCTCAAGGAGCAGGGCAAGGCCCGCTTCATCGGCATCTCGCTGCCCGATCATCGCCACGACCTGGCGTACGGGCTGATCCGTTCCGGTGCGATCGACTCGGTGCAGACGGTGCTGAATATTTTCGACTCGGTGGCGCTGGACAGCCTGGTGCCGATCTGCCAGCAGCATGACGTGGCTGTCATCGCGCGGGTCATCCTGGACGAGGGCGGGCTGACCGGATTCCTGCAGGCGGATACCGAGATTCCGGAGAGCGACTACCGGCACAATTACTTCGACGTCCTGCCGCGGCAGGTGTACCTGGACCGCGTGGAGCGGCTGCGCAGCTACATTCCGGAGCATGCGGAGAGCCTGACCGAGCTGGCGATTCGCTTTGCCATGCAGCATCCGGGCGTGACGACGGCGCTCACCTCGATGCATCGCCACGACTACGCCGCCGAGAACATTGCAGCCGCAGGCAAGGCGCCGCTGGATGATGCGTTCTTCGAGAAGATCAAGATTCGCGAGCGCTGGATTCGGCATTTCTATCATGCGCGGAGGCATCTCGTATGAGTGCGGGGCGTGGAGCGGATCGGTCAGGGGCGGGCGCAGGCGCGGGGGCAGGCGAGGGCAACGGAGCGACAGCGGCAGATGCCGGCGCGACAGCGGACGGACGGGGCGCAGACGTGGACGGGGGAGCTGGCCAAGTAGCGGGCGAAGCGGCAAGCCAGCATGCAGGAGGCGGCACACAATCGGACAAGGTTGCATGGAGCGAGCTGCTGCCGCACGCGTTCAAGGCGCGCCTGGCCGAGCGGCCGCTCGTCTATCTGCCGCTCGGCCTGTGCGAGCCGCACGGGCAGATCAGCGCCTTCGGGCTCGATACGCGCAAGGCCGAGCATCTGTGCTACACGGTAGCCCGCAGCCATGGCGGCATCGTCGCGCCGACGCATGAATACCATATTCACGAGAACGGGCCGTCGGCGGGTTTTCTGGAGGCCAATATCGGCGAGACGAACCCGCATTTCACGGGTGTGCCGTCGTTTATTTTCTTCCACTTCCTACTCTATCAGCTGCGCGCCTTTCACAATGCCGGGTTCGCGGGAGCGATCGTGCTGTCCGGACACGGCGGGGCGCATATCGGCGATCTCAAGCGGGTGACGGCGGCGTTCGCCGAGACCTTTGACTTCCCGGTCTGGTACGGCACCGACTTCGAGCTCGCGGGCGATGCGTATCCCGGCGATCATGCCGGCAAGTACGAGATCTCGGTCATGATGCATCTGCATCCCGAGGGGATCGATTGGGACAGGGCGGCGCTGGAGGCGCAGCCCGGCAGCGGCGGCCGCTTCGCGCTCGGCCCGGATGCCGGAGAGGCGAGCGCTGCGCATGGCGCGCGCATCGTCGAAGCGTGCGCGGCGGCGCTGGGCGAGCTGTCCGACAAGATGGCGGCCGGCTACGGCGGCGCCGCTGCCTTGGAGGAGGCCGAGCGCCGCGCGCTGATCGGCTATGATGAGATCGAGGTCTTGTGGCGGCGGTTGTCAAGCCAGGACGACTGGGCCTCGATCCGGCCGCGCGAGGGCCAACAGCCGGTCGCGGAGCAGTCGCGCTGGAAGCCATATGAGTATGCGCGCATGCGCTAGGCGAATAAGCGCAAAATGTGAGGCTGCAGAGCAGAATCCGCTCCAGCTGCGGAAATAAGCGCAAAATGCGACGCTACAGAGCGGAATCCGCTCCGGCGGCGGGAATAAGCGCAAAATGTGAGGCTGCACGGCGGAATTTGCTCCGGCGGCGGGAATAAGCGCAAAATGTGAGGCTGCACGGCGGAATTTGCTCCGGCGGCGGAAATAAGCGCAAAATGCGACGCTACAGGGCGGAATCCGCTCCGGCGGCGGGAATAAGCGCAAAATGTGAGGCTGCACGGCGGAATTTGCTCCGGCGGCGGAAATAAGCGCAAAATGCGACGCTACAGAGCGGAATCCGCTCCGGCGACGGGATTTGTTTTTTCATGCAGGCATGGCTTCAACTTATAATCCAGAAACAGGCGGATTCTCGTGTCGAGAACCCGCCTGTTTCGCATATCTTCAGATCGAGTCGGATCTCGACCGATGCGGCTATCGCCCCGTGCTCGATTGGATCTCCCTTTTGCATGTTGCATAAGGTGATCGGGTCTCTCCACTAGCTGCGCGCTCGTGCGCGTCATTTAGCCGCGCGCGTTCATGAGCCAGCCGCTGGAAGGCAGGATCCAGGCTGCTTGCATCATCGTTCCGCGGAAGTAGGTGTATTGATCGAGCGCTTGGGCGGCGGGGTTCATCAGCTCGATGGCCGGCTGCTGCCGCAGCCGCTCGATCGTCTGATGCAGCATGCGCAGCCATCCGGCAGCCGCCGTCATCTCGCGCCGGACGCGCGGGGCGTCCTCCTCCAGCGCGGCATGTAGCCGCGCCTCGTCCAGCACCCAGCCCTGACGCGGCTCTGCGGCGAGCCCGATGCGCTCAGCGGCGTAGGTACGAATACAGGCGTCGATGTCGCGCTGCAGCGTCGGGTTGAGGTGGCCGGACAATGCCGCATGGAGGCTGTGCAGCTCGCTGATGCGGGCTGCGACCTCGGCGAGCTGACGCGTCACGGCATCGCGGTCGAAGCCGACGCGCACAGTGACGATCGTCTCGCCGGCCTGGCGCAGCGACAGCCGCACGCGACCTCCGTCCAGCGACAGGACATTGCCCTCAGTCTCGGCCTCGGCGCCGTTAACCAGACATCGGGCATTGCGAGCCGGCGCGTCGATCTTGCCCAAGCCGGTGGCGCTGATCGCGCTGCCGCTTGCTTCGTCGTGAATCGCGAAGGCGTGCTCCGGTCCGGAGCTGGCGGCGCATAGCTCGAGCTGCAGCGTGCCGGCTTGCTTGTCCTCGCGGATCGCGGCAGTATAAGCCGGGCCGAGCTGCTGCAAGGCGTAATACAGCTTGCCCAGCGCGTGCGCGTTCAGGTCGCCGGGCACGATGGTCACATCCAGCGCGTGCTGCGTTTCGGCCGATTGTATCGTGAAGCGATGCGTACCGGGCTCGATGAGCGAGGGAGCGTTTTTGACGACCTCGTAGCTGCGGTTGCGCTGTCCGGAGGCGAGCGCTTGCACCTCGAGCGCATAGCTCTGCAGGTAAGCGCCACGATCCGCCTCGCCCTCCAGCCCGTCCCGATCCGCATAGACCGCGCGTTCCTCCCAAGCCGTGGTAGACGCGGCCAGCATCGTCAGGATGGCACGCTCGGCCTCGCCAGCCGCTATCAGCCATCGCTTCACGCTGGTTGCGGCTTGGCGAGCGGACTTGTCCCGCTTGCTGCGTGTCGGCAAAGCCGTATACTCGGCGAGCATCGCCCGTTCCTCGCGCAACGGGTAATGGCCGTAAGGTGTAATCTGCTGAATCGGGTGCGTCCCGTAATGACGCATGCGCACCCCGCTCATGATGCCATTCATCGCGTTCCCTCCATTTCATGCCGCCCGAGCGGCAGAGGTAATAGGTTACTTATACTATACCCAATTTTGTCCGTTATGTAACGACTCGCGACGGGCATGCCGCGTGCGGCATGCCCGGAGTGCGCGTGTGCGAGGTCTGATTGGCCATAGATCGGCTGACGCCTTGCGCCAATGAATTCAGTATAGCACTGCTATGCAGGCTGCCCTACAGAATGAGGAACAGCAGCGCCAGCAGCGCCAGGTCAAGTCCGATCGGCGGTCCGAACGGACGATAGGGGCCGTAGCCGTAAGATCCGTATGGTGCACCGAAGGCGCGCGTGTGCACCTGCGGGCCTCCTTTGCCTTTACGGGCCTTGCGCCGGGCGGTGCGGTGCGGCTTGTTGAGCGTCTCCAGACGCTCTCCCTCGGTATACGCCTCCTCGCAATCGGGCGCTTCGTTGAGCATCAGGCGACCGCCGCCGCAGCTGGTGAGGATGCCGACATGGCGCGTGCCATCCTGCATCACGGCGCAGACGAGCTGCCCGCAGAATTGGTTGATGCGTGCTTCCTCCAGCGGAAATATCGGTTCCATGGTGGGATTCCCTCCTTAAACGCGGTTATACCGACACTATATTCATCTACAGGCGAATGTGTATGGATGGATACCCAGATTGTGCACTGTGGTATAATGAAGGCGATTATTCATACGAACAAGGTGTGTGATGAAGGTGAATGAACGGCAACGTCGCGTCAATGGCATCGCGCTCGCGCTGCTCGTGCTGGCGGTGGCGAGCGCCTGGCTGATCGTCGACCAGCGGCGCGAGCGTGCGGGCGGCGGCGAGCCGGAGGGCTCCGCGCTGCTCCATGATATGGACAGGCTCTGGG
Organism: Paenibacillus sabuli; assembly: GCF_014705605.1. GTDB lineage: Bacteria > Bacillota > Bacilli > Paenibacillales > Paenibacillaceae > Paenibacillus_D > Paenibacillus_D sabuli. The sequence goes on from NZ_JACXIZ010000034.1 coordinate 9,520, forward strand.
ACTGGGCCGGACCGCAATTGCAGGGCGGCGCCTCGGCGGCGTCGTGGTCGGTGCGATGGGACGGCGAGCTGACGCATGCGCAGCTGGACGCGCTCGCGCAGCAGCTGCGCATGCAGCCGCCGGCGCCCGGTGGGAAGACGGCGCAAGCGCTGCGCCAGGATGCCAGCGGCACGCTGCGCATGTGGATGACGCCGGCGGCGGGCGCCGCGGACGGAGGCTGGGCCGTCCTGCTCTATGAGGGTCGAGCAGGACAGCCGCTGGCCGTGCTGCACCAGGCGGTCGACGGCATCGAGACGGTGCTGAAGGCAGAGGAGCTGGACCTGCGTCCATATGTCACGCTGCGCGGCGAGGCGAGGAGCGCGGAGGCGGCGCAGACGGTGGCGGGCAAGGCCGGCGGCGAGCTGGTGGAGAGTTACGACGACGGCCGCACGGCGAGTATGACGTACTATTCGGAGCAGTTGCGCTTGCGTACGCAGAGCGGCGGCAACGCTGTCAATTTGCAGCTTGCGCTGCGCCGCGGCAGCGCAGAGGCGCCGGACGCGCTGATTGCGGGCGCGCCGCTCATTACCGGCGATTATACGCCGTAGCGAATGACGCTCTCCCGTTCTGGATGCTTCGATCAGTTTTTTTTATAAGTGCCGAATAGCGAATTGCAATTGAATATGCTACACTACATTACAAACAAGCACCAAAATACATACGAGAGAATGAGGGATTATGACCGAACAAGCGAGAACCGAAGCAGCCGCGACGGCAGGCGCGGTTTATTATCTTTTTGGCGCGACAGGCGACCTGGCACGGCGCAAGCTGTTCCCGGCCTTGTTCAGCCTATATAAGGAAGGCAAGCTAGGCGACGACTTCGCTGTGGTGGGATTGGCGCGGCGGCCGCGCACGGACGAGCAATTCCGCAGCGACATCTACGAATCGATCGGCGAATTTTGCCGTTACAAGGCGACCGATACCGAGCTGTGGAACCGCTTTGCGGAGCACTTCGTCTATATGTCGCTGGACATCAACAACGTCGAAGGCTTCCGCGATCTGAACCGATTGAGCGGGCATCTGGATGACAAGTTCGGCATCGCCGGCAATCGGCTGTTCTATCTGGCGCTGGCGCCGGAGCTGTTCGGCCCGGTGTCATTCAACCTGCGCGACGGCGGTCTGCTGGAGTCGAAGGGCTGGCACCGCGTCGTCATCGAGAAGCCGTTCGGCTACGATCTGCCGTCGGCCCAGGAGCTCAACGACCAGATCACCCAGGTGTTCCGCGAGGAGGACATCTATCGCATCGACCACTATCTCGGCAAGGAGATGGTGCAGAATATCGAGGTCATCCGCTTCGCCAATGCCTTGTTCGAGCCGCTGTGGAACAACAAACACATCGCCAACGTGCAGATCACGCTATCGGAGACGGTCGGCGTCGAGGATCGGGGCGGCTATTACGACAAGTCCGGCGCGCTGCGCGACATGGGGCAGAATCACATGCTGCAGCTGCTGACGATGATCGCGATGGAGCCGCCGAGCCGGCTGCACGGCGAGGACATCCGCGACGAGAAGGTCAAGGTGCTGCGCTCGCTGCGGCAGTACGAGACGGACGAGGACGTGCGGGCGCATGTCGTGCGCGGCCAGTACGGGTCGGGCGAGGCGCGCGGCAAGGCGCTGCCGGGCTACCGCGAGGAAGACAAGGTCGATCCGCAGTCGGCGACGGAGACGTACTTCGCCGCCCGGGTGCTGGTGGACAATCTGCGCTGGGCAGGCGTGCCGTTCTACATCCGCACCGGCAAGCGGCTCCCGGTCAAGACGACCGAGGTCGTGGTCGAATTCAAGAATATTCCGAACAACGTGCTGTTCGGCCAGCGCCACGATCTCGCGCCGAATCTGCTCGTCATCCGCGTCAATCCGATGGAGGGCATCTATCTCAAGATCAACGCCAAGCAGCCCGGCTCGGATACGGCGGTGCAGCCGGTGGCGATGGAATTCTGCCAGAGCTGCCAGATCGGTCTCAATACGCCGGAGGCATACGAGCGTCTCATCTACGACGCCTCGCGCGGCGACGCGACCTACTTCACGCGCTGGGACGAGGTGTCCGAGGCGTGGCGGTTCGTGGACAAGATCGCGGCGGCCTGGAAGTCCGGCGCGGGCGATCTGCAGCAGTATCCGGCGGGCTCGTGGGGCCCGGAGCGCTCGCACGAGCTGCTGGGCGAGGACGGCTTCCACTGGTGGCCGGTCAACGGGCAGGATGAGGATAATGTCATCTGGATCACGAATACGGGCAAGTAAAGCATAATCTGCATAAATCGGGATGAACAACAGCGTCTCCGCTTCCGCTGCCTGGCGGTGCGGCAGACGCTGTTCGTCCGTGAAGCGCATTGGTCCGAGTAGCGGTCGATGTCCGTCTGTGAGGCGCGCCGAATACGTGCGTTGTCATGCGTAGCGGTGCGCGCCGAAGAGGGCGCAAGATTATTCGGATTAGGGCGTGCCGACGGGCAGGCGAATTCTAGATAATGAAGGGATGGCATGTATGAGCAAAGTAGACACCGGGGAGCTGGCGAAGGAGGTCGAGCGGCGGCGGACGTTCGCGATCATCTCTCACCCCGATGCGGGCAAGACGACCTTGACCGAGAAGCTGCTGCTGTATGGAGGCGCGATCCGGCTGGCCGGCACGGTCAAGGCGCGCAAGGCGAGCAAGCACGCGACCTCAGACTGGATGGAAATCGAGAAGCAGCGCGGCATCTCGGTCACCTCGAGCGTGATGCAGTTCGACTATCTCGGCCACCGCATCAATATTCTGGATACGCCGGGTCACCAGGACTTCAGCGAGGACACCTATCGCACGCTGACGGCCGCCGACAGCGCGGTCATGCTGATCGACGTCGCCAAGGGCGTCGAGGCGCAGACGATCAAGCTGTTCCAGGTGTGCCGGCAGCGCGGCATCCCGATCTTCACCTTCATCAACAAGCTCGACCGCGAGGGCCGCAGCCCGTTCGAGCTGATGGAGGAGCTGGAGCAGGTGCTCGGCATCCGCTCCGTGCCGATGAACTGGCCGATCGGCATGGGCCGCGAGCTGTGCGGCGTGTACGACCGGATGAACGATCAGGTGGAGCTCTTCCAGGGCAACGACCACTCCACGATCGAGGTGCGCAAGGTCGGCGACTACAACGATCCGATCATCCGCGAGATGGCGGGCGAGTACCTGCACGACCAGCTGCGCGAGGAGCTGGAGCTGCTCGACGTGGCGGGCGATCCGTTCGATCTCGACAAGGTGAGCCGCGGCGAGCTGACGCCGGTGTTTTTCGGCAGCGCGGTCAATAATTTCGGCGTACAGACGTTCCTGGAGAGCTTCCTCAAGCTGGCCCCCAAGCCGGCACCGCGCCAGAGCACGGAGGGCGAGGTGCTGCCGACGGAGCCGCGGTTCACCGGCTACGTCTTCAAGATCCAGGCCAATATGAACCCGGCCCATCGCGACCGGATCGCCTTCCTGCGCATCTGCTCCGGCCGCTTCGACCGCGGCATGAGCGTCAAGCATGTGCGCGTCGGCAAGGACATCAAGCTGTCGCAGCCGCAGCAGTTCCTGGCGCAGGACCGGGATATCGTCGAGTCGGCCTATCCGGGCGACATCATCGGCTTGTTCGACCCGGGCATCTTCCGCATCGGCGACTCGCTGGCGCAGGGCGGCGGGGTCGTCTTCAACGAGCTGCCGACGTTCTCGCCGGAGCTGTTCGCCAAGGTGACGGTCAAGAACGCGCTCAAGCACAAGCAATATCAGAAGGGGATCGACCAGCTCACTGAGGAGGGCACGGTCCAGGTGTTCCGGACGGCGAGCTTCGACGAGACGATCCTGGGCGTGGTCGGGCAGCTGCAGTTCGAGGTGTTCGAATACCGGATGCGCGTCGAATACGGCGTCGAGATCCAGCTGCATCGGATGCCGTACCAGTTCGCCCGCTGGCTCGTCGCCGACAAGATCGACCCGGCCAAGTTCCGCATCAATTCGACGCTCGTCAAGGACAAGAAGGACAACTATGTCGCCCTCTTCGAGAACGAATACGCGATGCGCACCGCAATCGACAAAAATCCGGACGCGCAGTTCCTGGAGACCGCGCCTTAGCGGTGGGTGATGCGGCGCTAGGGCGCACGCTGCGGCGAATCGGGGCATGACGCAGACGGGAGCACGGCGCGGTAAGCGGAGCAATGGGGCGCCGCTGTCGTGGGAAGGAGCGTGATGCTGAGCTATGGAGTGCCGGTGTCGTGGCACGGTGCGTAATGCGGCGATACGGGGTGCCGCTGCATAGGTCTGGTGCGTGATGCGGTGATGCGTGGTGCCGCTGCATAGGTCTGGTGCGTGATGCGGCGATGCGGGGTGGCGCGCTGCATAGGTCTGGTGCGTGATACTGAGCTATGGGTGCCGATGACGCGGGGTGGAGCGAGCTGCCGCGTTACACAATGTCTGCACCCGGTTCCCGGGGAACTGCAAAAATACAGTTATTTTGTTTGCTAGCTAGTCGGGCATTGGCGTGAACTGTAAAAGTACAGTTAATTGCATTAAAAAGGCGCTTCAAGGCGCGAAGTAACCCCAAATAACTGCACTTATGCAGTTGAATCTCAAAAATCAGGTGTTGGGGGCAAAAATAACTGCACTTTTACAGTTCGAGGCATGCTTGCGGCAACATCGCTAGGTCAGCGGTTGGCAACATGGCGAGCGGCGGCAACATCGCTAGGTCAGTGATTGGCAACATGGCGAGCGGCGGCAACATCGCTAGGTCAGTGGTTGGCAACACGGCGAGCGGCGGCAATGTCGGCAGGTCTGGGCTGAGTGACTTGGCGTGCAACTGCTTCATCACTACTGCCGTGGTGGCTGATCAAGCGCATCTGCGATGTGCCGGGCATGCAGCAGCTCGCGGGCGAGCGCTTGCTCAATCTCGACATTGCGGGAGCGAATCCAGCGGGGCATGCGGAAGGCATCGATGATCCACCACACGAACGTCACGGCCAGGCCGAGCACGGTCAGGCTGAGCGCGAGTTGAACGGCGCCGGTCAGTGGACGCCCCATATAGAAGCGATGGCCGCCGAACAGACCGACAAAATACCACACGACATAGGCGACGGCCGGCTGCTTGGCGCAGGCGGCCATCGCCGTGCGCAGGGAAGCCTGTTCTTGCTCTGTGAGCTGCAGCCGCAACGAATAGGATGGGAACATCGCCAACCTCCTCCGGGATCGCCCGCTGCGGGTCATTCGAAGGAACGGATGGAAGCGGGCAGGTGCATTTAGTATAGCATGGGGGGCTGGAGCGCATGAATACCTTTTTCGGTCCGCAAGGATCTTCCTTCGTCGCGTATTCGACGCAGCATCTCGCGGCGCTGGCCGGACTAGCCATTGCTCTGCTGCTCATCGTGCTGCTGCGCCGTCCGCTGCGTGGCAGGCCTGGGGCACAGCGCGCGCTCCGCCACGGGCTGGGCGCGTTGCTGCTCGTTTTATTTGCCTTGCTGCAGCTATGGTACATCGTCAACGGACGCTGGAGCGCTGCCGAGTCGCTGCCGCTCCAGCTCTCCACCCTGACGCTGCTGCTGGCCGCGGTGCTGATGTTCCGGCCCGGGCGGCGGCTGTTCGAGTTCGTCTACTTCGCGGGTATCGGCGGGGCGCTGCAGGCGCTGTTCACGCCGGTGCTTGACGTCGGATTCCCGCACTTCTGGTACGTCTACTTCTTCGCCGGTCACGGCGGCACGGTGCTCGCGCCGCTCTATCTCGCCGTCGTGGAGGGGTATCGCCCGCGCGGCTGGGGCGCGGTGGTGCGCACAGTGCTATGGATTGATGCGCTCGTGCTGCTGCTGCTGCCGATCAACGCCTGGACCGGGGGCAACTACATGTTCGTCTCGCGCAAGCCGTCGACGCTGTCGCTGCTGGACGCGCTCGGGCCGTGGCCGTGGTATCTGGTCTGGCTGCAGCTCGTGGCGCTGCTCTTGTTCGCGGTGCTGATGCTGCCGTTCTCGCTGGCGCGGCGCCGGGAGGGGCGGCGCCAGCGGCCGGGCAAGCAGGATGCCTCGGCGGCGGGGCCTCGCTAGCCGGCCTCGCTGATGGAGTCCCGTTAGCCGGCCTCCGCGAGCCTGGGGATGGCGCGGCCTGTTAGCAGGGTCCCCGCCGGACTGGCGCAGCTTGCGCCTGGGTTGCGGATCGGCCCCAATCGCGGCAATGGCCGTGTCATCGCGAACTCCCGCAGCTTGCGAAGGGGTTGCGGACCGGTGGTGGGCAACGGACAGTCTCTTCTTCAGTGTCGGCGATTAGCGGCTGTTGTGCGGATCGGCGATTGACACGGCATCGCTTTCATGCGAAAATGAACGCGTGTACATCATGGGATTGCCGCACGGCATTCCAAAGCGGAAGCAACGTGACAGGGGCCGCCATACAACAAGACGAAGTTCCATGATATGGGCACCATAGAAGTGGACGTAGCTCCATAATGTACGCGTGTACATGAGAAGCAATTCGACATGCAGGAGGAAGGACTTATTCTTAGAAAAGAAGTGGCGAAGCTGGCGGGGGTGTCGGAGGCGACGGTATCGCGCGTCATGAACGGCGCCCGGCCGGTGCGCGAGGCGACCAGGCGCAAGGTGCTGGAGGCGGCGGAGCGGCTCGGCTACGTGCCGAGTGCGCTGGCGCAGCAATTCGCGCGCAAGCGCAGCGGCAACATCGGCGTCATCGTGCCCTATGTGCCCAAGGTGCGGCTGTTCTCGACGTACTACTTCTCCGAGATCCTCAGCGGCATCGGCGAGGCGGCGCAGCAGCGAGGCTACGATATGCTGCTGATGTTCCGCTCGCCATACGAGGCGCGCGATTACGAGCGGCTGTACCGCACGCGCAAGGTCGACGCCTGCGTCATGCTCGGCTCGCAGGACACGCCCGGGGAGCTGGAGGCGCTCGCGCGACTGGCGGAGGCGGACCATCCGTTCGTGCTCGTCAATCAGCGTTTCGACGGCGCGCCGTTCGGCACGGTCGAGGCCGACCACGAGCAGGGCGGGTACGAGGCGACGCGCCATCTGCTCGGCCGGGGCTGCCGGCGCATCGCGCTGCTCAACGGGCCGCTCGTCTACTCCAACAGCGCCGACCGGCTGACGGGCTACCGGCGCGCGCTGGCGGAGGCGGGACTGCCGGCGGATCCGGGGCTCTGCTACGCTGGCAATTACAGCCGTACGAGCGGGGCCGCCGCCGCACCGGCGCTGGCGGAGGCGATCGCTCAGGGCCGGGTGGACGGCGTCTTCGCGGCCAACGATCGCATGGCGATCGGCCTGCTGCAGGGGCTGCGCGAGCGCGGGCTGCTGCCGGGCGCGGATGTGGCGCTGATCGGCTACGACGATTCGGAGGCGGCGCGCCTGACGGAGCCGCAGCTGTCGTCGGTCGCGGTGCCGTTCCACGCGCTGGGCGTGCGCGCGGCGCAGCGGCTGCTCGGTAGGACCGCGGACGGCTCTCCGGCTGACGACGCGTCGCCGGTCCTCGTGGAGAAGCTGCCGGTGCAACTCGTCGCCCGCGCCTCTTCGCTCACTTACACCCCGTCGGTCTGACAAGCGAAGCAATGTCATTACGAGGAAGCGAAAGGTGGAATCGGTTCATGTCAAATGTTCGTGTCGGAATGGTCGGTTATAAATTCATGGGCAAGGCGCACAGCAACGCTTACCGGGCGCTGCCGATGTTCCTGCCGGACGTGCCGCGTCCGGAAATGAAAATCATCTGCGGGCGTGATCCGCAGGGCGTGGAGCAGGCGCGCGCCCAGTTCGGCTGGCAGCACGCGATGACGGACTGGCGCGAGCTGGTGGCGTCGAGCGAGGTCGACCTGATCGACATCAACGCGCCGAGCGACGCGCACAAGGATATCGCGCTTGCGGCGGCTGCGGCGGGCAAGCATATATTCTGCGAGAAGCCGCTGGCGCTCACGCTGACCGACGCGCGGGAGATGCTGACAGCGGCGGAGCAAGCGGGCATCAAGCATATGGTCGGCTTCAACTACCGCTTCGCGCCGGCTGTGCAGTTGGCCAAGAAGCTGGTGGCCGATGGCCGGCTCGGACAGATCTATCATTACCGCGGCTGGTTCCTGCAGGACTGGATCATCGACCCGGACTTCCCGCTCGTCTGGCGGCTGCAGAAGGAGATCGCGGGCTCGGGCTCGCACGGCGATCTCGGCGCGCATCAGATCGATCTGGCGCGCTACCTCGTCGGCGAGTTCGACGAGGTCATCGGGATGAGCGAGACGTTCGTCAAGGAACGCCCGATGCCGACGGAGATGACCGGCTTGAGCGCCAAGGGCAGCAAGGACGCGCCGCGCGGCCCGGTCACGGTCGACGACGCGACGCTGTTCATGACGCGCTTTGCGAACGGCGCGCTCGGGAGCTTCGAGGCGACGCGCTTCGCGGCGGGCCATCGCTGCACCAATGCCTTCGAGATCAACGGCAGCAAGGGCAGCGTGCGCTTTGACTTCGAGCGGCTCAACGAGCTGGAGGTATACTTCACGGATGATGCCGAGGATGTGCAGGGCTTCCGCCGCGTGCTGGCGACCGATCCGGCCCATGCGTACATGGACGCATGGTGGCCGCCGGGCCACACGATCGGCTACGAGCATACGTTCACGCACGAGGTACACGAGCTGATGAAGGCGATCGCGGAGGATCGCCAGCCGTCGCCGAACTTCGTAGACGGGGTGAAGTGTCAAGAGGTGCTGGAGGCGGTAGACAAGTCGATCGCCGAGCGCCGTTGGGTCGAAATTACGGAGATGGGCTAAGCGGGAGCATCACAAGCAACGAAAGGCGGGATTGCGAAATGAAAAAAGCATTGATCGTATGGGGCGGCTGGCTCGGCCACGAGCCGGAGCAGGTATCGGCCATATTCCGGGAGCAGTTGGAGGCAGAGGGCTTTGAGGTCGAGGTGTCGGATACGCTGGACGCCTTCGCCGATGCAGAGAAGCTCAAATCGCTGGACCTGATCATTCCGAACTGGACGATGGGCCGCATCGAACAGCAGCTCGTGAGCAACGTCTCGGCTGCGGTGCAAGCCGGCACCGGGCTGGCGGGCTGCCACGGCGGGATGTGCGACGCCTTCCGCGAGAATGTCGACTGGCAGTTCATGACGGGCGGCAACTGGGTGGCGCATCCGGGCGGCAACCAGGTGGAATATACGGTGAATATCAAGCGCGGCTCGAGCCCGCTGGTCGAGGGCATGCCCGACTTCGAGGTCGTCTCCGAGCAATATTACCTGCATATCGATCCGGCCAACGAGGTGCTGGCGACGACGCGCTTCCCGACGACCCCGGGGCCGCACGACGCCAACGGGCCGGTCGACATCCCGGTCGCCTGGACCAAGCGCTGGGGGCTGGGCCGCGTCTACTACAATTCGCTCGGTCACATCGCGAGCGTCGCGGCGACGCCGGAGATGAAGGAAATGATGCGCCGCGGCTTCCTGTGGTGCGCCGAGGGCAAGGCCGTGGCGGAAGGCACGGGCGCAAAGGCCGGCGCCGCCTATACCGGGATGGAGGACAACCAGCTCTAAATGGAGAGCGGCATGAATTGAAGCAAGCCATGAAAGGAAGAGGGAACGTATGCGTACGATGAAAGTAGGCCTTATCGGCTGCGGAACGATCAGCAAAATTTATTTTACGAATCTGAAGTCCTATCCCGAGCTGGAGGTGGCGGCCTGCGCCGATCTGGACGTCGGGCGCGCCCGCGAGCGGGCGGAGGAGTTCGGCGTGCCAAAGGCGTACGGCGTCGATGAGCTGCTCGCCGATCCGGATATCGATATCGTCGTCAATCTGACGATCCCGCAGGCGCACGCCGCGGTCTGCATCGCGGCCCTGGAGGCGGGCAAGCATGTGTACGTCGAGAAGCCGCTGGCGGTGACGCGCGAGGAAGGGCTGGCGATCCTGGCCAAGGCGAAGGAAAAGGGGCTGCGCGTTGCGGGGGCTCCGGAGACATTCCTCGGCGGCGGGATTCAGACCTGCCGCAAGCTGATCGACGACGGCGCGATCGGCACGCCGGTGTCGGTGACCGGCTTCATGATTGGCGGCGGCCACGAGAGCTGGCATCCGGACCCGGCCTTCTATTATAAGGTTGGCGGCGGGCCGATGTTTGATATGGGGCCGTACTATCTGACCGCGTTCGTGAACCTGCTCGGTCCGATCCGTCGCGTCACCGGCTCGGCGGTCATCTCGTATCCCGAGCGCACGATCACGAGCAAGCCGAAGGCGGGGGAGAAAATCAAGGTCGAGACGCCGACGCATATTGCGGGCGTGCTGGATTTTGCGAGCGGCGCGGTCGGCACGCTGATCACCAGCTTCGATGCGAAGGGCCGCACCTCGCTGCCGAATATCGAGATTCACGGTAGCGAAGGCACGATGCTCGTGCCCGATCCGAATACGTTCGGCGGCGTCGTCAAGCTGCGCCGCGCCGGCGAGGAGGAGTGGCAGGAGATCCCGCTGACGCACGGCAATACGGGCAATAGCCGCGGCATCGGCGTCGCCGATCTGGCGCGCGCGGTAGCCTCGGGCGGGGCGCATCGCGCCAATGGCGAGCTGGCTTACCACGTGCTCGAAGCGATGCATGGCTTCCACGATGCCTCGCGCGACGGCAAGCACTACCTCATGCAGAGCACCTGCGAACGCCCGGAGCCGCTGCCGGCAGAATAGGGCATCGGCGAGAGGCTGAGCACGGCCGGCTGCAAGGGTCGGAGGGGCCGTCTGTCATCTGCGCCGACAGACGGCTGCAGCTTCGCCAGAGCGAAGGCGCTATACGAAAAATAGAGCGACACGCTATCAAGCGGCATGCATTGATAAAGCAGAAGGAATTGCATAACGAAAAAGTATCCTGTTCGGGGCTAATCCAGCCTCGTGACAGGATTTTATTTTTTTAAGCTGATCCGGTTGCTCGGGATGCTGCGAAAATAAGCGCATATAGTGAGGTTGCAGGGGCGAGTTGGGCGGAATGGTGGAAATAAGCGTAAAATACGAGGTTACAGGGGCGAAAGTGCTTGGGATGCGGAAATAAGCGCATATAGTGAGGTTACATAGTGCGAATTGTGTGCGCCAGCATGCCGCGCACCAAATGCTCGCACTATCTGCTGGCACTAGCTTTACAAAACTTCATCATATAATTACTTGATTATATAATTATATAGATCTACAATGCAAACAAGCAACACACTTTAATGGAAGGGAGCACTCGATATGCAGCAGATCAACCGGAGCGGCGCGACGGCATTGGTGCAGAGTATGAATCCGAGTATGGACCATGACGCTGCCGAAGCGTTCGACGAGATGGCGGCGACGCTCAAGCTGCTCGGCGACCGCACGCGGTTGACGATGCTGGCGCTGATGCGGGAGGGCGAGCTGTGCGTGTGCGACATCGCGGATGCGCTGGAGACGTCCCAGCCCAATGCGAGCCAGCATCTGCGCAAGCTGAAGGCCGCTCGCCTCGTGCGGGAGGCGCGCAAGGGACAGTGGATCTATTATTCGCTGGCGCTGGAAGAAAAGCCGTATGTCGCCATGCTGTTGGAGCGGCTGCCCTCCCTCGCGGACCAGCTGCATTCGGCGGGCGGCGGGTGCTGCCCGGATGGAGGCTGACCCGGTCGGATATGGCAATTGCAGCAGGAATCATTTTTATCGTCACGCTTATTTTTGTCATCTGGCAGCCGCGGGGGCTGTCCATCGGCTGGTCGGCGAGCGCGGGCGCCTTGCTGGCGCTGTTGTGCGGCGTCGTCAGCTTCGCCGATGTCGGCACGGTCACGGGGATCGTCTGGAACGCGACGCTCGCCTTCGTCGCGATTATCCTGATCTCGCTCGTCCTGGATCAGATCGGCTTCTTCGAATGGGCGGCGCTGCATATGGCGCGGCTGGCGAAGGGCAGCGGCACGCTGATGTTCGTGCTCATCGTGCTGCTCGGCGCGGCGGTGTCCGCACTGTTCGCCAATGACGGGGCGGCGTTGATCATGACGCCAATTGTGTTGGCGATGGTGCGCAGCCTCGACTTTGAGCGCAGGATGATTCTGCCGTTCGTGATGGCGAGCGGCTTCATTGCGGACACGGCTTCGCTGCCGCTGGTGATCAGCAATCTGGTCAACATCGTTTCGGCGGATTATTTCGATATCGGCTTCCTGGAGTACGCAGGCCGGATGATTGTCCCGACGCTATGTTCCATTGTCGCCAGCCTGGCGGTGCTGTATGTGTATTTCCGCAAGCATATTCCGGCACGCTATGCGCCTGGCGAATTGCGGGAGCCGTCCGAGGCGATCAAGGACCAGCGCTTGTTCAGACTATCCTGGATTATGCTGGCGGCCTTGCTGATCGCTTACTTCGCCAGCGAGCTGCTGGCACTGCCGATCTCGGCAATCGCGGGAGCAGGCGCGCTGATCCTGCTGCTAGCCGCGCGGCGCAGTCCGGCGGTGCAGACGCGGCAGCTCGTCAAGGAAGCGCCGTGGACGGTTGTCGTATTTTCGATCGGCATGTATGTGGTCGTCTACGGCCTGCGCAACGCAGGGCTGACGGATACGCTGACCGGCCTCATCCGGCGCATTGCCGACGAGGGACTGCTTGCGGCGACGCTTGGCATGGGCTTCTTGGCGGCGCTCCTCTCCTCGGTCATGAACAATATGCCGACGGTGATGATCGACGCGATTGCCATCCGCGGCACGACCGCCTCGGGATTCGTCCGCGAGGCCTTGATTTACGCCAATGTGATCGGTTCGGACCTGGGTCCGAAGATTACGCCGATCGGCTCGCTCGCCACGCTGCTGTGGCTGCATGTGCTGTCGGGCAAGGGCGTGAAGATCGGCTGGGGTTATTATTTCAAGGTCGGGCTGTTGCTGACCGTGCCGACGTTGCTCATTACACTGACCGGATTGTATGCATGGCTCGCCGTGCTGCAGTTCATTGAGGGCTAGCGGTCTGCAGCGGACCGTGCGAGTCGTTGTGTATTAACTAGCGCGCTGCAGCCGACCGTGCGGATCGTTGTGTTCGGAGAGGAGAATACGAATGGTCGAGATCAGCGGCCATAGCTCGGATGTCATCGCCCAGGCGACGTTGCAAGAAGCCGACTATATCATCACGCTCTGCGGCCGTGCGGACGAGCATTGCCCCGCCGCGCCCGGCGCCCGTGCGACGAGGCGGCACTGGGGCTTTGACGATCCGGCCCAGGCTGCCGGTACGGAAGAGGAGGTCATGGCGGCGTTCCGCCAGGTGCGCGACGCGATTCAAGCGCGAATCGGGCAGTTCCTGTCTAGCGGCCAATAAGCGACAATCCGCCAAGCGGCTTTTCTTTCCCGTACACCGGGGAGAAAGACCGCTTCATTTTGTCGAATTTACGGCCTGCCGAACTTTAAAAAAATTTACGGACGACGAAATGGACCGACGTCAAGAAAACTGCCATAACATCTTCCGAAACACGAACTATAAGCGGTGAATATCATTTAATGTTCGTGTTTTGCCGTTGACAAGCCTTGTTAGGCTTGATAAACTTAAAGAGCTTGTAAAAGGCCGCTTGGCCTCGGAATTTGCATGATATTGTCGATTGTGAAGGGCCGGCGTCGCTGCTTGATTGATCCGCTCGCGAGCGGAGCGCGCCGGCCGTCTTCTTTTGCCTGCCGCAGCAGGAGACTCACCTGCAGGCGGGGATATATTGGGGTTGTCCCGACCGGGGCAGCCTTATGCTGTCTTTAGATGTAGCTCCACCCCTTCAAGATCAAAGATCATGGAAAGCGAGTGATGCAAGTGGCAGCAAAAGTGGGCGTCATCATGGGCAGCACGTCCGACTGGGAGACGATGAAGCTGGCCTGCGATGTGCTGGAGGAGCTGGATGTGCCGTACGAGAAAAAGGTCGTCTCGGCGCATCGCACGCCGGACCTGATGTTCGAATACGCGGAATCGGCCGCGCAGCGCGGGCTCAAGGTCATCATCGCCGGAGCGGGCGGAGCCGCTCATCTGCCCGGCATGGTCGCCGCCAAGACGATCCTGCCGGTCATTGGCGTGCCCGTCAAGTCGTCGAATCTGAACGGGCTCGACTCGCTGCTGTCGATCGTGCAGATGCCGGGCGGCGTGCCGGTGGCTACCGTGGCGATCGGCAAAGCCGGCGCGACCAACGCCGGGCTGCTCGCCGCGCAGCTAATCGGCGCCTTCGACGCGGATGTGCAGGCCCGCGTGCAGGCGCGGCGCGAGCAAGTAACGCAGCGTGTGCTCGAAAGCAGTGACAGCCTGTGAGCGGCGTGGACAAGCCGGGGCTGAACGAGGCGGCGGGTAGGACGCCTTCGGCCGGTACTGGCGATCAAGCGCCGGGGGTCGGCGAGCAAGCCGGCGGCGGCGCGGCCGATCCCGGCGCAGCGACGAGCGACGAAGCAGGGGGTGGGGGCGCGGCGAAAGCGCGCGATGCCGCAGGATCGCGGCAAGCGCGCACGATCCTGCCCGGCGCGACGGTCGGCATTCTCGGCGGCGGCCAGCTCGGGCGCATGATGGCGCTGGCGGGCAGCGCGATGGGCTACCGCTTCGTGGCGCTCGATCCGACTGCGGACGCGCCGTGCGGTCAGGTGGCGGAGCAGATCGTCGCCGCCTACGATGACCGTGAGGCGGCGCGCGAGCTCGCCGGGCGCGCCGACGTCATTACCTATGAATTCGAGAATGTCGACGCGGATGTGGCAGCGATGCTGATGGACGAATCGTATGTACCGCAGGGCAGCCGGCTGCTGCATACGACGCAGCATCGGCTGCGCGAGAAGCGCGCGATCGAGGCTGCCGGCGTGCCGGTGGCGCCGTACGCGCAGATCGGCAGCGAGGCCGAGCTGCGCGAGGCGGCGGCGCGGCTCGGCCTGCCGGCCGTGCTCAAGACGGCGACCGGCGGCTACGACGGCAAGGGCCAGTGGGTCATCCGCAGCGAAGCCGAGATCGCGCCGGCCTATGCCGAGCTGAGCCGCGCCGGCACGGAGCTGGTGCTGGAGCAATTCATCCGCTTCGACAAGGAGCTGTCCGTCATCGCGGCGCGCAGCCCGCGGGGCGAGGTGCAGACGTTCCCGGTCGCGGAGAATGTGCATGTCGACAATATCCTGCATCTGTCGATCGTGCCGGCCCGCATCCCGGCGGAGATTCAGGAGCGGGCGCGCAGCCTCGCCGTGCGAATCGCCGCAGGGCTGGATGCGGTCGGACTGATCGCAGTGGAGATGTTCCTGACGGCGGGCGGCGAGCTGTACGTCAACGAGCTAGCGCCGCGCCCGCACAACAGCGGACACTATACGATGGAGGCGTGCCGCACGTCGCAGTTCGAGCAGCATGTGCGCGCGGTGTGCAATCTGCCGTTGGGCGGCACGGAGCTGCTGACGCCGGTCGTGATGGTCAATGCGCTCGGCGAGCATGTGGAGCCGCTGCTGCGCCGCATCGGAATGGCGGACGAAGCGGCGGCGCGGCTCGGGGTGGAGCCGAAGCTGCATCTGTACGGCAAGCACGAAGCGAAGAGCAAGCGCAAGATGGGCCATGTCAACGTGCTGGCGCCGAATGTGGAAGCCGCGCTGGCATGGATCACCGAAACGAATATATGGAGGGTATAAAAACGTATGCTGGAGAGATATAGCAGGCCGGAAATGCGGGCGATCTGGACCGAAGAGAACAAGTTCAAGGCATGGCTGGAAGTCGAGCTGTGCGCATGCGAGGCATGGGCGGAGCTGGGCGTCATCCCCAAGGAGGATGTAGTCGCGCTGCGCAAGGGCGCGAGCTTCGACATCGACCGCATCGACGCGATCGAGCTGGAGACGCGGCATGACGTGATCGCCTTCACCCGCGCGGTGTCGGAGACGGTCGGCCCGGAACGCAAGTGGGTGCACTACGGTCTCACCTCGACCGACGTCGTCGATACGGCGCTCGGCTATCTGCTGCGCCAGGCCAACGACATCCTGCGCGGCGACCTTGAGCGCTTCATCGGCATCCTGCGCGATCAGGCGATGGCCTACAAGGACACGCCGATGATGGGCCGGACGCACGGCGTCCACGCCGAGCCGACGACCTTTGGCCTCAAGGTGGCGCTCTGGTACGAGGAAATGAAGCGCAACCTGGAGCGCTTCGAGCATGCGGCGGACGGCGTCCAGTTCGGCAAGATCTCCGGCGCGGTCGGCACGTACGCCAACATCGATCCGTTCGTCGAGGAATTCGTGTGCGGCAAGCTCGGCACGAAGCCGGCGCCGATCTCGACGCAGACGCTGCAGCGCGACCGCCATGCGGAATACATGGCGACGCTGGCGCTGATCGCGACCTCGCTGGACAAGTTCGCCACCGAGATCCGGGCGCTGCAGAAGAGCGAATTCCGCGAGGTGGAGGAGCCGTTCGCCAAGGGGCAGAAGGGCTCGTCGGCGATGCCGCACAAGCGCAACCCGATCGGCTGCGAGAACATCTCCGGCCTGGCCCGCGTCATTCGCGGCCATATGGTCTCCGCCTACGAGAATGTGCCGCTCTGGCACGAGCGCGACATCAGCCACTCGTCGGTGGAGCGGGTCATCCTGCCGGATGCGACGATGCTGCTTAATTATATGTTGAACCGGCTCGGCCGAATTATTCAGAACCTGACGGTATTCCCGGAGAATATGAAACGCAACATGCAGCGCACGTACGGCGTGCCGTTCTCCGGCCGCGTCATGACCAAGCTGATCGACAAGGGCCTCAGCCGCGAGCAGGCGTACGACACCGTGCAGCCGCGCGCGATGCAGGCATGGGAAGAGCAGCGTCAGTTCCGCGACATCATCGCCGAGACGCCGGCGATTACGGAGCTGCTGTCGGCCGAGGAGCTCGACGACGCATTCAATCCGGCGTGGCATCTCAAGCACGTCGATACGATATTCCAGCGGCTCGGATTGAGCTAGGAAGGAGGCAGCGGCGATGAAACAACAGACTACCGCGATTGCGACGGCAGAGCCGTATGTGAAGGCCCCGTTGCTCTACAAGGGCAAGGTACGGGAGCTGTACGATCTGGGCGAGCATTACCTGATTGTCGTCACCGACCGCATCTCGGCGTTCGACTATGTGCTGGAGCCGGCGGTGCCGGCCAAGGGCAATGTGCTGAACCGGCTCAGCGCCTTCTGGTTCGAACGGACGGCGGACATGCAGCCGAGTCATGTGGTGCATACCGATGTGACCCGGCTCGGCGACCTCATTACGGAGCCCGAACTGCTCAAGGACCGCATCATGGTGACGCGCAAGGCGGAGCGGATCGATATCGAATGTGTCGTGCGCGGCTATATCACCGGGGGCGGTTGGAGACAATACCAGCAGAGCGGTACGGTCAACGGCATCCCGCTGCCGGACAGCCTGCGCAAGAACGAACGGCTGGAGGAGCCGATCTTCACTCCGGCGGCCAAAAACGACGTCGGGCACGACGAGGATATTCCGTTCGCCCAGATGCAGGCGCTGATCGGCAAGGAGCTGGCGGAGGAGCTGCGCACACGCAGTCTCGCGTTGTACCGCTATGCAGCCGGGTATTGCAAGGAGCACGGCATCGTACTGGCCGATTGCAAGTTCGAGTTCGGTCTGATTGACGGCAAGGTGATCCTGATCGACGAGATCTTCACACCCGATTCCTCGCGCTTCTGGCAGCAGGAGAAGTACGCGCTGGACGTCGAGATCGACAGCATGGACAAGGAGCCGGTGCGAGCCTATCTGGCTGCCTCGGACTGGGATAAGAACAGCCCGCCGGCGCCGCTGCCGGACGCGGTCGTGGCGGAGACGACGCGGCGCTACCTGGACATTTACCGCAAGCTGACCGGCTTGGAGAATTTGGGATAATGGTAAGGCGATAGCCTGGCCACGGCGGCCTGAATAGAAGACGTAACTAATTGAAATACAGGAGGCGGCAATACGCGATGAAAGCTACGGTATATGTCACGATCAAGCAAAATGTCCTCGATCCGCAGGGCACGGCGGTGCAGGGCGCGCTGCATTCGATGGGCTTCGGCGAGGTAGAGGGCGTGCGCATCGGCAAGGTGCTCGAGGTGGAGCTGGCGACGACGGATCGCGCGGAAGCGGAGACGCGGCTGAAGGACATGTGCGAGAAGCTGCTCGCCAACACGGTGGTCGAAGATTATCGCTTCGAATTGGAGGGTTGACCGATGAAGTTCGCGGTACTCGTATTTCCCGGCTCGAACTGCGATATCGATTGCTACAATGCGGTCGAAGACACCGTCGCACAGCCGGTCGATTACGTCTGGCATACGGCGACGGATCTATCGGCCTATGACTGCATCATCGTGCCCGGCGGCTTCTCCTACGGCGACTATCTGCGCAGCGGGGCGATTGCCCGGTTCGCCCCGGTCATGAGCGAGGTGCGCAAGGCCGCCGAGGCCGGCAAGTATGTGCTCGGCATCTGCAATGGCTTCCAGATCCTAACTGAAGCGGGCCTGTTGCCCGGTGCGCTGATGCGCAACACCAACATGAAATTCCGCTGCCACTCGTCGCTGCTGGAGGTCGTGAACAACCGCACGCCGTTCACCAACCAGTACGAGGCGGGCGAGGTGATCGATATCCCGATCGCGCACGGCGAGGGCAATTACTACTGCGACGACACGACGCTGAGACGGCTGCAGGACAACGATCAGATCGTGTTCCGCTATGCGGAAGGCAGCAATCCGAACGGATCGGTCGCCGACATCGCCGGCATCCGCAACGAGCAAGGCAATGTCGTCGGCATGATGCCGCATCCGGAGCGCGCAGTCAGCAGCGTGCTCGGCTCGGCGGACGGGGCGCGCATGTTCGCGTCGATCTTGAACGCATGGAGGGAACAGCATGGCGCAGCAGTTAACAGCTAAGGAGCCGACGGCGGCGCAGATCGCCGAGCAGGCGATCTACAAGCAAATGGGCGTAACGGACAAGGAATACGAGCTGATCTGCGGCTTCCTCGGCCGTCAGCCGAACTACACCGAGATCGGCGTATTCAGCGTCATGTGGTCGGAGCACTGCGCCTACAAAAATTCGAAAAACGTGCTGCGCCGCTTTCCGACGGACGGCCCGCGCGTATTGATGGGTCCGGGCGAGGGCGCCGGCATCGTCGATATCGGCGATAATCAGGCGGTCGTCTTCAAGATCGAGTCGCATAACCATCCGTCGGCGGTCGAGCCGTATCAGGGCGCGGCGACGGGCGTAGGCGGCATCATCCGCGACATCTTCTCGATGGGCGCGCGTCCGGTGGCGCTGCTCAACAGCCTGCGCTTCGGCAAGCTGGAGAGCGAGCGCGTGCGCTACCTGTTCGAGCATGTCGTCAGCGGCATCGCCGGCTATGGCAACTGCATCGGCATCCCTACGGTGGCGGGCGAGGTGATGTTCGACGAGAGCTACGAGGGCAACCCGCTGGTCAATGCGATGTGCGTCGGGCTGATCGACCACGACAAGATTCAGCGCGGCGTCGCCGAGGGCGTCGGCAATCCGGTCTTCTACGTCGGTCCGGCGACGGGCCGCGACGGCATCCACGGCGCGACCTTCGCGTCCGAGGAGCTGACCGAGGAGTCCGAGGCGAAGCGCACGGCGGTCCAGGTGGGCGATCCGTTCATGGAGAAGCTGGTCATGGAGGCCTGCCTGGAGCTGATCAACAGCGGCATCGTGCTGGGCATTCAGGACATGGGCGCAGCCGGTCTGACGTGCTCGAGCGCAGAGATGGCGTCCAAGGCGGGCAACGGCCTGGAGCTGTATCTCGATCAGGTGCCGCAGCGCGAGAGCGGCATGACGCCGTACGAGATGATGCTCTCGGAGTCGCAGGAGCGGATGCTGTTCGTCGTCAAGCCGGAGCATGAGGCGCAAGCGACCGAAATCTTCGAGCGCTGGGGCGTCATCTGCGTCAAGGTCGGCAAGGTGACCGACGACGGTCGCTTGCGGCTGTTCCACCATGGCGAGGAAGTGGCGGACATGCCGGTCAAGGCGCTCGTCGACGAGTGCCCGATCTACGACAAGCCGAGCGAGGAGCCGGTCTACTACCGCGACCATGCGGCGGTCGATACGGCGGCTTACCCCGAAGTGGCCAATCTGACGGGCGCGCTGGAGCAAATTCTCGCTTCGCCGACTGTGGCAAGCAAGGAATGGGTATATAATCAGTATGACTATATGGTCCGTACGAGCACGGCGGTGCGCCCGGGCTCGGATGCGGCGGTCGTGACGATCCGCGGCACGCGCAAGGCGCTGGCGATGACGACCGACTGCAACGGACGCTATGTGTACCTCGATCCCGAGGTGGGCGGACGGATCGCGGTCGCCGAGGCGGCGCGCAACATCGTCTGCTCCGGCGCTGAGCCGCTGGCCATTACGGACAACCTGAACTTCGGCTCTCCGGAGAAGCCGGGCGTCTTCTGGCAGATCGAGAAGTCGGTCGACGGCATGGCCGAGGCGTGCCGCGTGCTGGATACGCCGGTCATCGGCGGCAACGTGAGCCTGTACAACGAGAACGCGCGCGGCGCGATCTACCCGACGCCGGTCGTCGGCATGGTCGGCCTCGTGCACGACACCGACCACATCACGACGCAGGCGTTCCAGGCGGCGGGCGATGTGATCGTACTGGCCGGCGAGACGAAGGCGGAGCTCGGCGGCAGCGAGCTGCAATATGTCGTCCACGGCGTCAGCGAGGGCCGTCCGCCGGCGCTCGATCTGATGACCGAGAAGCGGCTGCTCGGCGGCGTGCTGAGCGCGATCCAGCAGGGGCTCGTGGCCTCCGCGCATGACCTGTCGGAAGGCGGCCTGGCCGTCGCGCTCGCCGAATCGGCGATGAGCGGCGGCATCGGCGCTACGGTCGATGTGGCCTCGGAGCTGCGTCCGGACATCGCGCTGTTCAGCGAGAGCCAGTCGCGGATTCTCTTATCGGCCCGTCCCGAGCAAGCGGACGAGCTGATCGCCCATTTGCAGGCGCAGGGCGTGCCTTGTGCGGCGATCGGCGCGGTAGGCGGCGGCGAAGTCAACATTCGCGTCAACGGCAATCCGGCGATTGAAGCGCCGGTACAACATCTGGAGAAGGTCTGGAAGGATGCGATTCCATGTCTGATGAAGAAGTAATACAGCTTCCCGACAAGCTGTGGACAGGCGACCACTACAACCAAGGAATTGGCCGAGACGATATTTTTGACAAATTGCGCGAGGAGTGCGGCGTGTTCGGGGTGTTCGGTTACCCCGACGCGTCCTCGCTCGCTTACTACGGACTGCACGCGCTGCAGCACCGCGGCGAGGAGAGCTGCGGCATCTGCACCGTCGATACGGACAAGCGCGGCTTCTATTACCATCGCGGCATGGGACTGGTCAAGGAAGTGTTCGATCAGCCGAAGCTGGAGGGGCTGAGCGGCGCACGTGCGATCGGGCATGTGCGCTACTCGACGTCCGGCGAGAGCCAGCTGGCCAACGCCCAGCCGCTCGTCTTCAAGTACCGCGACGGCGATCTCGCCGTCGCGACCAACGGCAACATCGTCAACGCGCCGGAGATTCGGCGCGAGCTCGAGCAGCAGGGCTCGATCTTCCAGACGACGAGCGACACCGAGGTGATCGCGCATCTGATCGCGCGCTCGCCCAAGGACTTCACGACAGCCGCCAAAGAAGCGCTGCAGCGCATTATCGGCGGCTATGCGTTTTTGCTGATGACCAACGACAAGCTGCTCGTCGCCGCTGATCCGCATGGCCTGCGCCCGCTCGTGATGGGCAAGCTCGGTGACGGCTACGTGTTCGCGTCGGAGACGTGCGCGCTGGAGACGGTCGGCGCCGAATACCTCGAGGATGTGCAGCCGGGCGTGCTGCTCGTGCTGGACAAGGACGGCCTGCACCGCGACCGCTATGCGCCGCTGGAGCGCCGCGCGATCTGCTCGATGGAGTACATCTACTTCGCCCGTCCGGATAGCGACATCAACGGCATCAACCTGCATTCCGCGCGCAAGCGCATGGGCAGTCAGATGGCGCAGGAATCGTTCGTCGACGCGGACGTCGTGACCGGGGTGCCGGACTCGAGCATCTCCGCGGCGATCGGCTATGCCGAGCAGACCGGCATTCCGTACGAATTGGGCCTCATCAAAAACAAATACACCGGTCGCACGTTCATTCAGCCGTCGCAGGAGCTGCGCGAGAAGGGCGTCAAGATGAAGCTGAGCGCCGTGCGCAAGGTCGTCGAGGGCAAGCGGGTCGTCATGATCGACGACTCGATCGTGCGCGGCACGACCTCGCGCCGCATCGTGAGCCTGCTGCGCGAGGCAGGCGCGACGGAGGTGCATGTGCGCATCACCTCGCCGCCCTTCGCCAACCCATGCTATTACGGCATCGACACGCCGGATCGCAAGGAGCTGATCGCCTCGCAAAAGACGGTCGAGGAGATCCGGCAGGCGATCCAGGCGGACTCGCTGCACTTCATCAGCAACGACGGCTTCGTCGAGGCGGTCGGCGGCAACGAGGGTGAGTACCACCGCGGCATGTGCATGGCCTGCTTCGACAACGACTACCCCACGCCGGTGGAGCAAGCGGAGAAGAGCTGCAGCTGCTAGTTGCCGCTGGTGCGGAGGCTGGTGCAAGTCGCGCTTAGGCCGCTCCAGGGCGGCCTAAGCGCCTGGCGCTAGGGCGGCCTATGCGGACCAGTGCGGGTCTACGCGGGCCTGGCGTCGCTCAAGTGCAGGCCAAGTGCGGGCCAAGCGTCGCTCAAGTATCGCTCAACTGTAAAAGTGCAGTTGTTTTGGCCAAATGGGACGGATTGCTAGCATTGAACTGCAAAAGTACAGTTAAAATGCCTGATTTTGCAGAATATAGCTCGGTTGCATGGAATTAAACTGTATGATTGCAGTTGATGGAGTCGGAATGGACGAATACCGCGAATCGAACTGTACTTTTGCAGTTCATATGCACCGGCCGGTCGCGGTGATTTGAAATTCGTGCGAATCCGGGCAGTTCGGTTAGCGCAGTGATTCGGATCACGTGCGGGGTTGGCCGACGCGGATGACGCGGCGAATTGAATTGCTTGCAGGTTGGGCGGTGCGGATAACGTGGCAATTTGGATCGCGCGGGAATGGTTGGATTGGATTCGGTCTATGTTGAATCGGATTCGTCCTATTATGGAGTCGAGATTGTAAGGGGGAACGGATGTGTCAGAAGCGTACAAGCAGGCGGGTGTCGATATCGCGGCGGGCAACGAAGCGGTCGACCGGATGAAGAAGCATGTGAAAAAAACGTTCCGTCCGGAGGTGCTGACCGATCTGGGCGGCTTCGGCGGATTGTTCGGCCTGGACAAGAGCAAGTACGAGGAGCCGGTGCTCGTCTCCGGCACGGACGGCGTCGGCACGAAGCTGAAGCTCGCATTCGCGATGGACAAGCATGATACGATCGGCATCGACGCCGTCGCCATGTGTGTCAACGATATTATCGTACAGGGCGCGGAGCCGCTGTTCTTCCTCGACTACCTCGCCTGCGGCAAGGTCGTGCCGGAGCGTATCGAGGCGATCGTGAAGGGCATCTCCGACGGCTGCGTGCAGTCGGGCTGCGCGCTGATCGGCGGCGAGACGGCCGAGATGCCGGGCATGTATCAGGGCGACGAGTACGATATCGCCGGCTTCACCGTCGGCGTCGTCGACCGCGCCAAGATCATCGACGGCTCGTCGATTGCTCCTGGCGATGCGGTCATCGGCCTGGCTTCCAGCGGCATTCACAGCAATGGCTTCTCGCTCGTGCGGCGTCTGCTGCTGGAGCAGTCCGGCTACGCGCTGACGGATACGCTGACTGAGCTGGGCGGCGCGCGGCTCGGCGATGTCCTGATTGAGCCGACCAAGATCTACGTCAAACCGGCGCTGGAGCTGATCAGACAGGTGAATGTGAAGGGCATGGCGCACATTACCGGCGGCGGCTTCATCGAGAACATTCCGCGCGTGCTGCCGGAAGGTGTCAATGTGGAGATCGCCTACGGCTCGTGGCCGATTCTGCCGATTTTTGAATTGATGCAGCATAAGGGCCGGATCACGAATCGCGACATGTTCACCACGTTCAACATGGGCATCGGGCTCGTCGTCGTCGTCCCCGAGGCGGACGCGGAGGCAGCGCTGCAGGCAGCGGCGGCGCTGGGCGAGCAGGCTTACCGGATCGGAACCGTGACTGCCGGGGAGCGAGTCGTGACCTTCACGGGAGCGGACGTCTAATGGCGCCAATCAAAATCGCGGTGTTCGCATCGGGGCAGGGCACGAATTTTCAAGCGCTCGCCGATGCGGCAGCCGGGCGGCAGCTCGATGCTAGCATCGAGCTGCTTGTCTGTGACAAGCCGGCCGCGCCGGTCGTGGAGCGCGCACGCCGCGCCGGGATTGACACCTGGCTGTTCACGCCGAAGGAGTATCCATCGCGCGAGGCGTACGAGACGCTGATCCTGGAGGAGCTGCAGCGGCGCGGCATCGAGCTGATCGTGCTGGCCGGCTACATGCGGATCATCACGGACGTGCTGGTACAGCCTTATTACGGGCGTATGGTGAACATTCATCCGGCGCTGCTCCCGGCATTCCCCGGTGTGAACGGCATCCGTCAGGCGCTGGAGTACGGGGTCAAGGTAACCGGTGTGACCGTGCATTATGTGGACGGCGGCATGGATAGCGGACCGATCATCGCCCAGCGCGCGGTCGAGGTCGCTGACGACGATACGGAAGAATCGCTTGCGCCGCGCATTCATGCGGCCGAGCAAGCGCTGCTTCCGTGGGTCGTGCAGCAGATCGCACATGGCCGGGCGGCGCTGGAGGGACGGCATGTCACGATCGGCGCTGCTATTGGCGCTGATAAGTCACGCTAATGACGGCGGTGCTCGTGCGAGTGGTGCAAATAGAGGTAGAACGTAACGCTAATGACGCCGGTGCGCGTGCGAGTGGCGCGAATAGAGGTAGAATGTAACGTTATTGACGGCGGCACAGGCCGGGGCGGTATAGGCATAGGAATTCAAAGGAGGGCATTCAAAAGGTGGCAATTCGCAGAGCGTTGATTAGTGTATCGGACAAGACGGGCGTGGTGGAATTCGCGCAGGAGCTGGCGAAGCAAGGGGTCGAGATCATCTCGACGGGCGGGACGGCGAGCCTGCTGGAGAAGGAAGGCGTGCCGGTCATCGGCATCTCCGATGTGACAGGCTTCCCGGAAATTATGGACGGCCGCGTGAAGACGCTGCACCCCGCGGTGCATAGCGGACTGCTGGCGGTGCGCGACAACGCCGGGCATCGGCAGTCGATGGAGGAGC
Organism: Paenibacillus sabuli; assembly: GCF_014705605.1. Taxonomy (GTDB): domain Bacteria; phylum Bacillota; class Bacilli; order Paenibacillales; family Paenibacillaceae; genus Paenibacillus_D; species Paenibacillus_D sabuli. The sequence continues at coordinate 34,699 of NZ_JACXIZ010000034.1, forward strand.
TGGGGCTGGACTATATCGATCTGGTGTGCGTCAATCTGTATCCGTTCGCGCAGACGATCGCCAAGCCGGATGTGAGCTATGCCGAAGCGATCGAGAATATCGACATCGGCGGCCCGTCGATGCTGCGCTCGGCTGCGAAAAATCATGCCTTCGTCACGGTCGTCGTCGACGCGGCCGACTATGCCGAGGTGCTGGAGCAGGTGCGGGCCGGCGGCGACACGGAGCTGGAGACGCGCAAGAAGCTGGCCGCCAAAGTATTCCGTCACACGGGCGCTTACGATGCGCTGATCGGCGATTATCTGACGAAGCAGACGGGCGCTACGCTGCCGGAGCGCTACACGGTCACCTACGAGAAGGTGCAGGATCTGCGCTACGGCGAGAACCCGCATCAGCAGGCGGCTTTTTATCGCCAGCCGCTGGCTGCGCCGGGGACGATCCCGACTGCGCAGCAGCTGCACGGCAAGGAATTGTCCTATAATAATATCAACGACGCCAACGCGGCGCTGGCGATTGTCAAGGAATTCACTGAGCCTGCGGTCGTCGCGGTGAAGCATATGAATCCGTGCGGCGTCGGCATCGGCGAGACGATCGACGAAGCGTACGGCAAGGCGTATGAAGCGGATCCGACCTCGATCTTCGGCGGCATCGTGGCGGCCAACCGCACGATCGGCCAGGAAGCGGCGCAGCGGATGAGCGAGATCTTCCTCGAGATCATTCTCGCGCCCGACTTCACGCCGGAGGCGCTGGAGATCCTCAGCCGCAAGAAAAACATCCGGCTGCTGCAGATCGGCGAGCTGGCCGCGGCAGATCAGCGCGAGCCGCAGTGGCTGTCGACCTCGGTCGAGGGCGGGCTGCTCGTACAGCAGAGCGACGTGCACCATCTGAGCGAGGCCGACCTCAAGGTCGTCACCGAGCGTCAGCCGACGGCCGAGGAGCTGAAGCAGCTGCTGTTCGCCTGGAAGGTCGTCAAGCATGTCAAGTCGAATGCCATCCTGCTGGCCAAGAACAACATGACGATCGGCGTCGGCGCCGGTCAGATGAATCGCGTCGGCGCGGCCCGCATCGCGATCGAGCAGGCCAATGCCGCGGCAGCGGGCGCCGTGCTTGCCTCCGATGCATTCTTCCCGATGGGGGATACGATGGAGCTGGCGGCGCAGGCGGGCATCACCGCGGTCATTCAGCCGGGCGGCTCGGTGCGCGACGAGGAGTCGATCGCCGTGGCCAATCAGCACAACATCGCCATGGTGATGACGGGCGTGCGCAGCTTCAAACACTAGGGATACGGGAAACGAACGGGGAGGTTGGCAAATTGCGGATATTGGTCATCGGCGGAGGCGGTCGCGAGCATGCGATCGTGTGGGCGCTGAGCAAGAGCGAGAAGGTAAAGGAACTGTACTGCGCGCCGGGCAACGCCGGCATCGCGCAGTTGGCGGAGTGCGTGCCGATCCCGGTCAGCCGGTTCGACGATCTGATCACCTACACGATCGATCACGCGATCGATCTGGTCGTGGTCGGACCGGACGATCCGCTCGCGGACGGCATCGTCGACGCGTTCGAGGCGCGCGGCATCCCGATCTTCGGGCCGCGGCGCAATGCGGCGGAGATCGAGGGCAGCAAGATTTTCATGAAAGAGCTGCTCAAGAAGTATGAAATTCCAACCGCGAAGTATGAGACGTTCACGGACTATGAGGCGGCGTCGGCCTACCTCGAGCAGCAGACGGCGCCAATCGTCGTCAAGGCGGACGGTCTGGCGGCCGGCAAGGGCGTCACGGTGGCATATACGATGGACGAGGCGCGCGCAGCGTTGAAGGCGATGATGATCGACAAGGTGTTCGGTGAATCCGGCACGCAGGTCGTCATCGAGGAGTGCCTGGAGGGCCAGGAGATGTCGATCCTCGCCTTCGTCGACGGCGAGACGGTGCGGCCGATGGTGCCGGCGCAGGACCACAAGCCGGTATACGACGGCGACAAGGGGCCGAACACGGGCGGCATGGGCACGTACACGCCGCTGCCGCATATTCCGCAGTCGGTCATCGACGACGCGATCACGACGATCGTCGAGCCGACGGCCCGCGCGCTCGTCAGTGAGGGAAGGCCGTTTCGGGGCTTTCTGTTCGCCGGACTGATGATCACCAAGGACGGGACGAAGACGATCGAATTCAACGCGCGATTGGGCGACCCGGAGACGCAGGTCGTGCTGCCGCGGCTCAAGACGGATCTGGTCGACATTATTCTCGCGGCCATGAACGGGCGGCTCGACCAGCTCGAGATCGAGTGGAGCGACGAAGCGGCGGTGTGCGTCATCCTCGCCTCGGGCGGCTACCCGGGCAGCTATCCGAAGGGCGTACCGATCGAGGGGCTCGAGGAGGCGGCGGCGCTGGAGGGCGTGCAGCTCTTCCATGCCGGCACGTCCAATGACAACGGCCGCTTCGTGACGAGCGGCGGCCGTGTGCTCGGCGTGGTCGGCTTGGGCGCCGACTTTGGCGAGGCGCGCGAGCGCGCGTATGCGGCGGCTCGGCGCATTCATTTCGAAGGCGTGCATTACCGCACGGATATTGGGGAAAAGGCATTGCGCGGCTAGTACACAATAGCTTAAATTCAAGATCACATCTTAGATATTGAGCAATTTGCCGTCAAACGTCCAACGAAAAGGCTTGGCCAAATGTTC